>CAWJKE010000001.1:0-59472 GCA_963843455.1 uncultured Actinomycetota bacterium
AGAGCTTTGTGAACTGCACCGGCGGGGGCCCGATAAGGGTCCACGTCGAGGACGGCAAGATAACCAAGGTCCGGCCGCTGGTCTTCGATGAGACCGACGCGCCTTCGTGGACCATCGAGGTGGACGACAAGAAGTACTCGCCGCCGCGCAAGGCCTGCGTGGCTCCGTTCACGCTCACCGAGCGGGCGCGGGTGTACTCCGACGATCGCATTATGTATCCCATGAAGCGGGTGGACTTCGACCCCACGGGCGCTCCCGGCTCCACCGGTCCGGGCGGGCGTAACGCGCAGAACCGGGGCAAATCGCCGTACGAGCGTATAAGCTGGGACGAGGCCATCGACCTGGTGTCGAGCGAGATGATCCGTATCCGCGAGACCTACGGCCCCGAGGCCATCACCTCCCGGGCCTCCTCGCACCACAACTGGGGCAACGTGGGCTACCGGACCGGCGCGTGGGCCCGTTTCTTCAGCCTTATCGGCTTCACCGACATCTTCGACAACCCGGACAGCTGGGAAGGCTGGCACTGGGGAGCTACCCACAACTTCGGCTTCTACTGGCGGCTGGGCAACCCCGAGCATTACGACATGCTCGAGGACAATCTCAAGCACACCGAACTGATCATCCACTGGGGCAACGACTGCGACACCACGCACGGCATCTACGGCGGCAACGAGTCGGCGCAGTGGCGGCTGTGGTTCCGGGACAAGGGCGTCCGCCAGATCTTCCTGGACCCCTACTTCAACTACACGGCCGCCCACGTGGGTGACAAGTGGATCTCGTACCAGCCCGGCACCACGTCGGCTCTGGCCATGGGTATCGCCCACGTGTGGCTCACCGAGGGCACCTACGATCAACGAGTACGTGGCCCGCAAGACCACCGGCTTCGACGAGTTCAAGGCGTACATCCTGGGCGAGACGGACGGTATTCCCAAGTCGGCCGAGTGGGCGGCGCAGATCACCGACGTGCCGGCCCGCACCATCGTGGCCCTGGCGCGGGAGTGGGCTTCGCACCGCACCTGTCTGGCCGGCGGCACCAAGGGCGGCGAGGGCGGCTACTGCCGCCAGGCGTACGCCACCGAGCACGCTCGCCTGCTCGTGTTGCTCCAGGCGATGCAGGGACTGGGCAAACCGGGCGTGTCTATCTGGGGGACGGCCAACGGGCCGCCGTACAACCACACCCTCGACTTCCCCGGCTACGCCAGCGGGGCCTGTTTCAACCTCATGGCCGAGAAGCCGGTCCACAACCCGGTCCAGCAGCGCTTGTATCGGCTGACGGTGCCCGACGCCATCCTCGATGGGTCGACCAAGTGGATGGGCCAGACCTTCTGCGGCCAGTCGCTGGAGCAGCAGTTCATGCCGTACGAGTACCCGCTGCCCGGCCATTCCGAGGTCAAGATGTTCTACCGCTACGGCGGGGCCTTCTTGTCCACGATGGTCGACACCAACAAATGGGTGCGGATGTACCAGAGTCCCAAGCTGGAGTTTGTCGTGAACCAGGATTGCTGGTTCTCCACCGAGACCCGGCTGGCCGACGTCATCCTGCCGGCCTGCACCAACCTGGAGCGGGACGACATCAGCGAGTACGCCAGCTCGGGCGGCTATTCCCTTCACGCCTCCGGCAGCGCGAACCACCGGATCATCATCTACCAGCAGAAATGCGTGGAGCCGGTGGGCGAGTCCAAGTCCGACTACGACATCTTCTGCGGCCTGGCCAAGAAGCTGGGCGTGTACGACGAGTACACCGAGGGCAACACCTGGCACGAGTGGATCGAGAAGATGTTCTACAAGTCCGACCTGCCCAAGTACGTCAAGTTCGACGACTTCAAGAAGAAGGGCTATTTCGTGGTCCCGCAGATAGAGGACTACAAGCCCACTCCCGCCCTCCGCTGGTATTACGAAGACCGGGAATGCGACACCCCCGACTTCGGCAACCCCAAGCGGGGCACCGAGAAGGCCAAGGATGTCGGTACCTACAGCGGCAAGATCGAGTTCGTGTCGGAGAGCCTGAAGGCCAACCTTCCCGACGACGACGAGCGCCCGCCGCTCCCGCGGTACATCCCGAGTTGGGAAGGCCACGAATCGGACATTTTCAAGACGTATCCGATCGCCCTCATCTCGCCGCACCCGCGGTTCACCTTCCACACGCACCACGACCACCACGTGCCGTGGCTCTCGGAGATCCCGGGTCACCGGCTGCCCAACGGCGGCTACGACTACTGGATCGTCCGCATCCATCCCACCGATGCCGAAGCCAGGGGCATCAAGCACGGCGACGTCATCGAGCTCTACAACGACCGGGCCTCGGTCCTCTGCGTGGCCCAGGTCACCGAGAGGGTCAGACCGGGAGTGGCTCACTCCTACGAAGGATCGGCCAGTTACGATCCCATCGAACCGGGCAAGGCCGGCAGCACCGACCGGGGCGGTTGCATCAACCTGCTCACGCCGGGACGCATGCTCTCCAAGAACGTCCCCGGCATGGCTCCCAATTCCTGCTTGATCGAGATGCGCAGATGGGAGGCCTAAGGTGACCAGGTACGGAATGGTGATCGACGTCACCAAATGCAACGGCTGCTACAACTGCTTCATCGTCTGCAAGGACGAGTACTGCGGGAACGACCACAAGCCGTATTCGCTCGGCCAGCCCATGACCGGACAGTCGTGGATGAAGGTCACCGAGAAGGAACGGGGCCAGTACCCCAAGGTCAAGGTGGATTACACCGCCATCCCCTGCATGCACTGCGAAAGCCCGGCCTGCGCGGTCGGCGACCCCGACGCCGTGTACAAGCGGGATGACGGCATCGTGATCATCGATCCCAAGAAGGCCGCCGGTAACAAGGACATCGTGACTCACTGCCCCTACCGGGTGGTCTACTGGAACGAGGAGAAGAACGTCGCGCAGAAATGCACCTTGTGCGCCCATCTGCTCGACGCGGGCTGGAAGGAGCCGCGCTGCGTGGAGGCCTGCCCGACCGGGACCCTGGTCTTCGGCGACCTGGACGACCCGAACAGCGAGGTCGCCAAACTGGTGGCCTCCGGCAAGACCGAACCCCTGGCCGACTACGACATGGGCGAGAGGGTCCGCTACATCGGCCTGCCCAAGGAGTTCGTGGCCGGCGCGGTGGTGCTCGGCGACAAGGACGAGTGCGCGAAAGGCGTGAGCGTCACGCTGGAGGGCGCAGATGGCAGCGCCGTGACCACCGTGACCGACGGCTTCGGCGACTTCGAGTTCGAAGGCCTGCCGGCCGGAGTGAGCTACAAGGTCAAGATCGCCGCGGCCGGCTACGCGCCGAAGGAGATCGAGGTCAAGACCAGCCGGTCGGTCAATTTGGGGGACATCATCCTGTAGGTGCGGGTGCGCAAAATCGTGCCGCCGTCACTGGAGAATCCGGGGCGGACGCCTTTCCAGGCGTCCGCCCCGTTTCATCATGCCTGGCTTTCCTCTTGGAACGCCGGATGAGGGGTGGTACCGTCACGGGTGTAGTCGCCTTGTTGCCCCGGACGCGTACACGCGCCGGGTTCCGTTCGGCCGCTCAAACAGGTCTTGCTCAAGGAGGCAGCGACGTGGCCCAGAAACTCTATCCCCATCTCATCAAGCCGACGCTGGTACGGGAGCCGCCGGCTGGGCTCTATCCGAAGCCGATGATGTGGATGGAAGCCAAGGACATGGAGGGCTTCAACGCCCATTTCGTCTACGGTTTCATCACGGAGCCCGGGACACTTCATCCCCAGGAAGGGATGATCGTCCATCCCTACGACGAGGTTCTGGTCTTCGCCGGCTACCAGGATGGCAACGTACGCCGCATCGACGCCGAGATCTCCATTCAACTCGGGGAAGAGCGGGAGGTACACACGTTCCACAAACCGACCTACGTCGTCATCCCCAGGGGTCTGCCGCACGGCCCCGTCACGACCCACTGGGTCGATCGGCCACTGGCCCACTACATCATCGGCCTGTCGCCCGAGTACAAGGCGGAGGCGCTGCCCGCCGGCACGCCGACCACCGGCTCCAAGTACGCCCATCTGGTGAAGAACCTTCGCTGCGAGCTTCCCGACAGTCTGAAAACGATGTCGGGCGAGGAGAATCGTGGACCGACCTACTTCGACATCATGGATGAGGACGGCATACTCCATCCGGCCAAGTTCGGTGTAGGGCCAGGCAACGGAGACGACATCGTCTGGCTGTTCGGCGAGAACCTAGAGGGCTTCGACGTCAACTTCACCTGGGGCTACTACACCCAGACCGGCAAGTGGCACAGGGGCGGTGAAGTTCACACCCATCCGGAGGCCGAGATACTCTGCTACCTCGGGCTCGACCCGGACAACCTCGACTATCTTGGAGCCGAGCTCGAGTTGGGCATGGGCAAGGAGCGGGAGAGACATATCTTCAACACGCCTACCATCGCTGTGTGCCCGGAGGGGTTTCCGCACCTGCCGCTTATCACTAGATGGGTGGACAAGCCCTACGCCTTCATCGTCATGTGCTTGAGCGGCGACCACGACTCGCCCTGGGTGGAAGTGGCAGAGGACTAGGGCTGCCGGCAAGGCCGGCCGAAGGGAACAACAGCATGGGAGGCCTGGGCCTCCCATGTCTGTTGCCTAGATGGGACCTAGACCATGAAATACCGCAGATTCGGTCGACTCGAATGGGCGGCCTCGGCGCTGGGGCTGGGGGCTGATGCGTGTTCCCGGAACCCCCGCAGGCTGCCGGGGGGCGCTCGCAGAGCCCGAAGCGATCCGCATGATCAGACGGGGCATCGATGCCGGCATCAATTACATCGACCTGGGCTTCCCCTGGGATCATCGCTGGTCATCAGCCGATCGTTCGCTCCGTGAGCAGAGCTCTCGGTGACGGATACCGGGACAAGGTGAAGATCGCCCTCACAATTCCTGCGATATCGATTTCCTCCCCCGAGGACTTCGACCATCTCCTCGAGACGCAGCTGTCATGGCTGGGCTCAGACAGAGTCGACTTCTGCCTTGTGGGCACGCTGACGCGGGATAGCTGGCCCCGGCTGCAGGCAATGGGTATCCTCGACTGCCTCGATAGACGCGCAGGCCGATGGTCGCATCGGCCACGCGGGCTTCTCCTTCCACGATCACTACCAGGTGCTGAAGAGCATTGTGCGAGGCCTACGACCGTTGGCTCGTCTGCAGCGTTGACTACAGCTACATGGATGTCAAGCCATGATCCCGGCGGCACCGGCATCCGCTACGCGGCGGAACAGGGCTTGGCCGTGGTCGCGACACGACCACTCAGGGGCGGCTGGCTCACGAAGGATCCTCCCGAGGAGGTGCAGACGCTCTGGGAACGATCTTCCCGCAAATGGTCCCGTGCCGAGTGGGCTCTACGCTTCGTTCTGAACCATCCCGGTGTGTCAGTGGCCGTGGCCGGCATGCGAAGCATGGAGCAGCTTCTCGAGAACCTCCGTGTGGCAGATGAGGCCGAGGCCGATGGTCTCGCCGTCTCCGACGAGATCATAATCAGTGACGTGAGAGACGCGTTTCGCAAGCGGCAACAGGTGCCGTGCCCTTCGTGCCGGCCGTGCATGCCCTGCCCGGCCGGTATCGACGTGCCGCGGTTCTTCGAGATCTACAACGACGCGGCCATGTACTCCGATGTGGAGACGGCCGGAGTTCTCTGCGCCCAGGAGCAGATCCATCCCGAAGACTGCGACGATTGCGGCATCTGTGAGTCTAGGTGCACGAAGAGACTGCCTATCGCAGAGTGGCTCGCGCGGGGCAGGGACTTCCTAGGCATGTTTGACAGGCCGGGCCCGCAGTGCTAGCGTGCGCTCCAGGTAGTGGTGCTACTACTCAGTACGAAGAGGTAACAGACATGCCCTCGGAAACTGGGTCAGACGTTTCGCAGCGCATCATGCGAGCCGCGAAACAACTCTTCTTCTCAAGGGGCTTCGCCGCCACCCCGCTGCGCGCGATCGCCACCCAGGCCGGGACCAGCGAGAGCGGCGTCCTTCGGGTCTATGGCAGCAAGAACGGTGTTCTCCGCGCGGTCTACGCGTCGTGCTGGGCGGAGATCAATGACCACGTCGAGCAAGCGCTGGCCGCGGCCGCCGTGAAGGACCCGGATCCCCGGAACCTTCTCCTCGAGCTCATGCGTGCGGTCTTCCAGAAGTACCAGGCAGACCCGGCGCTGATGACCTTCATGTTGAGCGCCTTCGGGTTCCGCGACACCACGGGCCTGAGTCTGGACACTGGCGTTGATCCCAGCATCGACCAGCAGGTCAGAGACGAGTACCACCGCTATTTGAATCGCATTCATGGTCTGTGCGCGGCGGTGGTCGCTGCAAGGCCGGAGCTCAAGCGGGCCGGGGTGACACCCGAAGCAGTCGGGCACATCTTCACGTCGGTCATTTACGGGACGCAAGCGGGCTGGTACATGGCCGAACAAGAGGAGGGGGAGCCGGTACCGAACGTGACAGTGGAAGAAACTTTGGCGGCCGCCCGGTTCTTTCTGTACCAGAGCGGTTCACGGATTCCTGATCAGTTCTTTCGCGAGTCCTACAAGGAGGTCCGATGCCGAGCAAGATCGACGAGAGTAGATGCCTCACGTGCGGGCTCTGCATCAAGGGCTGCCCGCACGACGCCATACTCGGGGCAGAACCCGGGCAAAGTCAGCACCTCGGATGTCTACGAACGCGTGTGGATAGACTCCGGACCTCTGTCAGGATTGCGGCACCTGCACGTCTGCGGACTACTGGTGCCCGGCCGAGGCCATCTCGGCTGAGGGTGCGCCGACCCGCGTCGAGGTCGGTGAAGGCGAGAAGAAATACTCCAAGTACATCTACAACTACGACGGCAGTTTCGACAGCCACTTCACCGAAGGCATTCCCTTCAAGATGATCACGAAGATCGACAAGGACACTCTGCCGGGTAGCGATTTCTACATGGTCCACTGGGTGATGCCGCACGACGAACCGTTCCTGGAGATCGGCCATCCGCCGCACATCCACAAGGACCCGGAACTGCTTGTTCCACATCGGGTCCGATCCCAACAACCCGCAGGACCTCGGTTCCGAGATCGAGTTCTACCTGGGGCCGGAGCTGGAGAAGCACGTCATCACCAAGTCGTGCGTCATCTTCATCCCCCCGAACTTCATCCATTCTCCCTGGAAGCCACTCAAGACGACTGGCGGCCGTGGATCTTCATCGAGGTGAACCAGGGACCGAGGCACACGGAGAAGGGCTACCACCAATTGCTCACTCCGGAGGCTATCGCAGGGAGACCGCATCTTGCGCCATTTCGTGGACGAGGGCTATTAGTCGGTGAAACCGCGCCGGGCGCCTCTCGCGAGGCGCCCGGCGCCGGATCCTGGCAGAGGCGAGGCACCAGGCAATGTCTACGTGGCTGCAATACATCCTCACCGGCATCACGATGGGGTCGATCTACTCGCTCATCGGGCTCGGCTACGTCACGATCTACCGCACCTCCCACGTCGTGAACATGGCCCAGGGCAGCTTCGTGATGATGGGCGGGATTCTTCGGCTTACTCCCTGCTGAAGGAGATCGGCCTTCCGTATTGGGCTGTCAATAATCCTCAGCATCATCGCCGTGGTTGTCGTGGCGCTGTGGCGATGTATCTGCTGGTGCTCAAGCGGATCATGAAGTCGTCGCTGGTCAACATGATCCTGGCCACGGTCGGGCTGAGCATTCTCATCGAGAGCCTGGTGCTTCTCAAGTGGGGCGGCTACAGCAAGCCGACACCGCCTTTCACCGGGGACAAGCTCCTGCGGCTGGGCGGCGTCCATGTCGCAGGTGCAGAGCCTCTGGGTGGTCGGGCTGATGATCGTGGTCTTCGTCCTGCTGTACTTCTTTGGCCAGCGCACCCGCGTGGGCAAGCAGATGACGGCGACGGCGACCAATCCCAACGCGGCCCGCATCTCGGGCATCCCCACGCAAAGGATGATCATCCTCGCCTTCGCCATCTCCGCCGCCATCGGGGCGATAGGCGGTCTGGCCATCAACTCGGTGATCCCACTCACGTACACGTCGGGAGCGCTCTGGGGCCTGACCGGCTTCGTCGCCGCCATCCTCGGCGGGTGGGGCTCGAGCGGGGGCGCGGTGCTCGGCGGTCTCGTGCTGGGGATCATCCAGTCGATCTTCGCCGGTGTCCTCCCCGCGGGGTGGCAGGACGCCATCGCCTTCGCGCTCCTGATCCTGCTCCTGTACTTCCGTCCGCAAGGACTTCTTGGGACGACGATGTCGGAAGGTGAGATGTGATCCGGCATCAGGGAACGCGCTGAGCGGGTTCTACAGGACGCCGCGTCTCAGCACCGTCGCCAAAGTGGTGTTCGTGGTCGTCCTGATCGTCTGGCCCCTCGCGTACAAGAACCTCTACGCGATGAGCGTCATGCTGAACGCGGGGTTGTTCGCCATGCTCACCTTGGCAGTCGCCCTGGTACTTGGCCAGGCCGGCCAGCTGTCGTTCGGGCACTCGGCTTTCTACGGGATGGGCGCGTACGCGGCGGCGCTACTGTCGTACAAGCTGCATTGGCCGACATTGGCGGCTCTGGTCGTCGCCGCCATCGTCCCGGGGATCATCGCTCTCATCATCGGGCGCCCGGTCCTCAAGCTGCGCTACTTCTACCTGGCTCTGGCGACTATCGGGCTGGGCCAGATCTTCATGGTGATCCTCATCCAGCTGCCAAGTGTCACCAGGGGCATCAATGGTCTGAACGGCATTCCCACTCTGAGCATCTTCGGGTTCAGCGTTGGAAGCTTGCTCCGCCAGTACTACGTGATCTGGGCGCCGACGTTGGTGATCCTGCTGCTGCTGCAGCGGGGGCTCAAGTACCGGCTCGGGCGATCCTTGCGCGCCCTCGCGACCAGCGAGATCGCCTCGGCTACCCTGGGGATCAGGACGGCCAACTGGAAGCTGCTGGCCTTCGTGGCGAACGCTGATCATCTGCGGCTTCGCCGGGGGCCTGTTCGCCTTCGTCACGGGATCGATCTCTCCCGGCTCGTTCAGCTTCAATATCGCCGTCCTTCCCATCGTCATGGCCCTGGTGGGCGGCGCCGGGACCATCTGGGGAGGCGTATTGGGGGCCATCATCATGTGGTGGGCGATCAACTACTTCACCGGCCTCCAGAAGTACAGCGGCGTCGCGTACTCGGTGATCATGATCCTGTTGCTGTTGTTCCTGCCGGTCGGCATCCTCGGCATCCGACCCACCTCGTGGTCCTGGTTCAAGCGCCTATTCAAGAGGGAGTCGCTCGGCCAGGAGGCCGAGATGGCGCCGGAGCCGAGTGGGCCGGCCGCGGCAGCGGCGGCGCTCGACTCGGCCGTTGGCGCCAGATGCCGTTGCCGGGTCGAGCCGCAGCTGCCGTCCCGTCGACCCCAGCCGGCGGCACTCGGAGCGCGTCGATCGGCTCCGGGGCCCTGCAGGAGGACCTCGCCCGCGCGAGGAGCGACGAACGCAGGGAGGGTCCGCTCCTCTCCATCGAGAATGCTTCGATCGCGTTCGGAGGCCTGAAGGCGGTCAACGAGGTGTCGTTCGACGTCCAGGAAGGCACCATCACCGCCCTCATCGGCCCCAACGGAGCCGGCAAGACCACGCTGTTCAACGCGATCAGCAGGCTGCAGGAGCTGAGCGGGCGGTCGGATCACCTTCGAGGGCACCGACCTGACCAAGCTCAGCCCGGCCAACGCCGCGCAGACTCGGCATGGCCCGCACCTTCCAGGGCCTGCGCATCTTCGTGAACATGAGCGTGCTCGAGAACGTGCTGGTGGGCTGCCACCGGCACGAGCGCTCGGGCTTCTGGTCGTGCTGCCTGGGGCTTCCACGCCAACGGGCCGAGGAGCGCCGCTCTCGCGGGCGAGCCATGGACGCACTGGCGCTCGTCGGCCTGGTCGGACGAGGCGTCCAAGCCCGCGGCCAGCCTGCCGTACGGCCAGCAGCGCCTGGTCGAGATAGCCAGGGCTCTGGCTTCGGAGCCACGCCTTCTCATGCTTGACGAGCCGGCGGCGGGCATGAACGCGTCGGAGCGAGCGGATCTGGTGCGAAAGATCGCGACCATCCGCGACGCGGGTGTGACCGTGCTGCTCGTGGAGCACGACATAGGCCTGGTCATGGGGATCTCTGACTCGGTCAACGTTCTCGACTACGGCAAGCTCATCGCTTCCGGTTCGCCCGAGGCCGTCAAGCAGGACAAAGCGGTCATCGAGGCCTATCTGGGCACCGGGCACGGCGACTGGAGCGGAGGTGTGCGTCGGAGAGGAGGGCGGCGGAGGCGGCGCCGTGCGCGGAGCCAGAGGTGGCGCTGGCGGTGGAGAACATCGTCGCGGCGTACGGCTCTATCCAGGCCCTGCACGGTGTATCCATCTCGGTGGCCAAGGGCGAGGTGGTGGCGGTCTTGGGCGCGAACGGCGCCGGCAAGACCACCCTGCTCAACACGATATCCGGGACTCGTACGTCCTACCAGCGGGACCGTCACCTACCTGGGTGAGGACATCACCTCGGTTCCGGCCGAGAAGATCAACTCGCGCGGCATCTGCCAGGTCCCCGAAGGGCGCCAGCTCTTCCCGACCCTGACGGTGGAGGACAACCTGTTGATGGGCGCCTCGGGGAAGCGGGACTGGCAGAAAGGCTACGCGGACGATGTGGCCTACGTGTACGAGCTCTTCCCAGTCCTGGGCGAGCGACGGAGGCAGATGGCCAAGACGCTGTCGGGAGGTGAGCAGCAGATGCTCGCGATCGGTCGGGGACTCATGGCGCAGCCGAGTCTGCTGCTTCTGGACGAGCCCTCGATGGGTCTGGCGCCGATCGCCGTGGAACGCATCTTCGACGCGCTCGGCAGACTCAATTCGCAGGGCATAACGATGCTGATGGTCGAGCAGAACGCCGAGATGGCGCTCTCGCTCGCGAACCGGGTGGCTGTGATCCAGACCGGCTCGGTGGTGCTGAGCGGTGAATCCAGCCAGTTGAGGAAGGACGATCGCCTACGCGCCGCCTACCTAGGGGAGCGGTAGCAGAGGGCTTGTGCGATTCGTCAAAGCGAAACAGGGCGGTCACAGAGAAAGGGGAAGAGCGTATGGCACGCAAAGTCACAATTGCAGGGTTGATCGCCGTGCTGCTGGCGGCGATGGTGTTCGTTGTCGCCTGTGGCGGCACCACCACGACCACCGCGGCGCCGGGAACGACGGTAGGAGGGCCCGCAACCAGCGCCGCCACCGGGCCGGCCACCGGGGAACCGATCAAGATCGGCGTCCTGGCCTCGCTCACCGGTCAGGCTGCGCCTGCCTTCCCGGCAGTCCAGAAGGGGTACCAGTTGGAGGTCGCAGCCTTCAATGCTGCCGGTGGCGTCAACGGCAGGCCGATCCAACTGATCGAGGTCGACGACAAATCCGATGCCGCGACTGCGGTGTCGGTGGCAACGAAGCTCATCACCCAGGATAAGGTCGTTGCTCTGCTCGGAGGGCTGAACACGCCCGCGGCGCTGGCGGTGGAGCCGCTCGCCGGCAAGTACGAGATCCCGTTCATCAGGTGGGATACCCCAACACTGGACTCCCCGGCAACAAACGCCAAGTGGGGCTTCATCGCCAGCGTAGGCCCAGAGGATGTGGCTGACGCTCTCGAGAAGCAGATCGCGGCTCAAGGCTGGAAGAAGATCGTTGCTGCCGCCGACATCCTGCCTCCCAACTTCCAGGCGCTTCAGATCCTGGAGAAGGATGCCGCTTCCAAGGGCTTCACCATCAACTACCTGAAGGACACCTGGCAGCTCGACGCGACTGACCTCTCGCCGCAGATCAACAAGATCTATGCGGCGTACCAGGCCGACAAGCCTGACGCTCTGTTCGTGCTGTCGTCGATCGTGCAGACCCCGGTGATGACGAAAGGTCTCACAGACCTAGGGGTGACGGGGCCCCAGCAGTCCGGCGCGGTGTCAGGCCATCCCGGCATCTTCGCCAACGGTCCCGAGGCGGTAGAAGGCCTGTACCTCATCGGCGCGGGAGTCCTCAATCCCTCGCAGTTGCCCGATGACTATCCGAACAAGCAGCTGCTGGTCGACTACGCCGCCCGGTACCAGGCCAAGTACAACGAGCCCCCCAGCCTGTTCGCCGGACTCGGGTACGACTCGTCGCACATCCTCTTCGAAGGTTTGAAGGCGGGCGTTGACAACTCCGCGAAGATCCGTGACGGCATCGAAGCCATCAAGAATCTGCCCGTCTCGCAGGGCATGGTCACCTACTCTCCGACGGACCACACGCTCCATGGTGGATACAACGAGTGGCAGGCCAAGGGCGGCCAGTTCGTCTTTGTGAGGAAGCTCAACTAGCAACCGCAGACCCGTGCAGTCGGCGCGTGCCCGGCGGTGTCGCCGGGCACGCGCCGCGCACTTCGATAGGAGGGCGGACAATGGCGAGGTCGGACCTCGAAAAGTACATCAGAGACCCGCGGATGACGACCGAGATCCCCCATCCCGAAGTCACACGACCCCGTCTTGCGCTCAAGAGCGGGACGGCGGGTTGGGGCAATGAGGTCTTCAGCATGACCTGGTGGCCTATCACGGAGCCCTTCGAGATGATCGGCGAGCCGCACGCCCATGACTTCGATCAATACGTGATCTTCGTCGGCGGCGACATCACTAACATGCTGGATCTGGGGGGAGAGGTCGAGTTCAGCCTTGGCGAAGATCCCGGGCATATGGAGAAGTTCGTCCTGACCGAGGCGAGGATGATATTTGTCCCGGCCGGCCTGTATCACAGCCCGCTCAATTTCAAGAAGATCAACGACCCGTCGAAGCCCATCCTGTTCCACGACCTCTTCTTTGCGCCCGAATACGCCAGACTGCCGAAGTGAATCCCATGGAATACACACGTGAACAGATCACTGCTTGGCTCGACGAGTACTTCCAAGCGGCCAACGACAAGCAAGGCCCCATGGAGTCGGTGACCGGACTTCGTAAGTACTTTTCCGACGATTTCCAGTTCTGGATGTTCACTCCCCCGCCGTTTATCACGCCGCCGCTCAGTCGTGAGGAACTGCTATTGACCTTCGTTCATCCCGGGATCCACGAGAAACTCACTCCCCAGTACTACACGATCGACGTGGACTCGATGGTCGCGGTCGTGCAGTTCGAACTGTGCTTCACGCACAAGGAGTCGGGTAGGAGCTGGCGGCCGCTGCAAGCAAGCGCTCATTACCATCTTCGCGCGGACGACAACGGCGAGATCCTGATTGGCAAGATCCTATACTGGACGGAATCCCACCGTCCAGGGGACGACTTCGATCCGCTCTTCGACCTGTGGACCCGAGACAAGGAAGAGGCCCTCCTCGAGTTCGGGACCAAGTACCTCAAAGGGGGCGCCGACCAAGGCGCCTAAATCCGCTCAAGCCGCCATGATCGCCCCTACTCGTCGCCCCAGAAGATCAAAGTCGCCGATTCGGCGCTAGGATGTACAGAGCCTGCCGGTTGCACCCGCAACGGCAGACCCCATAGACCGCTGCCTGCGACGAAAGGGAAAGCATGAGTAAGAGATTCAGCGGCAAGGTGGCACTGGTCACGGGCGGCGCCTCCGGAATCGGCAGGGCGGGCGCGCGGCTGTTCGCGCGGGAGGGGGCGCAGGTGGTGGTCTCCACCGACTCCAATCGCCAGGGCTGCGAAGAGACCTGCGATCTGATCGCGGAAGCCGGTGGCGAAGCCTCGTATGTCCAATGCGACGTGTCCAGCGAGGCCGACGTGCATGCGCTAGTGGAAGAATGCGTGCGCCGCCATGGCCGGCTCGACTTCGCGTTCAACAACGCTGGCATCGGGCCCGACGGCAAGCGGGTCCCTGTGATGAACATCGTGGACTGCACCGAGGAGATCTGGGACCGCACCCTGGACATCAATCTCAAGGGCGTCTTTCTCTGCCTCAAGTACGAGATGCGGCAGATGATCGAGCAGGGGGGCGGCGCCATAGTCAACACCTCGTCGGTGGGCGCCGTCAAGCCCATGCCGGGGTTCTGCGCCTACAGCGCCAGTAAGGGCGGTCTGAACGTGCTTACCAAGACGGCAGCGCTTGAAGGGGCCGACTACAACATCCGGGTCAACGCCATCATGCCTGGGCCCACGCAGAACACGTTGCTCTTCGACTACCTCACCGGCACCAACCCGAGCGTTCGAGGTGACATGGAGAGGGACGTCCCCCTGCATCGTCTGGGTTACTCCGACGACATGGCGGAGGCGGTGGTGTGGCTTTGCTCCGACGCCGCGAACTTCATCACGGGCCAGTCTCTGGCAATAGACGGGGGCATCTCGGCACGCTGAGTGGGGAGGAGACCCAACATGGGTGATAGTGGCGCCGTCGGCGTCAACAAGGAAGTCGTGTCCCGGTTCTACAACGACGTGTTCATCAACCACGACATGAGCCGGCTGGACAGCTACATGCGTGACGACTACATCCAGCACAATGCCGATTGCGAACAGGGCAAAGCTGGCTTCGTCAGCTTCTTCGAGGTGATCTTCCGGGCTGTGCCCGACTTTGCCTACACGCTGAAGAAGATGATCGCCGAAGGCGACATCGTCATGGCCTACAGCACCACCACGGGCACGCACTCCGGGGGCCCCTGGCTGGGGACCGACGCCACCGGGAACAGCCTGAGCTTCGATGTCATCGACGTCTTCCGCGTGCAGGACGGAATGATCGCCGAGCACTGGGACGTGGCCGATACGTTCGGGTTGTTCTCCCAGCTTGGCGTCATCGCCAAGCGGCTGGAGGAATTGGGGGAACTCGGGAGCGGGGGGGCGAAGCCATGACCCTATCTCCGTTCGAGAGGTTCGTCGTCCGGACTCCCATCGTGGGGCCGGGCATGTCGGCTGCCGAAGGTCCGGGGGACGTGCCCAGGACCTATCTGAGCGACGCGGAGATCCCCGGCGCCGGCCACTATGCAGAACTCGGATGGATCAAGGAGATGCCCGCCGCCTCCCCGCGGCGACCCGAGCGAGTGGCCGACTACGATCAACTGCTGCTGCACATCGGGATGGATCCGGCGAAGCCCCAGGTCCTGGGGGCCACCGTCGAATTCTTCCTGGGTGGCCAGCCGATCGTCTTCAACACCACCACCTCCATCTACATCCCCGCGGGCACGCCCCATGGGCCGATCGCGTGGAAGGAGTTCCAGCGGCCTCACGTCCAAGTGGCCATCGCGTTCGGTAGCGGAGACCCTGCGCCGGGCACGCCGCCAGGCGCCGCCTCGGAAACCGGCGAACCTCGCGGGTCCGCCGCCCCTCCCGCGAAGAGTCAGGAACTCGGCCTCGATTACGAGCGGTTGGTGATTCGCAGCCCCATGAGAGAGGCCGGACCGGACCACGTCGACGGGCGTCAGAATCCCACCATGACCTACCTCAGTCGCACCCAGATCCCCGAGGCCAACCACTATCTGGAATTCGGCTGGATCTGGGACGTCCCCCTCCCGCCCATCCCCAAGATGCGGCACGATGATTTCGACGAGATCGTGTTCCACATCGGCAGCGACCCAGACCATCCCGAGGCGCTGGGCGGCATCCTCCAGTTCGGCGTTGGGGACGACCTCCTCGAGTTCGACACCACCCATTGCGCCTATATCCCCAAGGGGCTGGATCATGGTCCGTTGAACTGGAAAGAGGTGCGTAGGCCCCTCATCGAGTTCGCCCTCATGCTCGGCACCGGCACCATGGCCGAAGGTTGGGCCAACAGCTTTTTCGATCTGCCCGACGGCGCCCGGCGCGGGCCCAAGTGAACCCGGGAAACTGAAAGGGGCGGTTCTGGTGAGCGAAGCGAAGAACAGCAAGTACATCATCAGCGAGAGGCGATTCGACTCGCGCGACGCGGCCCTGCCGCCCGGGGTGGATCCCGAGACCGTCACCAACACGGCGTCGCATCGCAAGATCATCGGCTTGGATGACGTGGTTCTGAAGGGCGCATCCTATACAGAGACCGTGTGGATGTGGCCGGGCGGGAGCGACGTCTATCCCGAGACCGCGGAAGCCGGCTCTCACGCCCACGACTATGACGAGACCCTAGGCTTCTTCGGCACCGATTTCGCCGAGCCCTACGAGCTGGGCGGGGAGATCGAGTTCTGGATAGCGGACGAGAAGTTCCTGCTAACCCGCAGTTGTCTGATCTTCATCCCCAAGGGCACCTACCACTGCCCTCTGGTGATCCACAGGGTCGACCGGCCCATCTTCCACTTCTCGGGAGGGCCGGGTGGGGAATACGTCCAGGACATGGCGGAGGGATGAGCGCGTCCGACCCAGTGGCGCCGGTTACTCCGGCCGCAGGCACGCCGGCGGCGGATCCGGAAGCCGCAGCGCCCGGCACACGGCCCGCGCCCGGCACACCGGCCGCGCCCATGACCCGGCCGGTCGCGGACTTGAAGAATCCCATGGACGTGTCGGGCCTGAACGTCATCATCACCGGCGGTGGCGGTGGTATCGGTCTTGGCATCGCCGAGGCTTTCGCCCAACGAGGCGCGAATGTGGCGATACTGGACGTCGATGCCGCAGCCGGCGAAGCCGCGGCGGCAGAGCTTCGTAAGTCCGGCGGGCGGCACTTGTCTTTCGAGTGCGACATCGCCGACCGCGCGGCCGTCCGCGGAGCGGTGAGCGCGGCGCTCGAGGCCTTTGGCAATATCGACGTGCTGGTGAACAACGCCGGGATCTCCGCGGTGAAACCTTTTCTCGACATGGACGACGACCTTCCCGAGTGGCACCGCGTCATCGATGTCGATCTACATGGCACCGCCAACATGACTCACGCCGTCGGCAACGCCATGCGGGCCGCCGGACGGGGCGGGCTTATCATCAACATCTCGTCGGTGGGCGGAGCGACGTGCTCGGGGTCCAAAGACATGCCCATGGTTGGCTACGTGGCGTCGAAGGCCGCGATCAACCATCTGACCCGCTCGTGGGCCATCGAGTTCGCCGAACACGACATTCGGGTCAACTGCATCATGCCCGGCCCCACCCACTCGGGCCTCGACGTCCAACTGACGCCGGAGATGCAGGAGCGGAACGCCCGCAGCGTGTTAGACCGCCGTTACGGTGAACCGCTGGAGATAGGCGCACTCTGCGTCTTCTTCGCGTCGCCCGAGGGTGCGCATTTGGATGGGGTCGTGGTCCAGCACGACGGGGGCTTTCTCTGCATCAACTAACCGGGTCGGCCATCTCCGCGAGTCTCTCTTCGACGAACGACTCCGCGTTCTGCAGATCCTGCTCGTTGGGCCTGTCGCGGATGTCTCCGTGATAGGTGAGCGGCGTCGGGTCGTGAAGGAACTTCCCCGGGCAGCAGAACTGGCCCACGCAGCGGAAGCCCAGATGTTCGATCTCCAGCGCCAGAAGCTGCAGGGCAGGCTCAGCTTCCCTCGGGCCGAACTCGAAGCCGCTGTAGGTGACGAAGACCGCTGCTCGCGGCGAGTCGGGACCCAGGACTATCTTCTTGTGACGGGCGACCAGACTCCGGTCCTGCCAGGGTGGGGGAGTCTCGGGCAGGGGCTCGGTGATGTAGGGGATGGTCTCGTCGCGCCAGCGCAGCGCGAACCGGGGGTCGGTCCCCAGCCTCAGGCGGCGCAGGACGTTCAGTACTTCGTTGTAGGGAAGGTGCGACCTGATGCCCGAACCGACGCAGACGAAGTCGTAGTCCTTGGGGTCGAACTTGGGATTGAGGATGTCGTCGGCCGTCTTCCGCACCTTGACCCGGTCGCAGGCCCAGCCATTACGTTGGAAGGTCGCCTGGAATCGTTTGGCCACCTTCTCGGTGTTGCCCGTGAACGACGAATAGACGATCAGTGATCTCTTACCCACCCAGATCTCCCATACGCGCCGCCCCAAGGGCGACGGCCGTCCCGGCGTCGCTTTCCGTGGTGTAGGTGGCCAACAGACGCTCGAGGATCCGCCGCGAGGCGCCGCCGGTGATGAACTGTTCCACCCCCATCAGCCGGGCGATATCCTCGCCCCACGCATGGAGGAGCAGGCTCCATGCCACGTCTCCCGATTCGACGTCCGCGGCGATGGTTCCTTGGTCTTTCCCCGCTTCCACGAGTTCCACCAGGTACCGGTAATCCTCCTGCTGCCTCTCGATGATAGACCGCGCCAGACTTGTCTCCTGGTTGGAGGCGATCAGTTGAAAGAACGGGCGGACGAAGGTGTTGTATTCGGAGAGCGCCCAACCGGAGTGCTCCTCTCCCATCTGGAGGAGGCGCTGGGGGACGTCCGCGGCCGCCGGCCGGACCATCCATGCGGAAGAGCGCTCCCGCCAGGCGTCGAGCGCCGCTTCCAGCACGGCTTCCCGGTTGGGGAAATGCTGGTAGAGGGCACCTCGCGCGATGCCGGCGGTCTGAGCGATCCGAGTCACGGTGGTCCCCTGGACACCGTACTTGCCGATCAAGTGAACGGCCGCCTCGACTATCTCGTGCTGCCGCTCCGCCTTGGTCTTTCTCACGAACGTCTTGCGCCCTTTTTCCGACATCTCGCGATTGACACCCCCCCGGGGCGGTGCTACGTTGTTGAACGTGCGTTCAGGATAACTCATTCTTTTCGCCACCGCTGGGCGATTTTCTACCGGCGGCGTGTCCGGCAAAGGTCGAGTCAGAAGGGGAATTTCTATGAGTTCCATCCCGAAGACCTGCAAGGCGGCCGTCCTGGAGGAATACGGCCAACCCCTGCGGATCACCGAGGTCGCCATTCCCGATATCGGGCCCGGTGCCATCCTCGTCAAGGTGGAGATGGCGGG
Source organism: uncultured Actinomycetota bacterium (assembly GCA_963843455.1). Classification (GTDB taxonomy): domain Bacteria; phylum Actinomycetota; class Thermoleophilia; order RBG-16-64-13; family RBG-16-64-13; genus CAIQPS01. The sequence continues at coordinate 18,711 of CAWJKE010000001.1, forward strand.
CATCTGCGGCACCGACGTCCACCAGCAGGCGGGCGAGCTCTCCATCAAGAGCCCCCTGCCCAACATCCAGGGCCACGAGACCATCGGGAGGATCGTCACTCTGGGCGAAGGCCGAGTCCATGACGCCGCCGGCGAAGAGATCAAGATCGGCGACCGCATCATGTGGGCGCACGCGGATTGCGGGGACTGCTACTGGTGCCAGATCGCGCGCGACGCGGTTCTCTGCGCGAAGAGGTCGGGGTACGGATGGGCTCCGCCAATCGCTCTGCGCGGCGGTTTCGCGGAATACGAATACATCACCCCGGCTACCAATGTGGTGAAGGTCCCGGATGAGCTCACCGAAGAGGAGGCGGTCGGGGTCGGCTGCGCCTTCCGCTCGGTGGTGGCGGGGTACGAGAGGTTCGGCAAAGTCGGCCTCATGAACGACGTGGTGGTGCAGGGCGCCGGTCCCATCGGCCTCTATTCCACTGTGGTGGCCCGGGAGAGTGGCGCCCGCAAGGTCATCGTCATCGGAGCGCCGAAGAACCGGCTGGAGCTGGCCAAGCGCTGGGGCGCTGACTACGTCATCGACATCGATGAGTACAAGACGGCGGACGAACGCAAGCAAGTGATCCTGGGGCTCACCCAGGGACGAGGCCCAGAGATCGTCGTGGAAGCGTCGGGCGTGCCGGCGGCCTTCACCGAGGGCGTGGACCTCATCGGAAAGGCCGGGCGATACCTGGTCCTGGGTCAGAGCTCTGGCAACTCCGCCACGTTCGTCCCCAGCATGATCACGTCCAAGGCGCTCACCATCGTGGGCAGTGTCTCGGCGGCCATCCCTCACTTCTACAAAGCCCTGCAATTCATCAAGACCAACCGGGCGAAATACCCCTTCGCCGACATCGTCAGTCGCAAGTACCAGCTCGAGGACATCAACGAGGCGCTTGCAGACATGGCGGCGGGCAAGGAGATCAAGCCGGTCATCGACAACCGCGGCCGTTAAGGAGCAGCACGATGAGCTTCCAACCATTCTCGCGGCCCAACAAGGTCCTGGCCGCGCTGGAAAAGGGCGAAACGCCCCTGGGTATGCAGATGTACACGCACGACCCCGATCTGGTCGAGATCGTCGGTTACACCGGCTTCGACTTCGTGATGCTGGACATGGAGCACAACCGGACGAACCCCGAGACCATGGTGCACCTCATCCGCGCCGCGGAGGTGTCGGGTCTGACGCCCCTGGTGAGGGTCGGAGCCAACGACACCTTCCTCATCCGCTCCGCGGTGGAGTCCGGGGCCCAGGGGATCGTGGTGCCGCATGTGAAGACCGCCGACGAAGCCCGGGCGGCTATGGCGGCCTGCCACTATCCCCCGGAAGGCAGATGCGGCATATGCCCCGCCATCCGCGCCTCGGGCTACTCTCAGGGCAACTGGGAGGACTACATGGCGGCATCGAACCGCCAGATCATGTGCATCCCCCTGCTGGAGGACGTTGAGGCCATCGACAACGCCGAGGAGATCATCGGGGTGCTGATGCCGGGCCGGGATGCCGTGGGCGTGGGGGGAGCCGACATCTCCAACGCTCTGCTCAAAGAGCCTGGCGAGCGCGTGCAGTGGGCGCACCCATACCTGAGAGAAGCCAACCAGAAGGTGAAGGGCTCTCGCCGAAGAGAAGGGCATCCCCATCATGGGCATGGCTTTTCCCACTTCCGACCGCGCGGGGGTCGAGACCGCCAAAGCCAACGGGACCAAGATCGTCATCTTCTATCCCGACAGCCACATCTTCTTCGAGGCGTGCCGCAAGATCATCAACGACGTGAAGGGCTGAGCGGGGCCGCGGCGCTGTTGTGTGTGGAGGCGCAGCCATGAAGCTCTACATCTTCGACGGCGGGCATGCTCACCTGCCCGACATGAACCACCTGACTCCCGACCGCAATGTCGGGAAGCCGATCACCATCCCCCTGCTCATGTTCCTGATCGACCATCCCAAGGGGCTGGTCGTCTTCGATACCGGCGTGGATACGGACGTAGCGCTAGATCCCGTCCTGGAGACGTCTCCGGACCGCCGGATCGACCGGCAGATAGCGCGCCTGGGATACGAGCCGCGGGACGTCAAGTACGTGGTCCTCTCCCATCTTCATCTCGACCACGTGGGCTGTATGCACCTGTTCCCGCACGCGACCTTCGTCGTGCGGCGGCAGGAGCTTCGGGCGGCCTGGTGGCCCGACGCGTACGAGCGGGGCTACGATTTCGACGGTCTGCTGCGCACACGTTCATTGACGTATCTGCAGCCGGGGGCCGACGAGGCGTTCGACGTCTTTCAAGACGGGTCGCTCGTCTGCATCGACACGAAGGGGCATACCGAGGGGCATCAGTCCTTGGTGGTGCGGCTCTCCCGAGTCCGGTACGGTGGTGCTCGCCGGCGATGCCGCCCAGGTGGCGGAGAACTTCAGCGACAAGGTCCCCCCCGGCATCTGCTGGAATAGCCAGCTCGCTGTCGATGCTATCCAGCGGCTGCAACATATGCAGGCGGAAGGGGCGCTCGTCATCCTGGGGCACGAGCTTTCCGCGCTGGAGAGTCTGAAGCTCGCTCCCGACTACTACGAGTGACGTGAGGGAAGCGGGCGACCTGCTACGGCGCGGCTGGGACCGGCGAGGTGGCGGCCTCATCGGCGGCGATGCGCGCCGGGCATTTCTGCGTGGACGGGTCGATCCGCAGCGTGACGAAGAAGGCCACGACCGCCACTCCGCAGGCGAGGTAGAAAGGTATCTGGTAGCCCACATAGTTGAGGATGAAGCCCGCGGCCACCGGCACGATGATGGCCGTCGCATGCGAGATGGTGAGTCCCATGGCCAGACTGGGGGCAAGATCCTCGGGGGCGCAGATCTTCCGCAGATACGTCGAGCCACCGATGTACGACACCGGCGCGATGACGGCGTATATGGCGTAGAAGACGGCCGCCAGGATCACGTTGTTGGCGAGCGCGAACCCCGCCAGCGCGACGACGTACGCGATGTTGACGATCGACAGCGTCCGGCGCTCGCCATGGCGGTCGACGGCGCGCCCCAGCCGGGGCGTCGTCATGATGCACGTGAAGGTCACCGCCAGGAGGACGAGCGATATCTGCGCCACGCCCAGGCCGAACCGATTGACCAGCACCCAGAGCCCGAACGAGAAGAACACCTGCTGCCGCGCGCCGTCCAGCATGCAGATCCAGTAGTAGAGGCGGTAGTGGCGGCTCCACACGATCGGTTCGCGCTTGGGAGCCGTCTTGCGCAGCTGTCCGTCGTGCAGGTGCGGGAAGCGCACGATGGCGATCGCGCCCACGAAGCAGGCGAAGCCGAGGATGACGAACGTGGGTCCGTACGAAAGCCAGTCGAACTTGAAGATGAGGAAGATCATGACCAGGGCGGCCAACGTGCCCCCCTGGCCGATCGCTCCTACGCGTCCCAGGACGGAACCGCTCTTGCCCGCAGTCGTCAGGCTCATGCCCAGGGACGTCTGCGTCTGCAGTACCGTGTGCATCCCGAAACTGGTGATGAGGACCCAGGGGACCACCGACCAGAAGCTGTGGGCGTGCGAGAAGAATGCGTAGCCGATACCGAGCACCACGAGGGCGCCCGCGGTGAGTTTCTGCAGCGATACGCGGTAGAACAGTGCGGTCAGGAAGATGAGGACAAAGCCCCCGATCTCGCGTACCGCCGTTATGTACCCAAACTGCGGTCCGGAGAGATGAAGGACATCGTTGAAGTAGTTCGTGACGATGTTGGTGTGCGCATTCACGGCGAAGCCGAACGCCGCCGACATGACGGCGAGCATGATGAATCCGCGGCCGGCGGGGGTCCGCCACATCTCGCGCACGCGTGGTCCTTTCGCAGTGAAGGCTGGGGGATCGAACGACCCCGGGGCGGTCCGAGAACCCCCCGATGCCCTCATTATATCCCGTCGGGCAGAGGGACCGTGGTCGGGACCGGCGCGCAGCGGGGCCGGCTTGGATCCGGCGTTGACAAGACGCGGCCCGCTGCGTAATCTGTTCGGAGGCTTAATCTCTGAACTATGTTCTGTAGACATAACTCAGCTGGGGGCCCGCATGGACTCTGTGTTGAGATCCGTTCCGTCCGATGAACATCTGAATAGCGACGGCGGCGACGGCGCCGAGGGCGTGCGGCCTGCGGGCAAGGACACCTATCTGCAACTGGTGCCGGCGGTGGATCAGTCCGTGCGCCTTCTGTTCCTTCTGGCCAATACCGTGGGCGGAGAGGCCTCGCTGACGCAGCTCACCAAAGAGGTCGGCATCAGCAAGAGCAAGGGTCTGGCCATCCTCAACACGTTACGCAGCGCCGGGCTGGTCGTCCGAGACGAGCGCACGAAGAACTACTCGCTTGGGCCGAATCTTCTCCTGCTCAGCCGTGCTCTTATCAACAACACCGACCTGGCCCGCGCGGCCAGACCGTACCTGGAAGCGCTGGCGGCCAAGACCGGCTGCAGCCTGCACCTCGGGGTGATCTCCGGCGAGACGCTGTTCGTCGTCGCCCGGGCGCACGCTCCGGGTGGTTCCTACATCCCCATAGACGTGGGGCACCGCTATCCGCTGACCTGGGGCGCTCACGGCAGGGCCTACCTGGCCACGCTGCCTCCGGAAGAGCTCGATAGACGGCTCAGCCGCTCCTCCGTCATACAAGCCGGCGAGACCGACCGCGATCAGATCGACCGGGACACCCTCCGGGCTCAGGTCGAGGAGGCCAGGCGCGTAGGCTACGGCAGCAGCGTCGGGACGACCTGGTCTGGGCTCAACGCCGTGAGCGCGGTACTGGGGGCCGAGGTGCCCGATATTCCCGAGGGCCGGAGCATTGTCGGCTGCATTGTGGCCGTCGGCTCGTTCTCGCCCGAGAGCGCTGAGCGCATCGGAGGTCTGCTGGTCGAAGTCGCGGCGGAGATGAGCCTGCAACTCGGCCCGTTGCTCCAATCGGTCAATCTGCACTTCCCGTTGTCGAGGCCTCTGTTGATGTGACCTTGGCGACGCTTTCGATATCCGTCTTTGACGAAAGGATTCAATGACAACCGCCAACCCCGAGACTTCCAGGCCCGACGCGACCCAATTGTTCGTGGGCAACTTCCGGAACGTCCGGTACGAGGACCTGCCGCCCGAGGTGGTCAAGGCCACCAAGGACCAGGTGCTGGATTTCTTCGGGGTGGCTCTGGGCGGATCGGGCGAAGCCGGGGTTGCGGAGATGCGGGACCTGGTACTCGAGTGGGGCGGCGCCCAGCAGAGCAGCATCCTGCGCTGGGGTGACAAGCTGCCTGCGCCGAACGCGGCCCAGGTCAACGCGACCATGGCCCACTCGCTCGACTTCGACGACGTCCATGAGGATGCCATCATGCACCCGGGGGTGGTCACCATCCCGACTGCGCTCGCCATGGGCGAATACGTGGGAGGCCTCAGCGGCCGCGAGTTCATCACGTCGGTCGTCCGTCGGCACCGACTTCATCTGCCGTCTGGGTCTCGCCACCAGGCCGGGCGAGAGCATCCACCAGTACGGCTGGCACCTGACCACGCTGTTCGGCTATATGACCGCCGCCGGGGTGACCGCACGCCTGCTGGGCCTCGATGAGGCCGGGATCACCAACGCCATAGGCATCGGCTATCACCAGTCTTCGGGCAACGGGCAGTGCGTCAAGGACGGCGCTCTGACCAAGCGGCTGGGACCGGGCATGGCGGTCCGGGGCGGCATCGCCTCCGCCCTCATGGCCAAGCGGGGCATCACAGGTGCACGCAACTGCCTGGAAGGCGCGGCCGGGATGTACCACGTGTACCACGGCCACTCCTACTCGCGGGACAAGCTCGTGGGTGATCTGGGGGTCCGCTTCGAGAGCGTCAACGTCTCCATCAAGCCCTATCCATGTTGCCGCGGAGTCCATCCTTCCATCGATGCCGCCCTGGCACTGGTGCGCGCGCACGACATCCGCCCGGACGACGTGACGAGCATCGTCATCTACTGCGGCGAGGCCACCTACGGTCTGCTTGGCGTGCCTCTGGAGGTCAAAGCCCGGCCGAGGAATTTCGTCGACGCGCAGTTCAGTCTGGCCTGGGGGGTGGCCACTGCGATAGCCCGGCGCCGGGCCGGGCTGGATGACTTCACCCCCGAAGCCATCAAGAACCCCGACGTCCTCGCCGTGGCCTCCAAGATCGACGTGCGGAACGATCCGGCCCTGGACCGGGGCGACCAGGGCATGGAGCCGGCGCGGGTGGAGATCACCATGAACGACGGCGCGGTGTTCAGCGAGCAGGTGGACTTCCCCACGGGAACGCCCGCTCGCCCGCTCACGTTCGGCGACATAGAGCGGAAGTACCGGGATTGTCTGGCGCACGCCGGGCAGCCCATCTCGGCGACCAACGCCGACCGGATGGTCGAGGCGGTCGCCGGGTTGGAGGAGCTGGAAGACGTTCGAGATCTCATCGGACTCGCGACGTAGTGCGCGTCGGCGAGAGCGCTACCGCATCGGCGGATCGCGAAGATGAAGAAAGGGAGATAGCGATGTTCTTAGAGGATCGGGTGGCCATCGTCACGGGAGGAGCCAAGGGGATGGGACGGGCCATCTGCGAGCGCTTTGCGAAGGAAGGCGCCAAGGTGACCATCGCCGACATCAGCATGCCCGAAGCCGACGAGACCTTGCGGGCAATCGAGGCGGCCGGTGGAGAGGGTCTGGTCGTGAAGTGCGACGTCACCAGCAGCCAAGACGTCAAGGAGATGGTCGACGCGACGGTCGCGGCCTTCGGCAAGATCGACATCCTGGTGAACAACGCGGGTGCCGTGGTAGGCGCCCACGGGAAACCGACCAACCTGGCCGTCCTCAGCGAGGATGCCTGGGACCGGGTGGTCGACCTCAATCTCAAAGGCGTCTTTTTGTGCAGCCGCGAAGTGGTGCCCTACCTGAAAGCCAACGGGTACGGCAAGATCGTCAACGTCTCTTCGCTGGGCGCCATCAGTCCCCCGTCGCCGCACCCGCACTACCACGCGGCCAAGGCAGGGGTGCTGGGTCTGACCTACGACATGGCGGCCGAACTCGGACCGCACAACATCTACGTCAACGCCATCATGCCGGGGCCCATTCGCACGCCGTTCTTCGACGAGATCGTGGAAGGCAAGACAGCCGAAGAGGCCGAGGCCTTCTTCACGTGGCTGGGGCGCCAGGCGCCCCTCGGGCGCATGGGCGAGCCGGAGGACATTGCCAAGGCCGCGCTCTTTCTGGCGTCGGACCTGTCCTCGTTCGTCACCGGCGCCGTGCTGCCTGTCACCGGCGGCCTGCCCCTTCCGGCGCAGCACCAAGGTTGAGGGCCGGAGGAGGCCTATGTCTATGACTCACACGGTCAAGCAGCAGCGCGTTGACGAAGACGCGTTCATGGAGAGGCGCAAAGAGGTCCTTGCCATCTGGCCCACCGGTAAAGAGGTAGACCTCGACGAGGCGGTGGAGTACCAGCGGGCCCTGCCCGACAGCAAACGGTTCCACAAAGTGTTGCAGCGGGCGCACGACGAGGGACGGATGATGCTGTTCCCCAGGCAGGGCACGCCGCTGGTGGAAGACGAGATCGCGCTGATCCGCTCCTTGAACGAGTTGGGCATCTACCTCATCCCGTTCACCACCGACAGCTACACCCGCAACCTGCAGCTCGACAAGGTGGAGAAGGGTCTGAAGGAGAGCATCCGGACGGGCAAGCCCGCGCTCAACGGCTATCCCATCATCAACCACGGAGTCAAGACCAACCGACGGGTGGTGGAGGCCACCGAGGGCGCTCTCGATCCCCGATCCTCCCGTATCGGCCAAGCGCTGGTGAGCGAGATCGCCTTTGCCTCGGGCATGACCGCCATGCCGAACAGCTTCTTCGGTTGGATAGCGGGCTACGACAAGAAGGCCACCGTCGAGGAGTGCATCGAGACGGCTCAATACACGGGCCGGCTTATCGGCTACTACGCCGACCATGGCGTGACCATCACCACCGACTGCCATGGCTGGTTGCCCAACTTCGTCATCCCCATGAGCGTCAACATGGCCACGCAGATCATCGAAGCGCTCATCTCGGCCGAGCAGGGAGTCAAGAGTGTCTTCCCGCAGGTGAACATCCAGGGGTGCCTGGCCCAGGACCTCGCCGACATGCGGGTTCTGCCCAAGCTCCTGCGAGAGTACCTGGACCGCTTTGGCCACTCCGACGTCCTCATCCCCGGCGTCTTCGGCAGCCAGTCGCCCCTCTTCCCCTTCCCCCAAGACCTGGGGAGCGCCTTTGGCTATATCGGATACACGGCCATGATCGCTGCTCTCGGGCGGCTCGACGTGTGCTCGGTCAAGACCGTTGACGAGGCGGCTGGGGTGCCCAGCATGGACTCCCATCGCCAGAGCTACCTGGCCGCTCAGTGGATCTTCGGGGCCATGAAGGACCAGGAGTTCGAGATCGACAACGCGGCCGTCCGCCAGGAAGAGCAGGTCGCCACAGCGGAAGTCACGGCCATCCTGGAGAAGGTCCTCGAGCTGGGGGCCGGCGACATCGCCGTCGGCACCGTCAAGGCGGTGGCTGCGGGCGTGCTCGACTCGCCGATGTCGATCAACATCCACGCTCAGGACAAGGTCCTCGGTATCCGCGATCGCAATGGAGCCTGCCGCTACCTGGAGTTCGGCAACCTGCCCATCCCCGAGGAGATCAAAGATTTCCACCGCCAGAAGGTGGCCGAACGGGAGGCCGCCGAGGGTCGCAAGTTGGACTACTACGCGTCTATCGAGGACTTCTGGGCCATCAGCAAGGGCAGACTCAAGGGTCTGCCGGCCGGGCGGCCGTGAGTTGACGAGGTGACGATGGGGGTCGACATGAGGCTGGACGGCAAGGTGGCGATAGTCACCGGCGGCGGCACCGGCATCGGTTTGGCGGTCGCCGAGCGGTTTGTCACCGACGGCGCGCTCGTCGTCATCACCGGGCGGCGGGCCGAGGTTCTCGACGCCGCCGCAGCGCGGTTTCCCGCGGACCGGGTGCGGACCTGCCCGGCCGACGTGAGCGACCCGGCCGACGTGGAACGGATCGTTGAAGCCGCCCTCTCTTTCGGCCGCGGGCTACACATACTCGTGAACAACGCCGGCATGGACCAGCCCATGGGAGGGGTGGTCGACCTCGACCCCGTGGTCTGGAGCCGAGTGATCGAGGTGAACCTCACCGGGCCGTTTCTTATGATGAAGGCCGCCATCCCCCACATGATCGAGGCGGGCGGTGGCTCGATCGTGAACATCTCGTCCCTGGCTGGGATCGTGAGCCCGCCGAGGCTTCCTGCTTACTGTGCCTCCAAGGGCGGTCTGATAAGCCTGTCCAAGCAGGTGGCGGTGGACTACGGCGCTCAGAGGGTGCGCTGCAACGTGGTATGCCCTGGTGCCACCAAGACCGAGATGATCGTAAGCGCGATGGCCCCGTTCGCACAGGCCTGTGGGCTCACTGTGGACGACGTGCTAGCCACCTTCTCACGGGACGTCCCGCTGCGCCGGGTGTCGAGCCCCAAGGAGATCGCCGGCCTCTGCAGCTACCTGGCCAGCGACGACGCGAGCTTCCTCACCGCCGCACTCATACCGCTGGACGGCGGAGCGGCCGCCGTGGACGTCTCGGGGGCCGCGATCAACCAATTGGCCGCCGAGCGCTTGGGCGGCGGGGACGGCGCGGCGTGACCGCCCGCCTCGACAGCAGGCGTGCCGCCGGGCCGAGGATGAACGGCGAGGTCGTTCTGGCCGACCAGGCCGACGTGGTCGTGATGGGTGGGGGGGCCGCGGGCCTCGCGGCCGCCCTGGCGGCGCGCGAAGCGGGCGCCGGCGTCATCCTGCTGGAAAAGCGCCGCGCACTCGGCGGGACCTCCAACTTCATCCAGGGAGTGTTTGCCGCCGAGAGCGACATGCAGAAGCAGCAGTTCATCGCATACACTCGCGATCAGGCTTTCAAGAACTTCATGGAGTACAACCACTGGCTGGTCAACGCCGGCCTGGTGAGGGCGCTCATCGACCGTTCGGCCGAGACCATCTCTTGGTTGCAGGCGCGCGGTGTCGAGTTCACCGAGGTCACCATCAACATGCCGGATGCCCCTCGCACCTACCACGTGCTCAAAGGTGCGGGCCGTATGCTCGTGAGGGCACTGGCGCGGGCAGCGGCAGAGCGCGGGGTCGACGTCAGAGCGAGCTCTTCGGTGGTGGACCTGCTGCGGGGAGAGGGCGGGCCGATGTGCGGCATCCGCGTCAGGGCGGGCGGCCGCTCTACGGACATCAGCTGCCGAGCGGTGATCATCGCCAGCGGCGGGTATGCCAACAACCGGGAGTGGATCAAGAGGTACGCGGGCTTCGATCTGGGTGAGAACCTCATGCCGGTGGGCAACGTCGACAAGATGGGAGACGGGATACGGCTTGCCTGGGAGGCGGGAGCGGGGTCCGAGGGGATGGGGGTGCTGCATCTGATGCGTGTCGCGCCATGGGGCCGCGAGTTCCCGTTCATGAGCGCAGTGGAAGCCGCATCGATCCAGCCTTCGCTGTGGGTCGATCCCCTTGGCCGGAGGTTCTGTGACGAAGGCCTCGCCTTCTACGACACCTCGGCAGGCAACACAACCGTGCGCTACAAGCAGGGGTACACGTGGTCCGTGTTCGACGATGGCATCAAGCGCCACTTTGTCGAGAAGGGCGTCGACAGAGGCATGACTCAACGGCTCCTTCCCGGTCACAGACTCCCCGATTTGGATGAGGTCCTCGAGCGTCTCCTGGCCCTGGGGTCCCCGGATCTTGTCTCTGGGACGTCGGTCGAAGACCTGGCTGCCAAGATGAAGCTGGACCCGGCAGTGCTGTCGGCCACCGTCGCCGAGTACAACGAGGCCTGCCGCAGGGGGCGCGATCCTCTTTTTGCCAAGGACCCAACGTATCTGCGGCCCCTCCATGGCCCTGTCTACTACGCCGCCCGGGCGCGCACCGTCTTTCTGGGCACGCTGGGAGGGGTGCGGGTCAGCCCGCGTGTCGAAGCCGTTGACGATCTCGACGGCGTCATACCGGGGGTCTACGTCGCCGGCAACGATGTCGGCGGTCTGCACGCGGAGAGCTACAGTATGAGAGACACATCTGGAGCCGCATCGGCGTTCGCCCTCGTCTCAGGCCGTATGGCGGGCGAGAACGCGGCAGCCTACGCGCTGGGGCGCGGGCCAGGGGGGAGCTAGAGTGTCCATCACCATAAGGTTAGTCGGTGATCTGCACAGGTTCCTCGAGTCGGAGGTCGTCGAGATCGACGGCGGCGGCTGGAGCCTGGGCGCGGCCGTCGCCGAGCTTGTCCGGCGCAATCCCCGCTTGGCGAAGAGCTCTTCGATGAGCAGGGAAGGTTGCGCTACACGTCACTCCTTATTCTCAACGGTCAGTCCGCTGCCTGGCCGCAAGAGAAAGGCAAGCCCATCGAGGATGGGGGGGAACTGGTTCTGACGAGGTTCTACAGCGGCGGATAGGGTCACTGATGGGCCATAGGTGGTCTTGAAAGGAGGGGCGGAAGTACACAAGCCAGTGAGTAACAACTTCGTGAAATCCCAGGTCTCGAGTGGCCGGGAGAGGCAACACACAGGGAGGGAATGATGGAAGAAGATGTGAAAAAGGTGCTTAGCCGCCGCGAATTCCTCAAATTCGCCGGCATCGCCGGAGCTGTCGTAACTGTCGGCGGCGGGATGGGTGGCATACTGGCCGCCTGCGGAAGCGGAACAACCACGACCACGACCGCAGCGACCACCGCGACGACCGCGGGCGTGACCACTACCGCCGCGACTACCGCGACGACCACTGCCGCGACCACCGCCACCACGGGCGCCGCGGCCCCGACTGAGACGCTCCAGGTTGGCGCCATCCTATCGCTGACCGACTGGTACTCCGTGGTCGACGCAGCCGACAAGGTAGACCTCGAATACGTCGCGCAGATGATCAACGACGATGGCGGCATCAAGGCCGGTGGCAAGGCGTACAAAGTAGAGTTGGTCATAGAGGACGGCAAGAGCTCGCTCGATGGCAACACCGCTGCCGCGACCAAGCTCGTCCTGGACAACAAGCTCAAGTTCGTGGTCGGTCCGGGAGCGTTCTTCAACCTGGCTACCACCCCGATATTCGAGCAGAACAAAGTCCTGCATGTGGCCAACTACAACGGCCTTAATCCTGCCGAGATGAACAAGGACACTCCGTTCGCGTTCCTGGGTCTGGACCCGATAACCCAGCAGTCGGCCTCCCTCAAATCTGTGAAGCAGTATTACCCTGAGGCAAAGACGGTATGCCTGGCTACCGAGGACGCGACCTATCCGGCATTCGAGGCGGGCTTCAAGGACCTCGTCACCAGGACCGGATACACTCTCTCGGGTGACCCGGTACTGTTCGCCACCAATGCCGAGGACTACAATCCCGTCGCCTCCAAGATCATGGCGCAGAACCCGGACGCCGTGTGGATGGCCGTCGGCATCGACCCGTCGTTCTTCGGCATTGCCAAAGGGCTGCGCACGCTGGGCTACAAAGGTGCCATCGCCTTCCCGGTCGACGCCCCGTCGGTGGTCGGCGCTCTTGGCGAAGCAGCGACCGGCATCGTCGGCATCCTGAGCAAGCAGGTCGAAGACCCGAACATGGCGGCGCCGATGAAGAGGCTGATGGAGATGGGCGATACCAAGCGCCACGTGTTCGGCTTGGCGCCGAACTCCCTCTATCTGTTGAAGCATGCGATCGAAGCTGCAGATAGCTTGGATCCGGCTGCCGTACGGGACAAGTGGGAGACGCTGACCACCATCCCGACGCTCTACGGCGACGGATTCCCGAGCGGCAACCAGTTGTACGGTCTGACGAACCATGCTTGGGCCAATCCGATCCCGGTATGCCTCATCAACAACGCGAAGGTCGAGTACAAGCCTTGGGTCATTCCCGATGTGACCCCGTAGTGGCGCACAGCTAGCTAACGTCGCATGACAAGCCGGCCGGTGCGGGCGGGGTCCACCAGTTCCGCGCCGGCCGGCTCCATGCCCCCGAAAACGATCAAGGCCGACTTGACTAATTGAAAGCGCGAAGATGGTAATTCAGACGGTGATCAACGTGGTCCTGCTCCGGTGGTCTACATCCTCATGGGCATGGGATTCGCGTTCATCCTCAACCTGCTGGGAATATTCAACCTGGCCCACGGCGCCATCTTCATGGCATCCTCCTACGGCTGCTATCTGCTGGTGACCAGGGCCCAGTTGCCGGGGTTCGTCGCCTTCCCACTGACCGTCTTGGTCGCCGCTGCGTTCGGCGTGCTCGTGGAGAGGTTCTCTGTTCAGGCCCATGAAGGCCGATTTCAACCGCACGATGATGGTCTGTATCGCTCTCTCCACCATCCTCGTCACCACCTTCAATCTCTTCTTGGGCACCAAGGTGCTCGCCATCCCCTCGTTCATTGAAGGGACGACGGGCATAGGCCCGTACCGGGTGCAGAGTGACAGGATCCTGGCTTTCGGCATCGGTGTGGTGATCCTCGTCGCGATTATCTCTGTTCGTCGATCGTTCGCGCTGGGGAGCTCAGATGCAGGCGGTCACCCAGAACAGGGAAGGCGCCGCTCTGCAGGGCATACGCTTCAGCCGGGTGGCCATGCTCGCCGTGTCGGTGGGCTTCGGGCTGGCGGCCATCGCCGGCGTGTTCATGGGCTCCTTGTACAACCTCACCCCCTTCATGGGCGACACCACGCTCATCAAGGTGTTGATGCTGGTGATCCTTGCCGGAGTGGGCAGCTTCAACGGCATCTTCTACGTCGGGGCTCTTCTAGGCGTGCTCTATGGCGCGCTGCCCGTGGTCCTCCCCGGGGCCATGGTCGACGCGTTGGCGTCGATCTTGGTGCTCGCACTACTGGTGATCAGGCCGCAAGGGTTCTTCGGCCATGAGTGACACAAAGGAAGTCTTAGTGGAAGTCGAAGAACCGGTGGTGAAGAGGGAAGCTTCCGGACCTAGGTCGCGGCGCTGGGCCGGCGCGGGCAGTCTGGGTCTTGATCGTCGTCGTGCTGGCGCTGCTTCCGCTGGCGATCTCCGGCTCGTACTACATGCATGTCCTGATTCTTGCCTTCGTCTACGTCGTCGTCTCGAGCGGCTTCAGGACCATATCCATATCGGGGCAGTTCAACATCGCTCAAGGCGCGTTCATGGGTATCGGCGCCTACGCCGCGGCGATACCCTCGGTCTGGCTGGGCTGGCCGCCGTGGGTGACCATTCCTTTGGGGGCCGTGGCGGCGACTATCGTCGGCAGCGCTATCGCCTATCCGTTCGCTCGCTTGCGGGCGGTGTACTACGCGATGGGAACGCTCTTCCTGGGCTACGTCATCATGAACCTGATCACGGCGGGCGGAAAGACGACCGGTATGAGCACCGGCCTGGGCGGAGTGCACCCTCTGTTCAGCTCCCGCACCTGGTACTACTATCTGGGCCTCGGTCTGATGCTGGTCAGCCTGGTCTGCATGTACAGGTTCGAGTTCAGCCGCATAGGCGTCAAGATGAAGGCGGTGGCGCAATCCCACCAGGTGGCGGCGAGCGTCGGTATCGGGGAAAGGCGCAATCGCATCATAGCGGTGGCGTTCGGTGCCTTCTTCACCGGTCTCTTGGGTGCCTTCTACGTCCATTACCAGGGAGTCGCCTCGCCGAGCAGCTACGGTCTGGGTGCGACGCTCTGGATCATCATGTATGTCCTCGTCGGGGGACTCTACAGCTTCTGGGGGCCGACAGTCGGTGTGGTGGTCCTCCTGATCATCCCCGAGTTCTTCTTCCGCGACCTGAAGGGCTATCTTCCGTACGTCACGGCCGCCATCCTGCTCCTGATCGCTTTCACGATGCCTAACGGCGTGGTCGGACTGGTGAACGCGGCGAGAGCGAGAGTGTCGCGCCGGGGTCGCAAGGGGGAGGTGGGCGGCGATGCTTCTTGAGGTCAGAGGCCTGGACAAGCAGTTTGGCGGATTGAAGGCGGTCAGCAAGTTCGACATCGACGTCGCCGAAGGTGAGATCGTCGGACTCATCGGTCCGAACGGGGCCGGCAAGTCGACCGTCTTCAACCTCATCACCGGGGTCATCCGGCCCAGTGGTGGCACGGTCAAGTTCCGCGACGAGGACATCACCACAAGTCGCCCGAACAGTGTGGCGGCTCTGGGTATCGGCCGGACGTTCCAGCTCAACCCCCTCTTCCCCGACTTCACCGTCCTCGAGAACGTCACCTCGTCGTTCGAACTGCACCCCCGCTCGAGTCTGGTGGACATCTTCTTCAACACGTCGAAGTACCGGCGCAATGAGGCCTTCATCCAAGAGAAGGCTCACGAGATACTGGAAGCTGCTGGGCATATCGCATGAAGCCGACGAGCTGGCCGGGAACCTGGCCCACGGGCATCAGAAGATGCTGGGAGTGGCCCGGGCGCTGGCCACAAAGCCCACGCTTCTCTTGCTCGACGAACCGCTGGCGGGGATGAACCCGGAGGAGATCCAGCATACCCTCGATGCGATCAGGGGCATGCGCGACAACGGCATCACCGTACTCATCGTGGAGCACAACATGCAGATCCTCAACCACTGCGACCGCGTGGTGGTCATCAGTTTTGGCCAGAAGGTCTGCGAGGGGTTGCCAGGCGAAGTCAGGTCCAATCAGGAAGTCATCTCGGCGTACTTTGGAGCTGACTATGTTTGCTGAGATACAGAACATATCCGTCTACTACCACAAGTCGCTGGCCATCAAGGACGTCACCGTCAACGTGCCGGAGGCGGGCGTAGTGAGCATCATCGGCGCCAACGGCGCCGGCAAGAGCACGATCCTGAAAGCTCTGGTGGGACTCGTGTCCATAAGGGACGGCCACATCGTCTTCGAGGGCGAGAGCCTGGCCGGCCTGGAGACCGCCGATCGCGTGAAGAGGGGCATCGTCCTCGTTCCCGAAGGGCGGCAACTATTCCCCTATCTCTCCGTAGCTCACCAACCTCAAGTTGGGGGCGACTCTTCGCAGGGACCGGGCGGGCATCGCCGAGTCCCTCGAGTATGTCTTCAAGCTGTTTCCGCGTCTGAGGGAGCGATTGAAGCAGAATGCGGGGACTCTCAGTGGCGGGGAGCAGCAGATGCTGGCAATCGGGAGAGGTCTGATGGCCAATCCACGACTGCTGTGTCTGGACGAACCGTCAGTAGGTCTCGCCCCCATCGTGGTGGAACAGGTGGGTGAAGCTATCAAAGACATCAATGCCCGCGGCATCAGCGTGCTTCTGGTGGAACAGAACGCCCATCTGGCGTTGGGCGTGTGCCAGACCGGCTACGTGCTCGAAGTGGGCAAGGTGGTGCTCGAGGGCGACCGCGAGACCATCAGGTGCAGCGACATTGTAAAGAGAGCCTATCTAGGGGGCGAGGGAGCCTAGCGATGCCTGAAATGCAGTACAGGAGGATGGGCAAATCGGGTCTCAAGATCTCGGCCCTCACTCTGGGCACACTGTGGTTCGGCCCGAAGGTCGACGAAGGGACTGCGCGGGATATCGTCGATCGCGCGCTGGCAGCCGGAGTGAACTGCATCGATACCGCCGACATCTACGGCAAGGACCGCTGGGACACCCCGGAGAGAGGACCCGCCGAAGAGATCGTGGGCAGGGCGCTGAAGGGCCGGCGCCAGTCGGTGGTGCTGGCCTCCAAGGTCGCCGCGCTGACCGGCCCCAGCGCCAATGATCGAGGGCTTAGCCGCAAGCACATCGTCGAAGGCGTGCACGAAAGCCTGCGCCGCCTGCAGACCGACTACATCGACATCTATTACTTGCACGAGCCTGACTACGAGACACCCCTCGAGGAATCGCTGGAGGCTCTCAACGATCTGGTCCGTCAAGGCAAGATTCTCTACATCGGTTTGTCCAACTACTATGCCTGGCAGGTCTGCAAGGCTCTCTGGTACACGGACAAGAGGAATCTCGCCGGCATAGACTGCATCCAGATGGTCTATAACCTTCTTGCGCGTGACGCCGAACTGGAGATGACCCGGCTATGCGAGGCTGAGGGGATCGGGATCAACGTCTGGGGGGCGCTCGCGGGCGGGATGCTTTCCGGCAAGTTCCTGGCCTACGATCCGAGCAAGCCCCCGCCGGCGGGAGTCAAGCCGTATCCGTCCACCTGGGAGCCCCGGTACTTCGAGGCTGTGACTCGTCTCAAAGAGATCGCCGGCCCGAGAAGCCTTTCACAGCTCTCTCTCGCCTGGATGTTGAACAACCCGCTGACAAGTTCGATCGTCTGTGGGGTCTCCTCTGCGGAGCAGTTGGAGGAGAACCTGGGCTGCCTCGACTTGGAGCTGAGCCCGGAGGATTTGACCGCGTGTGATGAGGTGTGGCAAAAGCTCAGGCCCACTCCCACCATGTTTTACGCGAGAGGCTATGGCATCGAGTTCAAGTAGCAGCCGCTCCACGCTAGGAGATGCGTCATGACAGAGCCCACCATGATCCCGTTCAATCCCGTGGTGCCCTTTCACGGCGACGTCAAGTCATTCGCGATGCTGGGGCCCATCCAGGGGCCTATGGAGTACAACGGTTGGCGCGAGGAGTCGCTGTCCTGGAAGGAAAGCGCCTATCTGGGCGCGGCGCTGGGGATCTCGCCCATCTACTCCGTTAAAGGCCCCGACGCCGAGCGCTTCTTCGGCGAGAACTTCGTCAACGACTTCACCACCATGCCCGTGGGCGGTTTCCGCCACGGGATCATGTGCGACACGCAGGGCCGGATCATGATGGACGGCGTGGTGATGCGCATCGCCCAGGATGAGTTCTACACCTGCTGGCTCCTGCCCTACATCGACTACGCGCTGTCCAAGGGTTCCTATGACGCCGTGGGCGAGAACCTGATGGGCCGGCGGTTCCTGTTCCAGGTGGCGGGGCCCAAGTCACTGGAAATCCTGGAGCGGGCCGCGGGCGAAGATCTGCACGACATTCAGTTCGGCCGGCACCGCATGACGGCCATCGGCGGAGCCCCCGTGCGGGTATTCCGGCTGGGCATGGCCGGATCGCTGGCCTACGAGGTCCACGGCGACCTCGCCGACGGCCAGAACGTCTTCAGTGCCATTTGGGAGGCGGGCCGGGGCTTGGGCATGCAGAAGCTGGGCCAGGTAGCCTACATGCTCAACCACACCGAAGACGGGTTCCCCCAAGCCTACTACCACTTTCCCTACCCCTGGTATGAGGACGAGGGTTTCGCAGCCTATCTTGATGCTCGTCCCGGCGCCGGGTGGATGAATTTCCGGCCGCGGCTGCTCGGCAGCATGGGTGACGACATGAAGGCTCGGTATGTCACCCCGTTCGACACCGGCTGGGAGAACCGGATCCACTGGGACCACGACTTCCCCGGCAAGGCGGCCCTCAAGGAGATGGCCAAGGCGCCGCGGCGCACCGTGGTCACCCTGGAGTGGAACACCGAGGATGTGGCCGATGTCTACGCCTCGCAGTTTCGCGACGGGCAGCCCTACGAGCCCATCTCCGACCGGCCCAATGACATCCGCTATGACCCGGGTACCCTGGACCAGGCGACCGGCCAGATCCGTACCTTCACCTATCATCAGGACAAGGTGATGAAGGATGGCCGGGAGATAGGCTTCTCCTCGGGCCGGGCCGTCAGCCAGACCTACCACCGCATGATCTCGCTGGGCTTCATCGAAGGGGACCTCGCCAACATCGGTACCGAGGTCGTGGTGATCTGGGGTAGCCCCGGCTCGCGACAGAAGGAGATCCGGGCCACCGTGGCCCGCTTCCCCTACCTGCAGCTCGAGCGCAACGACAAGATCGACGTGGAGACGATACCGCGCCTGCGGTAGAGAGGATCGGGGACCGTGTTGATAATAACAGCCAAGGTACGGCTACAGACGGGTACGCGCGAGGAGTTCTTGGACGCATACCGCTGGATGCGGCCGCTGGTGATGCGGGATCCGGGAGCGATGGTGTACGAACTGCACTGCTCGGCCGAAGATCCGGACGAGTTCATATTCTACGAGCACTACGAGAGCCAAGAGGCGTTCGACTACCATCTCTCGACCGACCATTTTCGGACACTGTCGGGGAGGATAGATCCTTTGATGGCGGCGCCACCCGAGATCGGGACGTGGGTGGAAGTGTCCTAGCCGTGGATTCGAGGCTCAACGGTAAGGTCGCCATGCTCGCTACGGCGTCCGCATATTCGGGGCTTGGGCGCGCGCTCGAACTCGGTTCTGAGGGCGTGATTGCCGCGGTGCGCGAGAGCGGTCTAAGGGACGAGGGGAGAGCCGGCCGCCTCACGGCGTCGAGGTGGCGCGCATGCGCCGATGTTCAAACAGATGAGAAGTACGCGGTGTGCAACGCGATCGATTCCGACCCGTGGTCGCGAGCGGCCCGACTTCAACTGGGAGGCGACCCGGGTTCCGTTTTAGCGGGACTGTTGATTGGCGCCTTCGCAATAGGGGCGACCCGCGCCTTCGTGTGCGTCAACTCTCAGTACGAGGATGAGATCGCTCAGGTCCAACGAGTGCTCCAACAGATGAGAGACGCCCGGCTGCTCGGAGACAGGATTCTCGGTTCCGGGTTCTCCTGCGAGATCGAGCTGAAGTCACTCCCCAGCTCGCTCGTCGCCGGGCAGGAGGGCGCGCTACTGGCCGCGCTCGAAGGTAGGCAGGCTTTGCCCGACCTTCGCTTCGCCCATCCGGCAGAGCGGGGGCTGGACGGCAGGCCGACACTCATCGATGCCGCCGAGACCCTCGCGGTCGTGTCGGCGTTATTCCAGCGGCAGCCTTCGCCAGGGGTTCCCGGTTCTGCGGGCGCGGATGTCGGGCAGGCCGTGGCGACCAAGGTGGTGACCTTGCGCGGCGACGTCGAGCAAGAACTGACCACCGAGGTAGCCTTCGGGACGCCGCTCGCGGCGATCATCGCGGAACTGGAGCGAGGGGCCGCGGGCGACCTCCCTATCCAGGCTGTGCAGGTCGGTGGCCCGACCGGGGCATTCATCCGAGGCGATCGGCTCGAGGTGCCTTTCTCCCACCAGGGGCTTGAAGAAGTGGGTGCGCACATTGGCTCGGGGAGCATCCGGGTCTTTCGAGGGAATGTTTGCCCCGTGGAGATGACCAGAGATGTCATGTCGTATCTGCAAGGGGAGTCGTGCGGCAAGTGCGTTTCGTGCAGGGAAGTGATGCGACAGATAGTCGGCCTTCTGACCGACATCGCCGCGAACCGGGGTACGCCCGACGACCTCGACCTATTGCTCGAGCTGGCAGCGTTCATGGAAGATGACAGCATCTGCGATGTGGGCAGGAATGGGGCTCGCCCCGTCCTCAGCAGTCTTGGTCTGTTTGCCGACGACTTCAAGTCCCACCTGGAGGATCAGCGCTGCACGTCCGGAGAAGCCGGGTGAGCCAGCCGGGCGCGATATCCCTCACGATCGATGGCCGCGAAGTCGAGGCGCGCCCGGGCGCCAGTGTGCTCGAGGCGGCGCTTGACAACGGCGTGTATGTACCTCACCTATGTGACCATCCCGATCTGCCCCCTGCCGGCGTCTGCCGGCTCTGTGTGGTCGAGATCGACGGCGTGGAAGGGCTCACCGCCTCGTGCACGACGCCGGCGAGCAGCGGGATGGTGGTGCATACCCAGTCCGAGCAGATCTCGCGTAGGCGCCGCCTGGCGATGGAATTGTTGCTTTCCGGGCATCCGCCGGAATGCGGCACCTGTGAGAAGTACTTGAACTGCGAACTGCAGTCGCTCAAACAGTACCTCGGTGTGGAGGAGCTCCGAGTCAAGAGGCGGGCGAAGTTGCTGCCCGTGAACAGTAGCGATCCGCTCTTCGTCTACGACCCCAACAAGTGCGTGCTGTGCGGACGCTGCGTGCGGGCCTGCTGGGATTTGCGGGAGGTAGGCGTTCTCTACTACGGGAAGAAGGGCGACGAACCCCACATCTACACCGTCGACGAGCGGCCGCTGGCCGAGGCCGCCTGCCGGTTCTGCGGCGCGTGTACCGAGGTCTGTCCGACCGGCGCCATCCAGGACAAAGGCGAACTGGTGAAGGGCAAGAACCGCAAGGCGGCTCTGCTGCCGTGCAAGGGAGACTGCCCAGCGGAGATAGACGTACCGAGGTACGTGCGGCTCATCAAGGACGGCGACTACCCCGCGGCGGCCGCGGTGATCCGAGAAAAGGTCCCCTTTCCGGGGGTTCTCGGGTATGTCTGTGATCATCCCTGTGAGGCCGGCTGCCGGAGAGGCGAGGTCAACGAACCTGTTGCCATCAGGGAACTCAAGCGCTTCGCGGCAGAGCGGGATGACGGCAGCGTGTGGAAGGAAGCCTCCATTCCCAGAAGCCCGCCACCGAGAGGCGGGTGGCTGTCATCGGCGCCGGCCCGGCGGGGTTGAGCGCGGCATACGCCCTGCGCTTGCAGGGTCACGACGTGACCGTTCTCGAAACGCTGCCCGCGGCCGGTGGGATGCTGCGCTACGGGATACCGGAGTACCGGCTGCCGCGCGAGATGCTCGAAAGTGAGATCCGCGACATCCAAGACGCGGGGGTGGTCATAGAGACCGGCGCCCGGGTGGAATCCATCGACGCCCTACTCGACCAGGGCTACCACGCGATCCTCGTGGCGGTCGGGGTCCACAAGGGACAGAAGCTCCGAATCCCGGGGGCTGCCAGTGAAGGCGTGCTCGATCGGCACGAAGTTTCTCCAGGACGTGAACCTGGGGAAAGACATCCCGGTCGGAAAGCGGGTGGTGGTGCTCGGCGGCGGCAACGTCGCCTTCGACTGCGCTCGCGTAGCCCGCCGCCTCGGCGCCGAGGAGGTGCATATCGCCTGCTTGGAGTGCAGAGAAGAGATGCGGGCGAGCGCCGACGAGATACTGCAGGGGGAGCAGGAGGGGATCGCCATCAGGCCGTCCCACACCTCGGTCCGGATACTGAGCGACGCGGGGAAGGTGACCGGTGTCGAGTTTCTCGATGTGGAGACCTTCTCCTTCGACGAGGACAACATTCCGCAGATAGCGCCAGCATCGCCGGCTCGGAGCACGTGATAGAGACCGACACCGTGATCTTCGCCGTCGGCCAGTTCCCCGAGATACCAGAAGGGTTCGGTCTTGACCTCGGCGGTCGTGGGCTTATCGAGCCAATCGGTTTTCAGCCTCTCGACCAGCCGGGAGGGAGTATTCGCCGCCGGCGACGTTGTTCCCGCACCGCTTCCGTGATCCATTGGTTGGGACGCAAGGCCGCTGTCGCCGTAGACAAATACCTGGGAGGCAGCGGCAGGATCGACAGAAGGTTGGCACCCCAGGAGGAGGCCGAGCGCTCGCTGGGCCGGCAGGAAGGCTTCGCGGCCCTGGCCAGGGCGGCCGATCCTTGCGTCATTCCCGAAGAATTGGCGAGCAACTTCTGTGAAGTCGTGAAGAGCATGGAAGAAGGCGCGGCCCATGAGGAATCGGCCCGCTGCCTGCAATGCGACCTGAGACTGAAGATCCAGCAAGTGAAGTTCTGGGGAAGCTACTGATGGCCGTGGCGACAGCGACAATCGAGAGGTGAGCATGATGGGTTCTATTCCTGAGCAGGCCGATGTTGCTGTCGTAGGTTCCGGTGCCACCGGCCTGGCAGCTGCGGTCACCCTGGCCGAAGGCGGAGCCAAGGTGGTCGTATTCGAGAAGCAGCGGGCGCTCGGAGGCACGTCCAACTTCTTCCAGGGCACGTTCGCGGTAGAGAGCCACATGCAGCGGGCAGGCTTCATGACCTACAGTAGCGACGAGGCCTTCAAGAACATCATGGACTACAGTCACTGGCGCGCCGATCCTCGCCTGGTGAGGGTCATCGTCAACCACTCCGGGCCGCACCATAGGCTGGCTCGAGGAGCAAGGGGTCGTTTTCGTCGAGGTCATGAACAAGGTGCCCGATGCTCCGCGCACCTACCACGTGACCAAGGGCGAGGGTGAGGCCGTGGTAAAGACGCTGGCCGATCAGGCGAGAGCAAAGGGGTGGACATCTGGTCCGGCACGCCGGTCACCTGCTCCTGAAGCAGGGGGGCACCGTCGCCGGCGTCGTGGTAGACCGAGACGGTGAAGGAGCGCAGGTGGGGGCCAAGGTTGTCGTCATCGCCACCGGCGGCTTTGAACAACAGGGAGTGGGTCAAGAAGTACGCCGGGTTGACCTGGACGTGAACGTCATGCCGTCGGCAACATCGGCAAGATAGGAGACGGGCTTCGCATGGCCTGGGAAGCCGGCGCCGCCGAAGAGGGCGTGGGAACCATAGAGATGTTCCGGGGTGGCTCCGGTAGGCCCGGAGTTCGCCATGGGCTGCAACCTGGAACAAGCGGCCGCGCAGCCCGATCTGGTGGATCACCGCGCGCGGCGAACGGTTTTGCGATGAGACGATCGGCTTCTACGACAGCCCGGTCGGCAACGCCCAGGCCCGGCATAGGGCGGATGGGCACACGTTCAGTATCTTCGACGACTCCATCATCCAACGGCTGGTGGAGCGCGGCCTGGACAAGGGCGTGGGAGTGGACTTTCCCCCCGCTACCGCCTGACCGATCTACGCAAGGAGATCGAGGCCGCGCTGGAGCATGGCAGCAAGGAAGTCTTCGCGGCCGATTCTCTCGAAGACCTGGCTGCGCAGATCGACGTCGACCTCGCCGTTCTCAAGGCGACGGTCGAGGAATACAACGGCTATTGCGCGCAGGGCCACGACGAGTTGTTCGCCAAGGACCGCCGTTTTCTCCGCCCGCTGGTGGGTCCCCGCTTCTACGCGGTTAGGGGCCGCGCCGTGTTCTTGGGGACCATGGGCGGCATCAAGGTCAACGAGAGGCTGGAAGTGCTTGACAAGAAGGTGGTCATACCTGGACTCTACGCGGGCGGCTTCGACGCCGGCGGCATGTACGGTGACAGCTACCCTATCAAGAGCTCCTCGGGACTGGCCTCGGCGTTCGCGCTGAACTCGGGGCGGATCGCCGGCCGGAGCGCGTTGAAATATCTGGGTAGATAGACCGCGGAACCGGGAGAATTTGGGTACACCCGGGGGTATCTGACGTTGACAAAAACAGCCAAAGCGGCGAGAATGTACTAGCGTAATGCGGAACACTGTTCAGTATACGGAACTACGCACGATAGAAGAGTCCACTCGGGACAGCAGCGCGAAGGGGAAGAGACGATGACACCTAGGAGACTTCGACCAGTACCTCCGAAAGACCGGCGTGATAGCTCCTGAGGCTGCCGCCGAGATCCGCGCGGTCACCGTGCATGACCGACCGCCTCCGAAGCTCAAGAGGGAATGGGAAGAGGCCGAGCCCCAGGTCTACGTCGACGACACCCTGCTATTCACGGAGTCGTGGAAGGAGACGGAGACGCTGCCGCTGGATTATCGCTGGGCGAAGGCGTTGCCAGAAGCGCATGGAGAACTGCCCCCTGCTCATCCGCGACGGCGAGACTCATAGTCAGTTCGCTCACCAAGTTCATCCGCGGCAACAATGTGACCGCGGCCATGAAGCCCCGCGAGATCCTCGCCATGTGCGAGAGCGGCCACTTCGACCGCAAGCTGAGCGACACCTCGTCCACCGCCATCGCTCCTGAGGACCTGGCGCAAGCTCAAGGAAGACGCCGAGTACTGGGTCGCTCACATGAACCCGGTGAACTACGTCAACGAAGCCTTGCGGGACGAGCTGGGCGACAGCCACTTCGACCTCCTGTTCGACCACGGGATGATCTTCGAGGGTCGTGCGGTTCGCGAGAACCCCGACCGCGGGCTGTTCCAGGGGTGGGGCGCGTTCGGCGGCGGCGTCGGCCAGCCCAGCGCCGATGTCATCGACAAGGGCCTCAACTTCGTCATCGCGCAGGCCCAAGCCGAGATGGAGAAGATGGACGCCTCCGGTGCCATGATGCCCGGCTCGGCGTCGGCCGCCCTGCGCAAGTACTACCTGCTGAAGTCCATTATCGTCGAGTGCGAGGCCGTTATCACCTTCGCCGGCGCCACGCGGAACTGGCCACGCAGATGGCCGCGGAGGAGACCGATCCCGCCCGCAAGGCCGAGCTCGAGAAGATCGCCGACGTCTGCTACCGACGTTCCGGCCGAGCCCCCGCGTGACTACTGGGAAGCGGTCCAGTCGCTGCGGTTCCTTCATCTCGCCTTCTGGAAAGAGAGCTCGGACCGGCCGGAAGTGCCCGGTGGGCAGGGTCGACCAGATCCTCAACCCCTATTACCAGCAGGATCTCGAGAAGGGCATCCTCACTCGGCAGCAGGCGGCGGAGCTGCTCGGGCGCCTTCTGGCTGAAGATCCGCGAGACCGAGAACCTGGTGACGATCAAGCGCGAGCACCGGGCCGCTCCGGGCACCTTGCTGCCCAACGTCACTCTGTGCGGCCGCGACAAGGACGACAACGACCTCACCAACGAGGTCTCCTGGATGGTGCTCGAAGTCATGCGGCAGATCAAGCTGTCCGAGCCGGCGGTGTACGTCCGCTACCACGAGAACATGGACCCGGAAGTTCGTGCTTCACGCGCTCGACTGCAACCGCGACTTCGGCGGGGGCAATCCCGCGTTCCTCAACGACGGGCTTGGGCACCGAGCGTTACCTGGCCCGTGACGTACCGAAGTACGACGCCGTCAACTGGAACGCGAGCGGCTGCCTGGGCTACCACCTGGACTGCGGCGAACACATGGCGGGCTCGTTCAACCTCAACCAGGCCAAGGTGCTCGACGTGACTCTCCACGACGGGTTCGATACCCGCACCGGCAAGCAGCTTGGCCTGCACACCGGCGACGTCACCAAATTCACCAACTTCGAGCAGTTCTATGGCGGCTTGGGAGAAGCAGGAGGACTACTTCGCCGACGAGGCTGCGCAAGCACTACTTCATCTGGTGGACCAGCGAGATCGCCAACAGTCCCATGAGCGGGTTGCGGGCGGCCATGCACTATGAGGACTGCATCCCGGCCGGTCTGACGTCGCGCGAAGGCGGGGCCCGCTACAAAGTGTGCTGCGGCCTCGTGGGTGGGCGACAAGGGCATCCCCGACGTGGGCGACTGCCTGGCTGCCGTCAAGTATCTGGTGTTCGACAAGAAGAAGGATCACCATGGCCCAGCTTCTCGAGGCCATGGACGCCAACTGGGTGGGTCACGAAGACATCCGCCAGATGTGCCTTGCAGCTCCCAAGTACGGCAACGACGACGACTACGTGGACGACATCTTCAACCATGTGTCCAAGCGCAGCCAGGAGATCCTGCTCAGCCGGCCGGATCCCGTTCACCGGCGAGAAGCCGTTCCTCTTCAAGGGAGCGGCCGCCGGTCACGTGACTCACGGCAAGGCTGTCGGGGCGATGCCCAACGGGCGGTTTGCCGGTACTCCCATGTACGACGGCGGCATCTCGGCCATGCCGGGCGCCGACACACACGGCCCCACCGCTCTCATCAACTCGGCCACCAAGTACCCGCATGCCTTCGAGACCGTGGGCGTGGCGTTCAACGTGAAGTTCTCCAAGGCCGTGCTCAACACGCCGGAGAAGCTCTCCAAGCTGGCCTCCCTCGTCAAGACCTTCAACAAGCGCGGCGGCTGGCATATCCAGTTCAACATCCATACCGCTGAGGAACTCCTGGAGCCGCGCAGAAAGAGCCTGCGGCGCACAAGGATCTGCTCGTCCGCGTGGGCGGCTACAGCGCCTACTTCGTCGACCTGCCGCCCGAGTTGCAGGATGAGATCGTCGAGCGGACCATGCACGAGGTCGGTTGACCGGTAGTGACGGGTACAGTCTTCAACATCCAGCGGTACAGCATCGACGACGGTCCCGGCATCCGCACCACCGTCTTCTTCAAGGGCTGTCCGCTGAGATGCTCGTGGTGCTCCAACCCGGAATCGCAGAACCCCGAGCCCGAACTCATGCATCGCGACTCGGTCTGCAAGCGCTGCTTCCGCTGCGTCTCGGTCTGTCCGGCCGGCGCCGTCAGCGTCGGCGCGAACGGCATCGTGATCGACCGCGAACTGTGCGACTCGTGCGGCGACTGCGTGGACGCCTGCCCTCATGAGGCCATGACCATTAGCGGCAAGGAGATGTCGGTGGACGAAGTCTTCGCCGTGGTCAAGCGCGATGCGGACTACTACCGCGACTCGGGGGGAGGCGTCACCCTTTCGGGTGGTGAGGTGTTGCTCCAGCCCGAGTTCGCGCGCGCGCTGCTCCAGCGGTTCCGGGAAGCCGGATTTCACACCTGCGTCGACACATCGGGGGACGGTGACGAGGAGGGCCTGCGGGCGCTCATCCCGTACGTGGACCTGTTCTACTTCGACATCAAGCATGTCGATTCGCGGGCCCACCGCGCCGAGACCGGGCGCACCAGCGAGAGGATCTTGCGCAACTTCGACGAGGTGGCCGCGAGCGGCGTCCCCGTAGTGGTGCGGATCCCCGTGATCCCGGGCTTCAACGATACCGTCGACGCCATCGCCGACATCGCCGACCTGGTGGCGATCCGCCTGCCGGGCGGCACTATGCACCTTCTGCCGTACCATCGCTACGGGCAGCAGAAGTACGACATGCTCGGCCTGGAATACGAGATGCCATCGGCCGAGAGGCCGTCGCAGGAGTTCATGGATGGCGCACGCACGATCGTCGAGTCGCGCGGGCTCGAATGCGAGGTCGCCGCTTAGGGTCGGCGCTCGGCCGGCGTCGGTGGTTCGAATAGCGAGCGGGGGAGTGAGCGATGGATCAGTTCGGCTGCGTCATCACCGGGACGGTAGGGGTGGACGCCCACGTCATCGGGACCAAGGTCATCTCCCGGGCCCTGCGCGAAGCGGGTTTCAAAGTAGTCGAGCTCGGCGCACAGACCCCGCCTGAAGAGTTCATCATGGCAGCGCAGGAGACCGCCGCCGACGCCATGATGATCAGTTCGCTCTATGGCATGGCCGAGATGGACCTCGAGGGTTTCCGCGACAAGTGCAACGAAGCCGGACTGGGCGGCATCATCCTCTACGTGGGAGGCATCCTGGGCGTCTCGCGCCGCGACTTCGCCGCTGACGAAGCGACGTTCAAGGGCATGGGGTTCGACCGGGTATATCCGCCCGAAGCCGACATAAGGGCAGCCATCGAAGATCTCAAGAGTGATCTCGACCGAGTACGGGCCGGACGCCGGTAGGGCCGGGCTGGGGGCCAGCGGCCGGCAGGGGCATGATGGTGGCGAGCACCCGGCTGTTCGTCGACTTCGGCAGCACCTTCACCAAGGTGGTGGCCTTCGACACGGAGGCCGAGGTGCTTCTCGGCCGGGTGCAGGTGCCGTCCACCGTCTCCACCGACATCACCGTCGGCCTGGAGCAGGCGTTCTCCCTCCTCTCCCAGACCGTCCCCGTTGGGCGAGGCCGAGCGGCGGCAGACGGTCGCGTGCAGCAGTGCCGCCGGCGGACTCCGGGTGGTCTGTGTAGGCCTGGTGCCGGAATACACTACGGAGGCCGGCCGCAGGGCCGCTCTGGGGGCCGGCGCCAAGATCGTCGGCTCGTACTCCTTCGAGCTATCCGCGCCGGAGATCCGCGAGATCGAGGACCATCCGGCCCGACATCGTGCTGCTTACCGGGGGCACGGACGGCGGCAACAAGAAGGTGATCACCCACAACGCCGGCATGCTCGCCCGGGCGGGAGCGGGGGTCACCAACATCATCGTCGCCGGCAACAAGTCGGCATACGACGACGTGGAAGACTTGTTCGCGGCATCCGGCAAGAACGTCACCTTCACGCCAAGAACGTCATGCCCGAGATCGGCGTGCTGGAGGTCGACGCGGCCAACCAGAAGATCCGCGACCTCTTCATCTCCCGCATCACCGAGGCAAAGGACATCGCCCGGGTGAGGAGACATGATCGCAGGCGTGGTGATGCCCACACCGGCGGCTGTGCTAGACGCAGCCAAGCTCCTCGCCGACGGCACAAGCGGGCAGCGGGGCGGTCCCGGGGAGCCGGGCATCGGTGAGCTTCTCCTGGTAGACGTGGGTGGCGCCACCACCGACGTGTACTCGGTGGCCACGGGGGCGCCCGCCAGCGGCACGGTACACCTTCTCGGCCTCCCGGAGCCCTATGCCAAACGGACGGTCGAGGGCGACCTGGGGCTGTTCCATAATCTCGACACGCTCAAGGCTATCGCCGAGCGGGAGGCGGTACCGCCGGATTTCGACGAAGCGGTGGCCGCCATGTGCCGTGAGAACAGCGTGCCTCGCGAGCGAGCGACGCAGACGGCGTGCCATCTGCTGCTGTCCAGGGTAGCGGTGCGCTCGGCGGTGAACCGCCATGTGGGGTCGCTCAAGCGCGTCGTCACCCCCAACGGCGAGGTACGTGGTGCAGCGAGGCAAGGACCTGACTCAGCTCGGCTGGGTCGTCGGCGCCGGAGGTCCTGTCTCGTTCTCGGCCGACCCGGCCGCGGTGCTGGCCGGTGCTCTGTTCGAGAAGGAGCTCCCCATGCTGCTCAAGCCCAAGGCGCCCGAGATGCTCCTGGACGCGCCACTACGTTCTCTTCGCACTAGGCCTCCTCGCTCAGACCGAGCCGGCGAAGGCCCTCAGGCTGATGCGCAAGACGTACCTCGGCGCGGTCTGCGGAGCACGAGGCAATGGGCGGCGGACTGAGGAGTGATGACTATGCCGGCGTCTGACAGCGCGAGGTACCTGGTGAGCCGTCCGGCGTACGAGATCGTGCCGGCGGTGGAGACGGCTGGGCCGTATTCAGGCCATGACGCTGATGAGCAACAACCTCATCCCCGGCGCGAACATGTATGTGGAGGCGGGGTGGATAGTGGCGATGCCCGACCCCAATCCGCACATCGACTGAGCACGTGCACGACTACGACGAGATCGTCATGCACATCGGGACCGACCCCACCGATCAGGAAGACCTGGGAGCCGAGATCGAATTCGTCGTGGATGGCCACCCGTTCCTCATCGACAAGACCTCGTCGGTCTTCGTGCCCAAGGGGACCAAGCACGGGCCCCTGACGTGGAAGAGCTTCTCCAGACCGCACATCGAGATGACCATAATGATCGGCGCCGGCAGCCTCAGCGAGGCGGACCCCGGTGGGCACAGAGAGAAGGCGGATGAGGAGCGTGCAGATGTCCGAATCGAAGTATGGCAAGTATTTCCTCACCGAGGACCTTATGCCCCCCATGCCCGAGGCGATGATGCAGGCCATGGAGCGACCAGGCCAGAGAAGGCAAGATCCTCGACAGGACGATGCTCCTGGGCATGACGAGCACCATTCTGCCCGAATGCTCGCTGTTCGTGGGGTGCGAGATCCTCTGGGGGCTTCCCGGCGGCAACCGGTCGACATAGAGATAGCTCACAGCCACGATTTCGACGAGGTCATCGGGTTCGGCGGGACCAACCGGAACTACCCTCGGGAATTGGGCGGTGAGATCGAGTTCCTCATGGGAGGCGAAAGACACACCATCACCAAGACCTGCCTGATGTTCGTGCCCAAAGGGGTGGAGCACTGCCCCATCACCCTCAAGAGGATCGACACACCCATCTTCATGTTCGAAGCGACGAACGATCCCGACTACAAGAAGCTGTTCTAGCGCCGGGCGAGATGCGCCAAGGAGGGAGGGGGACAAGACGATGAGACTCACGTACGACGAGATCGTCGCAGTGGATAGACGAGTACTTCGCCGCCTTCAACAAGTACGGGCAGGACCCGGACGAGATCCACCGCATGGACGACTACTTCGCCAAGGACTTCGTCTTCAACCCATACATCGCCTACGTCGGCAAGGTGTCCGGGCGCGACGACTGGTACAAGGTGCTGACCTCGCATCCCTCCGGCATCGAAAGGCTCACCCCCGAGGACCTGGTCATCGACGAGAACCGCCAGGCTTTCGTCGCGCAGATCAAGACCGACCTCATCGACCGCGACACCCAGCAGTTGCTGCTTGACCAAGCGCTATCTGGCCCGGTATCCCCTCATCGAGGAGGAAGGCAAGATGAAGATCGAGAGGCTCGATTTCTTCTGGGAGATCCTGCCGGAGGGAGCCCTCGAGATCGACGACGTCTTCGAGAGAGACTGGAAGAAGCAGGGGGGGCACGGCGTGAAGCGCGACCGAACGAATACGACGAGATCGTGCAGTGGATGAAGGATTACTTCGCCACCTACAACCTCTACGCCCAGGACGCGGCCACCGTCCATCGCATGGACGAGTACTTCGCGCCCGACCTGCGGTTCATGCCTTACATGTCGGTGTTCGGGGGGCCGGAGGCCGGCCACCGCACCAGCGAGGACTTCTACCGGATGCTCACCAGCCATCCCGACGACTACGAGAAGTTCGAGGTGCTGGACATCTTCGTGGACGAGCAGCGGATGGTCGCGGTCGCCTTCCTGATCGCGCGTATCTTCAGCACCAAGACGGACGAACTGCTGGTGCAGAAGCACTACCTGCCGCTCTACGAGTTGATCGTGGACGACGAGCGGCAAACTGAAGATCAAGACCATCCGCTTCTTCTGGGAGGCCTCCCCGCCCGAGGTCGATGCAAGGTACTCCGGCGCCGCGAAGGGAAACTGAGACGCGATGAGTTCCAAGTACGAGAAGCTCCTGTCCCCGGGCCGCATAGGCCCGGTCACCACCCGCAACCGCATCCTCAAGACCGGGCGCCGGCATGCTCATGTGGCACGAGGACGACACGCACATGAAGCCGGAGATGCTGGCCTTCTACGAGCGCATGGCGCGAGGCGGCACGGGCCTCATCATCGTGGAGTCGCCCACCATCGACTACCCCGCCGGTGCCCGCTGGCGCCAGCGTTACCGCATCGACGACGACCGCTTCATCGAGGGGCTCAAGGAACTGGTGGACGTCATGCACAAGCATGGCTGTCCCACCTTCATGCAGATGAACCACGACGGCCCCTGGCAGGCCGACCTCCATCACATCGAGCCGAATCAAGTGTTCGCCGGGCCGCCCCTGGGCGCTTCCCCGGTGTCGGTCCCATACCCTGCCGACTTTCACAACGAGGTCCCCAGGGAACTGACCATCCCCGAGATCGAGGACCTGGTGGACAAGTTCGCCTCCGCGGCCGTGCGGGCGCAGAAGGCCGGCTTCGACGGCGTGGACGTGAACGCGGCCAGCAGCCACCTGTTGCACAACTTTCTCTCGCCCTTCTGGAACCGGCGCGAGGATATCTACGGGGGGAGCAGCGAGAACCGCTCCCGCTTCCCCTCCCAGGTCATCCAGGAGATCAAGCGCCGATGCGGACCCGGTTTCGCCTGCACCATGATCATCAACGGGCTCGAGGTGGGCCAGGTGGTGGGCTTCGCCGACGACATGATGCTCACGGCGGAGCTTGCCCGCGAGAACGCCCGCTGGATCGAGAAGGCCGGGGCCGATGCCATCATGGTGCGAAGCCACTGGCTGGGCTATCACGTCCCCGGCTACCTCACCGACCTGCTCTTCTATCCGGATCCACCCGTCCCGCTGGAGAGCTTCCCCAAGGAGTACTACGCCAAGGAGAAGGGAGTGGGTGCCAACACGCTGCTCGCTGCCGCCATCAAGAAGGAAGTGTCCATCCCGGTGACGGTGGTCGGCCGGCTGGACGCCGACCTTGGCGAGCGGTTGCTGGAAGCGGGCGCGTGCGACTTCATCGGCATGACCAGGCGGCTCCACGCCGATCCGGACTATGTGAACAAGGTACGGGCCGGTCGCAAGGACGACATCGCCCCCTGCACGGCCTGCGACAACTGCCTGGGCACCAGGGCCTGCCGCATCAACGCGCTGCTCGGCACCCCGTTCACCGACATCGACAAGGCACCCACGAAGAAGAAGGTGCTGGTCATCGGCGGGGGCCCGGGCGGCATGGAGGCGGCCCGGGTGGCGGCCCTGCGCGGCCATGACGTGACGCTCTACGAAAGACAGGCCAAGCTGGGCGGGCTCCTTCCCATCGCGGCCATCGTCAAAGGCCCCCATCCCGAGGACGTGCCCCTCATCGCCGACTACCTGGACCGCCAGGTCCACAAGCTCGGAGTCAAGGTGGTGACGGGCAAAGTGGCCGACATGTCCACCGTCGACCAGATCAAGCCCGATGTGGTGTTTCTCGCTACCGGCGCCACCGCGACCATCCCCGCCATCAAGGGGATCGACCGGCCGAACGTGGTTAGCGGCGCCGCCCTGCACAAGCAGCTCAAGATGGTCACCCGCTTCGTTCCCTCCTACACCGTGAGGAGCCTCACCAAGTACTACATGCCCCTCGGCAAGAACGTGGTGGTCATCGGCGGGGCGCTGCAGGGTTGTGAGTTGGCCGAGTTCCTGGTGAAACGGGGCCGGAACGTCACCATCGTCGAGCAGGGCGATATGCTGGGCGACGGGATGGTCGATGCCATGCTCTTCAGTCTCATGATCTGGTTCGAGAAGAAGGGCGTGGAGATGATCTCCGGCGTGAAGGAATACGTGGAGATCACCGACCAGGGCCTTAGCATCATCACCAAGGAAGGCCTATCGCCGGACCGTCCAGGCCGACACCTTCGTCTCAGCGCTGCCTCTGACCTCCAATGACGACCTGCTGCCGGCATTGCAGAAGAAGGTGGCCGAGGTGTACCCGATAGGCGACGCGGGCAAGCCGGGCTTGATCCGCGATGCCATCGCAGCCGGCCTGCGGACGGCGCGGGAAGTGTAGGTCGCGCTATGGCCAAGGCGAGATACGGCTACATGGGGAAGCTGCTGTTCGTCGAC
This sequence comes from uncultured Actinomycetota bacterium, assembly GCA_963843455.1. Lineage (GTDB taxonomy): Bacteria > Actinomycetota > Thermoleophilia > RBG-16-64-13 > RBG-16-64-13 > CAIQPS01. The sequence goes on from CAWJKE010000001.1 coordinate 52,347, forward strand.
TTGACGAACGGGCAGTGGCACGACGAAGAGCTGTCGGAGGGGATGGCCCGGAAGTTCGTGGGCGGTTACGGCATCGGCGCCCGGGTGATGATGGAGCGCGTGAAGCCTGGGGTCGACCCCCTGGGGCCCGACAACATGTTCGGCATCGGCACCGGTCCCCTCACCCTCTCCGGGGTCTACTCCACCTGTCGCTTCGCCACCATGGGCAAGTCGCCCTTGACCGGCTACTGGGGAGACGCCAACAGCGGCGGCGATTTCGCCAACGCTCTCAAGGCGTCCGGATACGACATCGTCTTCTTCGAAGGACGCGCGGAGCATCCCGTCTATCTCCTGATCGACGATGGTAAGGTCGAGATCAAGGATGCCCGCCGGCTGTGGGGCAAAGACACGGCCGTCACCGAAGAACTGATCCGCGAGGAGAACGGTAACCCCAAGCTCAAGGTCGCGGTGATAGGCCCGGCGGGCGAGCGGCTTTCGCGCATCGCCGCGGTGATCAACGACCGGGGGCGGGCCGCCGCCCGGTCCGGTCTGGGAGCCGTCATGGGCTCCAAGAACCTCAAGGCCGTCGCCTGCACGGGTACCCTCAAGCCCCAGATCCTCGACCGGCCCAAGGTGCAGGCCATGATGAAAGAGATGATCCGAGAGACCAAGGAGAACCCGTCGGGCATGTTCTACGGGCTCAGCCACGGCGGCACGCCGGGAGCCCTGCCCATGCACATGCACGACCACGACGTGCCTATCAAGAACTGGAGCGGAAACACCGTCGCCGACTTTCCCGAGCCCAAGTGGAGCGCGGTGGCCTGGGATGGCATGGCCAAGTACGCCAAGAAGAAGTATGCCTGCGTGGGCTGTCCCATCGCCTGCGGGTCCATCCTCACCGTGGAGGGGGGCAAGTATCCGGTCCGCGACGTGCACAAACCCGAATACGAGACTTTGGCCGCGTTTGGGCCCATGTGCCTCAACGACAACATGGAATCCCTCATCTACGTGAACGAGCTGTGCAACCTCAACGGTCTGGACACCATCTCGGCGGGGGCCACGGTAGCGTTCGCCATCGACTGCTACGAGAACGGCATCCTCACGAGCGCCGACACCGACGGTCTGGAGCTCACCTGGGGCAACAGCGACGCGCACGTGGCGGTCCTGGAGAAGATGTGCCTCCGCGACGGCATCGGCGACGTGCTGGCCGACGGCGCGAAATGGGCGGCGGAGAAGATCGGCCGAGGGGCGGAGAGCCTCGCCATGCACGCCGGCGGAGAGATGCTGGCCATGCACGACCCCCGCTGCTTCCCGGGCTGGGGTGCGACCTACATCTCCGATTCCACGCCGGGCCGGCACACACGGGGGGGAACGGCCTTCGCCGAGCACGGCGGCGTCAACGAGAGGGCCTACGCGGGTATGGGGATCCCGTTCAAGATGGAGCGGTACGACGTCACCGACAAGGGCAAGTACCATGCCATGCTCGCGGGCTGGCAGCACTGGGTGAACACCTCGGGCGCCTGCCTGTTTGGGGTGGATAGCATGCCACTGGACTTCGTGGGATGCATGAACGCCATCACCGGCTGGGGCTTGGACTACGAGGAGATCGTGCAGACCGGAAAGAGGATCACCACCCTGCTTCACGCCTTCAATCTGCGCGAGGGCTTCAAGCCGGATGACTTCCGGCTGCCCGAGAGGGCGCGGGGCAATCCTCCGCTTGGGGCGGGCGCTCTGGAGGGTGTGACCATTGATTCGGAGGGTCTCAAGAAGCAGTTCTACGAGGCGATGGGATTCGATGCCCAGAGCGGGGCGATCGAGCGGGACCGCATCGTCGCCCTCGGTCTGGACGATGTGCTGTAGGTTGACCGGCCGACTCAAGACAGAGCGCTGACTCAAGACAGGGAGCTGACCGATGTATCTGGACAACAGAGTGGCGATCGTCACCGGCGGCGCCAAGGGCATGGGCAGGGGCATCGCCCTCAAGTTCGCCGAAGAGGGAGCGAAGGTCGTGCTGTGCGACCTCGATGTCGCCGGCGCGCAAAGCGTGGCCGGGGAGGTCAGGCGCTGGGCCGGGACGCGCTGGCCTTCGAGATGGACATCACCAAGAGTGCCGAGATCGACCGGATGGTGGCCGGCACTCTCAAGGAGTTCGGGACCATCGACATTCTGATCAATTGCGCGGGAGGAGTGCCGGGCACCCACGGCGCGGGCGCGACTGGGACGATGACCGAGCAAGAATGGGACAGAGTGCTCGCCATCAATCTGAAGGGCCCCTGGCTGGTGACCGAAGCCGTGCTGCCCACCATGAAGGCGAATAGCTACGGCAAGATCGTGTTCATCTCCTCCACGGGGGCCGTGTCTCCGGTGGTGTCGGTGCTGCACTATCACGCGGCCAAGGCCGGGGTGATCGGCCTGTCGCTCAATCTCGCCTTTGAATTGGCCCCGCTCAACATCTGCGTCAATACCGTGGTGCCCGGTCCCGTCGAGACGCCCTTCTGGGACGCTCTCATGCCTGCCGGCCCCGAGCGGGAGGCCTTCTTTGCAGCCGTCTCGAAGCATGAGATCCCTCTGGGGCGCATGGGGCAGCCCAAGGACATCGCGGGGGCGTGCCTGTTCCTCTCCTCCGAGCTTTCTGACTACGTGACCGGTCAGACGATATGCGTGGCGGGTGGTCAACCCATGTTGTCGCAGCAGGCTACCTTCAACATCTACTTTGCTTCGGCGAGCTGTCGATGACCTCGACGCTGCGCATGCGCCATGTGTACGGCGCCTATGTCCCGCTTCCTGTGGTACGGCCTGCTGTTCTGCATCGTGATGGCGGTTCTCGGCACCGTCGCTGTGGTGGCGATCGGCCTCGCCGCCGGCAGCGGCCAGACCGGCAGCGCCGGCGAGATCGTGGCGACCGGCCTGCTGCTGGTCGGCTATGTGATTGTGGCGCTCGGCTTCTCGACCATCTACCGCGCCACCGTGCTGCTGTCGCTCTGGCAGTTGGGCATGAAATCGCTGCAATTGTCCGGTCTCTCTGCGCTCGACCGCGTCAAGGCCGGCGGCACGCCCAGCTCGGCGCTGGGCGAAGGACTGGCCGATGCGCTCAATGTGGGCGGATATTGATGACTTCCGGCGCCGGGATTTATTTCGACGGCCAGACCAGCGTCCGCCAGGACGTGGGCGTGACGCTTCGGCGCGTCCGGCCTTGAGATCGCCGGCCGCGACGGAAGGCTGCTGGCGCAATGGCCCTACGACCAGATCGAGGCCGTGGCCGCCGCCCGACAGCGTGCTGCGGCTCGGCCGCCGCGGCAGCGCGGCGCTCGAGCGCCTGGAAATCACCGATCCGCAATTCGCCGCCGCCATCGACGCCCGTGCCCTCCATGTCGACCGCACCGGCCTGCGCCAGCGACGGGCGCGCCTGAACGTTATCGGCTGGAGCGTGGCCGCCACCGTTTCGCTGCTGCTGGTCGCCTGGTTCGGCGTGCCGGCGATCGCCGAACGGCTGGCGCCGCTGCTGCCGGCGGGAATCGAGCGCAAGCTCGGCGATGCCGTCGACCTGCAGGTGCGCGCGCTGCTCGACAACCGCCATCTCGGCGCCGGCTTTGAATGCGGCAGCAAGGACAGCGAAAAGACCGGCCGCGCCGCCCTCGATAAACTGATGCAGCGGCTGCAAGCCGCCGCCGCGCTGCCGCTGTTCGGTGCGCAGCGTGGTGGTGCGCAGAGCCGAAGCCAATGCCATGGCGCTGCCGGGCGGCCAGATTTATCGGCGGTGTTTCGTGGCCTGATCGACAAGGCCGACACGGCCGACGAGGTGGCCGGCGTGATCGCGCACGAACTTGGTCATGTCGCGCACCGCGATGGCAGCAAGGCGGTGTTGCAGGCCGGCGGTTTGTCGTTTTTGTTCGGCATGCTGCTGGGCGATTTCGTCGGCGGCGGCGCCGTGGTGTTTGCCGCCAAGTCGGTGCTGCAATCATCCTATTCGCGCGAGGCGGAAGCGGCCGCCGATGCCTATGGCGCCGCGCTGATGAACAAGGCCGGCGGCAATGCGCGCGCGCTTGCCAGCATGCTCGACAAGATCGGCGGCGCCACCGAGCCGGGCATGAAGATTTTGCCGACCACCCGGAGACCAAGGCGCGCATTGCCGCTATCAACAGGCTGGCGGCGGCGCGGCCGACCGCGCCCTTGCTCGACGCGAGCGAATGGGCGGCCTTGCAACGGATTTGTGCGGGGTAGGATATGGTGCGACGACCTTCCTTCGACGATGAGCCGATGTCGAAACTGGCGGCTTGGTCCGGCCGGCTGAGCCTGTTCGCGTTCGCGGTGGCCGCGCTCTCGGTCATTATTTTGCGCTCCGGCCTGCTGGAGATCGTGCCGGCGCTGGCGACCTTCGCCGCGGCCCTGGTTTTCGCCGCGCTGGCGATCCTGCTGGCCTTCGCGAGCTTTGTCGTGATCTGGCGGCAGGGGTCTTTCCCGGCCTCGGCTACTCTTTGCTCGGCCTTTTCCTCGGGCTGCTGCTGCTCGCCTATCCGGGCTATCTCGGCTATCGCGCCAGCACGCTGCCGGCGATCAATGACATCACCACCGATCCGGTCAATCCGCCGCGTTTCGATATACTGGCGCGGCTGCGGCCGCGCGGCCGCACCGATTATCCCGGCGCCGCCACCGCCGAGCGTCAGCGCGCGGCCTGCCGCGACATGGGGGTCGCTGCGCTGGATCGATGCCGCCGAAGACCGCCTACGACATCGCGCTCGCGCTCGCCACCAAGCGCAAATGGCTGCTGGTCGATACCCGGCCGCCGGCGTTCGGCCGCCGCGACGGCACGATTGAGGCGGTGGCACGCACGCCGATCATGGGCTTCCGCGACGACGTGGTGATCCGCATCACGCCGCTCGGGCGAGGCGCGCGCGTCGATCTGCGCTCGGCCTCGCGCTACGGCACGCACGATTTCGGCGCCAATGCCGCGCGCCTGCGCGCTCTTGCTGGAGGATATCGACGATGCCGCCGGTTCCGCGCCGGAGCCGCGCGCCGAGGCGCCGAAGAAAGAGCCGCCGCCGCCCAAGCGTCAGCCGGCCAACAGGCGGTAGACCCCGTCGATCGCCGGCGGTCCGTCGGTCGCCACCAGGCCGCGCGTCACCAGGTCTTCCATATGCGCCAGCACCGACAGGCCGGCGGCGCCGGTCAGGCGCGGATCGATGCCGATATAGATCGCGCGCACGATGGTCGGGATGTCGGTGGCGCCTTTGCCCAGCCGATGCAGGATCGAGGCCTCGCGCGCCTTGCGATGCAGGATGTAGTAATGCACGAAGCGGCCGGCATCTTTGATCGCCGGGCCGTGGCCGGGGAAGTAGACGGTCTCGCCGCGCTTGGCGAGCTTGGCGAGCGAGGCCATGTAGTCGCTCATGGCGCCGTCGGGCGGCGCCACGATCGAGGTGGCCCAGCCCATCACGTGATCGCCGGCGAACAGCACGTTGTTTTCCTTGAACGCATAGGCCATGTGGTTGGCGGTGTGGCCCGGCGTCGCCACCGCCTCGATGGTCCAGCCGTCGCCGCGCACCACCTCGCCGTCCTTGAGCGCGACGTCGGGACGGAAGTCCATGTCGCCGCTGTGGTCGAGCCGGCGCTGCTCGCCGATATACAGCGGCCGTGCGGCGCGGTGCGGACCTTCGGCATAGACGGTGGCGCCGGTCGCATGCTTGATCGCCGGCACCGCCGGTGAATGGTCGCGATGTGTATGGGTGACAAAAATATGCGTCACCGTCTCGTTGCGCACCGCCTCGAGCAGCGCGGCGATGTGGGCGGGATCGTCGGGGCCGGGATCGACGATGGCGACCTTGCCGCTGCCGACGATGTAGCTGAGCGTGCCCTTGAAGGTGAAGGGCCCTGGATTGTCGGCCATGATTCGCCGCACGCCGGGCATCGGCTCGTCCACCGTGTCGGGCGCCAGATCGAGATTTTTGTCGAAGGGAATGTCGTCGGCCATGCGATGAGCAAATGCCCGTAAGCGGCCTGCTTCGTCAACCGAATTCCCGAAACGGCACAGGCCGCCGCCACGACTTTGCCGCGAGCGGCCCACGAAATTGTCGCAGGCGCCTGCTCAATTTCCGGTAACGCGGGAGGGAATATGCGGAGGCTGATGGCCGCCTTGATTGCCCTGCTGGCTGTTCTGCCTGCACACGCCAAGCCGCTCAAGGCGGTCGATTTCCATTCAACCGACGGCGTGCTGCGCTGGATCAACGGCTATCGCGCCAAGCCCGCCCCCCATTCCGTACCCGCCGCCATGCGCGCGCTCAGCCGCCTGGGCGGCTTGCAGGACAGCGAGCGCGCCGGTGTCTATGTCGGATTCCTGGCCGGCATCGTCGGTTCGAATCCGGTGGCGGCCGACGCCGATGATCGACCAGACCCTGACCATCCAGCGCGAGGACCGCTGGATCGTCGTGCGCGCGATCGCCTATTCGGGCCGGCCGGATTGGCAGGACCTGCTGCGCAGATTTGCCGGCCGCATGCCGGAACGGCAGACGATGATCGTGAAATATCTGACCGGGAAAAGTCCCACGCTCGATGAGCTGGTGATCGCGCCGAGCCCGTCCGGCTTCGAGCGTTTGCGCGAGAGCATCTGCGCATCGACGCGGTGTGGGGCACGCGCGAACGCAAGACCGTATTGGAGCCCAGTCCGGAAGTGCTCGACATTCTGTGGGGCTATTATTTCGCCACCGGCAGCTACGGCCCGATCATGCGCATCGTGGCGATGCTGCCCTGGTCGGACGATCGCGACGACGTCGAGCGGCTCACCATCGGCAGCATGGCGAAGTTCACGCTAACCAGCAACGCCACACGCGATTCCGACCTGCTCATGCTGCTCAAGGGTTCGAGCAAGGCGCGCAACCAGCCGAAAGAAACGGTCGCCGCGCTCAATGAGGTCACCGATGCGGCGGAAACGGTAGAGATCGCGCGCATTCGCAAACAGGCGGTCGCGGCCATCGAGCAATTGCAGCGCAAGGGCCCGGCCTACCGCCGCAACGCGTCCTGGTGGGGATTTGTCGGCCAGAGCATGATCGCCGGCGGCTGCATCGCGGCGGGGGTCACCGGCCATGTCGAGTTCGGCTTGCCCTGCGTGGTCGGCGGCGCGACCGCCTCGGGCGTGATGAATTACATCTCAAAC
>CAWJKE010000002.1:0-71013 GCA_963843455.1 uncultured Actinomycetota bacterium
GCTCGGACGGCGCGCTCTGGTCACGCTGACGCGCATCTCGCGCGAGAGCGCGCCGGTGCTCCAAAGCGGCACGGGCGCGCCCCGCCAGCAACACCACCGATCCGGCGGCGACCACCACGATGATGATGACGATTGGGACGGGCACCGAGAGCTCCTACAGCTCGAAGAAGACGCCCTTGTTCCAGGGGAAGACGAAGTTGAAGCCTTCACCTCGGAAGAACGAACCGATGATGACGAGCACGGCCCACATCATGAGGAACATCGTCATCATGATGATCGCGAACTTGCGGTCGGTCGGCTTGTTCGACGGGTTCTTGTCGACATACGGCGCGATCGCGAGGACGCCAACGCGATGCCGGGGATCGTCACGCCGGCGACCATCGGGTGGAACATCTTGAGCAGTTCCTGCAGGCCGAGGAAGTACCACGGCGCCTTCGACGGGTTCGGCGTCTGGTTCACGTCGGCGAGGCCGAGCAACGGTGCTTTCACCAACGCGGAGAAGATGGTGATGAACGCCATCAGCGACAGGGTCGACGCGAACTCGATGACGAGCAGGTGCGGCCAGACGTGCACCTTGTCTTGCGCTTCGGCTCGAGCCTGCTGGATCGAGCCGGACTTGACGACGGTGAGCAGTCGTTGGGTGTGACCACCCGGACCGGTGGTCGTGGGTACGGGCGCGGCGACCGCCGTCGCGGCCGCGCCGCGGGCGCCGCCCGCTCCTGCGGCCGCGGCGCTTCGCCGCCACCGTCGCCGGCGAGTGCGGCCTTGCGCTTCGCGAGACGCTCGAGCAGGTGCGCGGAATGCCGCCCTTGTCTTCGGTGATCGCGTCGCCCTCGGCAGCCGCCGCCTGCGGCCGCGGGCGCAGCCTTCTTCCGCGACCGGCGGCATCGGACGCCGCGGTCGGGCCGCGGCGGCACCGCCCTCGTCGCCCTCGACCGGAAGGCCCAGCGCCTTGCGTCGTTCTTGGCTGCGCTTAAGGAGGTGTTCGGGTACGTCTGCCATGTGAGTGTCCTCCCTTCCCTAGAGCGGTCCGGAGATGCCGCCGTCCTTGCGGACGCGCCAGAAGTGGACGGCCATGAAGATCACGATGACGAACGGCAGCATCAGCACGTGCAGCACGTACCATCGCAGCAGCGTGTCGTTGCCGATCTCCTTGCTGCCGAGCAGCACGAACTTCACCTGGGGGCCGAACACCGGGGTGTAACCCATCATGTTGGTGCCGACGGTGACCGCCCAGAGCGAGAGCTGGTCCCACGGCAACAGGTAACCGGTGAACGAGAGCAGCAGCGTGAGCGTCAACAGGATGATGCCGATCACCCAGTTGAACTCACGCGGCGACTTGTACGCGCCGTGGTAGAAGACGCGCGCCATGTGCAGGAACACCGAGAGCACCATGAGGTGCGCGGCCCATCGATGCATGTTGCGCACGAGTGATCCGAACGTGACCGCGGTCTCGAGCGTCTGCACGTTCGCGTACGCCTCGGCTCACGGTCGGCCGGTAGAAGAACATCAAGAAGATGCCGGTGACGGTGAGCAGGATGAACAAGAAGAAGGACAGGCCGCCGAGGCACAGCGTGTACGACACCTTGACCGCGTGCCGCTTCACCTTCACCGGGTGAAGGTGGAACAGCACGTTGTTCATGATCACGTACGAACGGTTGCGAGGGCTGTCGGTGTAGCCCTTGCGGAAGATGGACCCGGGCCGGAAGATCGAGTTCCACGCCTGCGAACCCGCGCGTTTTGTCGCCGACCGCTGCGAGTCGCTCCGCCACCTTCGGGCCGGTGGCCGTTCCCGTTCGTGCTTGCCACTTCTGTCTCCACGCGTCGCTAGAAGCGGACGCCGTAGGCGTAGCCGTGTCGGTTGGTGCGGGTGTTGGGGTCACCGTCGCGCCAGTGCGTCGGTGACCTTGCCCAAGATGATGACGCCGGTGGGGCAGCGGTCGACGCAGAGCGCGCAGCGGGTGCAGACGTCTTCGTCGACGACGAAGAAGACGTGGTCTTTGGGGTCGTCGCCGGGTTGGTCGGCGTTGACGGCTTCGTCGATGGCGTCGGTGGAGAGCATGTGGATGCATTTCCACGGGCAGATGTCGACGCAGCCTTCGCAGAGGATGCATTCGGCCTGGTCGATGTGGAGGAACTGCTTCGGCTTCACGGCCTGGGTGAGCCACTTGGGGTCGACCTCTTGCAGCACGTACGACGTCGAGAACTCCGGCATCGGCGGATTCGCGTCGTTGCGAGCCATGACTACGACTCGCTCGACGTCACGGGACGGCCGTACGCGGAGGTGCGCTTCTCGCGGCGGAGGCGCGAGAAGATCGATCCGCCGGTGATCGGACCGGGAACCGTTCGCCGTCCTCGCCCTCGGCGGCGGGCTCCGCGACCTTGCGCTTCTGCCACGCGGCGAAGAACGCGATGTTCAATCCGAGCACGATCACGTAGATGACCGCGGCGACCCGCGTCGACGACCTTGTCGCGCGTGATGTCGAACGGGAGGATCGAGTTCTTGTGCAACAGGAACGACGAGCTGTCGAAGTTGAGGTACGAGTTGCCGAACGTCATCCACTCGTGCGGGATCACGCCGTAACCCAGCGCGAACATGAACCAGACGAACATCGCGCCGAGCACCGTCTGCGCCCACGTCGGCGGTTCGACCGGCTTCGGGCGGCGAATGACGAACGCCGCCGCGCAGACCCCGGCGAACAGGACCGTGCCGTACAGCAACCGCGCCGCCTTGCGCAGCCACGGGAGATGCAGCCCGAAAGATTCGTCGCGGAAGTAGGTTCGGAACGTGCACCGCGAGGAGGTGCCATACGTGCATGTCGCGCATGCTCCCCGGCGCTCCTTTTCACGTCGGCCGTGTCGCTCTTGCTACCACGCTAGAGGCGGGTCCGGCACATTGTGCGCCAAGCGCCGTCACGCTTCGTTTCGGGCCTCCCGAGCATGTGATCATGTGCCCGTGAGACCGCCCGTGCCGAACAATTTTCGCGACGATTACGACGTGCTCGTCGTCGGCGCGGGACCCTCCGGCGCGGCCGCCTGCGTACTGGCTCGCGTCGCGGGGTCATCGGGTCCTCACGATCGAGAAGAAGCACTTTCCACGCGAGAAGACGTGCGGCGACGGACTCACGCCGCGCGCCGTGCGGCAGTTGCACGACATCGGTCTCGCGGATCGGCTCGAGGGCTTCCAGCGCTTCGACGGTCTGCGTTCGATCGCGCACGGCGTGACGCTCGAGCTCGCGTGGCCCGAGCACCCGGACTTCCCGTCGCTACGGATACGTGGTGCGCCGCCGCGAGCTCGACGAGATGGTCGCGGAGCGGGCCGTCAAGGCCGGCGCGACGCTCTGGCAAGGCGCGGAGGCGATCGCGCCCGTCGTCGAGGGCGGGCTCCTCGCCGGCGCGGTGGTGCACGACAAGGACTCGGGCGACGAGGTCACCGGTCCGCGCCCGGTACGTGGTGGTCGCCGACGGCGCCAATTCCCGCTTCGGCGCGCGCGCTCGGTACCGCCCGGGACCGCACCTACCCGCTCGGCATGGCGATTCGCGGCTATTTCACCAGTCCGTACCACGACGAGCCCTGGATCGAGAGCCATCTCGACCTCCGCGACCGGGACCGGCAACCATTTGCCCGGATACGGGTGGATCTTTCCGGTAGGTGACGGCACGGTCAACGTCGGGGTCGGGCTGCTGTCGACCTTCCAGGGCTGGAAGCACGATCAACACGACGCCATCTGATGGAGGCGTTCTGCGAGACCGCGCCCGCCCGTTGGGGCATCTCGCCGGCGACCGCCACGTGCGCTCCGACCGGCGGCCGCCTGCCGACCGGCGGGTCGGTGACGCCCCGGGTCGGGCCCACGTTCGTGGTGACGGGCGACGCGGCCGGCTTCGTCAACCCGTTCAACGGCGAGGGCATCTCGGTCGCGTACGAGACCGGCCGCCTGGCCGCGGACGCCGTCGATCTCGCCCTCACCTCGGGCGACGGGCTGGCTCTGCAGACCTACGAACCCGCCTCGAAGAGGTGTACGGCCTCTACTTCAAGGTGGCGCGCCTGTTCGTACGTGCGATCGGCAACCCGGCGGTGATGCGCGAGCTGTCCCGCGTCGGGATGCAGAGCCGGACCCTCATGGAGTGGGTACTGCGGATCATGGCCAACCTGCTCCGCCCCGACGAGCTCGGTCCGGCGGAGGCCGTCTACCGCACGCTCGCCGCGCTCGTCCGCGTCGTTCCCGAACCGTGAGCGCGTGACCCGCACGATCGTCGTCGCGCACCGCACCTGCCCCCGCGACGCCCGCGAGAACTCCCTCGACGGCATCGCCGTGGCCGGCGCGTCGGCGCCGACGTGGTCGAGGTCGACGCCCGGCGCAGCCGCGACGACACCGCGGTGCTGCTGCACGACCCGCTGCTCCTGCGCGTCCAGAAGGTCCCACTCCCCGTGCGGTGGGCGCCGGACCGCTCGGTTGGCGCGCCTCGGCGTCCCGACCCTGGCCGACGCGCTCGAGGCGGCGCGCACCGCCGGCGTGCGGGTCGCCATCGACACCAAGGACCCCGGCGCGGCCGGGCCGTGCTGGTCGCGGTGCGAGCCGCGGGCGCCGAGGCCCGGGTGCTGCCGTGGTCGCAGCACATGCCGGTGGTGCGGGCCTTCGTCCGGGCGCTCCCCGACGCCGAGGTCGCGCTCCTGCGCGACACCTTCGACCCTGCCGGCCACGACCGCTTCCTCGCCGATGCCGCCGCCATCGGCGCCCGAGCCGTCTCGGCCCACCAGGACGCGGCGACGCCCGCGTTCATCGCCGCCGCGACCGAGCGGGGCCTCGCCGTCTACCGTGGTACCAGCGCGCCGACCTGCAGCGGGAGCGTCTCCTCGACCTGGTCGGGGGCGGGCTCGCCGGGGTCGTCACCGACTGGCCCGCCCAGGCGCATGAGGCGATCGCCGGGCAGGAGTAGCCTTCGAGCGTCCCGTGCGGACGAAGCGTTGGTGCGCCGAAGGGCGCACCGCAGCGAGGGAGCCATATTCATGTGCGCGCAGTGTGTGAGCAAGGCCGACGTCGTGATCGGCAGCATCGGGTTCGCCGGCTTCGTGTTCAAGGGGCCGTGCGAGGACGCCCTGGTCGCGATGGGGCTGCATCCCGGAGCCGCACCCGCTCGCGGTCGGGGTGCGCACGGTCAACTTCCTGCGTGACCTCGACCTCGACCCGGCCGAGATCCTCGGCGACGACGTCGTGGAAGCCGTCGACCGGGTGCTCGCGTTCCCGCGTCAGCACGTCTTCCGGCGGACGTTCCGCCAGGCGATCGCCTTGATGCTGCCGCTCTCCATGCGTTCCCAGAGGGCGTTCGCGACGAAGTAGACGACGCCCAGCAGTACCAGGGTGACGGGGAGCACGATCAACGGCGTGACGTGCGGCAACGTCACGTGCTGCACCCACCAGGGTCCGGTCCACGAGAGGTCCCACGGGTAACCGTTGCGTTTGACGCCGTTGATGACGGGCTCGCGCCACGACGTGCGCCCAGGTCGTCCACGCGATCATCCGGCAGACGCCGTAGAAGAAGACGCCGCGGTAGAGGGCGAGCAGGCCCCGCTCGTCGAGCCACTGCCCGAGCCACGACCAGACGTGCGGGTCGGCGGGCACGACCTGCGTGCGCCAGAACTCCTTGGTGAGCACGCGCCACGAGCCCAGGACCACGAAGAACCAGAACAGGTCCATCACGAAGCCGAGGCTGCTGTAGTACGCGGCCGCGTCGAGGTACTTCCCGCCCTTCACCGTCGCCGCGTACGCCCAGGTGTGCAGGCTCCAGTTCAGGGTCGAGAACGGGAAGAGGAGCATCGTGCCGATGCTGTCGTTGACGTCGGTGAGCACGTGCGCGGCGAACCCGAGCAGGAAGCCGATCGTCCACGCGCGGTTGTGCTTCCAGCCCCAGATGCCCGAGGCAGACGAGCGTGCCGAAGAAGAGCGTGTGGCTGATACCCATGCCCGGCCAGCCGCGGTGCCACTGGTACGGCTTCGACGCGCCGTAGTGGTGGCCGTTGATCGTTGAAGCCGTAGACCCAGAACTTGGCCAGGAAGTCGGGGGTGAAGTCGCCGAAGAAGATCGCGAACCAGCTGATCTGGCCCCGCATCTTCTTCGGGAGGTGCGCCTCGACGGCGTAGACCTCGAACTGGTGGGCGGCCCAGCTCATCCGGGCTCCGGACGGGTTGCGCCGCGGGGCGGACGGGCTGGCGCCGCACGAACTCGGACGAGTGCGGGCAGACCCCAGACCCACGCGACGAGCCAGAACGGTCCGATGATCCAGTCGAGCAACCACTTGTTGTAGATCGAGAGCGTGATGTACGTGACCGCGGCCGACGACGTACAAGAAGAAGTCGACGTACTTCGACGGCGATCCTTCGACGGCTCCGGGGAGGTCGGCGGCGTCGCCGGCGCCGAGGGCGCGACTCGCTCGCTCATCGCGGGCCGCACGCTACCGCAGTCGCTTCGCTCCTCCGGGCGGGTGGTCGGGTAGCGTCGGGCGCGATGAGCGACTACCTCCCGATCCTGGTGATGGCCGGGCTCGTCGTCGCGTTCGTGCTGTTGTCGTTCGTCGCGTCGCAGCTGCTCGCGCCGCAGCGTCCGAACTCGGCGAAGCAGGCGCCGTACGAGTGCGGGATCGTGCCCGAGCAGGAACCCGCGGAGCGCTTTCCGGTGAAGTTCTATCTGGTCGCGATGAGCTTCATCGTGCTCGACGTCGAGATCGTGTTCCTCTACCCGTTCGCGGTCGTGTTCCGCGGCCTCGGCGCGTTCGGGCTCGATCGCGATGGCCTCGTTCGTGCTCGTGCTGCTCGTGCCGTTCGCGTACCTGCTGTCGGTCGGCGCGCTCGAGTGGGGACCGGTGCAAGGACGTGCTGCAACGCATGCCCGGACCGCTCCTGCGGACCGGCGCGCGGTGTACGAGCCCGATCGCCGACGCGCACGCCGGACGCTTCGGAAGAGGCCGCCTGAGATGGGTCTCGACCAGGTTCCGCACAACTTCGTCGACCGCGCGCCTCGAGGACGTCGTCCGCTGGGGTCGGCGCAACTCGGTGTTCCCTGCGACCTTCGGTCTCGCGTGCTGCGCGCTCGAGATGATGGCGACCGGCGCCGCGCACTACGACCTCGCGCGCTTCGGCATGGAGGTGTTCCGCGCGAGCCCGCGTCAGGCCGACCTCATGATCGTCGCCGGGCGCGTGTCGCAGAAGATGGCGCCGGTGCTGCGCCAGGTGTACGACCAGATGGTCGAGCCCAAGTGGGTGATCTCGATGGGCGTGTGCGCGAGCAGCGGCGGGATGTTCAACAACTACGCGATCGTGCAGGGCGTCGACCAGATCGTGCCGGTCGACGTGTACGTGCCGGGCTGCCCGCCCGGGCCCGAGACGCTGATGCACGGGATCCTGACGTTGCACGAGCAGATCCGCACGGGCGAGCTGCTGCGCCGGCGCGAGGCGTCGCCGACCGGCGGCGCCGGAATCGACCTCGGACGCGAGCCCGTCGGGCTCACGACCTCCTGAGCACGACTCGGTAGAAGGCGACGGGAATGGCGGACGACACGGCTCGTGAAGAAGATCACGAGCCCGCGGAGAGCGAGGACGCTGCGAGTCGCGATCGCCGACGACGTCGCGGCCGCGGTCGTCGCCCGGTTCCCCGAGGCGGTGTACGTCGACAGTCACGGGCAGGCCGTCGTGCACGTCGACCGCGCCGTCACTCGTCGACGTCGCGACGCTGCTGCGCGACGAGGAACAGTTCACGATGCTCATGGACGTCACGGTCGTCGACCATCTCCTCGACGGATCGCGCGCCGGCGTCGCGGGTGTCGCGCCCGAACGCTTCGAAGTGGTCGCGAACTTCTTGTCGCACACGCGCAACCGCCGCATCCGGACCATCTGCCAGGTTCCCGCCGACGATCCGACCGTCCCGTCGCTCGTCTCGGTGTACCCGGGCGCGAACTTCCCCGAGCGGGAGGCGTTCGACCTCTACGGCGTCACGTTCGAGGGTCATCCCGACCTCACCCGCATCCTCATGCCCGACGACTGGCACGGCCACCCGCTGCGCAAGGACGACGCCGGCGGCGACGCGTCCCCGTGACGTTCAAAGGCGACCCGAGCCCGAGATGAGAGAATGTGAGTGTCGTGTGTGAGCGCCGCGTCGTGTGATGCGGCGACCGGAGCAAGGGCGAAGCGAGGCGCCGGCCGAGCGGAGCGCAGGCGGAGGGAGCTCGCCGCACTTCGTGCAGCCTCACATCGCGAGCCGCAGGCGAGCCGCTCAGCAAACGAAGTGCAAAGAGCATCATGACTGACACCTTGGACCGAGGAAGAAGCAACGGCTCGAGCGCCAGACCGACGAGGGGGCGCAGGAGCTGCGGCCTTACGCACGCGCGAGGTCGTGCTCGCGGGTGGCGGCATGTGGCCGCAGGACGATCTCGGCGACACGATGATCATCAACATGGGTCCGCAGCACCCGTCGACGCACGGCGTGCTGCGCCTCATGATGGAGCTCGACGGCGAGGACGTGCTGCAGATCAAGCCCGTCATCGGTTACCTCCACACCGGCATGGAGAAGACCGGTGAGGAGCTCACGTACGTGCAGGGCACCACGAACGTGACGCGCATGGACTACGCGTCGAACTTCGCGAACGAGCTCGTGTACTCGCTCGCGGTCGAGCGCCTGCTCGACGTCGAGGTGCCGGAACGCGCGAGCTGGATCCGCATGATGATGTGCGAGCTGTCGCGCATGGCGTCGCACCTCTTGTTCCAGGCGACGAACGGCATGGACATCGGCGCGGTGTCGATGATGCTCTACGGCTGGCGCGAGTCCCCGTGCGCCAATGGGCTCATCTGCCGCCGTGCCGTTCGTAGAACAGATGCGTGGTGAACGTCGTGAGGAAGGCTTGATTGGTGTAGCGGGGACTTTCCAAGTCACGAATCCGGCTGCTCATCGAGGAGCTCCTTCAGTTCTCCGATGCCCTGGTCGATGGTTTTCTCAGCCCTGAAGCCAAGGTCCTTGTGCGCCTTGTCGGATGAAACGCGATAGTTGCGAGCGTCGTGAAGGGCTGACGTCCTTTTGCTCGATCATCACGTCTGGAAAGTGGTTCCGGATTTGATACGCGAGGTCGATTATTCGGACGTTTTGCCGATGGAGGTTGTAGATACCGACTTGCCGGGTGTCGAGGTTGTCGACCACTGCCTGTGCGACATCGGAGACATGGAGAAGCGGGCGGAACTGTTCCCCACCGAAGACGCTGATGTGACCTTGACGGTGAGCCCGAACGGTCATGGTGTTGACAACGAGGTCCAGCCGTATGCGGGCGAAGAGATCGCCAACGCCGAACAGCGTGCCGAGCCGAAAGATGATGGCGTTCTTGCGCTCGAGGTACTTCTCCGCCGCGAGCTTTGTCACGGCGTAGACCGACAACGGATTTGGCGGCGACGACTCGTCGAGTTCTCGACCTTGGGCTCCATAAATGGAACAGGTCGACGTGAAGATGATCCGCCCATCATAATGCTGCGCCAGCCAATTGACGGGCTCCTGATTGATTTGAACGGTAACCTCGGGGTTCAACGCGCATGCCCCGTCACCCACCAACGCAGCCAGCCAGACAACCGCGTCGGCCCAGCTCAAGTAGGGGAGAAGCCTCTCCGTATCTCGAATATCGCCATACACGAAATCGACCGGCTTCCGATAGGCCTCCTCGTAGAGGAGCACGTCATAGACTCTAACATCGTGGTTCGAATGCAGGAGCTTGTCCACAACGCCCCCGCCGACGTAGCCGGCTCCGCCAACAACTAGAACTCTGCTCATCTGAAGTGTGCCTCCTCAGCCGGCCCAGTTGGTCAATATTCCGGCCGCCGAACTAGTCCAAGCGGTCTGCTCATTCTGCTGCCCCCGCATCTGGGAGAGAGATTCTTCGTATTAGGCTGACGATTCTCCCCAGAGTCAACCCTTCTTACCAGACGGGTGTCGCTCAGGATCTCTCCCTCTACGACTTCTCCTCGCGGCTCCCCCGGCAACAAAGGCGAACAACCACAAACCCATGGGGTACGTAAATGAATTCAGGAAAGTCCAACCAGCAAAAGTCGTGGCAAACATGCCAACAATTGCAGCAAAGTAGGCAGCCCCCAAGAACTCGGTGGTCTCATTCGAAGATCGGAATAGTTGTAGCGCCCTCAGACCAAAGCAAATGAATATCGCTCCAAAGATCGCGACTCCAAGAAAGCCGGTCCAGTAGATCAGGCCAACCCATGTTGAGTCCGGAGTTCGAGAGTCTACCATCTGTGACACATCATCCGTTACTCCGAAGGGTCCTCCAAATAACGCATAGCGGTCGAGCACGGTCGCCGCAACACTGGCCAAATCTGACTGGCGGATCATTACGTTAGGATCCTCGGCGACCGTAGACGCGTGCGCAAGAGTCCCGACTCTAGTCAGGAAATAGCTGGTTGGGGTTGGCAGGGCAAGCATCAGGATCACGGCAGTAAGGGCCAGAGCCGCCCCGACAGTGGACAGACGACGTAAGAAACGGCTACCGCGTCGTTCCTTGAAGAATCGCAGCAGCAAGATGACTGCAATTACTGCCGCAGCCCCGAGAACGAGAGCTCTCGTGTAAGAGACAACGACTGCAAGGACGATGACAACCACTAAGGCGACGGCAGCAGCGTTCCAGGAACGCCTTGCGCAAACTACGGCAAGGGCAGAGAGGAGAAACGCCGGCATGAACCAGAATGTACGGGTCAGCACCTGCCCTTGGAAGGAGAGGACAACGTATTCAGGGATCTGGTATATGGGAACTCGCAAACCCTGGTGAAGAATGAACAGCACTGCGCTGACGCCGGTCACCACGGCGACCGCATACAGGAAAGCCGCTACATCCCTCGGGGTCGACCTGCGGACCACATCCCTAATTAGCCAGTAGCCAGCCAACAGGAGGGGCCACGGCTCGAACTGAGCAAGAAGCGTCCCCGTGTCCGTGGGGGCCGCGGCTCCCCACATGAGCTTACCTACGACCAATGCGGCCAGAGCGAGTAGCAGATACTCTTCTCCCAGGATGCGCACCGGCTGCCAGCGTGAAACGGCCGACCGCCGCTGTGCCCCAGCGTTGGAGCGGTAGGCGCACCACGCCCACGCCAACGCGATCCAACCCAAGATTATGACACCGTCGTGCACAAATCTTCCTGGAACCCAGAACGGACGAACGGTCCCAAAGAAGATTGACTCCCGCATGACTTGCAGGAACGGTATGCCAAGAAGGAATATCGAGCGCCTCGCAGCCTGGTAGATGAAATAGATTGCAAGCGCACCAGGCAGGACATAGGTGAGAACCCCTATCACAGTTGCGGGAGGTCCCGAACGGTCGACTCGGGCTCTTTGACCGCGCCGAGGAAGACGCAGCAGGCAATTCCCGCTGCCAGAGCCAGTGCACGGTAACTCCCCGCTGGACGGTTACGGCCTGGGTAGGTTCCGGCAGCTCGCCTATTCACGGGAAGTCGAACGTTCCCGCAGAGGCTAGCCATGCTCACCTGGCTGCAACCCATTCATCAAGCGACGCGTCATCGACCACACCAGATCCGAGCTTGACCCAGGCTCCCCCAGTATGCAGCAGTTCATCGACCTGAGCCTGGACGGGCACTTCTGGCTGACGCAGCAGTAATCGAGGCTGAAATGAAGCCATCATGTCGAAGATGGACAAAGGCCCCGTGCGTTCGACCAGAACTGGCACCCGAAGCCAACACATGAGGTCGGCCCAGCCACTATTGGGAGCGAGCATCAAACGACAGGTTCGGAGATACCCCAACTCCCTGGACAAGAGAGCACCACCGCCGAGAGAGGCAGTTGTGCGTGTTCCCTCGGGTAGAGCACAGCCCTGTGGGCTCCCATACACTAGAAGTGTAAGCGACAGGTGGTCCGCAACGGCGCGCGCTTCAGCCAGAACGGTGTCAACGTCGCTGTTCCTTCCGTCGGGGTGCGGCTGAAGCGCGCGGAACTGAACACCGACGTGATCCGGATAGATGCAGTTGAGGCCGTCGGAGGTAAACTCAGGTGGCAGATATCCTGGGGCGAGGGCGTCGCCATGCTTCCACACGGCATGGTGCGAGAAGACAGTCGACACCGTCGTCAGATCTCTGTCCCAGCACGTCCATGGCCGGCCTGCGCCGGCGCTGAGATACGGGCGGAGCAGGTCTCGCCATTCTTCCTGTAGCCGCCGCGCCTTGGCCAGTGCGACGGCGGCTCCTATCCGATTGATGCCTCCCTTTGCCGGGTGAAGTATCGTGGGACCGGTGGCCCGACGCGCTGCCCCGTAGCGAGCAAACAGAGCATCCTCGGCCTCGCTCAACTCGGTATCGACAACAGCCGAGCCTTCGGGGTAGAGCCCTGGCCGGCGCGACAGGATTCTCCAGCCGGCGCGCAGCCAAGGCTCAACGCGAGCGAGAAAGTAGCGAATCTCAATACCCATCTCGCCTGGATACCCCGGCAGAATGAACCCCTCAGAAACTGCCGCAATACGCCTAGGCATTGGATCTCGCGCCGGAAGGACCCGTATGGCCTCCAGCGAGGCATCCAGCAACACCCTTCTCGCACGAGTTTTCACGTCAAGCTCGCGGACCTTCCGTTGCCCACTGAAATCCAAGGGAACGGGCAAGTTTCATGCTCTCGAGAATACACACGTCAGCGTTCAAGTACTGCCATTGACCCCATCGTCCAAGCCCGATGAGCCCTTGACTCGCGAGATGTCCGTGAAAGTCCGCCACCAGCTCACTTGTTCCAAGAAGCGGGATTGGGTAGGCGTACCGATTGACATACTCGTCGATCGGAGTCTCGTTGCTCGACCAAGTTCCCTTCCTTCCCGGCCATCGACGCGCGTTCGTTTCCGTGTACACCCCGTCAGACCGGCTATCGAGAGCGAAGTTGCCGATGAAGAACTGGCGATGTTCCTCCACATCTAGTCGAGGATCGTAGAGCCAGTGCCAGTCCTGGTCGTACTCCCTTTTCCAGAGTGACACGACGATGCTCGCTGCCGCCAATCTGGAGAGGGCCCGATGCGCCACATTCTCGCCTTGCAGAGCGCCCGCCAGAAGCGGCCAGGGAGCAGTGTTGATCACTAGTTTTGCCTCAAACTGGTCGTTCACAACCCAGCCTTTGAGACTTTGTCGAAGCTTGACCACACGGCAGCCGGTGATTATGTGATCACGCACCGGCTCGCAGATCGCGTCAAATATCGCTTGGAAGCCGCCAGTCTTAGGATAGTAGAAGCGTGCATGGCTCGGCATCACGCCATCAGGAGCGCGACGTTCCCGGCACGAGGCTTCGATCGCCGCCACATCGACAGGTGGGACCTTATGGAGCCAGTCAACGTCGAGTCGACTGGCGGGCACTCCCCATATTTTCAGGTTGTACGGCAGCATGTAGGACTCCGCGATACGCTGGCCCAGGCGCTGCCGAATCCACGTCTCGAAATCCCTCGGTGCCGTCCCGCGTCCTTCGGCAGTTGCGAGTAACGGAGAGAGGTACTCCTGACATCTCTGCTCGGGCAGTTGCCACAGGTTGTACTCGAGCGGATACTCCACATACGCGCCGTCTATGACCACCTTCGACCTTCGCTCGAACTCATGGAAACCTGCTATGCCCATGTGGCTGAAGACGAAGTCGTAAACCTCGGGATACCGCGTACAAAGGAAATGACCCCCTCCGACGTCCAACACGTGGCCGTCGATACGTTCGGTGCGGCAGAGACCTCCCGGAATATCTTCGGCTTCGAGAACCACGAATTCCTCAAAACCGGCGAGCTGCAGAATTCGGGCAAACGATACTCCGGACATGCCACCACCGATGACGACTATGGGCCCGTCAGCGCTCACTCACTCGCCCGTCCTCTTCTCCTCGAAACTGCTGGCGGTCAACGCCACGTCGTCGTCCCCAAACGTCGCGGCCCAATTGCTCGTGTAGCGGAAGTTGAAGCCCACCCCACCGGGGTCACAGGTGTCCACTGCGAATGGAATGTGGACGGTATCTAGAATCCGACGGAATGCCTGTGTCACGGCGATTTCGAGACGGTAGACACCGGCAGCCAGCGGCAGGTGTCTGACATTCAACCGGACCAGAAGGTCTCCCCGCCCCGCGCGAAGCCGTTCACGCCGAAAAAGCTCTGGTGCACCAAAGACTACTGCCTGCCCGGTCATGGTGACGATCCTCCACTCCAAATTGAAGAGGATGTCCTCACTCGCTCGGCATTTGACCTCTGCCTCGAGCCAAGTCTTGGATTCATCGTCATGCGTCACGGCTAGCAGCCTCGCCTCCAGAATGTGCACACCCTGTTCGGGGGGAGGTTCATGGCTGTCACGCAAACCGAAGACGTCGCCTGAAGTGCCACCCGATGCGATGTACTCATCCACGACGTCCCCGACGTTGCCGACCCGGACCAGGTGACCAGCGGACAGCAGAGCGCAGCGTGTGCACAAAGCACGTATCGCGTTCATGTTGTGACTGACGAAAAGGACGGTTCTACCGGTGGTCGCCGCCTGTTCCATCCGGCCGAGGCACTTCTTCTGGAACTCGGCGTCTCCGACGGCGAGCACCTCGTCGACTATCAGAACTTCCGGGTCGAGATGCGCGGCTACCGCGAACGCCAGCCGCACGTACATCCCACTCGAGTAGCGCTTGACCGGGGTATCCAGGAAGCGGCCGATCTCGCTGAACTCGACTATCTCGTCGAACTTGCGCTTGATCTCCACCCGGCTCATGCCCAGGATGGCGCCGTTTAGCTGAATGTTCTCGCGGCCCGTGAGTTCTTGATGGAAGCCGGTGCCCACCTCCAGTAGACTGCGCCACCCGACCACGGATCTCTACCCTGCCCTCAGTCGGCTCGGTTATGTGGCTCAGGATCTTTAGCAAGCGTGCTCTTGCCGGCTCCGTTGCGGCCGATGATGCCCAGGACCTCGCCGGGCTCGACCTCCAGATCGATATCCTTGAGGGCCCACAAGTATTCTGGGAGCGGTGCGTGGCCGCACCGGGGTGACGGATGCGCTCGATGGGCCGGGTGGCCGTCCTCACGATCGCTCGCGCAGGGTCGGATTCCTCGCCGCTCGGCTCCGATGTGGTACATCTTGCCCAGGCCTACGGTCCGTAGGGCGAACGTCGCTCATGGCCTACACCACATCAGCGAACACCCGCTCCATGCGCTTGAAGTAGAAGAGACCGCCGGCAATAAGCACTACAACCACCCCGATGGTATCCACAGATAGCCGCCGGGGAACTGCTGTCGGCCGAGGAGCGACCAGCGAAAGCCGCCGATCACCCCGGTCATGGGGTTGAGCGCGAAGACGACACGGAAAGGACCGGCGGGGATGGCGTTGATGGGATAGATGACCGGGCTCACGAACATCCACAACTGCACGACGAAGGGGATGATGTACTGTACGTCGCGGTAGAGGACGTTGAGGGCACTCAGCCACAGGCTGATCGCCAAGGAAGTGGCGATGGCCAAGACTACGAACAGAGGCAGGAACACGATGTGCCAGCTGGGAGCGATGCCGAAGACGCCCATGAGCGCGAGCAGGATCACGAAAGAGATGGCGAAATCGACGAGACCGGCAAGGACGGCCGAGGTGGGGATGACCAGCCGTGGGAAGTAGACCTTGGTCAGTAGGTTGGCGTTACCCGACGAGGCTGATCCCGGAGCGGCTCAGAGCCCCGGCGAAGAACTGCCAGGCCAGCAGTCCCGAGAAGCTGAAGACGGCGATAGGGCACGCTGGGGTCGGGGCTCTGGACCCCGAGCGCTCGGTTGAACACTACGGTGAAGACGATCATGGTGAGGAACGGCTGCAGGATGGCCCAGGCCACCCCAAGGACGGCCTGTTTGTAGCGGATGAGGACGTCGCGCCAGGTGAGGAAGTAGAGGAGTTCGCGGTACGACCACAGTTCGCGCAGGTCAAGCGCCGCCCAACCGTGCTTGCGCTCGTAAACGACTAAGTGGTCGCTTCGAGAACCATTGGCCGCGAGAGTAGCGTCAGCGCTCACAATGCATCAGACTGCCTTCTTCATACCAAGGGCTCGCTGGTATCGAGAAGCGCCATTAGTGTGGATGACTCATGACGCCTACTCCTCTTCGCTCCCTGCAAGATCCTTTGCTGGCTCAACTCGTCCCGTGGGACGCATGCCAAATATCCCCACACTGTCTCGCGCACAAGAGCGCTGAGGGGAGTGGCGCGCTCCCTCCCATGCTCCCGGCGGCCACTCTTCTCACCCCCTGCAGGTTGGGCAGGCTGGCACGCACCGCGTCCAAACCATACCATCGTCGCTAGACATCGACCAGGCGGTGTCCCATGAGGAGCGCCGTGCCGCCTTTGGCGCCGCCTGGAAGTATTATTCCGAAAGGGGGAAGCGGAGGGTGAATACTATCAAGTCGCCGAGGCACACGCTCAAGGTTAGGGAATGGAAGTGTTCTCTCATGAGCTGCGCCGATCGGTGACCGGCAGCCCGCTCACCCGTATGCAGTCATACTTCTGGGCATCCACCAGGTCAGCCCACACCATCTCGTGGACCAGATCTGCAAACGACGCAGACGGGGTCCAGCCCAAGGCCTCGCGCGCCTTAGTGGCATCCCCGAGGAGACTTATTACCTCAGTCGGGCGGAAGTAGCGCGGGTCGACCTTCACCAGCACCCGGCCCGGCTGAACGAGGTCGTTGTGGGGTTCCCGGCAGGCCGGCCCGTATCCATTTCGGGCCCCGGCTACGAGTGAGGCATCGAGGGCGTTCACCACGCCGATCTCGTCCAGACCGTGGCCCGTGAAGGTAAGCTCGATCCCCAGCTCGGCGAACGCGGCGATCACGAACTCCTTCACCGAGCGCTGTTCTCCTGTGGCGATCACGTAGTCGTCTGGCTTATCTTGCTGGAGCATGAGATGCATCGCCGTCACGTAATCGCGGGCGTGGCCCCAATCTCGCCGGGAATCGAGACTCCCCAGGTAGAGCTCGTTTTGCAGGCCGAGTACGATGCGCGCGGCGGCCCGGGTCACTTTGCGGGTGACGAAGGTCTCGCCTCGTATGGGGCTCTCGTGATTGAACAGGATGCCGTTGGAGGCGTATAGGCCGTAGGCTTCCCGGTAGTTCCGCGTTATCCAGTAGGCGTAGAGCTTGGCCGCCGGCGTAGGGACTGCGAGGAGCGAACGGTGTGGTCTCCCGCTGCGGCACTTCCGAGGCGTTGCCGAACAACTCCGACGTGGATGCTTGATAGAAGCGGCAGGACTCCTGCATCCCCAAGATGCGAATGGCCTCCAGGAGGCGAAGAGTCCCCAAGGCATCGGCGTTAGCGGTGTATTCCGGGGTCTCGAACGAGACCTGCACGTGCGATTGGGCCGCCAGGTTGTAAATCTCGTCCGGCTGGGTCTCCTGGATGATGCGAATGAGATTGGTGGCGTCGGTCATGTCGCCGTAGTGCAGGTGGAAGCGCACCCCGGTTTGATGGGGATCCTGATACACGTGATCTAACCTGTCGGTGTTGAACTGGCTGGCGCGGCGCTTAATCCCATGGACGGTGTAGCCCTTTTCCAGGAGCAGTTCCACCAGATAGGCGCCGTCCTGCCCGGTGACACCGCTGATCAGAGCGGTCTTGTCCACCTACGGTCTCCTCTCTTGCTAGCTTCCATTTCTGCAGCAACCATTCATATGTCTGCCGGATTCCTATCGGCAGGTGCGTTCGCGGCGTCAAGCCTAGGCTCTTGATGCAGCTTATGTCCAGAAGCTTGCGAGGAGTTCCAGCCGACTTGCTGGCGTCCCACTCAATAGATCCGTCGTTGACGCAGGAACTGCCTAGGAAGACCAGCCGCTTGACGCCGGTGCGCACGGTTCGTGAATAAGGTTGGGCTCGATCGCCGGGTTCTCTTGGACGAACTCGTAGGGATAACTCCCAGTTGGCAAGGATCCCGTGGACGCGGGCGGCCGCGAGGATCACGAACTCGGGACGCCCCTTGGAGAAGAAGGCCTCAATCTGAGCCTGGTCGGCAAGATTGAGCTCGGCATGCGTGCGGAAGATTAGGTTCTCGTATTCTTGAGTTCAGAGAGCGCGCAGGGTTCCATCCCCCACCAAGCCGGTCTTCCAGGCTACGGAGATTCTTGTTTCCCGGCCTGTCGGCCTCTCGTCGTAGTGGGCAATCATGGGCCATCAACGTAAGGGCCCGAGCGGCTGTGGAGACCGCTTGGTACAATCGGCTTTGCCCAGGCCCCGGATGACAGTCGAACTCCACGCGCAGCTAATGCCACCCGCTCGCGCGCCTTGCTAGCGATGCTCGCAGCAATGACGAACGGGTTCGCTGTCCGCCGCTCTCGGATATGCGTCCGGCAACCAGGCCGCCGGCGTTTGTGGTGGTATGAAGGCCCTCGCGGAAGGGCCCTGACAACGGGCCGGGCTCCACGTAGGAGCAGACCTCCTCGTGGAAGTCGTCTGGCGTCAGCATAACGATACGATTGATGACTGTGCGAGCGCCATACCGGGGCAGGCAGTCCTCGGCCCGGACGATATAGTTCTCCATCTACCATGAACGGCCGCCCAGCAGGGCGTGAAGAATGAATGTCTACCTTGACTGGCCGAAGTCGGTGAGATTCCCATGGACCCCACGGATCAGGGGCATGCCATGCGTGAAGATCCGAGAAGTGTGAATGTGAGTGAGCGCCGCCGACCGTGCAGAAAAGCCACCAACGGTCATTGAAGAAGAAGATGGTGCTATCCCGAGCCGAGACTCCCTCGAGGAGAACCGCGGTGGCTTCTCCACGGCCCCATGGGCGCGTCGCTCTCTACAGGGTCACGCGGCCGCGCTCGCCGGTGTTGGGGATGCAGTAGAAGGTATCCAGGTACTTGCAGACGTATGGGTACGCCGCGTGGTAACGAAGCCTGATCATGGGTGCAGAACGGCGAGTTGGAGTTCCCCCTGGACCCAGTTCGGTGTAGCGCAGCCGACCTTTCTCTGATCCGAACAATGACCTCTTCATAGTAGAGGGACAAGTCGTCCCTGATGTTCCACGAGACAAGGGTCAGCCTGATAGCGCACGAACCACGGGCTTGTGCAACCATCGGACTTGGGGGCGGGTCACAGAGGTGGTTTCCAGTCGCTCCGGCGTCGGCACGAATTCCTCGAGTTTCAATTGGCCACGCCGATATTCCATTCGCCAACCGTGCCGATACGTCTCAAGAATTCGCGAGGGCCCACGTCCACCTCCCTATTGCTGCGCTAGCGGGCTCGGGCTACCATTATGGCGGCTCATGCGGCCGAGCACGTGCTGCCGGTCTGCCTCGTCTTCGCACGAGATGCTGCGGAGGATTGATGCCGTCGACCCCGATGCATCGCACCCGAGCCTCGAGTCAATCTAGCATGGAAGCCGGAAGAAGGACCTTAGGGGGCGATTGTCTCCATGGTCCATGGCGTGTGTGTGTCACTCTTCCTGAGGGCTGGATAGCGACCCTTGATCCTCGGGGTCTTGCCTGGAGCGAACAAACGCCTCTAGGGCGGCCTCGGACGCGCGCCAGGGGCCTTAGCGCCATCCCGATCCGAACCGATTTTGATGCCAGAAAGGCGCTTATCACGCAGGTAAAGTCGGACCGTGGCTGGACTCACCCTGAGGTAATCCGCCACTTCCTCCACTGTATAGAGCCGCTCTATCGCGTTTTCGATCTCTTCTGAGTGTGCGTACGCCAGAACCATGCCTCTCCCCGACAAGAAGACACATCTCATGTGCTGAACGACCGCAAGGTCCTGCCCGCTTAACGGTCGCGAGTGACGTGAACTCACGCTCTGCGCCTGGTACCGTGAGAACCGAGACTGGGCCAAGACGATCGATACGGAGGATTGAGATCCCTGTGGAACTGACCGAGCGCATCGCGGCGCATGAAGCGCGAGTGGGCATTATTGGACAGGGGTACGTCGGTCTGCCGCTGTCGCTGCTGTTCGGCGAGGCGGGCTTCCCGGTCGTGGCGTTCGACATCGACCCAGCGAAGGTCGAGGCCCTCAACGACGGCCGTTCGTACATCGCGCACGTGGGATCCGAGCGGGTGGCCGCCGCCAGAGGCCGGGCGGCGGACTTCCACGCCACCACCGATTTCTCCGAGCTGTCTGGGTGCGACGCGATCCTCATCTGCCTGCCCACCCCCCTGGGAAAGCATCGCGAGCCGGATCTCAGCTACATCCTGGGCGCAGCCCGCGACATCGCCGGGCATCTTCGTCCCGGGCAGCTGGTGATCCTCGAATCGACCACCTACCCGGGGACGACCGACGAGGAGGTCCAACCGATCCTCGAATCCACCGGACTGACGACGCCCCGCGATTTCCTGCTGGCCTTCTCGCCCGAGCGCGAGGACCCGGGAAACCGGCAATTCCACACGGCGATCATCCCCAAGATCGTCGGCGGGGTCAATCCGGAGTCCACCGAGGCGGCGACGGCGCTGTATGCGGAGGTCATGAACGAGGTCGTGCCGGTGTCGAGCACCCGGGTGGCGGAAGCCTCGAAGCTGCTCGAGAACATCTACCGGGCGGTCAACATCGCCCTGGTCAACGAACTCAAGGTGACCTTCGATCACATGGACATCGACGTGTGGGAGGTCATCGAGGCGGCCAAGACCAAGCCGTTCGGCTTTCAGGCCTTCTACCCCGGCCCGGGTCTGGGCGGCCACTGCATCCCGCTCGATCCCTTCTACCTGAGTTGGAAGGCGGCCGAGTATGGGGTCTGGACCCGGTTCATCGAGTTGGCCGGGGAGATCAACACCGGCATGCCGGCCTGGGTGATCTCCAAAGTGAGCGCGGCGCTTTCCGACGAGGGCAAGGGCCTCAAGGGCGCGAAGGTGCTGGTCTTGGGCCTCTCGTACAAGGCCGACATCGACGACGACCGCGAGTCGCCGTCCTACGAGCTGATCAGGCTGCTGCGGGAGCGGGGCGCCGACGTGTCCTACTGCGATCCGCACTTCCCGGTCGCCCGGCCTGGGCGCCGCAACAACCCCGAGATGCGCTCGGTGCCGCTGACCGCGGAGGAGTTCGCCCGGTACGACCTGGTGCTTCTCTCCACGGCGCACAGTGAGTTCCGCGACCCTGCTCTCTACCGCGACACCAAGCTCGTGGTGGATACTCGGAACGTGGTCGAAGCAAGGATGGGGCCCGAAGGTGATCAGGGCGTAGCCCCCAAACCGAAGGAACGCTAGAAAAGGGAGACCAGACAGGGGTGGGTGTCTGATAGGAAGGTGTCACCGGACCGGGCAACTCCAACTCCATCGTGACCCTGAGGAACTCTCCTAACGAAATCAAAAAGAGGCCGGCTGACTTCGGTCGCCGCGCCTCGACCTTCCGTACTCCACCAGCTTGCGTACATCCTCCAGGCTCACAATGCCTTCTCGCATGGCCGGCTCTACTTCGGCCCTTGCCTGATAGATCCGGACCTCCAGGAAGTACTCCGGTTCTTTGCCCAGTGCTTTGGCTATCTCGGAGATGGTTGCGATTGTCTCTCGGTTGAGGACACGACCCCGACCCCGGCTTAGATAGCGGCTGATCGTGCTCTGGTTGTATGGGGTTCGGGCGGCCAGGGCGGTGTCGGTCAGCCTCTGCTCCTGCATCAGCTCCCGCAGGGCCACATTGAGCGGCTGGGTGGTTCGGTCTTCCATGCTTGCGAGTCTATGTCAGTTCTGGAATGAATGCTTGTCACCTGTGGCATGGTATGCTAGTATTCTTCATGCCATCAGTGACATGGGCTGCTGGGTAGAGGCCCACATATGGCGCCCACGCTTGCGGAGCTGCGGGTCAGACGAGCCCACGTTACGCTAGAAGAAGGAGCGGTGAGGTGACGACGCCGTCACGACCATACGGGATCAAAGGCATCACCGACCAGCCCCGGTCGCCGGTACTGGCCAAGGCCAAGATCGGGCGGATGTCGGCGCGAGGGCTACCCGGAGATGCTGGACCACGTGATCTTCGTGGACCCCAAGACGGGCGAGGAGATCGCGGCCTTCCGCCGGCTGGGAGACAAGCCCACCGCCTTTCTCGCCGTGCTTCCCGGCGACGACCTGGAGACCTTCGTCGATTGCGCCTGGAAGCGCTTTGGGGAGCGCGGCCTTCGGTGCCGGGGAGACGGGGAGCGGGGGGTGGAGACGAGAGACCGGGCGGGAGCGGCTCTGTGCCGGCCCCTACCTCAAGGATAGCCCTCGCGCCCACCTGTTGCCGCTTCGCCCGCCCCAAACGGAAACGGGCGAACGGCGTCCTTACCGAGTACCCGCCCGAATGCAAGCCCGTCCTTTCCCTGCAGCTCCTGGTGCCCCTCGCGGGCACTATCGGCGTGGTGCAGCTCGATACCGGGGGCGCGGCCTCCAGCGTGCCCACTCTCTTTTGGCAGCTCGAGCAACTCCAGCGGGCGGCGGACGGGCACCTCGCCGGCCTCGCGGTCAAGGTGATCGATGCGCGCCTTCAGCGGGCAGCAGGGGACCTGCTACGCCTGGGCTCTTGCCAGCCCACCAGTGCCCACGAGCTCAGCTCTGCTGGAGCGGGACTTTGCCCCCCTTTCCCCGGTGCGGGTGGTGGAGAGCGACCGGCTTCCCGCTCCCGGGGAGCTCCCGCCCCTTATCGAGAGCATCGACCGGGACATCTACGGACTGCCGCGGCGGCAAGAAACGGAGAAACTCCCCGTGCGGCGAACCACGTCTTCGCCTCCGACCCCGCGGTCCCACCCCAGGTGGCAGAGGAGGTGCGGGTGGCGGAGGCGGCCCTGTGGGCCGCGGTCGAGGAGGCCCGGCTCCCCCAGGCCAAACGCGACTGCACCCGGGAGGTGGTGGCCGCCAATCGCCGGATAGCCGGCGCGGGAGGGAAGCTGGCCCGCCTACCTTACCTGGCTCACGGGCAAAGCCGAGGAACTCACGGCTCTAGCGCGGGAACCATGAGCCCGGTCCTTGCCCCGAAGGCAGACGCTCACCATTCGCCAGAGCCACCTCCGTCACCTGGAGGAACACTGCCCGGCCCTGGCCTGGGCCCTCTCCGTGGAGGGCCGGGAAGGCCCGGAGACCGCGGAGGCCCTGCGGGGACGGGCGGTGCATGCCTTGTTCAGCCGTTACGCCCAGCATCTGTATGAGACCGGCCGCGAAAGCGACCCGCTCGCACTCCCCGGGCTCCTGGAAGAGGTGTTTCGGGACTACCCCACCCTCCGCTTTGCGCAGCGGGAGGACGTGACGGGCCAAGCGGAAAAGATCGCCGCCGGGTTCAACCTTGACCGGGAGCACTTGTACGGCACCGAGGAAGCCCTGGCCCTGGACCTGGAGCTGCCCGGGGGCCGGTCCGCCACCCTCACCGGGCGCCTCGACTATCTCGAGCTCCATGCCCCGCCAGCGAAAAGCGGTCATCGTCGACCTCAAGTCGAGCTACTACCTGCCCCCGGACTCCCGGGTGAAGGAAGACTTCCAGCTCGCCTGTTACGCCCTCCTGGCCTTTGCCAACCTCCCCCAGGTCGAAGTGGTGGAGGGAAGACTCTTTTTCTCCCGCTACGGCCTCAGCTTGCCCCAGAAAGGGGAGGCCCGCTGGACCCGGGAGGACGCGGCACGGCTTAGGGCTCATCTTCGCACCCGGCTTTCCGCCCATTTCGCCGGAGAGCTTCGCTATGAGTATCGTCCCGGCGACCACTGCGGCTATTGCCCTCGACGCCGGGTGGGGGACTGCCCCCTTCACCGCTCCTACTACGGCCCCACTCCGCCGCCCCCGCAGAGCGAGCGCCAGGCCCGCCGCCTCGCCTGCCAGGTGCTGGCCCTGGAAGCGGCCCGGGAGACCCGCCTGGGTCTGCTCAAGGAGTACGTGAAGACCCGGGGGCCCCTGGCCGTGGGCTCCGGCCCCAAGGCCGAGGTGTTCGCTTTCCGCGAGAGCGAGTCCGAGGAGATACCGGCCGCTGACCTCCTGCGCATCCTTAGGGAGAACCGCACCCTGGTGGGAGATCCGGACCTCTCCGAGCTTCTGTGCGTGACCCGGACCTCCCGCCAGTTCAAGCACCTGCGCTTTCACCCCGATCTCAAGGGGTTCTTCGACACGGTGGCCACCAAGCGGATTGGATCCAGCGTCTTCGGCCACAAGCCCCCGGGAGAGAGGGGATGAGCCGGGCGGGCCTTACCAGGCTCTCCCCTCTTTGCCCCCCGGGGGGAGCCGGGCGCGGCGGGCGCTGGGGTGCTTTCGCCGGCGGAGAAGGAAAAGGCGTGACCGGCGACCCCCGCGGCGAGGGGAAGACGAAACGGTGATCTAAACGAAATGACACGACGGCGCCCTCTGAGGACAAAGGCCCATCAGGGTCTTACGGCCCAACACGACCACGAGGCCGATAGCGTCGGCTGGCACTTCGCCCGCGGGCGCGCCGCGTTTTGGGCACTAGGTGGTGGTCCCCTGTGAGCTGTCTTACCTGTGGGCGCCCGGACACGGACGAATCCCATTTCCCTATCCATGTGGGCATGGGCCGCAACAAGCGGAAGGTCACGGAATACCTGCCGACCATCCGCCAGTGTCGACGGTGCCATGTGGCGCTCGGGCAGGGCGAAGCTTGGGTGTGGGAGCTCGCCCTCGCTCGGGCACCTCGTTACTGGAAGGCCAGGGGGGAATGGGAGAAGGCCCGGCCGATCTTCAACGCTTGGCTAGCTAAGCAGCGGTTGAAACGCCTACTTTCCCTCCCGTGATCCATGCAGTCGGCCAGCAAACATCCCAGGGGTGTAATAACCTTCTGGTGCTCGGTAGCGGTTACCAGACCGGTCCATTCCTCGTGAACACACTGCGCCACCCGTCGTCGCCGCCAAGGACGGTCGCTGTTACCACCCCGCGGTGCAGCCGCATAAGCGCCACTTCGGCGTAGGCGTCAGCATGGGCGTAGTGGTCATCAGGCCCGCGTCGTCTCCATACCGCCCGTTTTTGGCCGGTATTGGGGTCTTCGCGCATCAGCCGCACGATGTTTGTCATCTGACGCGCGTACTCGCGACCTTCGCCCTCCAGGCGCGGGATCCGGCGGGTGCCCATCTGGTGGGCGTCCCGCCAGCCATCAAGCGCATCGGTGCGGTTGATCTTCACCGTCGGCGTGTGCTCCGTGTCATATCCCCAGTCGACCATGCCCTTCTGGGTTTCGCCGTAGTCGGCGAGAAACACCCGGCCCGGATGTCGCTTGGCGAAAGCCCGGGCGGCATGGGTGTGCGGCTGGGCATCGATCACGCAGACCTTGACACCGTAGGCCTTCATGAAGGGGTCCAGGTGAGAAAAGAGGGCGTCGGTCACCTCCTGGTTATGAGCGAGCAAGGTAGAGACTAGACCGCGTTCGTCCGGGGGCTCTTTGATGACGATGTGCAGGCCGTTACCCTGATCGACCCCCATGACGCATCCCTTCCCGGTGTACGTCATTCCCCGGCCGTCGACCTCGGCCAGGAGGTCCTGCTCGCTGAGGCCCCCATCTATCCCCAGGTAGGACAGCCCGAGTTCCGAGTTGAAGAACTCCGCCGGAAAGGCGGTCTTGCGCCAGTCCGCCAGAAGGGCGGCCGGCTTGGTCTGGGCGCCGGCGCTTCGCTCGCGCTCGGAGACGATGACGGAGGCGAACTTGGAGATCTGATATCCGTGCGCGGAGCGCGACGGCTCCTTGGCCGCCCACCGGCCGGAAGCGGGATCAAGGCGAGCGCCGCAGGTAAGACACACGAGTTCTTCCGCTCCCGGAGGTCCTTTGATGAAGCAGATCTCGGAGCGGTCGGCCGTGGGAGAGCCGTGGTGCTCTCGAAAGAGATCCTCGAGACACCACTCCCGGCCGCAGTGTCCGCAGCGAAGCAGCCAGTAGCGCTGGTCGGTTTCCTCAAAGGCCCGGTCGATCGCCGACCCGGGAAAGGTCGGGGTGCTGATGGCGAGTTCCCAGCCGTAGTCGGAGTGGCCCACGCGTTTGCTCGCCAGTTCCAGATTGGACGGGTCCATCTCGTCCATCTCGTCATAGATGAGAAAGTCGGCCGGGACCGATTTCAGTCCCGAGCGGGACTTGGTGCCCCGGAAGAAGATGCTGCCTTTGCCGATGTTCTTGTATCCGACGGTGTCGCTGTCGGTCACCAGACTTGATAGGTACGGGTTTGCCCTTATGACCGGCCCGAAACGGTCCCGGGAGAAGTCGGCCACGTCGTGGTCGGTGGGGAAGAAGTAGATGACCCGTCCGTCCTTGGTGATGGCGAACCAGAGCGCCCGGCTGATCGCACACTCGGTCGCTCCCATCTGGGCGGCCTTACGGATGACCATATGGGGGGACTCGTCGGTGTAGATCCCTCTCAGGTATTCATGGCGGTCGAAATCAAACTCCCGTCCATCGATGACGCGATAGGCGATGGTCCAGTCAATGAGCCGCTTGGAATCCTGGAGGGAGCGACTGAGTTCCCGCAGGAACGCTCTTTTCGCGGGCGGAGGCCAACGCGTCCAATCTTCGCCGTATCGCTCGGTCGAGTTCCGGTCCGGTCTTCTCTTGGACTTCGAGTTCGAGGTGGCCATGCTGTTCTACCTCCTGTTTCGGGACGTAACCCCGGTCTTTGCCCAGGGTGGAGAGCACGTACTTGATGGCTCCGAGATCTCCGGAGAGGACCGCCTGCTCGAGCTTCAGTTCTGCCGTGTCGAGCAGCCGTCCTCGAAAGGAATTGCGGACTTCATCGAGTTCCGGAGACTTCCTAACCCGGGAGTAGAGGGCTTGGGGGGACATCTCGAGGGCGTCGGCGGCCAAGTAGATGGCACCTCTTGTTTGCACGAGGGCCGCTTTTATCTCGGCGATGCTGTGGTGTCTGCTCATGACCACTCCCCCACGCGGGCCCTTCGTTTCTCGGACCCTTGCCTTCCTCCGGTCCTGCCGCTACTGTGATGCCGGCTTCACCCGAATTCTCGGGCTGCTGACATAATAGCACGGTACGATGATAAACTCCTAAAGTTGCGCCATAAGTTGCACGAAAAGGGGTGGGGCATGACTGAGAAAGATGAGGCGAGGATTCGTGTTCTTATGGAGAAGGAGCTCTCGCAGCCGCTCTCGGACGAGGACTTCGGCTTCCTCCTGCTTGAGGGCCAGGTGGCAAGGATCCGAGCCGTCCTGGGGCAGAGAGGGAAGCAGAGCGCCGCGGTACGGGCCGCCGCCCGCACCATCCGCAACCTCTGGGCCGCCCAGGGGGAGCCGGTCGTGGGTAAAACCGAGGTCGCCGGCCAGATGGCACCCGAGGAGGGCCGACGCCGCTACGCCCTCTCCCGACTTCTGGCCCTGGAAGCGGAGGATGACGACGCCGTCCTTGCCTTCCGCAGTAAGCATCTCGGCAGCTACCCGGGCCACAAGGTCCCCTGGGAGGAGATCGGGGACTATATCCAGACGACCGCGCGGGAGGAGGGAGCCCCGACCGAATTTATCCTTCTTGCCCTACCGACCGGGGCCAGGCACACGCCGACCCAAGAAGGTCTTCGGGTCGAGGACGACACCCCGCTCTCCGGCGCCCAGATCGAGAACCGGGTGGAGTCCCGGATGTTAAGTTACGGGCTGCCGGGCGCGAAATGGGTCCAGCATGTGGGCGTGCGGGTGGGCGGGGTCCTTGACGAGCTCTGGCACCTTACTGATCGGCTGGTCAAGCGCTACGGCTGGAAAGAGGACCAGGCGGCGGTCTTCATCCTTAGCGGGGTCACTCCGTACTTGCCCGGCATCCGGCTGGAAACCGATTATCGAGAAGACTGCCCGGCGGCCAGCCGCATCACGCTCATCGTCGACCCGTTCGTGCCACCCCAAGAGGTGCTCGGCACCTACAGCCGCGTTCGGCAGCAGATCCTTAAGGGGCGCTACCGCCCCCTCTCGGAAAAGCACTTGCGGCTGGCCGTCTTTGCCGCCGAGCAAAAACGGAAAGGAGTCACCTGGGCCGCGGTCATGGAGGAGTGGAACCAGGCACACCCGGGCGAGACCTACACCCAAGAGACCGTCTTTGCCCGGGATGCGACCGCGGCGCGCAAGCGTCTCTTAACCCCCCGGCTCAACCCCGACGGCCTTCTGGAGATGGTGGCTAAGGAGCAGAAGAAGACCGAGTAAGCGGCCGCCGGGAGAGCCCTTGCGGGATCGGCTGCCCCCGGGCATGGTCTCCTCGGGGAAAACGCCTTTCTTCATCCGAACTGCACCTTTTCGGGGCATCCCGTCTTGCATTTATGGCATATTTGCAGGGCTTTATTGCAGAATCCCCCTGGTGTCGGGGGATGGCGAGGGGTGTAAAGT
Source organism: uncultured Actinomycetota bacterium (assembly GCA_963843455.1). Taxonomy (GTDB): domain Bacteria; phylum Actinomycetota; class Thermoleophilia; order RBG-16-64-13; family RBG-16-64-13; genus CAIQPS01. The sequence goes on from CAWJKE010000002.1 coordinate 28,219, forward strand.
TTGTAAAGTTTGCGCCGTGGAGTGTACTACGACGGAGCTCGTGCTTGCGCGCAAGGGCGCCTACTAGATGGAGTGGGGGCCGAAGGTGGTTAGGGCGTAGCCCCCAAACCGAAGGAACGCTAGAAAGGGGAGACCAGACGGGGGTGGCTGTCTAGTAGGAAGGTGTCGACCGAAACGGGGCAACTCCAACTCGAAATCGTAACCATAGGGAGCTCTCCTAGCGAAATCAAGGAGAATCTCGCCGTCCCAGATCCTCCCGCTCCGCCTTTGCCTTCTCGAGCAACTGAAGAACATCCTCGATGCTGACCAGGCCGTCTCGCATGGCCTGCTCCAGTTCGGCCCTTGCCCGGTAGATGCGGACCTCGATGAAGTACTCCGGCTCTTTTCCCAGTGCCTTGGCTATCTCGGAAATGGTTGCGATGGTTTGCCGGTTAAGGACCCGACCTCGACCCCGGCTTAGGTAGCGGCTGATCGTGCTCTGGTTGTAAGGGGTCCGGGCAGCTAGCGCAGTGTCGGTGAGCCCCTGCTCCCGCATCAATTCCCCTCGCTGGCCCTAGACTAGGGGCGGCGGGCGCGTTCCTGCCAACGGCAAGCCTGGGCTGGCCTCTGTGAGCGTCGCCAGCCCGTCTCGCGCGAGTCGGGCACCAGCCGCGCCCGCTACCGGAACCAGTTTCCATCCGGCCGGGTGGCGTAAACTAGCTGCGAAGTCTCAAGGCTCTGTGTGAACCGGGGTAGACCGGAGAGCACGACCGGGAGGGGATATGCTCCATTTGCTACGCGGCCGGCTAACGGCGATCATAGTCCCGTTGCTTCTGATTGGCGTCTTTGCTCTCGGGTGCTCGGGCAAGACCACTTCCGGCCAGACAGCGCCCACTGAGGCCCCGACGACGCAACAATCGGCGAGCACCGAGACCCCGACCACTCAGCCCTCCTCGGCCACGGAGTCGACCCAGCCGCCCACGACCGTCCAGGCGAGCACCAAACCCGTCACCGGGTCGCCGAAGGGCGGAGACCCATACTTTCCCTGGGCCGGCAATGGGGGCTACGACGTCCAGAGCTACGAGATCTCTCTAGATATAGACCCCGCGAGCGGCCGCATAGTCGGAGACACCACGGTCACCGCGACCCCGCTGCAGGACCTCGCCGCCTTCTACCTCGACCTGGTGGGGCTGGATGTGGTGGCAGTCGCGGTGGATGGGAGCGAGGCTGAGTTCAAGCGGTACGGCCAGGATCTCAAGATCACCTGTCCCAAGACCCTGAGCACGGGCAACGAGTTCTCGGTCAAGATCTCGTATTCAGGCGTGCCGACCGGGATGAAGCCCCTGCGAGGATGGCAGAAGTCCGGCGACACCATCTTCACCTCCGACGAACCCCAGGGGGCAGCTACCTGGTTTCCGGTGAACGACATGCCGGCCGACAAGGCGACCTACACCTTTCGACTCACCGTGCCGAAGCCGTACACCGCGACTGCCAGCGGGGTGCTTGTCACCACCGAGCCCAGGGGATCCGGCCAGACCTTCGTGTGGAAGATGGAGCAGCCGATGGCCAACTACGTCGCCGCGGTCAACGTCGGGCAGTTCACCCTCGAGACCTCGAAGTCTCCGGAGGGCGTGACCATCCGGGATTACTTCGCTCCCGACCTGGCGGCTAAGGCTCACGCTGGCTTTGCCCGCACCGGTGAGGTGATCGACTACTTCGCCAGCCTGTTCGGCCCCTACCCCTTCCCCGCCTACGGGGTGGTGGCCCCGGACGCCGACACCACCGGGGCCATGGAGAACCAGACCCTTGCCCTTTTCGGGCAAAACTTCATCAACGTCACCATGACCGACCCGAAGTGGGGCCCCATCTTTCTTTCCCACGAGCTGGCCCACCAGTGGTTCGGGGACAGCGTCACCATCAAGCAGTGGGACGACATCTGGCTGAACGAGGGGTTCGCCGGCTATGCGAGCTGGCTCTGGCTGGAGCACGACCAGGGACCGCAGGCGCTCCAGGCGATGGTGGACGATGGCCTGAAGACCATGAGCGCATCCAAGGAACCGCCTCCGGGCCACCCGGGGCGGGCCGACATGTTCGGGGACAGCGTCTACCAGCGGGGGGCCCTGACCCTCCACGCCTTGCGGCTGACGGTGGGCGACGAGAGTTTCTTCAGCACGCTGCACACCTGGTGCGACCGGTACCGGTACGGCAACGCGGACACCGCCGACTTCATCGCCCTGGCCAAGGAGGAGGCTCCCCAGGTTCCATCCGCCCAAATCGACGCTCTGTTCGACGCCTGGCTCTACCAGCCCCAGCTACCCGCGCTCCCGCAGCGCTCAACCGCTTCGCTGATTGCGCCGAGAAATAGGTGGGCGGCCGCGGAGCCGCGTCGCGAGATGGTAACCTGACAACGGCGCAAGGCAGTGATGGAAGACGGAGGGAACGAGGGGTGCCCGAAGAGCAACAGCCCGGAGTAGCCAAATCGCCTGAATACCTGCAGGTCATTCGGGAGCGGATCTGGGTAATAATACTGGCAGTGGTGGTCGTCCTTGCCGCAACGCTTGCGATGTCATGTCATTCCACCCCGCAGTACAGGGCTTCTTCCAAGCTCGTGTACCAGACCAACAGTCTCGATCAGACTCTCTTCGGAGCGCAGGTCTTCCCCGACACCAACCAGCCTCGCAATGTCGAGACGGCAGCCCAACTGGTGCAGTTGCCGCAAGTAGCACAAGCCGTCAAGACGCAATTGACCTCCCCGCGGTCGGCGACTGAATTGCTGGAAATGATCAGTGTTACTTCGTCCACCACCACAAACCTCATCCAGATCGAGGCTGTCAGTCCCGACCCGCAAGAAGCCGCCAATGTCGCCAACGCTTTCGCTCAACAGTTCATAACCATCCGCCAGAACAGCGACCGGGCGCTGGTCGCGGCCGCCCGGAAGCTGGTGAAGACGCAGCTAGATAGCCTGAATGCCGCCGACGCGGCCTCGAGCTATGGTCTCATGCTCAAGGACAAGTACGAGAGTCTACAGATCCTCGAGTCGATGCAGAACGGCGGTTTCACGCAGGTCCAGACCGCCCTCGCTCCCACGGCCCCGTTCTCGCCCCAGCCAGTTCGTAACGGCATGCTCGCAGTCTTTGCGGGGCTTGTGATCGGGCTCTTGCTTGCCTTTCTCCTCAATTATCTGGACAACCGGGTCAAGGACCCGAAGGTGCTCGAGGAAGTCAGTGGCCTGCCCGTGCTCGCCACCGTCCCCGCCCTCGGCGGCAGATGGAGAGGCCGCGCGGGCAAGGAGCGGTCCACGAGTCCGGTAGGCTTCGCTTCCCATCCTGAGATGCTCGAATCCTTCCGAACCCTGCGCTCCAGCCTGCAGTACTTCGACGTCGAGAAGAGCATCAAGACCGTCCTCGTCACCAGCGGTCTGCCCCGCGAAGGCAAGACGGTGACGACCGTAAACCTTGCCCTCAGCCTAGCGCTCGCCGGCAACCGAGTGGTCATCGTCGAGGCCGACCTGAGGCGTCCGATGGTCCCTCAGTATCTCGGCATCGATGGCCAGATGGGTCTTTCCACGGTCCTGGCGACCGGAGTGGACGTACAATTCGCTCTGCGGCCGGTCGATCTCACGGCCTTTGTTCCCGAGGAGGTCCGGGACACGGCATATGAGGCCAGGGGCTTCTCTCTTGACGAGGGCCTGCGCTGTCTCGCCTCGGGTCCGCTTCCTCCGAACCCCGCGGAATTGCTCAGCTCAGGCCTGATGGAAGAGTTGCTGCACACCCTCAGCGCCAGTGCGTTGGTCGACTACGTCGTCATCGACACCCCACCGGTCCTATCCGTCGCTGACGCACTCGTTCTTGCGCCGAAAGTGGATGCCGTTATCATCACGACCCGAATGAACTGGACTACCCGTGCGGAGGCGCAGGAAACAAGCAACCGACTGCGCCGCTCGGGCGCTAGAGTCATAGGCGTCGTGGCGACCGGGTTGAAGGTCAACTCCCGCTTCAACGCCAAGCGGGGATACTACCAGTACGCATACCGCTAGGGTGGTCTGGCCGCTAGTCGCGCCTTGCATAGCGCGCGACTGACGTTTCGCGGCACCCCGTCATAACCGCTCACCCCCGGGCCCCTGCACCCGTTCGTCAGTTTTGACTGTGAGTGCAATCCGCTACGACAGGGCCAACCACGTCCTTTACCTGAAGTCGGTAGGGAATCCGGCCGCGATCTATGACGGCATCGAAGCCTGTCAGAAGTTCACTTCGGGGATGGGGTCTTCCTGTGGCGTCTATGGGACTCACGACTACCTCACGTTCAGGAATCTCGTCATTAGGTGTCCCGCGTCAAGTTTCTTGGACACTTTCCCCCGAAAATAGGTGTGGATCTAGACGGTAGATCTCGAGCGGCCGCCTGAAGCCGATCGCCTCATGGGGACGCACTTCGTTGTAGAGCTGAAGGAACGCCTCCACCTCTTCCGCCAGTTCCCAGGCCTGATTTATCTCTAGCCGGTAGAGGTGCTCGTATTTGAGCGACTGGTTGAAACGCTCCACCGCGCCATTGGTCTGTGGGGCGTAGTGGCGGGTGCGGATGTGCTCAAGGAAGGGCCGCTCCCGAAAGAACTTGAGGAAGGCGTCGCTCTTAAACGGGGATCCGTTGTCGGTGACGATGCGAAGGGGAGCGATCTCTCCGGTCTCCTTATCGACACAGTCATGAGCCAGGCCGTGTCCAAGGAACTCTTCGGCGCTCTCGATGGCGGCCCGAAGCGCAGCCACCGCATCCCGGGCAGTGCCGGTGCCGGTGACCGGGGCGGCGAGAGCACACTTGGTCGCATAGTCCACCACGCAACAGACCCGCCAGGTGCCGCCGGCGAGCGTCTCATACTCGGTGAAGTCCATCTGCCACACCCGGTTGCGCCGGCGGGGCACCTCGGCGAAGGCGCTCTTTCTGGCTTGGGCGAGATGTCTTCTTTCCGCCTGATAGCGGGCGGGAAGCACCAGGTCCAGGCGTCGCAAAGCCCGAAGAACACTGGAAGCCGAGACCTTGACGCCGTCGGCGCGCATCATGGCCCAGATCTTTCGGTGTCCCCAGGCGGAGTAGCGGCGGGCGTAGTCTCCGGCCACGGGAAGGTTCTCCTCCACCACCGGAGCCGGCCAGCGTCTCACCGGCCGTCCCCGCTCCTCGGCGCGCTTCCACTAGTACCAGGTGGAGCGGGGGATGCCGAGCCGGACGACCAGCCGAGAAACCGGTATGCCCTCGGCCAGGCGTTCTGCTTCTATTTCTTGGAACGGGGGTAAAGAGCCCCCCCTTTGCGCCATACGCGCAATTCCACATAGGCTTCGCCGAGAGCGCTTGTCAGCTCCTGGACCTGGGCCTCAAGCTCTTCTTCTCGCTTGCTCTCTGGTCGCTGAGGTCGGTCTCCCCGGGCGAGCCCGTCGGCCCCGCCTTCCAGGAACTGCTTCTGCCACTTGGCGATGGTGGTCTGACTCATCTGCATGCGGCGGGCGATATCTGTCTGCGTCGTCTCCCCCCGAAAGACGGAGAGGACCACTTGGATCTTGTCTTCGGTCGAGTAGATGGGCTTGCGTCCCAAGCGGACTCCTCTCGGGTGACTCGGTCACTTCTATGATTAATGAGTGTCCAAATCATTGTGACGCACTACATAGGAACTACGGCTACCACGGCATGATCGTGGGGAACGGGTCTTCCAACATCGTCTTCGAAAGCTGCGACTTCGCCTGGTTGGGCGGAGGTTATGACGGCAACGGAACCAACGCTTCGGATGGTTACGCCATCGAGTTCTTGTCGGGCATCACCGACTCGACCATCCGTTTCTGCACCTTCAGCGACATCTACAACTTCGCCGTGTCCCTGCAAAGCTGGGGGTCGGATGCCTACACCTTTGCCGACATCTATGTGTATGGCAACACGATGACCGGATGTGGTTGTGGGGGTTTTGAGAACTGGTACGCTTCCACGGGGGTTCAGGACGTCTCCAACGTAGTGTTCGCCCGCAACGTGGTCTACGGCACTGCTCTCAGCAAGTTCAGAATGCCACAGGTACCCTACGTCTTCTCCATCACCGGGGCTACCGGGGGTAACGTGTCCATGAGCGGCTGCAAGGTTGTAGACAACATCTTCGGCCCCACTGCGAACAGATACGCCTGGTTGGGGTCCACGGGCTTCCTGTCCGGTTGGACTATCGACTATAACTGTTACTCCCCGCTCAACGATGAATTCGCATACGTGGGTGGAGCCAAAACCTGGAGCTACTGGAAGTCCACCCTTGGACTGGACCGCCATAGTGTCACTTCTGACCCACTCTTTGTGAACGCGAGCGAGGGAGACTTCCGCCCTGCGACCAACTCCCCCTGCATCGGCGCCGGCGTGTTCGTCTCTGGCATCGGTGCGTCGGGAGGCCCGGTAAACATCGGAGCTTCCTGAGCGATCGCTAGGCCGCCCAATGGGACGCAGAGAGCAAACCTTTTACCAAACGAAAAATATTGCCCAACGCTTCCTGAACAGGTGTTGTTAATTCCCCAAATCCAGGTGTTTTAAACCCGCTCATCCTTGACAGGGCTCTCCTCCTGGGTCACCATAACCGGACACCGGTGAGACATAACCGGGTCCTCTTGGGACTCTCGGCATGGTTTGAGGCGCTGCCCGGCCCGTCATTGATTACTGTCCCAAGCCCCCCCGCCAACAAAGCCCCCCCCAGCAATGGAGATCTCGACGCTGTTGCGGCAGCACCAACAAGGAGAAGACGCGTGAAGAGAGCAGGCACGTGAAGCAAGTCCAAAACGTCGTCGACATTTCTCAACTTCGCACAATTCCGGCCGATATCAATAAGGAGAGTGCCGGCAGCGCGTCACCACTCAATTGCTACCGTCTCGCAAACTACCGCGCTTGCCTCCGCCAGCGTGCTCTTGGCGTCTCTCGGACGCCTCACTTCTGTTGGGAGGTGCATGATGATGGGTAAGATCAGGTAGGGAGATTGGGCTTGTTGGTGTGCGCGTAGTCCTAGCAGTGGTACTCTGTCTAACCGCGACGCTCGCCGGGATTCTCGCCTTTTCGCCGGCTCGAGCATTAGGCGCCGGTGCCGTCACGCGGGTCCAGCAGACCGACACCCGCTTGGCCTTCACCGGCACCTGGGGCACCGGCTCGAACTCCGGGGCTTCCGGTAGTTCCTGGGGATACACCAACACAAGCGGGAGTCTGGTGACGGTGAAGTTCACCGGGACCTCCCTTGGCTGGATCACGGTCAAGAGCCCTAACTACGGCATCGCCCAGGTGACCGTGGACGGGGGCGCTCCGGTCACCGTAGACCTCTACAGTCCGGACACCAAGTGGCAGCAGAAGGTATGGAGCGCGACCGGCCTCCCGGACAGCGCCCACACCGTAACCATCGCCTATACCGGTACCAAGAACCCCAGTGCGGCTGCAGCCTATATCGGGGCCGACGCCTTCGACGTGGTAGGCACCCTGACCCAAGCGGGCAGTCCTCCTCCGCCGCCGGCTTCGAACGCCACCCGGATTGAGCAGACCGACACCCGCCTGGCTCCTGCCGGCTCCTGGGGCACTGGCGGGAGTTCCGGGGCTTCCGGAGGCTCCTGGGGATACACCAACACAAGCGGGAGTCTGGTGACGGTGAAGTTCTCCGGGACCTCGCTTAGCTGGATCACAGTCAAGAGCCCTAGCTACGGCATCGCCCAGGTGACCGTGGACGGCGGCACTCCTACGAGCGTAGACCTCTACAGCCCGGACACCAAGTGGCAACAGAAGGTATGGAGCGCGACCGGGCTCGCGAACAGCGCCCACACCGTAACTATCGCCTATTCCGGGAAGAAGAATCCCGCTGCCACCGGGGCCTACATAGGAGTGGACGCCTTCGACGTGGTAGGCACCCTGACCCAGACCGCGCCCCCGACACCGTCCACCACGACGGGCAAGACCTACTACGTGGATGCCACTGGCGGAAACGACGGCAACAACGGGCTTGCACCTGGTTCCGCCTGGAAGACGCTGAGCAAGATCACGAGTTTCGCTTGGAGCACGGGCTTTCGTGCCGGTGACACCATCCTGTTCAAACGGGGAGAAGTGTGGCGGGAGCCATTCGCTCTAGATACTGATTCTGGAAAGACCAAGAGCGGAGCCGCGGGTGCCCCCATTACTTTCGACGCATATGGTACGGGGGCCAAGCCCGTGTGGTCCGGCAGTGCGGACTTGAGCGCCACGGGAAAATGGACCAATCAGGGCAGTAACAAGTGGCGCACGTCCGGGCTTGCGTATGAGATCGGCAACATCCTTCTCAATGGCGAAGCCTCCAACGGCAACAAGAAGTCTGCCCTCTCGGGAATCACCACTCAAGGTGACTTCTACTATGACGCTACCAACGACTACCTCTACATGTATTCCACTTCCAATCCCGGCAGCTTCTATAGCCATATAGAGGCGTGTCAGAAATTTGGAGCCGGAAGCGCTCCCAGTTCCTACATCTGGGGGGTGCATAGCTACGTGACCATTAGGAACGTCGCGATAAGGAACTATGCCTATCACGGCTTGGTCTTCGGCAACGGGTCGAGTCACATCACCATAGAGAACTGTGATTTCTCCTGGCTCGGCGGTGGCTACGACGGCCTTGGCACCAACACCTCGGATGGCAACGGCATCATGATCTGGAACAGCGCCAGCTACGTGACCATCCGTAACTGCACCTTCCGCGACATCTGGGAGACCGCCGTCAGTCTGCAGGCCACGGGCGTGGCGAGGTCCGTGAACCACATCTATATCTACGGCAACACCATCACCAGATGCAATGCCGCCTTCGACTACTGGCTCAAGACCGACTCGGCTTCGTCGGCCAGCGAGCTGTACTGGGTCAAGAACACCATCTACAACGTCGGGGGCGGTTTCTTCAATAGGTCCGGGCGTCAAGACAGCTACCCCGTGGGGTTCTCGATGGCTCCTTACAGTCCGCCCACGGAGGCACATATCCTGAACAACATCTTTCAGACGTGCGCGTCTGCTTACAAAGACGGCGCATATCTGGCGCCCCAGGCAACTACCAGCAGGACCGGTTGGAATATCGACTATAACTGCTACTACGTCGACAAAGCCGCTGCCTTCAAGATCGGCGGGACACCTTACACGTTTGCCGGCTGGAAATCAGCCACCGGCAAAGACGCACACAGTAGGGCCGTTGATCCGTTGATGTTGAACCCCGCCGCAGGCGACTTTCACCTTCAGTCGACTTCTCCCTGCATCGGCGCGGGCATGGTCGTTTCTGGCATGACCTCGGCAAGCGCCGTCAACATTGGAGCCTACTGAGTAAGGGGCGGTCGGCCTACGGCCTCTAATCGTTGAAGTCACTGCCGCCCGGTACGCCTGGGGAGAGACGGGAAAGACTCCCACCCTCCCCCAGTGCGGACCGGGCGGCGGCATATCGACTAGTCCCAGCACCTGGTTGCACCAGATTCCTAGATCCGGATGAAATCGAGCTTCTCCAGTGCGTGCGACGCCTCGACGGCATTGGATGGCAAAGAGACATCGACGTGCTCACACCCGGGTATGGCCCTGGCATCGTGCAACATTTGCCTGACGGCGGCCTGAAACAGACCCTTTCCACGCGCGTCGGGATGCGTATAGCAGTCCACGATCAACGCCGAACCGCCCGGTGGCTGGCGTCCAGGCACGACGTCAGACTGAAGAGAGTCTCCTGGGCGCTCGATCAGCCAACTGCAATGCACGAGGCGACCTCGCTCCACCCGAGTATAGCTGTGGTAGCCGCTTTCCAAGCGACGGAGCGCCTTTGATAGGAAAACACGCCGGTTTTGCCAGGGTTCAGCGCGCTCAAACGCAAGCAAGTCCTTCAGGCTGTCCCTTGACATGACCTCGGTCACTTCGTCTTGATCGTTGCCTTCGATGTCGAAGCGAAATGTCTCATGTCCTTTGCGTTGTTCTACCGAAAGCTTCAGCCTACCTATGATGCCTCTGACGCCCAGCTGCTCTGCTATCTTTGCGGCAAGAACGGCGTCCGGATACACTCCGAGGGCCTTCATGGATTTCTTGCCGACCCTCTGCGCCCTCTCGGTCATGGCGGCGGCCGATTTGTTCCAAGAACCATGGTTATGGTACATAGTCAGCTCAAACACCCGGTCGTGAGAGTTCGCGAATCTTTCTTTCCACTCGTCCGGGCCCGGCGTCAAGTCCAACGTGAGTATGCCATCCTTCATCAACTCGCCCTGCATCATCATCACGTGAAGCTTGCCAGGCGAAAGCTTCGCGTACCGGGGCGAGTGGGCAAGCACCCCAATCTGGACGGAGCGAGAGTCGCATAGTCCCAGGTGCGCTGACACGACTGCGTCATCAACAGTCAGCACAGTGAAGTGAAGAATATCCGTCTGGTCGAGCAGCGAAATCAGGAACGCCCTTTTCCGAGGATCGCTCTGAAAGGGCAGCACATCGTGCAGCGCCCCCTGACGCAGGTCGTGCAAGATGCTGATCTCGTCTAGCAAAGAGTTGGCCCGCGACGCAGCCAGCACCCGCTCGAAACTGACGTTCCCCATCCTGTTCAGCCGCGTTATTCGGCTCTTGTTGCCGCTCTTTCGATAGGATTCCGCTAGTTCTACCGGGTCGATGAGCAGGAGAGGACGCTTACAGGGCCTCAGTCTGCACCATCGCGCCAACATCTTGTCATTGGTGAAACAGTCGAGCGGCGTGTCGGGGGGAAGATATCTGAAACGAAGCTTCTCCCCCGGGAACTGCCTTCTCACTGATGCGAGCGCCTCGCGAATGAAGGAATCCTCCCCGTCCCGCAAGGCAATCCACGCCGTGTACTCTCCCTGAGGATCCCCGGCAACTATGAGCCCTGGGCCCTTCTTCGGAACCGCGAGTGTCAGGAGGCCCGAAAGAGTACCATCGGGGTCATATCCGCTCACAAGCACAGGGCTGAACTGATCTGCGTAGGCCTCGTACCAAGTCCTGGCAAAGCCAGGGCTCTGAGCCGGAGCTGCCCAGGGACACGCCCCGTACAGCGCAGCCCAAGCCTCTCGGAAATAACGGTCCGACAACTGTTGCAGCGCTTCATCGCCGCGAGTGATAACCAGCGCCATATCCGCAACCTGCTGGGCGACTACCACAAAGGCAATGGTGAAGCCCAAGAGCTAGTCAGAGCCTGGTCGGAAGAACTCAAAACCAGCTTCGGATAGACACAATGGCGTCGTGCGATTATCTCCGCGCCTCCAGTGACTCTAGAGCGTCCGTACGCTCGTGAACCGCGTCTTGTCTATCTGTGCATTCCGTGGTGGTTCATTTTGGCAGCCGGGCTTCTGGATAGTCCCACAAGTCACAGCCCGAATCAGAGCAGCCCTGACGAACCGTTTGAACCTTCTGAGGCCGGTGGTCACCCCCGCACACACCTGACAATTCGCTTTCACACTATCATAGGAACTGGACAGACGAACGCGCTCAGGTCAGAGCCCCTCTTCTCAGAACTCAGTCGACTGGGCGTCACCATCCATAGAAGTGTGCCTGTAGAATGTATGGGCAGGAAGTCGAAGGGTGCACTCATACACCGGTTCAAGGGCGCCGCGAGTCACTCCTTTCGGGAGCTACGCAGACTGCCGGGCACCCGGCAGCCACCCGCACAACAGACAGGGCTAAGGACAGATGAACAAGTTCGACACCGAGGTTAAGCAGGGCCAACGCTTCCAATTCGGCCGCAATTGGCAAGCTTTTCTGTCCACAGTAAACGAGGAGAGAATCCGAACCGCCGAGAACTCGCTTAAAGATATGCTGCAAGTGGATAGTCTCAACGGCAAGCGCTTCTTGGACATCGGCTCTGGAAGCGGGCTCTTTTCATTGGCGGCGCGACGATTGGGAGCACAAGTCCATTCCTTCGACTATGACCCCGCTTCTGTAGCTTGTACAAATGAACTTCGGTCAAGATATAGGCCTAATGATGGAGACTGGCTTGTTCAAGAAGGTTCTATTCTAGATGACAGCTTTGTTGAATCGTTAGGAACCTTCGATTTGGTCTATTCATGGGGTGTTTTACACCACACGGGCCATCTGTGGACTGCCTTGGGCAATGCTGTCTCTCTTGTGGGTCGTAATGGTACTCTTTTCATAGCTATATATAACAATCAAGGTTGGAAGTCGCGCCTTTGGAGGAAAACAAAAGAGTTTTACTGTTCAGGATTCATCGGCAAAGCGGTTGTGTGCACCATTTTTATTCCCTATTTCTTTTTGAGGGAACTAGGTTCATCCATAAGTAGAAGGCAGAATTCATTCCTTAGGCACAAGAAGGCTAGAGGTATGTCAATCTTCCACGACTGGCTTGACTGGCTAGGCGGTCTGCCATTTGAGGTTGCGACAGTCAAGAGAAGTGTTTCACTTTGTGAAGAATAGAGGGTTCGCACTGGAGAATATCGCGACCGCCAATGGTTTGGGCAATAACCAGTTCGTGTTTGTCAGAGAGTCAGATCGGTGAGACCCCACTAACCCTCAAAAAGGCGCACACCCGCGTCGAACACCGGTGGAAAGAGTATCACCACATTCGGCCCCCATAGCTCTCTCAAAGGACGCCACCTTGCACCAGAAACCTTCCTCTTGCCCCGGTTCTCGCCTTTCTCCCTGGAGGAGCTTCTGTCACTTTCCGATAACGAACCTTGTAGAGTGAGAACAGCTTCAGCCCGCTGGGACAGTCGCAGATTCAAGTTGAGGCTTCGGACATCAAAGTAAGGGTGGCATGGATTCCTATTCCATCTCTAGGAATGTCGCGATGCGTTGCCGAGCATCCATGGTGCGGCCGCACCTGAAGGCCCTTCCGCAAGTCAGCCTCGCGAGACGTAATTGCCCACGATGTGCAGCGGCGGGTACGGATGTATGGCGAGGCTTACGGTGTCTTCGGCGCGACTCTCGAGACCCAGCTCGGCCGGCTGCTCCTAGACACGCCCGCGTTTTGCAGCTTGTTCTATCATCGCCTAGGCTACGGACATCGGGTCGCCAACTGGGCGACATTCCAAGTGGCGAAGCGTGCTCTGAAGCCTCTACCGACACTCTACCTTGCCACAGAGTCTATCGGGCCGGGGCTCTTCATCCTTCACGGGGACGCAACCATGGTTTCCGCCCGGTCGATCGGACGTGACTGCACGATAATGGAGCACGTCATCATCGGCTATGGGAACGCAACAGACCGCCCCACGGTCGGCGACGAAGTCACCGTGTGTGCCGGCGCCATCGTCGTCGGAGATGTAACGCTCGGAGATGGCTGCACCGTTGGAGCCGGGGCGGTCGTGGTCGACAACGTGCCGGCCGGGGTGACGGTCGTCGGGCCGAAGGCTCACGCCATAGAGCGTGTGCATTGAGAGCCGCGTCCTTGGGTGAGCAGCTCAAGAAAGCGCTGAGCGCGACTCCGGTGCTACCAAGCCTTGCCAGCCGGGAGGCATTCTGCTGGCGGTCTACTTAGGGTGTGTCCTATAGTGGAGAGCGCTCCGGATGGGTATGCCAATGCCGGGAGAGCTGTCATGCGGCGTATTCTCTTTCGTAGATCGTTGACGCCACGGAACCTGGCACGTCGAAGCAGGATTGTGTGGGACAAAACTCGAGGGCTGGATTTCTTGAGTATCACGAAGGCTGAAGATGTGGGCCTCGATCCGGCACTCGCACAAGATTCTGCACCGTCCGGCAACAAGTATCTGGTGAATGTGCTCAAGGATCTGAACATCTCGTCAAACGACTCGATTATAGACATCGGATGCGGGAAAGGGAGTGCAATGCGAACGATGCTGAAGTTCCCATTTGCACGAGTTGACGGCGTAGAGATTTCTGAACATATTGCCAGCATAGCTGCTCTTAATTTTCGCCGTCTCAATTCAGACAGAAGTAGGGTATTCTTACGAGATGCTTCGCTATTTGATGATTACGACCCATACAATTTTATTTATTTCTATAACCCATTTAGTTCTGGAATCATGACGGCCGTTATGAATGCGGTGTTTGCGTCTATCAATAGGTCAGAGAGGGAGTTGATTATAGTCTATAGCACTCCTGCTGCCCATGATGTTGTTGTCTCTCAAGGCGTTTTTTCACAGATCAGGGTCTATCCTTATGAGTGGGGTAATCGGATAGCGGTATATTCCAATCGCTTTGGCTCTGACTCGAGACTGTCCACCACCACGGCGCTCCGGTGCTAGAGCAACAACCAGTGCCGCAGTCCCCGTGGCCGACCTACCTTGTAGTCTGCGGCCAGGGCGACCTTTCAGATCTCCGGGCCACCGGTCTCCGCTTCGTACCACACGTATTCCGCTACCTCGGTGTTGCCCTTCTTGCGATTCGCGCGAACGGCCCCATAGACATGTGCCAGGCGCGAGGCCGAAAGAGCGGCGGTGAAATGCTGCCCCGCGAACGAATGAGCGCGAAGCGCAACCTCCTCTCGGAAGAGCGGGTCCTCGCAAGCTCGTACGATCAGGTTCTCCAGGGTGTCGGGCGACGCGTCGGGCGCCAGCAGGCCCAGGTCACCGTCTCGGAAGAAATCCGGGAGTCCTCCGACCGGGCAGGTGATCACGGTAAGACCGAACGCCAGCGCCTCAAGCACTGCGTTCGGCATGCCCTCCGTAGCGCTGGGCAGCGCGAAGATGTCGCTGGCGAGCAAGATCTCGACCTTCGCCGCCCCTCTGGCGTCACCCACGAAGGCTGAGGCCGGTATGCCGTTGGCCAGGGCTGCAGCCATGGCCCCCGCCTCTTCAGCGCCGGTTCCGGCGACGACGAGATCCAGGTTGGGAACCCTGTGCCGGGCGCTTGCGTAGGCCTGGATCGTCTCGTAGAGCCCCTTGCCCTCCACCAGTCGGGCCATGAACAGAAGCTGGAGTCGGCCCTGTTTGGCGACGCGTGCACGGATCGCCTCGGGAGAAGCCGCCTGAAAACAGTCGTCGGAGACCACCGTCGTCAACACGTGCACCGGGCCCCGATAACCCCATTTCTTCAGTTGCGTCCTGAACCCCGAATAGAGCACGATACACGCGTCTGCCCGGAAGAAGACAGCTCGAAAGAGATGTAGAAGAGGACCACGGAGCCTCGTTTCGGTTCGCTGATCCCACCCGCGGAAGAAGACCACCACCTGACGGCCAAACGCTCGGGCGACCAGCACTGAGAGGCCGTCGCGAAGTAAACACCTAAGGTTGAGGGTGGGGTTGACGTGGACGATATCCGCGTCCGAGCGCGCGAGCGCCGCGGCCAATCGAACGTTGTCGGACACGGCACGGACCACTCGTATGAATCTGGGTTGGCTGTCGAGGGTCGCGCCGACGCGCAGGATGGTGATGTCGTTCAGGTGGGGCGCAACCGCCTCGTAGTAGTTGAAAATGCCGCCGCCAAGGGCGGCGTGCGGCACCGTTATCAGCACGCTACGACCCGTCACGTCCGCTTTGCTCCCAGGGCTTCGGCATACACCCTCTCGGTCGCGCGGATCATCGCCTCCACGGAATAGTCCCGCCTGGCCACGTCCGCGGCTCGTGCCCCCATGGCCTTCGCAGCCTCGCGATGCTGATATACCCATCGCAACTGGGCCACGAGTCCTTGATAGTCACCGGGATCCACCAGAAGACCGGTGTCCTCATGCACGACGAGCTCATCCGTCCCGCCCCCTCTGCTGCAGACGACCGGCAGTCCGCAGGCCATGTACTCGAGGATGGTGTTCGAACAACCCTCCACCCTGTTGGGCGACGTCATCAGCACCCCGCAGTCGCACGCCAGGAGTTGAGGGATCACGTCGGGAGCGAAGCCGAACTCCAGCACCCCGGCCTCTATGAGGTCTGTGGCCTCGGACTCGAGACGGTGCCGGTCGGGTCCATCGCCGAGGGCGACGAATCGGAGGGCGCCGGGACCGAGTTCGGCGACAAGCCCCCGCGCCGCGGCGATGAAGCAAGCGTAGTCCTTGGCCGGATGCATCCTCGCGGCCATGACAACAGTGAAGCGCGCGTCTTTTCGTTGGCTGGGTGCGAGCGCGATTCGCGAAGAGTCGAAGCCGTTCCGGATCACTCTGCCCCGCTCTGGAGGTATGTGAGCGGACGCCAGACCACTCTGGCTGTTCGCCACTACGATGGAGGCGCGATCCATGCCGGCCGTGTTTCGCGACGAGCGGACGAGCTCGACGTCACCGGTTCTGATGGTAGCGTCGATGAATGGGATGCCAAGCGCTCGGTAGATCGGGAATCCCGCCAGTGTCGTCAGGTAACCCCACGAATGGACGAGTTGAGGACGCCAGCGTACGACGGTGCCCCAGAGGCGCAATAGGGGCAGCGGATCGTATTTCCAGCGCCGCCCGGCTATCTCCAGGTGGATTCCTCGGTCTTGAAGGTAAGCGGCGAATGGACCACCCTCCAGGGCGAAGCATCGAACTTCATACTCTTTCGGTAGATTCGAGACCGTCAGCGCCATTTGGCGTTCCGCGCCGTCCGGCACCAGGGAGTCGATTAGAACGAGTAGGCGCACGAGCACCTCTATGCCCAGGTCGATTGCTGCTTGCGAGACCAAACGGCGAGCGCCAACAGTCTCCAGAGATACTCGGTGAAGTACGGTCGAAGATCACCGAGCCCGGCGAGAAGCCGGCCTACGCCTTGTTCGTCGAGCACTCTCGGACAGCTCTCGAGAAGGACCTCGCGTGACCAGTCACGCAGCGGCCCGAGCAGCCACGACTGGACCGGCATTGAAAAGCCCTTCTTTCGGCGCTGCATGACCTGCGCGGGTAGCTCCGCCGCAAACGCGCGGCGAAGGATGCGCTTTGACTCGGTCGCGCTGAGCTTGTAGGCGATGGGCAGGCCGTTTACGTATTCGGCGAGCACATGATCCAAGAGGGGTACGCGAGCTTCCAGGGACGTCGCCATGCTCATTCGATCCACCTTGGCGAGAATGTCGTCGGGAAGGTATGTCCGTTGCTCCGTCAGGAGAACGTCACCCAGAGAACCATCGTTGGCGAAAAGACGCTCCCAGGCCTGGGGCTCGGCCTGGGTCCGCAGAAACTCCTTGAAGTCAGGACTCAGCGCCGCGCGGCAGTAGTCCGGCAAAGGAGGTGCCACGTGCCCGAGCAATCGAAGCGCCGGTTCCGTACCAAGCCGACGAATGAAGCCGCCTCCTTTGCCGGTCTCCCCGATCAAGCGGCTCCCCAGACCACTCACGCCCTTTAGGACAGCTGTGGGAACTGCATCCAGCAGGCCTCGCGCTCGCAACTCCCGGTAGTGCACGTAGCCTGCGAACAGCTCATCTCCGCCATCACCCGTCAAAGCCACGGTCACATGCTCTCGTGCCAGCTGACTGACGAAGAAGGTGGGGATCGCCGAATCATCCGCGAAAGGCTCATCGAATTGCTCGAGCAAGCCCGGGATCGCCATCACGTCTTGCGGGCGGACGACACGGCTGAAGTGGCGGGTCTTGAAGTGCTTGGCTACCAAGTCCGCCCAGGGGAGCTCGTTGTAGGGCTGCTCTTCGAAACCGATCGAGAAGGTGAGCAGATCCTCAACGCCCTCGGCGCGCATTGTGGCTACGATCACCGACGAGTCGATCCCACCGCTGAGGAACACCCCGAGAGGCACGTCACTCCGCAGTCTGAGCCGCACGCTCTCCGCAAGCCGTCCCCGGAGGCTGAGAGCGGCATCGTCGAACGACGGCACCGGGCTCATTTCTTCGCCGTGAGGTGTCCAGTACTCCCCGGAGAACGTCTGCCGAGCTCCCTCGACTGCGTCCCAGGCCCAGACCTCCATCGTTCCCGGCGGCAGCTTTCTGATTCCGCGGTAGGCGGTGAACGTCGGAGGGACGTAGCCAAGACGCAGGTATCCAGACAACGCCGTCGCGTCCCACGAGCGATCGACCCACGGCACTTGCAGGAGCGCTTTCATCTCGGACCCAAAGGCCAACGAGCCTGCACTACTCGCCAGATAGAGCGGCTTGATCCCGAACCGATCACGGGCAAGCACCAGTTGCCCCTTGTTGGCGTCCCAAATCGCGAAGCTGAACATGCCGCGAAACTGGTTGACGCAATCCAGGCCCAGCTCCTCGTACTCGTGAATGATGACTTCGGTGTCGGTCTGGGTCCTAAACTCGTGACCTGCCGCAAGGAGGCGCGCGCGCCGCTCGGCGTAGTTGTAGATCTCGCCATTGAAAGCGACCCATATGGACCCATCCTCGTTGGCGATGGGTGGGTCTCCGGTCTCCAGGTCGATGATGCTCAGCCGGGTCATGCCGATGGATACCCCCGGATAGTCCACAAACCCTTCCGAATCGGGCCCGCGATGATGCAGCGTTCCCGCCATCCGCCGCACGAGAACCTCGGGAGGCCCGGCGTCGGCGGGAATCATCGGAGCCAGCAGACCGACTATGCCGCACATGCTTGGCGGCTACCTCAGCACCGGGCGTAGAGCCCTCGCTACCCAAACGCGGACGATCGTCTGCCGGTAGCGGGGAGGGTCGGCTTCCTTGAGCGCCTGCAGATAAAGAGTGTCCTTAGCCCGCTGCAGAGTCGCGGCGCGATTGTAGGTAGTCAGGATGATGGAGATCATTGGCACTCTCCACAGGGTCGGGCAGCCGAGGGGCGGCCTTCGGTGTGTATCGTCGCGACCAGGTCCTCGAACTGACCGCATATCGCGGAGGGACTATGGACGTTCCGGACGTACTCGGAAGCCCGGCGCCCGGCCGCTGCGCGGCGCTCATCGTCCGCCAGGATGGACCTGATCATGGTAACCATAGTCGAGACCGATCCTCTTGCGCAGAGCCCGAACGGATCGGGACCGGAGAGAAGCCCGTTGGGGTCGGAGGCGAGGGAAACGACCGGGGTGCCGACCGCCCATGCTTCGAGCATGATATTGGCAAAGCCTTCGACCGGAGAGGTGTTGATGAGAACGCGCGAACGCCGGATCCTGGCCCAGGCGGACGCGTGGGGAAGTCTACCGAGGTAGCGAACGTTGGGGGCCTGGAGGAGCCGGTCGACGAGTGACGAGGGAACGCTGTCCCTTATCGGCCCGACGATCTCGAAGCTTACCTCACCAAGAGCAGTGACTAGTTCGGCGAGCGTGTCTACCCCCTTCCACCGGCTCAGCGATCCCACGTAGATGACGTCGGACACGGGGCCTTCGCCGGGTACCTCAGGGGGTGGCACATCGACGATATTTGAGATCATCGTCGAGCGAAGGCCAAGCAGTCGACATCTCTCGAGTTGCTCTCTTGGTCTGAGCGACGACGCAGGAGGCCCGCCGCAGTCCCGCGCTGCCGGTAATACAATGAGGCGAGCAGACTCTCCTGCGAGCGCTCGTACAGGCTTCTGCGGACGCCTCCTCTTGGCTCCGCGCCGCAGGTCGCAGGTCGACGTCGCTGGCAAGCGCGAGTAACGAACAGGCTCCGACGTCGCGGGCGGCAGCGACCAGGGAGGGCGCAAGGTGCGAGTACCCGCAGATGTAGTAGGCGTCGGCGGCGAGTTGGGCAAGAGTCTGGCGCAGATGCGGTAAGCGATAGGTGAAGGAACGCACGCCCGGTCTGCCCATGTCCGGGTCCCAGCCGCTGACGATCCTGATGCCGCGGTGTGGCCTGGGTCCGCCGCTCATCCCTGGCACCACGAGTGTCGTGTCATGGCCGCGAGCGGCGAGATGCGATGCGAGCAACTGGACCTGGTTCTCTATGCCACCGACCACGTCGGCCCCAAGTGCGGCTGCCTCGTTCTCGCACAGCAGGCAGAGCTTCATTTCAGCGTGCCCTCTGCCTTGGCATGGGTCCAGGTCTTCCTCTCGCGTAGGTCTTCGATGAATTCGTAGAGCCTTCGTCCATGGCGACCAATATCGAACTCGCGACGCGCGAGGACGGCGCCTCGACGGCCGACCGAACGGGCCCCCTCCGGGTCACTGAGGACCACGTCAAGCGCCTCGGCGAGAGACTCCCACCGGTCGGGGTCCGTGAGGAAGGCGGCGTGCCCATGTGTCACGTAGCGCTCGATCTCGCCGACCCGGGTGGTAACGACAGGTACGCCGGTCGCCAGGTACTCCCCGAGCTTGGTGGGAAATGCCGCCTCCGAGAAGACCGCCGCCGGGTGCGGTATTACCAGGGCCGTGGCTCTCTGAAGGAACGCGGGTATCTCGTCGGCTGGAATGAGTCCCAGGAACTGAACGCGGTCGCCAAGGTCAAGGTCCGCCACCATCCCTTCAAGCTCCTGTCGGTAGGTGCGCGGGACCGCGAGGCCGGTCATTCGCAGGGTCACGTCCGGGTGGCGACTGGCAACCACTCGGAACGCCCTCAGAAGAGCCTCGACACCCTTGCTGGGCGCGAGCGAGCCCGAGTAGCCTATGTACCGGCTCACCTCAACGTCCGGACGACGCGACGGTTGCTCGAACCGGTCGCAGTCGACGAGAATGGGAAGGTGCATGATCGCGGTCCGCGCGCCAACACGTGCTCGGTAATACTCTTCCAGGTACCTCGAAATCGCCATGATGCCGTCGTACCAGTTCAAGAAACCCTTCGAATACGCCGCGCGGGACATCTGAGTAACGACGTCGGTGCCCCGATAGACAAAGGGCAACTCGCAGCCATCGACAAGCAGCACAGCCCGGCGCAATCTGCCGGCGCTGCCGGCAGCGAGGGGGAGCACAAAGGAGTCATTCGTAAAGAAGAGAACCGCGTCCGGTCGCGACCCGCTCATCCCGGCGGCCGCAAGACACGCTGCGCCGGGGCCGCGAAGCCGTCCCAATCGCCGGACTACTCGAGAGTCACTTGGGCGGCGTGTGCCCGCACCTTGGCGATAGGAGATGCCGTCAATCGAACCTGCAGCCTGAGAACCTGCCGACGGATCTCCTGGCAGCGTGCTCCGAGAGGTCGGCATCACTTCGACGACGGCGCCCGCCCGGACGAGGCCTGCCCCTACGGCTCGCACGCGGGCGGTCGCACCGAGCCCGTCCGGAAACCCGAAGTTGTTTCCGGTTATCAGTACACGCAGAGGGTGGCTTGCGGCACTCCGCTGACTCAACGCCTATCCCCCGTCCCCCGGCGAAGATCCCTGACTGGAATGGTCATCGGCCGTCTCCCGGATGCCCACGGACAGCCCGAGACTGGCTGCAATGGCGAGGACTGTCACCATTCTTATCTCCGATAACGGGGTACCGCTCATGCTGACCAGGAGGAGAAAAGGCGCGACACTGAGCGCGCCGAGAGCGATGTAGTCCTCGCTCGACCTCGCCCGGACGCCCCTGTATATGTAGCGGCCGCAGGCGACGATCACAGAAGTAAGGGCCAGAAGTCCAAAAAGCCCGAACTTCATCCAGGCAAAAAGGAATGCGTTATGGACGAAGGAGGTGTCCCAGAAGGCGAAGCTGCTGCTGGCGCGCCGGGCCATCATGTCTCCAGCGATCGGGTTTCGAGAGATCGTCTTCCAGGCCAACGCCCACTCGGCCTGCCGTGTGGGCCCCTGTGATGCGGCCAGGTCCGGGAACAAGCGGGTCCAGAGGCTGCCGGACCCGGCGAATCTCTGGTAGCTCACGGCAAGGACCCCCGCCGCAGCACCAACGAGGATGGGCACGAGCGCGAGCGCCCGCTTCGATCTCGGAACCAAGAAGCACGCGGCGATGGCCAGTCCCGCGACAAGTCCGAGCCATCCGGTTCTTCGGAACGACAAGATGATGGTCACCGCCATCAGGGTCGAAGCCGAGAGCCACAGAGTCAGAGCGGCGTCGGCTCACCCGCTCGGTCGTCCAGGCGGCGATCGCGGCGACTATCAACATGACGAACAGCACGTGATCAGCCGACTCCCACAGCGCCACCTTCACTCCACTGGCTCGATACACGTCGGCCGTGTCCCCACCGCCCAGGACGTAGCGAAAGAGTGCGTAGATCGCGCGTCCGGTGGCTACCGCAAAGAGAGTGTCGAGTAGCAGCAGTCGAACCTTATGCGTGTCCAGCAACTGGGTGAAACACCAAAGGGCCGCGACCCCGGCCAGGGCGTATCTGCCGCTTGTGAATGCCATGACCTGCTGATAGGTGGCCCCATCCGGTCAGGGCGCGGGCGAATTGGAACCCGAAGATGGCCGCGAAAGCCAGGATGGAAATGACAACGGACGGCGGTAGCTTGACCCTGCGGGGCTCGATGAGACGCCGAGCGATGAGGATGAGAACGAGCGCGTAGATCAGGATCTCGTAGACGTTAAGACGGAACGGGTCGAGGATGTATGAGGAGAGCCTGAAGGCGGAAGTGTTCTGCTACCCCATACAGGGTCTCGGGGAACCAGGCGGTCAGAACGACGACGAGCCACAGGATAAGGCGCGGATAGAAGAAGCCGATCGCCAGGAAGGCGATGCCCGCTGGAAGAAGCTGCAGTTTCGGAGAGCCGTGTACGAGGAGAAAACTGATGACCAATCCCACAAATATAGCGGCGAGCGCCACTGGAGCGTCAGTCCTGAGGAGGCCTCCGCGGCGCGACGAGTTGAAACCGGCTTGGTTCACGGCCGCGCCCCCTTCCCTAACCGCATCCGCTTTCCTATCGAGCTCACGATAACACGCAGTTCCTGCAGTTCCCCTTTCGAGACCGCCCCGAACACGCCGCTGACGACGAACGACAGCAGCGCGGTCACGAAGACTAGAACCAGTGTGATGGCGAGGGACCCCGCATGCGGCAGAAATAGAAGGTAGGAGGCAACTCCGACCACGGCGGCTCCTGCGAAGGTCGGCAAGTAGCAGCGCCTGAAGACCGCAGCCGACGAAACGTCCAGGATGCGCCGGTTGTAGTAGTGGATAAAGAACGGCTGCACCAGGGCCCCAAGCAGACCCGCCATGGCGGCTCCTTTGACGCCGAACCGCAAGGCGAGGGGATAGATCGTCGCGAGACTGATCCCAGCGCTCAGATATGCGAAGACAAGGTTCGCTCCGGGTCGCGCCGCCGCCCAGGAGAGGAACCCGGTAGGCAGCGCCGCAGCATTGAGGGCCATCGTGGCGGCGAAGATTGCCAGGGCGACCGTCCCCTGATCCGCGTACACGGGGCTGACCCAGTACTCCAGCAAGGGATAGGCGTAGATCGCGGTCGCCATCAGCGCGCTCGCGTTCACCAGAAAGAGGAGGCGCGAGCTCCTGAAATAGAGCGCACGGAGACCCTCGTGGTCGCCACGGGCGATCATCGCACTCCCGGTCGGGAAAAGGACGCTTGCGATTCTGCCTGAAAGCTCGATGACTTTAGAGGCAAGGACGTTCGGGACTTGGTAATAGGCGGCAGCCGCCGTGTTGTTCGTAATCCCGACCATGAGTCTGTTGGTCTGGACTGCCACCGTGGCTCCAACCCGGTTTGCGGCGACCAAACCGGCGAACGAAAGGACCTTGCGTCGGACCTCGCGCCACTCCGGTCCGACATTGTGGGGTATGGACCGAAGCAGACGCAGCCCAAAATATAGGTAGAAGAGTAGGGCAACGACATTGGCGCCGAGATAGAATGCGACTACCGCCACAGCCCCGTAGCCGAGTACAACGACGACCGCAGGCCCGACCCACGTGAGTACGGTGAATGTGCCACTCATCCCGGCAGCTATGTCGTAGCGCAGAAAGCTAATCGGTACCGCCATACCTACGTTGAGCAGCATATCCACCACCAGGTTGATCGCCGACAGCCGGATGACCATCACGGCGCTGGGAAGTAGACGTGCCGATACGTTCAGCAGATCAGCAGCAATCCAGGGGGCACTCAGAAAGATAACCAGCCCCGCGACGGAGCCTGCGGCCGTGAACCATATGAGCGCGAAACGCACGATGGCAATCATGGGTCGGCCTTCGCCCAGGGCCCGGTAGTAGGACAGGTAGCGGACTAGGGCCTGGCTCAGCCCCAACTCGACCAGACCGGCGTAGCCTGTGAGCGCGGTAACCAGAGCGATGAGCCCATAGGCTTCGGCTCCAAGCCCGCGCACGGTTATCGGCACACAGATGAAAGCGGCGACGCCGGACGCCACCCACGCGACGGTGCTCAGGACCGCATTCTGGCCGAACGTTCCTTCCTTCTGGGCGCTGTCTTGCGCCGGCGGTGACACCTCAGGCGGAAGGTCACTCGCCGCCATGCGCCTCCACCTCAGTCGGCCGAAAATAGCGCCCCTCGATTGCGACCAGTGTCTGCCCCGCAGCCTTGCTCATCCGTGAATCCTCCCTGAATCAGTCAAGGCTCTCCAGGAACAACCTATAGATCTTCTGAATTCCCTCTCGCAAACCTGTTATCGGCTGCCAACCCAAACTCCTGATGCGGGCCGGGTCAAGGCGGGCATGAGCCAACGCTTAATCCACGCCATAGTCTCGGCTGAGTTCCGGCAGACCTCGATGCCAGCGATTCTCGCGACGGTTGCCACTTTAGGTGGACCCGTGTATCCGCGTCAACAGGGGCCATCACAACCTGTCGCGGATCTTCGACATGACCGCCGTCAACGTCTTGAGGGGGTTCAACGTGAAGCCTTCCCATAGGCCGTCCACGACCACCAAACCATCGACGGTGGCAATGGTATGAAGACCGCTCGCGTAGGGTCCATCGGGGTCGGGCTCGAGGTAACACCGGGCCTCTTCGGCGAACTCATCCGGCGTCAGGGTCAAGACCCGGTTGATCACCGTCCTGGCTCCGTACCGGGGCCCACAGTCCTGCGCCGGACGGTAGAGGACCCCATCAACGATGAAGGGCCGTCCCGCCGGACGCGAAGAGCGGACATCTGTTTTTGCGGGCCGAAGTCGATGAGGCGCCCACGGACCCCAGGGCTCGGACGCGTGCCATATGTGGAGGTCGGCCAAAGCGGATTGTGGATCATCCCCGGCGACAGTGCAGAGTAGCCACCAGCGATCCTCAAAGAAGAATACAGTGCTGTCCCGAGCCGCAACCCCATCGAGAAGGACGGAATGCCCTCTCCAAGGTCCCAATGGGGCGTCACTCTGGTAGAGCGCTACCCGCTTACTCCTCCCGGTGTCCGGAACGCAGTAAAAGCCCCCTTCGTACTTGAACACGTACGGGTACGCCGCGTGGCCGCGCAGCCGGATCATCGGGTCCCCTAGGCGCCTCACGCTTCCGTTGCTCGCGGCGCCGTCACGTTGGAACTCGCCGGCGCGGAGCCGGCCCTTTGTGGAGACCAAACGCATTTCCTCGTAGTAGAGAAAGGTACGCCCGTCTTCCACGACCAAGCAGGGGTCGGCCTGGACGCAGACGAACCACGGCTTGGGCAACCAGTGTACGTGAGGACGAAAGATGCGGGTATTTGCGTCCTCGTCATTCCTGAGCAGGTCTTCGAGCTTGAGGTCCGCCACGCCGATGTTCCACTCTCTGACTATCGGTGCATGAGTGAGAGCTTCGACTAGACGCACAGCGAGCTCATCTTCCCAAGCCGCCCGCGTAGCCGGAGTCTAACGTCATGACGCCGGCTCAGGAGGCCCTGAGACTTTCGCGCCGCGGCGGCCAAAGCCACGATCGTAGGGGACAAGACTACCTCGTGCATCCCGACTGATGTGCTGAGACGGTCAAGAGGGGCGAAGCCACGCTTGAAGAGGTTCACCCCCCAGAGAGAATCACCCTGCTGCGCCTCCAAGCTGTAACCGCCGAGGTCGAACGTGGAGCATCCATGTCGCCTCGACCAGCGCATCGCTTCCCAAAGGAGAAGGTGACTGGCTGGGAAGTCTCTGTTTCGGTGTCCGGAGGGCATCATCACTAAGTGAGCCGTGCCGCGATACGTGACGATCAGCGCGGCGGCGAGTGCTTCCTGGCCATGGTATGCGACGAGAACCGTCCCGCCGGAGCCCTCGCGAAGCCAGCTCCGGCTGATGTGCTCGATCATGGACTCCTCGACCAATAGTACGGGCGCCCTTAACGAGAGGTCAGCCTGGAGGGCAACCATCGTGTGCCACCCATCCGGTGTATCCTGCGGCTCGACCGTGATGCCGAGAGTGCGCGATTTTCCTATGCATTGCCGCGTAGTAGAGCGAAAGCCGGCGACTATCTCGTCCTCCTCGGCAGTGAGGTCCAAGAGCAGCGTCGCCCATTCGCTGCACCGTTTAAAGCCGTGGCGCTCCAGGATCGTCCGAATCTCATCGCCGCCTTGATCTAGGGGCGCGGCCGGCTCCACGTGCATGCGAGCTGCGCCGCGACGAACGCGAGATGCAACCCATGGTAGCCACTCGTTGAACACTCTGCTGTCGACGAAGCTCGGGCCCTTGTTGAATTCCCAAAACACGTAGCCCGGCAACGGGAGACGCCTCCGCACACCGATGGCGGTAAGGCAGACGACGCCGCCGGTCTCTCCCCAAAAGAACCAAGGCTCCCGCCTCGACATCCGGCTACCATAGGGGTCCATATCTGCCCAGGCGGGATCCTGGCGGTAGTGGGCCCACGGGACTTGATCCGCGAAATCCCGCCACTTGGCGACTTGATTCTCGCTCAGGTGCCGGGCGCAAGAGAAACTCGGGCGTTCATCCTGGTCGTTCATGTCTTCCCCGGGCCGCTGGCATCGCGTCGGACTCCACCTTTCCGGCCTGCCCTCGGTGACCGTCGTTCGCCCATGGAGCTACGAATCCGACGGACTATGCGTCGCGCCGGCCCGTAGCGAAGGCCGAGAAGGGAGATCAAAGGCCGGCCGGACCAGCGGTTTATAGCCACGGACGCCTGCTGCATCGGCATCCTCTGCGTCTGCCAATCCCTGAACCACGATGCGTCGCTCACCAGGTCCAAACGCGTGATGCCGGGGTCGTCACAGCATCGCTCCATTGTCCTTTCAAGCAGCACCTGGCCAGGCCCGAGCCGTGCGAACGCCTCGTCGTAGGCGATCTTGAGAATCGTGTACTCTTCGCCAGTCCGCACACAGAACTGTGAAGCGATACAGCGGCCCTCAGCGTACAGGGCATTAATCTCGCATCTGTCCTCGGGGCCGTGCATCGTCCTTACGAGATCGCGATAGAAGGCGACGAGGTTGGGACGCAGCCGAATGGCGGACCCGGCCCCGTCCCGTCCCTTCCAGCCCGACGCCTCCACGGCCAGGAAGTTGTCTAGTTCGGCTTCCAGTCCTTCCTGCCCCACCACATTCACAAACCGAACGTCGGCGAGCAACTGGACCTTGTTGCGGTGGGAACGAAGGTTTCGCCGGAAGTGTTTGGTGAGCCTCTCCATTAACTGGTCGTATGGGACCGCGCAATCGAAAAAGTTCGAGGGGGTCGCCAGGCGCTCGCAGTACTCGCCCTTCCTCATCCACTGCAACCCTTCCCGGAGGTTTGCGCTCTCGGGCGTCGGCCCTAGCACCAAGAGTTCTCGGCCCTCGGGATGCCGACGGAGAAAGTCTACGACAGTCGGGACGAGGGCCAGACGCGCTTCATCCTGCGCAGCAATCGCATCAGTGGCGACCCAATGATCGTGAGTCGGAAGGGCCCAAGCACGCAGTGGGATGCGCAGGCTTGTGTCTCTTACGGCCTCTAGCGGACAGATAGCCCGAACGCGGCGGCCGTCTGTAAGCGCCAGGTACCTGCTCAGCGCGGGCGCGGCGCAGAGATGGCTGAGGTATGCAAGTTGGGCCTCATAGGCATGGTACCTGGACCTCCCGGGCATGGCGGCGTAAAGCCGCTTCCAGTCGGCCTCGAGTTGCTCCAGCCCCGGCCGGCCGCGATATTCGACTATGCTCCACGCGGAGTCGCCCATGATCAGGCGTTCCCAGTCGCCGACGGTACGAGGAGGAGGGTGTTGGAGGGCGCCCACCCACGTGGGAGGCAGGCCGAGACGGCGCCGGACCGGGGGTTGTGGGAGCGATGCGAGCACCGCATAAACTCCGGCCGATCGTAGGTCGGGATGACAAGGGAGACGACCTGGGACGACATGAGAATAGAGTATCACCCGTTGGTTTGACTCAGGTACCAACGCAATCGACCTAGCCGCTAGATTTTCGCAGAATGCGCCCTAGTCTGCCCGAGTGCGCAGCGCCCCTACGAGACCGGCATGCCAGGCCGCGTAGATGCCGGGGTCCCTGGCGACCTGACGTGTGTAGTTTCCTTTGGCAAAAGGATTACAGGGATCGGCGTCGCGACGCCGATCAGCCAGTCACGCCTATCACTCGCGCCCCGATAGGTCGGGTATCATCATCCGTGATGCGGCGGATGTCCTGGCTCTGCGCTTGATACCGTGAAAACCGCAACCGGGCCAAGACGACACACACCGACGACTGGGTGATCCCCTCGGCGCTGAGGAGGCCTCTTTGGAACTCATCGAGCGTATCGCCGCGCACGAAGCGCGGATCGGCATCATCGGACAGGGCTATGTCGGGCTGCCGCTGTCTCTACTGTTCGCGGATGCGGGCTTCCCTGTTGTCGCCTTCGACAGCGACCCCAGCAAGGTTGAGGCGCTCAACGACGGGCGCTCGTACATCGCGCACGTGGGAGCGGCGCGGGTCGCCGCCGCCAGAGGCCGGGCGGCGGGCTTCCAGGCGACCTCCGATATCTCGGAGCTCGCTCGCTGCGATGCCATCCTCATCTGTCTGCCCACTCCCCTGGGAAAGCATCGCGAACCTGATCTCAGCTACATCCTGGGTGCGGCCCGCGACATCGCCGAGCATCTTCGCCCTGGACAGTTGGTGATCCTCGAATCGACCACGTATCCGGGAACAACGGATGAGGAGGTCAAGCCGATCCTCGAATCCACCGGACTCGCGACGCCCCGCGATTTTCTGCTCGCCTTCTCCCCCGAGCGCGAGGACCCCGGGAACCGGCAGTTCCACACGGCCATCATCCCCAAGATCGTCGGCGGGGTGAATCCGGAGTCCACGCAGGCCGCGGCAGCACTGTATGCCGAGGTCATGACCGAGGTCGTGCCGGTTTCGAGCACGCGGGTCGCGGAAGCGTCGAAACTGCTCGAGAACATCTACCGGGCGGTCAACATCGCCCTGGTCAACGAGCTGAAGATGACCTTCGATCACATGGACATCGATGTGTGGGAGGTCATCGACGCGGCCAAGACCAAGCCGTTCGGCTTTCAGGCCTTCTACCCTGGCCCAGGTCTAGGCGGCCACTGCATCCCGCTAGATCCTTTCTATCTGAGTTGGAAGGCGGCCGAGCATGGGGTGTGGACCCGGTTTATCGAGCTGGCGGGAGAGATCAACACCGGCATGCCGGCCTGGGTGATCGCCAAGGTGGGCGCCGCGCTCTCCGACGAGGGCAAGAGCCTCAAGGGGGCCAAGGTGCTGATCCTGGGCCTGTCCTACAAGGCCGACATCGACGACGATCGGGAGTCGCCGTCTTACGAGCTCATCAGGCTCCTGCGGGAGCGGGGCGCCGATGTGTCCTACTGCGACCCGCACTTCCCCGTCGCCCGGCCGGGGCGCCGCAACAACCCGGAGATGCGGTCGGTGCCGTTGACGCCCGAGGAGTTCGGCCGCTACGACCTACTGCTCCTTTCCACGGCGCATGCCGAGTTCCGCGACCCCGCTCTCTACCGTGACGCCAAGCTCGTGGTCGACACCCGCAACGTGGTGAAGCAAGGATGGGGGCCGAAGGTCATCGGGGCGTAGACTCCTGCCGCAGCCTACTCCTGACCTGCACCATCAGTGTGAGGGCGAAGTCCAGGTCCCGCATCCTACGAGGCCCGGCCGATCAGCTCCACCATCGCCTGGATGTGGGCCGGTGAGGTCCCGCAGCAGCCGCCGACCAACCTGGCCCCTGCCCGCACGCACTCCCTGACGCCGACGGCGAAGTCGGCGGGCGACAGGTCGAAGATCAGCTCCTTGTCGACCATCCTGCCCTTGCCCGCGTTGGGCTGAGCGACGATGGGGAGCGACGTCGCCTCGCGCATCATCGCGACGATCTGGGCCATCTCGAGGGGATCGATGCTGCCGCAGTTGGCGCCGACCGCGGATGCCCCCGCTTCGGTCAGCGCCTCGGCACATTTGCGGGCCGTGTCGCCCATCACCGTCCGCCCGTCATTGCCCGCCGTGTTGAAAGCGATCGTGGCGATGATCGGGAGGTCGCAGGCCTCTTTGGCCGCGCGCACCGCACAGAGAGCCTCCCGCAGGTCGAACATGGTCTCGATGATCAGCCCGTCGACCCCGCCCTCCGCGAGGATGGCCGCCTGCTCCCTGAAGGAGGCAAAGGCATCGTCTTCGGGCAGCGGCCCGTAGGGCTTGAGCATCTTGCCGGTGGAGCTCATGTCGCCCAGAACGCACTGACCCTCACCGGCGGCAGCCTTCGCCAACCGCACCCCGGCGAGATTCACTTCTCGCACGTCCACTCCGACGTTGTGCGACTCAAGGTTGGCGCGGTTCATGGTCAGCGTGTTGGTGATGAGCAGATCCACCCCGGAGGCGGCGTACAGCTTGTGAACGGCAAGCACGGCCTCCGGATTGGTGACGTTGTTCTGCCCGCCCATCTCCAGGCCGGCCTGTCCCAGTTGGGTGCCCATGGCCCCATCGAGGAAGATGGTCTTTCTATCGCTGTTCAGAATATCCAGCAGGTTCATGCCGCTAGTCTACCGCCCCTCCGTCCGTGCTGCGCGGCGCCGAAATGGGGGCTCACTCCAGCCCGGCCTCCCGCAGAGCGCCGATGAGGCCTTCCCTTGTCGGGCACAGCCCGATGAAGCGCACCAGATCGCCGATGATGATGGCGGGCGCGGACGACAACTTCAGCTCCTCGTACCGCTCGTCGCGCCCCTGGTGGTAGACCACGTCCATCTGGTCGCCGTACTGCGTGGCCACATCGTCGATCAACCGCCTGACCGCTACACCACCCGAGCACGCCGGCACCGAGAGAAAGATTTCGACCCTTATCGGATCCATAGTCCGCCCTCCCGCAGCGCGTTGTTCATGGTGCCCTCGTCGGGGGCCGTCCCCTCGATCTTGATCACCCCGTTGACGACCGCGGCGGGCACGCAGGAGAGGTGGTACTCCTCGTATTTCTCCAGAGCGTCGCGCCCCACGTACTTCTTGACCACCAGTTCTTCCGCCGGATACTTCGCCGCGTACCGGTCGGCCATGGCCAGGATGGCCACGCAGCCCGGACAGGGCGGATCCCCGCTGAACACCTCCATGACTACCGCCACGTCACCCTCCTAGTTCCGCTTGTAGGATACGTTCCAACTCGGCCTCTTGCGGCACCCGGCCCTGAGAGACTACCCGGCCGTTGACTACTACCGCGGGCGTCATCACGAACCCGAACCGCACCCCCTCGGGTGAAAGCGCCGAAAGCTTCTCCACCGTCACCTGTCCCGGGAACTTGGCCGCCGCCTTCCTCGCTTCTTGCTCGCTCTGCTTGCACTTGACGCAGGGCGGTTCGGCGCCAAAGACCTTGACTTCTACCATCCCTCCACCGTCGCACCCCGTCTTGTCGTCGAACCAGCGTTCCAGAGCGACGCGCAGATCGCGCTTCTCGTCCTGGCCGACGGCCTCGGAGAGGGCCTTCAGGATCGTTTGCTGCTCGGGGTCGAGTTCGCTCGAGATGCGATAGTGCATCCACAGGCCCTCTCGGCGATCCTGGACCAGACCGGCGTTGTACAGATAGCGGAGATGGCGGGAGATCTTGGACTGCGTCTGGCCGAGCGCCCCCACGAAGTCACACACGCACAGCTCGTCGTTGTCGAGCAGGAGCGTCATGATCTGGAGCCGGGTCTCGTCGGCCAACGCCTTGAACGTGTCCCTCAGTACCTTCATGGATCAACCTCCCAGATATGCCCGATAGGCCTCGATGAGGGCGGCCTCGTAGTCATGCTCCTCCTCAGGAGGGATGTAGTGGAACACCTTGGCCTGTTCGACGAGGGCGGGACCGGCCGCCGCGTCGGCCCGAATACCACCTCGGGCGCACTGAGCGAAGACGTGCGCCAGCGCGGGGATCTCCACACGTTGCCCTTTGAGGCTGACAGAACCCGTCTCGACCGGTTTCATGCAGGCGCAGACGTCAGCCGAGGCATCCTCGGCCAGCTCCGGCCTCGCACCCTCGCTCAGCAGAGCGTCGATCTCCGCGGCGATGCGGTCGGCGACGACCGCGATCGCCTGCTCATCCGCGTCGCTGCGCCCACGCAGCGAACGCGAGCAGAGAGCGGCGTGTTCACCGATGATGTCCGAGACCACCAGTGAGCGAGCGACCGGACCGCCGTGCTTCTCCGTCCCCCACCGAGCGCAGAGCTTCTCGCAGCCGTCGATGGTGATCGTCGGGTGCGTCCGGGCGAAGTTCCGCTCGCCCTCGTTGCCGGCGAGGAACAGGGGCAGACAGAGCGTGACCGCGTCGTGCGGGCGAAGGACTTCGAGCACTCTGCGCACCGCGCTCCGGGAGATGGTCCCCACGGCGATCTCCTCGCCGCTGCAGGCGATGATGCCCACCTTGGCGGTGCTGTTCACCTCCGCCGTCATCTCACCACGCCTTCGCCCGCGCAGATGCGCTCTGCCTCAGCCGCGATGGCTTCCGCGATCTCCCGCGTGATCGCCCACCCTTCCTCGGTCAGCTCCGACCCGTTCCCCGGCTGCGCGCCGCGGTGGCCGCTCACGGCCTTCGCCACCTGGAAGGTCCCGGCCACCTCTCCACCGGCGATCTCCACGTTCTTCTGGGCGCAGGCCTTCCCACAGCCGTCAACCGTAAGACAAGGATGAGCCTTCACCTTAGCTAGAGTCTCTTCGTCTTCGCGCACGAGGAGAGCAAGGCAGACCAAGTCCAATCTATCCGGAGCAAGCTCGTCGACCGCCAGGTAGGCAGATTCGCGGCTCATGAGGCCCTGCACCTTGCCCACCCCGCTACAGGGGATGACGAGGACTTTGTCGTCCGGTGGCAGCATCCGCTTTTCTCTTCTCCTGGCTCTCTTAGTCTTCCGCGGCCTTGCGCTCGACGTCGGCCGCATACGTCGGGCCGTCGAGCAGCAGCCCGCGGTCGTCTTCCCACCCGCTGAGTTCCAGCTCGGCGATCCAACTGCCGTACGGGTCTTCGTTGATCGACTCGGGCGCGTCCACCACAGCCGCGTTCGTGGCGACCACCGTCCCGCTCACAGGCGACACAAGCTCGAAGGAGGCCTTCGTGGACTCGACCGTACCGGCCTCGTCGAACTGATCGATACGGGCGCCCATCTTCGGCGGGATCGACGTAGGTGATGTCGGTCAGGCGTTGCTGCATGTAGTCGGAGATGCCGATCCGCGCCCTGTTGCCCGCCACCTGAACCCACACATCGTTCCCGTTGAAGAGATATCCGGTCGACGGGATGCGGAACTCATACTTGTCGTGAACCACCAGGATGAGATCCGACGGAGGCTCGAAGGCAGGTCTGAGCCGCCTGCGGCGCCCGGTGCGGCCGTTTGCCCGGCGCCGGCTGCCTGCCTCGAGGCGATCTCACCGGCGATCCGGCGGGCAAGCTCGAGCGCCTCGCCGGTGAGACGAAGATCCGGGGACAGGGCGACCCACCGGTCTCCTTGAGCACCTCGGAGACGATCACCTTCTGCGCCGGCGTCGCTCCCGCGGCGACGGCCAGCTTGGCCGCGCATCGGGTCGCGCATCCGTCGACCACTATCACCTGCTTCTCGGCCAGCGCCTTCTTGTAGCGGGCGGGAGTCCGATTGAGCGATACCGGACAGAGGATCTCGAAGCCTGCGTCCTCCGCGAGACGTAGGGCGACCTCCCGGCTGACCGAGCCCTCGGGTTTATCGAGGCCGGTGCAGGCGAGGACCAGGTAGCTCATGCCCCGCCCTCCTCGGCGCGTATCCTCTTGATGAGAGCGACGGTCTCCGGCTTGTCCGGGAACGAGATGGCGTCTGGGCCGCAGGTCTTGGCGCAGGCTCGACAGAAGACCACGCAGTTGTCGGGGTTCGCGACCACGAGCGCGGATCTCGCCCGTCGCGGCGCTCGAAGACACGATGCGGACAGAACTCGTCGCACTCCATGCAGAAGTCGCACTTGTCGTAGTCGATGGCCGGAGCCCACGGGATCTTGCTCCGGGGCACTCCCATGAACGTGGTCTCAGACATGCTCGCCCATGTCCTCGAGGGCAGCCTGGACCTTCGCCACGGCCTCGTCGGTGGTCATCTCGCGGATATCGAGCGGGACCATGTCCTTCTTGACGTCCATGGCGTGCGCGGTGAACGCGTCCCGGAACAGCTTGTACTGCATGGTGGGCGCGCAACCGGCGATGATCAACGGCCGTTTGGCTTCCAGGAAATCCCCAAGGAACCGGTCACCATCCTCCTCGCACAATTGCGGATGGATGATCCCGAACTCCACAGGCAGTTCGATCCTGACCCGGTTGATGAAGTCCCAGATATCCATCTTCTCGAAACCGGGACACTTGCCGGTGCACACGCACATGATCAAACCGGGGCGCTTGTCGCTCATGGCCGATGAACCTCCTTCGGTCTGATTATAACCGTACAGCCGGTTATAAGCAACTCTCGGAGGCGGCGACGGTCGCCCGGTGCCCCCGCCTAGGCCAACTCGCGGCTGCGATCGGGCAGTTCCTCGTAGTGGAACAGCCGGTTGTAGTCGATAAGACCGGCCAGCGCGCCGGTCCGGCGCACGTGGATGCCCTGCTCCTCGAGGATGGCCACCGGATTGAGCCCGCCGACGACGACCAGGCCCAGCCGCCCTTCGCTGACGGGGATCTTGAGCAGCGACTGGCCCGGCCAGCCGATCAGGAAAAGCCCGCCGAGCCCGACCTTCTCCATTTTCGCCCCGAGCGCCAGGACGTGGTCGCGGCTGTCGGCCGGGACCTCGCGGAAGCTGGCACCTATGAGCCCGTTCCCGGTCCGCGTGGCCCCCACATAGTCGGTCATCACGCTGCGGATGAAGATCTCCAGAGGGTCGAGGGTCGTCCCATCGTAGTTGATGAACTCGGCGAACCGCGTGGGCTTGCCCTCGCGTAACTCCAGGAGGCCGCCGAAGCGCGAGTGGGTCGGGATGCCGTGAGCGACGAGCACGCCGTTCATGGTGATGGAGCACACGGTGCCGATCCCGACGCTGCCCTCGGGGATGGTCCCGTGCCCCACCTGCTCTCCCGGGCGGAACAGAGCCATCAGCTTCCCCATGGCGTACCCGGCGCGGAACACGTCCCCGATGAGCGGCACCGACCGCTCGAGCTGACTCCGCTCGATCAGGCTCAAGTTGAGCACGACCGTCCCCGTCTTGCTGGCCAGATCGAAGTCCATCTTGTAGGTCATCTGGTCGATCTTGGCCGAAAGGATGCCTACCTTGTCAAAACCCCGGGCGCTGTCGAGCTCGCCCGCTCCCCGCTTCGTGATAGCCCGCCCATTCCGGCCCAGGTTCTGGGTGAGGCCGGCCTTGTCCATGTCGAGGAGGTGGAAGCGGACGGTCCTCTCACTGATGTCGTGACCCATCGCCGCCAGCCGCTCGGTTATCCCCGAGCTGCCCAACGGTTTATCGGCCTCCTGGAGGATCCGCAGGATCGCGACGCGCTTCACTTCGGTCTTCTCTCTCATAGAGCCGATGTTACCAGCAAATCTACCGCTAATCGCGGACCAAACGGCAGATTTGCCGCCCACGTGACAAACCACATCGATGCCCGGAGCGGCCGTGCCTGCGCGGTTCGCTTGCATGCCGCGGGTGAAATGGGCCACGATGCTCGGGTCCCGGCAGAGCAGCCGTTGCCAGATACATACCGGCAATATTGCCGCACTGTGACCGCCTTCCACAATATCTGTTTGCCTATTCTCGCTCTAAATTGGCAACTATTTGCCCTGGATGGGGTTGCTGGTCCGGCAACTTCCTGATACAGTCGCGGCACTTCACTGCTGTGAACAGTGCAGTATGGGACGTGAAGAGGGGGAGCGGGGCGGACGGCCGCAGCCACGGTCCGGCTGTTCGTTTCTCCCGATGTGTCAAAGCTTGGCGTGGCAACCCCTGGCCGATATCGGAGAAGGACATGGACCTACATAGAGTCGATGCCATCCTCGAGAACCGCGGGGCGGAGCCCTTCGACGTCATGGAGGCCATGCAGGACCTGCAGGAACTGCACGGCTATCTTCCCGAGTGGGTGCTGCGCCGGGTGTCGGAGAAGCTCGAGATCCCCCTCATCGAAGTCTTCAGGCTCGCCAACTTCTACAGGGCGTTCAGCCTCCAGCCTCGCGGATCCCACCTGCTGACGGTCTGTACGGGCACCGCGTGCCATGTTCGCGGAGCCCCCCGGATGCTCGACGAGGTCGTCGCCGAGCTCCAGATCGGGCCGGGCCAGACGACCGTCGACCGCGCCTTCACCGTCGAGACCGTCAACTGCCTCGGTGCGTGCGCCCTCAGCCCGGTGGTCGTGATCGACGGCACGTATCACGAGAATATGACCGCCGCCAAACTGCGGGTGCTGCTCGAGGCGGTAAGGGCTCAAGACCGGGAGTTGGCCGCGAATGTCTAGACTGCGGGATCCCGCCGCCCTGGCCTCGTTCACGGAAGAGTTGCAGAGAGCCCGCCAGGCATGGCCGGTGCGCCTGACTCTGTCGAGCGGCACGTGCGGAGAAGCATCGGGGTCGCTCAGCGTCCTCAACGCGCTCCAGGATGATCTCCAGAATCGCGGCCTCACGGACGACGTTCACGTGCGGGTCACCGGCTGCCAGGGCTTCTGCCAGCAGGAGCCGCTGCTCATCATCGAGCCGCTGGATGTCCTCTATTGCAGGGTCACCGCCAAAGACGTGGCTGAGATCGTCTCCGAATCCGTGATCCGCGGCCAGGTCGTCGAAAGGCTGTGTTTCGCCGACGAGGTCGCCGGAGGCATCACCCGCGCACCCGCGGATCTCCCCTTCTTCGCAAGACAAGACAGGGAGTTGATCGGACGCAACCGGGACATCGACCCCCGAGACATCGGGGACTACATAGCCTCCGGCGGCTACTCGGCCCTGGCTCACGTGCTCACGTCCATGGACTCCCGACGGGGTGATCGAGGAGATCAAGGCTTCCGGCCTGCGGGGAAGGGGCGGCGGCGGCTATCCGACCGCGCGCAAATGGGAGCAATGCCGACGCGCCCCGGGCGAGGAACGTTACGTCATCTGCAACGCCGACGAAGGAGACCCGGGTGCGTACATGGACCGCGGGCTGCTCGAGGGAAATCCCCATTCCATCCTTGAAGGCATGCTGATCGGCGCCTACGCGGTCGGTTCGTCGAAGGGCTATGTGTACGTCCGCAACGAGTATCCCCTGGCGGTGCTGCACACGCGCCGGGCAATAGAGCAGGCGCGGGACCTCGGCCTGCTGGGCGAGAACATCCTGGGGAACGGACTTCAGCTTCGACGTTAAGGTGGCCCGCGGCGGCGGCGCCTTCGTCTGCGGGGAGTCGACAGCGCTCATGGCCTCGCTCGAGGGTGAGGTGGGCGAGCCCAGGGCCAAGGACGTCCATACCGTCGAGCGCGGCTATCTGGAGCAGCCGACGGTGCTCAACAACGTCGAGACCTGGGCGAACGTGCCCGCCATCATCGCCAACGGGTCCGGGTGGTTCGCTGCCAAGGGCACCGACAAGAGCAAGGGCACGAAGATCTTCGCGCTCACCGGTCACGTGAAGAACACCGGGCTCGTCGAGGTCGAGATGGGCACCACGCTTCGCGAGATCATCTTCGACATCGGGGGCGGCGCGCAAGACGGCAAAGCCATCAAGGCGGTGCAAACGGGCGGCCCTTCCGGCGGTTGCCTGCCGGTCTCGCTGTTCGACCTGCCCGTCGACTATGAGGCTCTTGCCGCGGCAGGCTCGATGATGGGCTCCGGCGGCATGGTGGTGATGGACGAATCGGCCTGCATGGTCGACGTGGCCAGGTACTTCCTCGAGTTCCTCTCCCAGGAATCCTGCGGCAAGTGTGTGCCCTGCCGCCTCGGGACCAGCCGGATGCTCGAGATCCTCACCGATATCGCCGAGGGCCGGGGGCACCTGGAACAAGTCGAGACTCTCAAGGAGCTGGCCTGGACCATGGCGGCGGGTTCGCTGTGCGCGCTGGGCAAGACCGCGCCGAACCCGGTCTTGTCCACCCTGCAGTACTTCCAGGGCGAATACGAAGCCCACATCGAAGACCACCGGTGCCCGGCCGGCGTGTGCCGGGCGTTGCTGCGGTACTGGGTCGACCCGGAGCTGTGCACGCAGTGCGGCTCGTGCGTCAGCGTCTGCCCGCATGGCGCGATCGTCGACGGAAAAGACCTACCGCGATCGACCAGGCGCTGTGCGAACAGTGCGGCATCTGCGCGGACGACTGCCCGGCTGAAGCGATACGTAGGTCCTGAGGGAGCATCCATGGCGAAGATGGTGACTATCACGGTCGACGGCACCATGATCGAGACGACCGAGGGCGCGAACGTCCTCGAAGCGGCCCTCGAGATGGGCATCTGCATCCCGAACCTGTGCCACATCCCCGGGCGTGACCCCCATCGGGGCGTGTCGGGTGTGCATCGCGGAGGTGGTCGACGGAGATCGGCGGAAGATGACGGCCGCGTGCACGCTCGAGGCGAGCGAAGGCCTGGTGGTGGAAGCCCACTCCGAAGCGGCGGTGAGGGCACGGCGAAACATCGTCGAGCTTCTCCTGGCAGAGGCGCCGAACTCGCGGGCCATCCAGGACCTCGCCGCACGGGTCGGGGTCACCCGCTCTCGCTACCCGATGCGGATGAATGATTGCGTCCTGTGCGGAAGGTGCGTGCGGGTCTGCGACGAGATCTGGCAGTCGAGGTCCCTGGGCCTCGTGGGGCGGGGCAGGGACCGCCGGGTGGCCCTACCGTTCGACGTGCGCCCGGACCTCTGCAAGCGGTGTAACAACTGCATCCAGGTGTGCCCCATGACCATCACGCCATGCCCCGGCCCCATGACGGAGGGGAGCATCTGCGGCCTCTGCGAATCTCAGACGACGATGGTCGAAAACATCCCCGACACGTGCATCATGTGCGAGCTGGGCAGGGGTTTCCAGTGCGCCCGCTGGCAGTTACTGGGCCTCGACGCCCACAACTAGAGAAGGAGTCCGTGGTGAATCTACAGCGACCAAACGCGAACGACGTGTCCCAGACATCGAACCGCTCGCGCAGCGTGGTGCCGGGCTCCGGATTGTGCACTCGCTGTATCGACGGTTGCCGGGGCAACTGCGAGGTCTTCCAGTCGACCTTCCGCGGTCGCGAAGTCATCTATCCCGGCCCGTTCGGATCGATCACCGCGGGTGGCGACAAGGACTACCCGGTCGACTACTCGCATCTGAACATCCAGGGATATGCCCTGGGAGGCGAAGGCCTTCCGGAGGGTGTGGTGGCCGGCCCCGATACCTGCACCTTCCCCGACGTCAACGTCCAGACGGAATACGGCTGGGACATCAAGGTCAAGATGCTCGCTCCCGTCTTCACCGGCGCGTTGGGGTCGACCGAGATAGCCCGGAGGAACTGGGAGCACTTCGCTGTCGGCGCGGCCATCAGCGGCGTCACCTGCGTGTGCGGGGAGAATGTCTGCGGCATCGATCCGCAACTGGAGCTCGACTCCAAGGGCAAGATCAAGCGCGCCCCCGACATGGACCGCCGGATCGAGACGTACGAGCGATACCACCGCGGCTACGGCGAACTACTGGTGCAGATGAACGTCGAAGACACGCGGCTGGGCGTGGCCGAGTACGTCATCGACAAGCACGGGCTCGACACCATCGAGCTGAAATGGGGCCAGGGCGCCAAGTGCATCGGCGGCGAGATCAAGGTGGACTCGCTCGAGCGGGCGTTGGAGCTGCAGAAGCGGGGCTACATCGTGACCCCCGATCCGTCGGACCCCATCACCCAGGCCGCCTTCCGTGACGGCGCTCTCAAGCAGTTCGAACGACACAGCCGGCTGGGCTTCATCGACGAAGAGAGCTTCCTGGCCGAGTGCGACCGGCTGCGCGCGCTGGGCTACAAGCGCATCACGCTCAAGACCGGCGCCTACGGCCTTCGCGAGCTGGCTATGGCGCTCAAATGGGGCAGCGACGCCAAGATCGACCTGCTCACCATCGACGGGGCTCCTGGCGGCACCGGCATGAGCCCCTGGCGGATGATGGAGGAGTGGGGCATGCCGAGCCTCTATCTGCACTCAGCCGCGGCCGACTTTGCCGGCAAGCTGACGGCGCGGGGCAAGCGCGTGCCCGACCTGGCGTTCGGCGGCGGTTTTAGCGCTGAGGACCACGTCTTCAAGGCCCTGGCTCTGGGCTCGCCGTACGTCAGAGCTGTCTGCATGGGACGAGCTCTCATGATCCCGGGCATGGTCGGCAAGAATGCCGGCATCTGGATGAACAACGGCGGGCTGCCAAAGACGGTGGGCCAGTACGGGAATACGCCCGAGGAGATCTTCGTCTGCTGGGAAGCGGTGTCCGACATCGTCGGCAAGGACGAGATGCGGAGCATCCCCCTTGGAGCCGTGGGCTTCTTCTCCTACGTCGAGAAGCTCCGGGTGGGCCTCCAGCAACTGATGGCCGGCGCGCGGTGCTTCAACATCCCCGCGATCTCCCGAGGCGACCTCATGAGTCTTACCGACGAATGCACCCGGGTCACCGGCATCCCCTATGCCATGGACGCGTACCGCGAAGAAGCCGAGGCGATCCTCAACAGCTAGCGACGGACATCGCCGGTCACGCTTAGTGCCGGTAGCGGCAGGTCTCCCCCAGATCGCAGAATTCGCAGGGCGACCGCACTTCGGAACGACTCGTACTCCGGCCCGACGCCCACCATGATCGACGCGGACTTCTGGGGCACGAGCATCCCCGACTCGGTGACGTGCACGCCTATGGACTCGAGGTCGAGCAGTCGCCCCACCAGTATCTGCTCGCTGATGGCCCATCCCGATAGTTGGCCGGGGGCCAGCTCGGCTCCCACTCCCCACCCGCGCTCAGCGGCGTCCTTCTCCACGATCGAATGAGCCATCCCGATCAGCTTGCCGACGCCGTGCACCCCGGCTGCGTCGAGCATGAACGAATCGAGCGCCTTCCCAGAGGCCTGCAGTTCCCGGCTCCTTTCCTCGAGCTGCGGCCCTATCGTCACTACCGCCAGGAAGGCCAGGTGGGCCTGCCCGAGCAGATCTGCGTGCCGGCCAAGTGCGAAGACCAGACCTCCGACTTCGGCCTTCTTCCGGTCCCGATCGCCGACGGGGAACCAGTCGTAGGCGATCGCCGGCGGAGATCAGCCCGGCAGCCGCCTCCAGGCCCTTTTGCGCCGCCTCCCGCATCACCGGGCGCCGCAACGCCTCACCCTGCTCCTCGACCAGATCCTCCAGGTCAAGCACCAGATCGAATCCCGTCAGGGTCGTCATCGACCACCTGCCTGGCTTGCCGCGTCGCTATCTTCGCGGCCTGCCGCCTCGGCCCCTCCGATACTGATGACCACTTTGCCTTTGTGGCTTCCGGCGCCGAAATGCCGCATGGCGTCGGGTGTCTGGCTCAGCTCGTAAGGTCCGTCCACGACCGGCTTGAGCTTGCCGGCCTCATAAAGCTCGGCCATGTAAGCGAGATCCTTGTTTGCCTTGAGGAAGACCACGCGGACCTTCTTCTTGCTGGTGAGCGCGATCCACGGCGCCGAAAGGAGGGTCTGCACGATATAGCGGGTGGCACCCCCACAGGTCACGTAGATCCCGCCAGGGTTCAAGGCGCGCGCGCAGTCGAAGACCGAACGTGTCGACTTGGCATCGAGTATGAGGTCGTAGCGCCGTCCGGTCTTGGTGAAGTCCTCGCTTGCGTAGTCGATGACGTGATCGAAACCCAGCGAACGCAGCAGGTCGAGCTTGTCCGAGCTGTCGACGCCGGTCGTTTCGCAGCCGTAGAGTCTGGCTATCTGGATGGCGAAGGTGCCCACACCCCCGCCTGCGCCGTTTATCAGAAGACTCTGTCCCGCTTGGATGTGCCCGCTGTCGCGGAGTCCCTGCAGTGCCAGCATCCCCGCCTGAGGTATGGCAGCCGCGTCTTCGTACGTCATGCCGGCGGGCATCGGCGCCAGTGAACCTTCGGGCGCGCACACGTACTCGGCGAAACCGCCCCAACGACCGCTCAGGTCCCCGAACACTCTATCGCCCGGCCGAAACCGCGACACGCCTCTGCCGACCGCTTCCACCCGCCCGGCCACGTCGGACCCGAGTATCGTCTTCTTGGGCTTCAACAGCCCGGACATCAGCCGGTTTGCAAACGGCGTACCGTGGAGGAGCCCCCAGTCCCAATCGTTCACCGATACCGCGCGTACCCGTATCAGGATCTCGTTGTCCTTTGGGGTGGGCTTGTCCACCTCCTCCAACGCAAGGAGGTCGGGCGACCCGTAGCTGTGGTAGACGATGGCTTTCATCAGCGTGCATCTTACGCCACCCCGCGGCCTAGCCGATGCGCTCCCCGGTGGAGTCCGCGCGCTACCTTCCGCTCACCCAGGGGGTCCCGCCACCCGGACCCTGCAGATTGTGGAACATGTGCAGCCCCTGGAGCTTGCCGGAATGGAGCCGGACTATCTGGGTGGTCACGGCGACCGCCGGCATCTCCACAAGCACGTGACGAGTCTTGAACATCTCCGGGTCGAGCGTCCGCAGATGCATGTGCATCATCTCAGCAGGAACGAAACAGGATTCCGTGGCGCTACGGATGACGTAGGGGGAGACGAAGCCAGGGATGACGGCGATGGCTACCACGATCCCCTGCTCTTCGTCGATGACCACGACGCGCGCGTGGGGGTCGCTGGGGCGGCCGGGGCCGATACCCGCGGGTATGGCCACTCTCTCCGCGGTCTCGCCCGCTTTGCTCTCCCCGCCGAACAGTGCGGCCAGATAGTCGGGATCCTCCAACACCACGCCACCGGCCTCCATCAGGAGACAGTCGGGGGAAGCCTCGGGCGCGGGCAGACTCCCGTCGAAGATCGCTCTGCCCAACTGGAACAGTTCTTCCCGGCTCGCCTTCTGCCCCGCCGGGATCGGCGAGGTCCAGCCGCTC
>CAWJKE010000003.1:0-15545 GCA_963843455.1 uncultured Actinomycetota bacterium
TCCGGCAGGACTGACCGCGGCATGGCATCTGGCTCGCAAAGGGTACGAGGTCAAGATCTTTGAGGCAGCCCCTTTGCCGGGAGGGATGTTGCGGTTGGCTCTTCCCCCGTACCGGCTTCCCGGTGAGATCGTCG
Source organism: uncultured Actinomycetota bacterium (assembly GCA_963843455.1). GTDB lineage: Bacteria > Actinomycetota > Thermoleophilia > RBG-16-64-13 > RBG-16-64-13 > CAIQPS01. The sequence continues at coordinate 135 of CAWJKE010000003.1, forward strand.
ACGAAGACGTGGCCAACGTCACCGATATCGGCGTCACCATCGCCACCGACGCCCGGGTCGAGGACCTGGAAGCCCTGAAACAGGAGGGTTATGACGCCATCCTGGTGGCGATCGGGACCCATCTTGGCACGAAGTTGCGAGTTCCCGGAGAGGATCTCCGGGGCGTCACGCGGGCGACCGAGTTCCTAAGAGCGGCCAAGCTCGGCGAGCCGCTCGAGGTGGAGGGCAAGCGAGTGGTGGTCATCGGCGGCGGTAACGTCGCCATCGACGCGGCCCGCACCGCGCTCCGCTTCAAGGCTGCGTCGGTGCAGGTGCTCAGTCTGGAATCGCTACAGCAGATGCCGGCCCACGGCTCGGAGGTAGATGAAGCCAAGTCCGAAGGGGTCACGTTCCGCCACGAGTGCGGCGTTCGCAACTTCGAGGGCGAAGGGGACGTCCAGAAGATCGTGCCTATGCGCTGCGTGTCTTTGTTCGACGAGCAGGGCCGGTTCAGTCCCAAATACTCCGACAAACGCCTCGGGCCTATCGAGTGCGACCTGGTCATCGTCGCGGCCGGCATGAGGCCCGACTCGGGCGAGTTCGGGCTATCGATCAACCCCTCCGGCACCATAAGGGTCGACAACGAGACTCTGCAGACCGAGGTTCCCTACGTCTTCGCGGCGGGAGACGTCGTGACCGGCCCCACCATGATCACTTCCGCGGCCGGGCTTGGCCGCCGAGCCGCGTTCTTCATGGACCGTTGGATCCAGGGGGGATCCATGGATCCGGCCGAGCTCGACACCCCGCTTCCCATGGTCGATAAGGTCGACGTGCTGGGCCGGCAGGAGTCGTACCGGCAGGTCACGCCGAAGAGCGCGAGAGAGATAGTGGTTTTGACGCCGGGCGAGTTCTATCCCGACGAGGGGACCCTTACCGCAGAGGAAGCGGTATTGTGCTCCGGCCGCTGCCTCGACTGCGGCATCTGCTCCGAGTGCGGCGAATGCGTCTCCATCTGTCCGGCCGACTGTATCGACCTGAACATGAAGGGGCAGGAGATCGAGGCCGAGGTCGGCGCCGTCGTCCTCGCTACCGGTTACACCCTCTTTCCCGCCGACCTCAAGCCGCAATACGGCTTCGGCAGGTTCAAGAACGTCATCACCGGCATGCAGATGGACCGTCTACTTGCTCCCACCCGCCCCTACAACGGGGTCGTCCGCCCGGGAGACGGTAAGGTCCCGGACAACATAGCCTTCATCCTCTGCACTGGATCCCGCGACGAGACCATCGGCAACCCGATGTGCTCGCGCATCTGCTGCATGTACTCCGTGAAGCACAACCAGTTGATCATGGGCGCCCTGCCGCTGGCCGACGTCACCGTCTACTACATGGACGTCCGCACGCCGAGCAAGGGCTACAACGAGTTCTACGAGCAGGCCAAGGGTATGGGGGCCAACTTCGTGAAGGGCCGCGTGGCCAGCATCACCGAGAAAGAGAATGGAAACCTCGTCCTCAAGTACGAGGACATCGAGGCAGGCACCCTGGCGGAGACGGAGCACGACATGGTGGTCCTTGCGGTCGGCGTGCGCCCGAACGACGAAGCCGCCCGTCTGTTCGCCGACGGCGAACTGAAGCTGGACGAGTTCGGTTGGGTGGGCGAATCGAATGAAGATATGAACCCAGGCGCCACCAATATTCCCGGCGTGTTCGTGGCTGGGGCAGCGTCGGGGGTCAAGGACATCCCCGACTCCATCCTGCACTCGGGCGGAGCGGCCGCTCAGGCGGCGGCACACCTCGAAAGCGGGGCGCGTCGGGTCGCGGAGGTGAGCAGATGAGCCAACGAAGGATAGGCGTCTACGTCTGCCAGTGCGGGGGCAACATCTCCGACTACGTCGAGGTCGACAAGGTGGTCGCCGAGTTGCAGGCCGATCCAGACGTCGTGGTCGCCAAGACCGCCATGTTCACCTGCTCCGACGCCACCCAGCAGGAGATCATCGAGGACATCAAGGAGCAGCACCTCGACGGCATCGTCGTCGCTTCCTGCTCCCCGAAGCTGCATACCTTCACCTTTAGGGGAGTGGCGAAGCGCGCGGGGCTGAGCCCCTACCAGTACACCCAGGTCAATGTCAGAGAGCAGTGCTCTTGGACCCACACCGACGACCACGCGGGCGCGACGGCCAAGGCGACCAGACTGGTCAAGGCGGGCGTCGGCCGGACCCGGCTGACGGTCCCCCTGGAGCCCATTGTGGTCGAGACGGTACCCAAGGCTGTCGTCATCGGCGGCGGTATCGCCGGCCTCCGCGCGGCCCTGGGACTGGCCGAGATAGGCATAGCGGCATTCCTGGTGGAGAGAGAGGCTCGGCTCGGCGGCTGGGCCGCCGGCTTCGGTGACATGTACCCCTACGGCAAGAACGGCCGCGAACTCGTGGCCGGGCTGATCGAGAAGGTCCGCCGTCACCCGGACATCACCGTCTTTACGAACGCCGAGGTCACCGCGAAGTCGGGCAGCTTCGGCAACTACCAGGTGGACATCAGGGTGGACCGGGAGACCGGGGAGACGGTCACGGTGAACGCGGGCTCGATAGTTGTCGCCACCGGGTTCGGTGCATATCCGGTCGGCGAGGACGAACTCGGCTACGGACTCGATGGCGTGATCACCTTGCCGGACTTCAAACAGCTCGTCGAGTCGAACGACGGTAGCCTCGAGTACCAGGGCAAGCCGGTCAAGAACATCGTCTACATCTACTGCGTGGGCAGCCGGCAGGACCGGGACGTGGTCGACGGTGCTCACGAATACTGCTCTCGGTACTGCTGCACCGCGGCGGTCCATGCTTCTCTCGAGGTGGCGGACAAGCCCGGGCACGTCCACCAGTACCATCTCCATCGCGACATCCGCACCTATGGCAAGTACGAGAAGTTGTACGATGAGTCGCTTAACGAAGGCTCCGTCTATCTCAAGGTCCCCGACGACGAGCCGCCGGCAGTGGCGAGAGATCCGGAGACCGGACGGCTACTGGTCACCACGCGCGACCTTCTGTCGGAGGGCGAGGAGATCGAGATCCTCGCCGACCTGGTAGTGCTGGTCACCGGCATGGTGCCGCGCGAGAACGAGGACCTGACAAAGACCCTTAAGCTGCCCGTGGGTAAGAGTGGCTTCTTCAACGAGATCCACCCGAAGCTCCGTCCCGTCGAGACGGTGGTCGACGGCGTCTACATCTGCGGCACCTGCCAGCAGCCGATGAACTCCGCGGAGGCGGTCGCCTCCGGGCTGGCCGCGGTGACGCAGAGCGCCTCCATCCTCAAGCGGGGCTTCGCGGAACTGGATCCGCTCGTCGCCGTGGTCGACATTGACGCCTGCACTTGGTGCGGCGCCTGCGCGGAGGCCTGCCCGTACGGGGCGCCTCAGGAAGCGGAGGTCGACGGCAAAGCGGTGGCGGTCATCGACAAGACGGCCTGCAAGGGTTGCGGCGGCTGCGTGCCAGCCTGCCCGGTCAAGGCCATCGACCTAGAGGGCTACACCGACGCGCAGATCCGGGCCATGATCGACGGGATGCTTTCGCTCCCGATGACCGCGGAGGTGCCGGCATGAACACTACCGGGCCGGGCGCCGCCGGAACGGGCGCGCCCAACCGCGAGATACGCGAGATCGTCCGCGAGGAGCACCTCATGAGGGGCCGCATCCAGAAGCTCCTCGAAAGCGGCGCCCTCACCATCCCCGAGATCGCCGAAGGCCTCGGCTCTCCGACGTCCGAGGTGACCTTCTGGGTCATGGGGATGCGCAAGTATGGATATGTGCGGGAGGAAAAAGAGGTGACGGACGAGGGCTACTACCGTTACCAGGCGATCGAGAGAGAGATCGGATGAGCACGAGAGTGAATCCTGACCTCGTCGACGAGCTTGCCGCTTACGGGGCCGACGACGTGCAGAAGTGCTTCAACTGCGGCAACTGCACTGCCACCTGTTCGCTCGCCGAGGAGCACGAGAACTTCCCCCGACGTTCGATGCGCGCCCTCCAACTAGGCAGGGAAGACAAGCTGAAGGCCAGTCTAGAGCCTTGGCTCTGCTACTACTGTGGTGAGTGCTCCACCATGTGCCCCCGCGACGCCTCTCCAGGCGAGACCATGATGAGCCTGCGGCGCTGGTTGACCTCGCGCTACGACTTCACCGGCATCAGCCGGGTCTTTTACCGGCGCCCCCGAGTGGAGGTCATCTCGGTGATCATCGTCGCCCTGCTGACCGCTATCGGGTTCACTCTGTTCGGCTTTCTGAACGGCGACATCCACCAGTACAACGGTCCTGACTCCTTCCTGCCGGCCTCCGTGGTCCACATCTTCGACTGGGTGCTCGCCGGGATACTCCTGGCCTTCCTCATCCCCAACATGATCCGCATGTGGTGGTTCACGATCGGCCGGGAGACAAGCGGCCGTTCTCGCACCATGCGCTTGTCGGCCGGGTCATATCTGAAGTCCGTGTACCTGTTCCCGCTGCACTTCATCAGTCAGAAGCGCTATGCGCAATGCGAACGCAAGCGGCCCTGGGCAGTGCACCTCGCTCTGATGCTGAGCTACGTGACCATGCTCGTACTGATCATGTTCTTCCTCGAGTACATGTGGTCTGGGCCGACGATCGATTGGCGCGTCCATGTGTTCGGCTATCTGGCCAGCGCCGGCCTGATCTTCGCCACCCTGTGGGCGATCATGGGCAGGCTGAAGAAGATGGAGGCTCAGCACCAGCATTCCCACGAGAGCGACTGGATCTTCCTGATCCTGCTGCTCGTGGTGGCCCTGACCGGGGTGCTGCAGCACGTCCTGCACCGCGGCGGCGCCGACGTGGCCGCCAATGTGGCCTACGTAGTGCACCTCATGGCAGTGGTACCGATGCTCGGGCTGGAGGTGCCCTTCAGCAAGTGGTCGCACATGGCCTACCGGCCCCTGGCGATGTACTTCGCGACATTGCGCAAGCAGATGGTGCCGGCGCCGGCGCCTGAGGAAGCTCCCGGCGGCATGCAGACCGAGCCCGTGGCCTGAACTAGCACTACCCCGCAAGATCGAGCAAGGAGATCTCATGGCAGACACAACAAAGAAGACCATCATCCTTTTCAGCGGTGACTTCGATAAAGTCATGGCCGCCCTCATCATCGCCAACGGCGCAGCCGCCATGGGAGACGACGTCACCATCTTCTGCACCTTCTGGGGCTTGAACGCCCTCCGGAAGCCAGAAAAGATCAAGTCCGAGAAGAAGTTCCTGCAGGGCATGTTCGGCCGGATGATGCCGCGGGGCATCAACAAGTTGGGCATGTCGAAGATGAACTTCGCCGGCATGGGCGTGCCGATGATGAACAAGGTCATGAAGGCGGAGGGCGCCATGAGCCTGCAGCAGTTGCTCGACGCCGCTGTGGAGCAAGGCGTGAAACTGGTGGCCTGCACGATGACCATGGACCTTCTGGGCTTCAGGAAGGAAGAGCTTCTGGACGGGGTCGAATACGCCGGCGTCACCGCCTACCTCGCCGAAGCAGACGAGGCGAACGTCAATTTGTTCATCTAGCAGCGCCTATGAGGCAATCGGTTGTTGCGGGGAGCCTCGCTGCTCGGCTGGCGCGGAACGGGCTCCGTTACCGCTGCCTTCGTCTGGCCAACAGGCCGGGGAGACCTCAGGCCTTCAGTTTCGAGGTCACTCGTCGGTGTGTCTGCCGGTGTGTCATGTGCAACTAAAGGCTTCGGGGCGAGGCGACGCTAAGAGCATTCTCATCTAGCTCTTAACTTCATCTAACTCCCACTTCTTACACTGGCAACATACCCCGCTAGGTATCAACTGCCGGTCCCGATGCTGATCGGGCCGAGCGTCGCGGGGGGCGATGTGACCTCGACATTATGGGAGAGACCGATGAGAGAAGTCCTGGTCGAAAGGCGCGGGCTGCCGAGCCGGCGGACCATCGTACATTGGGTGACCGTGATCTTGCTGGGCGTGTCCGGTCTGCTCACCACCCTTACCGGCATCTATTTTCTGTTCCTGCCGTCGGGCGGTTACCAGGGAGGAAGGAACCCACACTACGGACAGACCTTCCTGTTCGATCGCCACATCTGGAGCGACATCCACACCTGGGCGGGGATCGTAATGATCGCCGTGTCGCTGTTCCACGTCATCCTCCACTGGCAATGGGTGGCTGAGATGGGAAGGCGCTCCCTCGCTGTAGCACGAGGCCGGCGAAAGCCGTTCAACCGCAAGATCTGGGCCCGGGTAGGCATTGTGGCCGCGATAGGGATCGTGTTCCTCGGCGTGGCAGCCTCCGGGATCTACTTCTTCGTCCTGCCCGGCGGCCAAGGAAGCAGCAAGGCGGTCCAGTTCCTGTTCAGCCGCAGCACCTGGGACCTCGTGCATACGTGGACGGGGGTCCTCATGATCATTGCCGCCGTCGTGCATCTGGCGATGCGTTGGAAGTGGGTAGCTCGAGTGACGCCGAGCGCGACCCGAGCGTTGGTGACACGCCGTGACCGCCAGGCCGAACGGAGCTACGTATGATCAGGCGCGTGGTGATGCTGGTGATCCTCGTCGCGATCTCCGGCCTGCTGGTGTTCGGCGCCGTCCACCGCACCCAATCGGTCCTGGCCAATGAGGGACGAAGTTCGGGCACGGTCGAGATCCAAGCATCGGGCTCGGAGGTCGGCGTCGGTGGACATGGCAGTGGTGCCGGGCTCGGCAATGGAAGTGGGCGAGGGGCAGGCGGGAACGGACAGGGCCACGGTGGCGGTGACGGACAGGCCGCTGGTGGGAACGAGGCCGGCGGCTACTGAGGTCGAGCGCGGATATACTAGCTTCATAGAGCGGTCAGCTAAGAGATCGTCCAGTCCGAAGAACGTTTGCGAGGCAGTTTGATGGCGAATGTTGGCCGATCGAGGCTCCCCTTTGTCGCGGCCGGCGTCCTGGCGCTCGTCGCGCTGGCCGCCTTCCTGATCCTCGGTCTGGCGGGTGGGTCCGTGGATCCATCCTCCTTGCCGGTGATCCAGATCGGCCAGAGCGAGGGTAGCCTACCGGGCCAGAACTCGACGCAGCCGGGGCAAGGACACCAAGGTCAAGGCTTCGGCGGCGCCACTTCAACAACCGCCCCTGGATCCACGGGTACCCAGGGTCTACAGACGAACGGGGCCGGAGCGACAGGCTCGGCGGCCGGTACCACGACGACGGGAAGCACCGTCCGCGAGACTGTCAATGGTGGTGTGCGCACAGGTGGCACAGGCTCGGGTGGCGGCAGTGGGGGAACCGGCCCGGGCGGTAACGGCGGGGTCCTCTCGACAGACGTTACCGGAGGCAGGTGATCGGATGCGAGTGCTCGTGGTCGAGGACGAAGAGCGCGTGGCCTCGTTTGTGGCAAAGGGGCTTGAAGGCGCCGGCTACGTGACCGAGGTGGCCGCCACAGGCCGGGCGGCGCTCGACTCGATCCAGGAGCGAGGAGCCGACCTCATCCTTCTCGACGTCGGCCTGCCAGATATCGACGGGTTCGCCGTGCTCGCCGAGCTGCGAAGAACAGATCAGAAGACCCCCGTCATCATGCTCACCGCCCGCGGCGATGTGCCGTCCCGGGTTCGCGGGCTCGACCTGGGCGCCGACGACTATCTGCCCAAACCCTTCGATTTCGACGAACTGGTGGCCCGAATACGAGCAGCCCTCCGGCACAGCGGGCAGTCCCAGGCCGCCGTATTGGAGGCGGGCGATCTCCAGCTCGACCTCAAGACCAGAAAGGCCCAGCGTGGCGATCGCCGCAGCGATCTGACATCGCGGGAGTTTGCTCTGCTCGAGTTCCTCATGAGACACGAAGGCCAGGTTCTTTCCCGCTCCCAGATACTCGGTAGCGTCTGGGGATATGGCTTCGATCCTCAGAGCAACGTCGTCGACGTGTACGTAGGCTACCTCCGCGGCAAGCTCGATCGGCCGGGCGAGGAGACGATCATCGAGACCGTGCGCGGAGGAGGCTACCGGTTGCAGCTGCCGGAAGCTTCGGAGCCAACGAGCGGTGGGGCTGCCCGGGAGGCCGGGGGCAGTTGAGGCTCCGCCTCACTCTGTGGTTCGTGTTCGCACTCGTCATCATCGCCATCCTCGGAGCCGCGGCGATGTATGCCATCTTGTCACATCAGCTTCATGACGACCTGGATGCGCGTCTGGCCCAGCAGCTCACGCATTATCAGGAGATGGTGTCCACGGCGACCGACGAGCAGTCGCTGGTGGACCTTACCCGCTCGTACCTGGCAAGCAACCGAGCCAACTCGCTCAGGCAGTCCGGGTTCGTGCTCTCGCTGCAGACCCGGAGCGGATCGGTGGTCTCCAGTTCGGATGCCGTTCGCCCCGAGGATCTCGCACAGAGCAAGGAGCTGCTTGCGTCCGGCACCCGGTTCCTCGCCGACACTCCGCTGGCCGAGGGCGAATATCGCGTCGCCGGAACTCCCGTGACCGAGTCGGGCGAGATCATGGGGGCGGTCGAGGTGGCGGGATCTCTCGCGGAGGTGAACTCCACGCTCAACCGACTTCTGCTTCTTCTCGTTGTGGGCGGGTTGATCGGCTGCGCGGCCGTGGGCCTGGGGACGTGGTTCTTACTAGGAAGTGCGCTCGAACCGGTCAGAAGGATCACCCGCACCGCCGCTTCCATCTCCCGCGAGGATCTCTCCAAGCGGATCGAATACACCGGGCCCAAAGACGAGATCGGCGAGCTCGCCGATACGATGGACGGTATGCTCGATCGCATCGAGACGGCATTCTCGGATCAGGAACAGTTTATCTCCGACGTGTCCCACGAATTGCGCACCCCGCTCACCATCGTCAAGGGGCACCTGCAGGTGCTCGACCGCGAGGTCGAACCGGACCCCAAGTTGGTGAAGCAGGAGCACGGCCTGGTGATCGACGAACTGGACCGGATGAACCGGCTGATCGCGGATCTCCTCACTTTGGCCCGGGCCGGGCGCGCGGACTTCCTGCGCAAGGAGCCGATCGATCTGGACCTCTTCCTGACTTCGCTGGCGACTGAAGGGCCGCACCTAGGCGAGCGGGAATGGACGATCGACGCTCTTCCCGGCGGAGCGGTAGAGGCCGACCAGGACCGGCTGACACAGATCTTCCTTAACCTCATGCAGAACGCGGTCGCCCACACGACCGCTGGGCAGGTGATAGCTCTCGGTGGCTCGAAGAGAGCTTCGGGTGTTGGCATTCAACTCTGGGTGCGGGACGAGGGCGAGGGAATGGACGAGGAGGTGCGCCGCCACGTCTTCGAGCGGTTCTACCGAGGGAAGGGCGACGCCGCGGGTGGCCGAGTGGGCTTGGGGCTGGCTATCGTCCACGCACTAGTCGCCGCACACGGAGGGACCATAGACGTCGACAGCTCTGCCGACCTGGGCGCGCGGTTCACGGTGATCCTGCCTTCCTAAATGCTTTCTCATCGCCGGTTTAGGGTGCTCTCATGCAGCGGCCCTAGACTCCGGGGTGTCGGATCAGCCGACAGGAAGCGTGACTACGACGATGAAGGAGGCAAGAATGGGCAAACGGAGATGGATAGTCATCCTGGCTGTGGTCGCCATTATCACCCTGCTGATCGCAGGAACGGCTTATGCCGCGCAGGGCGGCAACGGCCCACTAAACAGGACGGGAAGCACGATAACGCCGAGCACCACCTGCATTACCTGCACGCCAAGCACGATCTGTACCGGTGACTGCGCTCAAACACAGACCTCGAGCACCGTGCAGACTCAGACGCAGCAGCGTCTGCAGGATGCGACCTGCGACGGGACCTGCGACGGGGCCGCGACCACCGATCAGTCCCGCCAGCGGGCGAAGGATGGGACCGGCACCGCAAGCGGAAGAGGCTACGGGCACGGCAACGGCAGGTAGCTAGTCTCCCGCTAGAAACGGGCGCCAAGCACATGGCCGGGGCGCAAGCCCCCTCGCGGGGGCTTGCGCCCCGACTTTTGCAGCCGGTACACATCCCCGGAATGCACAACGCCGCTTTACGTTTCCGCTCCTTCGGCGGCCCTTGCATTCCGGTAATCGACAAGTATAATGCACGATTATGCAAAACAACCACGTCGGAGGACCGGTTTGGCTCGGCCCGCAAAATGGCGTTGTCTCGAGTGCCTGCCCGGCTCGAAGCTCTTCGGCCCCGTGGGGGTGCCCGCGAGAGAGTTGCAGAAGTTGCGGATGTCGTTCGACGAACTCGAGGCCTTGCGCCTGCTCCACCTGGAAGGTGTGACACAGGCTGAAGCTGGCAGCAGACTGGGGGTCTCGGCGTCCACTGTCAGCCGGATGGCCGATCGGGCTCATCGCGTCGTCACCGAAGCGCTGGTGGCCAACAGAGCCGTATGCGTGGAAGGCGGACCTGTGACGGTGGTCCGCGTAAGCGAGAGTTCAAGAAGCGCGCCTTCGGACGACCAGGCGCAGCAAACGCAGATCGGCAATGAACCAAGCGAAGGAGAAAGAATGATCGTCGCGGTGCCCTATTTACAGGGTAATGTTAACGCCCACTTCGGGAGTACGCAGGCCTTCCTCGTCGCGGAAGCACTGGACGGCAACGTTGAGCGCGCGTCGGTGTTCGAGGTCCAGGGAATGCAACACAACCACGCCGGCATAGCCGGCTTCCTAAAGGAGCAGGGAGTCGAGGTGATCCTGGCCGGCGGCATGGGCGCCCCGATGCAGCAGGCGCTCAAGGCGCAGGGTTTCGACCTGTACTGTGGAGTCTCCGGCCCGGCGGTAGAGGCGGTCGAAGCCTTCCTACGGGGCGAGATAGAGCAATCGGAAAGCACCTGCGGTCACCATCACGGGGAGGCATAGCATGGACATGGAGATCTATTTCCCGGGCGGCAAGCGCGTATACGCGGATTACAGCGGCTTTACCATCCAGACGGACCAGCCGGCCCGCGGCGGCGGTGAAGGGTCCGCGCCTGCACCCTTCGACCTGTTTCTTGCTTCCATCGGCACCTGCGCGGGCATCTACGCCCTTGGCTTCATGCAGCAGCGCGGCATCGACCCGGAAGGCTCCAAGCTCACCATGCGACCCCGCTACAACCCGGCCGTCGGGCTGATCGATCACATCGAACTGGAGTTGAGGACGCCGCCCGGCTTCCCTGACAAATACAAGGACGCGATCATCAACGCCATGGATCTGTGCGCGGTCAAGAAGCACCTGGCTCAGCCGCCGGCGTTCACCGTCACCACCGTGGCAGGCTAGTGGAGGGATCGGGCATGAGCAGCGAGCACAGCACGACCGAGATCAAAGTCGTCGGCATGTCCTGCGAGCACTGCGTGGCTGCTGTCGGGAAGGCGGCCAAGTCGGTGTCGGGCGTCACCGAGGCCCTGGTCGATCTGAAAGCGGGCCTCGTAAAGGTAGAGGGCTCGTTCGACCGGCAGCAGGTTGTGGAGGCGATAAAGGCCGCGGGCTACGAGGCCTCCTAGGCGTCGCACCGGAATACTGGGTTACCCGGCAGCCCCGTACCGCTCGCGGAACTCCCGGTCGATCATGTCGAGCACCAGGTAGTCGGCGAAGCGGCCCTGCTGGAACACGGTCTCGCGCTCCCTGCCCACCTCGACAAAGCCGACGCGGCGGTAGAGCCCCAGACCTCGGGAGTGGTCGGCGTGGGCCTTGATCTTCACGGTGTGAAGACCGAGCGTGTCGAAGCCATAACGGAGGCAGGTGACGATTGCGTCGAACCCGAAGCCCTTGCCCCAATCCTCCTTGCGGCCTATTGCGATACCGAGTTCGGCGTGCCGGTGCACAGGATCGATGTCCTTGAGCCCGACGTTGCCGACGTACCGGCCGTCTTCGGCCACGTGGATCTCGAAGCTTTGGGCGTCGGCAGACGCGGCGTGCGCCTCGTAATACCGTTGCTCGTCCTCTTTGGTGATGGGAGTGTGACCGACAATGAGGTACTTGTAGACCTCGGGATCGTTCAGCCATGCCCGGATGGTCTCGGCGTTGTCCACGTCGAGTTCGGTGAGATAGATCTTCTCGCCTCTGATCATGATTCCCATCCTACCGGAGAAACGCCCCGCGTGGTCCGCTGTTTGGCGTGGGACGACCGGCGCGATCTGCCGCTGGAATACGGGAAGATAGGAACGAAACGACCTCATGCGCACGCACCCGGCCGCGACTCCCGCCTGGTAGGCCGCGTGCTCCGCGACGTAGTAGGTCAGGTACGCGGCAAATGACATGCGGGGCCGCTTGGTCGAGTAGTCCACGCCGGCGGCATAAAGGATCGCCGCGGTTTCCAAGGCCATCAGGCCCGGGAAGGCGGCGGCGCCAACCGTCAGCGGACCCAGGTAGTACCGCGTGAGATGGAAATAGACGAAGTAGAGCATGGAGAGGTGACCGCGGAGGACCGAACTCCAGATCTTCGCTTCTTGGATCTCCACGCCGCTCCGGCGCAGCCGAGACCGTCGGCGGGCCCCCTCCCAAAGGGCGGGCACCAGACAAGCGGGCAGGAGCCGGGGCTCCAGCCGGACGAGCGCGGCGGAAACGAGAGCTGCCGTGGCAAGCGGCGCCGGCGCAAGAGGGAAGCCGCTTGCGCTTATCGGGATGGAGCTTCTGAAGAACGGCTTCCGACGTCCCGTACTGTGCGCGGCGGCGCAGCATGGCCGCCAGAAGATCACGATGCTTGTGCCTGACTATCCCCTCGGGCGCGTAGACCAGATAGGCGCCCGCGGCCCGGATGCGCCAGCAAAGGTCGACGTCTTCGCCCACGCGGAGGTCCTCGCGGAGACCTCCGACCGCCTCATACGTGGAGCGACGGACCAGCAGGTTGCAGGTGGGAACGTAGAAGGTGTCCGGCCCCTGGGCCCTCAGCATCAGGTGCCGCCCCATGTCGAGGGGAGAAGCCACCTCCTCGTAGCGGTCGAGCCGCGACTCGGTGTAGTAGCCGACGGTCCGTCCGCCAACTGCGGCGACCCGATCCCAGGCGAAAAAAGGTGTGAGCCGGCGCAGCCAGGACCGGTCGGGCACGCAGTCGCTGTCAACAAAGGCCAGTAGGTCGCCTTTCGCCTCCCGGGCGGCCCGGTTCCGAGAGTAGGACGGACCCCTATTCCGGTCGTTTGCGAGTAGCCGGGCACCATGCCGCTCCACGACCTGCGCCACGGCCGCCGGGTCGGCGGAGCCGTCGTCGACGACTATGACCTCCCGTCGGTCCGCCGGATAGTCGAGGCAGCCGAGCGCCGCCAAACAGTCATCAAGGTAATCTGTCCGGTCGAGAGTGGGAACGATCACGGTGACCGAGGGAGCGAGACTAGGGTGGACAGCCGCCCGGCGTACCTCCAGCAGACCGCGCCCGCGGAAATACTCACACAGTTCGAGGGTCCGCTCCTCCGAAAGAGTGAAACCGGCGGCAATCTCGGAGATGGTGGCGCCGTAGCGTGTCCGTTTCAGGAGCCGAGCAGCAGCCGCATTGACGGTGAGTACGGTCAGCGGCTCTTCGCAGATGACCCTCCAGGTCCCGGCAGCACCCGGTGCCAGCCGCACCGCCTCGCGCAGCCGGTACTCGAGAGGGATCACCCTGAGCTGCCGCCGCCGGGCCGCTTCGCGGCGCCGTCGCTGCCGGGCCGCAAATGGTCCAACCATCCCTCGTCCCGCAGGACTTCGAACACCTCCCGCGCGACCTCTTCCGCCGGTCGCCGGACCACACGGCCCTCTCGGCACTTCACCGAACCGCCCACCAGCGCGAGGATCCGGTCAAAGGCGGGCAGGGTGGGATCGGGAGGGGCGACAGGATGCAGTTGCGGACGGCGAGGCCGAGCCGGACCGTACTCGAGGGGTATATCGGCTCGCCGCGCGCTGCCCGGCGCGACCCCGAGGTCGGCAAGTGTCCAGGTGGCGATGTCCTGATCGAGGGCGGCAAGCAGCGCGCATGCAGACACGTCCGCCGGACCCGCCCCGCCACCCGCAGCAGGCTCTCCGCCCGCGGCGGTGATCACCGCCGGCAACCCGATCTCCACCCTCTCCCGAAAGCCCCGCTCGAGTTCCCGGGTAGCTTCCAGGCGGCGGGAATCGGCAGAGAGTGCCGCGGTCCCGACCTCGGTCACGCAGGGCGCGCCGAGATGCCCCGCAAGTAGCACGCCGAGTTGCCCGCCGGCGCCGATCACGCCTCTGCTCCCGGTGAGGACCAAGTCGTACCCGGCGGCCTGAGCAGCGGCCGCGAGGATGAGGGCCTTGCCTGCAGTCCGGGCCTCAGCGGTTTCGTCGTCCCACACGCGTATCGCCCGGTGGCAGCCGCGGGCGAGAGCCTGGCGAAGAAAGGAGTCATGCTCGGACGGCCCAAGATGGATGACGGTGAGATGTCCATTGGGCCGGTCGGTCGTCAAGGCCAGGGCCAGATCCAGAGCACGAGCGCCGGCTGGGTCGACCTCCCGGACCAGCCGCTCCGCCCGCACTCGGCCGCTCCGGGGGTCGCGCTCGGGCGGGATGCGAACGTCGGCCGCCACGTCGAGGAAGACGAGGACCTTCATGGTCGCACCGTCGCATCCGCGCGGGCGCGCCGCGCCCCTGGCGGTCGGGCGCTGGGCGCTGCCTTACGTGAGGCGGAACCGTACACCGTATCCTCCGTGCGGGTAGTGCCAATCCAGGGCATTCCGGTCGCAGACCAGCAGACAGGTGCCGCATTCCAGGCAGGCCTCGTAGGCGAAGTCCACCCGGGAACGCTCTTCGCTCCAGATGTAGCAGCGCGCAGGACAGGAGAAGGTGCAGGCGCGATGTTGGCAGCCCTTGCAGATCTCCTGGTTCAGGGTGATATGGGCCTCCGGGTGGATCCGATAGCTGACCAGATCGAACAGCTCGTCGGGAATCACAGGTACCCCCTCCCCGCTTCCAACAGGTCGGCGAGCATCCGGCGCACGGGCACCCGGCCCTTGGTCGCCCGGCGGGCGAGGCGCATTATCCGCTGCTTGGGCGTGCCGTCGGACCGATAGAGATCCTCCATCAGTGCGCTGATCACCTGCGGATACAGTGTGAAAAGACGGTCGTGGTGGAGAAAATCGATCGCCCTGCCGTACGTGGTCAGATCCCGGAGGACGAAGCTCTCTTTGAGCTCTTCCTTGTAGCGACCCAGCCGCGGCGCCGAGAAGTCGCCCGCGGCCAGCGCTTCCGCCCCTATCTTCGCCGCAATCACACCCGAGGTCATCGCCAGGTTCATTCCCTCCTGCGTCAAACCGTTGGTGTAGCAGAAGCCCCCAGCGTCGCCGGCGACCAATAGGCCCGCCATGGAGAGTCGGGGGACCATGCGCATCCCGGCCTCGGGCAAGAGGTGCGCCGAGTATTCCACCATCCGGGAGCCGCGGATGAGCGGAGCCACCGGTCCGGACGCGACAAAGCGCTCCAACACTTCGTAGGGAGGGATGCCCCGCTCTTTCAGCGAGTCGAGATGGAACACCAGTCCTACGGAGAGGGCGTCGGTCTGCGTGTAGATGAAGCCGCCCCCG
>CAWJKE010000004.1:0-9768 GCA_963843455.1 uncultured Actinomycetota bacterium
TTTTCGGCCATCCCGCTATCCCTTCAGCTCGCTCTAGTGCCCGGTCAGTCCTTGTCCACGGTCGGCGCGCCGATGAGGAGCGCTACTTCGGTCGTGGAGAAGCCATGCAGGAACGTGTAGACATCCCTCAGATACTTCTGGATGGGGAAGTCGTCGTCCCCGGTACCCATGCCACCGAACAGGCCTATGGCCTTGCTCGCGATGCTCAGACCGATCTCGTCCACGTAGGCCTTGAAGAGCATGCCCATCTTGGGATCGTAGTCGGTGCGCGTCTCCCACGCCCAGCAGGTCCTGAACAGAAGAGCCTGGGCCGCGGCGATCTGCACTTTCATGCGGGCCAGGTCGATGGCCACATGCTGCTGCTCGATGACGGGTTTGCCGCCCTGCACGCGCTGCCGGCAATAGTTGAGCGCCTCTTCGTAGCAGGCCCGAACGGTACCGAGGTTGACGGCTGCGCCGAGAAGGCCGAACGGTGGCGGAGCGCCGGGGCCTTTGCTCCAGTCCTTCTGCGGGCCGCCGCCGCCCTCGCCCTCGGAGCCCCAAGCCTCGCCCTCTTTGCCGATGAGGTAGCGGGCCGGGATGCGGGCGTTCTGGAACACAAGCTCCGCGTTCGCCAGCAGTCTGCGGCCGAACTTGTTGTGAAAGCGGCCGATCGTGAAGCCGGGAGTGTCCGATGGCACCAGCAATACGCTCATGCTCGTCGAGATGGGGCCCTTCTTGTCGGTGCGGGCGTAGAGGAAGTAGAGCTTGGCGATGCCCCCGCTCGAGATGAAGTGCTTGGTCCCGTTGATGACGTACTCGTCGCCTTGCCTCTCGGCGTAGGTCTGGATGGACGCCCCGGGCGCATCGTATAGAAAGTGCGAATCGGTGCCGGCGTCGGGCTCGGTGCGGGCCAGACCGAGGAGGTAGGTGTCGTCCTTGAGGAACTGAGGCAGGAACTCGTCCCGCTGCTCGGGGTTGAGCTCATGCACCAGCCGCGGCGACTCCGTGTAGCAGCCCCGGATGATGCTGGCGAAACCGTGATCGGCGGCCCCCAACTCTTCGAGGATGATGGCCAGGGTGGTGTAGTCGGCGCCCTCGCCGCCCCACTCCTCGGGGATGGCGGTGGTCCGCAGTCCTAGCTTGGAGGCTTTCTTCAGGAGATCCCAGGGGATGCAGTCCTCGGGCTTCTGCTTCTTGTCAAGCTCGATGGCGGCCGGTTTGACTTCGTTCTGGGCGAAGTCGCGGACCATGTCCCTCGTCATTTCCTGCACGTCGGTCAATCGAAAGTCCATGCGTGCTCCTTCTGCGTTGTAATCCAGGTCATATGATAGTCCGGGCGGAAACAAGGGGTGTCACTTCGGCTTCACTTTTCATGGCTGGCAGGAAGTATTACGGCCGCGTATGGGTGCCGGCAGCGCCGGCAGGCCACTAGGAACCGGGCGGGTGCTGCACCGCCGCCCGCACGTGAGCCATGAGAGCGCGGACCACCGCCGTCACGGGCCGATCGCGCGGGTAGATGAAGACCAGGTCTCGCGACAGCGGCTTCTCAAAGGGGATGGCGACAAGACCATCCAGGGTCTCGGGGGCTGCGAGCATCTTGGGCATCGGTGCCACTCCCAATCCCCGCCTGATTAGGGCCTTCGTCAATTCCGGATAATTCGCGCGGTAGGAGAACTTCGGCTCGAACCCCGCGCGCCGGAACGCGTCCACGACGAGGTTGCCGGCGTTCATAGTCGCCCGGGGGAGCAGTATCGACTCGTGGGCCAACATCTCGAGCGGCACCGCCGGGTAATGCGCCAGCTTGTGCCCCTGCGGCACGACCAGCAGGATCTCTTCGGTCAGCAGATACTGGGTCGCCGCCCGGCTCGAACCCCAAGGGGTGATGACGGCGCAGTCGAGCTCCCCGCTGATGACCGCCTCCTCGAGCGCCGCGTCGTCCTTCTCGATGAGGTCCACGGTCACCCGGGGATACGTGGCCAGAAAGGAGACGAAGATAGGCGTCAATACCAGGGCAAATACGTTCCCCACGGCACCGAACCGCACCGTGCTGGCGCCGGCGCCGGCCTGCTCCTTCATGAGCCTGATGGCATCTTCGGTCCTGGCGACGATGGCCTGGGCGAGTGGAAGCAGCAGCTGCCCGTTGAACGTGAGTTCTACGTGGCGCCCGTACCGCTCGAACAACCGGGTGCCAAGATCGGTCTCGAGCCGGGCGATCTGCCGGCTGAGGGTGGGCTGCGTGGAGTGGACCGTGCGCGCCGCCCGGCTGAAGCTGCGCGCTTCGGCGACCGCCAGAAACGACTTGAAAAGGTCGAGTTCCATCTATACAGCATCGTAATACTTCCTGGCAGGAATGAAAAGTTGGCGGAAATAGCGCGCGTCCGTCCACACTCGGTATCATGTAGCCCGTCCCCACTCGAAAGAAGGGAAGCCTGGTGAACATCGTCGTTTGCGTCAAACAGGTGGTCGATACCGAAGCCGAAAAGAGGCTCGACCCCGACTCCTGGCGCCTTGACCGCAGTGTCGATTCCGTCCTCAACGCCTACGACGAGTACGCCGTGGAAGAGGCCCTGCTGCTCAAAGAGGCCCACGAGGGAGAAGTAACGGTGCTCTGCATGGGTCCGGAGGAGGCCGACGAGGCCATCCGGAAAGCGCTGGCCATGGGTGCCGACAGCGCCGTGCTGGTCAGCGACGCGGCCCTCGCGGGCTCCGACGTCCAGGGGACGGCCTACGCGCTGGCCGAGGCCCTCAAGACAATGCAGTCCGACATCATCATCTTCGGCAATCGTTCCACCGACGGCGAGACCGGTTGTGTGCCCGCGGCCGTCGCCGAGTTGCTGGGGCTGCCCCTCCTTTCGTCGCTGGCCAAGGTAGACGCGGATGGCTCCGTCCTCACCGTGCACCGCGAGACCGAAGCGGGCTATGTGGCGTACGAATGCCCGCTGCCCGCGGTCGTCTCGGTCATCAAGGGCATCAACGAGCCCCGCTACCCCACCATGAAGGGGATCCTGGGCGCCAAGAGGAAGCCTGTGGACGTCAAGGACGCCGCGGCTCTCGGCCTGGATACCTCCCGTATCGGTCTGTCCGGCGCCAAGACGCGCGTCACCAGCGCCAGCGTGGCCGAGGCCCGCAAGGCCGGTGTGAAGATCGAGGACGATGGCGACGGGGCCAAACAGATCGCCGACTTCCTGGCGAGCCAGAAGCTCGTCTAGAGAGGAGATAGCAGTGGGCAACAAGACAGGGATCCTTGTCGTAGGCGACGCCGGTCAAGGCCGGCTCGCCAACGTATCGCTTGAGAGCGTTACCCGGGCGCGGGCCCTGGTCGCCGACATCGGCGGAGACGTCAGCGCGGCGGTCATGGGCTCCGACACCGGAGCGCTGGCCGAGCAGGCCGGCCGCTACGGGGCCAAGAAGGTCTATGCGACCTGCGGTCCCGAGCTGGAGGTCTTCCGTTCGGGAGCGTACACCGATGCGGCGATGGCGGCCATCAAAGCTGCCGACCCGGCGGTGGTGCTGTTCGCCGGTTCTCCGGACGGCCGTGACCTGGCGGCGGCCTGCGCAGCCCGCCTGGGAGTGGGCCTGCTCGTGGACATCACCGGTCTGGAGGTCAAGGACGGCCGCCTCACGGCGACCCACCCCTGCTTCGGAGGCGGAATCATCGCGGAGAAGGAAGCCATCGGCGAGCCGGTCATCGCGACAGTGCGTCCCGGCTCGTTCGCCCGTGAGGACATCGGTGGCGACGCCGAGATCATCCCCCTGGCCGTGGACTTCGGCGCAAGTAGCCTCATGGCCAAAGTGCTCGACGTGATCTGCGAGAACGTCGGCATCATCAGCTTGGAAGAAGCGTCGATCATCATCTCCGGCGGCCGCGGCATGGGTAACGCCGAGAACTTCGCCGTGATCCAGGCGCTCGCCGACGAACTGGGCGCCGCGGTGGGCGCCAGCCGGGCCGCAGTCGATTCGGGTTGGAAGCACCATCAGCATCAGGTGGGCCAGACCGGCAAGACCGTCTCGCCTCAGCTCTACATCGCCTGCGGTATCTCCGGAGCCATCCAGCACCGGGCCGGCATGCAGACCTCCGACTACATCGTGGCCATCAACAAAGACCCCGACGCTCCCATCTTCTCCTTCGCTGACTTTGGCGTGGTGGGCGACCTGTTCACGGTCGTGCCCGCGCTCACGGAGGAGATCCGCCGGCGCAAAGCGGCTTCCTAGAGTCCCTGGACGGAAGCTAGGAGAGGTTGGTCATGACGGTCTCGGGTGCGATCTTCATTGTGGTCCTGGTGATCACCCTAGGGTTCTTCGCCTGGGCGCTCAACCGGCGGGTGCAGTACGTCATGATCGGGCGCCCTGAAGCCCGGTTCGACCGCCCGCTCACTCGCACGCTGGGATTCGTCTGGTTGGTTTTCGGCCAGAAGAAGCTGTTCAAGGAGCGCGTGGGCGTCATCCACTTCTTCATCTTCTGGGGCTTTATCGTCATCGCGTTCGGCACCCTCCAGATCATCGCGGAGGGCATTCACCCCGGGTTCACCTTCCCCTGGGCCGAGAGTTACGCGTTCTTGTTCATCAAGGATCTGCTGAGCCTCATCGTGCTGGTGGGTCTGGTGGTCATCGCGTACATCCGCTATGTGGTGCGCAAGACGCGGCTGGAACCGAGCGCCGAGGCCGGGATCATCCTGGGACTCATCTTCTTCCTGATCCTCTCGGAGTTCTTCTACAGCGGCTTCACCTACGCGCTCGATCCCACGCCCGCCAGTGAGGGCGCCTTTGTGGCCACCGCTATCGCCGGCTGGGTGGGAGGACTGAGCGACAGCGCCCTGGAACTCGGCCGGACCATCCTCTGGTGGATCCACGTCGTTCTGCTGCTTGCCTTCCTGGTCTACATCCCCATCTCCAAGCACATGCACCTCATCATGTGCCCGGTCAACGAGTGGCTCCGCAACCTCAAGCCCCGCGGGGCGCAGATCGTCGCCCTCGACCTGGAGAACGAGGACATCGAGGAGTTCGGGGTCAGCAAGGTCCAGGGATTCACGCAGAAGCAACTCCTGGACGTCTATGCCTGCGCCGAATGTGGCCGCTGCGAGATGCACTGCCCTGCGACCCAGAGCGGCAAGGAACTCAACCCCAAACACCTGATGACCCAGCTCAAGGAGCACCTGGACGAGACAGGCGCGGCGCTGCGCCAGGCGGCCAAGGCCGGCAAAGCGGCATCGGCCGGCGTCGCCGAGAAGGCGCTCATCGGCAACGTGTTCTCCGAGGACTTCATCTGGGCCTGCACCACCTGCTACTCCTGCCAGGAGCAATGCCCCGTTCAGAACGAGCACATCAACAAGATCATCGACATGCGCCGTAATCTCGTGCTCGACTTGGGCGATTTCCCGGCGGAGGCGCAGCTCGCGTGCCGCAATATCGAGAAGAACTCGAACCCGTGGGGCGTAGGCAACCAGAACCGGGCCAACTGGGCCAAAGAACTCGACATCCCGGTCGCCGGCGCGGGAGGGCTGGGTGAATACCTGTTCTGGGTCGGATGCGCCGGTTCGTTCGACGACCGCAACCAGAAGGTCAGCAAGGCCATCGTGGCCCTGCTCCGGGAAGCCGGCGTCACCTTCTCGATCCTCGGTAGCAAAGAGAAGTGCTGCGGTGACCCGGCCCGCCGGATCGGCAATGAGTACCTGTTCCAGTCTCTGGCCCAGGAGAACGTCGATACGATGAACGGGCTGGGCGTCAAGAAGATCATCGCGCAATGCCCCCACTGCCTCAACACCATCAAGAACGAGTACTCCGCCTTCGGCGGCGACTACGAAGTGATCCACCACACCCAGCTCCTGGCCGACCTGCTGAAGCAGGGCAGGTTGAAGTTGGGTGATGGCGCGGTCGACCAGGTCGGCGGCGCAGCTCGCGGCTCCCGGGTCGCCTACCACGACTCCTGCTATCTGGGCCGCTATCAGCAGGAATACGAGGCGCCGCGCCAGGTCCTCAAGGCCGTCGCGGGCGTGACCGTGCTCGAGGCCGAGAGGAACAAGAACAAGAGCGTGTGCTGCGGAGCCGGCGGCGGCCGCATGTGGATGGAGGAGGAGCCCGAGCACCGCGTCAACGAGATGCGGGTGGGCCAACTGCTCCAGGAGCAGCCCGACATCATCGGCGTCAACTGCCCCTACTGCCTGACCATGATGGAAGATGGGATCGGGAGCAAGGGCAAGAGCGAGACCGTCAAGGCCATGGACCTGGCGGAGATACTGGCCGCTCGGCTCGCGGGCCGGCCGGCACCTGAACCGGAGCCAAACAAGATCGAGGAGGAGAGTTAGATGCCAAGACCGGAAGAAGTGGAAGTCGTCAAGGCGATGAAAGCGGCCGTCACGGGTGAGGAAGTCCTCGCTTCGTGGGCCAAGCAGCGGCCTGGATACGGCAAGCCCGCCGACGATCCATCGCTGGATTTCTGGGTGAAGAACCGCCCGGACATGCTGCACACGTATGCGCAGAACCAGTTGACCGGGTTGCTGGACCGGGGGATCCTCGATCCCAAGACCCGCTACCTGCTCCTCGTGGGCCTGTACATGATGAACAACCACTGGGAAGGCGTGCTGCCGCAGGCCTGCAACGCCCGGGCCGCCGGCGCCAGCGACGAAGAACTCATGGAAGTGGCTTTCTGTGTGTGCTACTCCGTGGGCAAAGCCAAGCTCCAGGAGAGCGGCGCGTGCCTCGACGGCGTCTTCAAAAGCCCGACCTTCCAGGCTATCTCGCCGCTCAAGAAAGACGAGTAGCCACTGACGGCGCCCGTTTGGGCGCCACACCCTGATGCGCAGAACGGCTCGCAGATGCGGGCCGTTCTCGTTTTCGTGCCGCCCGTGACGTCCTGCGGACGGGGGCGCGGCGGCGTCGATGGCCCGCTATTCGCGCTCCTCGAAAAGCTTCGTCGTCTGGGCGTTCGGCGCTCCCTCAGTCATGTCTGGGCCTCGCTCGCGGCTCGTCGCCGCTTATCGGGTCGTGATGTAGCCCCGCCACTGCTGCAGGTGGTCGGAATCCGGGCGATCCAGGATGAACACGCCCACGAGGTCCTTGAAGGGCTCGAAGTAGGGGAAGTTCTCCCAGGTCGCCCATTCGGGTTTCGTGTACTGATCCGCCCGTTCGGCGATCGCCCTGCGCCAACCCTCGGAATCGTCGAACCAGATCTCCGAGATCCGGTGGAACGGGTTGATACGGGGGTCGTCGAGTTGGCGGCTGGAGATGAAGCGGTTCACCTCGAGATTCGCGCACACCTCGGGGGCGAACACCTCCTTGAACCAGGCGTCGCCCTCGTCGATGGAGACTCCCTCGGGGTAGGTGAGCAGAAAGAGCCAGCGGAAGTTCGGTCCGTCGTCGGTGAGACGGCCGGCCCCCTTGAAGTCGTCCTCCCAGAACACGGGCGCGAAGGAGAAGACGATGGGATGGTAGCCGTCGCGACTCCCCTGCCAGCCCGACTGCCGCAGTTCCTTGCTGGGCGGCTGGGAGGTCCTCTCCATGAAGTCTTCGGGAAACTCCTCGCCAAACGCTAGTCCCCGCGGGTGGCCGGTGCCCTTGTCCTGGAATATATTGAAGAGCCAGTAGTGCTCGGTCATCATCCCGTTGTAGGTGCCGAATTCCAGAGCGCCCTCGGGCAGCGGCAGCGCGTGATACGTGCAGTACTTGGTGCAGTACGGCATGAACTGGGAGATGCTCTCCGGCACGTGCTGCTTGTAGAGCCACCTCCAGATCGCCGGCCGATCGTTGTCGGAGCGGAAATTCTGCAGGATGAAACTCCGCATGGGACGGAATTCGGGGAAGTGGGCCATCGCCAACTCCTTTCTCGCGGCGCGTCCCTCGGCGCCGCGCTCAGTCCTCGGTCTCGGCGTCTTCGGCCTCGGCGGCGGCGGCGCGTGCCGGCGGCTTCAGCGGCGTCAGGTAGTTCCTGTACTTGAGCGCCTTGGCGCCAGCCTGGTCGTAGTTCGCCGGTGGCTTCAGCGAGACGTCCGCCAGTTCCTGCAGGTGCTCGAACTTGCCGGACAGCAGGAGGTGGGAGTGCGGCCGATCTTCGTCGCTGACGGTGAACGAAGCTTGCCCGTCGGTGACGCTCAGCGTGCCGCGCACGCCGCATATGGCGCAGATGCAGGGATAGACGTCATGGTCGTGCCGGACTTCGATGAGCTTGGAGTGGCACAGCGGGCACAGCCCGGGCTCGCCGATGTACTCAGCCTGCTCGATGGGCTTCTTGAGCGTCTCGGCCACGTGCTTGCCGGAGCGGTGCGCCTTCGCCAGCAGGTCGTCGCGTAGGGAGACGACTTTGGGCAGACCGATCCAGTTGATGAGGATCTTGTCCACCACCTCCATCTGGAGGGTCAGCGCGAACATGCTCATGATGGGAAGAGCGAGCGTATCCCACTCACTGCCGCCGACGGCGATGAGCGACGCGGCCCTGGGTTTGAAGGATCGCGGATCGGGGCCGGTGCCCGTGGTGATGCCTTTGTCTTCGCGGGTCTTCTGGGCGATGATCCGGAAGCCTTGGTCGTGGCTCGGGCCCATGCGGTCCTCAAGGGTCTTGAGCTGCCCGGTGGGAGACTTCTCGTAGATGGGCGAGCCGAGGATGAGTCCGTCGCAGTCCATGATCTTGTCGTCGATGAAGGGGAAGTCGTCGTTCTTGAGGACGCACGCGCCCCCGCCGCCCCTCTCCATGAGGTCGACGACGCAGGAGTTGCAGCCCGTGCAGGGCTTGATGTAGAGGTCTTGCAGACGGATGAACTCGACCTCAGCCCCCGCCTCTTCGGCCCCCATGAGGGCTTCCTTGACCATGATCTCGGTGTTGCTCATGCGCCGTCCACACGAGATGCCCAGTACTTTCATTCTCCGACTCCTATCTTGACGCTACTGTCGTGCCGCGCGTATCAGAGCGGCGACGTTCTCTACCTTTGCCGTGATGGGGACCTCGCAACCCGACCCCAGGATGAATCCCCCGTCGTGTCCCATGAAATCTATCAAGTCCCGGCAGTAGGCCTCCACCTCTTCCTTCTCGGCGAGGGCCAGCATCGCTGCGCGCACGTCGCCCTTGATACACAGGTGGCCGGCGAGGACCTCGCGCGCCTTGCGGATGCTGCTGGCGCCGTCGAGCTCCACCACACAACTCGCTCGAGGCAGCTCCCGGAAGCGGGGGATCATCAGGTCCCAGTTGCCGTCGCAGTGGAGCACCGAAACGATACCGGCCGCGTGATAGCCCTCCACCATCCGTTTGATCGAAGGGAACGAGATCTCGTCGAATATCTTGGGCGAGATGAAGCTGGCGCTCGAGCGCATGGCGAAGATGGCCACCCGGTTGCCTTTGGCCCTCCGCACGTTGCTGATTCCCAGCTTGATCATGGCCTCGGTGCCCACGTCGACCGCCTTCTTCACCTTCTCCGGCATCTCGAAGATGTCGCGATAGAAGGGGCGCAGCGAGCGGCTGAGCGAGAAGATGTCGAACGGCGGGGCGACGCCGGTCTGGAACATCACCGGCAGCCCCTGCTTCTGCCAGTGCTTGATGTTCTTGCCGGTGTTCATGCCGGCCTTGATGAAGTTCCAGACGACCTTCACGCTCCCGATCCTGCCGTGCCACGGCGGCGACTGGATCTTCTTCATGAAGTCGGTGTTCCAGGCGCTCCAGCCCTTCTCCAGGATCACGTCGTAGTCGGAGGCCTGCATGACCTCCTCTTCCACGAATTGGAAGGGCTCGTCGGGACCGAGGTCCCGACCGGGCAGCTTGACCTTCATCGATTCCGTGTAGGCCGTGTCCCAGGGGTTCATGGG
>CAWJKE010000005.1:0-8354 GCA_963843455.1 uncultured Actinomycetota bacterium
TAGCCTCCTCGACTATACTTACTCAGAAGGGACTGGAATGCCGGTGCTGAACGCAAAACCTTCTTTCCTGGATCCGAAGGTGAACATGTATCTCACGGCGATTGTCGAGGACGAGGGCGACGGCTTTGTTTCCCTCTGCCCGGAGCTGGATATCGCGAGTCAGGGTTCAACCGTGGAGGAGGCGACCGACAACCTCCGAGAAGCGGTCGAGCTCTTCCTCGAATGTGCCGAGCCTGCAGAGGTCGCGTCCCGTCTGAAGACGCGGGTATTCGTCACGCACTTCGAGGCTCGCGTTGGGGCGGCTTAGGGCCTTATCCGGCCGTGATATCTGCCGCTTATTGGCCGCCCAAGGATTTGTTGAGGTCCGGCGAAAGGGCAGTCACGCCGTGATGCAGCTGCGCCGGGAATCGGGAACCGTGACAGTGCCCGTCCCTCTCCACCCCCAGCTCAAGCGCGGCACGCTCGCGTCCATCATCCGCCAGTCCGGCTTGCCACGTGAGTTGTTCGAGGAGGAGTGAGCGTCCGAGCGTGGGCGTGATCACCGTCGCCACATACCTAGTTCAGGAGGTGGACTCGGAGCAGTTCGACGGCTTGGAATAGCCGGTCCTCGTCCTCCCCTGCGGGAACCCCACCGCGCCCCGCCCGGCATTGACAGCCCGGCCGTTGCAGCGCATAGTGGCTGCATCGTCCTCTAGTTAGTTGTCGGTAACCAACGCACCGCGGGGGCTCACCGTTGCCGGCGGGCCGGAGTATGGGAGGCACCATGAAAGTCAAGAGAATAGTCGACCTCAGCCAGCCGTTCGGTCACGGCACGCCTTTGTGGCCGTACTTCCCAGACATCAAGATAGAGCGGTTCCATTACCACGCCAAGTCGGGCGTATTCACTCAGTGGCTATGGCACCCGATGCACGTCAGCACTCACGCCGACTCGCCCATCCATGTCATCCCCAACGAGTGGTCGACGGAGCAGATCCCTCTCGACTATTATTTCGGCACGGGTGTCATCGTCGACGTGGGCCCCAAGGGCAAGTTCGAATTCATCACCGCGGACGACCTGGAGAAGGCCACGCCCAAGATCGAGAAGGGCGACATCGTCATCATCCACTGTCATATGCACGCCCAGTTCGGCGACAGCAAGGACTATTTCGCCCGCTCGCCGGGTCTGGTGCCCAGCGCCGCCGAGTGGCTGGTGGAAAAGGGCGTCAAGGCCGTCGGCGTGGATCAGCAGGCGCTGGATCATCCACTGGCAACGGCCATCGGCTACCACGGGCCGGGCCCGCTCCTTCCCGATATCTGCGCCGAGTACGAGGAATACACCGGCCGCTCGGTCAAGGAGGACTTCCCGCTGTGGGAGCCTTGCCACAACATCCTGCTGGGCAACCACGTCATGGGTTTCGAGAACGTCGGAGGTGACATCGACGAGGTACTGGGGCAGAGGTGCATCATCGCCGGCTTTCCCATCCGCTGGGTCGGGGGTGACGGCTCCATGGTCCGTCTCGTCGCCATCATCGAGGAGGAGTAAGGAAGGGGGCAGGCGTCTTCATGGGAGAAGTGACGAGATACACCAACGGCACCACCGGAGGGCCGGTGTTCGTGGACGTGAAGGACGGGAAGATCCTGAGGATCACGCCGCTGACCTTCGACGAGACCGACGCTTCGTCGTGGACCATCAAGGCCCGGGGCCGCGACTTCACGCCCCCGCGTAAGACCACGTCGTCGCCTTGGACCGTGGCTCACCGCTCGACCATCTACTCGCCCAAGCGGATACTCACGCCGCTCAAGCGGGTCGACTTCGACCCCAAGGGCGAGCGGAACATTCAGAACCGAGGAGTCTCCGGATACGAACCCATCAGCTGGGAGGAAGCCCTCGACACGGTAGCCGAGGAGATGATCCGGATCCA
Organism: uncultured Actinomycetota bacterium; assembly: GCA_963843455.1. Lineage (GTDB taxonomy): Bacteria > Actinomycetota > Thermoleophilia > RBG-16-64-13 > RBG-16-64-13 > CAIQPS01. The sequence continues at coordinate 1,902 of CAWJKE010000005.1, forward strand.
TCGGGAGGTCGGACCGGCGGGCATGATGTCCACCCCTGGGTCGCATCACCTGTGGGGCAACGTAGGCTACCGTCATAGCTCGCTGCTGCGCTTCCTGAACCTCGTCGGCTACACCTACGCGGAGCACAACCCCGATAGCTGGGAAGGATGGCATTGGGGCTCCATGCACATGTGGGGCTTCAGTCACCGGCTGGGAATCCCCGAGCAGTACGGGCTGCTGGAGGACGCGCTCAAACACACCGAGCTCATCATCTACTGGTCGGCCGACCCGGAGTCGAGCTGCAACGGCGTATACGCGGGTCACGAGGGCAACGTCCGCCGGCGCTGGCTCAAGGAGCTTGGGGTCAAGATGGTCGTCATCGACCCCTATCTCAATCACACCCAGGCGCTCCTTGGCGACAAGTGGTTCTCGCCGCGGCTGGGCACCGATGTGGCGATGGGCCTGGCCATTGCCTACACTTGGCTGACCGAGGGAACGTACGACAAGGAGTACGTTGCCGGCCGCACCACCGGGTTTGACGAGTGGAAGGGTTACGTGCTCGGCAAGAGCGACGGCGTGCCCAAGACCCCGGAGTGGGCTGAGGCAGAAAGCAGCATCCCGGCGCGCGAGATCCGGGCACTGGCTCGGGAGTGGGCGTCCAAGAAGACCATGCTCGCCGCCGGCGGACCGGGCGGCATGGGCGGCGCCAGCCGGGCTTCGTGGGGCAACGAGTGGGCCCGCACCATGGTGGCCCTCGCTGCCATGCAGGGTTTGGGCAAGCCGGGCAGCAACATCTGGGGTACCACCAGCGGCGCGCCGGTGGATTGCAGCTTCATGTTCCCGGGCTACGCCGAAGGCGGCATCTCGGGCGACATGGCGAACTCGGCCGCCGGCTTCCGCTTCGCCAATCGCATGTTCCCCAATGGGGGCGGCATCACCAACCCGCAACACACCACCGAAGGCCAGACCGTCCCGCGTCTCAACATCCCCGAGGCCATGCGGCACGAGACAGTGAGGTGGCGGGGCAAGGGATTCTGCGGCTCCCATATCGAGAGCCAGTTCCAGAGATACGAATACCCGGCACAGGGCTATCCACAGGTGGAGATGTATTACCGGTACGGCGGCTCCTTCTTCGGCACCATGACCGAGACCAACCGCTACGTGACCGCTTATCGCGAGGGCAAGATCCCCTTCGTAGTCAACCAGGCCATCTGGTTCGAAGGCGAGACCAAATTCGCCGACATCATCCTGCCGGCCTGCACCAACTTCGAGCGGTACGACATCAGCGAGGCGGCCAACTGCTCCGGCTACATCGGCGATTCGTACCAGTTCATGAACCACCGGGTGATCGTCTTCCAGCAGAAATGCATCGAGCCGCTGGGCGAGTCTCGCTCCGACTACGAGATCTTCGCCGAGTTGTGCAGGCGAATGGGGGTCTACGAGGCCTTCAGCATGGGCGGCAAGTCCGAACTCGACTGGGTGAAGGACTACTATCACGCCACCGACATGCCCAGCGTGATGACCTGGGACGACTTTGCCAAGAAGGGCTACTACGTGGTCCCCGCTCCCGAGCAGAAGCGGGCCAAGCCGGGTATGCGCTGGTTCGCCGAGGGCCGGCCGAAGGACACACCGGACTGGGGGCCCGCGCCGTGGGACCAGGTCAAAGGCGAAGGCCTGCAGACGCAGAGCGGCAAGATCGAGTTCGTGGCCTCCAGCCTCAAGCGCCTCGAGGCGACCGGCACCATCGACGCGGAGCGGCCGGCTATGGGCCCACAGTACATAGAGAGCTGGGAGGGGCACAAGACCGCCGATCTCTACAGCAGGTATCCCCTGCAGATGGTCTCGCCCCATCCTAAGTTCAGCTTCCACACCATGGGTGACGCCAAAGACAGCTGGATGAACGAGGTCAAAGACAACCGCGTGCTGAAGGAAGACGGCAACTACTACTGGATCATGCGGGTCAACGGAAAGGACGCCGCGGCGCGCGGGGTCGCGGACGGCGATCTGATCCGCGCGTTCAACGATCGCGGCTCGGTGATTCTGGTCGCGCAAGTCACCGAGCGGGTGCCGCCGGGCACCGTGCACTCATACGAATCTTGCGGCGACTACGAGCCTCTCGGCGAGCCGGGCCATTCCCCGGATATCTCCGGGTGCGTGAACATCCTCACGCCCAAGCGGTATATCACCCCCACGTCGACCGCGATGGCGAACAACTCCTGTCTTATCCAGGTGGAGAAGTGGGCCGGTCCGGTTGACGAGAGCGGCGCGGCCGGGGAACAAGGCGCGTTGAAGGCGGAGGTGGCCTGATGGGCGGCGTCAAGAAGTGGAACATGGTGATCGACGTCGCCCGGTGCATGGACTGCAACGACTGCTTCCTTGCCGACAAGGACGAGTTCACCGGGAACGATTTTCTCCCCTACTCGGTGGCCCAGCCGTGGACAGGGCACCGCTGGATGAACATCATGCGGACCGAACGGGGCCAGTACCCGCTGGTGCAGGTCGCCTACCGGCCGACGCCCTGTCTTCACTGCGACGACGCTCCGTGCATGAGGGACTCGCCGCCAGGGACCATCTACAAGCGTGACGACGGGCTGGTGATCATCGACCCCAAGCAGGCGAAAGGCCATCCGGAGATCGCAGCCACCTGTCCCTACGAGGTGATCTACTGGAACGAAGAGGCTCAGGTGGCCCAGAAGTGCACGGGTTGCGCCCACCTGCTCGACGAAGGCTGGGCCGACACTCGCTGCTCGCAGGTGTGTCCCGCCGAAGCCATCAAGCTGGTGCTTGCCGACGACGCCTTGATGGCGGCACGGGTGGAAGCCGAGGCCTTAGAAGTGCTTCGCCCCGAACTGGGGGCCAAGCCGAGGGTCTACTACAAGAACCTCTATCTGTTCGACAAGGCGTTCATCGCCGGCAACGTTGTGTTCGGCGACACGGACGAGTGCGCCGAGGGCGCCAGAGCGACGGTGACGGCCGGCGGCGAGCCTGGAGGCGCCGTCCTCGGCGAAACGGTCGCCAACAATTACGGCGACTTCTGCGTGGACAAGCTGAAGCCGGGGCAGGAGTACACGCTCACGGTGGAGGCACCCGGCTATGCTGCGATCACGGCGGTGATCAAGCTCGAGGAAAGCGTGAATCTCGGCACGCTCACCCTGGCCAGGCAGTAACGCATGTCGGTTGACCTGATGGCCGATCTGCGCGACAAGGCGCGCCTTTGTCCGCAAAGGATCGTCCTGCCCGAGTCGGAGGAAGAGAACATCCTTCGCGCAGCTCGTTTCGCGGCGGACGAGGGGATAGCCCGCCCGATCCTTCTGGGCGATCCGGCGTCGGTCGCCGAAGCGGCCGCCCGCGCGGAGTTGCACCTTGACGGCCTCGTGGTCCTCGACGTCGGTAACGAGAATGTCCGCAACGAACTCCGGGACGCTGCGGTCGGGCTTTTCCCCAACATGGCCATCAAGCGCATAGAGAAGAAGCTGCAAGATCGGCTCAATGTGGCCTCACTTCTCGTGGCCTCCGGGCGGGCCGACGGCATGGTCGCCGGGCTCACCCACACCACCCAGGAGGTGATACTCGCCGCCGCGACCTTCATCGGCATGGAAGAGGGGGTATCGAAGCCTTCGAGCCTGTTCCTGATGAGGATCCCCGGTTACCAAGGTCCGGAGGGGGAGATGATCGTGTTCGCCGATTGCGGCGTCGCGATCTCGCCCGACGCCCCTCAGCTGGCCGAGATAGCCATCCTCGTGGCTCGCGCGGTGCGCAGACTACTCGGCTGGGAGCCGCGCGTGGCCCTGCTCTCCTTCTCCACTAAGGCCAGCGGGTACGACGAGTCGGTCCGGAAAGTGCGCGAAGCCCTTCTCATCGCCAGGGAACGGGAGCCCGGCCTGGCCATCGACGGGGAACTGCAGCTCGACACCGCCATCGTTCCCGCGGTAGCGGCTCGCAAGGCCCCTGGGGAGGAGCTGGTCGCCGGGCGGGCGAACATCCTCGTCTTCCCCGATCTGAACGCCGGGAATATCGCCTACAAATGCGTGCAAAGATTCGCAAAGGCCGACGCTTTCGGACCGTTCCTCCTGGGGTTGGAGAGGACCGTGAGCGACCTCTCGAGGGGATCGTCGGTGGTCGACATCCTCGGGGTCGTCACCCTGGCCAGCGTCTACTCACAAATAAAGTGACGGGACCGGTCGCTCCCTTGACATGCAGGGCCTCTTGGCCGTTAATACCCAAGACAATCAAGGGGGAGAAATGAAGGTCACCGTCATCGGTGCCGCCGGTTCGGTCGGCGCCCCTGCCGCGTTCTACATCGGGGTATCCGGACTGGTCGATGAGCTCGTGCTCATCGACATGCGGCCCAACGTCGTGCAGCAGCACGCCCTGGACATGAACACGGCTATGTCTGAGCTCGGTGTCAGGGTTAAGGCCGGCACCCACGAGGACCTGGAAGGCTCCGAGGTGGTCATCAACGCGGCCGGGGTACCGCAGGGGCTCATCGCCGACCGCATGGAGATGCTTCCCAAGAACATCCCCCTGGTGCGCGACGTGGCCCTGGCGGTGAAGCGGTACTGCCCCGACGCTTTTGTGATAACCGCCACCAACCCGATCGACCCCCTCAACTACTGCACTTGGCGGGCGGGCGGCCTCGACCGCCATCAGGTCGTCGGCTACTCCAGGAACGACTCCACCCGGTTTCGCGAGATCATCGCAAGGGTCAAACAGGTCAAGACCAGCCAAGTCCAGGCCACGGTCATCGGCGAGCACGGCAGCACGCAGGTGCCGCTGTTCAGCTCGGCCCGTATCGACGGCGACCCGGTTATCTTCACCGAGGACGAGAAGCAGGCCATCCGCGCCGAGATCCCCACCATCCTGCGGCGCTACGAAGAGTTGCAGTCCGGCCGCACTGCCGGCTGGACGAGCGCCCTGGGATTGGCGGCGCTTGCCAGAGCCGTGCTGCAGGACACGGGCGAAGTGTTCCCCTGCTCGGTGGTGCTCGACGGCGAATACGGGCAGAACGGGCTGAGCATGTCCGTGCCGGTGAGGTTGGGCAAGGGCGGCGTCCAGGAGATACAGGAATGGGGACTGGCGCACGACGAGTTGGAGGGTCTAAAACGCACGGCGGCCGCCATGGCTGCGGCGGCTCGGATCGTCGATAGCGTTCTAGGGCTCGATTCGAAATGAAGATGGGGAGACGAGCGGCATGACGCAGCGATTCGAGAAGCTTATGGAGCCCGGCATGATAGGGCCGGTGAAGACCCGCAACCGCATCATCAAGACCGCGAACGGTACGTCCTACGTGGACCCCGACCAGACGTGCGGCGACCGCATGATCGCCTACTATGAGCGCCTGGCCCGGGGCGGGGTGGGCTTCTTGATAGTGGAGTCATGCGGGGTCGAGTACCCCCTCGGTATCCAGCACGTCCATTATCAGCCCGACGGCAGCTATCAGGGCGTCCAGCTGCACTTCGACGACGATCGCTTCATCCCCGGCTTCCAGCGCCTGACCGAGGCGGTGCACAAGGCGGGCTGTCCGGTCTCCATCCAGTTCCAGCATGCCGGTCCCTGGAACCCCACGGGCCTGCTGCCCCGGAATATGAGCATCCGAGACGTCAAGTGCGCGTCGGCCATGACCGAGGAGGAACTTCCCGGCCCCGACTTTCTGCCCTGCCGGGCCATGACCAAGCAGGAACTCGAGGACCAGATCGACCTCTGGGCGTCGGCCGCAGAGAGGGCCTTCAAGGCGGGCTTCGACGCCTGCGAGATCAACCACGCCACGGCGCACCAGGGCAACACCTTCTTGTCGCGCATCTGGAACAAGCGCGAGGACGAGTACGGCCCCCAGAGCTATGAGAACCGGACCCGCTTCATCCGCAACATCATCGTCGAAGCCAAGCGCCGCTGCGGCCCCGGCTTCGCCGTCCACGCCCTCATCAACGCCGCTGAGTACAACAATCCCCTGGCGACTACTCTCGAAGAGGGCGTCGCGATGTCGGTGCTCATCTGCGAGGTGGCCGACGGCCTCAACGTCCGCGGGGAACGCTATGGCCACCGGGGAGGCATCCTGCAGCCCGACCGCCTCATGTACCCCGAGCCGCCGTACGATCTCCCCAAGGACCTCGACTGGAGCCGCAGAGGTGACGGGGCCACGGTGCCGCTGGTGGAGGCGGTCAGGCGCAAAGGGGTCAAGATCCCGGTGTGGACGGCCTGCCGCATCGACGCCGAGATGGGGGAGGAGTACCTGCGCAAGGGCAGCCTGGACTTCGTGGGCATGACCCGGCGCCTGCTCGCCGACCCGGAGTATCCCAACAAGATCCGCGAGGGCAGGCTGGAGGATGTCCGTCCCTGTCTGGGCTGCCTGCACTGCTTCGAGATGCGCAACCGCAACAAGAAGCTCGAATGCCGGGTGAATGGCACGCTGGGCCGGGAGATCATGCCCGAGTACCAGGCGATACCGGCGGATCACCGCAAGAAGGTCCTGGTCG
>CAWJKE010000006.1:0-305230 GCA_963843455.1 uncultured Actinomycetota bacterium
CGCCACCGGGCTCGCCATCTGGCGGCCGAACATAGGGGCGATCCTCTTTTTCGCGGTATGGCCGCGCTGAACGGCAAGTCCTGGGGCTACGTGGTGGGGATAATGGCGGCGTCGCTGGCCGCGTTGTCGGAGTTCTTCTCCATCCCCTACACCCCCATCTGGTCGATCATCATGATCGTTGTGTACGTCGCTGTGTTGGCGGCCTTCGTGAAGGCGCCCGCGCGTAGCGAGTAGCGTAGCCTGAGCGGCTCCCACCGGAGCCGGACCCCAAACCCTGAAAGACATCGGCCCTCTGACGGTTCCATCCCGGACCGTCGAGAGGGCCGAACTGCTGCTGTGAGCCCTGCTTGCCGCCGGCGACGACGGCGATGTGCGAGATAACCGTTAGTCCGCCGGCGCCGGTTCGATCTCGCCCTTGCCCTTCTTACCCTCCTTATGCTTGCCGAGTTCCCTCACCGGCGTCCCCATGAGGTCGGAGATAGTCCGGGTGCTCTCGAAGGAATCGAAGAAGAGCAGTTTCACCGCCAGCATGAGGGGCACCGACATGAGCGCACCCAGTCCGCCCAGCACCCAGCCCCAGAAGAACACGGAGAGGAAGACGGTGAGGGTGCTTAGTCCCACGCTCTTCCCCATGATCTTGGGGGAGAAGTAGTTGTCCACGATAGTGTTGATCACGATGACGAGGATGACCACCACTGCCGCCCGGGGGAAGCCGAACTCCAGCAGGGTTATGAAGAACACGGGGATGACCGACAACATGAAGCCGATATTGGGGATGAAGCTGAGCACGAAGAACAGAAGTCCCCAGACCACAGCAAAGTCGACGCCGAAAGCGAGGTAGATGACGGTGACCATGACGGCGACCAAGGCGCTCAGCCACCCCTTGGTGAACAGGAATATCCTGACGGTCTCGCCGAAATCAGCGAACGACCTGGTGACCCGGTCGTTCGTTCTTATGTCATCAACCAGTCTCCTCGGGAGCGCGTACGCCTCAGCGACCATGAACAGAAGGAGAAGGATTATCCAGAAGATGCTGCCCATGACGTTGACTATGCTGGACAGAAGTCCCTTGACCGCGCTGACGGCGGCGTCGGGGCTGAGCGAGCCGCTGGTGAGGCCGCTGATGTCGATGCCCCTGTCGGCGAACCAGGCGGTGGCGTTCGCCTCCATCTGCTGGAGGTTCTCCTGGTAGACGGGCATCTTTTCGTCCAATTGCGTGACGGCGGACAGCATGATGAGCATGAACAACGTCACCGCGGCCACCAGGACGACCGCGACGATCACGATGCACAACCAGGCAGCCATTCCCCTGCGCCGCATCCAGGCGAGAGCAGGACTTGCCCCCATGGTGAGGAAGAGGGCGAGGAGTATCGGGTTGAGGATGCCGGCCGAAAACTTCATCGCGTAGATGATGCCCGCCGCCAAGGCGATGGGAAGGAGCAGCCGAACAGGGCCGCTCAGGGCCTCCCGCTTGGTTCCACCTTCCTGTCCCGCGGACGAGGACTCCGTCATCTGGACGGTCACCGGTTCCGCGGTCACGGCCGCCGGTTCCGACGAGAACGTTTCGGCGGACGGGACAACAGGCGCTGCGTCATCCTGGCTCATGCGGACCTCGATTCCTCCCCGTATACGACGGAATACCCAAGATCAGCGGTACTGCGCTCACGTCCTCTGTCCAAGCGCCGCCGAACCAAGTTGAAAGTATCACAAAGGGGTCAAGCATGGCGCAGGCCGCTCAGCGGCGGCCGGCGGCGCTCCCGACGAGCGCTCGCGACAGAAGCTTGCGCCACCATTGGGTCTCTGTGGCCCTCTCTGCTACGCTACTTGTTCGCGCTTAGGTCACGCCACCACCGCGGAGCTCGCCCGGCGACTCCCCCGAGGTGAAAGGAGTGGACGGGTGCCTCAAGAAGATACGAAACCGGCGTCGGCAAACGCCCCCAAGCAGGCGGCGACCCAGCAGCAGGCGGCCGAGACCCTTTCTGCACTCACCGACCAAGAAAGAGCTGTGCTCGACGTCCTTATCGCATCCGCGACGGCGAGAACGGCCACTCGAGCTCTCCGCGGCTTCGGGCCTGCCCCGTGATGAGGTCGCGAATGCAATCGAGAGTCTGCGGGTACAAGGCCTGGTGACCCGGTTCAACACTGTGATCGAGAGCTACGGAGCCCGCTTCCCCGGCCTCGAATTGCGTTGAATCATCCACAAGGCGAAGGGTGATGTCGAATGACCACGACGAAGGCGAACGCGGAGCAAGAACGCCTGGCTGAGGCCGCTGCCGGCACCCCCTGGCGCAAGTGGGGCCCCTATCTGAGCGAGCGGCAGTGGGGGACTGTTCGCGAGGACTACAGTCCGGACGGGAACGCCTGGAACTACTTCACCCACGATCAGGCCCGGTCGCGGGCGTACCGGTGGGGTGAGGACGGGCTCGCCGGGTTCTCCGACGAGAAGCAGCGGCTCTGTTTTGCGCTCGGGCTTTGGAACGGTGAGGACTCGATCATCAAAGAGAGGCTGTTCGGGCTCGCCAATTCCGAGGGCAACCATGGGGAGGACGTCAAGGAGTACTACTTCTATCTCGACTCCACCCCGACGCACTCCTACATGAAGTGGCTCTACAAGTATCCGCAACGGGCCTACCCGTACGACGACCTCGTGACCACGAACGGCCGCCGCTCCAAACAGGAACTGGAGTACGAACTTCTCGACACCGGGATCTTCGCGGACGACCGCTACTTCGACGTCTTCGTCGAGTACGCCAAGGCCGCGCCGGAGGACATCCTCATTCGGGTCACGGTCGAGAACCGGGGACCGGAGGTGGCGACGCTTCATGTCCTGCCGACGCTCTGGTTCCGGAACACCTGGAGCTGGGCAGATGGAGACGAGGCAGGCAGGCCGGGATTGCGGCAGGTTGCCGCGCAGAAGGGAACCAAGGCGGTGTCGGCCTCGCACCCGGAACTCGGCGACCGCTGGCTATATGTTGAGGGCGATGCGCCACTGCTCTTCACCGAGAACGAGACGAACAACGAGCGGGTATTCGGCACGACGAACGCCGGCCCGTACGTCAAGGACGGCATCAACGACTACGTCGTCCACGGCTTTCAGGACGCGGTCAACCCCGGCGGCGTGGGGACCAAGGTCGCCGCGGACCACGTGGTCGCGGTCGCACCCGGCGGCACCTCCGTGCTCCGTCTTCGGCTCACAGATCTCGCCCCGAAGGGGCTCAGGCGGCCGACGCCTTCGCGGGTTTCGACGAGTTACTCGAGCAGCGCCGCGGCGAGGCAGACGAGTTCTACCGGGGGATCACCCCAGCTTCGGTCACCGAAGACGAAGCCCGGGTGATGCGGCAGGCGCTGGCCGGCATGCTCTGGTCGAAGCAGTACTACTTGTTCGAGGGCGACAAGTGGATCAGAGAACACGGCGGAGATCCCTTGCTTGCCGGGTCCGAGGGCCCCATGCGCAACCGCGAGTGGGGTCATATGTTCAACGACGACGTCATCTCCATGCCCGACAAGTGGGAGTATCCCTGGTATGCGGCCTGGGACCTGGCTTTTCACGGGATCGCGCTTGCCGCGGTCGATGTCGACTTCGCCCAGCAGCAACTGGAGTTAATGCTCAGGCAGCGGTATCTGCACCCTAACGGTCAGATCCCCGCGTATGAATGGAACTTCAGCGACGTGAACCCGCCCGTGCATCCCTGGGCCACGCTCTTCGTCTACCGGACCGAGCAGGCAAAGCGGGGCGAGGGCGACGTGGACTTCCTCAAGAGGTCGTTCAACAAGCTGCTCCCCAATTTCAGTTGGTGGGTCAACCGCAAGGACCGTTTCGGAAAGAACGTCTTCGAGGGCGGCTTCTTGGGCCTGGACAACATCGGCGTGTTCGACCGCTCGTCCGCGTTGCCGACTGGAGGCTACCTGGAGCAGGCGGACGGCACGGCGTGGATGGCCTTCTTCAGCCAGATGATGCTCGAGATGGCCGTGGAGATCGCCGGCTACGACCCGACGTACGAAGACATTGCGGCCAAGTTCCTCGATCATGTCCTCTGGATAACGCATGCCATGAACAACGTCGGCCCCGAAGGCATGTGGGACGAGGAGGACGGCTTCTTCTATGATGTGCTGAGGCTCCCGGATGGGAGTGCGACTCGCCTCAAGGTTCGGTCCATGGTGGGACTCTTACCCCTTGCCGCGACGACCCTTATCGAGCCGTCGGATCGCGAGAAGGTGCCCGGCTTGATGAGGCTGGCCGACGAGCGCCGCCGCCGTATGCCGGAGTTGTTCACGCATTTCTACCTGGGGAGGCGCTACGCGGACCGAGGTCTCATGGCTTTGGTGGGTCCCGAGCGTTTGCGGCGCATCCTGTTCCGCATGCTCGACGAGAACGAGTTCCTCAGCCCGTATGGCCTGCGGGCGCTGTCCCGATATCACCTTGAGCATCCATACGTGTTCTCCACCGGAGGCGCCGAGTACCGGGTGCAGTACACGCCTGCCGATTCCGACTCGGGCATGTTCGGAGGCAACTCCAACTGGCGCGGGCCCATCTGGATGCCGGTGAATGCCGTCATCATCCGTGCACTGCTCACCGCCTACCTCTTCTACGGTGACGATTTCAAAGTCGAATGCCCCACCGGCTCGGGGCACGAGATGAATCTTTTCGAAATAGCTAAGGAGATCGCAAGCCGTCTGACTCGGATATTCTTGTTGGACGAAAGTGGGCGCCGGGCCGTGTTCGGCGAGAGCGAGAAGTTCCAGACCGATCCTCACTGGCGTGACAACATCCTCTTTTACGAGTATTTCCATGGCGACAACGGAGCGGGCGTAGGGGCCAGCCACCAGACGGGGTGGACCGGCTTGGTGGCGACCCTGATCCAGCTCTTTGGAAGTGTCGATGCCGAGCAGTTCCTCAAAGGGGGAAAGAAGGGAGCTTTCGCCCGGCAGTAAGCCGAATCGGAGCAGTAACGACCGGAAGGAGACTGAAGTGCGTATCGTTGTGGTTCTCGGAGCTTTCATCATGGGCGTTCTGGCGGGTGCGGTGTGGCTTGCCTACCGGTCCTCGCAGGAGACTCAGAAGAGCCTCCCGGAGTCCTTCGCAGATGTACCGACTGAGGCGAAGAAGGTCTACGTGGAAGTCCGCACTCGGGCGACCGAGGCCGTGAAGCAGGCTCGCGGATCGATGGCGGAGGAAGGGCAGGCCGGACTGGAGCCCGACGCCGCGCAATGGCCCGAGACCAGCTACGTCGAGGGCATTCAGTAGGACTCGGGGGCCCCGGCTCCGGGAAGACAGAACCGGCCGCGTTAGGACAAGACTAGCCGGCAACGAGAAGGGCGAGGTCCCCGGTGGACCTCGCCCTTCTTTGCCTTTACTGACGCCGCCGCCCCGACTGCTCGGGTGGCAGGCGCTTTGTCCGGCAGCAGTCTCTCAGGTAAGTTTGGCCTTCTGGCGGGCGAATTCCTCGTCGGTGAGGTGTCCGGCGTCGTGCAGGCGGGCAAGCGTCTCGAGCTGCTGAGCCGCCGTTTGCGGAGACACGGCTGTGCCCTCGGGGAGAGCGGTCACTTCATGCGTATCCTGCTTGGGCCGCATCAGGAGGTAGATGACGGTCCCGATGAACGGGATGATGATCACCAGAACGAACCAGAGGGCCTTCGCCCCGCCGCCCAGATCGTGCCGCCGGAAGATGTCCCAGATGGATATGGACCAAGTGAGGAAAAGTCCTATCCAAATGACCAGCAGAAAGAAGAAGGCCAAGAAACTCAGCCCGGATGTTGCGTACATACTGCTCCTCCCAAATCGCCCGCTGTGGTCGCCCTTTCGAGGCATCATACCAATGCGTGGGGATAACGCAAACATCGAACGCGGGGCCCCTCTTGCAGGAGGTTCGTCCAAGTGGTAGTAGAAGAGAGTATTCGTAAAAAGTCTCGATGAGGGGGCGGCAATGGAGCAAGTTTCACGGATGTGGGGTTGGGCGCTGTTCTTTGGGATCCTTACGCTGGTCATTGGGATCTTGGTCGTGGTGTGGCCGTCGGAGACTCTGAAGGTCCTCACCATCCTCTTTGGGCTGCAGTTGTTCGTCATGGGCATCTACGCGCTGGTCAAGTCCTTCTCGGCGGCCAATGAGCATAAGGTGTGGACGGTCTTCCTCGGTATCTTCTCGATCATCGTCGCTCTGATAATCATCCGCAACATAGTCGAGACCATCGCCGTCGTCGGTTTCATCCTCGGTGTTTTCTGGATCATCCACGGCATCATCCAGTTCGTCATGTCCGTGGGCGACAAGACCTATCCCGCAAGGGGCTGGACCATCTTCATGTCCATCATCACCGTCATCGCCGGGATCGTTGTGGTCGCTTGGCCGCTGAAGTCCCTGACCGCTCTTGCCTGGCTCATCGGCATCTGGTTTATCGTGCTCGGCATCCTGGGCATCATCCTTGCGTTCATGGTGCGGAGTGAAGAGAAGAAGGAGCTAAAGGCCGCCTGATCGGGCCGCGACGCTGAGAGGGGACGACGGTGAGCGACACGACGGAGAACGGCACTGTGTCCAGCGATGCCGCGCAGAGCGAGGTCATCCCGAGCGACGCCGCCGCCGCTGTCGCAGAGAAGCCGCAGCCCCGGTCCAAGGGGCCGGTGTGGAGGCGCACCCTGGCCTGGGTGTTCCTCGTTCTCGGGCTGATCCTGGTGCCTCTCGCGGTTACAGGAGGCTGGGTCCGCGGGAACATCTTCAGCACCGATGGTTTCGTCAACATGGTCGGTCCCCTCGCCTCCGATCCGGCGATCCAAGACCAGATCGCCAATTCGGTCACCAATCAGATCTTCAACGCGCTCGACCTCGAAGTGCGCCTTCAGAACGTGCTCCCCGACAGGCTCGGCTTTCTGGCCGGGCCTGTTGAGGACCGTCTGCAAGCCCGGACGCTGCAGGGGGCGCAGGCTCTTGTCGCCAGCGATCAGTTCCCCGCCATATGGACGAAGGCGATCACGGGGGTCCACGGGGCGATTGTGGGCTTCTTGAACGGCACCGGCAAGGCATACCTCGATGAGAACGGCATGATCACCCTCGACCTCAGCGGGATATCTACCCGCCTGGTCGACAGGCTCGCCCAGGTCGGCGTCGAGATCTCCGCTCAGGAACGACCGATACTCGCCACGGGTCAGGTGCCGATCGTCGAGGCGGCTGGACTCGACAAGGTCAGGAGCCTTCTGAACTTCGTCAACAAGCTCTTCATCGTGCTGCCCATCCTGGCGGTGCTCCTGCTGGCCGGCTCCGTCGCCGTCGCGGTTAGGCGGCAGAGGGCGGCCGTCCGCGTCGGCATCGGCCTGATGATAGCCACGGCCATCTTCGTCATCGGCATCGCTATCGGACGGACGTTCTTCATGGACGCCATCACCGGCGCGGGTATCACGAGTGACGCCGGAGGCGCGCTGTGGGGCGCGCTCACCATTGCACTACGCGCTACCGCCTGGGGCCTGTTCTTCATCGGCCTGCTGTTGCTCATCCACCCGTACATCGTGCGGGCCTTCCGCGGCGGCACCATGGAGCGTGCCGCGGGCGGGGCTGCCGAACGCGGCTGGGATACCGGCGGGTTCGGCCGGTTCGTTGCGCGGCACCGCACCATGCTGGCCTTGGCCGTGCTCATCATCGGCTTCTTGGCCCTCGTGTTGTCGGGCGGTCCCCCGATCTGGGCCATCGTCCTGACAGCCGTGCTGGTTATCCTCGCGGACGCGCTGATCTTCTTCATCGCGCGCCTTAGCGATCTGGCTGCGAAGTCCCGGGCCGAAGTCATCGATGAGTCAGCCTGAGGCTGAAGTAGATAGCAAATCGCGGCGTAGCCGCCCCGTGGTGGGGCGGCTACGCCGTTCGGACGACGAGTACGGTCTGGTACTAGCAGCCATTCTCGTGACGCTTGTCGTCATGGGCGTGGTGAGCGAGCGTTCCCTGGGCAGGTTGATCGTCCCGATTCTGTTCCTGGGGATCTTCTTCCTTACTCTGCTGACGTCGGGGGTGCCCCGTCGCACCATCCTCATCCTGACCGTGGTCATCCCCGTCGTTCTGGCGGTGGCGGCAGGAGCTTCGGCGTCGAGGCTCGGCTCGGTGGTCAGCTCTCTCACTTCGTTCGAGTCCGCGCTGCTGGTGATCGCCTGCGTGGTCTTCATCTTCCGCCGACTGTCCACGCACGTCTTCATCACTCGCCAGACCATCTTCGGCGCTCTTTGTGTATATCTCTTCGGCGCTCTCCTGTTCGCCCTGGTCTACGGCATCATCGCAGCCATCAGCGGGCAGCCCTTCTTCGTCCAGACCGATAATCCGTCCGGCGTGGACTACATATACTTCAGCTTCGTCTCAGTTACGACCCTCGGTTTTGGCGACTTCTCCCCGGCCACGGATGTCGGCAAGATGGCAGCAGTCATCGAGGCCATAGGTGGACAGCTTTATCTTGTGGTCGTCGTGGCCCTGTTCGTGAGCAGGATCGGACGCAGGCGGATGGACCGGGCCGAGTGATCGGCCGTGGGGCGGCCGTCTACCGCCCCGTGAACTCGTCTGTTACGATGCGTTCTCAATCCCCGTGAACGATCGAAGAGGCTCAGCGATGACCGACACACAAGCCACTCCTACCCGTCGCTCGGCTGCCGGCGCACTCTGGTGGCGTGTGGCGCGCGGGGTGGGGCGCCTCATAGGCATCATCATTATCCAGGCGGCCGTACTCTGGCTGGTCGCCCGCATCCTCCCCGGGGTCAGCCTGGTAGGCGTCGGGGCTCCCTTGGCCGTATCGTTGGCCATGCTGGTCGCCATGCTTGTGATCTGGCCGCTCTTCGTTCGTTTCTTCTTCAAGATCATCCTATGGACAGCCGGCCTGGTGACCGTGCTGGTCAACGGCCTCGTCGTGCAGGTGGCCAGCTGGATCAGCCCCAATCTGCGAGTGGACAACTTCGGCTGGGCGGTTCTCTTCGCGTTGATATCGACCATAGTCCTGACTGCGCTCTTGGGCTTTATCTCGTTCGAGGACGCCGGCGTCTTCAGGCGGATCGTCCTGCGGCGCCAGAAACGTTTGGTGGACGAGAGCAGCGTCGGCAAACCCGGTGTGATATTCCTCGAGATCGACGGTCTCGCCCACGACGCGCTGGTCCGTGCGATGAACGGCGGCAAGGCGCGTACGCTGCGCAAATGGGTGGAGTCGGGCACGCATCGTCTCGTGCCCTGGGAGACCGACCTCTCCTCGCAGACCAGTGCCTCCCAGGCGGGCCTGCTACATGGCAACAACAACGACATCCCGGCCTTTCGCTGGTTCGACAAGGATCTCGGCCGGGTGGTCGTTTCGAGCAACCTCAAGGTCCTCGGACCGTTCGAGAAGGCCCACTCCGACGGCAACGGGCTTCTCGCTCACGGCGGCACGGCCAGGGCCAGCATGCTTTCAGGCGACGCCGACGAGGTCATGCTGGTCGCCAGCAGGGTGACCGAGGAGAGGGGGGAGAGCTACCGTTCCTTCTTCGCCTCGCCCCTGAGCTTCACTCACACGATGATGCTCTTCTTCTGGGAGATGATCCTGGAGACGGGGGCCAAGTGGTCTCAGCGGTTCCGCAACGAAGAGCCCAGGATCGATCGTCACCTCAAGTACACGGTTCTTCGAGCCGGGATGACGGTAGCGCTGCGCGATCTCAGCATCAGCGGAGTCGTTGGCGACATGCTTCGCGGTGCTCCTTACTGCTATGTCACCCTGGCCGGGTACGACGAGGTCGCCCATCATTCCGGGCTCGACCGCCACGACACTCTCGCCGTGCTCCGCAAGACGGACGCCCGCATCAAGAACCTTCAGAACCTCGCCAAGATCGCCCCACGGGATTACCACTTCGTCGTCCTCTCCGACCACGGCCAGACGATGGGCGCGACCTTCCTACAGCGCTACGGATACGACCTGGAGGAGCTCGTCCGACAGTCGGTCTCATCGGGCACCACCGTCGGCGGGCCGAGCACCTACTCGGAGAGCGGTGCAGGGGCGGGAGTGGGCAAGGGACAGAGCGATTGGGAACACGTGTCCACCATCGACGTCGCCGCCCAGGAGTCGGGAGTGGCCAAGAGCCGCATCGGGGGGCTGCTCGACAAGCGGTTGCACGCCGGCGACCCTGTGCCCACCTCGATGACCGACCTGGTGGTCATGGCCTCGGGGAACCTTGGGATCATCTCCTTCACCGGGCCCAAGCACCGGGTGACGCTCGAGGATATCGAGCGCGAACAGCCCGAGCTCATGGACAGTCTGGTCAACCACCCCGGAGTGGGATTCGTGATGGTGGCCACAAAGGGTGCAGGAGGCGCGGCGGCGAACGACGCCGCCGGCGCCGGCGACACGGTGATCATCGGCAAGGGCGGGCGGCACTACCTCGGCGATGATCGGGTCGTGGGCGACGATCCTCTGCTTCCTTACGGCCCGAACGCGGCGCGTCACGCACGTCGGACCAACTCCTTCGGCAATTGTCCCGACCTCCTCGTGATGAGCACTTACTGGCCCGAGACCAACCAGAATGCCGCTTTTGAGGAACTGGTGGGCAATCACGGCGGGCTCGGCGGCGAGCAGACCAAGCCTTTCGTGCTGTTCCCGGCCGAATGGACCCTTGACGACTCAGAGCTCATCGGGGCGGAGTCGGTGTTCAGAAACCTCAAGCGCTGGACAGGGCTGACCGCCTAGCCCCCGGGCCGGTCGGCGCCGGCATGCCGAGAGAGTGGCCGTCTTCGCTTGACTCCCCGACCGTTGGCGTTCAGAGTGGGCGGCAGGAAGGTGAGCGGCGGCCGCCGGAGGGTGGTCTCCCACAAACGTCGCGACGGTGCGGGGGTGAGATGGCTTCAGAAGCCTCGGGTGGCTACCTAGCTGAAGAGAGACTGGTAGTAAGGAGCCCGCGCTCCGCAGCCATCGCCGGCATGCTGTTCGCCGTGTTGTTCTCGGTGAGCGTGATCATCCTCAAAGTCTCGGTGAGCGACGTGACCAGAGACCAAGGCCAGTGGCTCGCCGAAAAAGCCGGATGGGTCACGTTCGCGATTGGCCTCATGCCCTTTGCCGGCATCTTCTTCCTCTGGTTCATGGGCGTCGTGCGCGCTCGCCTGGGCCGCTTCGAGGACCAGTTCTTCTCGACCGTGTTCGTGGGAAGCGGGTTGATCTTTCTCGCCATGGTGTTCGTGGCCTCGGCGATCGCCGGCGCCATCGTCACGGGCTACGCCCGTGACCCGAGCGGCTTCCCGGGCAGCAGTACGTACTTCTTGGCGCGCGATCTCATCACCCAGATCTTCGGTATCTATGTGATGCGCATGGCCGCGATATTCCTCTTTTCGCAGGCTACCCTGTGGCTGCGAACCAAGGTAATGCCCCGCTGGATCATCTTCATCACCTACCCGATCGGACTCGTGCTGCTGTTTGTCTTCACCCGCTCGTTTTGGGTGGTTCTCGTCTTTCCTGCCTGGGTGCTTCTCGTGAGCGTCTACATCATGGTCGTCAGCTTCCGTCGGCGGCCGGAGGTCGGAGATGCCGAGATTCTGACTGCTCCTGAAGCGGCAAGCGACTGATCTCGGACGGGAGGTAGTCGCCCCATGAAACTGCCCGGTATCCTCAAGCGCTTGAAACCCAACCCGAAGACAGCTCGCCCGGACGTGGTCGCGGGCGTCGTCCTTGGAGTGGAGAGCGTGCCCGACGCCCTCGCCTCGGGCGTGCTCGCGGGGGTCAATCCGCTCTATGCCTTGTACGCGGTCATGATAGCCACGCCGGTAGGAGCCATCTTCTCCGGTTCGGTGTATTTGAGCGTCCAGACCACCAGCGCCATGTCGCTCGTGGTCGCCAGCGTCGCGGTTGTCACGAGCGGCGGCTCCCCCGGCACGCTCTTCGCGCTCTCGATCATGACCGGGGTGATCATGTTGGCGGCCGGCTTCCTGAAGGCGGGCCGACTTCTGCGCTGGGTGCCCAATTCGGAGATGGTGGGTTTTATGACCGGGGTGGCCTTTCTCATCATCCTGGGTCAGTTGGGCGACCTCACCGGGTACTCGAGCGAATACAGCAATAAGGTCGCCAAGACCGTGGATCTGCTATTCAACCTCGACAAGGTCGATCTCCCGACCGTCGCGGTGGGAGTCGGCACGATCATCCTCATCATCGTGTTGCAGAAGACCCGCCTCCGCGGGTTCGGCCTGGTGGTGGCTATCATCGTGGCCTCGATGCTCCCGGCGCTCTTCAGCTGGGATTCCGTGGCCAAAGTCTCGGACATCGCCGAGATCACGGGCGGGCTGCCTCGACCGGCTCTGCCGGATTTCTCGCAGTTCTTCCGGCTCATTGTGCCGGCGCTTTCCCTGACTGTCATCGGGCTGATCCAGGGCGCCGGGGTGAGTCAAGCGTTTGTGAACCCCGATGGACGATACCCCAATCCCTCGCGGGACTTCGTAGGGCAAGGAGCGGCCAACGTGGCCGCAGGTCTCATTCAGGGCATGCCGGTCGGGGGGTCGGCCTCCGCGACCGCCCTGATCGTCAGCAGCGGGGCGAGGACGCGGCTCGCGAACATCGTTGCCGGTGTAGTGATTGCCGTGGTCACGCTGCTCTTCTCCGGGGTGGTGGGCAAACTCGCCCTCCCTGCCCTCGCAGGCCTGCTTATGGTCGTCGGCTTTGGGATCATCAAGCCCGCCAACATAGGCGCCGTGTGGCATACGGGCAACATCCAGCGGATCATCATGATCATCACCTTCGCCCTAGTCTTGCTGATCCCACTCCAATACGCTGTGCTGGTGGGGGTGGCTCTCTCCATCTTCCTGTTCAGCGTGCGCCAATCCCAGCGGATCGTAGTGGTGGAGTGGAAGCTCAAGGAAGGCAGGCTTCCCATCGAGCAGAAGGTCCAGGCCACGATTCTGCCGAGGAGCGTCACGGTGCTGGTTCCCTACGGGAGCCTCTTCTACGCCGCCGCTCCGGCCTTTGAGGAGAAGCTGCCAAAGATCGACTCCCGGACGAGCCACTCGGTGGTGATATTCAACCTTCACAGCCGCACGGATTTGGGCAGCACCTTCATGCGTACCATCGATCGATACGCCGAGGACCTCAAGAAGCACGACAGCCGTCTCATGCTGGCGGAGGTCGATCCTGCGCTCAAGGAGCAGTTGGCGCGGGCAGGCATAGTGGCTTCGATCTCGCGCCGGAGCATATTCCTGCAGACCGAAGAGGTCGCGGGGTCGCTCTACGAAGCCCATGCTGCCGCCGAGGAATGGGTCTCCCAGCAGGCGCCCGAAGGTGGCGAGCCGCCCGCGCCCGACGCCTAGTCTTCGCCGTGCGAGGTCGGTGAGGCGATGCCGCGCCGCGTCTCCGTCAGTGCCGTCGGCTCGAGTTCCGGACTTCCGGGCGCAAAACCGGCCGCCTTGGAGCCGTACCACGCGGCCACCGGCCCGGCCGAGATACCGTGAAGGACAACGCTCAACAAGATGGTCCAGCCCGCGGTGGCGGCAAGCAGTGACGTTTCGATGCCGGCCTCACTCAGAGACTGGAGAGCGAGGATCAGGAACACGACGCTGGCCAAGCCACGAGGGCCGAACCAGCCGACGAACAACACGGTCGACCAGTGCATCTTCTTGCCGAGAAGCGAAAGGGCCACCGCCGCCATCCGTACTACGGTCAGGCTCAACAGCGCATAGACGATCGGTTGCCACCCAAGTCCGTCGGAAAGCACGAGTGGCGCGATGGCTGCCCCGAAGATGAACCAGACGACAAAAGTGAGGAGGACGCCCGTCTTCTCCGCATATCGGACTGCCTCAGTCGCCGTCTGATGGTTCACGGCGCCGAAGGCGATGCCGCCGACGAAGGCCGCGATGAACCCGTTGCCCTCCAGGGCGAGGGCGCCGCCGTAGGCCAGCAGTGCGAACGCGAAAGCCGCGAATTGGCGCGAGGCCGCGGTGGACCACTTCCGGCTCGCGGACAGGCGCATCAGGTAGCCGCCGACGGCACCGACGGCGATCCCGACGCCCACCCCGATGGCCATCTCCTCGATGGCCGTGACGACGGGACTCCCGGTGTGCTCGGCCTCCGCGATCACGATGCCGATGAAGAGCACCACGACCGGAGTCGCTATGCCGTCGTTGAGCCCGCTCTCTACGTTGATCCCGCGGCGGACCCTATCGGGCACCCGCGGATTCCTGAACATAGCCAGCCCAAGTGAGAGGTCGGTCGGCGCCAGGATGGAGGCGAGCAGGGCACAGGTGGCGAGGCCGAGCGCAGGCAGGAGAAGCCAGGCCGAAAGCGCGCCAAAGACTACCGCGAGCGGAAGGCCGACAAAGAGAAGCAGAATGAGGAGCGAAGCATCCCGCCGCAGGGCGCGAAGGTTGACGCTCGAGGCATCGGAGAAGAGCAAGAGAGCCAATGTTACCCCGGTGATCACGCGCACGAGTTCCGAGGCGGTGGTCGGATCGACCACTGACAGGCCTCTCGTGCCGAACAGAAAACCGATCAACACGAACACGATGGGTCCGGTCACCAAGAGATGCTCGACCCTCGCGGCCACCAGGGCGTACAAGGCTATGAGACCCACCAGCACAAGATACCCAGTCATACCCATCCTCCCCGCGGTTTAGCCTGTCGACGGCGTGCGCGTCTACTGCCGGGCCATGGCGATTCGCACGTCGGCTTCGGTATCGGGGATCAGTTCGCCGGATACATCTATGGTGACCCGCTTGATGGTCCCGGTGAAGCGGAACGCGCCCTGGTATTCCTCGGGCGCTGCCGGTTCGCGGCCGTCGTAGCCGCACGTGAGACCCTGAGTCCCGAACATGGCCAGTACGGAATGGGGCATGTCTATGCCGGCGACCAGCTTGCGGTCGACGTAGAGCTGGCATCGGGCCGGCACCCCGTACCCTTGAGCGGGATCGGGCTTTCCGATGGGCTCGAACTCGTAGCGCAATTCGACTTCACCTTCCGGGATCACTGCCTCCGACTTGAGCCAGAACTTGTCGCGGCCCAGCCAGTTGTACAGGAAGTAGAGCCTCCGGTCCTTGACGAAGAAGGTATATCCGCCGGTGCGACCGCCGAAGGCCAGCAGCACACCCTCCGCACCGCCCTCGGGGATCACAACCTCCGCCGTGATGCTCCAGGGCCGGTTGTACAACTTGGGCGCTGCGGTGAACGGGACCGACGCCCCGCCGGGGTACAAGACGAACTTATCCCTGGGCTTGGCGATCGCCGGGCGTTCCACGTTCAGGCGCTCGAACGCGCTTCCGTCGACCGGCAGTACCTGGTACTTGCCCGCCTCGGCCCACCACCGGCCGACCATCTCGATCAACTTCTCGGGGTGCTCGGCGGCCACGTTGCGGGTTTCGGAGTAATCCTCTGCGACGTGATAGAGCTCCCAGGCGTGCGCCTCGATGTCTGCGAGCACGTCGTTGCTGATCTTGTCGCCGAACTTGCGGCCTTTCTGGGCGGCCTCGGTGAAGGTGGGACCCGGCCAAGGGCAGACCGCCCGCCAGCCGTCGTGGTCTATAGCGCGATGGCCGATCATCTCGAAGTACTGGGTATGGTGATTAGTGGGCGCAGCCGGGTCGTTGAACGTGTGGGCGAAGCTCACTCCCTCTATCGGCGCTTGGCTGACGCCGCGGACGTTCTGCGGCGCTTCGACGCCCAGAGCTTCCAACACCGTCGGCACAAAGTCGATGATATGCCCGTATTGCGTCCGCACTTCTCCCCGCGCGTGAATGCCCTGAGGCCACGACACGATGCACGGGTCTGTGGTTCCGCCCCGATACGTCTCCCGCTTCCAACGGCGGAACGGCGTGTTGCCGGCGTTGGTCCAGGCCCAGGGATAGTGGTTGCAGCTCTCGACGCCGCCCAATTTGTCGATCATCGCGAGGTTGTCTTCCAGCGATTCCTTGGCGTTGTTGAAGAAGAACATCTCGTTGAGCGAGCCCACCGGCCCCCCCTCGGAGCTGGCGCCGTTGTCGGAGACGACCATGATGAGCGTGTTGTCAAGCTCGCCGATCTCCTTCAAGAACTCGAGGACACGTCCGAAGTGATGGTCCGTGAAGCTCACGAAGCCGGCATAGACCTCCATGAACCGCGCATAGAGCCGCTTCGCGTCGTTCGGCAGAGTCTCCCAGGCGGGCACGTCGGGGTCGTGGGCCGAGAGTTCGGTGCCCGGGGGGATGATGCCCATGTCGAGTTGGCGCTGGTGGACCATCTCGCGGTACTTGTCCCAGCCCATGTCGAACTTGCCCTTGTACTTGTCCGCCCACTCCTTGGGCACGTGGTGCGGAGCGTGGCCGGCGCCTGTGGCGTAGTAAAGGAAGAAGGGCTTGTCCGGCGCGGTGACCTGTGAGTCCTGAATGAACTCGATGGCCTTGTCGGCCAGGTCGACGCTCAGATGGTAGCCCTCTTCGGGCGACTTGGGCGGCTCGACCTCATGATTGTCGTAGGTCAGTTCCGGATACCACTGGTTGGTCTCGCCGCCGACGAAACCGTAGAAGCGCTCGAAGCCGCGGCCGAGGGGCCAGCGGTCGTAGGGTCCCGCCGCCGTCGTGTGCTCCGGCGGCGTCAGGTGCCACTTGCCGACGCAGAAGGTGTTGTAGCCTTGGGGTAGCAGCATCTCGCTGAGCATGGCCCTGTCGAAGGGCAGGATGCCGTTGTAGCCGGGATAGCCGGTGGAGAACTCGGTGATCATCGCCAGCCCGAGCGAGTGGTGATTCCGCCCGGTGAGGATGCAACCCCGCGACGGCGAGCATAACGCCGTAGTGTGCATGTTTGTGTAACGCAGGCCGTTGGCGGCCAGGCTGTCAATGACCGGCGTGTCGACCAGCCCGCCGAAGCAGGACAACTGCCCGTAGCCCACGTCGTCCAGCACGAAGAAGAGAACGTTGGGCGCGCCCTCAGGCGGTCGCGGCGGTTCAGGCCAGGCCGGCGAGGACTCTTCGGTGGTGCGTCCGATGACACCCGTGAACGGGGCACCATCGCTATAGGTCTTGATGGCCATGAGATCCTCCCTGTTCTGTACTGGCCCTTGAGTCTGAGGGATTCGGTGATGCGGCCCTAGCGACGCCTCGCGGTCCGCCGGGGGCGGTGGCCGATGGGGTGCGGAATAGCCCCTCAGTGCCCCTTGCTGCTCTGCGCTTCCTCCAGTTGGCGCATCACTGCTTCCAGGTTGAACGACGCCGGCTTCTGGCGAGGCGGGAACTTAACGAAGTCTTCGATCTGCGCCGCCACCAACGCCTGCATGCCGTAGATCATGAAGGCGTGGTCGAGCATCCAGTCCCAGTAGGTGTTCGAATTCTCGTCGGCCCGCTCGAACGGGTCGCGGCGAAGGTTGAATATCTTGGGCACGCGCAGAGGCACGAATGGCTCAGCCCAACATTGTAGCCGCGTCGCACGCTGCTCCATAAGCACGGCTTTCCAGTCCAGGTACCGGATGGCCAGGGTGTCCCCGTCATCGCTGATGTAGAAGAAGAACTTGCGGGGACTCTCCTCGACCTCACCGGTGAGATAGGGGAGCATGTTGTAGCCGTCCAGGTGGACCTTGAAGGTCTTGTCGCCGGCCACGTGCCCGTCGAGCAGCTTTTCTTTGATGTTCGGATCGCCCGCGACTGCTGCAAAAGTCGCCGCCCAGTCCTGATGAGTGACGATGCCGTTGAGAACGGTGCCCGCCTTGAACTTGCCGGGCCAGCGCACGAAGGCCGGCACACGCCAGCCGCCTTCCCAGTTGGTGTTCTTCTCGCTGCGGAACGGGGTGATGCCGGCGTCCGGCCAACTGTTGTAGTGCGGTCCATTGTCCGTGGAGTACATGACGATCGTGTCCTCCGCGATGCCCAGTTCATCGAGCTTGTCCAGCATCCGTCCGATATTCTCGTCGTGGGCGACCATCACGTCGTTGTAGTCTCCCTGGCCGCTCTTGCCCTTGTGCTTGTCGGCGCAGTGGGTGCGGAAGTGCATGGCCGACGTGTTGTACCAGAGGAAGAACGGCGTGCCGGCGCCGTGAGACCGGTCGATGAAATCGAGCGCGTGCTCCGTGACCTCGTCGTCGATGGTCTCCATACGCTTCTTGGTGAGCGGCCCGGTGTCCACGATCCTCTGTCCACCCTTGCCGTCGGCCCAGCAGTGCAGCACGCCTCTGGGGCCGAAGCGCTGCTTGAAGGCGGGGTCCTTGGGATAGTCAGGGAGTTCCGGTTCTTCCTCAGCGTTGAGATGGTAGAGGTTGCCGAAGAATTCATCGAAACCGTGCAGGGTGGGCAGGAACTCGTCCTTGTCGCCCAGGTGGTTCTTGCCGAACTGACCGGTGGTGTAGCCGTGAGGCTTGAGTAGCTCGGCGATGGTGGGATCTTGTGGCTGCAAACCGAGGTCCGCTCCGGGCATCCCAACCTTGGTCAGGCCGGTGCGAATGGGATTCTGGCCGGTGATGAAGGCCGCGCGTCCGGCGGTACAGCTCTGCTGGCCGTAGTAGTCGGTGAAGGCGATGCCTTCGTTGCCGATCCGGTCGATGTTGGGCGTCCGATAGCCCATCTGGCCCCGGCTGTTGTAGCTGATGTTCCACCATCCGATGTCGTCTCCCCACAAGATGAGAATGTTCGGCTTCCGCTGCTCTGCCATCGTGGTCTCCCCCTTGAACGCAGAATCACTGCAAGACGCGAAACTCTCGCCACTAGGGCGACTAATCCGATGCCAATATCCATCTTACACGCGGGACAGGCGCCACCGCGGCGATCGGTGCCGAGAGCCCCCGTCTCGACCCATTTACTCGGTCACACCCCGTGGCACCTCTTGAACTTCTGGCCACTACCACAGGGGCAGAGGTCGTTACGCCCGGCCCGGGCGAATGCCGCCGCAAGTTGTTGGTCTTCTTTGGCCAGCACGGCCGTGACCCCGTCGGCCGGCAGGCCCCGCCTGAGAAGGTCGGCCATGATCCGCATCGGGTGTTCGGTGTGGGCGAAGAACTCCTGGAGCCCCTCGCACAGCCAGTTGAGACCTGGTTCGCCCTCAAGCGTGGTGAGGACCCGGTTCTTGGGGCACTCTCCGTTACAGGTGAACAGCCAGCGGCACTCACGGCAGAGACCGGGGAGCGAGTCCGCCTTGGCCGCGCCGAAACCCCGCTGCCTCTCTGAATCGAGCAAGTCGCCGAGGGGCGCTTCCAGGATGTTGCCCAGCAGGTAATTCGGCTCCACGTAGTGATCGCAAGAATAGACGTCGCCGTTGTGCTCGAGCGCCACTCCCTCGCCACACGTGGGGCTGAGCACGCACACGCTCGAGTAGCCGCGCACATAGGAGGCCAGGACGCCGTCAAAGAACAGAACGAAGGTCTTGCCTACATCCCGGCGGACCCACTCGTCGAAGATCTCCATCAGGAAGCGCCCGTACTGCGCCCCTTCGACCGAGCGGTCGGTGATGGACGTCCCCTCCTGATCGCCTGTCTCGTTGTCGCGCTCGACGATGGGGATGAACTGGATGTAGTGGGCGTCGAGGTCATCACGGAAGAAGTGGTAGACCTCAAGGGAGTGGTGGCTGTTCACCGCGTTCACCGTGCAGAGGATGTTGAACTCCACCTGATGCTTCTGAAGCAGCCGGACGGCGGCGACGACCTTGTCGAAAACCGAGCCGCCCCGCCTGTCCCGCCGATAGGCGTCGTGCAAGTCGCGGGGTCCATCCAAGCTCAGCCCGACCAGAAACTTCTCGTCGTGTAAGAACTCACACCATTCGTCGTCCAGAAGTACGCCGTTGGTCTGGAAGGTGTTCTCCACCGTCACGCCGGGCGGCGCGTACCGCCTCTCCAGCTCCACAGCTCTGCGGAAGAAGCCAACACCCATGAGTGTCGGCTCGCCACCCTGCCAGGCGATGGTGACCTCGGGAACCTGATGCGCCTCGATGGTCTGCCGGATGTAGGCTTCGAGCACCTGTTCCGACATCCGGAAGGCGCTGCCCGGATAAAGCCGCTCCTTCTTCAGAAAGAAGCAGTAGGCGCAGTCGAGGTTGCAGCGCGCGCCTGTAGGCTTAGCCATGGTATGAAAAGCGCGAGGGGTCACTGGCTCATTCTACCTGCTGCCGTGCCGCGCTTCTGCTACGGGGCGTTCTGTGCCCCTAGAGTCTTGCGCAGGGCTTCAAGCTCCGCTCGGATGGCCCGCAACTCGTCCTGGAGTTCGGCCGGCGGAGCAGCGGACAGCCTGGAGGACGGCTCGAGGGAGGGCTCCGTCGGCTCCTCGGCGGCCTCCGGTTCTGAAGGGGCGACCAGGAAGCTTGCCAGGATGCTGGCCAGGGCTCCGATGATACCCACGCCCATGAACATCACGAAGATCGCGGTTGTGCGCCCCCCCATCGTCAGCGGGAACTTGTCGCCGTAGCCGACCGTGGTCAGCGTCACGATGGCCCACCACAGGGCATCCCCTCCGCTCTTGATGTTGGCGTCCGCCGCACCGCTTTCGAAGGCCAACACCACGATGCTCGCCACTACAAGCACGACGGCAGCGGCCATGATGGTGATGAAAGCCGCATACTGCCCCCGGTGGGCGAGCACGTCTGCCGTGATCTCCTTCTTCTTCTTACCGCCCAGAAGGCGCATGACGCGCGCCAAGCGGCTAAGCCTCGCCAGTCGTAGGATCGCCCCGAACGGGACGAGCCCAAAGCTGGGGATGGAGCCGATGAGGTCGAGCCAACCACGCTCGCCGATGAAGTACTGCCGCTTGGTGGAAGCCCGCTTCAATCTGAGGGCGAAATCGAAGAGAAAGACAAAACAGATTACGTTGTCGTAGACCGATAGAGCGTCATGGGTCGCCTCGGACAGCGGCAGTACAAGCATGACCATGATGGCGAGCGAGAGCAAAGTGAGTACGAGGACGAACATCTCATAGGCGTTGCTGAACTCTGCGCTCTGCTTCGTATCGTCGCTCACTGTTCGGCTCTCCTCCAATGCGGTCCTAGTCCCGGAAGCACAATATCAAGACTGAGTGATAGTGTTGCCGGTGGCTACCGAGCGACGGGCGATCAAGCGGGGCAAGAATGAGCCAACCTTTTGACCATCTTCCACTGTGGGCCGTCTACCCCCTGACGGTGGTGCTGATGCTGGCGGCCGTGGAGGCGGGCTATCACTACGGCAAGGCAAGACGTCGGGCGGTTGCCGAGGGATCGGACGAGGGACTCGGCGCCATCTCCGGGGCCACTCTTGCGATACTGGCCTTTCTACTCGCGTTCGTGATCGGCTTCGGCATGAATCTCAACGGCGATCGCCGCGCTCTGGTCATCGATGAGGCGAACGCCATCCGCAGCACCTACCTGAGGGCCGGTTATCTCGTGGATCCCTATCGGACCGACACGCGGGATCTGCTGAGCCAATATCTTGATCAGAGGGTGGCCGCGACACAGCCGGGAAAGGTGGAGCAGGCCAAGCTCCGCTCGGAACAGATACAAGGGCAGTTGTGGGCCGTCGCGGAGAAGTACGTCCTTGACGTCGACAAGTCGGACACCGTCAGCGCTTACGTCGATTCGCTGGACCAGGTGATTGCCCTGCACAACGAACGAGTGGTCAAGGGCCTGCAGGCACGCATGCCGCCGCCCATCGTGTGGGCGATGTACGCCATCAGCCTGATAGCCATGTTCTTGGCCGGCATGCAGAGCGGATACGCTCCGCACCGCAGCATCGCGGCCCTCGTCCTGATGGTCTTGGTCTTCTCGGCCGTCTTGTACCTGGTGCTCGACATGGATCGTTCTCAGGAGGGCCTGATAAGGATCTCCCAGCAGCCGTTGATCGACCTTCAGAGCGTCATGGGCGGCCTGCCCTGAGACCGCTGATCGACCGAGTCGAGACTGCGACCTCGAGGAGGGAGATCATCAGGTCGTCTCGCTACCTGCCTTTGATAGCCCTAGGCACGCTCCCCCTCATTTGGGGGTTCAGTTGGGTGCCGCTCAAGATCGGCGTCGAGTACTGCCCTCCGTTCACCTTCGCGGCGCTGCGCAGCCTGCCTGGCGCCATCCTTCTGCTTGCGCTGGCTGCCATCCTCCGACGTCCACTGGGGCTGAAAGCTCCCAGATACACCATTCCGCTGGGTATTCTCCAGACAAGCGGGTTCATTGGACTCACCATAGCCGCCCTGGTGGCCGGCGGGGCCGGCCGCACGGCCATCCTCGCGAACACCTGGCAATTCTGGATACTGCTGATGGCCTGGCCTATCTTGGACGAGAGGCTGCACGGGTCACAGTGGCTCTCAGTTGCGCTGGCCCTGGCCGGTCTTGTCCTGATCGTCGCGCCCTGGAATCTCCACGGCATCGTGAGCAGCCTGCTGGCTCTGGCGGGCGCGGTCTGCTGGGCGGCGGGATCGATCGTCGCGAAACTCCTCCGGCGGCGGCACCAGGTGGATCTGCTGGCGCTGACGGGCTGGCAGACGCTCTTTGGGTCGATCCTGCTCGTACTCGTGGCGGTCTTCGTCGAGGGCGAATCGCCCGAGTGGTCGAGCGCCTTCATCTGGTCGCTCCTGTATGCCTTGCTGGTTGGGACCTGTCTCGCATCGTTCCTGTGGCTGTACGTTCTGCGCGAGATGCCGGCCAGCATCGCTGGTCTGGGGACCATGGCGACGCCTGTGGTGGGTCTGCTCTTTTCTTGGGCCCTTTTGGGCGAGCAGCCTACCGGCCTCGAGGTCGTGGGGATGGTCGCTATCCTGGCAGGCTCGGCGCTCCTGTTTGCACGGGCCGTGCGCGATGATCCCGGCGTGTCCGCCCCGCCGGCCGTCGCAGGGCGGGGCGGACAGGCGGGTTCCCCCTAGCCCAAAGGTTCGGCGAAGTCCTCCGACAAGATCGCCCGCGACAGGAATCCTCCCGAGAGATCTCGTGCTTTGAACCCATTCTGCAGCAAAATGCGGGTGGCATAGTAGGCCCGCTGGCCCGAGCGGCAGATCACCAGGATCTCCCGGTCGCGCGGCAGCTCATCCAGACGAGAGCGAAGCTGACCCAGCGGGATGTTCACCGCGTCCGGCGCCTGCTCAACCGCCAGTTCCGCCGGCTCCCGCACGTCGAGTAGGAAGGCTCCATCGATCGAGTCCCAGTGGCTCAGCGGCATGTCGCCTCTGAGGACGTCAGCCGCCACCATGCCGGCGAAGTTCACGGGATCCTTCGCGCTTCCGAACGGAGGCGCGTAGCAGAGTTCCGCTTCTTCCAGGTCGTAGATCGTTGCGCGCATCTGCAGTGCCATGGCCAAGACGTCTATCCGCTTGTCGACGCCGTCCTCGCCGAGCGCCTGCGCTCCCAGCAGGCGCCCATCGGACTTCCTAAAGATGACCTTCATCGCGATGGGCTTGGCGCCCGGGTAGTAACCGGCATGGGAGTTCGGGTAGATGTAGATCTTCTCGTAGTCGACCGCGCCCCGCCGCTGCAGCGTCTTTTCGGAGACGCCGGTCCAGGCGATGGTCGCCCCGAACAGTCCGATGACCGAAGTCCCCTGAGTGCCTCGATAACGGGAGTCACGCCCCGCGATGACGTCCGCGGCGATGCGGCCCTGCCGGTTGGCCGGT
Source organism: uncultured Actinomycetota bacterium (assembly GCA_963843455.1). GTDB lineage: Bacteria > Actinomycetota > Thermoleophilia > RBG-16-64-13 > RBG-16-64-13 > CAIQPS01. The sequence continues at coordinate 23,451 of CAWJKE010000006.1, forward strand.
CCGGCAAGCGCCACCAGTCCCCACTCGCCCGTGACGTAGTCCTTCACTTCGACCACGTCGCCCACGGCGAAGATATCCGGATCGCTCGTCTGCATGTGCTCGTCCACGCGGATGCCGCCCCGTTCCCCCAGCTCCAGCCCCGCCGTTTTCGCCAATGCGGTGTCGGGGCGCACGCCGAGCGAGAGGATCACGATGTCGGCCGGATGGACCGCTCCTGACCTGGTCTCCACCTCGAGGCCGCCGTCGGTGGTCGGTCTGAATCCGGCCACGCCGTCGCTCAGCGCCAGTCGCACGCCGTGCTTCTTGAGGTGCGCTTCGACGATCCGCGCGTTCTCCGGATCGATCGGGGGAAGGACGTGGTCGAGCATCTCCAGCAGCGTCACCTCGAGGCCACGTTGCACCAGGTTCTCCGCGGTCTCAAGGCCGATAAAACCGCCTCCCACCACGACCGCCCGGACCTTGGGCCGCTTCACCTGGTAGCTAGAATAGGCGCTCATGCCCGCCAGGAACCCGCTGCCCCTTTCGAGCCATTCGCGGATCTGCCTTGCATCGGGTACAGTGCGCAACTGAAAGATCCCCGGCAGGTCGATGCCTGGAAGCGGTGGGCGGATGGACACCGCTCCGGGTGACAGCACCAACTTGTCGTACGCTTCGGTGATCACCTGGCCAGTCTCGAGATCCTTCAGATCCACGGTCTTTTTGTCGGGCGAGATGCCCACGGCCTCCCAACTCGTCCGCGCGTCGATCCCGAACGTCGTGCGGAAAGTCGCAGCGCTGGCCACAAGGAGCTTCGCCTCGTCAGCGATCACGCCCCCGACGTGGTAGGGCAACCCGCAATTGGCGTAAGACATGTATCGGCCGCGCTCCACCATCAAGATCTCGGCAGTCTCGTCCAGCCGGCGGAGGCGCGCCGCGCACGAGGCTCCCCCGGCCACTCCACCTACGATGATGACCTTCACGGCTGTCTCCTTCCCATCTGTCTGATGATGTCCTCGACGATCCGATCCACCGGTAGCGCGGCGTCAATTGTCAGCGCTTCGGCAGGTTCCTCCAGGTCCTCGAACTGGCTCTTGAGCAACTCCGCTCTCATGTAGTGCCCGGTGCGGGCGGCCATGCGCGGCAGGATCAGTTCATAGTTGCCCCTCAGGTAGACGACCTCAGTCTCTGAGTTCCCCGCCAGCAGCGCTTGCCGGTAGCGTTCCTTGAGGGCGGAGCACGCTAGGACACCGGGAGTCTGGCGTGCCAGGCACGAAGCTATCAAGTCGTGCAGAGAGCACAGCCACGGGGCCCGATCGTCGTCGTCGAGAGCGATGCCCGCAGCCATCTTGGCTACGTTCTCCGGCGGGTGGAAGTCGTCCGCTTCGTAGAAGTCCCATCTCAGGCGTAGCGCCAACGCCCGACCCACCGTGCTTTTGCCGGACCCCGACACGCCCATAACGATGAGAAAGCGCGGGCTCGAGATGTGCTGCGACAACGACGGCTCATTTCCCCGATTGCTGGAGATCGAGCTGACGCACGAGCGCGCGGGCCGGCGCGCCGTCACCTCCAGCGATCTTCAAGGGGAGACAGATGAGTTCCACCGGACCGGGCGCCACGTCTTTCAAGTACAGCCCCTCGATTATCCAGACGCCGGCTTTGAGCAGGGCTTGGTGGGTTTCGACGCCGTCGGCGCTGAAGCCACCGACTGACAGGTAGTCGATCCCTACTAGCCCCACTTGCCGCTCCACCAGATACCGCGCCGCCGCCGCCGAAAGGTACACGAAGTCCTCCGCGAAGGCGCTGGTCTCCCAGGGGCCAGCGGAATTGCGGGTCTTGAAGAGGATCCGTTCGCCGGGCCGGATCTGGTGCCGAGCTAGCTCGTCGATCTTGATGGACTCGGGGTCGTCGATGGCAACAACCCGGGCGGGGCCGAGGGCGGCATTGACGGGCATCCGGTCGATACCGACGCCACTGGCCACGAAGTGCGCCGGCGCGTCCATATGGGTGCCGGCGTGAGCGCCCATCTCCAAGAGCGAGAGCGTACACGGGTCGCCCCGCTCTATCTCCAGCACGTGGCTGATCCGGGCGACCGGATCGCCCGGCCAACCGACCATGCCGTTTCTGAGCGTCACCGAGACGTCTATCCAGGGTGGAGTCATCGCTGCCTCTCTTCGGTGATTCAGCCGATGGTGATGACGTTCTTGATCCCGCCGGGGGTGAGTACCGCATCGCGGGCGTCGTTGAGCGGCGTACGGGACGTGATCAGATCACGAACAGCTGTGGGAAAGGTCTGCATAAACCAGCCAAGGTCGTCGACGGCTTCCTCGAAAGAAGCACGCCCTGCGTTGACCGTGCCGCAGATCACGTGGTTGTCGAGCACCGCGTTCCGCATGATGCGCCTCGCATCGATCTCCACAGGTTCGCCCATCGCCGGCACCCCGGTGGTCATGAAGATGCCATTGACGCCAAGCACGCTCAGCGCGCCGAAAAACACGCTGACGATGCCGGTGGCTTCATACATGAGGCTTATGTTGCCGACGATCTTCGCCAGGTCTGTGGGGGGGTGCTCGGCTGCAGAGACGAATCGGGCGCCGATACCCTCCACGACACTCACATTCGAACTATCGGACTTGTCCATGGAGTACACCCACGTGTTGAAGCCGCCCCTCAGGAGCTTCATGGCCCCCAGCAAGCCGATGGGGCCGGCTCCCAGTACCACCGCGTTGAGGTTGCTGGGATCGTTCTTCAGATCGCCGGGCAGACGCTGCGTCAGGACGCGCACCTGTTCCGCGGCCTTCTCCGCTACGGTGAGCGGTTCTATGAGGACGGCCACGTCGCGCAGTTCCCTCGGCACCTTCACGACATATTCCTCGTCGTCGACGACGAACTCGGTCATGTAGCCGTGGATCCCTTTGATGCCCCGCTCGGTGAAATCGCCGGTGATGCAGAAATCCTGCCGGCCGTGGCGACATGGGGTACAGCGCTCATGTGGACACGGTCGGCGCACCGTCAAGACCGCGAGGTCGCCGGGCGCCAAGCCCGCGACCCCACTTCCCACTTCGGTGACTACGCCCAGCACTTCATGGCCGATGATCAGGTAGGGCGAGCCGGCCGGCGGCGCTCCATACGCGAACGAGGTGATCTCGCGGTCGGTGCCGCAGATGCCGGCTTCGAGTATGCGAAGCTTGACGTCGGCCGGTCTGTCGATCGCCGGCTCTGGGTGATCGATCAGCCGAGTCTCACGATTCGAAGGAAACACGGCCAGTGCTTTCATCCTGTCTCACCTTTCGTACGGATGCCGTCCCAGATGATGCGGTCGAGCTCGCGCATCGCCTGTTCTGAGGCGAATCCGCAGGCCGTCATCACCCGCTCGTCACGCACCACGAATGCGGCCTGCCTCAAGACGTGCGCGAGAAAGCAGGTGTTCACCGGTTCGATCTCGCCCGCCATCACGGCGTCGTCGAGGAGCGCGGCGAACCGATCGACAAAACGGTCGGATCCACTTCGATATGCCAGCCGGATAGAGTCGAAGCGCTCGACGTCGGCGCGAAAGGCGGGAGATAGCTGGCGGATGTGCTCCGCTGCGTCCTGCCAGTAGATGCGCGCCCTCTCTACGGCGGTCGCACCCCGAACGGCGCGAGTCTCCATGTCCTCCAGGTTGCGGTCGAACCAGCTGGTGACGGCGAGCACGATGAGGCTGTCCTTACTAGCCGCGATTTTGTAGAGCGACGAGGCCGAGCAGCGGAGTTCGTGGGCAATCTCTGAGACCGTGATCTCGGAAAAGCCGCGGGCCGCGATGATCGCCATGACCCCATCGAGCAGTTCCTGGCGGCGTTCGTCGTCGAAACGTTTGCGCGCCATCCGGCCTCCGGTTTAAAGTAACGCAATAAAGACTACAATACTCCAAGGAATCCTTTTCACATCAGCCATCGGCGATTGACCGAGGATTTCAACAGTCCCGCAACAACACAGGAGGAAGGCATGGCTATCGGTCCGGTACAACTACTGGTGATTGGATTCGACTCCCCGGAATTCAGGGGCGAGGCACTCAACGAACTCGAGCGGCTCCGCGAGAGTAACGCGGTCAGGGTCATCGACGCGCTTGCGCTCTACAAGGACCCTGAGGGCGAGATGACTGTGATGCGCATCAGCAACCTGACCCAGGATGAGTCCATCGAGTTCGGCGCCAAAGTGGGCGCCCTCATCGGCCTTGGTGCGGCCGGCGCGGAAGGCTTCGTCGCCGGAGCCGAGCTAGGCGCTCTGGCCGGCGAAGACGGCATCGAGATCTTCTCCGACGAGACGGCGGCGGACATCCTCGAGGATATCCCGAACGATTCGGCTGTGGCCCTCGTGCTCCTCGAGCATCACTGGGCGATCCCCCTGCGGGATGCCATATGGCGTGCCGGCGGGTTCAATCTGGCGAGTAGCTTCATCAGGCCGCGCGACCTCGTCGCCATCGGCCTCGTCAGCGCCTTGGAGGCCGAGGAGTTGGCCGCGCTCGAGATGGGCGACGAGGAAGACGAAGACTAGATCAAGGCCTGACGACTACGATCAGACGATAGACGCCGGGGCCGGCCGGGCTTGCCCGGCCGGCCCCGGCGTGCGCCGGACCCCATCCCAGATGATGGTGTCCATCTCCATTAGAGCCTCTCGAGCCGTGAGACCGGCTCGGTCGAGAAGATCTTCATCGCGCACCGCCATGGCCACGTATCTGAGCATGCCGACCAGGAAGGTGGGGTTCACGTGACGGATCTCGCCCGCCTCCGCTGCTTCCGACACAAGTTCTGAGAAGCGGTCGATGAAGCCATCGGATATGGTTCGCCACGTCTGTCGCGTCGCCGAGAAGCGCTCCACGTCACGCCGGAACTCGTGCGACAACTCTCGGGTCCTTTCGGATCCCGCACCGTAGTAAGTCCGAGCCCGGTCCGATGCAGAGGAGCGTTCTAGCGAGCGAGACTCCGCCTCGGAGAGCGTGTCCTTACCCCATCGCTCGAGTGCGAGGGATACGAGGTCGACCTTGGTCGGGGCCAACTTGTAGAGCGTGGCCACCGAACAGTGAAGGCGGCACGCGAGGTCGGCCACCTTCAGCTCAGCGAAACCCTCAGCTGAGGCGATACGCATCAACCCGTCGAGGAGTTCCTCTCTACGGCCGTTCTTCAGTCGGGTGCGCGACAATCGTCCTTCTCCAGACCGGGAGGAGTTCCCCAGGGTCCAACTCACAGGGGCCTCTCAGTCATTGTACCTCTCTCAGTTTAGTATTAGAATCAGTCACTTGTTACTAATGTACGCTATCGGAGTCTCGAGTCGTCTCCGGCGACCGGGCCGGTTGGCAGCGAAAGTTCGAGGAATCGTGTGAAAGGACTTGGCGATGGCTAAAGCAGAACGGGTAAGCACCACGGTGCCGCTGAACTGGAAAGAGGTGTGGTTCACCAACTGCCCGATGGTGTCGGCCAACAACGTTGACCAGGAGTTGGGGTGGTGCCGCGAGGAGTTCAAGAAGATCGGTGTCGAATACGCCTACTTCCGCCACGCACCCGAGAACAACTGGTACCCGCACTATATTCATAACCTCGACAACCTGATCCGCTTCGGCGGCCTCTATCCGCCCATCCACGTCAACGCCGACATCCGCCGCACCCGGTTGCTTGGCGCGACCTGGGTGTACGAAGGCGGCTGCATGGCCGTGCGTGCCCGCGACAGCATCTTCCGCATGAAGGATCTCAAAGGCAAGAAGATCGGCATCTCGAAGAGCCTGAACACCATCAAGAACGATTGGTGGCGTATCCAGGAGCACATGGGCATCACCAACATGCTGATGCTGAACGACATGACCATGGACGACATCGAACTCGTCGAGTTCCCCTATCCGGACGATTGGTACGACAAGCCCGAGATGCTCACCCCGCCCATGAACAACCCATCCGAGCTGTGGATGCGTCGTGACCACAAGCACGATCTAGCCTTCCGGCCACTGGAAAAAGCCCTGCTTGGCGGCATTGTCGACGCCATCTACACACAGAGCAAGGTGTTCCAGCATCTGCAGGAGGCGACAGGTCAGATCAAGATGATCGAGGACCTGACCCGCTATCCGGACTGGACCGTTCAGGTCGCCAACACTCCCGCCGTCATCACTTGCACTGACGTGATGGCTAACGAGCACCCTGAGTTGGTGGTCGCCTATATGAAGGCCATGGTCAAGGTGGGGCGTTGGGCCAACGAGAACAAGCATGCCGCGGGAGCGATCCTCAACCGACAGACGTTCTATCTGGATGCCGAGGATACGTACGAGGGCATCAAGGACGTCGACATGGTGCCGAGCCTGAGCGCGCAGAATCTGCAGTGCGTCACGATCGGCAAGGACTTCATGCTCAGCCACGGCTACATCAAGAACGACTTCGATGTAAACGCCTGGGCGGCGCCGGAATTCCTGGAGCAGGCGGCAGTCGAGGTTCTCAAGGAAGAATGGCAGAGAAGAAGCTGGAGCAAGCTTCCTCAGGGCGGTGGGCTCGAGGTGGAAGGTACGCGGCTCGGGTAGCCGGGAGGAGATGACTCTGTGACCGATCACCAAGTCCCCGAAAAGAAGCAGACCGTCCTAGGCCTGTACGTCACGGCCGAAGAGGCCTATGAGATGTGGAAAGCGGACCCTGACGGCGTCAAGATCCTCGACGTGCGTATACCCGAGGAGTACCTCTTTGTGGGCCATCCGCGGATGGCCAGGAACATCCCTCTCCTTTTCGTGAAATACGGCTGGGACTCTGAGAAGAACCAACCGGTGGTGACGCCCAACGCGGATTTCGCCTCCGCCGCGATCAAAGCTTTCGATCCCGGCGACACGCTGCTGGTGATGTGCCGCTCGGGGGGCCGTAGCGCGCTGGCCGTCAACGGCCTCGCGAAGGTCGGTTTCACCAAGGCCTACAACATCATCGACGGTTTCGAGGGCGACAAAGTGGACGATCCGGGCAGTGCCTACCTTGGCAAGCGGATGAGGAACGGCTGGAAAAACTCCGGATCGCCGTGGACCTACGACGTCGACCCGGACCTGCTGTGGCTTTCGTGACAGCAAGGATCTAATCAAAGGAGAGGCAATGCTGGACCTTCCGCTGGAATACGCTCTGATCGAGTTCAAGGATGCCAAGTTTCGGGCGAGATAATCCCCGAACTCCTCGATCTCTCCGCACGCGGCATCGTGCGCTTCGTGGACATCGTCCCGTCCGAGGGGTTGGTGTTGGACGCCGCAACGGCGTCGGGCTGCTGCGTTAGCCGGCGCCGGCGCAGGGAACTGGGAGCGCCGTGATGACCGCCGAGTCCTTTTTCACCGCCGTTGCCACGTTGTCAGGCTTGTTATTCGTCGTCGCAAGCATGCTGGGGACCGGGTTGAGCCTGAGTGTGAGCCAGATCGTGCGACCGTTGAAGAACATCCCCCTGGTGATCGTCGCCTTGGTGGCCAATTTCGTGCTGGTGCCGCTTCTCGCCTGGGGCATCACCAGCCTGATCACCCTGGACGAGCCTCTCAAGATCGGGCTAGTCGTGCTGTCCACCGTGGCAGGCGCGCCGTTCTTGGTCAAGGAGGTCCAGGCCGCCAAGGGCGACCTGGCCTTGGGCGTCGGCTTGATGTTTCTGATGATGGTCGTGACTATCGCCTATGTGCCCCTCGTTCTTCCGAGGCTCATTTCCGATGTCGAGGTCGACGCGTGGGCGATCGCAAAGTCGCTGATCGTGACCATGCTCGTTCCCATCGTCGTGGGCCTGCTCTGGAAATCGCATTCGGGGGAGAGCGCCAAGAACTGGGCGCCGATCATGAACAAGATCTCCGGTATCTCGCTGCTCCTCCTGCTGGTGACCGGACTGGGCCTGAACATCTCGAACATCATCAGCCTGATCGGCTCGCGCGGCTTCCTGGCTCTGATCCTCTTCGTCATCGGATCGCTCGTCATCGGGTTCGTGCTGGGCGGCCGCAATCCGGCGACCCGCAGCGTGCTGGGTCTGGGTACGGCGCAGCGCAACGTGGCGGCCGCCATTCTCGTAACCAGTTTGAATTTCTCCGGAACGATGACGCTCCCGTACGTGCTGGTGGCCGCCATCCTTTTGCCGGTGATCTTGATTCCGGCAGCGCGGATGCTCGGCAAGCGTCGCGAGGCCTCAGTCGCCGCGGGCGCCGGCAGCCAGGATCCGCAGTAGGACCTCTCGGAATCGTTCTCGGTCTTCCGGTTGGAAGGGGCTGGGGCCGGTCGTGCGCCCCCCGGACCGGCGATGCTTTTGCTCGGCGTGGCGGATGGCGAGCTCCGCGTCGATCGTTGCCGCCAAATACTCGCGGCCCCGCGGGCTGATCACCCGGCATCCGCGGCTGAGCGCCATGGCCGCCAGCCCCGTGTCGGCGGTCACCACGATGTCTCCCGGTGAGAGCCTAGGCACCATCGCGAAGTCGGCAGAGTCGCGGCCGGATGCAACCTGCAGGATCTCGACGCCTGTGCGATCGGCATACCGGGCAAGATTCTGGGACTGATTCGCGACCAGCACGACCGGCGCCGAACGGGAACGGGCCAAGGCTATCGCGTCACGGGTGACCGGACAGGCGTCGGCATCGACGAAGACCGTGGTCATGCCCGCTCAGTGTCTTGGCGCGCGCGAGGCCTCGCTATCCTTGGCGAACAGGAGCGTGGGAGGAATACTGAGCCAGATCCGCCTGGTGCCGTGCGTCCTTTTCGGTAGCGCAGAATCCCTGCTGCAGGCGGCCCTTGACCCACACCCGCCAGACCCAGAGCGGCCGCTCCGATGTCGACGTCGACGCCTCAGATACTTGGACCTTCATGGTCTGGATGTCCTCTCGCTCGTTGGTTCTGTCTGAGGAGGAAGAGGACGGGGAAGCCGGCGCGCGGTCGCTCGTACTTCGGCGCGCCTCACATCTAGCGGCGCCCGTTCTGGCCCTTCTGACAGCAGATAGTGTCTCTACTTACCTGCACTATACGCCTAAGTCAGCCGGGGCGCCGGAAAGGCAGGTTCTTCTCCCCGGCCCACCGGCGCCACTGTGCAGCGCAACGATCGCGTGCCACTACTGGGTCGGCTTCCATACCCGGGACTGCGACGGGTACGAAGACCGACCGGTTGACGTCCGGTGCCCCGTATGCTGGGGGGCGGAACAGCGGTAGAGGAACTCCGAGCACTCAGCCCGCCCAACCGTCGCGTGAGATCCGGCCCTACTGAGGGGTCGCTTTGCTTACCTCTCCTCTTCGACCTCCCTTGCCCCCTCCCCCTTAACCCGCGCTTCGCGCTCCAAGAACTTCTCCCGCCCTTCGGTGTAGGCCGGCAGGGCCCAGGTCATCTTCTCCAAGCTCTTGATGATCACGGGGATCTTGTCCCAGGGGATGGAGATGAGGATCCACCCTTCGGGTAGCGCGTGCCGCGCCTTGGAGCCGAAGCCCATCCCGGTGATCATGTGGTTCACTTTTCCGGTCAGCCACGGGTAGGCGAAGATCCAGGCGCAGCTCAGCACCGGGGTCTTGACGCTCTCCCACAGTTCGCCGGTGGAGTAGCTCATCGCGCGGAGAACGATCTCGGCCTGGGAGGGAGTGGCCATAAGAATCAACAGGTCGGGCTCGAAGGTCAGGACGTCCAGTATCGAGAACGCCGCGTAGTTGACCGTGCCCTTCGCGAATCTTGGGACGTGTTGGTAGATCCTCTCGTTCGCGCGCGGCTCGTCAAACACTCCGAACTTCTCGCCGAGCAGGCCGGCTTCGGCGAAGATCGGCGCCTCCTCCATCCCGAGGACGACCCTTCCAAAGCAATCCTCCTCCTTCTTGGAGAAATAGAAGGGGGTGCCTCTTTCCTGCGCTATTCGGATCATTTCGCAGAAGGCTGCCGGCCTTTCGAGCCTCTCCATGCCCTCCGGGCGCCCGAACAGGAACTTCACGCCCACCGGAGCGTGCTCGAACTCGAACTTCCGCAAGATCGACAGGTCGGTCTTCAGCTTCCTCATGACACCTCCAAGCGGTCGGGCTGCACCTGCCCATCATAGACAGGCGGGGCAGGGCTCCGCTATGCTCCGAACACCGATGAGTCCGAGAAGACGAAAGCAGTTTGCTCAGTCCGGCCCGGCTTTCGCCGAGCGGTACGGCCCTTGGGCGCTGATTGCAGGAGCTTCCGAGGGCTTGGGTGCCGCCTACGCCGGCGCGCTTGCCCGGCGTGGCCTCAATCTCGTCCTCGTCTCGCGGCGAAAAGCGCTCCTCGACGACCTTGCCGAGGGTCTGCACGGCGCACATGGTGTGGAGGTTCTGGCGCTGGACGGAGATCTGGGGGAGCGGCACTTCCTGGAAAGTGTCCAGGATGCCTGCTCCGGGCTGGAAGTCGGCCTGGTCGTCTACAACGCGGCCCACGCCCCCATCGGCGAGTTCGCCTCGGCTCCGCTTGAGGATCTGTTGCGGGTGGCCGCGGTGAACATCCGGGCGCCCGTGGCGCTGGTTCGGGGGCTATTGCCCGGCATGACCGAGCGCGGCCGGGGCGGCGTCATCCTCATGACCTCTCTGGCCGGCAACCAGGGCTCGCCCTATATCGCCACCTACGCGGCAAGCAAGGCCTTCAACCGGGTGCTGGCGGAGGGCCTGTGGTACGAACTGAAGAACAAGGGCGTGGATGTGGTCGCCTGCTGCGCCGGTGCGGTGCGTACACCAGGTTACGTGGAGGCGGCGGCGGGCAAAGATGCCCCAGGTACGCTCGATCCCGACGAAGTGGTCGAGCAGGCGCTGTGGGCGCTGGGTCGCGGGCCGGTGGTGATCCCCGGGTACGTCAATCGAATGGCTAGCATTTTCATGACCCGGCTGCTGCCCCGCCGTAGAGCCATTTCCATCATGGCGCGTAACACAGCCGATCTCAAGGACGTCCCATGACCGACTTCGCTGCCGGTTTCTTCGCCCCGTGGATCATCTACGCGGTGATTCTCGCGCTCCACCTGGCGTTGCCCGCGCGGAAGGTCGAGGGCTACGTCATCGACTCGACCACCGGCGCGCCGCTGCGCTACCGGCTCAACGGCCCCCTGGTCCTCGTCTCCTTGGTACTGGTCTGGGTGATCCTCGGTCTCGCCGGCATCTTCGCCTGGGATTGGCTGTGGACCCACCGCTGGCCGGGACTGATCGGCTCCGCGACACTCGGAGTGCTCTTCAGCCTAGTTGTCGTCCTGACGGCTCCGCGCACTGGCCGCTCGGTCCTCGCCGATCTGTACTTCGGCCGCTGGGACAATCCGCAATTCTTTGGCCGCCGGGTCGACGTCAAGATGTTCCTCTACCTGACCGGTGCCACCATGCTTGCGCTCAATATCCTCTCGTTCACGGCCCACCACGTTCTGGTGTTCGGATCGGCCGCCTCTCCCGGGGTTGGCCTCTACTGTGCCCTCTTCCTCTGGTTTATCATCGACTATCTCGTCTTCGAGCGGGTCCACCTCTATACGTACGACATCTTCGCGGAGCGCGTGGGGTTCAAGCTCGGCTGGGGCTGCTTCACCTTCTATCCGTATTTCTACGCCGCGGGGCTCTGGGCCGTGGCCGATAGACCCGACCCGGGTACATCCTGGTGGCTTCTTGTGATCTACGCCGTCATATTTTTCGTCGGGTGGACCCTCTCGCGGGGGGCGAACATGCAGAAGTACACCTTCAAGCGCGATCCAGGACAGGTCTTCCTGGGCTTCATGAGGCCGCGCGTTCTGACGGATGGGAAGAATGCTCTGCTCTCCAGCGGATTCTGGTCCGTGTCCCGGCACGTGAACTACCTGGGGGAGATCCTCATGGCCGCGGGTCTGACCCTGGTCTTGGGCTATCCCGGCTACTGGGTGGTGTGGCTCTATCCGCTGTACTACGTAGCGTTGCTCTTCCCGCGCGAGCGAGCCGATGAGCGGCGCTGCGCCGCCAAGTACGGCGAATTGTGGACGGAGTACGAGCGACGGGTACCGCGGCGGATCATCCCGTGGCTGTACTGACGCCGTGTGCAACGGGTCGATTCAACGCGCCAAGGCGCCGAGTGAATTGAAGCTGGAGAGGGAACATCCGTAGCGAGCATCGCGCGGGAAGGGAGAAAGACAATGAGTGACGACCAAAAGAAGCTGACCACCAATTTCGGGGTGCCGGTCCCCAACAATCAGGACAGCATGACCGCGGGGCCGCGGGGACCGATGCTGCTGCAGGACGTCTGGTTCCTGGAGAAGCTGGCCAATTTCGACCGGGAGGTGATACCCGAGCGCCGCATGCACGCCAAAGGCTCCGGCGCCTTCGGCACTTTCACCGTCACCGGCGACATCACCAAATACACCAAGGCCAAGCTCTTCTCCGCCGTGGGCAAGAAGACCGACCTCTTCGTACGTTTCTCGACCGTGGCTGGCGAGCGCGGGGCCGCCGACGCCGAGCGCGACATCCGCGGCTTCGCGGTGAAGCTCTACACCGAGGAAGGCAACTGGGACCTGGTGGGAAACAACACCCCGGTCTTCTTTTTCCGCGATCCACTGAAGTTCCCCGACCTCAACCACGCGGTCAAGCGCGATCCTCGTACCAACATGCGCAGCGCGCAGAACAACTGGGACTTCTGGAGCTCGCTTCCGGAGGCGCTTCATCAGATCACCATCGTCATGAGCGACCGCGGCCTCCCCGCCACCTACCGTCACATGCACGGCTTCGGCAGCCACACGTTCAGCCTCATCAATGCGGCCGGCGAGCGCCACTGGGTCAAGTTCCACTGGGTCTGCCAGCAGGGCATCAAGACCCTCACCGACGACGAGGCCACCGAGATCGTGGGCAAAGATCGGGAGAGCCACCAGCGCGACCTCTACGAGGCCATCGAGAACAAGGACTTTCCCAAGTGGAAGCTCTGTGTCCAAGTGATGCCCGAGAGAGACGCGGCCACCTACAAGTTCCACCCCTTCGACCTCACAAAGGTCTGGCTGCACGGCGACTACCCGGTGACAGAAGTCGGCGTGATGGAGCTCAACAAGAACCCCGAGAACTACTTCGCGGAGGTGGAGCAGGCCGCGTTCAACCCGGCCAATATCGTGCCGGGCATCGGCTTCTCGCCGGACAAGATGCTGCAGGGGCGCCTGTTCTCCTACGGCGATGCTCAACGTTACCGCCTGGGCGTGAACCACCACCTCATCCCCGTCAATCAGGCCCGCTGCCCGGTGCACGGCTTCAGCCGCGATGGGGCCATGCGAGTGGACGGCAACTACGGGAGCACGTTGCACTACGAGCCCAACAGCTACGGCCTGTGGCAGGAACAACCGGAGTTCGCCGAGCCGCCGCTCGCGATCACGGGTGCCGCCGACCGCTGGGACGCCCGCGCGGATGACAGCGACTACTACACGCAGCCGGGCCTGCTCTTCAACCTCATGGGGCCGGAGAAGCAGCGCGTGCTGTGCGAGAACACCGGACGCAACCTGACCGGGGTGACCAAGGACGTGCAACTTCGCCACATCCGGAACTGCCTCAAGGCCGATCCGGCCTACGGAGAGGGAGTGGCGGCCGCTCTCGGCATCCCGATGAGCGAGGTCGACGGGTAGCGCGACCGCAGGTCCTGGCGCCCATGCGCCTAGTCGATCGCGGGTGCCTCCAGCTCGCGCTCTTTCCCCTTCTTCTGTCCGGAAGGACTCATGAAGGTGGAGAGAGCTCGCGTGCTCTCGTAGGATTCGAAGAACAGCAACTTCACCATCAACATCAGGGGCACCGACATCAGCGCCCCGACCGGCCCCAGTACCCAAGCCCAGAGAATGAAGGACAGAAAGACGGCCAGCGAAGTAAGACCGGTCCGCTCGCCCATGAACCGGGGGGCAATGGCGTTGTTGACGAAGCCGTTGATGACGATGACGATGGCCACCACGATGGCGGCGCGCGTGAAGCCGAACTCGAGCAGGGTGACGAAGAACGGGGGGATGACCGCTAGGACGAAGCCGATATTGGGGATATAGCTGAGAAGGAAGAACATCAGGGCCCACAGCAGGGCGAAGTCGACGCCGAAGGCGTAGTACACGATCGCCGCAAAGACCGCCGTAAGGATGTTGAGCCAGGTCAACGTGAACAAGAACGTTCGAGTCACGGAGGCGAAGCTGTAGAAGGCCTGGCCAAGCCTGGGTCCCAAGAGCAGGTCGTCCTGCAGCTTGCGGGGGAACGAGTACACCTCAGCGATCATGAATGCCACTATCAGGATCATGAGGAACGCGTTCGAGAGCAACGAGATAAGCAGACGCACCGAGGATGTCACCCACCCGATGACCTTGTCCGGGCGTAGGACGTTGCCCGTGATGCCGCTGATGTCGATACCGCGATCTGCGGACCAGCTTTGCAGATCAGACGCGATCCGTGTCAGGTTCTCTTGGTAGACCGGGACCTTGGTGTTGATCTGCCCGAGAGAGGTCGCGATGATGCCTACGAAGAGCGCAGCCACGATCAAGAAGCCCACCAACACGGTCACGAGGGCCGCCCACGGAGGCATCCCCCGGCGCTTGAGCCACTGCAGGATGGGACTCAGTCCCATGACCACGAACATGGCGAGGAAGATCGGCGCGAGAATGGACCGGGAGTACCTCATGCCGTAGAGCACAATCGTCGTGCACGCGAGGGTGAAGAGCAGGCCGGAGGGGCGGCCGCGCAGGCCCAGCCCCACGTCACGCGCCCTCGTGCGCCGTCCGTGGCGCGCCCAGGTCGTCTGCCGCAGACGCGTCGTCAAGTTCTTTGTTCTCCTGGCTCATGAGGCGCTCCTTCGTCGCGGGATACTCTGCTATTACCACGCGGCGTTCTCCACACCTCCCTCCGGATGTCTCGCGGCTCACGCGCGTCGGCGCGGTGCGCGGAGACGACTTGGGCGGCACCTTGGAGCTTAGGACAGGTGCTGGATGAGGATCCTCACGCCTATCCCGATCAGCACCAGTCCCCCGGCTCTCTCCGCCCACACCCCGAAGCGGTGCCCAAGCCGGCAACCGAACACAGCCCCCACGCCACTGACGATGGCCGCCACTACGCCTATGACCACGGCCGGGAACCATATGGAGATGTTGAGGAAGGCAAGGCTGAGTCCCACGGCCAGGGCGTCGATGCTGGTCGCCACTGCGAGCACGAGCAGGTTCCACCCCCGGGTGGGGTCCTTGGTCGGGGCTTGGTCGTCGCGGAAACGAGTCCCACAGCATCCTGCCGCCGATTATCACCAGCAGGCCGAAGGCGACCCAGTGATCGATCGCCTGGAAGAATCCCGAGAAGGCGGACCCGGCCAGCCAGCCGATCACCGGCATGGCGAACTGAAAGAAGCCGAAAGCAAGCGCGACGCGCAACACGAGCCCATACCTGACAATCCCGATCTGGACGCCGCACGCGGTGGACACGGCGAAGGCGTCCATCGAGAGGCCGAGGGCTATCAGGAGGAGGTAGGGGAAGCTCATAGGCGAGCGGACATCGAGGGGAGCGAGCTAGGCCGCATGCCGCCCTAGTGCTCCGTCTGGGCCTGGACCAGGCTGTCTCCGTGATACTTGCGCCTCAACGCCGGTTTGTCGATCTTGCCGGTGGCGTTGCGGGGCACCTGGTCGAGAGATGATCGGCGCGGGCGCTTATAGCGAGGGAGGCCGGAACAGAACTCGAGGATCTCAGCCTCGGTCCGGTGGTGTCCGCGTTTCAACTGGACTATGGCTGCCGCGATCTCGCCCAAGCGTGCGTCGGGCAGGCCGATGACGGCGACGTCTTTGACGTCCGGGATGGCGGTGTAGGAAGTCCTCAATCTGGACCGGGTAGATGTTCTCGCCGCCCGTGATGATGACATCCTTCTTGCGATCCACCAGATGGATGAAGCCGTCCTCATCGGTCCGGGCCATGTCGCCGGTGAGGAGCCAGCCGTCGCGTCATGCACGGTCGCCGTCGCCTCGGGATCGTTGTAGTAGCTCTTCATGACCCCCGGGCCCTTGACGGCCAGCTCGCCGATGGCACCCGGCTCGACCGGCGCCCCGGAGTCGTCGACGATCATCGTCTGCCACTGGTAGCCCGGGATGCCGATGGCTCCGACCTTGTGGACGTTCTCGATGCCCAGGTGGACACACCCAGGACCGACCGATTCGGTGAGCCCGTAGTCGGTGTCGTACTGGTGGCTGGGGAAGTGCTCCAGCCAGCGGTGAACAAGGCTCGGCGGCACCGGCTGGGCGCCGATGTGCATGAGCCGCCACTGGGCGAGTTCGTAGTGCGTCAGGCTTTACGTCACCCTGGTCGATGGCCTGGAGGATGTCCTGCACCCAGGGGACGAGCAGCCAGACGATGGTGACCTTTTCGTCGGAGATGGTCTGAAGGATCCATTCAGGCTTGGTGCCGCGCAGCAACACGCCCTTGCTCCCCGCCAGCAGACTCCCGAACCAGTGCATCTTGCCGCCGGTGTGGTAGAGCGGGGCGATGCAGAGGAAGTTGTCGTCCCGGTCCTGACCGTGATGGTTCTGCTCCACCTCGGCCGCCGACATCAGGCTGCGATGATCGTGCAGTATCGCCTTGGGGAAGCCGGTGGTACCGGAGGAGAAATAGAGCGCTCCGTCTTCCTGCTCGGAGATCTCGATGGCGGGGGGCTCTGCTGAACAGCCGGGTGTCACCTCGCTGTAGCTTTCCGCGAACGTGGGGCAGTCGGCTCCTACGAAGAAACGGGGGTCGAGTCCGGGCATCCGGTCGATCACGGCTTCCACCCGGCCCACGAACTCAGGCCCAAAGACGAGGGCCCGGGTCTCGGAGAGCTTCAGACAGTACTCGATCTCCTCCGCCGTATAGCGATAGTTCATCGGCACCGCCACCGCCCCGGTCTTGAGGATGCCGAAGTAGATCGGGAGCCACTCCAGGCAGTTCATGAGGAGGATCGCCACCTTGTCGCCTCTGCCGATGCCCCTGCTCAGGAGCAGGTTGGCGAAGCGGTTGGCTCCCTCGTCAAAAAGCCGCCAGGTGATCTCGCGCCGGGAGTATTCGTGCGCATTGGTCTCCATGAGCTCGTACTCCCGCCAGGTGACCTCACGCTTCTCTTTAACCTCGGGATTGACGCAGACCAAACAAACTTCGTCGCCATAGAGTGCGGCGTTGCGCGAGAGTAGCTCGGTGATGACCATCAGTGGGAATCCCTCCTGGCGTGCTGCGGTCGCGCTATTCTACAGGCTGGAGTGCCCACGCGGTCACTGCGGGGCGCGGGTGGTCGCCCTAAGGGGCGGCACCTCGATATACTGATGGCATGCCCGCGTCTTCACCCACGACTCCGAACCAACCCGCGTACCACGAGGTGCAGCGTTTCCGCCAGTGGTGGCTGTGGATGCTCGTCAGCGGGCCCGCTGTGCTCGCCTGGCTTCCATTCATCCAGCAGATCTTACGGGGAGAGCCGGTCGGTCAGAACCCGGCTCCCGATTGGGTGGTGTGGCTGCTGTGGCTGCTCATCGGACTGGGATTGCCCTTCCTGTTCGGCCGCCTCCGCCTGGTGCTCGAGGTGACCGATGCGGACGTCCTGATCCGCTATCGTCCTTTCTCGCGCCGTGCGATCCCTCTCTCCGACATCAGCCGGGTCGAGGCCCGCAGCTACAACGCCGTCAAGGAGTACGGGGGCTGGGGCATCAAGGGTTGGTCCAAGGAGAAGATGGCCTACAACGTGAGCGGCGGCCGGGGCGCGGAGCTGACGTTGCGCGACGGCAGGCAGGTGATGCTCGGGTCTCAGCGAGCGGACGAGTTGGCCGCAGCCATCGAGGCGCGGCTGACGAGGGTGGGTACAGCTCGACTGGGGGGGGCGGCTGGATCTTCGGGCGGCCTCCCGAGCACTTCCTGACTCCTGGTCCCACCATGGAATCCCCTGTGGAATCTCAGCACTCCAACGCCGGCCGAAGCTCTGTACTCGCGATCGTCCCCGCCCACAACGAGGCCGGAAGGGTAGGCGCGGTCGTTACGGCGGTGGCCGCCCAGGGACTGCCTGTCCTCGTGGTCGACGACGGCTCCGTAGACGATACCGGAGCCGAAGCCTCCGCCGCCGGCGCCCAGGTGCTCCGCCTCGAGCCGAACCGAGGGAAAGGCGGGGCGTTGAAGGCGGGTTTTCACGAGGCCCTCGCCATGAGGACCTCGCCGCAGGGGAGCGCTTCCGGCTGGGCGGCGTTCCTGACCCTCGACGGCGACGGTCAGCACGACCCGGCCGAGATACCGCAATTCCTCGCGGCCTGGGAGCGCTCGGGCGCGGATCTCGTCGTCGGCATGCGCGATTACGACCAGATGCCCCCGATCCGCTGGTTCACCAACACCGTCAGCCGCCTACTCTTCTCTAAGGCTCTCGGACGGGGTATCCCCGACAACCAATCCGGCTACCGCCTCCACACACGCCGCATAGCCGAGGCCGCGCTCGCCAGCGAGGAGCAGGGCTTTGCTTTTGAGGTGGAGGAGATAGCCATCTGCGTCGGGCGAGGCTATGAGCTGGCGTGGGTGCCGATCAAGACCATCTACGGGACCGAGAAGAGCGACATCAAGCCGTGGACGCACGTCTCCAGCTTCTTGCGGGTCACCCGCCGCGCGCGCAGCCGGATGAGGGCCGAGCGGCGCGCAAGCGCCCGCTCGACCGAGGCGCCCACCGAGTAGCCGCAGCGCCCAGACACGGCTCCCGGGGTGCTAGACTCAGCCGAAATCGACTACCGGGGGTATGTACAGTGGAGATCCGGCTGAACGCCAACGCGGCCCAACCATTGGCGACCAAAGTCTTCTTCTGCGACGAAGAAGAGTTCGAAGTAGCTTCCGTCATCGTCACCGGAAAGACCGATGCGGTGCTCATCGATGCCCAGTGGACGCGCAAGGGCGCCCATCGGCTCATCGCCGAGATCCTGGACACCGGCAAGAACCTGACGACCATCTACCTCACGCACGCTCATCCCGACCACTACTTCGGCGCCGGTACCATCGCCCAAGCGTTCCCCCAGGCCCGGGTAGTGGCGGTGGCGTCGGAAGCGGAGATGATCAACGCCCAGTTCTTCGGCAAGCTGGAGATCTGGGAGCAGGTCATCGGGGTCCACAATGTGTGCCGGCAGACCGTGCACGTGGAGTCCCTCACCGAGGACTACATCGAGCTCGAGGGCCAGCGCCTGGAGATCATCCCCAAGGTCATCGGCGACATGCGCTACAACACCATGGTCTGGATCCCGTGCATCAAGACGCTGTACGCGAGTGACGTGCTGTTCAACCAGGCCCATCCCTTCACCTGTGAAGTCACCGCCGACGAGCGCCAGCAATGGATCAGGGAGATCGACAAGATCGCGGCCATGGGGGCCGAGGTCATCATCCCCGGGCACCAGAGGCCGGGGATGCTGTTCGACAACAGCGCGCTCGACTTCACGCGGTCCTATCTCGTGGCGACCGAAGAGGAGCTGGCGCGGACCGAACACCGTCGCCGACTTCTACTACGCGATGGCGGAGCGCTTCTCGTACGCTCATCTCAACCACCTGAGCAACGAGATGAACGCGAACGTGTTCAAGGGAGACCGCGACTGGCACTGGCGCGAAGAGGAGTGAATCTCACTGTGGAGTGTCGCCGAGGCTCTCTCTAGATCGACGAAGTACCTAGCGGGGTTCGCCGCCTAAGATTACGCTCGCCCCGTGTCGGGAATGGTGTCGCCAGCAACGGCTCGAAAGCGACTAGGAGGGCAAGATGCGACCGGCAAAGATCGTAGCGATCGTCATCGGGGCCTTGTTGATTCTCGTCGGCGTCGGGGTGTTGGTCCCCGGGATCATCTTGCTGTCGTTCAACGGGTCGTACAGGGATAGTTCCGGCTTCCTCACGACCTCCGACCGCGCTCTCGCCTCCAGCGGCTACGCACTCGTCACGCCGGACGTGAAGCTGGACCTCGGGTCCGCGGATTGGATCCCCGGCGGAGGATCGGTACAGGTCCGCGCGACTTCAAGCGGGACGGCTCCTGTCTTCGTCGGCATCGGGCCTACGGACCAGGTGACCGCCTACTTGGGCGGAGTGGCCTACGACGAGGTCACCAACCTCGGCTTCTTCACCACCTCGGTGGAGTATCGCCACTACGAGGGAGGTGCGCCGCCGACGCCGCCTGGACAGCAGACCTTCTGGGCGGCCAAGCAGGAAGGGCGGGTACCCAGACCGTGCAGTGGGACGTAACTAGCGGCAACTGGACGGCGGTCCTGATGAACGCTGACGGGAGCGCGCCGGTGAATGCGAGTGTGAGCCTTGGCGTCCACCTCGGCTTCTCTGCTCCCCCTCGGCATCGGCATGACCGCCTTTGGAGTGGTGCTGCTGGCCATCGGGATCGTTCTGGTGATCCTCGGGGCTCGTCGGCCGCGGCAGCCCGTCACAGCCGGGTACCCAGGCGGCCCGCCGTATGGGCCGCCGCCTGGGGGTCCGGCCGCCTGGGGTGCAGCCGCCTTATCAGCAACCGCCCGCGGGGCGTATGCACCGCCGCCCTACCAGTCACCCCCGTATCAAGCGCCGCCTCCAGCGCCCGGTGAGGCCGGCGATCCCGCCTTCTGGGATCACGCCTCCGGAAGGGGCTTAGAAAGGACCGGCCAAGGATGCCGAGCTCGAGCCCACGCAGGCTCTGGTCGCCGGCAATGGCTCGCTGTCTCCGGGCAGATGAGTCGAGGGGGGCGCGGCCGATAGGCCGCGCCCCCCTCTCACATCGCGCTACGCTGTGAAGAGCGGTTACTTGGCCACGTACTGGGCCAGTGCCGCGCCGGTCGCGTCACGCAGCCAGAGCTGGTCACCGTCGATGGAGTAGGTCGCGGTCTGGGGCAGGGCGGCCAGGTAGGCGGCTTCCTGCGCCATAAGGGCATCGGGGCCGGCCATCTTTGTGCTTATGATCTGAGCGTCGATGGTCATCTGGTCGGTGCCGGAGGTTGTGTACTTTGTCGAGTACTGGTTGATGCTCCCGTTGCCGGCTAGGCTCCCGTCGGTCCCGAAGACCGCCGTGATCGCGCTGTCCGCCGCGAGAGACTGGAGCCCGCCTTTACCGTTGTTGTAGGCGAGAGCCTGCCATTCAGTCCCGGTCAGGTTGGTCGGTTCCACCGCTTCGTATTTCACCAGCACCTTGTCCTTGTCGTCGAGCAAGGTCAGGGAGTCGGCGGTGACCTTGAAAGCCGCCGCCTTCTGCAGGGCCGCCATGTAGGCCTGTTCCTGGGCCATTGCGTCCGGGGGACCGGCCATCTGGGTGCTCATCAGGGTTCCGATCTGGATCGTGTTGCCGGGGCCGGTGGTGTAGGGGCCCCCATAGCTGTTGACCGTGGCTGAGCCGGACACCCTGCCCGCGGCGAACTTGGCCGTGGCCTCATTTCCCTTGGCCGAAAGGACCGACTTCACCCCCGCGATCTCGGTGGCCTTCCAACTCTTGCCTTCGAGCGCCTTAGAGTCGTCCGCGGTGCTGCCACTGCCGCACCCGGCGGTGGCCAAGACCGACAGCACCAGTGCTGCTGCGCCAACAATCAAGATTACGGGCAAGCGTCGCTTCATGTCAGTACCTCCGTCGCCGAGTTGGCTTTTCGGCACAATAGCACGCCGTGACGGGCCCCGGTAAAGCTCGGGCGCGCACTGGCCGCCGCCGGTGCATGTGCGGTAGCATCGGTGAGTCGAACGGTTGGTAGACATCGGAGACACCGCTGATGAATCTCTTGCAGGCAATCGGAAACACGCCTCTGGTCGAGATCGCGAATCTCAACCCCAATCCAAACGTCAGGGTGTTCTGCAAGCTCGAGGGCTGCAACCCCGGCGGATCGGTGAAGGACCGTCCTGCGCTGTACATGATCAACAAGGCTGAAGAGAGCGGGGATCTCACCCGAGACAAGATCATCCTGGAGCCGACGTCCGGGAACACGGGCATCGCGCTGGCCATGATCGGCGCCGCCAAGGGGTATGAGGTGCAGCTCTGCATGCCGGAGTGCGTGAGTACCGAGCGGCGCCTCATATTGGAGGGCTTTGGCGCTCAGGTCTTCCCCACCTCGGCCAAGGAGAATATCGACGGCGCCATCCGCCAAGCCCACGCGCTCATGGAGGAGTTCCCGGGCAAGTACTACATGCCCAATCAGTACGACAACGAGGCCAACGCGCTGGCCCACTTCGAGACGACGGGCCCCGAGGTCTACCGGCAGACGAACGGCGAAGTGGACTACTTCGTAGCGGGTATGGGCACCGGCGGCACGCTGATGGGCACCGGCAGGTATCTGAAAGCGGTGAAGCCGGCGGTGAAGATCGTGGGTGTCGAGCCGGCCATGGGGCACACGATCCAGGGGCTCAAGAACATGACGGAGTCCATGGTGCCCGGCATCTACCGCCAGGAGGAGCTGGACCTCAAGGAGATCGTCGACGACGGCGAGGCCTTCGAGACCACCAGGCTTCTGGCGACCAGGGAAGGACTGTTCGTGGGCACCTCGGGGGGAGCGGCCGTCGCCGTGGCGCTGCGGCTCGCCGGGCGCATCGAGGAGGGGACCATCGTGGTGGTGCTTCCCGACCGCGGAGACCGCTACCTCAGCACCATGCAGTTCAGGTCGGTGTGCGCGAAGTGTCCGCCGTGAGAGGAGTGGGTTTCAATGTTCTACCCGTGCCAGGTCCAGCTGGGCGACCGTGCGAGCATCAAGCAA
Source organism: uncultured Actinomycetota bacterium (assembly GCA_963843455.1). GTDB lineage: Bacteria > Actinomycetota > Thermoleophilia > RBG-16-64-13 > RBG-16-64-13 > CAIQPS01. The sequence goes on from CAWJKE010000006.1 coordinate 46,007, forward strand.
GGAATGGTTGTGTTGACACCAGCCGAGTCGCGACGACTGCTGGCCAAAGCTGTCGCCTCGTTGCCCGAAGTGCAGGACGCCTATGCGAAAGGTCGGCTGGCGATTCTCTCCGGCGGAACCACTTCCTTTGTGTTGCAGGAAGTCACGGGCGAGAAGCTCGAGCCGCCGCGGTTCTCCATGGGCATGAGCGCCGATGGCCTCCTGACCATGAGTGTCGAGGAGGGGAGGGTCAACGGCCGCTGCTTCATCGAGGGGAAGATGGTCGACATCTCTTACCCCGACTTCGTCAGGACGATGGGCACGGGCGACGCCATCGTGAAGGGCGCCAACGCGGTCGATGCGACCGGCAGTATCGGCATCCTCTTGAGCAACGAGAACGGGGGAGCCATCGGGTCGGTGTTCGGTCCCGCATCCGCCCGCGGGATACCCATCATCGCTCCGGTTGGGCTGGAGAAGCAGATAGCTTCTGTAGCTGAGGCCGCCGCGGGGTGGGGGCAAACCACGCTGGACTACTCGATGGGCGTCCGGGTCGGCTACTGTGCCGTGACGAGCGCGCTCGTAGTCACCGAGATTCAGGCTCTGGCTCTCCTCGCAGGCGTGCGGGCTCGAATCGTCGGCTCCGGAGGGATAGCCGGTAACGAAGGCGCGGTGATCCTGCTTCTCGAGGGAACCGCAGAGAAGCTCGCGAGAGGGGTGCGGTTGGTGGAAAGCATCAAGGGGGAGCCAAAGATCGAGGTGCCGCGCCATCAGCTGAGCTGATCGGTCGCAGCGCCGCCGGAGCCGCCCGGCGGGAGAGGCTATGATATGCGCCGACACTCAAGCCGCCGGAGGTAATCGTTGCAGGGCCGCATCGAGATAGACGGGGAGCGCTGCAAAGGCTGCCTGTTCTGCATAGAACTGTGTCCTAAGAAGAGCATCCATCTTTCCGAGGAGCTCAACCTCAAGGGGTATTTCGTCGCCGCCTTTGCCGAGGGCGACGGCTGCAACGGCTGCGGCATCTGCGCGCTCATGTGCCCCGAAGTCGCCATCGAGGTGGAGAAAGCATGAGGCGCCTCATGAGCGGGAACGCCGCCCTGGCCGAGGCGGCCATTCTTTCCGGCTGCACCGCTTATTTCGGCTATCCCATCACGCCCCAGAACGAACTGACGGAGCACATGGCCAGGCGCATGGTCGAATCGGGCGGCGTGTTCATCCAATCGGAGAGCGAGATCGCCGCAATCAACATGGTGCTCGGAGCATCGGCGGCGGGAGCGCGGGCGATGACCTCGTCGAGCGGCCCCGGCATGAGCCTCAAGCAGGAAGGGATCTCGTATCTGGTGGCCGACGAGCTTCCTGCCGTCATCGTCAACATGGTGCGGGGTGGCCCCGGCATGGGCAACATCTCGCCCTCTCAGTCGGACTATTTCCAGGCGACCCGGGGCGGGGGGCACGGCGACTACAAGACCATCGTCCTCGCCCCCAGTTCGGTGCAGGAACTAACCGAGATCGTTCCCCTCGCCTTCGAGCTGGCGGACAAATACCGCAACCCCGTTCTCATCCTCGGCGACGGCATGCTGGGGCAGATGATGGAACCGGTCGATTTCGACGGTCTCAAGCGCCCGCCGGACTACCAGAAGGACTACATCCTCACCGGGGCCAAGCACCGGCCGGCCAGGAGCATCTATTCGCTCATCTTCGACGCCAAGCTTCAGGAAGAGCACAACTGGAAGCTCCACCGCAAGTTCCAGCTCATCGAGCAGAACGAAGTCCGCTACGAGACGTACCTCATCGAGGATGCGGAGATGGTCGTGGTGGCCTACGGGATGGGGGCACGGATAGCCAAGGGGGCCATCAAGCGGCTGCGCCAAGAGGGGTTGAAAGTCGGCATGCTCCGGCTCGTCACCCTCTGGCCGTTCCCGACAAAGGTCCTGCAGAACATGAGCGCCACGGCCACCGAGTTCTTCGTTTTTGAGATGAGCGCCGGACAGATGGTGGAAGACGTGAGGCTGGCGCTGGGAGGAAAAGGGAACGTGCATTTTTACGGAAGACCCGGCGGAGTCATCCCGATGCCTGTCGAGCTCTACAGGATCGTTTCTCGTCACTACTATCAGGCGCTGTCGGCGCGGGCTGCGAAGTAGCCATGGGCGGAGAACCAGTCATGTCGGGCGGGGAAGCAGTCATGAAGAGCGTCTACAAGCGGCCTAAGCTCCTCAAGGAGGCGCACTTCCACTACTGTCCGGGCTGCGGTCACGGCATCATCAACCGGCTGCTCATGGAAGTCATCGAGGAGATGGATCTGGCGGACGAGGCCATCTGTGTAGCGCCCGCCGGCTGCGGCATGCTCCTCTACAACTACTTCGATATCGATGTGATCGAGTCGGCGCATGGCCGGGGCTCGGCGGTGGCGACGGGCATCAAACGGGTCCGGCCCCAGAACCTGGTGTTCTCGTACCAAGGCGACGGCGACCTGGCCGCCATCGGTACGGCCGAGGGCTTCCACGCGGCCAACCGGGGCGAGAACATCACTGTGATCTTCGTGAATAACGGCGTCTACGGTATGACCGGTGGGCAGATGGCGCCGACCAGCCTGATCGATCAGGTCACCACGACCTCGCCCTTGGGGAGGGATTCTGATCTGGCCGGTCACCCAGTGCGCATCTGCGAAGTGTTCTCCATGCTGGACGGGACGGCGTACCTGGAGCGGGTAGCCGTCAATAAGCCCGCGGGCGTCATCAAGACGAAGAAAGCCATCCGCAAAGCCTTTCAGCGGCAGATCGACGGCGCCGGCTTCTCCCTGGTGGAGATCCTCTCGCCCTGTCCCACCGCTTGGAAGATGGGCACCCTCGAGTCCTGCACCTGGGTGGACGAGGTCATGACCAAAGTGTTCCCGCTGGGGGTGGTCAAGGACGTGACGCGCGCCGCGGACGCGGGTGTCGCGGGTTCCGGCGCGCCGGAACCGACGCCGCGCTCCGAGGAGGCGGCATGCTCCTAAAGACGTTGTTCTCGGGATTCGGAGGACAGGGCGTGCTTTCCATGGGCACGACGCTGGCGACGGCCGCCATGCTCGAGGGCAAATACGTCACCTTCTTCCCTGCCTATGGGGTAGAGGTGCGAGGCGGCACGGCGAATTGCACGGTGGTGGTCTCCGACGAGGAGATCGCCTCACCGGTGGCCTCCGATCCCGAGTTCGTCGTTGCCATGAACCAGCCCTCGTTCGCCCGCTTTCAGAGCATCCTGCAGGCCGGCGGACTGCTGTGCGTGAACTCATCGTTGGTGAACACCGAGACGGCCAGGAGCGACATCGAGATCCTGGCCATCCCCACGAGCGAACTGGCGGAAGGGCTCGGGACCATCAAGGTCGCGAATATGATCCTTCTTGGCGCCCTGGTTCGGGCCAGCAACATGATCTCCTATGATCAGATGCAGGAGAATCTCGCCGAGATACTCGGCGAGGGCAAGGCCAGACTGCTCAAGCTAAACCGGGAAGCGTTGGCTCTCGGCTACAACTACGTTCAGGGGTGATCCGGTGGTGATCAAGCAGCTTTCGGTGAGCATCGACAACGTTCCGGGCACGCTCGCGAACATCAGCGAGAGCTTGGGCCGGGAAGGCGTCAACGTCAGGGCGGTCTCGGTGGCCGATACCTCCGACAGAAGTACCGTCCGCTTCGTGTTCGACGATCCGGAGAAGGCGAAGAACATGCTCATCGCCAACGGCTACACCCCCAAGGAGACCGAGGTGCTTGCCGTCGAGATACCGGATCACCCGGGCGGGATGCTCGGCGTGCTCAAGCCGCTCAAAGCGGCCGGTATCAACGTGCACTACCTCTATCCGCACCTGGGGCGGGTCAGCAACAACGCCATAGTCATCCTGGGCGTGGACAAGACCGAAGAAGCGCAGAAGGTCCTAGCCGCCAACTGGGTAAGAACGCTGGGGCGCGAAGCCTACAACGTGTAGGCCGCGACTGGGCTGCGGCGCCGGCCGCGCCGGGGCGGCGACCGCTCAGTTCGTTCGCGGCGCAGACCGTGCCGGCTCGGCTCAGATGGCCCTCATCCGATTCCCGCGGGCGTTGTGCTCCACCTCCGCCAGCCCAAGGACTTCGAGTACCGGAGGGACGTAGTTGGCGAAGCGCCCGCGCAACCCCTTCTTGAGCCCGTACCAGCCGCCGACAGGGTTCTGCGCCGACCGGGCCCACGCCTCGACGGTCCCCTCGACGGCGGGCTTCTGCTCATCCGCGGTCCCCAGCGGCATCCAGTCGCCGTGCGCCTTGAGCATCGCGTGGAGGTCTTCGATCGACCGCAGAAGGTAGCGGACCTCGGTCTTCGCCGCGATCACCACCAGCGCAGGAGGGTCCGCCTGCTCGTCGCGATAGGCCTCGATCTCCGACTGGCCGCTCGGCGTCTTCAGCAGCCACGGATCCTCGTGTGTGCCGGTCCCTCTTACATTGTCGGTCATCTTGGGCTCCTCTCCTCCTAGATCGTTGCAGGCGGTCCGGCTTCCAGCGGGTCGGCGTCGCAGGTGAGCCTCCACCAGACCACCCGCGGGGTGAATCGGGTATCCGACCATCCGCGGCCCCGCAACCGCCCGTAGACGAGCAGGAGAGGAACCCCGGCGCCAAGCGCCACTCGAGCCTTGCCTCGGCCCAGCAGCCATCGCGCGACCGGAAACAGCAGACAGGCCACGAGCACCCCGCGCCCATGCTCTTTCTTGACGGTCGGGACCACCCAGATCGGCAAGATCACGGCGAACCCGGAAGGATCGGCACCGAGTATCGACCCGGCCAACGTCGCCACTCCTCGGCCCCCGCCGACTGTGATATGCCCTGCCAGGGGTGCGAGCATGAGTGCGTCGATCGTGATCGGGTCCGCTCCGGCTGCGCGACCCAGCAGGGGAGGCAGAAGGCCCTTGAGGGCGTCAGCGGCGAACACGGCGATGCCGGCCTTCTTTCCCATTACCCGGTAGACGCTGGAGGCCCCCGGGTTCACGACCGCGAGCTTCTGTCGGGACTCCGGTGTCGCAAGCAGCGCCGCGAGACGGGCCGCAGGGATGCAGCCGCCGGCGAACGCCAGACTCACCGCGCACAGAGACCGCCATAGCGACCAGCGCCGCGAGCTGCTAGCGCGCTTGCGCACGCGACACCTCTCGCCGCGCGGCTCTGCTCCTTCTCCCGGAGATGATCACTCTCACGCCTATAGCCAAGGCGCCCACGGCGATGGGGATGAGCCAGGTAAAGATGCGCCACAGAACCAGACTCGACACTCGGATATCCGAGGGCACGCTCGCGCCTATCAGTCCCAGATAGCCGAGCTCCGCGATGCCCGCCCCTCCTGGAAGCGGCGAGAACGGCATGATCACCTGCAGTGCCGCCTGGGCGATGATCACGGGGAAGAGACCACCCTTGTACCCGAGTGCCATGAGGACGAGCGGGATGATCGAGAACATGGCCACCCAGTAGACGGCCTGAAGTGTCACCGTGCCGACAATGGCTCTCCAGCCGGAGTGAAGCAAGACCAGGTTGGCCTCGCGGAAGGAGTCGGTGTACTTTCTCACCCGGCGCGGAAGAAGGCGCATGCCGACCGGCTTCTGGGTCCACAGTCCGGCGATGAGCCAACCGGCTATCACGCCGACTATCACGCCGATGAGTACCCATCGCTGCAGGTTTGTCAGCCGGGTACCGATCGCGGGGACGAGGGCCACGGCCGCGACCACGACGAGCAGAGATGTATGTATGAGGCCTTTCACGATCACCGCGGACGTCGCCTGTGAAGCGGATAGGCCGGAATAGCGGAGGCGGACGACCTGATAGGGGATCTCGAGACCGCCGAACGAGGTCGCGCCGCCAACGAGTAGCGACTCGAAGGCGACGCCGAACACCCCCCAGGTCGAGGCCTTCGGGCAGAGAGAGCGGGCAATCACGACCAGGGTGAAGGCTTCGGTGAGCAGTACGATGATGAGGCAAAGCCCTGCGAGGGCGAGATATCGGTAGTCGGCGTTGCGAAGATCTGTATGGGCTATCTGCGGTCCCAAGCGTGAACCGGCGAGAACGATGACCACGGCGGCAGCCGCAAGGCCGGCCACCAGGTTGAGTATCAGGCGGCGCCAGCGGACGACACCCTGGGGCGGCGTCTCGCTTGAGGCCTCCAGCGCCATGTCGCCGCCCTCGTCCGGCGCCTCCAGCTGCCCGGCCCCGGCTGCCGGCGGCGGTTCCACGTTCGCGGTGCTCAGGCCCTCACCACCCCGGCGAGCAACTCCCGATACTGTCTGCCCACTACCGCGGGGGCGTGCCGCGATAGGGTGAACTCCCGGGCTCTCTCTCCCATGGCCGTCCGGGCCTCGGGGCTCAACGAGAGCAGCCGGCGCAGAGCCTCCGCTACTTCCTCGCTCGAATCCCCTGCTGGGATGATGCCTGTCTCGCCATTCTTCACACTCTCCGGCGCACCTCCCGACCGGCCGGCAAGGACCGGCAGCCGGGCCAGAGAGGCTTCGGCGAAGACGATGCCGAACCCCTCCACCTCCAGGCCGCCCCAGCGGGTGCGACAGGGGCAGGCAAAGATATCGGCGGCTTTCAGCCATGGCTTCAGTTCCTCGGCGTTCAGCGCTCCCGTCATCAATACCCGTTCCTTGACCCCGAGCGAGACCGCCAGGTGCTCCAGCCGCCCGGCGATGCGTCCGTCGCCTATGACTCCGAGATGCAGCCGAGGGTACTCGTCGCGCAAGATGGCGAGAGACTCGATGAGCCGATCCTGGCCTTTGCGCGGGACCAGACGGCCGATGATGATGACGAGCTCCCCGTCGATGCCCAGCTCCGCCTTGGCCTGAGCCTTGCTGGGCCACGGGGGCAGACTGAAGGCCCCATCGAGAGGAGGCCTAAGTGTCACTGCCGGGACTCTTCCTCGGACCTCTCGAGAGGCGGTCGCGGCGGTGAAATCGCTCACAGTTGCCAGCAGAGCGGCGTTACCGAGGACGTGCCGCAGAAGGCTGGAACCGATGGGCATGGCCGCTGGGACGGTCACCTCGGCTCCCCCCAGGAACACGATGTAAGGGAGGCCGGTTCGCTTGGAGATCCGGGGCCCGAGCAGCCCGGTGGGCAGCGGGTGGCCGAACTGGACCAGCTGGAGTTCGTGTTCTTCGATGAGCTCGAGGGAGAGCCGCAACAGACCGCGGCTCGGGCGAAGCTGCTCCAGCGGGTACCGGTGGACTGTGTAGGGATGGGTGGCGTCGAAGTCCTGGCCGCCGGGCTGATTCGGCGCGATGATGACGACGTCGGACGGGTCGAGCGTTTGGATGAGCCCCCAGTAGTACGACTGGGCGCCGCCGATCCTGGGGGGAAAATCGTTGGTGATGAACAGAGAGCGGGGTACTTTGGTTGCGTCGCTCGTTGGCCGCACCCCCGGGCGGGATGCGGATATCTGCTCGCTGCCACTCGTTAAGTGCTGCTGCACCGGCCTTCCCCCACGGGTGACTCTGCTGTCGCCCGTCCAGTATAGGGGTTCAGGAGGCTTCCCCGCAAAGCGACGGAGTTGTAGCATGGTAGCGACGTCCTGGGTTATCAGGCGAACAACCTCCGGAGGCGGCATGGCAGTTGGCGTAGGGAGGCTCAAACAGCGCTCGACGGAGTTCGCGCTTGGGGAGATGCTCAAGCTGCTCAGTTCCAACCCCGAGAAGAACCTCGTCCGGATGGCGCGGCTCGCGGAGACGCTCGGCACGAGCGAGTATCAAAGGCATAATGCCAGGGTATGGCGGGAGTACTTCGAGACCGCCCTGCAGGAGGACCCGCCGCCGCCGGCCATGCAGCTCGTGCTCCGCGCTATCCACAGCACCTCATCGCGTTGCCTCTCCCGGACCGTCTCGAATCTGGTGGTGAATTCCCTGTGGCAGGGCGGAGCAAAACGGAGCGCCTGGGAGCGGGCCAACGAGGCGAAAGCCCCCTTCATCATCCTGATGAGCCCTACCATGCGCTGCAATCTCGATTGCGTCGGATGCTATGCCGGCGAATACGACCAAAAGGACGACCTCCCGATAGAAGTCATCGAGAGGATCGTATCCGAAGGCCGGCAACTTGGAATCCACGCGTTCACGCTGCTCGGCGGCGAGCCGTTCGTGCGAAGAGACGTGCTCGACCTGCTCGAGCGTAATTCGGATTGCGATTTTCTGGTGTTCACCAACGGGACACTGATCGACGAGACGGTGGCGGCGCGGCTGGCAAAGGCGGCCAATGTAGCCGTCTGCTTCAGCATCGACGGGTGCGAGGCCACCAACGACGCGCGGCGGGGCCCGGGGGCGCTACAGCGCACCGAGCGGGGTATGGCGTTGCTGCGTGCGAAGAAGATACCGTTTGGCTTCTCCACCATGATCACCAGCAAGAACTACGTCGAGGCGACGAGCGACGCGTTCTGTGACTACCTCATAGGGCAGGGCTGCCTCTTTGGATTCCATTTCCTTTACATGCCGGTGGGGGCCGCTCCCGACCTGGATCTCATGCCCACGCCCGAGCAGCGTGAGTACCTGCGCATCAACGGCGCCGAGCGCATCCGCAGCGAGAAGGCCCTGTTCGTCATGGATTTCTGGAACGACGCGCCTCACGTCGGCGGCTGTATCGCCGGCGGCCGGGCCTATCTTCACATCACGTCCACTGGTGACGTGGAACCCTGCATCTTCACCCACTTCGCCGTGGACAACATCAAGGAAAAGCCCCTGAGCGAGGTGCTGAAGTCGCCGTTCTTCCGCGCCATCCAGACCAGACAGCCCTTCAGCGACAACCTGCTACGGCCTTGCATGCTCATAGACGAGCCGCACGTGATCAGGGACATCGTGTGCAGCACCGGAGCCCACCCGACACATCCCGGCGCGGACGACATGATCACGTCGTACGCCGACGCGATCGATGTCTACGCGGCCGAGTTCAAGACCGTCGCCGATGTCGCCTGGCAGAACATGCGGCCGCACGAGGTGCCCTACGGGACGCCGGCGGAGGACGCCGGCGAATACGTGACCGCGGCGCGATAGCTGGGCGAACCTCGGCGGGTCCGACGCCCGCCGAGCGCTTCAGCCCTACTTCACTGCGTACAGGTACCCGTCAAGGCTTCCGGCGTAGACTGTTCCACCCGCGACCGTCAGGGCCCCTGAGACTTCGCCGCCGAGCTTGAACTTCCACGCTTGCTGCCCTGTCTGAGAATCGACGGCATACAGGTTGAAGTCGAGCCCGCCGATGTACACGAGGTTGTCGGAGACCACCGGTGAACACTCGAGGTCGTTCTCGGTCTGGAACTTCCACTTCTGTTGCCCGGTCCGCGCGTCCACTGCGTAGAGGTAGTTGTCGCGGCTGCCCACATAGACTGTGCCGTTCGAGACCGCGGGAGACGAGACGATGCCGTCGCCGGTCTTGAAGGTCCATTTCGGTTTGCCGGTCTGCGCATCCACCGCGTACAGGAGGGTATCGTAGCTTCCCACGTATACGACCCCGTCAGAGATCGAGGGAGTGGACCAGATGACGGCCCCGGTCGGCAGTTTCCACTTCTCCCCGCCGGTCTGAGCATCTACGGCGTGAAGAGCCTTGTCTGCGCCGCCAAAGTACACCACGCCCCCCGAGACTGCGGGGGAGGAGTTGACGGCGTGGCCACCGCTCGCTTTCCACTTCTCCGTGCCGGTCTGCGCGTCCACCGCATAGAGATAGCCATCCCCGCTACCCACATAGACGACCCCGTCCACGATCACCGGTGCCGTGACGATCCCGTACAGCGTCTTGAACTTCCACTTCTCGGTGCCGTTCTGTATGTCCAGGGCGTAGAGAAAGGCATCGTCGCTCCCAAAATAGACCGCGCCGTTCCAGACAGTCGGTGAAGACCAGACGGGTCTTCCGGTCTTGAAGGCCCACTTCTGCTGCCCGTTCTGGATATCGACCGCGTAGAAGTAGTTGTCGGCAGCTCCGAAGTAGGCCACCCCGCTGTAGACCGCGGGCGAAGACCAGGGCACACCCTTGATGGTGTCTATGTTGGGGAACTTCCAGAGAACGCCGCTCACCTGGGTCGGGCCGCCGCTCGGATAGATCCCCGTCCGCTCAGCGTTTGCCCTGTAGGTCGCGGCGCCGGCGTCCGGCGGGCTCGTGACGCCCGGGGCCAGCGTCGTCACCGTAGTCGACGGCGTCGTCGAGGGGGGCGTCGAGGTCGTCGTGCTCTTCTGAAAGAGGGAGAAGGAGCAGCCGGTCAGGGATATCGTCAGCGAAAGCAGGACGACTATCGACAGCAAGAGCACGACGACCTTGGTGGACTTCACGGTGGAACGGTACCTCCTCTGCGCGGTCAGGGATATCGGTATAACACCTAGCGCACGCTTCAACAAGCCGAGGAGCCGGGCGGACTCAAGTCGCGGGGCCGATCAGGAGGGGGTCGACTCCTCACGGTCGGCCGGCTCGGACCGCTCGTTTTGAGACTCCGGCGTCGGTGCGCGGTCGGAGCTATTCACCGGCTGACTCCGGGTCGGCCGCAGGGGGATGGGCACTATAGGGCGAGGCGTGTCGGCCGTCTCCAGTGCTGCCGCAACGGTCGGACTGCCCGAGACTGCCGCCTCTTCGAGTGCAGGTTCTGCCGCTTGCATGGGCTCCGACGCGGGCTCCGGCAGGGGCTCCGCCCTCACTTCCGGCTCGGGGGCGACCGCCGCGGCGGTCGCCGGCGGCGAAGACGGGGTCGGCTGCGCCTCTCCGGCCGGCTGCGCCGCTCCGGGCGGCTCAGGCGCGGGCTTCCGCCGGCGCCGGCGAAGGATGAGGACCAGGATGATCACCAGACCGGCGATGATTGCGACTCCGAGGATGACCGTGCCCGCGATGGCGCCCCAGTTGTAGATGGTGCTCGTGGCCTGCATCTCCTTGCTGCCGGACGTTCCCACGTTCCAGACCAGCGTGTTCCCACGCACCTCATCCGCATTGTTGTCCTTGAGCGTGCCCGGAAGCGTCACCCGGTTTTCGATTGTGAGGACCGTGCCCAGAACACCCTGCGCAAGCCCGGCTGCCGACTGGCCGCGGGATGTCACCGAACCGGCGTCCGCAGTCGCGGAGTACCGGGTCTTGCTGGTGAAGAAACCGTTGTCCTGGGTCAGGGAGAACTTGTCCGTAGCGATGATAGTGGAGAGGAATCGCCCGGAGAGGATCTGTTGCAGCTCTTCCGGATTTGCGAATGGGCGCGTCACGCTGATCCAACGGGCACCCGATGAATCGGTGCCTCTTTCGACCTTCCAATCGCTCGGGATCTGACCCAAGACCAGATTGAAAAGGTCATCTACGGTCGTCGGCAGTCCCCCGCCGAGGCCGCCCAGGTCTCCCAGGATGCCCAGAATCCCTCCCACCTGGCCCCCCACGCCATCGACCACCCCGGAGAGTGCATCCTGCAGTTCTTTGTCGGCCGCGAGCCGCATGCCCACCGTGCCCGATGTATCCGCGTTGACGTTGGTGTCGACTCCGGTCTGGACCGTGCATCCGGAAAAAAACATCAGGCCCGCGAGCAGGACGATGATCAGACCGGCCGACGCTACGAGCGCGGGTCTGACCCGGCGAGCGTCGCTCAGCAGAGACGGTGCTGGCTTGTTCACGAAGACCCCTTCTTGGCAGGCCGCCGAGTGGAGCGTCTGGCATTCCCGGCGTGTGACGAATCGATACCCCCCGGGGTTCCAGATCCCGGCCGGCGCACGAGGAAGCTACTTGTCGACAGGCTCCAAGTAGAAGCGGACGTGACCTATCCGGTCACCCTCCAGTTCGTGGATGACCACGCCGGCCATGTCGCCGGGCGAGCCATCCGCCTGGGTGCCCTGCCACAGCCACTCCACCCACGCGCTACGATCATCGACCGCCGAACGCACGACCGTTGCCCTGAAGTCGTCCAGCTTGGCCATGATGGGGGCCCAGTTGCGCCAAATCTGGTCCCTTCCCTGAAACATCCGCGAGGGATGAGCAGGGTATTCGACGACGACGTCCGGGTGGAACAGATCTACGAGGCCTGAAAGGTCGCGGTCGTTGATCGCTTTCTCAAGCCGTCCGACCATATCCGTCGCGGCGGATCCCGTCTGCGGTTCAGCCACAGCGCACCCCTTTCTGCCGTCGTGTCCCTCGTCGCGCGGACCGTCGCCCAGGCGCCCGCGATGATCGAACCGCTAGACCTGGTCGCCTTTCTCGGGCCCCTTCGCCGCTGTGTCGGCCACGGGCTTCGCGGGCTGGGCGTCGGCCTCGGCATCTTCCTTGATGGCCGTCTTGAATCCTTCTTCGCCTTCTTTAAGGCCCTTCTTGAGCCCGACCATCGAGCCACCAAGCGAACGGCCTAGACGCGGTAGCAGTCTGCCGCCGAAGACGAGCAGGATGATCACGACGATTATGATGATCTCCCAGGGGCCTATCCAACCAGGCATAGAAATACTCTCCTTGGTGCTGACAAAACCTTAGGGCTCATTGTCGCACGGTTTCGCCGACGTTACCTGAAAGAGTGGCTCGTGGCGTCTCCCCGGGGCCGAGGTTGACGGCGGGCGCGCCTGGGATTAGCTTTGAACGACGGTTTCGCTCTGAGTCGAACAGAGCGAAGCGTGACCATGAGCGCGAGGTGGCACCATCAAGCAGTTCGTTTGTGAGCCCATATCTCCAGTGGGGGCTTCGTTCGACGTGGCCTGCATGTCGACGGGCGAACCGGGGCTCCCCGCTTGCTTTGCCTGGCGGGGTACGGAGTATGAGGTGGCGCAGGTCCTCCACAAGTGGAAGACGACGGGGGCTTGCCACCACGGCAGCGGTGAACAATACGTTCGTAGGCACTGGTTCCGGGTGGTGACGACCGACGGGACCCAAATGGATATCTATTTCGACAGACAGGCGCGATCGCGACAGAAGAAACAGAGGTGGTGGCTCGCCTCCGTCTTCGAGGAGGGAGAGGATCGACCAGTGGTAGAGGATTGCGATGAAACTTGAAGTGAGATCCTTGGCGCCGCAGTTGCTCGATGACTATCTCGACTACTTCGACAACACCGCCTTCGCCGACAACGCGGATTGGGCCGGTTGTTACTGCTACTTCTATCTCGCCGATCACTCCAGCGTGGACTGGGATAGCCGCAGCGCGGCGGAGAACCGCCGCTCGGTGACCGAGCTCATCTCCCGCGGTGAGATGTACGGCTATCTCGCCTACGTCGACGGCGAGGTCGGCGGCTGGTGCCACGCGGGTCCCAAGACCTACTTTTCGGCCCTCGTCCAGGACGAGGATCCGGCCGACCCCGACACGCCGACGACCGGCTCGATAGTCTGCTTCAACGTCGCGCCTGGTCGGCGCCGCTTGGGGATCGCCACAGGTTTGCTCGACGCGGCCAGCCGGGGACTGGCCGACCTAGGGATGACGATCGTCGAGGCGTACCCTCGCGGGGAGGCTTCCACCGACGCCGGGCACTATCACGGCCCGCTGCAGATGTATCTGCGTGCCGGCTTTGTGGTCCACCGGGAGCAGTCCGACTACCTTGTGGTTCGCAAGAACCTGGGAGCTGCAGGCGAAAGGTGGCTGCCCGACGAGGATTCGAACCTCGGCTAACTGATCCAGAGTCAGTCGTGCTACCGTTACACCATCGGGCAAAGAGGCGGTTTGCGCGCTAGCGTGGCGCAGCCCAAAGAGTTTATCATCGTAGCCGCGTCGCGCCAGCAGCCCGTCAGCCCATCTCCTAGCTCCGGCCCTGCTTCTTCTCGATCCTCGCCCAGGCGTCCTTGAGCGTCACGGTCCGATTGAAGACAGGCGCGCCCTGGCGAGAATCCTCCGCATCCGCGCAGAAGTACCCGAGCCGCTCGAACTGGTACCGAGCTCCCGGAAGCGCCCCGGCGAGCGATGGCTCGAGCTTGCATCCCCTGAGGACTTCCAGGGAAGCCGGGTTGAGCGTCTGGGTGAAGTCTTGGCCCTCGGGCACGTCGTCCGGGTTCTCCACGGCGAAGAGGGTGTCGTACAATCGGACCTCGGCGTCGACGGCGTGAGCCGCGGACACCCAGTGAATGGTGCTCTTGACTTTGCGGCCATCGGGGGTGTCGCCGCCGCGGGTGGCCGGATCGTAGGTCGCCCGCACCTCGACCACCTCGCCTGTCTCGGGGTCCTTGACCACGCCGGTACAGGTGATGAGGTACGCGGAGCGCAGCCGAACCTCCACTCCAGGACTCAGCCGGTGATACTTGGGGGGCGGGACCTCGCGGAAGTCGTCCTGTTCGATGTAGAGCACCCGGGAGAACGGGACAGCACGGGTGCCCATCGTCGCGTCCTCAGGGTTGTTGATCGTTTCCATCTGCTCAACCTGTTCCTCCGGGTAGTTCTCGATCACCACCCGCAGCGGCCGCAAGACGGCCATGGCGCGCGGCGCCCGGTGGTTGAGGTCGTCGCGGACGAAGTGCTCCAACAGCCCCAGTTCCACCATGTTCTCCCGCTTCGCGACGCCGATGCGGTCGCAGAAAGCGCGGATGGCCTCGGCCGGGTAGCCGCGGCGGCGCATGCCGGAGATGGTCGGCATGCGTGGGTCGTCCCAGCCTCGCACCAGTCCCTCCTGCACCAATCGCAACAACTTGCGCTTGCTCATGATGGTGAAGGTCACGTTGAGGCGGGCGAACTCCCGCTGCCGCGGATGCACCCGGGGCAAGTCCAGGGCCTCCAGGATCCACTCGTACAGGGGCCGGTGCACTTCGAACTCGAGCGTGCAGATGCTGTGCGTGATGCCCTCTATATAGTCGCTGAGGCCGTGCGCGAAGTCGTACATGGGGTAGATGCACCAGGCGTCGCCCGTGTGATGGTGCGAAGCGTGGCGGATGCGGTAGAGCACGGGGTCGCGGAGCCAGAGGTTGGGGGCGCCCATGTCGATCTTGGCGCGCAGCGTGCGGGCCCCGTCGGGGAACTCACCTGCGCGCATTCGCTCGAACAAGTCGAGGTTCTCCTCGATGGAGCGGTAGCGGTGGTGGCTCTCCTCGCCCGCCCGGTCGGGGGCGCCGCGCATCTGGTCCACCTCCTCGGCCGTGTGGTCACAGACGAAGGCCGTGCCATTGCGGATCAACTGGAGCGCGTACTGGTAGAGCGGCTCGAAGTAGTCGGAGGCGTAGAAAGGCTCGAGCGCTGTCCCCGGTAGATCGCCGACCGGCTTGAGGCCCAGACAGTGGTCGGCCCAGCCGGCGATGAGCCACTTGACGTCGGCGGTGATGGAGTCGACGTACTCCACGTCTTCTTTGGTCGGGTTGGTATCGTCCATGCGCAGGTTGCAGCGGCCGCTGAACTGCCGGGCGATACCGAAGTTCAAGCAGATCGACTTGGCGTGGCCCACGTGGAGGTAGCCGTTGGGCTCGGGCGGAAACCGGGTGACTACTTCGCTGATGCGGCCCGAGGCCAGGTCCTGCTGGACGATCTCGCGGAGGAAGTCCTGGCGCTCCGCGGACGGCTGTTCCCCGTCGGTGCTGTTCTCGCTTGCGTTCGCGTGCGGCATGGTCCCTCTGCTCTGTCTGCGATGATGGCTCGGCGCAACTTTCCGCGGACGGTCGGCTCCAGCCGGGTCCCTCCGCGCCTTGGTCAGGATACCGTTTTTGTGACTGGGCGCGGTGGTAGAGTGACAGACAGAGGCCGGCGCGGAGGACCGTCGGGACGCCTGAACAGGAGGATCACCGGGTGATTGCTTTGTCATTGAAGGATAGTGGGGCGTTTGTCGGGGAGATAGACGACGCCGATCTGCAATTGCTGATGGACCAGCTCGAGGAAGAGAGCGAAGAGGACGCCGACTACTACATCACGCCGGCAACGATAGACCTGTTGGAGCAGAACGGGGGCAGCGCCCAACTCATAGCTGTCCTCAAACAGGCGCTGGGCGACTCGGAGGGCGTGGACGTCGTCTGGGCGGAATCCTGATCGGGACGACCGCCTGTCGGAGGGAGGGACTCAATGGACCCCGAGGCACATTGGCGGAAGGTGTGGACCACCAAGGTGGCCGACGAGGTCAGTTGGTTCGAGCCCGAACCGTCGACCTGAGCGGATCTCATCGACGCAGTTGCGCCGGCGAGGGAGAGCACGATCGTCGACATCGGGGGAGGGGCCTCGCGCCTTGTCGACCGGTTGTTGGACGCGGGCTACGGCGATGTGATGGTGGTCGACGTGTCCGAGGCCGCCTTGGACGTTGCCCGGACGCGCCTAGGGTCTCGCGGAGATGCGGTGACCTGGATGGTCGCCGACGCGCGGTACGTCAGATTGCCCCGACCGGTGGACGTGTGGCACGACCGGGCGGTGTTCCACTTCCTCACCGATGAGGCCGACCGGCAGGCCTACCTGGAGTCGGTCCGGACGGGTCTACGGGTGGGTGGGCACCTGGTGATAGCGACGTTCGGTCTGGGTGGACCCGAGAGTTGTAGTGGGCTCTCGGTCGAGCGATATGACGCCGAGAAGCTAGGCAGGTGCCTCGGTGCGGAGTTCGAGCTTGTACGGAGCTTCCAGAGACAGCACGTGACCCCGGCCGGGTCCGTCCAGGAGTTCGTCTACGCCGCATTCCGGCGTCTTCGATAGCTGGCCAATAGCGAGGCGCCGCTTCGCACTTGGCGAAGCGGCGCCTCGGAGTTGCCACCCAGGGAGAGTACGGGATCCTAGTTGACCCCCCAGCCGCCCATCATGCCGCCGCCGTAGGACGAGCCGCTTCCGCCCATCATGCCTCGGCCGTTGCCGGGGACGCGTCCGTTGGCCGGGCCGCTTGCGGCCGTCTGCCCGGTCGCCGTTGAACTGGTTACACCGGTTGACCATGTCTTTGAGATCGAAGTTCGGGTTGACGCTCTTCATGCGGACGATCATCTGATCGGCGAACTTCTCGGCGTCTGCACCGGTCAGACCCATGCGATCCTTGAGCATCTCGAGAATGTCTGCGCGCAGTTGCGGGTCGGTCGCCGTCTGTGCGATCGGGGCCGGGGCGGGAGCCGCGGTCGCGCCGCCAACCGCCAAGAGCCGTCGTGGCGTACGTGACTGCGCCCAGGGCTACGACTCCGACCGCTATCAGACCGATGACCTTTGTCTTCGTGGTCTTGAACACTCAGTCCTCCTCGTTGATGTGTGCCGGGTGCTTCAGTCCGGCAAGAATGAGGTAAGTATCGCCGGACCGTGTTGAGCTGGGGTGAAGGGAAAGTAAAGGTCGTGTGAAGCCGGCACCGCGGAGCTGCCGGGACGCGAGGCAGGCTACCGGGCCCGGGGCAGGAGGAAGGTGAAGCGGGTGAGAGTCCCGGGAATGCTCTCCACGCTCGATGGAGCCGCCCATCTGCTGCGTGAGCGCTTTGGCGACCGCTAGACCGATGCCGCTCCCCCCGCTCGAGCTGGATCTGGACTTGTCCACCCGGTAGAACCTCTCGAAGACATGAGGCAGGTCGTCGGCGGGGATGCCGATGCCGTTGTCCTCCACGGCGAAGGCGACCATCCGGTCCTGGGCCCGGACTTCCTATCTTGACCGTGCCGCCGGACGGCGTGTAGCGGAGAGAGTTCGAAAGGAGATTCCCCAGGATCTGGGCGAACTTGTCGGGGTCGGCCCATATCCGCGGGCACGGCTCCGGGCAGTCCACCGAGAACGCGATACCCGAGTGTAGGAATTGAGGTCTGAGCGGCGCGACCACAGCTTCGACGGCTTCGGCCACCGCGAGCTCCCGGGGTCTGATGGCCTCGGCTCCCGCTTCGAGTCGAGAGACCCGCTCCACGTCGGTGACCAGGCGACCCAGCCTCGCCGCTTCTCGCCTCACGAGTTCGTAGGTCTCGGGTTCCGCCGGGATCACGCCGTCCATGAGTCCCTGCATGTACCCCTCGATGTTCGCGAGTGGCGTCCGTATCTCGTGAGAGATGGTCCCCAGCAGTTCTTGCCGTAGTTCCTCGGTCTTCTGTAGTTGCCCGGCCATATCGTTGAAGGCCGTCGCGAACCGGCCTATCTCGTCACCCGCCCCGGGCGAGACCCGCTGTCGGTAGTCGCCGGCCGCGATCTGGCCGGCCACCTCGGCCATGTGCGCCAGAGGCCTGGTGATCCATCCGGACACGATGTAGCTCGCGATGCCCGCGACGATGACCGCCGCAAGGGCCCCCCAGAGGATGGCCTCGTTGACGCCCGCGGCTGACTGCGCTCTGGATGTCGCCGTTCATCATCCCGGAGCCGTCCCCCATCCCCATCATCCCCGACATGTGGGCGTTGACCGCCCTGACCGCCAGACTGCGGACCGCGATGGAGAGCACCGCCACCAGGACCACGATCACCGCGACGTACGAAAAGAACAGTCTCCACCGGGTGCTCACGCGTCACCTCTTCGCTAGGTCGAGGCGATCGGCACTCGGGGTCTGAAATTTGTACCCCACCCCGCGCACGGTGCGGATGAAGTGCGGGTCCGCCGGATCGTCCCCGATCTTCTTGCGTAGATTGGCGATGTGCACATCTACCAGCCGGGAGTCTCCCAGGTAGCTGTAGCCCCACACCGACTCCAGCAACTCCTCGCGGGTGTAGACCCAGCCCGGATGTTCGCCGAGCACGCGCAGGAGCTCGAATTCCGTGCTGGTGAGTTCGATCACACGACCCTCCACCCGTACCTCGCGCGCCTTGGGGTCGATGGAGATGCCGCGCAGCGCGAGCAGGGCTGTCTGCCCTTCGTCGCTCTCCGCTCCCGTCCGACGGAGGACGGCCTTCACTCGGGCGACCAGGACTTTCGGGCTGAACGGTTTGACCAGGTAGTCATCGGCCCCTGCTCCGAAACCTTGGAGCATGTCGTCTTCGCTTCCGCGGGCGGTGAGCATCAAGATGGGGGTAGTCCGTGTCGGTTCGGATCTGACGGGCGACTTCAAGGCCGCTGAGCCCCGGCAACATCAGGTCGAGCACCACCAGTTGCGGCTCCTCTCTCTCCACGGCCGCGATCGCCGAGGGGCCGTCGGCTGCCTCCTCGACTTCGTAGCCCTCGCTCTCCAGATAGGCAGCGACCAGCCGGCGCAGGTTCTCGTCGTCGTCCACCACGAGGATCTTCATGGCCTGTCTTACCTCCTTGCCTCGTAAGGATACCCTGAGCGCGAGACAGGCGGCGCGTAGCCGGGTGGGTGCCGCGGGCGTATCCTTGCGGTGGGCGGTCCGCCTGCGCCCGGCTCCGAGGATCGCCCCGGTTCGAGATCCACATGCACAGCAGAGGTAGGACCAGGTGAAACAGGAGAACACGGACTTTCCGAGACCGCGCGAGTGCAGAGTCAAAGTCACGACAAACGGTCCCTACCTGGTCTCGGGTGGTGTGCCCCTGTCAGAGCAGATCATCTGTGTCGATGAGGACGGCCAGCCTCACGGCTGGAGGGAGGGCCGCAAATACCCCGACCAAAAGAGCTACGCCCTCTGCCGCTGTGGTCGTTCGCGGCGGATGCCCTACTGCGACGGCAGTCACGCCGGAGTCGAGTTCGATGGTACCGAAACGGCCGGTGACACGCCCTACCTGGAGCAGGCCGACACGCTCGAGGGACCGGGGCTCACTCTGACGGATGCGGAGGGGTTCTGCATGGGGGCGGGCTTCTGCCATCGGGCGGCGGGGACCTGGACGCTCACCCGGAGGTCGGCCGATCCCGCGGCGAAGCGAACGGCCATCGAAGAGGCCTGCGACTGCCCCTCGGGAAGGCTTGTGGCGTGGGAAAAGGACGGCCGGGTGATAGAGCCGGAGTTCGAGCCCTCCCTCGGTCTCGTGGAGGATACGCAGACCAACAAGATGGGGCCGGTCTGGGTGAGGGGCGGCATCCCGGTGGAATCGTCCGAGGGGACTACCTACGAGGTCAGGAACCGCGTGACTCTGTGCCGTTGCGGCCGGAGTACGAACAAGCCCTTCTGCGACGGGAGCCACGAAGACTAGCGCTGAGCGCCGGCCGGCCCCCTCGCGCCGGCGCCTCCAACGGCCTACTATTGAGCTAGGAAGCTGATGCCCGAAACAGGAGGTGGGTCGTGAGACTGCCGATCGGGATCTGTGGCCGCCGGCTGAGCATGCTTCTTCTTCTATCCCCACTTTTCGCAGCCGTCGTCGCGCTTCACCCGGCCCCCGCGGAGGCAGCAGCCCTTCCGCCTCTGACCGAAGGCTGGACTCAGGTCGTCAAGGGCGGCTTCACCGACCCCAACAACTCCTACGCACCCACCTGGGCAAAGTTTAGGGATTACCTCTACATCAGCACGTCGGCCAACGAGGCCGGCACCGTCTTCTCCGGGAGCAGCAAGGCCGGGGGAGACATTTGGCGGACGGCCGACGGGGCTACGTGGGAGCAAATCGGCGCTGCGGGACTGGGCAATCCCCACAACAATCTCTTCCAGCTCATCGTCTTTCGCGACAAGCTCTACGCCATCTCCAACAACATCAACGATCACGGCATCGAGATCTGGGTCACCTCCGACGGCCTGGAGTTCACCAAGATCGAGAAAGGCGGATTCGGGGACAAGAGCAACGACTGGGCTTTTCCCTTCGTGTTTCAGGACCGCTTGATACTGGGGGTGTCCAACGGTGATACGGGCGCGGAGATATGGGTGTCCGATGACGGTCAGACCTTCCGACAGGTGGTCGATGGCGGCATGGGCGACGCCGGCGTTACAGGATTCGGTGGTTTCGCCGACCCGGAGCGCGCGGACCCGATCTTCCAGGGCAAGCTGTACATCGGGGTCTCGAACCCCGCGAGTGGCGGAGAGATCTGGCGGACGGCCGACGGTCTGGAGTGGGAACGGGTAGCCGACGAAGGTCTGACCCGGAGCACGACCAAGCACATCGCTCCTGACATCGTCTATCAGGGTCAGTTGTACGCGTTCGCGACGGCGGGTGGCACCATCGACAATCTCCTCGGCTTCGACCTCTTCCGAACCTCCGACGGCACCACGTGGGAGCAGGTTGTCGACAACGGCTTCAGCGTCGGCAAGGAGCGGAACGTCTCGGGCGATCTGGTGGAATTCAAAGGCCGGCTCTACCTGACCTCGAACACCATGGACCCGCGCGTGCTCTTCCCGACGAATCCCTCCGAGCGACTGGCGCCCCGCGGCTTTCAGCTCCGAGTGTCGGACGATGGAAAGATGTGGACCCAGATCGGCGAGGACGGCTTCGGGCTGGCGACCAGCGTCGTGGCCGGCCTGAACGTGATCGGCGACATGCTCTACCTCGGGGCCTTCGACTATCACCAGGGCAACCAACTGTGGCGGTCCTCCGATGGGCAAAGATGGGAGCTTCTCTTCCGGGAACCCGATCCCAACTTCTTCCAGGAGGGAGGAGGCCCGCTCAACTTCAAAGGGCACTTCCTGTGGTTCAGCAACGATCTGAAGCAGGGACTCGCTATCTGGCGGACCGACGAGGTGATGGTAGCCGAGGCGACCACCACCACGGCCGGTGAGACCTCCACCACCACGGCAGGGGGTACAGACACCAGCGCGAGCGGCGGCGGCGGGGGCAAGGTCAGTGGCGACAAGGGTGGCCCGAGCGGTACCGCCGGAGGCGACTCTGGAGGGATCGCTGGCGCCATCGACTCGGGCGGCTTGCCCGGCGGATGGATCGCGCTGATCGCGGTGTTGGCGGTGCTCCTCGTGGCGGCCCTGGCCGGCGTGGCTTTTCTGTTGGGCAAGAGGACACGTGGGCCTCGCGCGGGCGCGACCGCCGCCGCGGCCGGCGGCGCGACCGACGCGGCTTCCGTTGGCGTAGCGGCGGCGGGCTCCGGTGCGGCGGCGTACTGCAAAGAGTGTGGGGCGCCTCTTGGTCCGGGCTCCAAGTTCTGCGCGGACTGCGGCGCCTCGGTCTAGCCTGCTGCTAGAGGCATTCCCTGACGTAGAGGTCTGCCGAGCACACACAGGGGGCGCACCGGCACGCCGGGCACGGAGTAACGCCTTCGTCTGCGTAGAAAGACTCGAGACGTAGAAGTCTTTCGAATCCGAGGTTGGCCGGGACTCCGGAGAGGGCGCAGACTCCCGAGTCCCCGCGCACCCAGGCGAAGGATGCGAGTGCCGATGCGCCCGCGTCCAGGCACATCCGGCTGAGAGAATCCACGAGCAGCGTCGCGGCGCCCTGCCGGCGGGCCGCCTCCCGCACGGCGACCAGACGCACGAGCCCGATAGGGCCCCGAAGGTCGGGAGCCTCGTCGAGGCGGTCGGTGAGAGTCGC
Organism: uncultured Actinomycetota bacterium; assembly: GCA_963843455.1. GTDB lineage: Bacteria > Actinomycetota > Thermoleophilia > RBG-16-64-13 > RBG-16-64-13 > CAIQPS01. Next base: position 68,095 of record CAWJKE010000006.1, read on the forward strand.
TACCGCGGCCCTGATGAGAACACCGTCGACCTTAGCGACCTGGCAGTATTCATGAGATCCGCCGCCGAGACTCCAGAACCCGGAGCCCAGCGAGGCGTCGAACAACTCCGACGCGGCCGCGAGGTCGGATGGTCCAAGGGGGCTGAGGACGATCTTCATCGGCCGCGCTCCGGTGGTTCAGTCGGCGGCCAGATAGAAGTCGAACGCGCCCGACTGAACCCCGTTCTGGTCGGAGAAGGTCACGAGGTTCGCCGGCGGCAGTGAACTGGCGATCATGTCGTTCTGCGGCGTCGTACCATCGCCTGCCTTCGGCGGCACGATGATCTGCGTCGTGATACCGCCGTAGCCGGCGGCGGAAGCCCTAATGTGGATATGCCGTGCTCGACCTGGGTAGTAGCCGGGGTAGATGGTCGTGAACTCGTATGCACCGTTGCCGTCGGCGAGCACATAGCCGCGCAGCGCGATCTCACTCGTGTCGTATTGGCTCATGTCACCGTTCGCTGCGGGATGGTAGACGCCGTCGCCGTCGGCCTGCCAGATGTCGATTTTGGCACCCGCGATGGGTTTGGAGGTATCGGTGCCTCCGTAGACGTGACCCGTGATCTTGATGGGGTCGCCGGGCAGGCCGGTCGCGTTCAGATTCCCGTCGGCCAACTGCGGGGTGTTGGTGATGTAGTACGGACCTTCGGTGGTCCCGACGGTGAGGCCTGGGCCGGTCGCCGTGCTCGCCGACGTCGACACCGCGCCGCTGGTGGACGTCGCGGCGGCTCCTTCGGTGGAAGTGGATTTGGCGCCGTTGGCCGCGGTGGTAGAGGCACTGCCCCCCTGACCGCAACTTGCCGCCGCCAGCAACAATCCCAGAACAGCCACGACCGCTACTCCCGGCGCTGCGACCCTGTTCTTCATCTCGGCATCCTCCGAGTGGTGGGCTAGAGGCCATGCTCGCATATCCTACCGCCTCGGAGCCGGTCATCGCCGGCTCCGGGCGGTGTATTCTCGAAGCCTTTGCGGACACGTGCACAGAAAGGTCGTAAGAATGCGCGTGCTCTCGCAGTCGGGCGTTCTCGCGCGGGGCGTAGCATGTACCGGTACTTCTCGGTCATGGCGGTATCTCGAAACGTCGCGGACATGTGCACAGAAAGGGCGTCCAATGCGCGTACTCATGATCAACGGGAGCCCCCATGCGAAGGGTTGCACGTACACGGCGCTTTCGGAAGTCGCCGGCCAACTCGAGAAAGAGGGGATCGAGACCAGCATCTTTCACATCGGAGCCAAGGCCATCCGGGGATGCATCGCCTGCGGTGTCTGTTTCGAGACCGGGTATTGCGTCGTCAAGGATGACGGTGTCAATGAGTGCGTCGATCTGGCCGCGGAAGCGGATGGCCTCGTGGTCGGCTCCCCGGTCTACTTCGCCGCGGCGAACGGTTCTCTCTGTGCGTTCCTCGACCGGATGTTCTTCGCAAAAGGTGCGAGATACGCTTACAAACCGGCGGCCGCCGTCGTGAGCTGCCGCCGCGGCGGGGCGAGTGCCGCGTTCGACCGTCTCAACAAGTACTTCACCATCTCGAGCATGCCCGTCGTCTCTTCGCAGTACTGGAATTCGGTCCACGGGCATACGCCCGAAGAAGTGAAGCAGGACCTTGAAGGAATGCAGGTCATGAGGGCCCTCGGCCGAAATATGGCGTGGCTGCTCAAGTGCATCGACGCAGCCAGAGGCACCGTGCCCTACCCCGAAACAGAGACGCGGGTGATGACCAATTTCATTCGGTAGACGCTGACAGCATCAGGACGCACGGGAAAGCGCTTGTCCTTCTCAGCTCCGGCGCGCCGGCGGGTCGTACGGACTGGTACCCCGGGCCCAGGACTTCGTCTGCAACGGTTTGCAGAGGATCTCGGTTATGTGGAGGTCGTGCAACCGGTTGGAGGTCGATGCGATGGCGACTACCGCCGTGTCGGCCCCTCTACCGGTGCCGGATACCACGATGACCTCTTCTCCCCGGGCGGCATGCCCGCCGTCCGCCGCCATCAGCGTGATCTCGACGCAGACCTTCATGCCCTGACATATGGTGCGTAGCAGCATCGCCATGACCTCGGGGGTGCCGGAGCCGTAGAAGTTCTCGGTATGAAAGAGCATGGTGCCGAAATGCACTTTGTGGCCCTGCTGCTCCAACGTGGCGACCAGATCCGGAGAGAATCGCTGGGACTCGGTGAAGCCGTACTGGTGGGGCACGACGATAAGCTTGATGTCGGTGCCGGCGAGTAGGGCGGCGGCTCGCTTGGCCGTGACGCCTCTCGTGGAGGCGAGGATGACCTTGCCGATGCCTCGGAGCTTGGCCTGCTCCAGCGCCAGCCGGAGGGTGGTGTCGGTGTTGCTCGGGCCCGGCTTCTCAAAGTAGACGATTGTTCGTTCCACTCGCCACCTCCCCTGTTTGGCTCGTCGAGGTCGTGGGGGCCTCGCCGCGCGGCTCTTGGGCGCGGCTGCGCTGCAGTATACCCTCGGTCTGCTGAGTCGCCCGAGTAGCGGCCGTCGGTCGCCATGGTGACTGCGCCGCTGTGGTATGGTCGGTAACAACTGCGAGCGGGCGTCCAGCGAGCTGGAAGAACGGAGGTCATGCTGCCCATCACCTTGTGAGTCCTAATCCCGATCAATACCTGGTGCTCTATGAGTCTTCGGCCTCCTGGGGGGGATTATGCCGAACTCGGAACTGACTCCCGGCGGGAAGGGAGTGGGCCCCATTCCCGACGCGAACGCGCTCAGCCGTCGCGACTTTCTTCGCATCGCCGGCCTTTCTGGCGCAGCGATAACTCTCGGTGCCGGTCTTGGGGGTCTTCTCGCCGCCTGCGGCGAGACCGGCGAAACCACAACAACTGCCGCAGCCTCCACGACCACAGCCGCGGCGATCACAACGACTACTGCGGCAGCCACCACCACTTCGGTCTCGGCGGGGGCCGAGACCGGCCGCGAGATCAAGGCGGGCTTCGTCACTCCGCTCACCGGACCCATCGCGCTCTTTGGCGTGCCCGATCAGTATTGCGTTTCTCGCTGGACCGAGGCGGTGAGCAAGGGCTGGGTCTGCGGAGACGGCAAGAACCACCCGATCAAGATAATCGTGCAGGACAGCCAGTCCGACACAAACCGGGCGGCTCAGGTGGCAGGCGATCTGATCAACAACTCCAAAGTTGACGTGATCATGGCTGCCTCCACCCCGGACACCTGTAACCCCGTCGCCGACCAGGCAGAGGCCACGGGGACTCCGTGCTTCACCAACGACGCGCCCTGGCAGGACTACTTCTTCGGCCGGGGCGGCGATCCGGCAGTCGGCTTCAAGTGGACCTACCACATGTTCTGGGGCCTCGAGGACATCGAGGGGACTTTCGTCGACATGTGGAACACGGTCCCCACGAACAAGGTGGTGGGCGGCCTCTGGCCGAACGACGCCGACGGCAATTCCTGGTCCAACTCCACCGATGGCTTTCCCGCGGTACTACCGGCGGCAGGCTACAAGGTGGTCGACCCGGGCCGGTATCAGAACGGCACCGAGGACTTCACCTCTCAGATCACGCAGTACAAGAACGGCGGGTGTGAGATCCTCACCGGAGTGCCGATACCTCCGGACTTCGCCAATATGTGGAAGCAGTGTGCTCAGCAAGGCTTCAAGCCGAAGGTCGCGACGGTGGGCAAGGCCCTGCTGTTCCCGCAGGCTGTGGAAGCGCTGGGAGAACTGGGAAACCTCGTGTCCACCGAGGTCTGGTGGACGCCGCGGCACCCCTTCAAGTCGTCGCTCAGCGGGGAGACCTGTCAGCAGGTGGCCGACGACTTCCAGACCAGGACCGGTATGCAGTGGACGCAACCCCTGCTGCACTACGGAGTGTTCGAGGTGGTTGCCGACGCGCTCAAACGCTGTCCGGACATCGAGGACAAGCAGAAGATCGTCGACGCCATTGCCACGACCAAGATGGAGACGCTGGCCGGTCCCATCGATTTCACCTCGCCGGTCGCCGAAGGCTCCATGCACCCGGTCAAGAATGTCTACCGCTCTCCCTTGGTGGGCGGGCAGTGGATCAAGGGCTCCGGCAAGTATATGTATGAGCTGGTCGTGGTAAATAACAAGATGGCACCCCAGATCAAGGTGGAAGGAGCGCTGCAGGCGCTGCCCACCTAGTCGCAGCGGACGCTTGCCTGAAGTGAGGGATGTGTGGTGGCGGAGCCGGGGACCCGGCTCCGCCACCTCGAAGGCAGCGGGACGGTTGTTGGATCAAAGCGCCAGCGGAGGTCGAACACATGAGCAAAGTAGAGAGACTCACCAACAGCACCACAGGAGGGCCGGTCTTCGTCGACGTCAAGGACGGGAAGATCCTTCGCATAACTCCCATGGACCTCGACGATTCCGACGGCCAATCGTGGACCATCGAGGCGAGGGGGCGCACCTTCACGCCGCCGCGCCGGACCACAGTCATGCCGTACACGGCCGGTCACAAGTCGATGATCTACTCGCCAAAGCGCGTGCTCACTCCGCTCAAGCGGGTCGACTTCGACCCGAGCGGCGAGCGCAACTGCGAGAAGCGCGGAGAATCGGGCTACGAGCCCATAAGCTGGGACGACGCCCTCAACATCGTGTGCACCGAGATCAACCGGATCAAGCGCACCTATGGCCCCGGGGCGATGCTGACTACCTGCGGCTCCCACCATCTATGGGGGAACGTCGGCTACCGTCATAGCGCCTATCAGCGGTTCTCGGACCTGGTGGGGCTCGTCCAGGCGGCCCACAACCCCGATAGCTGGGAAGGCTGGCATTGGGGCGGCATGCATATGTGGGGATATAGCCACCGGTTGGGGATCCCCGAGCAATACGATCTGCTCGAAGACGCCCTCAGACACTCCGAGATGATCGTGTTCTGGTCGGCCGACCCGGAAAGCACCGGCGGTGGCATCTACTCGGCCTTCGAGAGCACGGTTCGCCGCTTCTGGCTCAAGGAACTGGGCGTGAAGATGATCTTCATCGACCCCTACTACAACCACACCGCTGGGCTCATCGCCGACAAGTGGCTCTCGCCCCGCCTGGGCACCGACGTGGCGCTGGGTCTGGGCATCGCGTACACCTGGTTGACGGAGGGTACGTACAACAAGGATTACGTAGCGGCCAAGACGGTCGGCTTCGACGAGTGGAAAGCCTACGTCTTGGGTGAGTCCGACGGCGTACCCAAGACCCCGGAATGGGCCGAGGGCGAGAGCCGCATCCCGGCGCGCGACATCCGGGCGTTGGCCCGGGAGTGGGGCGCCAAGAAGACGATGCTGGCCTCCGGGTCTCTGGGCGGCTGGGGCGGCGCGTGCCGCTCGGCCACGGGGAACGAGTGGGCCCGCACCATGATCGCCCTGGCTGCCATGCAGGGCCTGGGTACTCCGGGCAGCAACATCTGGGGCACCTCGCAGGGCTGTCCGGCCGACGAATCGTTTCTGTTCCCCGGCTACGCCGAGGGCGGAATCGGTTGTGACCCGGACAAATCAGCGGCCGGCTTCCGCTGGGAGAACCACATGTTCGCGGGGAGGCAAGGGTCCACGCGTCTTACCCATGACTCCACCGAGGGTCAGGTCATCTCCCGCCTGCGAATCCCGGAGGCGCTTCAGCACGAGCGGATGGAATTCCGGGGCAAGGGGTTCTGCGGCTCCTCCATCGAGAGCCAACTCCAGAAGTACGAATACCCGGCTCCCGGCTACCCATACATCCACATGTACTGGCGCTACGGAGGGTCGTTCTTTGGCACCATGACCCAGACCAACCGGTACGTGAAGTCCTACCGCAACCCCAAACTCCAGTTTGCGGTGAGTCAGGCCATCTGGTTCGAGGGCGAGGCCAAGTTCGCCGACATCGTTCTGCCCGCGTGCACCAACTTCGAGCGCTGGGATATCAGCGAGTTCGCCAGTTGCTCCGGGTACATCCCCGACAGCTACACGCAGACCAACAACCGGGTGTTCACCCTGCAGAAGAAGTGTATCGAGCCACTCGGCGAGAGCAAGTCGGACTACGAGATCTTCGCCGCGGTATGCGACCGGTTGGGCGTCGGCGACCTCTTCACCATGGGCGGCAAGGACGAATATCAGTGGACCAAGGAGTACTTCCAGGCCACCGACTTGCCCAAGTACGTGAGCTGGGAGAAGTTCGAGAAGAAGGGCTACTTCGTGCTGCCCTTCCCCACAAACCACAAGTCCACGCCGGCTATGCGCTGGTTCGCCGAAGACCGGGTTCGCGACACTCCGGACTGGGGCCCCCATCCCGCCGACACCGTGGGGCTCAAGGGCCTCCAGACCGCATCCGGCAAGATCGAGTTTGTAGCTAACAGCCTCCAGCGCTTTGAAGCCGGAGGAAACATCGATCCCGAGCGGCCGGCCATGGGGCCCCAGTTCATCCCCAGCTGGGAAGGGCACCACACCACCGAGCTGTTCGACAAGTATCCTCTGCAGCTCGTCTCGCCGCACCCGCGGTTCAGCTTCCACACCATGGGTGACGGCAAGGACAGTTGGATGAACGAGGTCAAGGATCACCGGACGCTCGTCGACGGCCACTACTACTGGGTGATGCGCCTCAACACCCAGGACGCGGCCACTCGCGGCATCAAGAACGGCGGCTTGATCCGAGCTTTCAACGACCGCGGGTCGGTGATCCTGGTGGCCCAGGTCACCGAGCGGGTGCCCTCGGGTACCGTTCATTCTTACGAATCGTGCGCCGAGTACGATCCCATAGGGGTGCCGGGCGAATCGCCCGATCGGGGCGGCTGCGTGAACATCCTCACCAACATCCGGCTGATCACGCCGTACTCGGGAGGCATGTCGAACAATTCCTGTCTGATAGAAGTCGAGAAGTGGGGGGGTGTGGCATGAAGAAGTGGAACATGGTCGTCGACGTCGCCCTCTGCCACGACTGCAACAACTGCTTTCTCGCCTGCAAAGACGAGTATGTGGGGAACGACTTCAAGGGCTTCTCGATAGCCCAGCCCTGGTTCGGCCAGAGATGGATGAACATCGAGCGCAAGGAGAGGGGTCAGTACCCCATGGTGCAGGTTGCCTACCTGCCTCTGCCCTGCCAGCACTGCGACGATCCTCCCTGTGTGACAAAGGACAAGGCCGTGTACAAGCAGAAGAACGGCCTCGTGCTCATCGACCCGAAGAAGTCCAGAGGGCGCCGGGAGATCGTCGAGAGCTGTCCCTACGGCGTCATCTACTGGAACGATGAGCAGGGAATCCCCCAGAAGTGCACGGGATGCGCGCATTTGATCGAAGACGGTTGGGCGGAGACTCGGTGCACCCAGGTATGTCCCACCGGAGCGCTCAAGCTCGTCCTTGCCGAGGACGAGACCATGGCGGCCCAGGCAAAAGCGGATGGTCTAGAAGCCTATCGGGACGATCTCGGCACCAGTCCGCGCGTTTGGTATAAGAACCTCCACCGCTGGACCAAGTCGTTCGTCGGCGGCACCGTGGCCTACAAAGACACGGACGACTGCGCGGAGGGAGCGATCGTGCTGCTGTGGACCGGAGGAGCCAAGGTTGCCGAGGTGACCACGAACAACTACGGGGATTTCGCCATCGACAAGCTGGAGCCGGGGACCTACGAGGTGAGTGTCAACGCTCCCGGCTACCGGGCCGCTTCTGCGGTGGTCGAAGTGGCGGAGAGCGTCAACGTGGGAGTGCTCTTCTTGGAGAAGTGACCTGCGGGGGCTCGAGGGGAACGGCGGAGTACTAAAGAGAGGCTGGTGGTGTCTAGCCCCATAAGGGGCTAGACACCACCGAACAGGACGGGGGCAACGGCTCAGGAGGGGGGTTGAGCACTGCCGTAGCACTATGTTGGCACCGCTCACCTGAATTGGTCCTGAACGCTTTGCGCGAGTATCTAGGCGCCCTGGTCGAGCGGCCGCTTGAAAAGCAGGATGCAGGAGAGCGCTCTGATCCCGGAAGAAGAGTTGGCTCCCCGGCCCGCTTCGGCCCACAGGTCACAGGGAACGACTCCGCTCAACTCCCAGCCCTCGCTGCCGAGAGTCACGAGTCCCGCACTCAACGACTGCTTGCCCGCGCCGTCCACAGTCATCTGCCACGGGGTGTAGGTCCAGGTGACGCCAAAGTCCTCTTTGGTCCCGGTCCGCTCCAGCGGCACGGACTTGTACTCCCACCGGGTCATCCTTTTCCCTCCGTTCTGTGGGGAGGAGAGAGACTCTCCCCGATCCCGAGGTCGTTCTCGAGAGCCTCTACCGCTTCGGCTGCCGAGCAGGTATTGGGAAAGGCTCGATCGAAGCCGATCGCCGTGAACCGGCGCTCGATCTCGGGCCAGTTCTTTTCCAACTCGAGGGGTGCCGCCACCGTCCCGCCGACATAAAGGATGATGTCCGATAGGCCGGCCTCGATGCATTTGTCCCGTAGACCCTCGCAATCCAGAAGCCCCATGCCATACATGGACGACACGAGGATGGCGTCCGCGTCTATCTCGATGGCCGCGTTGATAAAATCCCGCTGCGGAACGACGGCTCCGAGGAAGGCGACCGTGAATCCCGCCTCCTCGAAGGCCTTCTGCAGCACCCAGCCCCCGATCATGTGGGCGTCGGCGCCGATGGTGCCGATCACGACGGCTCTGTTGACCTGTCTCTTTTCGCTCTGTCTTGTTTCCATCGCATGCTCTATGCTGAGCCCGCTTCCAGGTGGCCTTGTAGCCGCCCCAGCGTATCAGGAAGGAGACGATGTGGCCGATAAGGTCATGAACAAGCGACTACCCGACGACGAGCTCCTTCGGATACGCAAGACGGAAGTCCTGACCCAGTGGGAGACCGGAAAGGATCTCGAGGATCTGGACGAGTGCATCGCGTACGCGAGAGAGATGCCCGACGCGAAGAGGCACGGTTTTGTGCTCCAGAGGGCGAAAGAGGACGGCACGCATGTCCTCATCCCTCAGTTCGGCCAGGCTCTGACCGAGTACATGATCGAGGGATTCGAGTACGTGGAGGCCGAGGCCGACCTGGCGCCGGCCGGCTCCTGGAACATCTACTCCGATTCGTACACCCGCAAGATCGACTTCAAGAAGGCCGCCGCCGGCATCGAGAGGAGCCGCCAGGAAGGCATGTCGATGCTGAACGGGTGGCCCATCGTCAACTTCGGTGTCCACGAGGCGCGGAGGGTCTGTCAGGCCTCGCGAGTACCGCTGACGCTCAACTCCACCGACGAGGATGGCCGGCTGGCCTCCGAGATCGCCCTGGCCGCGGGTTGGAACGCCTGCAACACGCGTTCTCTGCAGGAGTGCATAGCGCACTGCAAGGACATCCCGCTCGAGGAAGAGATCCGCATAAACCAGTATGAGGCCAGGCTCGCGGCCATCTATTCCGAGGGAGGTGCCCCACAGTGCCCGCATAACGCCTGCAATCTCACCGGTTACGACAGCGCCGGGTATCGGTCGTTCGTCTGCGTCTCCCAGTCATTGCTCTCGGCCGAGCAGGGGGTCAAATACCAGTTCCTAGAGCACGGTCTGAACATGAACCTCATCCAGGACATCGCCATGATCAGGGTGACCGAGCGCCTGTGCGAGGAATACTGCCGGCGCTTTGGCTACGACGATATGACCTTCATCACCGGCGGCTTTCCCTTCCTGGGCGCCTGGCCGCCTCGGCTGGAGGAGGCCGATGCCATGATCGCCTGGAACGCCGTCATCCCCATCATGGGGGGCGTCCCCGGGGTGATCCTCAAGTGTCAGGACGAAGCGTTTGCCACTCCCACCAAGGAAGGCATGGCCAGCTCCGTTCGTCTGGCCAGACATCTGCTGACTCTGATGGGTGGCCAGAAGCTGCCTGACAACGAAGAGTCCCGGCTCGAAGAGGCCATGATCGAGATGGAAGTCCGGGCGCTCATGGAGAAGTGCCTGGACGTGGGCGGTGGCGATATGGCCATCGGCCTGTGCAAAGGAGTGGAAGCCGGCTGGATAGACACCATGCTGACCCCGTGGAAGTACAACAAGGGGAAGGTCATGGTCATGCGCGACGCGCAGAACGCGGTCCGCTACCTGGACCCGGGCGATATCCCCCTACCCGCCGAGGTGCGCGAGTATCACAGGCAGAAGCTTGCCGAGCGGGAGAAGAAAGAGGGCCGCAAGCTCGACTTCGCGATGGTAGTGCGGGACCTGCAGTTCGCCTCGCAGCTCAAGAAGCGGTAGCCGTGCCGGTCAGTCCTCCCCCGGAGTGAGCAGCCTGACCAACTCCCGTACGTCACTCATGGCTTCCAGTCCCTGGATGGCGTCCACGATCTCGCCCAACCGTTCATCCGCAAAAGTCCCGGGCGCGAAGGCGGCGCAGTCCCGGAACCGTTGCAGATGTTCCTCCCTGGAAAGCGGCATTCCGGGAAAGCCGGGCGCCAGGTCGGCCTTCCGCATGTACTCCTTGCCGTCCAGGGTCACAATTCGCATGTCCAGCGCAGTGTGCCCGCGTTCGTCGAGGGCGCTGTCGGGAACCACGTCGATCTTCTCGACCAGATGCAGCACCTGTGGGTCGCTGACGGCCTCTGCCTCGAAGTGGGTCAATTTGGATCCCTTGCGGACGAGAGCGTTCGCCACGCAGTATCGGATGCTGAACTGAGCGTTCACCTTGGGGTTTGCGCCGACCTGGAAAGGATGCCCCACCAACTTGTAGATGTAGGGCGGGACCGTGACCTGCACCCGTTCCACGTCGCCGGACGTGAACCCCACTTCGGCCATCAGGTCCAGGATCGTCTCCGTGCTCCCCTGGGTCGCGCCGCAACTCGGGTATTTCTTGAACACGAGTTGCCCCAGCCGAAACGCGGTCCCCAGGTCAGAGACGATCTCTTCCGGGGATGTCCGGTCTCTCCCGAACAGATGAAGATAGCCGTAGACACCCTCGAGGAAATTGCGGGGGCCGGTGACACCTCGAGCGGCCAGTCTCGCGCACGTGACTCCCGTCTCGGCCACCCATCCCTCGATCACCCGAACCGCCAGAGAGCCGTCCACGTTGGACTGAAAACTGCCGCCACACCTGTTGAAAGCCAGGGCCAGGGCATTCCAGGTCTCTTCTTCGGAAAGGCGCATGATCTTCGCCGCCGCCGCTGCTGTTGCGAAGGGGACGCAGACGCCGGTCGGATCGAAGCCGTCGTACTGCGACTCTCCGAGGTTGAGCCGAATAGCCGATTCGGTCCCCACGAGGATCGCCGTCAGGAACTCCTCACCGCTTGTCCCGCCGACCAACTCGGAGGCGGCGAGCGCGGCCGGGATCACGGCCGAACCGATGTGGGCGCCGGGGACGAGGGCATCGCAGAAGTCTAACGCCCTCGCCATCACGCCGTTCACGAACGCAGCGTGCTGGGCTGGGACCCTGCCTCCATGGATCAGGATGGAAGCCTCGGGCTTTCCCCCCAGATCCCGAGCGGCTTCTGCCAGTGTCTGGCAGCCCTCCGCCGAGGCTCCGCCGATGGTCGTGCCGACCACCGCCAGCACCTGGTCTTTGACGGTCTCTAGGACTTCCGCGGGTATATCGCCGAAGTGTGTGCCGCACACGAACTCGACCAGTATGCGTTCACTGTCCATTGTCCCCCCGATCGCTCCACTTTCAGCGGCGAACTCGCCTTGGGTCATTCTAGTGGACAGGATTGGCGAGCGGCCGGCGATGCGGAACTTGCCGGGCGCGCCCGGTCTGTCTAGTATGAAACGCCGTTCCGAACCCCAGTCAGGCGAGCGAATTGCGATGTCTAGCCAGAATCTGATCCTCTATTCTCTACTCGTTGTCCCGTTCGTCCTGGTCTGGTGGGTGCAATCGCGGGTCCGTCGGGTCTTCCAGCAGGAGGATCAGTTCCAGAACACTGGACATGTGAACGGGCTGGAAGCCGCGCGAGGGCTCCTCGATCGGGCCGGTCTGGGCCATGTCCGTTTGCGCGTGACCGACACCACCAGGTTCTACAACGATTCCTACGATCCGGTCGACAAGGTCCTCGAACTGTCGCCGCGCACTGCCAGGAGGGCGACACTGCTCGCGGTCGGCGTCGCCGGCCACGAGGTGGGGCACGCGGTGCAGGACGCCGAGGGCTATCGGCTCATGCGCCTCCGCACGTGGATGGGTAGGTGGCTCATAGTGTTCTCCACCATCAGCCCCTTCGCCTTCATCGGAGGTTTCTTTCTGGGCAGCGTATTCCTGATGTGGGTGGCCGTGGGCGTCCTCGCGCTGCAGGTGGTATTCGCCCTCGTGACCCTCCCGGTGGAGTTCAATGCGAGTAAGCGGGCCATCCCTCTGCTGGAAGGGAGCCGGATGATCGCCGCGAGCGAGGAGGCAAGCATCCGCAGGGTCCTGCGCGCCGCTGCCTTGACCTATCTCGTCTCGGTGGCAGTCAGGGTGGCGGTGTTCCTCTTCTGGTTCATCGTTCTGGCCGTGGCGACGGGAGTTCAGCTGCCTCTCTGAGATTACTCACCCGGGGCGATTGAGCCGATCTCCCAGCGGCCGACCATCCCGATATCGGCGTGCTCCGCGATATTGCTTCCGAACCGGGCCACGCCCTCGAAGTCATCGACCTGTACGAGTAGCGCGACGGTGCCCATCCGTGGCACGATGACCGTGTCTTTGAGAGACGGTGTACCGGTGTAGATGCGGGCGTAGTCGATGTCTCCGCCGACCACCGACAGCACCCGGAACGAGTTCGTCTGCATGTGGAACGGCTGATCCATTGTCGTCGGGTTGACGATCTCCCAAATCTCGTGGGTGCCCGTCTTCGACTGGATGGTGAACGGTCCCATATCGAAGTCCATCCCGTTCAGATACCCGTTGCCCATGTCCATGTTGAACACGACCGTTCGCTTCGGCAGGGTGTTGAGATCGAGGGACGGGAGCGCTGCCTCGGGAGCTATCGAGCTGGGAAGAGGGTCGTTCACTGTGTTCCCCTCGGCGGTCATGGTGAGCAGAGTGACCTGCACAGCCGCCGACATGTCGTAATTGCCCATGCTCGTGCCGCTGGCACCCATCCCGCCGCCGGTCCCCGTGCTCGTGGAGGGGGCGGTGCCACCGTAGTAGCCCAGGGGGTCGTACATGAAGGGGTTGTACGCTCCGTTGATGCCGTTGTTCAGGAGCCACGAGCCTTGCGTGGTCAGGGCCACCCCGACGACGGGTTGGGCAAACGCGAGCTGCTGGTCGGCTTGTATCTGCAGCAGGTCGCCCGTCTGGACCAATTCCGCCAGGCTGGTTTGGATCTGATTGAGAACGGCGGCGGTTAGCACATCCAGGCGCGCGCCCTTGGTCTCGCCTATCTCGGCAAGGCTCCGGCCTTGTCCCAGCGCAGTGAGGATCTCGGTGGTAGTCATACCGAGCAGATTGGTGACGGCAGGCCAATATGCGTATGTGGCCGGATTCTGGCCTCCGTACGTGCCGGGACTGTATATCCCGCTCCCGCTCGCACTGCCGCTCCCGTCGCCGCCCATTCCGCCACTCAAGCTCCCCGAGCCCGACCCCAGACCGTACAAGCCGCTGCCGTAGACGCCGGTGACTCCCGTGCCTTGGCGGTACATTCCCGCTCCGTAGTAGACGGGAGGCCGGCTGCTGCGGCTCTGATCGGACATCGAGAGGCCGGTCAGGGCCGTGCCCGCGCCACTCGGGTTCTGTCGCGAATATGGCAACGAGATCAACCTAGAGCTTCCCTGCGTGGTGGTGGCCTTGACCAGAATGTCGGCCCGTTCGCCCGGCGCCAGCACGAGGGTTGAGATCGTATAGGGCTTGTCCAAGAGGCCTCCGTCGGTACCGACAAGGTACAAGAGATGGTTCTCGAGGTAGAGGCGGTAGAAGCGGGCGTTACTCGCGTTGATGATCCTCCAGCGCTGCACCTGCCCCCGCTTGACCGACAGTACCGGGTTCAGCTGCCCGTTGACGGTGACGATGCTGCCCTCCTTGCCGTACATGAAGTCGCTCATGAAGAGGTGAGCCTGCGGGGCGTTGCCTGATACCGCGACATCCTTGATGACCATCACGTGGGTTTCGTATGCTGCCAGCGCCGGAGTGTCGTCTTCCACGATGACCGGTGCCAACAGTCCCCCCCACTGCTGCTCTGCTGTCAGCCCATGCACGCCGGGGTGGATGAACCCGAGTGTGCCGCCGGGCTGCTTCGAGAGGTCGTACTCGTATTTGTAGCTCTCGCCTGGCGCCACATCGACCGTCGCGTCGTCGGCCGGCTGCGTGGGCGATACATGGAGGCCGTAAACCCGCAGGTTCGTGTGGTTCTTCTCGTAGCCAAGCGCGTTCTTCTCGCTGGTAGCCGGCAAGGAGTTGATCAGTTCGAGGTCGAGCCTGTCGCCCCGTCTTACTCTGATGAGGGGCCCGGGATAGTCTCCGTTGTAGGTCATCACGTTCGCGGTCGTGTTCCCCAGGGTGATCTGGGCCAGCTTGGCCTCGAGTTTGCCCTCGAACACGCCGCCGGTACTGCTCGAGTTGTCGAGCTCGACCGGGTCCTTGAAGTCGTCCCCGGGTGCCGGATCGATCCGATAGGGCCACGCGCCGCCCGTTACGCTGGCGTAGAGGCCGGAGTTGCCGTAGAGGTTGTACTCGCTGGGATCATATGTCCCGCCCGCTCCAGTCATACCCGCGCCACTGAGCACCGGCCCGGGCCCCGATCCTGAGGTCGCTACCGCCGGGGCGTTCGTTCCAGACTTGCCGATCAACAGCCCGACGCAGACCAGCAAGAGCGCGAGAGTCAATCCCAGCATCACGTATGCGACGACCGCCGGCTTGCGAAGCCACAAGAGCCATTTGGGGAGGATCTTTTGCCGGTGCGTGGCTGTCAGCGCTGGCTCCGGCCCGGGCTCGAGAGCGAGGGGAAGCGCGCGGGCCTGAACCTCCTCATCGAGAGCGAGCAGCCGCCCGTCCTGCATGGTGAGGGCCCGGGTGGCATAAGGGATCAGATCGAGGTTGTGGGTGACCATCAGAACGGTGACGCCGGTCTGATGGATCTTCTGTAGCGCGGCGACGATCATCAACTCGGTCTGCACGTCGAGGTCGCTCGTCGGCTCGTCGGCTATCAGTATCTCCGGTCTGTTCATGAGCGCCCGGGCGATGGCCACGCGCCGGGTCTCTCCTCCCGAAAGCTGCCGGGGCAGGGCTTCCGCCCGGCTACCCAGCCCGACAAGGGTGAGAACCTCGCCGGCCCGCTCGAGGCGGTCTTCGGAGCTTCCTTCGCCGCCGAACATGCTCGGGATCGCGACGTTCTGGATGACGCTGAGCGAGGGCAGCATGCTGGCGGTCTGAAAGACAAAGCCGATCTTGTTGCTTCGCAGGTCCGAGAGTTCCTTCTCGTCCAGCGTCTGCAGATCTTTGCCATCGATAAGAACCTGTCCGGCCGTGGGCTTGATGAAGCCGGCGCAGAGGTTGAGCAGCGTGGTCTTCCCCGAGCCCGAACGTCCGACCACCATCAAGAACTCGCCGCGTTCGATCTCCAGGTCGACATCGCGCACGGGTGTGATGGTGGTCGATTCATCCAGCTGGAACATCTTCGTGACGCTCTTGAGGCGGATCATGAACGGCCTCCCTACTCTTTCATGGCCAAAGCAGGCTCCGCGCGGCTGATCCTTCTGGCCGGGATGAGCACCGCGATGGTGGCGGTCAACAGTGATAGGGCCAGAGCCAACGCAGTCATGGCTAGGAATGACCCGACCGAGGGGAAGAGGAACGGCATATGCAAAGAGCCCGCCAGGTAGTTTCGCAGCAGGAGGACCGCCAACGACGACAGCAACACACCGGCCAGCCCGCCGGCGAGCGACAGAAGGGCTGCTTCGGTCCACAGAGTCCGGAAGATGAAGAACGGAGTGGCGCCCGAGGCCCGAAGAAGCGCCATCTCCCGGCGCCGCTCGTGAGCCGCCATCGAGAAGACCAGGCCTATCAGGAGCGTCGAAACGACGTACGCAAGCCCCAGCATGACCAGCAGGAGCCACAGAAGGCCCAGCATCTGTTGGCGGAATGTTCCGAACAGATTGGGCGTCTCGATAGCGACCACGCCATCGACCTGGCGTTGGATCTGGGCGGCGACTTCGTGGGGGTCGGCGCTTGGGTCCACCTTCACGAGCACCGAAGAGATGCTGTCGGGCTGGACTACAAGGGGCGTCACAGCGGTCTTCGCCGACCACCGAGACAGTTCGTCCGCCGTCTCCTGGGTCATGAACAGGGTTCCGTCGACGCCGATGCCGGTGGGTTCCAGAGTACCTTTGAGATCGAGGTTATAGCCGTAGAGCATGATGTACTGCTCTCCCTCGGGTACGAAGACGTTCGTGCCGCCGATCACCTCTCCCTTGCCCAGGCCTCTTCCAAGCTGCTGCTGAAGCCACGGCGTCACCGAGAAGTCGGTCTTGGGATCGAAGACCACCATGAACATTTCGTCTACCGAGCAACAATGGGCGTTGAGGAGGGACTGCAGGTATATCTGGGACGACGCCCGCTCGACTCCCTCCAACGCGGATACTTGCGCCAGCGTCTCGGCAGGCATCCACATCCGTATCGGCTTGCCCATCAGCAGAGCGCTTTCCATCTTGGTTTCGGCACCGTCGGGCAGGACCAAGATGTCGGCCCCGAGTCTCTCCAGACCGCGGTCGAGGCTGCTCTGCGCTCCGCGGACGACGAGGGCGGTGGCCACGAAGAAGGCAGCGACCCCGAAGACGCAGAGGAAGATTGTCACGCTCTTGACGACATTTCCTCGTACGTTCCGGATGGCAATGCCGAAGACGTTCACGGCAGCTTCTTGGCCGTGCGGTAGTACGCCGACGTCCCCACGCTCGCCCCCATTTCGGACATCCTCGATCTCCCCTCACGATGGCGACTGCCGGAGGGCCGGGGAAGGAGCCGGTCGACAGCGGGCTGTCGCTACGGCGCACAACGTTCTTCCCGACCGTCAGAGGGCGATACCCAATCGACCCATTCCTAATCCCTGCCACCGGCGGCCACAGGTGGACCCCCCCAGTGTACATGGGCATAGGCTGAACGGGCGATGTTTGGATTTCCCTGGATATGGTCATCTTGGGTTTGGCTGGGATGCCACGTTCTGAGTAAGATGGTCGGTATCTGACGCTAGGGGTGTAAACGGCGTACGGAGGAGGTGGGAACTCCACGAGGTGGCTTGGGCGGCACGCGTGTGCTGCCCGACTGCAGAACTCCGCAAGAATTCCAGCACAGATCCATGCAGGTCGTCTGTTGGTATTCAACATGAACCGAGGGAGAATCGGATATGAAGAAGGTGAGACTACCCGTCGCTGTCGTCGCCGTTCTGCTGCTTGCGATCGTCCTGTTGGGCGGTTACCAGGGGCAGGCAGATTCAGCCGCAGTAGGGAACCGGGCCGTCACCAAGAGCCACGACAAGGCTGCGATCCGGGACAAGATTGACAAGAAGGTAACGAACGCGGACCGCGTTGCCGCCGCCGAGCGTGCGGCCGCCCTCCCAGCGGCCCCCTTGGCCGCTCCGCCCGTCCAGGGTGGCACTCCGAACTACTTCGGGCCCGAGCCCAACTGGGCGTACAGCCCTCAGCCCAGCGTCAGTCCTGCCGGGGCTATCACTGGCGGCATCCGCAAGTTCGTCGACACCTTGCCGAACTTCACGGTGGCTGTCAAGGACACCACCACGTACCCAGGTTCCGACTATTACGAGATCGCGTTGGTGCAGTACACCCAGAAGATGCACGCCGATCTCAACCCTACGACCCTGCGGGGGTACGTGCAGATCTCTACCACCACGGTCCCTGGGGCCCACCTCGCTCTGACCTACCCGAACGGCACGGCGATCAGGGACAATGCTGGTAACCCGGTGTTCACGGTGGCAGCCCCGAGCTATCTGGGCCCCGCGATTGTGGCGACCAAGGACAGGCCGGTCCGGGTGAAGTTCACCAACTATCTGCCCCTCGCAGCCAATGGCGGGGATCTGTTCCTGCCCGTTGACACCACCGGGATGGGCGCCGGCCAGGGCCCCTTGGGGGCTGCCGTCACGCCGGGCAACCTTGTGAACTATGCGCAGAACCGTGCGACTCTCCACCTGCATGGCGGCCTCACCCCGTGGATCAGCGACGGGACGCCGCATCAGTGGACCACGCCGGCGGGCGAGAAGACCGACTATCCCAAGGGTGTGAGTGTCTCCAACGTCCCCGACATGCCCGATCCGGGCCCGGGGTCGCTGACGTTCTTCTACAGCAACCAGCAGAGCGCCCGTCTGATGTTCTACCACGACCACGCGTACGGCATCACCCGGCTGAACGTGTACGCAGGCGAAGCCGCGCCCTACATCCTGACTGACCCGACAGAAGCGGGCCTCCAAGGCGGGGTTATCCCGGCCGCGGCCGACACCATCCCGCTGGCCATCCAAGACAAGACCTTCGTCGACACTACACCGACAGTCAATTCGGTCGGCACTACGGTGGCCAAGACCCTTATCACCGACCCCACCTGGCCGTTCGCCATCAACTCGGCTAGGAACGACCTGTGGTATCCACACGTGTACATGCCCAACCAGAACCCAAATGATCTGGCCGGCGTGAACGCGTTCGGCCGCTGGGACTACGGGCCGTGGTTCTGGCCCCCATGGACCGTTGCGAACCCGCCCATCGTCAACGCGGACGGCTCGGTCACTCCCAATCTGCCGGATCTTTCGGTAACCATGGAGGCCTTCCACGACACCGCGCTGGTCAACGGCAAGGCGTACCCGACCCTGACGGTGTCTCCCAAGACCTACCGCTTCAAGATCCTCAACGCGGCCAACGACCGCATGTGGAACCTGCAGCTCTACCAGACGAGCAACATCGTCGGCGGAATCAAGGTGACCGCTGGTGGCTCCGGATACGTCACGCCGCCTCGAGTCACCATCGCGAGGGCGGCGGGCGACACCACCGGCAAGGGCGCCACCGCGGTCGCGAACATAGACACCACGGTCGGTAGCCCGACCTACGGTCAGGTGACCAGCATCGATCTAGTGACGGTGGGCAGCAGCTACACCGTCGCTCCGCTCGTGACCATCGCTCCTCCGGTCAGCGGCACCGCTGCGACCGCCACGGCGTCGCTCTACACCTCTCCGACTGAAGTCGGCATGGTCCCGGCTGTCGCCGGCACCGACAACTTCCCGGTCGAGTGGACTGCGGCGCACGATCGGTCAGCCGGGCGACATCCTCGACGGCCGCTGGGGCGGCGTTCCCGACCCGGCCAAGATCGGTCCCTCGATGATCCAGATCGGTACCGAAGGCGGATTCTTGCCGGCCCCGGTAGTCTGGAACAACATCCCCATCGGTTGGGATAGGGATCCGAAGAGCATCACCGTCGGCAGCGTGAAGGAGCACAACCTGTTCCTCGGTCCGGCCGAACGCGCTGACGTGATCATCGACTTCTCCGCGTTTGCCGGCAAGACCATCATCCTGTACAACGATGGGCCCGCGGCCGTTCCCGCGGCCGACTCCCGCCTGGACTACTACACCAGCGACCTCGACCAGACCGCCACCGGTGGCTCCACCAAGACTCTGCCCGGCTATGGTCCCAGCACCAGGACCATCATGCAGATCAAGGTGAGCGCGACTGCCCCGGCCCCCGCCTATAACCTGGCCGCCCTCCAGGCTGAGTTCGCCACCACGGCCACCCATCAGGGCGTGTTCAAGCGCAGTCAGGATCAGATCATCGTTCCGCAGGACACCTACAATAGCGCCTACAACTCTAGCTTCCCTGCCGGAACCACCGCCTACGCGCGGATCTCGAGCAATTCGCTGACCTTCACGCCCATCGGGGCAGCCGGCCCGGTCACGATCAACTTCAAGCCAAAGGCCATCCAAGAGCTCTTCGAGGATATCTACGGCAGGATGATGGCGTTCCTGGGTGTCGAGATTCCCAACACGAACGGCACGAACCAGACGACCATCCACTACGGCTACATCGATCCGGTGACCGAGGTCTTGGACGACACGACCACCGGGGTCCAGATAGGGGCGGCCGGCGACGGTACTCAGATCTGGAAGATCACCCACAACGGAGTCGACACGCACCCCATCCACTTCCACCTCTTCAATGTGCAGTTGATCAACCGGGTCGACTGGGCCGGCGTGGTCAAACCCCCCGACCCCAACGAGCTGGGTTGGAAGGAAACTGTGCGGATGAACCCGCTCGAGGACGTCATCGTGGCTATGAGGCCGATCGCGCCCAAGGACCCGTTCGGCGTGCCCGACAGCATCCGTCCGCTGGATCCCACTAGCGCCATCGGGTCCACGATGGGCTTCAGGAACGTCAACCCGGACGGGACTCCCACCACTCCGCGGCTCACGAACCAGCTCGTCAACTTCGGCTGGGAATATGTGTGGCACTGCCACATCCTCAGCCATGAAGAGATGGACATGATGCGGGCGATGAAGTTCAACGTCGGCCGCGCTCTGCCTGCGGCCCCTGTCTTGACAGGAGGCCAGGGCACATCGGCTGTGAATCTGACTTGGACCGACGGTACGCCTTGGGCCCCACAGACCCAGACGCCGGCCTCCACGTTGGGCAACCCGGCCAACGAGATCGGCTTCCGGATCGAGCGTGCCGCTGGTAACGGGGCATTCAGCGGTATCGGAACTGCGCTCGCGAACGCCACCACCTTTGCGGACTCGACGGTCCCGGTCAGCGGAACGTACCGGTATCGGGTCACTGCCTACAACGCAGCCGGCGATTCGGTCTCAAACATTCTGACCGTCGACACCACCGCTGTTGGCCCAGCGATCACCGCGATAAGCCCGGCCTCCGGCCCGATTTCGGGCGGGACCTCCGTGGTTATCACCGGGACCAATCTGACCGGGGCTACCGCCGTCACCTTCGGCGCCACACCTGCGACCGGTTTCACCGTCAACTCGGCTACTCAGATCACCGCCACCGCGCCCGCGGGTGCGGCGGGAACGGTGGACGTGACTGTGACCACTGCGGGAGGAACGAGCGCCATCAGTGTGGCCGATCGCTACACCTACGTGGCCACGCCCACCGTTACCGGGCTACTGCCTAGCTCCGGCCCGATTTCGGGCGGGACCTCCGTGGTTATCACCGGGACCAATCTGACCGGGGCTACCGCCGTCACCTTCGGCGCCACACCTGCGACCGGTTTCACCGTCAACTCGGCTACTCAGATCACCGCCACCGCGCCCGCGGGTGCGGCGGGGACGGTGGACGTGACTGTGACCGCTGCGGGAGGAACGAGCGCCATCAGTGTGGCCGATCGCTACACGTATCTCCTTGCCACGACCCGCTACGAACAGACTGATCCAGCCATCGTCTACGCACCTGCCTCACCCAGCACCGCGTGGGTCACCGCCTCGAACACCTCTGCCTCCGCCGGCTCCTGGCGGTATACAAACACCGCAGGCGGTTCGGTCACGGCGATCTTCAACGGGACCTCGCTTAGCTGGGTCACGGTCAAGAGCCCCAGCTACGGCATTGCCCGAGTGACGCTCGACGCGGGCGCGCCCGTCACGGTAGACCTCTACAGTGCGAGCGCTCTGTGGCAGCAGACGGTATGGACCACCGGCACCCTCACGGCCGGCACCCACACCGTCAAGATCGAGTGGACCGGCACCAAGAACCCGGCCGCCACCGCCACTAATGTCGGAGTCGATGCCTTCAATGTCGCCGGCAGCCTAGTTAGTGTCGTTAGTGCCACCCGCTACGAACAGACTGATTCACGCATCCTCTACACCCCCGCCTCACCCAGCACCGCGTGGGTCACCGCCTCGAACACCTCTGCCTCCGCCGGCTCCTGGCGGTATACAAACACCGCAGGCGGTTCGGTCACGGCGATGTTCAACGGGACCTCGCTCAGCTGGATCACGGTCAAGAGCCCCAGCTACGGCATTGCCCGAGTGACGCTCGATGGGGGCGCGCCCGTCACGGTAGACCTCTACAGTGCGAGCGCTCTGTGGCAGCAGACGGTATGGACCACCGGCACCCTCACGGCCGGCACCCACACCGTCAAGATCGAGTGGACCGGCACCAAGAACCCGGCCGCCACCGCCACTAATGTCGGAGTCGATGCCTTCAATGTGATAGGCAGCCTAATCGGTGCCACCCGCTACGAACAGACTGATTCACGCATCCTCTACACCCCCGCCTCACCCAGCACCGCGTGGGTCACCGCCTCGAACACCTCTGCCTCCGCCGGCTCCTGGCGGTATACAAACACCGCAGGCGGTTCGGTCACGGCGATCTTCAACGGGACCTCGCTTAGCTGGGTCACGGTCAAGAGCCCGAGCTACGGCATTGCCCGAGTGACGCTCGACGCGGGCGCGCCCGTCACGGTAGACCTCTACAGTGCGAGTGCTCTGTGGCGGCAGACGGTATGGACCACCGGCACCCTCACGGCCGGCACCCACACCGTCAAGATCGAGTGGACCGGCACCAAGAACCCGGCCGCCACCGCCACTAATGTCGGAGTCGATGCCTTCGATGTGATAGGCAGCCTGCAATAGCAGTAGCAGAGACCGAGCGGGCCACCCCTCTTCGGGGGTGGCCCGCTCCTCCCTCGTTGGCAGCGAAGTAAACCGCGAGAAAGGCGCCTCGACGACGCGCCTGCGTCAACGTCGACGCACCGGAGCGGTGAGGCAGTAGAGCGCCGCGCTTCTGAGGCCGTATCATGTCATGTCGACAAGCCCGTAACGGCGAGGGCGCGGAGGCGCCTGCACGATTGACGTGCCGGAGGTCTTCTGGTGATCGACTTCGACCTTCTCCCAAAGCGAACTGCCTTGATTAACGTCGACCTCCAGACTTGTTTCGTCCGGGACTCGCCCGTCTCGGCCCCGGAAGGTCCTGCCGTCCTCGAGCCCGACGGCTCCGACCTGGGCGTTATGGGTGAGACGTCGCCTCCCGCGCGGGATGGGCTCCTGAACCGCGACGCCTTCTCGGCCCAACTCGACGGAGAGCCGGTCGTCGAGCAAGGAGACCTCGTTCTGGACAAGCCCCGGATAGGTGCCTTCTCGGGCACCGCTCGCGAGGCTATGCAGCGCGACTTTCGCATGTTCTTTCTGAGCGACGGAACTGCTGCCGCATATGTGCCTGGGGCCTCGGCAACCGAGCTACAAAGGACGTCGCTTGTCACCCCGGGCTTCCTTTTCGCCCCAGTCCTCACTGTCGACGAGGTGACCGCGAAGATCGGCGCGGCCGCATGAACGCCGCCGACGAGCGCGATCGGGCCATCCTGGAGCGCGTCGCACGCCAGGCGATGCTGCAGCGCGGCTTGCTCCCGGATTTCTCCCCGGCCGCCTTGGCCGAACTCGACAAACTGCGGTCGCCCGCTTCCATCGATTTCGCCCGTCCCGCGGTCGCCGGTCCCGGTGGTAGCGGCGGCCGCGCTGGCGCCCAGACCGACACTTTCCGCGACCTTCGGCAGCTCCTGTGGGCCTCCATCGACAACGACAGTTCCCGCGATCTCGACCAACTCACGGTGGCTGAAGCTGCTCCGGACGGCCGCGTCCGGATCCTGGTGGCTATCGCCGACGTGGACGGGCTCGTCAAGAAAGGGACGGCCATCGACGAGCATGCGGCCTACAACACTACCTCGGTCTACACCGCCGCTCAGATCTTCCCGATGATTCCCGAGAAGCTTTCCACCGGTCTGACCTCTCTCAACCCGGACGAAGAGCGGCTCGCTTTCGTCTTCTCGATGCTTGTGGCTCCGGATGGCTCCATCGAGAGCTCCGAGGTCTTCCAGGCGCGGGTCCACAGTCGGGCAAAACTGGCCTACAACAGCGTGGCCGCCTGGCTGGAGGGGACGGGCACCATTCCCGAGGCGGTCGCCGCCGTCGACGGCCTGGCCGAGAATCTGCGGATGCAGGACCACGTCGCGCAGACCATGACGAAGTCCCGGCATGCGCGGGGAGCACTGAGTCTGGAGACCATCGAGGCGCAACCGGTGTTCGAGGGGGATCTGCTGAGCGGCATCGAGGTCGAGGAGAAGAACCGGGCGAAGAGCATCATCGAGGACTTCATGATCGCGGCGAACGGTGTCGCGGCCCGGTTTCTGGCCTCCAAAGGGTCGCCGTCCATCCGCCGGGTGGTCCGCACGCCCAAGAGGTGGGACCGCATCGTCGAGATCGCCGCCGAACGCGGTTCGCCCCTTCCGGCTACTCCCGACGCCGTCGCCCTGGAGGGATTCCTGACTGCGATGCGGGTGGCCGATCCGGTCCGCTTTCCCGATCTATCGCTGGCGGTGATCAAGCTCTTGGGTCCCGGTGAGTATGTGGCCGAGATGCCTGGCGAGGATGCACCGGGCCACTTCGGCTTGGCCGTCAAGGACTATGGTCATTCCACCGCGCCCAACCGTCGGTTCACCGACCTGGTGACGCAGCGCCTGCTCAAGGCGGCACTCGCGGCCGGACCTGCTCCCTACGACGGCGTTGAACTCGCCACGCTTGCCACTCACTGTACTCAACAGGAGGACGCCGCCAACAAGGTCGAGCGCCAGGTGGGCAAGTCGGCGGCCGCGCTCTACCTGCGTTCGCGCGTCGGCCAGCAGTTCGACGGGATGGTGACCGGAGCCTCAGACAAGGGCACCTGGGTGCGGCTACTCGAGGTGCCCGTCGAGGGAAGGGTCGTCGAGGGTTCCGGGGGCCTGGACGTGGGGCACCGGGCGCGAGTGCAGCTGGTGTCGGTAGACGTCGAGAAAGGCTTTATCGACTTCAAGCGGGTCGGCGAGTAGCTTCCACCGGTCCGGCAACGCTCGGGGCAATGGGACACGAAAAGAGCTAGGGGAAGGAAGAAAATGCCCGCATACGTCTTCGCAAACATCCGCGTGCACGACCCCATCGGCTACGAGCGCTACAAGCAGATAGTGCCGGGTACGATCGAGGAGTTTGGCGGACGGTACCTGGCCCGTGGTGGCCGGGTGGAGGTGCTCGAGGGCGACGTCGAGCCGGGCCGCACCATCATCCTGGAGTTCCCGACTTTCGAGGACGCGCAGCGCTGGTATTCATCCGAGGAGTATTGCGCGGCGAAAGCGGTGCGGCACAGTTGCGCCCACGGAGAACTGGTCATCGTCGACGGGGTGTGAACGCCCGAGCGCCTGGGGGCATGCGCCGGCGAGCGCGCGCGCCGCGGTCGCGCGGCCGGGCTACGCTAGCCGCCCGCGGTAGGCTCGGCGAACAGGCCCGACCGCGGGTCGAGCAGCAGAGAGACGGTCCCCGTCCAACCGGTCGCCGTGTTCCTTCGCACCTCTAGGTCAACGCGCTCGGGTGCACCGACGACCGACGGTAACACCGGCGTGAGCGTCAGAACGGTCTGAACCGGCAGGCGCTCCGACCCGGCCCGCAGTAGGTCGTCAGGCGTCACGGCGACCAGCCCGGGAATCGAATCCGCCACCAGGGCGTCGTCGAGCCGGGAGAGCAGATGCAGGGGCGACCGCGACCCGGAGAGGGTCACCAGCCGTTCCAGGTCGTCGACCAGGACAAGCGGCAGCCGCCCGTGCTGTTCGCCGGCGTCCTGGGCTCGCGACCGCACGTCCTCGATGAAGGCGCCCAGGCTCCCGGCGTGGGCTGGACTGGGGTCGATGAGCGACACGTAAGGCAGCACGGCCGCTTGGAGTGCGCCGTCCAGGCGGTTGAGTATCTGCATGTCCGTGGGGACCAGTCCCTGCCCGCGTAGTTCGGACGGGGTGATCGCCGGTCCGTCCAGGATGGTCCCAAGCGTTGCGATGAGTCTCTCCCACGCTCGGAGACTTCCCGTCTTGAGGGCGTAGTAGAGAGTCGGGCGTCGGCCCGCCACCGCTTCCCATGCCAGCGACTCGAGGAAGGCAGTCTTCCCCGAGCCTGGGGCCCCCAGCACCAGATGGAGGCCGAAGCCGAAGCCGCCTCCCAAGTGGTCGTCCAGACCGGTAAGCCCCGACGCCGCGGGTTCCGGCGGCGGGGCTGTCTGCTGCAGGTATCGGCGGAGGAACCGGCTCGGCTCCGGCGCTGGGGGGGCAGAGTCCTTCCCGGGAGACACGGTCTCGCCACCGGGGGGCGACAGCCGTGTGTCGCGGAACAGGGCCAGGAACTCATCGCGCATGGAGGCGCGACCCGCGCCATGTGGTCGAGGGCTTTCGGGCGGCGGCGTCTCCAAGGAGCCCTGCCCCGGGTTCAGTTCATAGTTGATATTCATGACTCACCGTCTACCATTTCTCCGCCCGGGGCGGGTATCCTCGCACGCCGCATGTTTGAAGTTCTCGCACTATGGCCATAGACAGTGCCAGTGGGGGCGAAGTGGCCACCGGCTGTGATCTGCAAGCGCATATCCCTTGGGCCGATTGTCCTGTGGTGATAGCAGATATGCCGTCAGAACAGTGAGGGCAGGGCGACTCCGACGCTGCGCCAAGTCCTCATAGGTAGGAACAGGAATTGACAGAGAGGAGACAGACGTGATCGGCAGAGGAGACGAACGGCGTGACGAACGCCAGGACGATCGCGCACTCGGGCGATTCGGCGGCGGCGGCAACCGCTACCAGATGCGTCAGAAGATGGTGGCTATAGGCGACGATTTCTGGATCGAGGACGAGCGCGGCCAGAAGGTGTACAAGGTAGACGGCAAGGCGCTGCGGGTGCGGCAGACCCTCATCTTTGAGGACGCACACGGCAAAGAGCTGGCCAAGATCCAGGAGAAGATGCTGCGCATCAAGGACAGCATGGAGGTCGAAGGACCCAACGGCGAACAGCTCGCCGTGGTCAAGAAGGCCCTGATCAGTCCTCTTCGGGACCGTTGGGTGGTCAAGATCAAGAACGGTCCGGATCTGCAGGTGCAGGGCAACATCCTCGACCACGAATACACCATCGGTGAGGGACGCGACAAGGTGGCGGAAATCTCGAAGAAATGGTTCCGCCTGCGCGACAGCTATGGAGTGGCCATCGACCCCGGCCAGGATGACATCATCATCTTGGCGGTGACGGTCTGCATCGACGAGATGGTTCACTGAGATGGGCGAGACGGGACAGCGCGGCGTACCTGCGGTCGGTTTCCTGGTGGCGGCGTTCACCGATGAGACGGCCGCCGACAAGGCGCTCGAGGCCTTGAGAGAAGCCAAGACGCAGGGACAGTTCTACTTCGAGGATGCCGCGGTCATCCGGCAGGACGCCAAGGGCAAGGTCCACTACTTCGAGACGGGCGACATGTCCGGGGGCAGGGGCGCCGGCGCCGGCGCGCTGGTCGGCGGCATCCTCGGCATTCTGGGCGGTCCGGCGGGTGTCGCCCTCGGTGCGGGCATCGGCGCGGCGGCCGGCGGAGCTATCGCCTCGCGTGACAAGGGATTCAGAGACGAGAGCTTGGGCACCATCGGCACCGCGCTCAAGCCAAGCACGTCCGCCGTGGCCATGATCACCAGCCACGACTTCCTCGTAGCGGTACAGCAGCAGGTGGACATCGAGGACATCCGCTCGACCGTGGCCGCTCTGGCCGACGAACTTTCGGCACGACTCGCCGAGAAGAAGAATGTGGCCGTCGGTCTGCTGCTGACCGAGGGCGCGCTGGCCATCCAGGAAATAGCCGCCGACGATCAGACCACTGAAGTGGTAGTCGCCGTGCTTACCGACCACGCCGATGGCTAAGCGCCCACGGTTTGACGATTCCATGGAACATGAAGCCGCGCTCACCCCATGTAGCGTGACGTGAAGAAGGGCAGGGAGGTGGCAGGGAACGCGAGCGGCACAACGACGCCACACTTGGTGATGTTTGGGGTCATCCTCCAACTGGATCGAAGCTGTCAAGAATCAGCCGAGGGTGGTTACCCACTGAACTAGCGTCCCGGGATAGGAGGAGGAGTCATGCCGGAAGCAGTAGACCGTCCCGAATCAGTAGTTCCCCCCCAAACGGCGGTCCAGCCCCCGCCTGCAGAGCACGCCGGGCTCGCCGACCAGTCTCTCGGCCACCTCTTGCGGCAGCTGATGCGCGACTTCTCTCACGTGATCCATCAGGAGATCGCCCTGGTCAAGGCGGAGGTCAATGAGAAGATCTCCCTGCTGACGGGGGTCGCCATACTCTTCGTCGTGGCCGCCATGATGGGTCTCCTGGCCGTCGGCGTCCTCACCGCCACCATCGTCTTGGTGGTGGATCTGTGGCTGGCCGCCTGGCTGGCCGCCTTAATCGTGACTGTCGCCTACTTGGCTATCGCCGGCATCCTGGTCCTGATCGCCCGGTCGCGCCTCGAGAAGGCCGGTGGGCCGGTGCCCGAACAGACCGTCGAATCACTGAAGGAGGAAGTCGCATGGGCAAAGGATCAGAGGAAACCCAGCAAGACATCCAACTGAGCTCGGGGGAGATCCGCCAGGACATCACGGCGACTCTCGAGCGCATGAGCGGGACGCTCGACGCCATTGGACACCGGATGGACATACCCGCGCGGGCCCGCGATCTCTACGCCAAGAAGCCGGTCCCGGTCATCGGCGGGGGTGTCGGCCTGGTGGTCCTCATAGGGGGCATCATCACCGCTATCCTGCTTGCTCCGAAGGAGGGGGCGAGAGTAGAGGACAAAGTGACGCGCACCACGGACCAGGGGAGGAGTGGATGGCCGGCATAGTCGAGATCTCGGGCATTGGGGAAGTCTACGCCGAGACCTTGAAGGCGAGCGGCACATCTTGCCAAGAAGCTGGCCGAGGTGAACCAGGAATACAAGTCTGTGGGCCATCTTCCAACCGAGGCCCAGGTCGGCGAGTGGATCCAGGCGGCCAAAGCGCTTGCGTGAGTAATGACCTACTGAGAAGGGGGCACTGATGGAACAGAAGTGGGCAAACTGGGTGGTCTTTGGATCGGTTCTCATGATGATCGTGGGGGCGTTCAAGCTCATCGCGGGGATCATAGGTCTGATCAGGGACCAGTGGCTGGTACTGGGCTTCACCGGGTACAGGCTGGTGGACATCACAGGACTGGCCATTTGGTACATATGTATCGGCGCGATCTTGTTCCTGGGTGGCATCGCTGCCCTGCAAGGCAGCAGATTGGGAAGGGTGGTCGGCGCTGTCGCCGCGGCTCTCGCTGCGATCTCCGAGTTCTTCATGATCCCCTACTATCCCATCTGGTCGATCATCCTGCTCGTGCTGTATGTCATCATCATGTGGGCCTTCATAGCGTGGAAGGGACTCACCCCCTATGAGGAGCAAGCGGTGCCGGTAGCCGAAGCCGCACCGGCCTTCGTAGCGCCGCCGGTGACCGCCCCCGTGGCCGCTGTGGCTGCCCCCGTCGTCGTCGCTGCGGCGGTCTCGCCGGAACCGGCGGTGGTCGCGGCGCCGATGGTGGCGTCTGGCGACGAGGAGCCTACCGCGAGACGCCCATACGACCTCGCCGAGATCGAGGGCGTCGGCCCTGCCTACGCTGAGAAGCTCGGCTCCGTCGGAATCAAGACCACCGACGACCTGCTCGCTGCGGGCGCCAGCCCCAAAGGCCGGGAGGACTTGGCCGCGGCCACGGGCATCAGCGGCAAGTTGATCCTCCGCTGGGTCAACATGGCCGATTTCTTCCGGGTCAAGGGCATCGGTGAGGAGTACTCCGACCTGCTGGAGGCCGCCGGGGTGGATACGGTCCCCGAACTGGCCCAGCGGCGGGCGGACAACCTGACTCCCAAACTGGCCGAAGTGAACGCGGAGAAGAAGCTCGTCCGCAGACTCCCCACCGAAAGTCAGGTTGCCGGATGGATCGAGGCTGCCAAGGGATTGCCGAGGGTGGTCACCTACTAAGGACGAGTACAGAGTTCGGCGCCAAAGTGGGCGCGCTGATAGGTCTCGGGGTCGACGGCGCTAAGGGGTTCATCGCCGCTGCCGAACTGGGGGCTCTCGCCGGTGAAGACGGGATCCAGCTCCTTTCCGAAGACACGGCGCTGGACATTCTCGAGAACATCCCGAACGACTCGGAGTAGCGCCAGGCCCCAGCAGGGGCGAACGGAGTGTGACATGTCCAAGGCCCCGGCCGGTCTCCAGGGGCGAGGCCGGCTGGGGCCCTCTGGTCTCAGGCCGTGATTTGCAGGGTTTGCGTTTCTCATCAATATGGGCAGAAAGACGGGAAATCCGCTTCGCGCACAAGAGAGGGAACATCATGGGACATAACCTGAGTCAACGGAACTTTCTGAAGTTGCTCGACCTGACGCCCGGAGAGATCCGCTACCTGCTGGATCTGGCCGCCGACCTCAAGCGGGCCAAGCGCGGGGGGTACGAGCAGCAACGCATGAAGGGCAAGAACGTGGCCCTTATCTTCGAGAAGACCTCCACCCGGACCCGTACCGCGTTCGAAGTGGCCGCCTACGACCAGGGAGCGAACGTCACCTACCTCGAACCGACCGGCTCGCAGATAGGCCACAAAGAGTCCATGAAGGACACGGCGCGGGTGCTCGGTCGCGTCTACGATGGCATCGAGTATCGAGGCTTCACTCAGGAGACCGTGGAGATCCTGGGGCAATACGCGGGGGTCCCGGTGTGGAACGGACTTACCAACGAGTTCCACCCCACCCAGATTCTGGCCGACGTGCTCACCATGACGGAGCACTGCAACAAGCCGCTCGAGCAGATCGCCTACTGCTACCTGGGGGATGCCCGCTTCAACATGGGCAACTCACTCATGGTCGGCGGCTGCAAGTTGGGCATGGACGTGCGACTTTGCGCTCCGGCCGCGTTGTGGCCCGACAAGGAGTTGGTAGCCACCTGCAAGGCCGTAGCAGCCGAGACCGGCGCCCGCCTCACCCTGACCGAGAGCGTGGAAGAGGGTGTGAAGGGAGTCGACTTCCTCTACACCGACGTGTGGGTCTCCATGGGTGAGGACAAGAGCGTGTGGGAGGAGCGCATCAACCTGCTACGCCCCTACCAGGTCAACATGGCCGTGGTCAAGAAGACCGGCAACCCGAGCGTCCGGTTCATGCACTGCTTGCCCGCCTTCCACAACCGGGAGACCAAGATGGGGCAGGATATCTTCGAACACTTCGGCATGGACGGCCTCGAGGTTACCGACGAGGTGTTCGAGTCGGAGTACTCAATCGTGTTCGACGAAGCCGAGAACCGCATGCACACCATCAAGGCGGTCATGGTCGCAACCATCGGGGACTGAAGGAGGCACCATGCGTATCGTCGTAGCCTTGGGGGGGAACGCCCTGCTCCGGCGGGGCGAGCCCATGACGGCCGAAGCCCAACGGGAGAACATCAGGATCGCTGCTCGCGCGTTGGCGCCGCTATCCGCGCCGCACGAGCTTGTCATCTCGCACGGAAACGGGCCTCAGGTCGGATTGCTGGCGCTCCAATCGGCCGCCTATGAGAAGGTGGAAGCGTACCCGCTCGATGTGCTTGGTGCCGAGACTGAGGGCATGATCGGCTACATGATCGAGCAAGAACTGGGCAATCTCCTCCCCTTCGAGCAGCCCTTTGCCACCGTGCTGACCATGGTGGAGGTCGACTCCGCGGACCCGGCGTTCTCCAACCCCACCAAGTTCGTCGGGCCGGTGTACGACGAGCCGCAGGCGGATGCCGTCGCGGCTGAAAAAGGCTGGGTGTTCAAGCAGGACGGGCAGTACTGGCGTCGGGTGGTGCCCTCTCCGGAACCCACGCGGATCTTCGAGATTCGGCCCATTCGCTGGCTCCTCGAACATGACACCGTCGTCATCTGTGCCGGAGGCGGTGGGGTACCCACCATGTATAAACCGGGTGCCGACCGCGTCCTCGTAGGAGTGGAGGCTGTTATCGACAAGGACTTGGCCAGCGAGCTCCTCGCACGCGAGCTCGAGGCCGATCTGTACGTGATGGCCACCGACGTAGACGGGGTGTATCTCGACTGGGGCACCCCGCAGCAGAGGAAGCTCACGAATGTCACCCCGGCCGAACTGCGGGCGCGGAACTTCGCGGCCGGGTCCATGGGGCCCAAGGTCGATGCGGCCGCTCGTTTCGTGGAGAGGACGGGCCGGCGGGCGGCCATCGGTTCATTACCTGACATAGAGAAGATCGTGGCTGGAACGGCCGGTACCAATGTTATCGCCGGCTAACCGCAGAGAGGAGAGTCAGAGACCCATGGACGCATTCGGCGTACATTCCGAGGTAGGCAAGCTACGCAAGGTGATCGTGCATCGCCCCGAACTGAGCCTCCAACGGCTCACCCCATCCAACCACGACGATCTGCTCTTCGACGACGTCATCTGGGTGGAGCGCGCTCAGTACGAGCACGATCAATTCGTGGCCCGCATGCGCGAGAGGGGAGTGGAGGTCTACTATCTCCGCGATCTTCTCGCCGAAGCTCTGGCCGCAAGCGACGAAGGGCGTCGCCGGTTGATCGAACTGGTCGCTTCGGAATTCACCGTGGGTTGGTCGCTGGTCGACGAGATCCGCAACGTACTGTGGGAATTGGCGCCCGACCAACTGGCCAAACATGTCATCGGCGGTCTCACCGTCGACGAGACGGGTATAGATCTCAAGGCTTGGCGCAGCAAGTCGCTCGGCGCAGCCGCGGTCGAGGATACGAGCTACTTCGTCCTCCCTCCGCTCCCCAACACTCTGTTCACTCGTGACTCCTCCTGCTGGATCTATGGCGGCGTGAGCATCAACCCGATGTACTGGCCGGCCCGCCGGCTCGAGGCTTACAACGTGGGCCTCATCTATCGCGCGCATCCCATGTTCCAGGATGCTGGATTCGAGTTCTGGTACCCCGAGATGGGGGATGACGGCCGCTTCACGCTGGAGGACTTCGGGCGCGCCTCTCTCGAGGGCGGGGACGTGATGCCCGTCGGCAACGGCGCGGTTCTCATCGGCATGAGTGAGCGTACCCAGGGGCGGATGATCGAGCAGATCGCCAAGGCCCTGTTCGCCAAGGGCGCCGCGGACCGGGTGATCGCCTGCGTGATGAGCAAGGACCGCGCGCACATGCACCTGGACACCATTTTCACGGTGCTCGACCGAGACAAGGTAACGGTCTATCCGAAAGTCGTCGGAGGCATACGGGCGATCAGCCTGCGGCCCGGCAGCAACGGCGGCTTCCATGTGACCGAAGAGAAGGATTTCTTGTCGGCAGTGGCTGATGCTCTCGGGGTGAAGAAGGTCCATGTGGTCGAGACCGGCGGCGACGCGTATCAGCAGGAGCGCGAGCAGTGGGACGATGGAAACAACGTGGTCGCGCTCGAGCCCGGGGTCGTGGTGGCCTACGAGCGGAACACGTACACCATCTCGAAAATGCGTGAGGCGGGGGTGGAAGTCATCACTATCCAGGGCTTCGAGCTTGGCAAAGGCCGGGGCGGCGGGCACTGCATGACCTGCCCCATTCAGCGAGACGCCATCTGACCGGGGCGCGGACGGACGCCTCAACGTTGGTGACAAACAGCTGGTAAGGAGGGGGAGCGATGCCAGAGGATGCGAACGGCTCGAACTACGCCCAGCCGAGTGAGGCACCGGCCACGCAGGGGAGTTCCGGGGGTTTTGGCCTCGGGACCGCGATGGCCCTCATCGTGGGGAGCATCATCGGCGTCGGTATCTTCAACCTGCCGACGTCGCTGGCGGGTTACGGGCCTATCAGTCTCGTCTCCATGGCCCTGACCACTGTGGGAGCGCTGGCGCTCGCGATGCTGTTCAGCGCACTTTCGAGGCGTCTGCCTGCCGACGGAGGCCCATACGCGTACGCGCGTGTCGCCTACGGCAACTTTCTGGGCTTCATGAACGCGTGGTCCTACTGGATCACGGCTTGGGCCGGAAATGCTGCCATCGCCGTCGGCTGGGTCCTGTACGTCGAATACTTCATCAACAAAGACCACACCACCTGGATCTCGATCGTGCTCGTGCTGGTGGGGCTCTGGCTTCCGGCCATCATCAACCTGTCGGGCGTCAAGAACATGGGTTTCATCCAGGTCGTCACAACGATCCTCAAGTTCATCGCTCTGGCGTTTGTCGCCATAGTCGGCTGGTTCTACGTGTCCAAGGCCAACTACTCGCCCTGGAACGTGAGCGGCCTGAGCACCATCCAGGCCATCGGCGGCGGGATGTCGATCGCCCTGTTCAGCTACCTGGGTGTGGAGGTCGCCTCGGTGGCGGCCGCCAAGGTCCGGAATCCCGACCGCAACATCCCGAAAGCCACCATCTTGGGTACCCTCGCGACGGCCGCAGTCTACATGCTTTCCCTGGGAGTCATCTTCGGGATCCTGCCGAATTCCCAGCTCGCCGAGTCGACAGCGCCGTTCTCCGACGCCGTCAACGCCATGTTCGGAGGCACCTGGGCCGGCTACATAATGGCGGCCTTCGTGGTCATCTCCGGTTTCGGGGCTCTGGTGGGGTGGACGATGATCTGCGCCGAGATGCCTCTTGCCGCGTCGAAAGATGGGCTGTTTCCGGCACGGTTCAAGCGGATGTCAAAGAATGGCGTCCCGATCTTTGGCATCGTCATCTCCACGGTGCTGGCCTCTATCGCCATGCTTGTCAACTACCTGGGCGCGGGGGGCGCTACTGCTTTCACGACCTTGGTGCTCATGTCCGGCATCACCGCCGCGATCCCCTATGCGTTCTCTGCGCTCGCTCAGATCAAGTGGCGCCTGATCGACCACCGTACCGTCGATACTCCACGCTTCGCCCGGGACATGATCGTGGCGATCGTGGCTCTGATCTTCTCCATACTGTTCATCTACTACTCGCGGAACACGTCGGGGCACAGACTTCTCGGTCACGGGAGCGGTGCGGGCGAGCTCGACTGGAAGGCTTGGTGGACCTACTGGTCGCCGTTCATCTTGTGCGGGGTCGCGCTTCTGCTGGGCATCCCGGTCTACCGGTCCCAGCGCAAGCGCATGACCAAACCGGAGCAGGTTCCGCCGTACAGATGAGGCGCGGACCGTCATGAGTGAGGGGCCGCACCCGTTTCGGCCGACGTCCTACATGACCTACCGGCAAGCCGCGTTCATCGGCGTGGGCTCGATGGTGGGAGCCGGTATCTTCGCATTGCTCGGAACCGCCGGAGCTATCGCCGGCGCCGCGGTTTGGCTGTCGTTCGTATGTGCCGGCATCGTCGCCGGTCTTCAGGGCTACTCCTTCGCCAAACTCGGGGCCCGGTATCCATCTGGTGCCGGGCTGCTTGAGTACGTGTCCAGCGGTTTCGGTCCCGGGCACATGACCGGCATCACCGCCTGGCTCGTCTTCATTACGAACGCCATCGTCACCGCCATGTGCGCGGTGTCGTTCGGCAGCTACGCAAGCTCGGTCTTCGCTGACGGGAGTGCCGCCTGGGTCAAAGGCTTCGCGGCCATCGTCATCGTGGCCATGACGCTGGTGAACGTCGTCGGAGCGAAGGTGGTGGCGCGCGTGCAATCGGCCATAGTCTTCGTGGTGGTCGGGATCCTGCTCTTTTTCGCCGTGGTCACCATCGCCAACATGCAGCCCCACCTGCTTGCCCCCTCGGGGTACCCGCCGGCCAAGGACATCCTGTCCAGCGTGGCCCTCACATTCTTCGCATTCCTCGGCTTCGGCATCGTGACCTTCACCGCCAAGGACCTCAAGAACCCCTCGCGCGAGCTCCCCAAGGCCATGTATCTGGCGTTGGGTATAGCGACTGTGGTGTACGTGGCGGTGTCCGTCGGCGTGTTCGGCACGCTGACTGTGGACGAGGTCGTCGCCTCCGGAGGGACGGCAATCGCCAAGGCGGCGGAGCCCGTCCTTGGAAAGGCCGGATATTGGTTGATGACCATCACCGCCCTGTTTGCGACGGCCGGCGCCACCAATGGCGGTCTCTACCCCGCTCAGGGTCTTACTGAGCAACTCGCGACCACCCGGCAGTTCCCCGAGTTCATGGGCCGCAAGTGGGGCGGCCGGTATCCCGCCGGGCTGATGATCGCGGCGATCGTGTGCGTAGCGCTGGCAGCGGGCTTCAATCTGGACGCGATCGCCTCCATCGGCAGTGCCGTCGCGCTCATCATCTTCTCAGTGGTGACGATAGGGCACTTTCGGGTGCGGTCTGAGACCGGGGCCAAGACCTTCATGCTCGTGCTGGCCCTGCTGACCGCGTTGGTGGCGCTCATCTCGTTCGTTGTCACCCAGTTGATCTACGAGCGGGCGTCACTCGTCGCCATGGTGGCGATCGTGATCCTCGGCGTGGTCCTCGAGCTGTGGTGGGCTCGGAGCCGCGGACCTCTGCCTCGGGTGGACTCGCCCGAGGCGGGCGGCGACCCGGCTGAGACTGCCGGTAAGTAGCAGGAAGAGGGTCGCCAATGTTCGCGGCGTTTCTCTGGGGAGGCTTGGCGGCGGCGGCCTTGCTGGTCGGCTACCTGCTCGCCGGGCGGGACCTCTCGAACCGTACCATCGGCCTCGTCATGGGCTTTGGCGCCGGCGCTCTCATCAGCGCCATCGCCTACGAGCTCGTGCCGGAGTCCACGGACGGCGGTTGGGAGGTAGCCCTGTTCCTTCTGATCGGCGCGGTTAGCTTCTTCCTCGCCGACTGGCTCGTCGACAGCCGAGGGGCAGCCAAGCGAAAGACCATCGACGGGACGCACCCTGGGGGCTCGGGTGCCGCGGTGTTCATAGGCACACTCTTGGACAACATCCCGGAGTCGATAGTGCTGGGAATGGGCCTCGCGACCGGCGGCTCCATACAGGTCGCGTTCCTCGTGGCGGTGTTCGTCTCGAACCTTCCCGAGGGCGTCGCCGGCACGCTGAACCTACTGGCGGCCGGCCACCCGCGGCGGCGCATATTCTGGCTCTGGGTATTCCTGGTGCTGGTATCGGCCGCCTGCGCCGCGCTCGGCTTCGGCTTGGTCCAGTGGCTGCCGGCCGCGGACGGCCGCTTCGCCCAGGCCTTCGCAGCTGGTGCAATGCTCACTATGCTGGCCGACGCGATGATCCCCGAAGCGTACGAGCACGGAGGCAAACTGACCGGTCTGGCGACCGTCCTTGGCTTCGTCGTTGCAGCCCTGCTCTCGGCGATGGGGTGATCGGATGCGAATGTCGGCAGGGAGGTCCCGAGCCTTGGTTTCCACGGCTGCCCCGTAGCTGGTAGGGTTCGTTGTAGCGGCAGTGACGATGGTCGAGACCGTCCCGTGTGACGGCGACAAACGGGTCAAAGGAGAAGGACGATGCCAGATAGCCCCTCTGACGTTCGGTGGTACGGACTGTCGGCCGACGACGCCGCGGCGCAACTCCAGGTAGACGTCAGCAAAGGCCTGAGCGCAGCCGAGGTCGAGCAGCGCCAGGAGAAGTACGGTCCCAACCAATTGGCCGGCAAGAAGAAGGAACCGGGCTGGCGGGCCTTTTTGCGACAGTATCGCGACTTCATGCAGATCCTCCTGGTCGGCGCGGCCGTTGTCAACCAGGCTATCGTCCACGAACTAAGCACGACCCTCGTGCTGCTCGGCTTGACCGTGTTCAACGCGCTGCTCGGCATGAACCAGGAATCGAAGGCCGAGGCTAGTCTGGCCGCCCTGGAGAAGATGCTCAAGAGCATCGCTCGGGTGCGTCGGGACGGTCAGGTTCTTGAGATCGAGGCGGGTGAGCTCGTGCCCGGCGACATCGTGTTGATGGAGGCCGGCAACCGAGTGCCCGCCGACGGGCGTCTCTTCCTGGCTGCCAACGTGGAGATCGAGGAAGCCGCCCTCACCGGCGAGAGCGTCGCCTCGTCCAAGAATACCGACGCCATCGCCGAGGCCGACGTGCCTCTGGGCGACCGGCACTGCATGGCCTTTATGAACACTTCGGTCACCCGGGGGCGGGCGGAGATGATCGTCACCACCACGGGCATGCAGACCGAGATGGGCCACATCGCCGATCTGCTCAACAAGACAGAGGCCGACAAGACTCCCCTGCAGAAGCAACTCGACCGACTCACGGTTCTCATAGCTGGTCTCGCCGGCATCACCTTCGTGATAATGATCATCCTGGGCCTCCGCCAGGATCAGCCCTTCGACGCCATCTTCCTGGCCGGTATAGCCCTGGCCATCTCGGCCATTCCCACCGGCATGCCGGCGGTGGTCACCACCCTCTACTCGATGGGGACCAGGGTGCTCGCTGCTTCCAACGCCATCGTCAAGCGGCTGCCGTCCGTGGAAACGCTTGGATCGGTATCGGCCATCTGCTCCGACAAGACCGGCACTCTTACTCTCAATAAGATGACGGCTCGAGAGTTCACCCTGCCCGGCCAGAACCGGTTCAAAGTCACCGGCGAAGGTTACGCCACCAAGGGTGAACTACTAAGCGCCGGGGGCGGCAAGGTCGACCTGGAAGAGGTTATGCTGCCGATGGCTCTGTGCGCCGACGCCCGGCTGGATGGAGAGAACCTCATCGGCGATCCCACCGAGGGTGCGCTGATCGTTCTGGCCGAGAAGGGCGGTGTGAGCGTGGACAACGCCCGGCAGATGTACCCGCGAGTGGCAGAGGTTCCCTTCGACTCCGACTACAAGTTCATGGCCACCTTCCACGAGATGAACGACGCGAAGGGCAGGCCGGTGATCCGCTGTTTCGTCAAAGGGGCGCCTGACGTCCTCATAGCCCGCGGCAGCTACCTGTGGGCTCCCGGAGGAGAAGAGACTCCCATCACCGACCAGAACCGACCGCTCGCGCTGGCTGAGAACGAGCGCATGGCCAAAGAGGGCGAGCGGGTCATGGTCGTCGCCCGCCGCGATTTTGCACCGGCAACCTTCGATCCTAAGGGCGACCTCATAGGCCAGGTCAAGGACCTTACGTTGATCGCCATGGTCGGCATCGTCGACCCGCCGCGGGCCGAGGCCAAGGACGCTATCGCCAAGTGCCACAGCGCGGGCATCCAGGTGCGGATGATCACCGGCGATCACGCTGTCACGGCCGCCGCTATCGGCCATGAGTTGGGCATCGAGGGGACTGCGCTGACGGGCGCGCAGTTCGCGGCGCTCAGTGACGAGGACCTCGCGAAACAACTACCCGACATCGGCGTCGTAGCTCGGGTGGCGCCCGAAGACAAGATCCGCCTGGTCCACATGCTGCAGAAGGGCGGCAATATCGTCGCCATGACCGGTGACGGCGTCAACGACGCCCCGGCGCTCAAGAAGGCCGACATCGGGGTGGCCATGGGTATCACCGGCACCGAGGTCTCCAAGGAAGCAGCAGTCATGATCCTGACCGACGACAACTTCGCCACCATCGTGAAGGCGGTCGAGTTCGGGCGAGGTATCTACGACAACCTCTCCAAGTACATCCGCTTCCAGATGACAGCCCTAGTAGCGTTCATTGTGAGCTACCTCGGCGCCGCGATCTTCACGATTCTAGGAGGTGCCCCCTTCCAGGCCTTGACCGTCCTCTACATCAATTTCGCGGTGCAGGTGCCGCTCGCGATCGCCCTCGGTTTCGACAAGCCCTCTGAAGGTCTGATGGAGCGTAGGCCCCGCCCACTCACCCAGCCGGTTCTCACGAGCTGGCAATGGGTCCGCCTTGGCTTCATCGGACTGCTCATGGCTATCGGAACCCTCGTAGTCGAAAACTACTTCGAATCCTCCGACCCCGCCGCCGCTGCGACCATGGGCTTCGTCATCTTCTCCCTGTTCAACATCATCATCGGGATAAGCTGTCGGAGCGAGGCCCAGACTGCCCTGCGCGCCGACACCTTCGGCGATCGCCGTCAGTTGAAGTTGCTCGGTCTTTCGTTACTGGTCACCATCCTGGCCACCGAGTTGGGCTTCACGCAACGCATCTTCGGTCTGGCCCATCTCAACGGTTGGCGCTGGCTGGTCTGCATCATCTTCGCGCTTGGGCTTCTGCTGATGGACGAACTGGTCAAGGTATTCCTGCGGCGGCGGGGGCGTCAGACTGTGGCACCTGGGGCGCCGCCCGCTGCGCCGCCCGTCGACCCCCGGCTTGCCCCGGCTGCAGAGGTGTGAGCTGAACTCTGCGCGGGGTGCGAGGCGCTCAACCGCCCGCCGACCGGGCGCAAACGGAAGCTCGACGCCCGCGGGCGGTTGGCCGAGAAGGTGCGGGAGCGCTTCGACCTTGATGCCGGCATGCCCGCCATGGGGGACGTGATCGAGGTCTAGGCCGTGCCCCGCGGCGGCCTGCCGGTCCCCTCACAGCATCCGCTGCTTTCTGAACCAGCGCACGGTGTCTTCCATCGTCTCCGCGAAGGGGCGGGGATGGTACCCCAGCTCGCGTTCGGCCTTCAGGTTGGTCATCGTGGAGCCGGATGAGATCACGTCGAGTGAGTAGGTGGTGAACAGCGGTTTCTGCCCGGTGGCCCAATAGTAGATGGGGATGAGGGGGCTGAGCGCGCGGACGAGCCCGACGGGCAGGCGCAGGCGGGGGGCGGGCGTCCCCGTGACGGCTTCGATAGAGTGCAGCAGCTCCCACACGGTCACGTTGTGGCCCGCGAGGATGTAGCCTTCGCCACTGCGCCCCCTCTCGGCCGCGGCGATCAGCCCCTGCGCGACGTCTCGCACGTCCACGAAGTTGTACGCCCCGTCGACGTATGCCCCCAGCCGCCCCTGAGCGCAGGCGAGGACCAGCTCGCCGGTATGGGATGGGCGGAAGTCAAAAGGTCCGAGGACGCCGGTGGGGAAGACCAAGACCGCATCGAGCCCCTGTCTGATCGCTTCCAGCACAAGCAGCGTGGCTTCGGCTTTGGTGCGGTCGTAGGCTCCCGACGCGCGGCCCGGGTCTATCGGACTTGTCTCGGTGATGCAGGCACCGCGCGGCGGAACGACGAAGGCGTGGATGGAGCTGCAGTGCACGAGGCGCCGCACTCCCGCCTCCCGACAGGCCGCCAGCACGTTGCGGGTGCCTGTTACGTTCGTTTCGTGCAAGCGCGGAAGACCGCCCCGAGCGATCGAGACGACCCCGGCCAGGTGGAAGACGATGTCGGCGCCAGAGAATGCTCGGATCAGGGAGGATAGGTCGTGAACGTCGCCCGGTACGATCTCTACATCCAAGCCCGCGATGGCCCTGTGGTCCGATGATGGGCGCACCAGAACGCGCACGGGCGCCGCCCCGTGCGCGGCCAAACCGCGCACCAGGACGTTGCCCAACAGCCCTGTCGCTCCGGTCACCACGATCATGGCGGGTCTCCTTGTGCCGTCCGACCCGATGATACCGCGGGGCCCACTGGTACAATCACCCGATGA
The DNA here is from genome assembly GCA_963843455.1 of uncultured Actinomycetota bacterium. Classification (GTDB taxonomy): domain Bacteria; phylum Actinomycetota; class Thermoleophilia; order RBG-16-64-13; family RBG-16-64-13; genus CAIQPS01. The sequence goes on from CAWJKE010000006.1 coordinate 109,082, forward strand.
AGTCTGCTCCCCGGCCCTTGCTCAGACGTACCCTCGCCCTCGCGCTCGTCGCCCTGACTCTCGCGGCCGCCGTGAGCGGCTGCTCAGTCTCTCTCCGGCCGTTCTCCACGCACGCCAGCACCACCACTACCGCGATCGCTGGGCCGGGGCAGACGCGGGCCACGACGACGACAGGGCCTCCCAAGACTGTCACCACTTCGTCCACCACGTCGACAACGCTCCGCCCATCCACGTCCACCACGCGGCGCCCGACCACTACCACGGTGGCCCACGCGACCACTGGGGATCCAAAGGCGATAGCCAGGCAGCTCAAGCCGAGCGTGGTCGGAATCACTGCCGTCACCGCGACCACGGCTACGATGATCTACCAATCGATTGGCACCGGGGTGATCTATAGCGCCACGGCGTCCTATGGATACATCGTCACCAACAACCACGTCATCGAGCGAGACAACGGCCAACCGGCCAAACGTATCCGGGTCACCCTGCCCTCAGGCTCGACGGTGACCGCCACGCTCGTGGGCCGGGATACCACGACCGACATCGCCGTTCTGCGGGTCAAGGCCCGCAAGCTCACGCCGGCGGTCTTCCGGACCGACCTGTCCCAATTGGCCCACGGCGACTTCGTCGTGGCCATCGGCAACGCCAAGGTGCTCAAGCATCCGGTCACCAGCGGGAACGTCACCGCTTTCCTCAAGAACATCGACTATCCCGGTCTCTCCGGGGTCGATCAGGTGATAGAAAGCTCGGTGCCCCTCGATCACGGCAACTCGGGCGGCCCCCTGGTAGATGTTGACGCGCGAGTCGTGGGGATCAACATGGCGGAACTGCTGAGCGGACGCGGGGGCATCGCCCTGCCCGCCGATCTGGTGGTGGAGGTAGTGAAGCGGCTCATGGCCGCGGCCAAGTAAGAGAGGAAGGCTCGTTTGCTTGGCCTGGCCCGGGGTTGGGTATATGGAGGCGAGACCATCGCCGCGCAAGGAGAGCCGGAGGCAAACGTGCTCGAAGTTAGCAGCTACTCGTTCAGTGGCGTCCCCCTTCTGAGCCTCGCGGGGGATTTCGACCACTCGTCGGCCCCCTCTTTCAAGGAGAAGGTGGACGACGCACTTGGCCGCGACGGTACGCGGCTACTGCTGCAGTTGACAGATTGCGCCTATATGGACAGCGGCGGCGTCTCCAGCCTCCTCACGCTCCTCCACAGGGTGCGGAACCGTGGCTGGCTCGGCGCGATCGCTCCAAGCCCGGACGTGCTGCGTCTGCTTCAAATGGTCGGCTTCACGGTCGACCCCAGCTTCCGCGTCTTCCAGAACCTCAACGAGGTCGAGGGGTTTATCCAGCAAGACGCCCGTACGATCGCAGCCCCTTAGGGGAGCGAGGCGTGGCCCCGGGTGACGAGGTCCTGACAGATGCGGACGCCCTCCATGGCGTCCGTGCTCCAGGAATCGGCCCCCGCGTATTGACACACACGGCCGTCGATGATCGACCCCCCCAGCACGATGGGGGGGCGATACCCTAGTTGCTCCTCCTGGCTTCGCAGGAGGTTGACGGTGGCCCTCATGCTCTCGAAAGCAGCCATGATCAAACCCGAAAGACAGACCACGTCGGGTCGTGAGCTGCCCACTTCTGCGAGGAATCTCTCGGGCGACACGTCCACACCGAGGTCGATCACCTTGAAGTCGAAGCCGCGGAGCGACGTCGCGAACATGTTCTTGCCGATATCGTGGATGTCGCCGGCCACCGTCCCCAGCACCACGGTGCCGGCCACAATCCCCGGCTGAGCCTGCTCCTGCACCGGCTGCACCAGATCGAGGACCTCCTTGAACAACTCGCCCGCCATGATGAGCCCGGAAAGGTAGTACTCCTGCCGCTCGTAGCGCTCACCCACGACTTTGAGAGCCTGCTGGCAAGTGCTGAGTATCGACACGGGGGAGACTCTCCCCTGGGCCAGGAGCTTGCGCGTGAGATCCAGGGTTCGGCTCTCGTCCAACTCGACGAGTGCCGTGCGGAGGAGCTCAAGGGTGCTCAACTCCGTCCCTCCTATTCCGAGCCCAGCCGCGCGCGAAGGCGAAACAATTCCGCCCGCAGAAGAAACCAGCCCCAGCTTACCGGCGTGCGGTCGCCCTCCTGGAACACATGCTCCAGGCGCAAGGCCAGCGCGCCCTCCGATTCCCCCAGTACCTGAGCACTCTCGGCGTCGAGCTTGACCGCCGTCACCGTCAACTCGCCTCTGGGGAACTTCTGCGCGCCGCCCGAATCGAGGAAGGCGTGCATGGATGTCAACTGGAGCTGCGACTCCACCAGCGGCCGCCGCGGGTCGTAGATGATGTACTCGGTGTGGTACATCGCCGGGATCCCGTTCGAGAACACCACCCGGCGCAGGTGGATGACCTTGTCGCCTGGAGGCACTCGCAGCATTGCAGCCACTCTGTTGTCGGCTCTGGTCATGCTCGCCGAGAGCAGTCGGATCTCCGCGGACTGGTCGAGCCACTCGCCGCTGAGCGAGTCGAGCCTGAACACCGAATCGGCCAGGTCCCGGGAGCGGGCGTACGTGCCGCGACCCTTTACTCCGGTCACCAGGCCCTGCTGCTCGAGTAACGAAAGCGCGCGTCGCACGGTCATGGGACTTACCCCGAACTCGGCGCGCAACTCCGAGCCCGAAGGCAGACGGCTCCCGGCGGCGTAAGTGCCGGAATTCAGGCGTTCAGTCAGGGTTTGGACGATATGCAGATATGCGGGCAGAGCGCCGTCGTCCTCCGGCCGTTCCGGCCGGATCTCGAGAAGGTCGAGGTCTGTCGCTCGTGGTGTTTGCATCCCCCATGCTCACAAAGCGAAGGCGCCACAGAAAGTCATAGCAGATGGTAATGCCACCGCCATTCCATGCATTTGCTGGAGGTGGCTAGCTATTTGCCCGCGCCCAGCATAACATGCTGTCTATACAGGTTGCGTGGGCCTCGGCATACGCAACAGTATGGTCAGGGACCGTCGACCGTCTGCGCGGTATGGGTGTCAAATCTTCTGATCAAGGAGCCCCAATGGCCCACGAACTCGTAGAAGCCATGGCGAACATGAAGGAGAAGGAAGCCCTTCAGATCGTCGACGACATGCTCGCCAAAGGCGAAGACCCCAACATGATCTTAGATCTCTCCTCCCAGGCCATGCAGGTGGTAGGAGAACGCTATCAGGAAGGCTCTTACTTCCTGCCCGAACTCATCATGAGCGGGGAGATGCTCCGTAAGATCGGCGAGATCTTAAAACCCCTCCTGGCCGCCAAGACCGACACCACCAAGAAACTGGGCATCGTGGTCTTAGGTACCGTCCGGGGCGACATCCACGACATCGGCAAAGACATCGTGGGCTTCATGCTGGAAGTAAACGGCTTTGAGGTCTACGACATCGGCATCGACCAGCCCGAAGAAGCCTTCGTGAAAGCCGTGGAAGAACATAATCCCCAGGTCCTGGCCCTCTCCGGTTTCCTCTCGGTGGCCTTTGACTCCATGAAGTCCACCATCGAGCAGGTGGAAGCCGCCGGACTCCGCAAAGACCTCAAGGTCATCATCGGCGGCGGCCAGATGGACGACACCGTACGCAAGTACACCGGGGCCGACGCCTACGGCGACGACGCCATGGCCGCTGTGGCCTTCGCCAAGGCGGCAGTCGGAGTATCATAGGTGTCTCTGACGACCCGGGGGGGACGCTAGTGGTGGACAAGGCGTGGTCGCAACTATCGCCTGACGAGAAGCTGGAGCGGCGTTTTGCCGCCTTCGTGGAGCCAGGGCTTGAGTTTGTCAGCCCTGCGGCCGCGGCGGAGTACCGCACGCGGGCGACTCGCTTGCGGAAGGCCTTTCTTCTCGAAGGGGAACCCGACCGCGTGCCCGTGTCAGTCCTCACCGGCTACTACCCGGCAACGCGCGTGGGGCTCACTCCGTTCGACGTGACCCAGGACTACGGGAAGGCGGCTGAGGCTTGGCTCCAGTGCAACCTGGATCTGCAGGCCGACAGCTTGATGGCCCCCACGTTCGCGGCCATTCCGGGCCGCGCCTTCGAGGCCCTCGACGTCAAGATCCTCAACTGGCCCGGTCATGGCGTGGCCAAGGAAGCCAGCTTCCAGTACAACGAGAAGGAATGGATGCAGGCCGACGAGTACGACCTGCTCATCGATGACCCCACGGACTACCTGCTCCACTACTACCTGCCCCGCGTGGCGGGTGGCCTGGCAGGCCTAGCCAAGCTGGCCTCTCCGCTGGACATGGTCGAGATCGTGGACGCACCGGGCTGGCTGATGCGCTGGATCGATCCCGACGTCCAGGCGAGCCTCGAGAAACTGGCGGCCGCCGGCCGGGAGTCCGCGGCGTGGGCCGGAACCATATTCCCACTCATAGGTCGGCTGGTGGCCGAAGGCTTTCCTGGTCCTTTCGCCAGCATGTCTTTGGCGCCATTCGACTTCATCGGCGATACCCTCAGGGGCACCCGGGGCATCTTGATGGACATGTTCCGCCAGCCCGACGCAGTGCTCGAGGCCTGTGACCGGCTGGCGCCCGTGGTGGTCAAGTGGGTCACCCGGCGCTCCAATCCCTTCACCCCGCCGCTGGTGTTCATACCCCTGCACAAGGGCGCCGACGGGTTCATGAGCGTCGAACAGTTCCAGAAGTTCTACTGGCCGAGCCTCAAGAAGGTCATCGAGGGGCTGGTGGCCGATGGCTTCGTGCCGTACCTCTTTGCCGAAGGTGCCTACGGCACTCGTCTGGAGACCATCGCCGATGTGCCCAAGGGCCGCACTGTGTGGCAGTTCGACCACACCGACATGCGTCGGGCCAAAGAGATCCTGGGCGGCAGGGCCTGCATCCAGGGCAACGTGCCTATCTCGATGCTTCAACTGGGGACTGCCGATGAAGTCACGGCCTATTCCCGGGATCTCATCGAGACGGTCGGACCTGGGGGTGGCTTCATCCTGGACGTCGGCGCAGTCGTCGACGACGCTAGGCCGGGTAACGTCGAGGCAATGATTCAAGCAGCAAAAAACACTATCTAGTCGGGAGAGGTTAGAGATGGCGGACAAGGCCTGGACAGATATGACTGCCGACGAGAAGCGCGCTTGGCGTATCGACAAGTGGCGGAACCCAGATATGCCGTTCGACAGCCCGGAGGCGAAGGCGGCGTACGAAGCCCGCTGCGACAGGCTGATCGCCTGCTGGGAACTGCGGGAACCCGACCGGGTGCCCATCAACGTCAACGCTGGGTGGTGGCCGGTCAACCGCGCGGGGATGACACCGTACGAGGCGATGAAGGACACCGCGGCCGCCATGAAGTGCTGGGTGGATTTCAACGTGGACTTCCAGCCCGACAGCATGGTCGGCCCGATCCTGTACACCACGCCGTCGGCGGTGTTCGAGGCCATCGACTACAAGCTGTACTCCTGGCCGGGCCACGGGGTGGCGAAGGAAGCCAGCTACCAGTACAACGAGAAAGAGTGGATGCTCGCCGACGAGTACGATCAACTCATCTCCGACCCCTCGGACTTCATGCTGCGCACCTACCTGCCCCGCACCGTCGGGGCGTTCGCCGGTTTTGCCAACACCTCCTCGCTCTTCGATTACATAGAGTTGCCCTTCGTGGGCAACCAGGTGGGCGGATGGGGTACCCCGGAGATGGCCGAGGGTCTGGAAAAACTCGCCGTTGCGGCCCGCGCGGTCGCGGGCTGGCAGCAGGTCATCTTCCCGACCATGGGCAAGCTCATGGGGATGGGCTGGCCCGGCTACTTCGGTGGCGCCAGCAAGGCCCCGTTCGACATCCTCGGTGACACACTGCGCGGCACCCGCGAGGTGATCATCGACATGTACCGGCGCCCGGAGAAGGTCATCGCAGCCTGCGAGCGCCTGGTGCCGGTGGCCATCGACTGGGCTCTCAAGCGCCCCGGCGGAATCGCCACCCCGGTGGTCTTCCTCCCGCTGCACAAAGGCGCCGACGGCTTCATGAACGATGAGCAGTTCCACACCTTCTATTGGCCGACGCTGCGCGCCGTTCTCCTGGGCCTCATCGAGGAGGGGTGCATACCGATCCTCTTCGCCGAGGGCCGCTACGGCTCCCGTCTTGAGGCGATCATGGACCTGCCCAAAGGCAAGACGATCTGGTACTTCGACCAGACCGACATGGCCAAAGCCAAGAAGACCATCGGCCAAGTGGCCTGCATCGAGGGGAACGTCCCGCTGTCGCTGATCTACGCCGGCACCGCGGACGAGACGGCCGCGTATGTCCGCAACCTCATCGAGGTCGCGGGCGAGGGGGGCGGCTACATCCTCAACATGGGTGCCGTCACCGACGACGGCAAGGACGAGAACCTGCGGGCGATGATCGACACCGCGCTGAAGTACGGCCGGTATTGATGCGGAGCATAGACGGGCGACAGATCACAGGTGAAGAAGTCTCCGGGAGGTGGTCGGATGACGGGTGGGGTGTGGCTCTGATCGGGAAGGCCGGCGCATGGTGCGACGGCTGTTCCCGTGTGAGGTGTTCAGGTAAGGTCAGCAAAGTTGGAGGGAGGGCCACGTAATGACAGATGAACCCAAGGAAACAACGGACGAAGGTCTGCTCGGCAAGAAGGCCGTCAGCAGGCGCGACTTTCTCAAGTACGCCGGCATCGCCGGTGGCACGATCGCGGTAGCAGGCGGCCTCGGCGGCCTGATCGCGGCGTGCGGCGGTACCGAGGAAACCACGACGACCGGAGCCACCACGGCCACTACGGCCGGTGGGACGGCCACCACGGCCACGACCGCGCGGCGGCGCGACCACCACCGTCGCCGCGGGGCCGGACTCCGCCGACCAAGGACAAGATCCTGATCGAGGCGGCGCGCCCGGTCTCCGGCGTCAACGCCATCTTCGAGCAGGCCCACTTCGGCCCCGCCGCCCACCTGTGGGTGGAGGAGGTCAACGCCGCGGGCGGTCTGAACGTCGCCGGCAAGAAGCTGCCGATCGAGTACAACGGTCTACGACGACCAGAGCGACCTCGACACCAGCATGCGTCTGCTCACCAAGATCATGGAGGAAGACAAGGCCGACTTCGTCTTCCTGCCCTGCAGCACGGCGTTCTTGTTCGCGGCCGCCAAGCTGGTGAACGACCACAAGTACATCGCCATGAGCGCCGAGGGCGGGGCCACCACGCTCGAGCCCAAGATGAAGGACCTGCCCTGGTTCTTCCAGTTCCTCAACTACTCGAACCACTACCAGATGCCGGTCGATGGCCGACATCTTGAAGGAACTGGGTGCCACGACCGCCTCCATCATCTACCTCGACGACCTCCACGGCATCGAGTACAACGCCCAGGCCGCAGGTCTTCTTCGCCGCAGCCGGGCGTCAAGATCCTGAGCAGCACCGCGGTCCCGGCCGGCGCGAAGGACGTGTCGAGCATCATCAAGAAGATCCAGGGCGAGAACCCGGATGCTGGTCTGCTCGTTCCAGTACCCGCCGGAGAACGCCCTGACCTACGGGACCATGGCGCAGCTGAACTACAACCCCAAAGCCGTCCTCGGCGGTCCCGCCACGTCCACCCAGGCGTTCTACGACAGCTTCAAGGGCGCCCTCGACGGGATCATGTTCGAAGGCGCGTGGAGCTACAAGCAGAACGCCGCGGTCAACGCCTACTACGAGAAGCTCTCCGCGTTCGTGAAGGGCAAGGAGAACGTCGACTTCTGGGGCGGCTCTCATCTACCGCGCCGAGCTCGAGTTCTTCCAGCAGGCCGTCGAGAAGGCGGCCACCCTCGACCAGGCGAAGATCGCCGAGGTCATGCGGACCGCTCACTTCAAGACCACGATGAGCGACGACACCTTCATGACCAACCAGATCCTCGACAGAGCCTCCTACGCCGGCCAGATCGGCCAGTGGCAGGCCGGGGTCCCGCAGGTCATCGACAAGGACAAGCGGACCACCGACAAGATCTGGTATCCGAAACCGACCTGGGCCGACGCTCCCAAGGGCGTTCCCACCGCGACCACCCCGTCCAGCTAGTTCGCGATCATGCGTTCGCGCAGCACACGAAGCAGCGGACGATCTGAGCAGGGCCCCGGGGGCGCCGAAAGGCGCCCCCGGGCGGCCTGGTCGCCGTAGCTGCGGTACCGCACCTGCAAAAAAGGATTTTGGATGGCAGCAGTAGACATCATCATCACGGGGGTGCTACTCGGAGGCATGTTCGCCCTCGTCTCCGTAGGGTTCAGCCTGCAGTACGGAGTGGGGCGCGTCCTCAACGTCTCCCACGGCGAGTTCATCATGGTCGGGGCGTTCGTCACCTTCTGGTTGTTCTCGAGTCACAGCGTCAACCCGTTGCTGTCTATCGTGGTCACAGCTCCCCTCACCGTTCGTGATCGGGTGGGCGCTGCACGCGACCCTGTTCCGGCGACTCATGGACAAGGCTCCTTCGCTCGACATGTTCGAGGGCCAGTCGATGCTCGCGTCGTTCGGGCTGCTTTATATCGTGCAGAACATCGCCAGGATCATCTGGGGCTCTCAGACCTACAACATCACCTTTCTGCAGACGACCGTCGGAGGTCGGCTGCAGATCCCGCTCAACCGCCTCGTGGCCTTTGGGGTGATCGTGGTGATCGGCGCTGCATCTTGTACCTCTTCCTGGCCCACACGCGGCTGGGCAAGGCCATCCGGGCGTCCGGCCAGGACCCGACGACGGCCGGTCTCATGGGAGTCAACATCCACACCGTGTTGGCCATCTGCTTCGGGATCGGGTCTGGGCACTGGCCGGTATCGCCGGGACGCCTGATGAGCACGGTCCTCGCCATCTCCACCAGCATGGGTCTTCAGTACACGGTGATCGCGATGATCGTGGTGGTGCTCGGGGGCCTCGGGCAGCATCACGGGGGCGGTGATCGGCGGCGTGATCCTGGGGATCGTGTCCCAGTTGGTCACGTACTTCTATCCGACCATGAGCCTTCATCGCCTACTACGTCATCTTCATCGTCCTGCTGCTCGCGCGGCCTAAAGGGATCATGGGTAAGTGACTATGAACAACACCACATCCATACAGACCGCCGGTCGCTGGGCCGGCTTCAGCAGAAACAGGATCATCTCTCTGGCGATCCTGGCGGTCATCTTCGTCGTGCTGGCGCTGCTTCCCGTCTTCATGCCGGAAAGCTACTGGATCACCAGGATCTCCGAGTACATGCGGTACAGCATCCTCGCTATCGGCTGGGTGCTCTTCTCCGGACCCACCGGCTACATGTCGCTGGCCACCGCCGCCTTCTACGGACTTGGGTTTCTATATGGCGGCCATCCTCAACGGCCCGCTGCCGTTCGCGGTGGTCATCATCATGTCGGGCATCGCGGCCTTCGTCGTCGCCGGCGGCCATCGGGGCACTGACGCTGCGATTGAGGGGCGTCTACTTCTGCATCTTCACCTTCGCGGTGGTGCTGCTGCTCCAACAACGTCGTTCTCGAGGTGGAGCGCCTGGTCACCGGCACGCGCGGCCGCTTCGTGCAGCAGGAGTCGGTCCGACGTCGCGTACTACGCCATACTCATCGTCTTCGTGCTGACTCTGGTGGTGGCGATGTTCATCCGCCGCTCGCGGTACGGCCTGGCGCTGCAGAGCATCGGCGAGTACGAAGAGGCGGCGGCCCACAGCGGCATCAACGTCGTCCGGACCAAGGTGCTCATCTTCGCGACCAGCGCCATCTTCATGGGCATGGCCGGCGCGATCATGGCCACGCGGCGTTCCTACATCGACCCGGGTATCGCCTTCAGCCTGGAGACCTCGTTCCTGCCGGTGCTCATGGCCATGTTCGGCGGCATGGGCAACCTGGTGGGCCCGGTGCTCGGCGCCGTAGGGTTCACCGCTCTCAGGGACTATCTCGTCACGGCGTACCCGAACGCCTTCATGCTCATCTTCGGCGTGGTGCTGATCGTCGCCATCTTGTTCATGCCCAACGGGATCCTCGGAGTGGCTGCAGCAGGCCTGGCGCTGGATAAGGGGCCGGATCGGCGGTCCGGCCAAGAGCCCCGACGGAGAAAGGAGGTCGCCGTGCACCTGCTTGAAGGTGAGAAAGTCAGCAAGCACTTCGGCGGCCTCGCTGCTGTGTCGGAAGTCGATTTCTACGTGGACAAGGGAGAGATCCTCGGTCTCATCGGCCCCAACGGCGCCGGCAAGACCACGCTGTTCAACCTGATTTCGGCGTCACTCAAGCCGAAGCCCGGCAAGATCACGTTCAAGGGCGTCGACATCACGCCGAAGCCTGCCTTCAAGATCTGCCGCATGGGCATCGCGAGGACGTTCCAGACGGTCAAGATCTTCCCGCATGTGCCGGTGCTCAGGAACGTCATGGTCGGGGCGCTGTTCGGTACCGGCCGCTTCGTGAGTTCCGCCGAGGCCATGAAGAAGGCCGAGGAAGCTCTCGAGTTCGTCGATCTGCTGCCCCTCAAGGACGACCTCGCCGGCGACCTCACGCTCGCCCAGCAGAAGCGCCTGGAGGTGGCGCGCGCTCTGGCCAGCAACCCGGAACTTCTGCTGCTGGACGAACTCATGGCCGGTCTCACTGCGGTCGAGGTGACCGAGGCGATGGGCGACGTCAAGCAGATCAGGGACCGCGGCGTCACGGTGATCATGATCGAGCACCTGATGCAGGCGATCATGAGCATCAGCGACCGTATCATCGTGCTGGACTACGGGCGGAAGATAGCCGAAGGGCACGCCGCAGGAAGTGGCGGCCAACCCGAAGGTGATCGAAGTCTATCTTGGGGAAGAATGCGATGTTGCAAGTTGACAACCTAAGCACGGGATACGGGAGGACCCAGGTCCTCTGGGACCTCTCCCTCAAGGTCGACGAAGGCGAGTTCGTGGCGCTGGTCGGCGCGAACGGCGCGGGCAAGACCACTCTGCTCAGGACCATTTCGGGTGTCCTGCGGCCCTGGCCAGGGAGCGGCGAGCATCACCTTCGACGGTAAGCGCATCGACAAGATGCACTCCAACGACATCGTCGACCTGGGGCTCTCGCACATCCCGGAGAGCCGCAAGTTGTTCACGGACATGTCCATCCGCGAGAACCTGGAGATGGGCGCGTATCCGCGTCGCTCCTGGAAGCAACGCAAGCAGACCATGGAAGAGGTCTTCGAGCTCTTCCCGCGGCTCAAGGAGAGGGCGAACCAGCTGTCGCGCACGCTGAGCGGCGGCGAGCAGCAGATGCTGGCCATGGGCCGGGGACTCATGTCCCGGCCGCGGATGGTCCTCGTCGACGAGCCGTCCAACGGTCTGGCGCCGAAGGTCGTCTCCGAGGTCTTCGAGATCCTGCAAGTCCATGCGGAAGACGGGCATCACCATCCTGCTCGTCGAGCAGAACGTCCGCCAGACACTGCAGATCGCCGACCGGGCTTACGTGCTCGAGAACGGGCACCTTGCCCTCGAGGGAGCCTGCTCGTTGCTGCGCGAGAGCGACCACGTGCGGAAGGCGTACCTGGGCCTTTAGCAGTTCCGCACTTCGGCGCTTCAATCCATCTGGTGGCACAACGGCCGCTCCCCAGGGAGCGGCCGTTTGACACCCTCTTCGCGCCAAAGGTATAGTCAAAATGGTGCCGAGCGCCTGCTCAATAATTCGGGAACGCGGTCGGCATGCCATCGGGACATACTCTACTGGAGGGGGTAAGGGATGCCAGAAGAGAGAACAGTAAGTCGCCGCGAATTCCTCAAGATTGCCGGGATTGCCGGCGCGACCATCGGCGTTGCCGGCGGTCTGGGCGGTTTCGGTGGCCGCCTGCGGCGGCACCGAGACCACCACCACAGCGGGTCCGACCACCACCGCTGGGGTCACCACCACGGCTGGGGTCACCACCACCGGGGGCGCGACCACGACGGTCTCCGCCGGAGCGGAAGCCGGCCGCGCCATCAAGCTCGGTCTGGTATCGCCAAAGACCGGCAACTTCTCGGTCTTCGCGATCTCCGACGACTGGTGGATCGCGCGGGTCAACAAGATCATGAGCGGCGGCATCGTCACCGGCGACGGTAAGCAGCGCCAGGTAGAACTCATCGTCAAGGACAGTCAGTCCGACTCCAACCGGGCGGCCCAGGTAGCGGGCGACTTGGTCACCAACGACAAGGTCGACATGCTCCTGGCCTCCGGCACGCCGGATACCGTCAACCCGGTATCCGATACGGGCGAGGCGCTTGCTTGTCCGACGCTTGTTAGCTTTAGCCCGTGGCAGGCGCTGTTCTTCGGCGCCGACGGCAAACCGAAGACCTTCCAGTGGGTCTACGGCAACTTGCTGGGCTCGGAAGAGACCATCGCCTCTTTCACCGACGCGTTCGAGCTGAGCGGCATCCAGACCAACAAGGTGGTGGGGATGCTCTTCCAGAACGACGCCGACTACAAAGGCTGGATGGATCCCAGCGCGGCACCGGCCGTATTCAAGGCAAAGGGCTACACTTTGGTGACGCCCGATCCCTACGCGGTCCCGGCTGAGGACTTCACCAAGCAGATCACCGAGTTCAAGGCCGCGGGTTGCGAGATCATCTGTGGCACTAACGACCCGCCGTGGTTCTCCAACTTCTTGAGCCAGAGCCTGCAGCAGGGCTTCAAGCCCAAGTTCAACAGCTCAGGCAAGGCCGTCCTCTTCCCGCAGGCTGTGATGAGCTACCCCAACCAGGGACTCGGTCTGATCGGCGAGGTTGCCTGGCACCCGAGCTGGAAGATCAAGGACACTCTTTCGGACCTCGATTCCGAAGGACTGGCCGCGGACTACGAAGCAAGCACCGGCCAGCAGTGGACCGCCGCTATCGGGACCTACGGCAAGTATGAGTGGGCCATCGATGTGTACAAGCGGGCCAAGAATCCCGAGGACAAGAACATGGTCATCGACGCGATCAAGACGACCAAGAACACTTTCCAGCAGGGTTCTATCGACTTCACCGCCCCGGTGGATCCCGCCAGCATGCACCCCATCGCCAACAACTGCAAAGCGTGGATCGGCGCTGGCCAGTGGGTCAAGGGCACGAAGTTCCCCATCGATATCGTAGTGGTGAGCAACGCCGCTGCCCCCGGAACCACTGTGCAGGCGAAGGCCACGCCGATGGTGTACGCGTAGTTCAAAGCATCGAGAAGGAGAGCGGCCCGGTAGAACCGGTCCCCTCCTGCGAGGTTTGGGGCGGGGGTCCTGGTATCCGGTAACGGCCGGTGTGCCAAGACCCCCGCCCCGGTCTTTTAGCGACCTTGTTCACCTGGTGGGCCGGACCGCAGGATCGATCGGAGGAGTCGTGGCAGCTGAGGTGCAGCGTCTGAGGGCTCAAACCGTCGTGGTCGGCAGCGGCCCGGGCGGAGCCACCGTAGCGCGAGAACTCACCCGCCGCGGCCGGGAGGTGCTGATCCTCGAGGAAGGCGCCTATCACAAGCCGGTCGGCAGTTGGCGGACCATGCTCAAAATGCTCGACCATATGGGCAACTTCGCGTCCGTCGAAGGTACCCAAATGGTACGGCTGCTCACCGTCGGCGGCAGCTCGGTCATCTTCTGCGGGGTAGCGTTCCCTCCACCACCCTGGCTCAAGGCACGGCACGGCATCGACCTGGCGCCCTACGTGGACGAAGTCTCCCGGGAGTTGGGGCTGGAGCCATTGCCCGCCCGGCTGGTGGGAGCCGGAGCCCAGCGCATCATGGCTGCCGCCCGGGAGGAGGGACTGGACTGGAACCCCTTCCCGCACTTCATCGATGCGGCCGAATGTGATCTCTCCTGCCCCAAGTGCATGATCGGCTGTGCCAAGGGGGCCAAGTGGACTGCACGAGACTACGTGGAGGACGCTCTGGCCGGTGGCGCCCGGCTCAAGACCCAGGCACACGTCGAGGAAGTGTTGTCCCAAGGCGGGCGGGTCACCGGCGTTCGCGGCCTGGCACTGTCCGGCCCGTTCGTCGTCGAGGCCGAGAGAGTGGTGCTCGCCGGGGGCGGCCTGGGAACGCCCGTGGTGCTCCAAGCTTCGGGGATCGGGGCAGCGGGGCGGAACGGGTTCTTCATCGATCCGCTCTGCCTTACCTCGGGCATCTCGAAGGCCCCGGGGTCTTCTCACGACATCCCCATGAGCTGCGGAACCACCGACCTGCAGGACGAGGGGATCATCATGACCGACGTCGTCGACCCCTGGCCATTGTTCTTCTTCGGGCTGATCATGGGCGGTCCCCGGCGGCCTCGCCACTTCCTCGGCTATCCCCGGACGCTGGGCATCATGACCAAGGCGCGCGACCCGCTGACCGGATCCATATCGGCCGACGGAACCGTGTCCAAACCGCTGGGCAAGGAGGAGCTCGACCTGCTGGCTCGCGGCCGGGAGATATCCACCCGGATCCTCGTGCGCGCCGGCTGCGACCCCGCCACCATCCTGACCAGCCCTCCCCGAGGGGCCCATCCAGGAGGCACAGTCCGCATCGGCGATGTGCTCGACTCCGATCTGCAGACCGAGGTCCGCGGTCTGTACGTCTGCGACTCCAGTGTCATCCCCGAGCCGATGGGCCTGCCCCCTGTGCTCACCATCATCGGCCTGGCACGCCGCCTGGTGAGCGAACAACTCGAGAAAGGCGCCTGAGATGCCCCCGTTCGAAGCATTGCTCCAACCCCTGAAGATCGGCCCCCTCACGGCGAAGAACCGCATCGAAGCGGCGCCCACCCTCACGTGCATAGCTCACGCCGACCAGTCGGTGTCGAGCGAACTGGTGGAGTTCTACCGGGTGCAGGCCAAAGGTGGCGCCGGCATCATCACCGTGCTCGAGACGGCCATCGACTCCGACCGGGCCATCACCCAGCCCACGCAGTTGAACCTGGGTAGCGACTTCTACATTCCCGCCCTCACCTCGGTCGCCGAGGTCATCAAGGCGGGCGGGGCTATAGCATCCATCCAGCTCAACCATGGGGGTCGCCAGGCGGTGAGCCAGCTCAACGGCGGCAGGAACCCCATCGGGCCGTCGGCGATGGTTGGCATCTTCACCGAGGATCGGCGACGGGGCGAGCAGGTGGTGGAGGAGATGAGCCTGGCGATGATCGACGAGGTCATCGACCACTTCGCTGCGGCCGCGTTCCGGGCCAAGACGGCTGGGTTCGACATGGTGATGATCCACGCGGGCCACGGGTGGCTCATCTCGCAGTTCGTCTCCCCGGCGGTCAACACGCGGACCGACGAATATGGCGGCAGCCTGGAGAACCGGTGCCGCTTCGGCATCCGGGTGATCGAAGCGATCAGGGAACGGTGCGGCGCCGACTTCCCCATCGAGTGGCGCATCAGCGCCAGCGACCTGGTACCCGGCGGGCTCGAGATCGCCGACGCGGTCAAGTACGCGCAGATCATGCAGGACAAGGTCGATCTGCTGCAGGTGTCGGCGGGGACCATCGGGGTGCCGCACACCTACCCCTACACCCATCCTTCCACCTATCTGCCCCACGGAGAGAACCTCGAGCGGGCGGCGGAGATCAAGAAGGCGGTCCGGGTTCCGGTCGGGGTGGTGGGGGCCATCGTCGACCTGGACGAGGCCGGCGAGTGGGTTGCCGCGGGGAAGGTGGATTTTGTCGCGCTCTGCCGGGCGCTCATCGCCGACCCGGCATTACCGAGGAAGACCTTTCGGGGGCGCAAACAGGACGTCATCCCCTGCATCCGCTGCAACAGCTGCCTTATCCGCGGCGCGCACAGCCTGCCGGTGAGGTGTGCAGTGAACCCGCGTGGCGGTGAGGGAGGACTACTACCGCTGCGTTCCGCCTGTGGCGGCGCGCAAGAAGAAGGTGGTTGTGGTCGGGGGTGGTCCCGCAGGTATGGAAGCGGCCCTAGTGGCCTCCTCCCGGGGCCACGACGTCGTCTTGTTCGAAAGGGATGACCGTCTGGGCGGCAATCTGCTCGCCGCGGCGGGCCCCGATTTCAAGGCCGATTGGAAGCGGTTCGTCGACTACCTTCTGCGGCAGATGGACGCCGCGAGCGTGGATGTCAGACTGGGCACCGAAGCCACGGCCGACCGGGTGAGGGCGCAGGCTCCCGACGACGTGGTCGTCGCGGTCGGGGCCGAACCGGTCATGCCGGACATCCCGGGCGTGGATGGACCCGCCGTGATGCTGGCGGCGGATGTGATGAAGGGCGTCCTGGTCCGGGGCGACGACGTGGTCGTCGCCGGAGACGGAGGCATGGGCCTAGAGGCGGCGCTCTACCTCGCGCGACAGGGCAAGCGGGTGGCCATTGTCGAGTTGCCGGGCGGGTCGGCCGGTGATCAGACGGTGAACTTCGTCGACATCGTCGTGCTGCAAGACTACCTCGACGAGCATGGCATCAGGCCGCGCAAGGGTGTGGTCTTGAAGGAAGTGGGAACGGGCAAGGTAGTGGTGCGCGACGACCAAGGGCAGGAATCGGAACTGGCGGCCGATTCGGTCGTGTTGGCGCCCGCTCTGCGGGCCCGGGCCCAGGTCGTCGAGGGGCTCCTCGAGTCGGCGCCCGAAGTCCACGTGGTCGGCGATTGCCGCGAGCCCCGCATCCTGTTCAACGCCGTTCACGAGGCGTTCGAAGCGGCCCTCGAGATATAGAAGGAGGAACTGATGAACTCAGAGCTTGTCGCCAAACGTTTGCAGGACCGGGTGGCTCTCGTCACCGGCGGGGGTGGGACCAACAGCATCGGTCGCTCCATCTCGCTTCGCCTCGCGGCGGAAGGGGCCAAAATCGGCGTGCTCGACATCGATGCCGCCGGCGCGGCTCTCGTTGCAGATGAGATCGTGGCCGCCGGGGGAGAGGCGATCCCCATAACCTGCGACATCACCAGCGAGGAGCGCTGCAAGGCCGCGGCAAAGTTGCTCGCGGATACCTACGGCGGCAGGATCGACATCCTGGTGAACAACGCGGCGGCCTTTCGCGGGGTCTTGTCCAAGCAGCCCTGGCAGCCCTTCTACGAGTGGAAGGTGGAGGACTGGGACTACATGCTCGACGTGAACCTGCGGGGCATGTGGTTCTGCGCCCGCGCGGTCTACCCGTACATGAAGCCCCAGGGGTACGGCAAGATCATCAACCTCACCTCGTCCACGTTCTGGGAGGGCGTCGCCGGATTCATCCACTACGTCTCCAGCAAGGGAGGCATCATCGGCTTCACCCGGGCGCTCGCCCGGGAACTGGGCCCCGAGGGCATCCGGGTGAACGCCCTCGCTCCGGGTTTCACGCTCACCGAGGCCAACCGCGAGCAGGCCGCGGGTGTACCCGAGCACTGGGAGACCACACGGAAGGGACAGTGCCTAACGCAACGTAACGAGGAAGCCGAGGACCTGGCCGGTCCGGCCTTTTTCCTGGCGTCTTCCGACAGCGACTTCATGACCGGGCAGACCCTGCTGGTGGACGGGGGCTATCACCACAACTAGACACGCCGGCGGGCGCGACATGTGGCCTGGGTCGAAGGGCGCGAAAGCGCCCCGATCTGTGCGTAGGTCAGACGCTCGCGGGCGCTGCCGCGTCGTTCAGGATGAGGTTCAGGATATGGGCGGAATGGCCTTCGTCCAGATACTCCCTCAACCCCATCATGCAGGCTATGTTCTCGGCCCAGAGCACGGTGTAGAACCCCCAGGCCAGGCGGTCGGCGTCGGCGTCGGCGCGGATGGTCCCCTTGGCTTTGCCGTCCTCGATGATGCTCTTGAGGTGCAGGTAGGCACTTCTGTGCGTGTCGGCCACGGCTTCGCGGATACCCACCTGAGGCCCGGCGGCGATGAACTCGAACCAGGGATAGGCAAGGAGCCCACGCTCGGCGCTCATCTCTCGGGAGTGGGCCTCCTCGATGTTGCGCAGCCGGGCGAGAGCATCGGCTCCTTCCGAGCCGTCGATGAGCCGGTACATCTCGCCAAGGATCGACTCGAGGGCCCCGAGGAGCATTTCCTTCCGGCTGCCGAAGTAGACGTAGAGGGTCCCCTCGGACACGCCGGCGGCCTTGGCTATGCGCGCGATGGTGGCCTCCGGCACCCCGTATTCGGCAACGACGTCGAGAACGGCGGAGACGATCTGCTCGCGTCTCTCCTCGGGGGGCAGCCTCCGTACTCGTCCCTCGCGTGCCACCCTTCCCCCTCTGTCTGTATTGACGTCCCCAAGACCCGCCTGATATAGTACAGCTTATTGAGCGACTACTCAATAGTTTCGTTGGGGCAACCTGCGCGAACTGTGACATGAATACGCGGACTGGAGGGATCGTGGCAAAGCCTACGGCGGCATCGCAACCGATATTCGGGACGACGGTCGATAGGGACGTCTTCGTCCCGGCCCGCGACGGAGTCAAGTTGGCGGTCGATATCTACCGGCCGGACGTCCCCGGCAAGTTCCCTGCGCTGCTCGCGATGTCCCCATACGGCAAGGACACACAGATGTTCGACACGCCGCCGCAGCCGTTTGGCAAGTCCATCTTCGAGGCCTCCATCGAGTGCGGCGACGCCTGCTTCTACGCTCAGCGCGGCTACGTCTACGTGATAGCCGATCTCCGCGGCATCGGCCGTTCCGAGGGCATCTACGAGGGGCTGTTCTCGCACTACGAGGGTGAAGACGGCGCCGACATCGTCGAGTGGCTCGCGCAGCAGCCGTGGTGTGACGGCAACGTGGGCACTGCCGGCATCTGCTACTTCTCGTCCATGCAGCTTCACGTGGCCGCCGAGCAGCCGCCGCACCTCAAGTGCATCGCTCCCTGGGAGATCTTCGGCGACGACCTCTACAACCACGGTCAGTACGAGGGCGGTGTCTTCAACATCTTCCTCTACGGGTTGTATACGGGTACCTACCCCGCCCGCTGCGGCTACGCTCCCAACGACGTGCGCTCGGCGATGGAGATGAACACTCCGCCCGAAGAGCTCAAGAAGATCGTGGACCAGGCGATGCTGAATCCCGACCTCAAGCAGTACCCGTATCTGCTGCACCTGCTGCAGTATCCCAAGAAGAACCCCATCTTGTTCGACTTCATGCTCAACCCCCTCGACGGCCCCTACTACCGGGAACGGTCGGTGTCGGAGCGGCTCGACAAGATCAAGGTCCCCTGCTACGTGGGCGGCCCGTTGTTCAGCTTCTTCTCTCAGCCGCAGATGAACGTGTTCAACAAGGTCGACGTGCCCAAGAAGATGTTCCTGTACACGGACATGGGGACCCGCCCGTGGAGAGCCAACCACGACGAGTTGCTGCGCTGGTACGACTACTGGCTCAAGGACATCGAGACGGGGATCATGGACGAGCCTCCCGATCCGGTACCACACCACCGTGATGGAGAGGTGGCAGGCGGCCGAGACGTGGCCGCTGGAGAACACGGTCTGGACCGATTTCTACTTCCAGAGCCTGGAGCAACTCGGTTCCGAGCCCGACTTCTGGAACGAGGAGCCAGACGCCTTCGTGCAGCAGCCCCTGTACGTCACCGAGAAGAGGAACCGCGTGACCTACGTCAGCCGCCCGCTCTCCGAGGACCTGCAGGTCACCGGGCCTCCGCGGATAACCTTCTACTCCTCCATCGACCAGGACGACACCTGCTGGCGGGTGGAAGTGCGCGAAGAGGGCTCCGACTCTATCTACCCGCTGGCCTCGGGCTGGCTCAAGGCGTCGCATCGGGCGCTCGACGACGCCCGGACGACGCCCTGGGAGATCGCCCACGATCACACCAAAGAGGTGCCCATCGTGCCCGGCGAGATCAACGAGTACGTGGTGCAGCTGCGCCCGATGTCGCACCTGTTCACGACCGGCAAGCAGATCAAGGTGGAGATCTCGTGCATCGACATTCCCACCGACATCGAGACCTACGACGTCATGTGGCACGTGTGCAAGAGCAGGACGACGCTGCACAAGATCTACCGCGACGGCAGGTACCCGTCCCGGGCGTCGCTGCCGGTGATCCCCAAGGAGGCTGCGCGATGATGCTCGAAGGCAAAGTGGCGATGATCACCGGCGCGGGCGCCGGCATCGGAGTGGAGATCGCCAAGCGGTTCGTGGCCGAGGGAGCCAAGGTCTGCATCACCGGGCGCCGGCTGCACAAGCTGGAGGACGTGGTGGCCACGCTGCCGGCGGGCACCGCGATTGCGTGCGCTGGGGACGTTTCCAAGCTTGACGACGCAAAGCGGATGGTAGAGACCACCGTCAAGTTCGGGGGCAAGATCGATATTTTGGTCAACAATGCCGCCATCGATCCGGGCGGTTCCGTGGTGGATCTCGACCCCGACGTGTGGCACGCGGTGATCGAGACGAACCTGACCGGGCCCTTCTACACCATGAAGGTCGCCATCCCCCACATGATCGAGAACGGGGGAGGCTCCATCATCAACATCTCGTCTCTCGCAAGCGTGCGGTGCATCCCCACGATGGCCCCCTACTGCGCGTCCAAGGCCGGACTCAACCATCTCACGAACCAGGTGGCCCTCGACTTTGGCAAGCACAAGATCCGCTGCAACTCGGTCCTGCCAGGACCGGTGCGCACGGAGATGAGCGAGCACTCGCTGGGCGGAATGGCGACGGCCCTGGGCTGCGACATGGACGGTGTGTTCGGTAAGCTCACCTGCACCCTGCCTCTGGGCAGGGTGGCCGCGCCGTCGGAGATCGCTGGGATCTGTGCCTTTCTGGGCAGCGACGACGCCAGCTTCATCACAGCCGAAAGTATCCTAGTCGATGGAGGCGCCTCGATGGTCGATCCCTGCGGGGCTTCGCTCAGCATGAGTGGGGCTTCGGGCTGGGGTGCCGAGATCCGGTAGCGAGGAGGCGCACATGAGCGCGACGAGGGGGCTGACCGAGGCGGGCCAGAGCATCTGGCTCGACAATATCACGCGCGACCTGCTCACCACGGGGACGCTGGCCAGGTACGTCGACGAACTCTCGGTGGCGGGGCTCACCTCCAACCCGACGATCTTCGAGCGGGCCATCACTCGGGGTGACGCGTACGATGCCGAGATCCGCTCGTTGAGCGCCGAGGGCAAGGAGGGCGACGAGCTACTGTTCGAACTCATTCTCCACGATCTCACCGCGGCCGCCGACATCCTCGCGCCGGTCCACCGGCGCACATTGGGCGTGGACGGTTGGGTCTCGGTGGAGGTAGCGCCCGGACTGGCGCACGACACCGCAGGGACGGTGGCGCAGGCTGAGTGGCTGTTCGAAAAGGCGCCCCGGCCGAACGTGTTCGTGAAGATCCCGGGCACCAGGGAAGGCCTGCCGGCCATCGAAGAAACGATCTTCCGGGGAGTCCCTGTCAACGTGACTCTTCTCTTCTCTGAGACTCAATACGTGGCGGCGGCCGAGGCCTACATGCGGGGGATCGAGCGCCGTGTGGCCGCCGGGCTCGATCCCGACGTGCAGTCGGTGGCGTCGCTATTCGTCAGCCGGTGGGACAAAGCGACGGCGGACAAGGTCCCCGGTGACCTCCGTAATCGTCTCGGCATCGCCGTCGCGATGCTGACCTACAGGGCATATCGCAACCTCAAAGAGACCGATCGTTGGCAGCGCCTGGAGAATCTGGGGACCCGTGGGCAGCGCCTGCTTTTCGCCAGCACCGGCACCAAAGATCCCGACGCTTCGGATGTCCTCTATGTCGAGGGCTTGGTCGCACCCAATACCATCAACACGATGCCTGAAGAGACGCTACTCGCGTTTGCGGATCACGGCAGGGCCGCGCCGCCCCTGCCCCGGGACGGCGGCGACGCCGCGGAAGTAGTGGAGGCGTTCTCGCGAGCTGCGATCGACGTGGCCGGATTGGCCGAGGATCTGCAGGCCGACGGCGGGAAGGCCTTTGTCGATTCCTGGCAGCACCTGGGTGGCGCGGTCGCCGCCAAGAAGGGATTAGTCTAGGGGCCGGAGGTTGGTCCGGGCCGGGCCTTCGTTGACGCCGCCCCATCGGGGCCGCCGTCGTCCCTGGCCCCAGCTGCCGCCGCTTCCTCATGGATCGCCTCCTCGGCGGCGGAGCCGTCGACGGTCTCTTGCTCCAGCAGTCGGCCGGCAAGGGTCTCGAGCGCTGCGCGGTGCTGGTCCAGCAACGTCTCGGCGCGCTCCAACTGCTCGGTCACGATCCGGCGCACCTCGGCGTCGATGACCTCTTCGGTCTGCGGGCTGCGCTGGCTGTTATCCTGCATCATCCCGCCGAGATACGCCATCTGCTGACCAGCGTAGCGCACCGATCCCAGCTTCTCGCTCATACCAAACTCGGTGACCATGCGGCGCACCAGTTCGGTCGCCTTCTGGATGTCGTCACTGGCGCCCGTGCTGAGGGTGCCGAACACGGTCAGTTCGGCAGCCCGTCCGCCGAGCATGACGGCGATGCGATCCGTCAGTTCCTGCTCGGTGAGGATATAGCGGTCCTCTGTAGGCATCTGTAGGGTATAGCCCAGCGCGCCCCGGGCCCGCGGTATGATGCTGATCTTTGCCACCGGATCGGCATTGGGGAGGAGTGCGGCGACCAGTGCGTGACCGGACTCGTGGAACGCCACCGTCTTCCGCTCCCGTTCGTTCATCACCCGGGTCTTCTTCTCTAGCCCGGCGATCACCCGTTCCATAGCCGATTCGAAGTCCTTGATGGTGACAGCAGTAGCATGACGCCGCGCGGCGAGCAGAGCGGCCTCGTTCATGGCGTTCGCCAGGTCGGCACCGCTGAAACCGGGCGTGATCCGGGCGGCGCGCTCGAGATTGAAATCGTGCGCCAGCTTGATGCCGTGGCTGTGGATCTTGAGGATCTGCGCCCTGCCGATGAGGTCGGGGTTGCCCACCTCCACCTGACGGTCGAACCGGCCGGCCCGCAGCAGCGCCTTGTCCAAGACTTCCGGCCGGTTGGTCGCAGCCATGATGATCACCGGGCGCTGCACGTCGGTGCTGAAACCGTCGATCTCGGCGAGAAGCTGGTTGAGGGTCTGCTCCCGCTCGTCATTCCCGCCGCCGACGGTGTAGCCCGCACCCCGCATCTGTCCGATGGCATCCACCTCATCGATGAAGACGATAGCCGGGGCAGTCTCTCGGGCCTGGTTGAAGAGGTCGCGGACACGGGCGGCCCCCACCCCCACGAACATCTCGACGAACTCAGCCCCGCTGCTCTCGAAGAAGGCGACGCCCGCCTCCCCCGCCGTGGCCTTCGCCAGCAGGGTCTTGCCGGTCCCGGGAGGGCCGATGAGAAGCACGCCCTTGGGGATGTGGCCCCCCAAGCGGGCGAACTGTTCCGGCGTCTTGAGGAACTGGATGATCTCTTGGAGCTCCGCGATGGCCTCGTCCGCGCCCCCCACATCTTTGAAGGTCACTCCTACCTGCTCGGCGGTGACCTTCTTGGCTTTACTCCGACCCACGCCGAATATCCCGCCGCCTCCTCCTCTGCTCGTCCCGGCTATGCGCCGGTACACGAAGTACCAGATCGCCCCGATCAGGATGAAAGGCATAAGGCTGATCAGTATCCCCCCCAGGGGGCTGGAAGCCCCGGTGAATGAGAAGTCGACCCCGGCGGCTTGGAGGTCGGCCACAAGGTCGGGGTCCGCCTGAACCTGGTAGTTGGTGGAGTAGTCGATGGACGACGTCTTCTTGGGATCCGGGTTGTTCATCGTGCCGGTTATGCGACTCGCCCCGATGACAGCGGTCTGTACCTGATGATTGGCCACGTGCTGCTTGAATTCGCTGTAGTCGAGCTGGGTGGAAGGAGCGCCCAGCGGTCCGAGCAGATAGTGTTGGAACAAGTACAAGGCGATCAGGCCCACGACGATGTAAGCGACCCCGTGCCACAAGTGCCGCCCCTGGACCGGACTTCCTCCCTGCGGCGGCTGACTCTGCGGAGGCTGGCCGGCGCCCCCTCGGCTGGGCCGGCTCCGCCCGGGGCTCGAAGACTTCGTGCCGCCGGGCTTGGAGCCGCTCGGCTTCGGGCTCTCCGGCCCAGTGTCCGAAGGCGGCTTCGCCGACTGCGCTGGCGTGCTCTGTTCTCCGGCCATGTGGCCTGCCTTTTCCCCGAAGCTAGCGACCCCGCATAAAAGGTACCATCAACGGTACTGCCTGGTCACAACTGGTCGGGCGCCGCGGCCCGATAGAAGAAGAGCCCCACCTCGTCCTTGACGGCCGACATGACCCGCATCATCGCCTCCTGCAACCCCGCCATGTCGAGGCTGCCGATCCGGAGGGGGTCATACCCCGCGTCGCGGGCGAGGCGTTCGACCACCTCGGCCGCCGCATCGTCGCCACACCACAGGTTGCATGGGCGCGCCCGGGTCTGTCCCAATTGGCCATACAGCCGGGCATAGTTGAGGTTGAACGATTTCGCCGTCGGACCGTTGCTCTGGGCCTTTGCGAACTCCGCGTTCGAGGCGAATCCGGGCGGAGGTTCCACTCCGAGACGGTTGGTGGCGTCGATTATCATCTTGCCTTCCAGGCCGCGCAGTCTTCTCAGTCCGTCGCCGACCGCGCCCCCGGGAATAGCGAGCAGCACGACCTCTGCTTCCGAGACGTCTCCGCCCTCCCGGCCCAGCCTGGTCACCTTGTGGCCGGCCCGCTCCCACAGGTCGGCAAGTCCCCCGCCGACATTGCCCCTGCCATACACGGTGATCTTCATGTGGGCGTCTCCTCGCTTTGCGTGCTCATCTGCCCCATCGATACCCAGGCGTGGCTGTTCTCAGCATACCCGTGTTTGAGCCTGAAGGGGCCGGGGAAGAAAGGAGGCGAGAGACGGAAGCGGCCCCTCAGCTTTCGGTCTCTCTTGACTAGGGAGCACTCGCCTCCCACGCCGGGCGGCCTCGCTCTTCTTCCCGGCCCGCGGGGCCGCCATTCTCTCCTCTGACGAGGACGGGCTGCTAGGATGCCCTTCGCCTTCTTCGTGAGGTACTCGCTTCTTCGGGCACGGCCGCCCTCACGGGGGGTCGTTCCTCGTGCAGTACCCGGAGCCCCTCGAAACGCAAGCGTGATGCGTACGGGCGAGCCTTCGTGGATGTCGAGGGACTTGTAGAAGTACGTCGCTCCCCGGGCTTCGAGCTCGTGCCCGTTCTCGAGCAGGAGGCGGATGACCTGCATTCGCGGCCTATCCTCGATGTTCGTGATGCGGGCGGGCAACTGGTTGATGGACAGTCCGCCGAGGGCCGCTCGGTCGCTGTAGAGCAGTTTGACGTCCTCAGGCGCGATGTAGACCGGCACGGTATCGCCCACGGAGCAGGGTTGCGGTGGGGCGTACAGCCGAACGCCCTCCCAATCCAGGCCGATGCCGTCGGCGCTCGCGCTGGTGACCCGGGCGTGGAAGATGTTGCGTATGCCCAGTGCTTTTGCGGCGCTCATCGTCGCGGGCCTGTGGAACACTTCTTCCACCGCGCCGACTTGCTGCAGCTGCCCGTCCTGCAGTACGGCGAGGCGGTCTCCTAGGGCGAAGGCATCCTCTATGTTGTGGGTCACACAAATGACGATGAGCCGCCTCTCGATTTGGAGGGCGCGAAGGTCGGATCTCAGCCGCTCGCGTAGGCCCGGGTCGAGCGCGGAGAAGGGCTCGTCCAACAGGAGGACGTCTGGATCGCGGGCCAGGGCACGAGCTACGGCGACTCGCTGGCGCTGGCCTCCCGACAACTGATCGGGGTACCGATCGGCCATGTCGGCAAGCCCCATCTTGGAGACGAGAGTGGTGGCCCGCTCCAGTCCCTGTCCGTCCCGCCCGAGCGCGTAGCGGACGTTCCCAAGCACGGTCAGGTGCGGAAACAGGGCGTAGTCCTGGAACACGTACCCGATCCCCCGCTTGCGGGCAGGCACGTTGATGTGCGCTCCCTCCGACCCCTTTCGAAAGAGGGCCCGATCGCCGAGGACAATCTCCCCCCGGTCGGGGGCGACAAGACCGGCGATGGACTCGAGTGTCATCGATTTGCCGGCGCCCGACGGCCCGAACAGCACTAGCACCTCTTCCTCCACTCTGAGGCGGAGATCGAGGGTGAACGAGGGCAGTTCGCGATGGATGTCAAGCGAGAGATGGTGTCCGCTCACCGGCCCTCCTGCCCCCGTCATGCAAAGTCTCCTTCGGCACCGCTCGGTTATCCGGCAAAGAGTATAACGCCAAGCCTCCCGTCTTGCAGGATTAGCCGGCCCGGCAGAGAAAGGGTGCGCAACCGGAAAACCACCCAGACGTTCTCCGCCCTCCTCTCCAGAGGGCGGAGCCCTTTGACCCCCCTCCTGCTCCGCCCCTCCTGTGCAAGGGCGGAGCTTTCTTGCTGGCGGTGTGTGCGCCCGAACCGTCATAATGGCGCCGAGGAGGAGAGACGATGCCCCGAGTTTCCATCGACGTACCAGGACCAGACTTCGAGCTTACCGACTACCGCGGCCAGGCCTTCCACCTGGCCGACCTGAAGGGCGAGCGGAACGTGCTTCTCGTTTTCAACCGAGGGTTCATGTGACCGTTCTGCCGCCGGCACATGGCGCAGTTGCGCCAGGACCATGAGAAGTTCGTCGAAAGGCGGACTGCTGTCGTGGTGGTGGGCCCGGAGGACGCCAAGGCTTTCGCGCGCTATTTTTCGGACAACCACCTGCCCTTCGTCGGCCTACCGGATCCGGAGCACCGGGTGCTCAAGCTATACGGTCAAGAGATCAAGCTGTTCAAGTACGGGCGGATGCCGGCCCAGGTCTTGATTGACAAAGCCGGGGTGGCGCGGTTCGTGCACTACGGCCACGACATGAGCGACATCCCCAGCAACGAAGAGATCCTGGAGCTGATCGACGGACTCAACATCGAGCGACCCTCGGAATGACCGCGCGGAGAGCGGAATGACCGCGCGGACGGCGCAATGAAGCCCACCTACGAGACCGAGCTGCAGCGGCGCCGCTGGTACGCGCTGGCGATCATGTCCATCGGGTCGTTCATGACCCCGTTCGACGCGAGCATCGTCGCCGTCGCTCTGCCGGCCATGGGCGCCGACCTGCATCTGAGCTATTCGCAGGGTCTGTGGGCCCAGGCGGCCTACCTGCTGGTGGCGAGCATGCTGCTGATCCCGGTGGGGAGGCTCGCCGACTCGCGGGGACCGGTCAGTTACAACCTGCTGGGGACTGCGATCTTCGCCGTTGGTTCCATCGTGGCGGGGCTCGCGCCGGGTGGCTCTCTGATGATCCTTGGGCGGTGCATCCAAGGCGCGGGGGGAGCGTTCATGTTCTCGACCGCGGCCGGGATCATCACCGCGGCCTTCCCGCCGACGGAGCGGGGCCGCGCCCTGGGACTCAACGTCACCGCCGTGTATGTGGGGCTCACCCTGGGTCCGGTAGTCGGGGGCCTCATAGTCGGCAACGCGAGCTGGCGGTGGATATTCTTCATCAACGTGCCCATCGCGGCCGCCACGATCCTCGCCGGCTGGACGCTCCTGCGGGCCGAGCGGCGTGATCGCGGGCTCCGGCAATCACGGCCGGTCCCTATCGACTGGGCCGGAGCGGGGTTGTTGGGAGCAGCCTTGGTCGCCCTGTTCGTCCCGCTGACGTACTCGCCCCTGTGGGGCTGGGGGAGCGCCACGACCATTGTCCCGCTCGCGCTCGCCGCCGTGTTCCTTGTCGCCTTCGTGCTCGTGGAGGATAGGGTCAAGGAGCCGATGCTCGATCTGGACCTGCTCAGGAAGAACCGGGTGTTCGCGGCGAGCAATTCAGCCGCGCTGCTCAACTACATGGCCGTGTTCGCCGTCACTACTCTTACGGCGGTGTATCTGGAGATCGTCCACGGATTCTCGGCCCAACAGACCGGCCTGCTTCTGCTCATGCAGCCGGTGCTGATGGTCGTATTGTCGCCATTCACCGGCCGCCTGTCGGACAAGGTGGGTTCCCGCGTCCTCGCGGCCCTCGGCATGGTCCTGGTATCTGCCGGCATGGTGCAACTCGCGTACGCTTCGAGTTCCACGGGGCGGCTCCTGATCGCGCTCGCCACGATCGGCCTGGGCATGGCCGTATTCAGTGCCCCGAACATCTCGGCGGTCATGGGCTCTGTCGACCGCTCTCAGTTGAGCCTCGCCTCCGGGTTCCTGGCGACGATGAGGTTCACGGGCCAGGGGCTCTCCGTTGCCGTGCTCGGTGCGATCGCCGCCTGGAAGCTGGGGCCCGCGGGGGGCCGGGTGATCCTGCTTGGCGAGTCGGCGGGAGCGTCGAGCGTGTCCGCCTTCGCCGACGGGTACCAGACGGCCATGTTGGTCGGCGCCGCCTTCGCGCTGGCCGGGGCCGCCCTATCGTGGGTGGCCAGCTCGGAGCGCCTTCGCCGCTGAGGCCGTCACAGGAAGAAGACGGCGGTCACCACTAGGAGGATAGGCACGAGCACCGCCAGCGAGTAGCCCATGTAGCCAAAGAACGACGGCATCTTGAGGCCGGAGTGTTCGGCGATGGCCTTGACCGCAAAGTTGGGGGCGTTGCCGACGTAGGTCATCGCGCCCATCATCACCGCTCCGCAAGAGATCGCGGCAAGAAGCTCGGTCGGGGCGACGCCCAAGCCGGGAATCAGCTGGGCGGAGGTCAGGGCGCCGACGGTAGCGGCCCCTGCCTGCCCCTGGGCCACCGAGGTGAACACCAGGTAGGTCGGCGCGTTGTCCAGAAACGACGAGAGACCCCCGGTCGCCCAGAAGTAGTGCCAGGGGACGGCCACGCCGAGCGAAGCACCCTTGGCCTCGAGGAGTGCGAGAGCCGGGATCATAGTGGCGAAGATGCCGGCGAAGAGTACCGCCACTTCGACTATCGGGTGCCAACTGAAATGGTTGGACGCCCGTGGTCCCTGGGGCCCGAACCGCACCGAGACGAGTGCCAAGACCACGAGGATGAGTTCACGGACAAAGGGGAAGGAGAAAGCCTCGCCCAGCTGCGTGAGCCGTCCGGAAAACACCACGGTGAGGATGACCAGCGCGAGCAGGACCACGTTGATGCCACCTTTGAGCCGCATCGGCACGTAGTCCTGCACGTCCATCCGCAGCGCAGCCGCCGGCTCCTTGCGGTAGTAGCGGTATTCCACCGCCATATAGACCGCGACCACCAGGCCGACGACGAGGAGCCATTCGCGCCAAAGCCCCAGGGTCCAGCCGAACGGCACACCCCGGAGAAAGCCAAGAAAGAGCGGGGGATCTCCCAACGGCGTGAGCAGCCCTCCAACGTTGCTCACCGCGAAGATGAAGAAGACGATGGTGTGTCGAACGTGGGTGCGCTCCGAGTTCGCTCGAAGGAGTGGCCGGATGAGCACCATGGAAGCGCCCATGGTGCCGATGAAGCTGGCCAGCACCGCGCCGGCGGCGAGGAAGCCGAGGTTATGCCGGGGAGTGGCGACCAGGTTGCCCGTCAGGTAGATGCCTCCCGAGATGGTGTAGAGGGCGAAGAGCATCACTATGAAGGAGACATATTCCTTGCTGGTGGAGCCGGTGCGGTCGAGGCCCAGATGGCCGAAGGCCGCGATCAGGTAGATCACGGTGGGCACGCCAAGCACCGCGGCCACGATAGCCTTGTTGCGATTGCGGCCGAACCAGGATTCGGCGGCCAGGGGCAGGATGGCGACGGCAAGGAGCATGAGCGCGAAGGGGATGACAGCCCAGAATCCCAGCTGCGAGCCGAGTTCCATGCTTTCGTCCACGAGACCCCCTCATCCTCTTGTCTGACGCGCCCCTCACGTGGGCGCGCGTAGCGTATCAACTTTGCCGTGGCGCGGTTCGACCTTTGGTAGCCCAACTAATGACGGGCGAGGGCCAAACGAAAGCTGGCCCGGCGCCCATCATCGACATGTCACAATCGTCTTGGCATAGCTGCGTCCGGAAGGCCCAGTTTTCTCTCGTGGGGGGCAACCGATGAGATTGGAAGGCAAGACCGCGCTGATCACCGGGGCCGGTAGGGGTATCGGTCAGGCCACGGCCCTACTCTTCGCGCAGGAAGGTGCCGACGTGGTCGCCGCCGATCTCGATCTATCGGAGGCCGAAGACACAGCCGCGGCCGTCAAGAAGCTCGGTCGCAGGGCTATCGCCATAGCCGCTGATATTTCGAAACCCGATGAAGTATCCGCCATGGTTGACGGAGCATTACATGTCTTCGAAGGCTTGGACATACTGGTCAACAATGCCGGGGTGGGCAAGGTGCCCGTCCGCAGCGCACTTGAATTGGAGGACCTGGAGGCTTGGGACAAAGTCATGGCAGTCAACGTGCGGGGTACGTTCCAATGCAGTCAGCTGGTGGCTCGCTGGATGACAACCCATGACGGTGGAAAGATCGTCAACGTAGCTTCGCAAACGGGAATAGCCGGGGTTCCCTACATCAACGCGTACGGTCCGTCCAAGGCTGCCGTCATCAACATGACACGCTCTTTGGCCGTGGAATGGGCGAAGTACAAGATCAACGTGAATTGCGTGGCACCGTGCTGGACTCGGACTCTTCGCTTGGATGATGCATTCAAAGCAGGCTGGATATCGCCGGAAGAGATCCAGAAGAGATGCCCGATGGGACGTGCGGCGGAACCTGACGAGGTAGCAAAGGCCATCGCCTTCCTGGCTTCCGATGATGCCGGCTTCATCACTGGGGTCACGCTGCCTGTCGACGGCGGGTGGCTGGCTTACGGTTACCAGACAGTGTAGGACCTTCTTCACCCACGCCGAGCGAGCAGCAGGATGGAGCGCCGATGATCAAGGACGAGGGCGGACAGATCTACCGAATGGGTGGTTGGTCACCGGGCTGCGGTTGCCACGGTGGCTGCGGCCTGGAATTCCACGTCAAGGACGGCAAGGTCACAAAGGTGGAGGGCGATCCCGAGCATCCCTGGTATCAAGGGCGTGTCTGCCCGCGGGCTCTGGCGCTGACCCAGTACATCTACCACCCTGACCGGCTCAGGCGTCCCTTGAAGCGAGTGGGGGAGCGGGGAGAGGGCAAGTGGCAGGAGATCTCCTGGGACGAGGCGTTTGACATCTGCGAGACGCGGATGCGGGAGATCGCCGACAAATGGGGCCCCGAATCGATGGTGTTCTCCCAGGGGACCGGGCGGGATGCCGGCGGCGCGGTCTCCCTTCTCGCCTACTCCTACGGAAGCCCCAACTGGACCATGTTCGGTCTCTCCGGCCACTCCTGCTTCACCCCCCAACTCTCGGCCGGTTATGTGACGCAGGGGGAGTTCACCCTCCCCGACGCGGCCCAGTTCTTCCCCGAACGCTACGAAAGCCCCGATTACGTCTCGCCCAAGTGCACGGTGGTCTGGGGTTGTTCGGTCAACCGGGGCTGCGTCAACCACTACTGGTCCGACCACTGGTTCATCGATCTCATGCGCCAGGGAGCCAAAGTCATCGTGATCGATCCCCGCGAGACCTGGATGGCCACCCGGGCCGATCTCTTCCTCCAGATACGTCCGGGGACCGACAACGCCCTCGCCCTGGCCATGCTGAACGTGGTGGTGACCGAAGACCTCGTGGATCACGCGTTCATCGACGAGTGGTGCCACGGATACGATCAACTGGCCGAGCGGGTGGGACAGTTCACGCCGGAGTGGGCCGAGCCCATCACCTGGATCCCGGCCGAGAAGATCCGGCAGGCCGCCCGGCATGTACGCGAGCGGTCCCGCCGGCATCGAGATCGGCCGCCCGGTGGAGGGCGTTCCCGAAGGCAACGAGGCCATCATGAACATCCACCGGCTTATCGCCATCACCGGCAACCTGGACGTGCCCGGCGGCAGCGTCATCTGCCGTCCCGCCTACGGGGTCACCACCTACCCGTACTCCACCGAGGAAGTCATCCAGCTCTACGGAGCGGAGTTGCACGCCAAGTTGAGCGAGAAACGCATCGGGGCCGACAAGTACCCGCTGGTGAAGAATTTCCGGGCCTGGGCTCAGGAGGACGTCCTCATCGAGCAGATGGAGACGGGAGAACCCTACGAGATCCACGGCCTCTGGAGCCAGGCCAACAACTGGCTGGCCAACCAGGCTCAGGACGTGAAGCGCCACTACGAGGCCGCCAAGAAGCTCGATTTCAACGTGGTCGTGGACCTGTTCATGACCCCCACCGCCCACCTGGTGGCCGATGTCGTCCTTCCCGCGGCCAGTCTGCCCGAGAAGGATTCGCTCTACTGCATCGGGGGGCCGCTCAACATCATCCACAAGATCATCGATGTCCCCGAGTGCAAATCCGACTGGGAGATCAACTTCACCCTGGCCAAACGCTTCAATCCCCAGGCGGTGCCCTGGGGAAGCGTCCGGGAGATGCTCTCCGACCGGATGAAGCCGTCCGGCTACACGTTCGAGCAGATGATCGACAAGGTCTGGGATCTTGCCCCCGAAGGTCATCCCTGCGGAAGCCGTCCGTACCGTCGTTACGAGAAAGGGCAGCTCCGCCCCGACAAGAAGCCGGGCTTCCGCACCCCCACCGGCAAGGTGGAGCTCTACTGCACCAGGTTCGAGGAGTGGGGCCTCGATCCGCTCCCCTACTACCGGGATCTGGAGCCCGAGAGCGAGGAGGGGACCCCCGAGGTCTTCAAGGAATTCCCTCTCGTCATGATGACGGGGCGGCGTTCTCCCGTGCTCTTCCACAGCGAACACCGGCAGATCCCCTGGCTGAGGGAATGCGACCCCGATCCTCTCGTGGAGATGAGTCCCCAGACCGCGAGCGAAAAGGGCATCAAGGATGGCGATTGGGTGCGCATCGAGGGGACGATGGGGAGCTTCAAGCGGATGGCCAAGGTCACTCCGATGATCCATCCCAAGACCATCATGGTTCCTCACGCTTGGTGGCTGCCCGAAGAGAAGGGCGACAACGCGAACCCCTACCGGGTCTGGGATCTGAACTGCAATCAGCTCATCCCCATGGGCTACAACGATTCCTCGGGCTTCGGCGGCGGACCCCTGTCGTACATGCTGTGCCGAGTGTCGAAGTGCGCCGACTGACAGGCGCTGGAAGGAAGAATCTAGATGCCGCGTGACGGACTGTTAATAGAGTACGAGTACTGCACCGGGTGCCAGTCCTGCGTGGTGGCCTGCAAGCAGGAGCACGGCTACCCCGTAGGCATAGGCGGGATCAAGCTCAACGAGATCTACACGGAGGGGGAGAGGCTACGCATAGACTACTTGCCCTTCCCGACCAAGTACTGCGATCTATGCGCGGGCAGAGTCGCGAAGGGAGAAAAGCCGGCCTGCGTCAAGGCCTGTCAAGCGGCCACCATGTGGTACGGCGATCTGGCCGCTCTTGCAGAGCTGATGCAAGACAAGCCCCATTCCGCCCTGTTCACGCCGAGATAACGCCGCATCCCGCCGCCCGTCAGATAGAATGGCACAGGGGTCATCGGGTGCGCCACGTGCTCGCGCAGAAGCTCCCGAGCGCTCGAAAGCTGGCAAGGATAGGCGGATTGAATGCCCGGCGAACATCAGCTACCTCTTCCGGACGAGTACTTCAAGCTTTGGATACTCATCGCTCAGACCAAAGATGGGCTGTTGCGGGCGCGGGAAAGGGACTACGCGCGATACGGCATCAGTAATGAGAGACGGGCTGTTCTGTACATCATTCAGAACAACGGCGGGCGCGCCACGCCCGTCGAGATAGCGCGGGACCTTTTTCGAGAGCTTCATTCCGTCACCGAGATGCTCAAGAGGATGGAGAAGGACGGACTGATAGTGAGATACAAGGGTTCCGGCAGGTCAAAGGTAGAGGTGGAGCTGACCGATGAGGGGCGTGACGTGTTCGATCAATCGCTCCACAACGAGACTGATAAACGGATCTTCTCCGTTCTAACGCCCAAAGAGCGCGAGCGGTTGGCGTCGTCCCTGTGGAAAGTGAGACGCCAAGTACTGCAGGACCTTGGTATTCCGGAATGGCACCTCCATCTTCCACTGGACCCTGGCGGCGGAGAGCGGTGAGCGCCCTGGGACCAGCGGCCGAACCACAAGAGACCCGGATCCTCTTGGTAGACGACCATCCCCTCGTCCGTCGGGCCTTGCGGGACATCCTCGAAAAGGAGCCGGACCTTCACGTCGTCGGCGAGGCGGGCGATGGCCGACAGGCGATAGAGATGACGGAGGAACACCATCCCGACATCGTCATCATGGACATCAGCATGCCCGTTCTGAACGGAGTGGAGGCCACCAAGCAGATCAAGGCCTCCAACCCCCTCACCGCGGTGTTGATCCTCACCGTCCATACCGATGTCGAGACGCTGTTCAGCATCCTTCAGGCGGGGGCCAGCGGGTATCTCGTCAAGTCCATCTTCGGCCCCGAGGTGATCCACACCATACGTGCCGTCATGGACGGAGACATGGTGCTCTCGGCAGAGGTCTCTCAAGAGGTCGTGAAATACGCCTTCCAGCACGGGACCAAGCCGGTCAGGCCGGTACCTCAGGACAGGATCTCGGCGAAGGGGATGGAGATCCTTTCTTTGGCGGCCAAAGGCCTGTCGAACAAGGAGATAGGCGCAAGACTGGGAATCACCGAAGCCACGGTCAAGAGCTATTTTGTGGATGTGTTCCAGAAGTTGAACGTGCGCTCCCGCACCGAGGCCATCTTCGTCAGTCTCAAGTCAGGCATTCTCACGCTCGACGACTTGGGCTAGGAAGGCCGCCGAAGCCCAGCGCACTCCGGCGGCGGGGCGTCGTTTTCTAGGCAGACCTCTCGGCCGCGTAGGGGATGGAGGCCCAAATCGTCGTGCCGTGCCCGGGGCCGGACTCGACGCCCATCTCGCCGCCTATCGACAGTATTCGCTGCTCCATCCCGATGATGCCCAGCTTGCTCTTGGTCACGTATGCCGAGAGCCTGTCGGGCGGCTGGAATCCGATACCCTCATCCCTGATCTCCAGCAAGAGTCGGTTCTTCTCGAACTCCAGAGTGACCGTGCCGTCTTTTGCGTGCGCGTGCCGCTGTATGTTGTTGATCGCTTCCTGAGCGACGCGGAACACCGTGACTTCGGAAAGGCTCGACATCTTCTGCTCCTCCCCGACGACGATGATGTTCAGCCGACAGCCGTTCTGGCTGTTGCTGTTGTTGACGAGCCACCTGACTCCCGACACGAGCCCGAAGTTGTCCAATATGCTCGGCCTTAGGTTCATGCTCAGCCGTCTCAGATCGTCCATGGTCTGCAGCACTTCGCGCTTGATCCACAGGTTGCCATTGACTTGACTCTCCTCGGTCCCCGCGAGAGCGAGAGCTTCCGATTTGTTGGCTATCACCATCAGGTTCTGCAGCGTTTCGTCGTGAAGTTCCTGGGCGATACGCCTGCGTTCGATCTCCTGGGTCTCGACGAGTTTGGCGATGTAAGCCTGCCGCGCCTGTTCGCGCTCGACGAAGTATCGTTTCTCGCTTTCACGCCACCGTCGTTCTCCCGTGACGATGGCGACGAGCAGGACGGGCAAGAGGAGTAGCGCCAGGTTGATCAGCACCGGGGCGTTCCACCAAGAAAGGACCGTCGGCAGCACCCAGATGAGCGCAAGGCACCATGCGAAGATACCCCCGGGCCAGGAGAGCGTCAGCGAACCGTAGACAATAGGCACCAAGAACAGCACGCCGAAAATGTGGTACCTGACCTCGACGCCTATCACGATGGATTCAAGCGCGTTCAGCCAGGGGGTGAGACGCCACACTCCCGAGACAAACCGTGACTCGGGCCAGGGCCACGCCTGGTAAACGAGCAGAAGCCCGGCCGAAAGGACGACCACCACCCAGAAGTGCGGGTTCTTCCCGACCCCGGTCGTCACAGACCTAAGTCTGACAAGCAGCGCGTCGGTCATAGCGGTCAAGATACCTCAGCAGGGAGGCCTTTCGCCATCTTTCGGCGGGAACTTCTGCTGGGCCCATCCCGAGTGTCGACCAAAGTTTGCCAACCAAAGTGATGGTAAGCGCTCTGGTCCTGCTGTACATACACGTTGTCGGGATGCCGCTATTCGTATACGAACTCCGATACGTAGTAGCGGATCGTTCATTTCGACGGAGCTCCTGCGAGTGACAGGGCGGAACTTGAGGGGGTGGCAATTAAGAAACAGCGCTGCGCGGGGTCTGAAGAATCGTGAAGAGACGAGTTCTTGAATCTTGGACAGGGGGAGTGAGATGAAGAAAGCAAGATGGGCAGTCGGGCTCCTGGTTCTGGTGTTGGTGCTAGGTCTCGTATCGCTGATGGCAGCGTGCGGCGGGACCACAACTACCACCGCCGCACCGGCCACCACGGCGACAACCGCCGCCGGGCCGGCCACCACGGCGACAACCGCCGCTCCGACTACCACGACGGTGGCTGGAGTGCCCGACACCGGTCAGACTTATGAGCTGAAGATGGCCTTCCACGTTCCTAGCCGAGCCAGCATCGTGGGGGCCTACTACCAGCCCTGGGCGGATGCGGTCGCGAAGGCGACCAACAATCGGGTCACCATCAAGATGTATGCGGAAGAGACCCTGGTGAAGGAGGCGGACCAGTACGACGCAGTCGTCTCCGGCCTCGCCGACCTCGCGTCGGTCACCGCGGATGCTACCCCGGGACGTTTCCCGAATGCGGAATTCTACGGTCTGCCTCAGTTGTTCCCCAGCGCTGAGGTGGGCGCAAAGGTGTACTGGGACGTTCTCCAGAAATACTCCGTGCCCACCGAGTTGAAGGATGTGATGCTTCTGGGCACGCCGACCATTGCTCCGGCCCAGTACTTTGGGAACAAAGAAGCCAAAGTGCCCGCCGACATGAAGGGTCAGAGGGTAAGGTCCGGTGGACAGATCGAGGCCTGGCTCATCGAAGCACTGGGCGCTACCCCGGTAGAGATCAGTACCGGCGAGCTCTCGACGTCTATGGAGAGGGGGATGGCCGATTCCACCTTCTTGAGCTACTCCTTCGGCCTGATCACCGGTATCAAGGACGTCACCAAGTACCGCACCGAACTCGACGAGTTCTATCGAAGCTTCATGCTCATCATGAATAAGAAGGTGTGGGATTCCATGCCCACCGTCCTGCACGAACAGATAATGAGCGTCAGCGGGCCGGAGGCTTCCGCCATCTACAGTGCAGCGAACGAAGCTCTCGCGGCAGAAGATAAGGCGGCCATAGAGGGCTCCGACAAAGGCGCGGGCAATCCTCCGATCTACGTGCCCACCGCGGAAGAGATGAAGCTGTGGGTAGATGCCTCCAAGCCGGTCTGGGACACCTGGGTTAAGAACACGGGTGGCGACGCTCAGGCGGTCGTCGACATGGCGGTGGAACTCGTCGCCAAGTATGCGGCTATGCCCCCGATCGAGGTGACCACGACGACCGCCGTCGCGGGCACCACGGGCATCTTCTTTGAATCCCTGGGCAGCGGCAAGGTCAAGGTCACAATATCGCCCGAAGCAGGCCAGAAGTTCGCAGTCTCCACGGAGGGCCCATTTGGTGCCAAGGTCGAGGCATTCGATGCCAGTGGCAAGAGCCTCGGCCCCCTCGCGATCCCCGAGTCGGCCGAGGGCGTGCTGGACTACTCCAAGGTAGCCGGCATCGCGAAGATCGTTGCCACCGATGTTGCGCATGGTGGCGCTACGTACGAGTACCTCAGTCCCGTAAGCCAACGCGATGATGATCGGCCCTGGTCACCTTGACCAGGGCCGATCGCATCACTAGGAGGACAGCAATGAGCGAACACGGGCGACCTGAGAGTGAGGCAGTAATGCCCGCCTCGGGGCTTGCCAAAGCTGCCAACTCCATCGAGGCCTTTATCAAGCCCGTCTACACCTGGCTTGCCTACATAGGGTCCGCGGTCCTGGGCGCATTGGTCCTGGCGATGATCTGGTCCATAGTCGGCCGCCGCTTCTTCAATTCTCCCCTCAAGGGGTCCACCGAACTGACCCAGCTGGGGTTGGTGCTCATCACCTTTCTGGTCATAGGGTTCGAGCACATGGGGCGGCACGAGAAGATGACCGTAGACATCGTGTCCAAGCATTTGCCCCAGAAGATGCAGAACATCGTCCAACCCATCATCTACTTCCTGGGCATCGTCATCTTCTGCGTCCTCTGCTGGCAGTTGGTGGTGCTGGGACACACCTACCAGGATGCGCACCAGAGGACGCGGAACGTGCCCGTGCCCATCTATCCGTTCACGTACGTGGCGGCCTTCGGGATCTTCACCATGATCCCCATCTTCGTAATGCGTCTTCTGAGATCTCTAGACGGGCTGGTGAAGAAATGACCGAGCTTCCGCTGTGGGCCATCGGACTCATAGGAGCAGGCCTCTTCTTCATCCTCATGTTCCTGAGGATGCACGTGGGACTGTCCTTGATGATAGCCGGGTTCGTGGGCATCTGGCTGTCGAGAGGCATGCCGGCCGCGCTGAATACGCTGGCAACGACAGTGTGGCGGGTGGGCAACTCCCAGTACCTGGTCGTGATCCCTCTCTTCGTT
Source organism: uncultured Actinomycetota bacterium (assembly GCA_963843455.1). Taxonomy (GTDB): domain Bacteria; phylum Actinomycetota; class Thermoleophilia; order RBG-16-64-13; family RBG-16-64-13; genus CAIQPS01. Next base: position 147,271 of record CAWJKE010000006.1, read on the forward strand.
CTGATGGGCATCATCGCGGGACGGGCGGGGATCACCGGGAACGCCTTTGGGACCTTCAACAAATGGGTCGGGCATTTCAGGGGCGGTCTGGCCATGGCGACGGTCGGCACCTGCGCTGCCTTTGGCGCGGTCTGCGGCGACAACATAGCCACCGCCGCAACTATGGACAAAGCGGCTCTGCCGGAGATGAGAAAGTACGGCTACGACGACCGGCTCTCATTTGGGGCCATAGCGGCGGGCGGGAATCTGGGTATCTTGATCCCTCCGAGCACGGCGTTTGTAGTCTTCGGCTTCATAACGCAAACGTCCATAGCCGCGCTCTTCATCGCTGGGATAATACCGGGGATCATCTTGACCGCGATGTTCATGATTCAGATCGCCATTCAGTGCAAGATCAATCCCAGTCTTTCTTCGACGCAGCCGAAGGCCAGTTGGAAAGTCAGACTGAGTTCGCTCACGGGCATCGTCGGCATTCTCGTGGTGTTCGCAGTGGTAATGGGCGGCCTTCTCACCGGAACGTTCACGCCAACGGAAGCGGGCGCCGCGGGTACGCTCGCCGTGATAGTTGTGGGCATAATCTATAAACAGATGAGCCTAAAGGTGATCGCCCACGCGCTGCTCGAAGCAACAGGAATATCAGCAATGATACTACTGCTCATCTTCGGAGCTCAATATTTCAGTCATTTCTTGACGACAAGCGAGATCGCTCCGGCCATCTCCAATGCTCTCGTGGAAGCAGAGCTCAGCAAGTATGCAGTACTGGGGCTCGTGGTTGTGCTGTACTTCATATTGGGCATGTTGATGGATATATGGTCGGTAATGATAATCACCCTACCAATCTTCTTCCCCATACTCACAGATATGGGATTCGACCCCCTGCAACTAGGCGTCATAGCCATCCTGTGCATAATGGTGGGTTGCATCACTCCGCCGGTAGGGGTGGTGGTGTTCTCACTTGCTGGTATGCACAAAGAAGTGCCTATGTACACTATCTTCCGAGGATGCTGGCCATTCGTATGGACGATGCTCATATTCTTGGTGGGCCTCATATTCCTGCCCATGCTGTCCACCTGGCTGCCGAATCTGATGTACGGGTGATGTGACCGCGATCCCCCTATAGCGATGGCGCCGGCCCGGTCATGCGCGCCCCCCCGCGCCGGGCCGGCGACCATCGCCTTCAAGTTGGACAATGCTTGACTTTCGTTTGGACGTTCGGTACCGTGAACTAACTTCGTATACGAACTCTGATACGTATATCCCGGAGGTTTCGGCAATGATCATCGATGCCAATATGCATTGGCTCCCGGAAGATCTCTTCAAGGACAAGGCACTGCTGGATTCCTTTGTCAGCTGTGTCCCCAATTCCGATGACTGGTACGGCTGCCTCAAGCCGATGCCGGGGACCGATATGCAGCAGATCGTGCTGGAAAAGCCGGAGGGCTACGAGAATCTCAACTACGCCGAAAACCAGTACGACATCGGCACCCAGATCAAGGACATGGACGGCGCCGGCGTCGCTGCCGGCATCCTGCGGATCCCCTGCTGGCAAGAATGGCTCACGCTCGATATGTGCAGGCAGGTCAACGACAAGCTGTATGAACACATCAACAGGTATCCCGGCCGCTTCTATACGCTGGCGGTGGTACCGCCCTGGGGCACGCCAGACTGTCTGAAGGAAGCCGAGCGCTGCCTCGGCCGGTTGGGGTTCTCCGGGGTTCAGCTGGCCGTGCACTACGGCAGACTGTATCTGGACGAGCCGGAGTTCAGGCCCTATTTTAGGGAACTCGACAAGCTGGACGTCCCCATCGTGGTGCACCACACGCCGCTGCCGGTGGATTACGCGTCGCTGCTCAAGTACACCAACCAGCGCCGTCAATACGGCCGGTGCGTCGACCAGGCCACCGGAGTAGGCCGGGAGATCTTCAGCGATCTCTTCGAAGAGTGCCCTAACCTCAGACTCATCCACACCATGCTCGGCGGCGGATTCTTCACCTACGCCAACATGCTCGCGCCCCGCTCCCGGAAGTCCAAGGAAGAGTTGGAGCGTTTCGATAGCGCCGACACGGCGAGGGACCGTCTGGAGAAGAACATCTACTACGACACCTCCGGCGCCATGCAGTGGGGCAAGGCCCAGTTGGAATGCGCCGTCAAGGTCTGCGGGGCGGATCACATCCTGTACGGAAGCTCCTATCCCGTCAGGCGCGAGTGGTTCGCGACGGGTATCGATTTCGTGCGCGGCCTGGACATCTCCGACGACGACAAGGCCCTCATTCTGGGTGGAAATGCTTCCCGACTCTTCAAGATAGGGGGTTAAGCCTATGGCCGGCGATGAGGCACCTGGTCCCGACGAGTATTTCATGTTGTGGGCACTTATCGCCCAGAACAGGGACGCCATGCTGAGAGCGCGCGAGAGGGACTACGCCCGCTTCGGCATCAGCAACGAACGACGGGCGGTCCTCTTCATCGTCGAGAACAACGGTGGGCACGCCACGCCTGTGGAGATAGCTCGGGGTCTCTTCCGCGAACTGCATTCCGTCACCGAGATGTTGAAGAGGATGGAAGCAGACGGCCTGATAACCAGGCAAAAGGGTAGAGGTCGCTCGAAGATCGAGGTGACCCTGACCGAGGAGGGGCTGGATGTATTCAAGCAGTCCCTGCATAACGAAACCGACAGGCGGATATTCTCGGTGTTGACCAAGAGGGAGCGCGAGGGTCTGGCATCGACCCTCTTCAAGCTCAGAGGCAAGGTGCTCCAAGATCTTGGGATTCCGGAGTGGCATCTCAACTTCCCGCTTGACCCCAACGGCCGACGGGGGCAGCAATAGGTCGGCGGCCGGTCCGCGCCCGGGCCAGACAGGTGGAAACTCTACGCAACGTTCAGAAAGGATAGAGATCATGAGTCATCAATCAGGGATTCCCAAGGCGGCGCTGAACTCGCTCATCCAAATGGTGGACTACGACGCCCAGGTCAAGCCGGGTATGGAGGTCGTCATCCTGGCGCACACCGACGGCCTCTATGGCAGCGACAACCTGGTCGACGAGCAGGCCGTTGGCTGGATGCAGGCCGTGGTGCAGTCGCGCGGCGCCAACTGTTCCATCCTCTGGATCGACGAGGTCATGAAGGTTCACCATTGGCGCCTACCGCCGGTCGTCAAGGGCGCCATCGCCAACGCCGATCTGTTCATCAACACCTCCCTCGACCTGGCTATCGAAGAGGTCGCCGAGTTCCGCAAGTACATCGAAGAGGTCAAGACCTGGTATGTGCGGATGTTCCCCGTCACCGCCCCGCTTCTGACGACTGAGTGGGCGCAGACGCCGCACGAGCTCGTCATCATGGTCCGCCACGTGAGCTCCGATCCTTTCATGACCCACGAGGCCAAATGGGTGATGACCGACCCCAACGGCACGCAGCTCGAAGGCTACAGTCTCGATCCGGTGCAGCGCGCCGGCATCCCCGGCATGCCCTACAACTCGTGGCGCAGGGATGCGAGCCACTACATCCCGTATCCCGAGTGGGTCCATCCCCCGATCAACTCCAAGGACGTCAACGGCGTCCTCTTCTTCGACTGCATGCTCCCTTGGTGGTCTCGCTACATGGGTGTCGACCCGTCCTGGAAGGAACCGGTCCGTGTGGACGTCAAGGACGGCCGCATGGTCAAGATCTCGGGCGGCAAAGAAGCCGACGCGATAGACCGCTTTCTGAAGATGATGGAAGGCAAGGTCGGCGACGGCATACGGAAGTTCGACACCTTCCACTTCGGCATCCACCCGAACGCGAAGGTCACCGACGCCCAGTGCCCGAACGCTATCTACAGGCGGATAATCGACCACTCCCACACCTCGAACCTGCACTGGCACGTCGGCTCGGCGCCGGCCAATGAGAACTACAACTACTATCCGCACATCACCGCCGACATCCGCAACGCCACCCTCACGGTCAACGGCAAGCTTGTTTACGACAATGGCTACCTCGAGTGCCTGCAGGATCCTAGAGTGCTCGAAGTCGCTGCCAAGTACCCCGATCTTCCCGGCGTGCCCGACAAACTGTAAGCGACAAGCGACAAACGGGAGAAATGGCATGAGCACGGACAAGAAGCGGCTGATCGCGTACGTTGGGCGCAATCACGTCGATAGGTTTGAGGGCGGAGGCATCTCGGTCTTCGAAATCAGCGCCGATGGAAGCAGCATCACCCCCCTTGCCGGCGGTGTGGAAGATATGCCGAAGAGGGCGGGATATCTCACCTATGCACCAAAAGCGAAGGTCCTCTATTCGGTGGACGAAAGAAAGACCGATGGACGTGGACCCAAGAAGCCGGCCTCGGGCGTGTTGTCGTTCAAGGTGGATCCGGAGTCCGGAAGGCTGACCTTTCTGAACAAGCAGCCCACCGCGGGCGCTATGCCGGCCTCTATCACCGTGGACGAAGAGAGAAGACTCCTCTTCACCGCCAACCATGGCTTCTTCGATCACGTGGTCAAGGCGGTCGAGACTGCCGATGGCAAATGGGTGGAGAAGTTCGAATATGACGATTCGACGGTCGTCCAGTACGGGCTTGAAGAGGACGGTTCCATCGGCGAAATCCAGGACGTGCATGTACTGACCGGATACGGCACTGATCCGAACGATTCTCCGCAGGGCGGAGGCCACGCGCAGGCCAGTCCTCACGCGCACATCGTCGTGATCGACCCATCAGGCAAGTTCCTGGTGGTGTGCGAAAAGGCAGGGGAGCGGATCTACGTCTACCGCATAGGAGGCAGAAGACTGACGATCGCCTCTGTTTACCAGTGCCCGGCGGGAACCGGTCCCAGGCATGCTGCCTTTGACAACAAGGGCCGCATGTTCATGACGTGCGAGTTCTCTTCGGAACTCTGGTCCTTCGACTTCGATAGTTCCAGCGGGGTGCTCAAGTTCATCGACAAGCAGTCCACGCTTTCCGGGTTCACGGGACGTAACGAGACGGCCACCTTGCAGGTGCATCCGAACGGCCGGTTCGTGTACATGAACAACCGGGGACAAGATGACGTCGTCTGGTACAGCATCTCTGAGGGTGGCTATCTCAAGAAGGCCGGACGAGTTGAGCTAAGCAAATCCGGGGACCCCAAAGACGCAACACGCTGCATGACGCTCTCGCCCGACGGCGCCTTCCTGCTTGTCCCGGATCGCCCGGCGGATGTGATTCGGTCGTATGCAGTGGATGCAAATGATGGGAGCCTGAAGGCTCTGACCGAAGTTCCTGTTCAGAACCCGGTCTTCATCGAATTTGTCGAACTCTAGCCAGCCTGACCACTTCTCCTCTGGCCCCCGCATGGGGGCCAGAGGAAAGACAACTCGGCTGCGCCGAACGACCTCAACAACGTTTGTTCAGCGACCCGATCTACGACAGGCCGCCGCGCTGAGGAGGAAATAGGTGTCCGAACAGGTCTTTATACAGTGCACGGTCGGCGGGCCGGTGCGCGTGTACGTCGAGGACGGCGTCATCACGCGGATGCGGCCCATCGTCTTCGACGAGTCGGACGCCGCGTCGTGGACCATCGACGCGCGGGGCAAGAAGTACACCCCGCCGCGCAAGACCACGCTCCAAAGCTGGGAAGTGCCCGAACGGCAGCGCGTGTACAACAACCGGATCCACTACCCCCTCAAGCGCAAGAACTTCGATCCCAACGGGGACCGCCATCCGGAACTGAGGGGCAAGGACGAGTACGTGCGCATCTCCTGGGATGAGGCGCTCGACCTCGTCTCCGGCGAGATCACCCGTATTAGGGAGACGTACGGTCCGGCGGCCATCACCGCCATGACCTCGTCCCACCACAACTGGGGCTTCCTCCACTACAAGCTCGGGCCGCTGGGGCGCTTCTTCAACATCCTGGGCTACAGCATGTGCCTCGACAACCCGGACAGCTGGGAGGGGTGGCACTGGGGCGCGACTCACACCTGGGGCTACTGGTGGCGCCTGGGCCACTGCGAGCAGTCCGAACTCCTCCAGGACGCTCTCAAGAACACCGAGCAGATCATCTTCTGGTCGGTGGACCCCAACAGCACCTCCTATATGTACAGCGGCCAGGAGAACCTCATCTGGCGTCACTGGATGAAGGACCTGGGCATCCAGTTCGTGGTCATCGACCCGCACAACAACTGCACCATGAGCACCATGGGCGACAAGTGGATAGCCCCGCGCCCGGGCACCGACGCGGCGCTGGCCGAGGCCATCGCGTACGTGTGGCTCACCGAGGACACCTACGATCACTTCTTCATCGAGAACCGCACCTACGGTTTTGACGAATGGAAGAGGCACATCCTGGGCGAGGGCGAGGACAAGACGCCCAAGACCCCGCAGTGGGCGGCGGCTATCTGTGACATCCCGGCTCACACCATCACGGCCTTGGCGCGCGAGTGGGCGGCCAAGAAGACGATGCTGGCCGTTGCGAGCATTTTTGGAGCCACCGGCGCCTGCCGTCAGGCGTACGCCACCGAGTGGTGTCGGCTATGCATCTACCTCATGGCCATGCAGGGCTTCGGCAAGCCGGGGGTCAACTTCTGGGGAGGAACAGGCAAGGGTTCGCCCCTCGACATGGGCTTCCACATGTTCGGATACTCCGACAACGGTTGGGACGCTTTCGGTACGGTGGCGGAGAAGTCGTACTTCCCGATGGGCAATCCGGTGACCCAGAAGACGTACCGCATACTGCTGCCGGACATCGTCATGAATCCGCCGGTGAGTTGGATCGGCGAAGGCTTCTGCGGCCAGAACATCGAGCAGCAGTTCCACCGCTTCACCTGCCCGGAGGAGGGCCCGAACGGCGCGCCCATCAAGATGATCCACCGCCACGGCGGCTCCTTCATCAGCACCATGAGCGAGACCAACAAGTGGGTGCAGATGTACCAGCACCCCAACCTCGAGTTCGTGGTCATGCAGGACTGCCACTGGCAGAGTGAGACCCAGTTCGGCGACGTCATCCTGCCCGCCAGCACCAACTTCGAACACTCCGACCTCTCCGAGTGGGGCGCCGCCGGCGGCTACGGCTTCAACGACTTCAACAGCAACCATCGGATCTGCATCTACCAGCACAAGTGCATCGAGCCGCTGTGGGAGTCCAAGCCCGACTACGAGATCTACACGCTGTTGGCGGAGAGGTTGGGCTTCGAGCAGGAGTACACCGAAGGCCACGACATAGAGGGCTGGAACCGCATAGTCTTCGACAAGTCCGACCTGCCCAAGTACGTCACCTACGAGGAGTTCAAGAAGAAGGGCTACTTCGTGGTGCCATGCAGGCCCGACGACGAGGAGCCCATCGTCTCCTTCCGCTGGTTCTATGAGGGCCGGGATGCCGACGTGCCCTCGGAGCGGAGGAATCCGCCGAACCCGCCGCACAACGGGCCAAACCTGGCCACTCCCAGCGGCAAGGTGGAGTTCGTCTCGCAGACCCTCATGGCTTTCGACCCGAACGACCAGGAGCGGCCCCCGATGGCCCGCTACATCCCCAGTTGGGAGGGCTACGACACCAAGGGTCTGGTGGAGAAGTAGCCGCTGCAGATGATCTCGCCGCACCCGCGGTTCTCGTATCACACGCACAACGACAACAAGAGCTATTGGCTGGACGACATCCCGCAGCACCGGGTCAAGATCGACGGGTACGCGTACTGGCCGGTGCGCATCAACACGGCGGACGCGAAGGCGCGTGGCATCAAGAACGGCGACCTGGTGAAGGTCTTCAACGACCGGGGCACGGTCATCTGCGCCGCTATCGTGACCGAGCGGATGCGTCCGGGCACCGTGCATTCGTACGAAGCCGCCGCCAAATACGATCCGCTGGAGCCGGGCAAGCCCGGCAGTCCCGACCGGGGTGGCTGCGTGAACCTGCTCACGCCGGGCAAGATGGTCTCCAAGAACGTTCCGGGTGAAGCTCAGAACTCGTGCCTGGTTGATATCGCTAAGTGGGAAGGGTGAGCAGAGATATGTCAGAACAAGAATTCATCAACTGTTGCATCGGGGGCATGGTGAAAGTCACCGTCGAGGACGGGGTCATCACCCGCATGCGTCCCCTCCGCCTGACCGACGAGGACGGTGGCCGCTGGACCATCGAGGCCAAGGGCAAGAAGTTCTCCGATCCGCGCAAGACCACCATCAACCCGTTCAACATCGCCGAGCGCACGCGCGTCTACGCCGAGAATCGCATCAAGTACCCCATGAAGCGCAAGAACTTCGACCCCAACGGCGAGCGGCACCCCGAACTCAGGGGCAAAGACGAGTACGTGCGCATAACCTGGGACGAAGCTCTGGACATCGTCACCAGCGAGATCAAGCGCGTGCGCGCGGCCTACGGCCCGGCCGCCATCACCGCCTTCGTGTCGTCGCACCACAACTACGGGCTTCTCTACTACAAGATGGGCCCCATGCCCCGGTTCTACAACATCCTGGGCTACACCCAGCTTCTGGACAACCCCGATAGCTGGGAAGGCTGGCATTGGGGCAGCATGCACACCTGGGGTTGGTACTGGCGGTTCGGCCAGTGCGACAACTTCGACATGCTGGCCGAAGCCATGAAGAACACCGAGCAGGTGGTGTACTGGTCGGTAGATCCCAACACAAGCGCCGGCGGCTATGGCGGCCAGGAGACGGTCATCTGGCGGGAGTGGCTCCGGGAGCTGGGTATCGACGGCATCTTCATCGACCCGTACTGCAACGCGACGGCCGCGCATATGGCCGACAAGTGGCTGGCCCCTCGGCCCGGCACCGATGCCGCTCTGGCCCAGGCGATCGCCTATCAGTGGATCATGGATGACACCTACGACCACTGGTTCATCGAGAACCGCACCGTCTACTTCGACGAGTGGAAGGCCTACATCCTGGGCGAGACCGACGGCATTCCCAAGTCCCCGGAGTGGGCCGCCCCCATCTGCGACATCCCCGCGCACACCATCAAGGCCGTAGCCCAGCAGTGGATGTCCAAGAAGACCATGCTGGCCACCGGATCCATGTACGGTACGGCCGGGGCCTGCCGCAACTCCTATGCCACCGAATGGTGCAGCCTCATGGTCCACCTGGCGGCCATGATGGGCATCGGCAAAGAAGGGGTCAACATCTGGGGCGGCACCGCGCACGGCGCCCCCTTGGACATGAGCTTCAAGAGCGCCGGATACTCCGACTGCGGCTGGGACGTCTTCGGCCTGGTGGCCAAGCAGCCCACCTTCCCCGACCGCAACTCGGTCACCCAGCGCGTCTATCGCCTTACGCTGCCCGAAGCCATCCTGGACGGCCACACCGAGTGGCTGGGTGAGGGTTTCTGCGTGCAGTACCCGACCCAGCAGTTCAAGAAGATGGAGTATCCCGAGCCGGGGCCGAACGGGGCCGAGATCCGCATGATCCACCGGCACGGCGGATCGTTCATCAGCACCATGAACGACACCAACAAATGGGTGCGCATGTACCAGTCGCCCAAGCTCGAGTTCGTGGTCATGCAGGACTGTCATTGGCAGAGCGAGACCACCTTTGGCGACGTCATCCTGCCTGCCTCCACCAACTTCGAGCACCAAGACATCTCCGAGTGGGCCCAGCCCGGTGGATACGGCAACGGCAACGTCAACTGCAACCACCGCATCCTCATGTACCAGCAGAAGTGCATCGAGCCCCTGTGGGAATCCAAGCCCGACTACCAGATCTACTGCGAGCTGGCGGAGCGCCTGGGCTTCCTGGAGGAGTACACCGAGGGCAACTCCGAAGAAGACTGGATCAAGAAGGTCTTCGACTACACCGATCTGCCCAATCACATCAGCTACAAGGACTTCAAGAAGAAGGGCTACTTCGTGGTGCCTTCATTGAAGGCCGACTACAAGCCCACCATCTCCAACCAGTGGTACTACGAGGGCCGGCCGGTGGACACCCCCGACCGCTTCAACCCCATGGCGGGCACCGACAAGGCCGCACAGATGGCCACCCCTTCGGGCAAGATCGAGTTCAAACGCACCCTCTTGGAGGAGTACTTCCCCGACGATGAAGAGCGGCCCATCATGCCGCGCTACATCCCGATGTACGAGGGACACGAGTCGGAGTTGGCCGCAAAGTATCCGCTCATCATCATGACTCCGCACGCCAAGTTCTCCTACCACACCCACCAAGACAACAAGATCCCGTGGCTCAACGATATCCGTCAGCACCGCATCATCAAGGACGGCTATCCCTACTGGCCCATGCGTCTCAACACCGCCGATGCCGAGGCCCGCGGCATCAAAGACGGTGACATCGTCATGGTCTACAACGACCGCGCAAGAGTGCTGGGCGTCGCTCTGGTCACCGAGCGCTGCCGTCCGGGTCTCATCCATTCGTATCAGGCCGGAGCTAAGTACGATCCACTCGAACCGGGCGTCGCGGGCAGCATCGACCGCGGTGGCTGCGTCAACCTGCTGTCCCCATCCAAGATGACCAGCAAGAACGCCTACGGCGAAGCCAACATGTCCTATCTCGTTGAAGTCTGCAAGTGGGAGGGTTAGTACAGTGACCAGGTACGGAATGGCCATCGACATCAATAGGTGCGTGGGCTGCTACAACTGCTTCCTCACCTGCCGCGACGAATACGCCGGCAACGACTACCCCGGCTACTCAGCTGCGCAGCCCATGAGCGGCATGAACTGGATGAAGGTCAGCGAGATCGAGCGGGGGCAGTACCCGCACGTCAAGGTGGACCATATTCCCATCGTGTGCAGCCACTGTGACTCTGCGGCGTGCGTCAAGCTCGACCAGACCGGTGCCATCTACCGGCGCGCGGACGGCATCGTCTTGATCGATCCCGAGAAGGCCAAGGGCAACAAGGAACTCGTCAAGCTCTGCCCATACCGGCAGATCGAATGGAACGAAGAGCTCCAACTGGCCCAGAAGTGCACCATGTGCGCCCATCTGCTGGACAAAGGCGATCCGGAGCCCCGCTGCGTGGAGTCCTGCCCCAGCGGTGCGCTCGTCTTCGGCGATCTGGACGACCCGGCCAGCGCGGTGGCCGCGGCGGTGGCCAAGGGAGCCACGGAAGTCATGCATCCCGAATGGGGAATGGGCGAGAAGGTCACCTACCGGAGCCTGCCCAAGAAGTTCGTCGCCGGCACCGTCATCTACGGCGATGTGGATGAAGTGGCCAAGGGCATCATCGTCACCATCACGGGCGACGGAGTCAACAAGTCCGCAAAGACCAACGGCTTCGGCGACTTTCAGTTCGACGGCCTGGCGGACGCCACCAAGTACACGGTCAGCATCGCCGCTCCCGGCTACAAGGCCGCCAGTTGCCAGACCAAGACCTCCAAGGACATCTACCTCGGCGAGATAGTGCTGAGCAGGTGAGAGTGACATGGCTGGAATAGCCTCCTACGGAGCCTACATACCCTTCCACAGACTGGCCCGCGCCGAGATCGCGCGGGCGTGGGGTACGCCGCCGGCGCCGGGCGAACGAGCTGTCGCCAGCTACGACGAGGACAGCCTGACCATGGCCGTGGCCGCCGCTCGGGACTGCCTGGGGACTATTGACCGGGCCTCGGTGGGAGGGCTCTATTTCGCCTCCACCACCGCACCATACAAAGAAAAGCAGACCGCCGCCGCCATCGCCGCGGTCCTCGGTCTGCCTGCGGATGTGGTCACCATGGACTTCTCCGGGTCGCTGCGCAGCGGCACCAACGCCTTCAAGGCGGCCCTCGACGCGGTGGCGGCCGGCTCCGTCCCCGAACATCCTGGTCTTGGCGGCGGACACCCGCCTGGGGCATCCCTCGGGACCGGGTGAGATGAACTTCGGGGACGGCGCCGCGGCGCTCCTCGTCTCCGCGAGCGACGTCATCGCCGAAGTCACCAGCTTCGACACCAAGTACTACGAGATCCAGGACACATGGCGCTCGGACCGCGACACCTTCGTGCGCACCGCGGAGGACCGTTTCTCCATGGACGAGGGCTTCGCCGACGTCATGGCGGCGAGCGTATCGGCCGCGCTGGCCAAGCGGGACCTCACCGCGGCCGACGTGCCTCACTTTGCCTTGAACTCGCCCAACGGTCGGCAGCTCGCCGCCTTCGCCAAGAAGATGTGCCTGGACGAGAAAGTCCAGATTGCCGACGTGATGCACGCCGGGGTCGGCGACACAGGCTGCGCCATGAGCCTCATGAGCCTCGTCGCCGTGCTCGAGCGCGCCCAGAGCGGCGAGCGGATCCTCCTGGCCGGCTACGGCAATGGCTGCGATGTCGTCCTGCTGCAGGCGACGGATCGGATCGGCCCGTCGAGCTGCCTGGGCATCAGAGGACACCTTGCCTCCAAACGGATGCTCACCAACTACAACCACTACCTGCGCTGGCGGGAACTGGTGGAGGTGCAGCCTCCGGCCCGTCCACCGCTCGAGGCCCGCACCCCCTCGCCGGCGGCCCAGTGGCGGGAGGTGTGCTGGGAGATGCAGCTCATAGGCACGAGATGCACGAACTGCGGCACGCCGCAATACCCGCGGCAGCGTGTCTGCGTGACGTGCCACACCAAGGACGAGATGGAGCCGTACAACTTCCAGGACGTGCCGGCCAAGGTCTTCTCCTTCTCGCACGACTGGGTCATGCAGACGCTCGATCCGCCCGTGACGGTCGCCTTCGTCGATTTCGAGGGTGGCGGTCGTCTCATGTGCGACATGACCGACCGGGACCCGGCGGCAATCGAGGTGGGCCTGCCCCTGGAGATGACGTTCCGCCGGCTGTACTACATCAACGGCATCTACAACTACTGGTGGAAGTGCCGGCCGGTGCGGTCCCAGACGTCTCAGCAGCCAGATAGGGCGGGAGAGTAGCCGTGGAAAGCATCAAGGACAAAGTCGCCATCGTGGGCATGGGCTGCGTCAAGTTCGGTGAGAACTGGGACAAGAGCCTGGAAGACATGATCATCGACGCGGCCTACGAGGCCTTCGAGGACGCGGGCATCGGTCCCGAAGACATCCAGGCGGCCTGGTGGGGGAGCGTCTTCGCCGGGGAATCCGGCTCCATCATGTCGACGCCGCTGAAACTGGCCTACATCCCCGTCACGCATGTGGAGAATCAGTGCGCCACCGGGTCGGAAGCCATCCGCGCCGCCGCCTATGCCGTGGCGGCCGGCGTGTACGACGTCGTGCTGGCCGTGGGGGCGGAGAAGTTGAAGGACACGGGTTACTCCGGTCTTCCCCAGACCCGTCCCGTGGCCACCTGGAGCTACCGCCTGACCACGCAGACCCCGGCGGCCGGTTTCGCCATGATGGCCACCGGCTATTTCGCCAAGTACGGCCTCAGCTTCGAAGAAGGCAAGAGGCTCCTCGCCATGATCGACGTCAAGAACCACCACAACGGCTCGCTCAACCCCAAAGCTCACTTTCAACGCGAGATCACGCTGGAGCAGGCCCTCAAGGCGCCCATGGTCGCGTATCCGTTGGGTCTCTTCGATTGCTGTGGCGTGAGCGACGGCGCGGCTGCCGCCATCATCACCCGGGCCGATCTGGCCAAGAACTTCCGCTCGGATCCCATATACATCAAGGCCGCCCAGATATGCCAGGGCGGGCGGGAGGGCTGGCTGAGCCAGGTGTACGACCTCGCTCACGTGGAGGAGACCTATCGCGGTGGCATCGCCGCCTATCGGGAAGCCGGCATCAAAGACCCGCGCAAGGAGATCAGCATCGCCGAGGTGCATGACTGCTTCTCCATCACCGAGCTCACCATCATGGAAGACCTGCAGTTCAGCCCGCGCGGCAGGGTCAAGGACGACATCGAGGCCGGCACGTTCACCCTGGAGGGCGAACTGCCGGTGAACACCGACGGCGGTCTCAAGTGCTTCGGGCATCCCATCGGGGCGACCGGTCTGCGGATGCTCTACGAGGTCTACAAGCAACTCCAGGGCAAGGCCGGCGCCCGTCAAGTAAGGGATCCGCGCCTAGGGCTTACTCACAACCAGGGCGGAGAACCGGGGGCCGCTACCGTCAGCGTCTTGATCGCCGGTAACGAGCTTGGTTAGCAGGAGCAGCAGTTCGGCCCGGGTGCACCTCGAGTGTCGGTGAGGGACGATGGCTGGTGACCCGATGTTCGAAGGCTGGGACCGACTCGACTGGAAGGAGCGTCGGGAGCGGCGCTTCGAGCGCTGGCTGAGCGCGCCGGGGGTCGAGTTCGTCAGCGACTCCGTCCGCCAGGACTACCGGCGGCGCGTCCGGCTGCTCATCGACGCCATCACCTTGAAGAAGCCCGCGCGCGTGCCGGTCTCGGCCACGGTGGGCTTCTACGTGGGGAAGCACGGCGGGCTTACCAAGAAGGAAGCGATGTACGACTGCCGGAAGTCGGCCGCTGCGCTCGTCAAATACCACGAGGACTTCCGGCCCGACTTCCAGACCAGACCTGTCGCTCCCGCCCAGGTCTTCGACCTGCTCGGTCTGCAGTTCGTCGACTGGCCCGGCCGAGGTCTCGCGGACGAGACCCCTTGGCAGTACGTCGAGGCCGAATACATGGGGCCGGACGAGTACGATGCCCTCATCGCCGACCCCGATGCCTATTTTCGGCGGGTCCTGCTGCCCCGCTTTGGGACAGCGTTCGCGGCCCTGGCCAAGCTGGCCCCGTTCTCGGACATGACGGAAGCCGCCAGCATTCCCTACAACATCCTCCCCTTCGCCGATCCGGCGGTGAGCGAAGGGGTGCAGCGGATGGCCGAGGCCGCCCGCGAGTCAGCGGCCTGGTTCAAGGCGATGGGAGCGGCCGCTGCCGACGCGGCGGGCCGTCTGGGCATACCCCCTGAGATCGGGGGCGCGGCCAAAGCTCCATACGATGTTCTGGCCGACACTCTTCGGGGGACCAAGGGCATCGTGATCGACCGCTTCCGCCGGCCGGAGAGGATTGTAGAGGCTGCCGAGCGTCTAGTCCCTCTCATGATCGACCTGGGAGTGCGCCAGGCGGCGCGCGCCGAAACGCCGCTCATCATTTTCTGGCTGCATAAGGGCGCCGACAGTTTCATGTCGGACGCGGACTTCCGCACCTTCTACTGGCCGACGCTCAAGGCCGTGATGCAGGGTCTGGTCGAGCAGGGCATCGTACCGGCCATGTTCGCCGAGGGTGGTTACAGCAAGCGCCTGGAAGTCATCGCCGACCCCGGGCTTCCGGACGGCAGCGTCCTCTGGATGTTCGACCGGACCGACATGTCCGCGGCCAAACGCGCCCTGGGCGGCCACGCCTGCATCGCGGGCAACGTGCCCACCGCCCTGCTGGCACTCGGCGCGATCGAAGAGGTCAGGGAGTACGTCAGCCATCTGCTCGACGAGTGCGCTACCGACGGGGGCTTCGTCCTCCGCAACGGGGCCGTCCTCGACGACGCCAAGGCGGAGAACCTGAAGGCCATGATCGAGACTGGGCGCGAATGGCGGGGCTGAAGAGCCGGCCGAAAGTCCACGGGAAACACGAGACCGAGGAGTAGGCAACATGGCGGAACAAGATTACGTCCACATGCCCACGCTCGAAGAGTATTCCGAGCGCTTCAAGAACTTCTTCAAGTTCAAACGGTCGGAAGACGGCATCCTCGAAGTGCGCATGCATACGTTTGATGGCCCGGTGCATTGGAGCTACCAGATGCATCACGCCTTCTCCGAGCTCTGGACCCAGGTCGGGCACGACACCAAGAACGAGGTTCTCATCTTCACTGCTACCGGCGACCAGTGGATCAACGAGGTGGACGCCTCCTCCTTCAAAGACATCGAAGACTCCCCGGACAACATCCCGCGCTTCAACGTCCAGATATACGACACCCTGAAGGTGGTCGAGAACTTCGTCAACGACATAGAGATTCCAACCATTTGCGCCATCACCGGCCAGGGCATCCACTGGGAGATGGCCATGATGAGCGATATAACCCTTTGTACCCCGGACTTCATCCTCCAGGACGATCACTTCGTCCACGCCGGCGGGCACGTGCCCGGCGATGGTATGACCCTGGCCCTGCAGTACGTGCTGGGCATCAAGCGGGGCAACTACATGAGCCTGATGAACAAGGGCCTCGACGCCGAGACCTGCGTCAAGCTGGGCGCCGTCAACGAGATCGTCGAGCGCGACAAGATCGACGAGCGCGCTTGGGAGATCGCCCGCCATCTCATGAAGACCAACCGTTCCACGCGACGTCTCAGCCACCACGTGTGCGTGCGTCCTTGGAGGGAACTGGTGGAGCAGAACATCCGCCAGCATGTCTACGCCGAGATGTACTCCTTCAACCTGGAGAAGTCGCACCACGACTTTGACACCATCGAGTACTCCGACGACAAGATCGCGAAGATGTAGAGACCCCAAGAGGAGGAGATAACCATGGCAATGCAGCCGTACGTGCACGTGGAAACGCTGGAGGAGTACAGCGAACGGTTCAAGGATTTCGCCCACCTGGAGCGCACCGAGGACGGCATTCTTCTCTGCCGTCTCCATTGGAAGGGCGAAGCCTGCGTCTGGAGCTACCAGACCCAGATGAGCTACGGCGAGCTCTGGACCGCCATCGGGCACGACAAGCAGAACGAGATCGTCATCCTGACCTGCGCCGACCCCTACTGGATAACCCAGAGGAGCGACCCCGCCTCCTTCGACGAAGTCGAGGATTCCACCGACCTCTCTCTCAAGTACAACTGCAACGTTCCCGACACGATGAACTTCGTCGAGAACTTCATCAACGACATCGAAGTCCCCGTCATCGCGGCCATCAACGGGATCGGCCAGCACTACGAATTCGCTCTGATGGCGGACATCGCCCTCTGCGTCCCCGACTTCTACTTCTCGGACGCCCACTTCTCGCACAACATCGTCCCCGGCGACGGCATGAACTTCTCGTACCGCGTCTGCGTCGGGCAGAAGCGGGCGGCCTATATGGCCTACATGGAACCGAAGATCGACGCGAAGACCGCTTTGGAGTGGGGTCTCATCAACGAGATCGTCGAGCACGACGACCTCATTCCTCGCGCCTACGAGATCGCCAACCACATCATGAAGTCAGGCCGGGCCGTCCGCCGTCTGACGCATGAGCTCGTGATGCGCCCATGGAAGCGCGCCCTGCAGGACGACGAACGCGTCCACGTTCTGGCCGAGATGTACGCCGTCGCGTTGCAGGCCACTCGGCACAACTTCGACAAGATCGCTGCCGACTTCGTGGGCGATCGACCCCAGCACCAGAAATGACCGTGGACGGAGGCAAGGCATGAGCAAAGCAAACGCACCGAAGATACTGATCGTGGGCACGGGCACCATGGGCGAAGGCATCGCGCAGACCTTTGCCCAAAACGGGTTCGACGTCCGACTCGTCGCCCGCCGTGAGGAACCGCTGGCTCGGGCCCTCAGCCAGATGCGGCAGAACGTGAGGCAATTCATCGAGTTCGACCTCATCCACGAGACCGTCGACCAGGTTATGGCCCGGGTCGAGGGCATGGTGACCACCGACATGGCCCAGGCCCTGGAGGGATGCAGCTACGTGGTGGAGACCATCCGCGAGGTGCTCGCCGACAAGAGGGATCTCCTGGGCGCTCTCCAGGCGGCCGACCCGAACGTGGTTATCGGGAGCAACACCGGGAGCATGACAGTGGATTCCCTGTCCGAGGGGATGCCCAGTCCCGGAAACATCATCGGCATCCACTACTTCAATCCGGGGCACATCATCCCCCTGGTCGAGATCCATCGGGGCAGCGAGACGTCGGACGCCGCCTTTGAGCAGACCAAGAGCCTCATGGAGGCCTCGGGCAAGAAGACCGTGCTGGTGCGCAAAGAGGTGCCGGGCTTCATCGTCAACCGCCTCATGGGCGCCCTCGAACGGGAGATCGACTATCTGCTCGACAACGGGGTCGTGACCCCCGAGGACCTGGATATCGCGGTAAAGAGCAGTACCGGTTTCAGATTCGCCTGTCTGGGCCCCATGGAACTGGAGGACATGATCGGTCTTGACATCTCCATGACGGTGTCGGGCCGGGTCTTCAAGGGTCTGAGCACGGCGACCGAGCCGTCGCCGATCCTGGTGGAAAAAGTCGGCAAAGGCGAACTGGGGATCAAGTCGGGCAAGGGCTGGTACGACTACAGCGGCAAGACGCGCGAGGAAGTGCTGGAAGAGAAGAACCGCAAGCTGCTGCCGCAACTCAAGCTGTTCATGAGCCGCGACTAAGGCGAAAGAGCAAGAGGAGGTCCAGTGTTCGATCTAGCAGGCAAGGTCGCGATCGTGACGGGAGGCGCCGGCGGGTTGGGGCGCCCCATCGCGCTCGGGCTGGCACGGTGCGGCGCCGACGTGGTGGTAGACGACCTCGCCTCCGCGCACCCGGAGGCGGTGGCCAACGACATCAAGGCGCTGGGGCGCAAGGCCCTTGCCGTGACGGCCGACGTCACGAGCGCTTCGTCGATGAAGGACATGGTCGACAAGGTCATGAAGGAGTTCGGAAAGATCGACATCCTCGTGAACGTGGCCGGCATCAACGCCCGTTTCTCGGCGGAAGAGATGCCCGCCGAGGAGTTTGAGAAGGTGATCCGCTTCAACATCGCGGGGACTTTCCTGCCCTGCCAGGCCGTAGGCAGGGTCATGATCGAGCAGAAGCGGGGCAAGATCATCAACATGGGCTCGGTCAGAGGCAGCGTCGCTCCCTCGATGGGGGGTACCGCGTATGCCTCCAGCAAGGGCGGCGTACACCAGCTCACCCGGACCTTGGCGGCGGAATGGGCCAAGTACAACATCAACGTGAACGGCATCGCGCCGGCGCTGGTGATGACGGACATGACCAGGGAGTTTCTCTCCAGACCCGAGATCTACTCCAAGATGACGGCGGAGATCCCTCTGGCCCGCCTCGGTGCGCCGGAAGACCTGATCGGCCCCATCATCCTGTTGGCCTCGGACGATTCTGACTTCATGACCGGACAGATCATCTATGTCGACGGCGGACTGTCCGCGGTCTGATGGGCACGCAATCACCGGCTGGGAGGCTATGAGCATGAAGAAGGTCGCGTACGCAGATATGACTAATTACGGCGTTCCGCCGAAGCACTTCAACGTAGTCTCCGGCAGGTTCCAGGGCGAGGCGGAGACCGGCCTGAAGAGCTACTGGATGGGGATGTCGCACTACCTCCCGGGGGGAGGAGTGGAATGGTCCGGCGAAGATTCGGCCGAAGAGAAGGTGTACTTCGTCCTCGAGGGAGAGCTCACGGTGACGAGCAAGGACGAGACCTTCGTGCTCGGTCCGAGGGACTCGCTCTACATCGGCCCGAACGAAGGCCGGTCGATCCTCAACAACACCAGCAGGCCGGCGACGATGATCGTCGTCGTCAACCGTTGAGCCGCGCCGCGGCATGAGCCAACCCCTACTAGGAGGCACTTTGCTGTGAATCCCATCATCACCGCTTCGCTCACCGGCCCGGCGGCCACCAAGAAGGACACCCCGGCCATGCCGGGCAACCCGGCTGAGATCGCCGAAGCCGCCAAGGGGGCCTACGAGGCCGGCGCCGCCGTCATCCACATCCATCTGCGCGATAACGACGACTTCACCACCGACCTGGACGTCGCTCGCCGCACCGTCGAACTGTGCCGCGAGAAGTGCCCGGGTATCGTGCAGCTTTCGACCGGCGGCGGTTTCGCCTACGAGGACCGCATGAAGATCGTCGAAGCCAAGCCGGCCATGGCCACCCTGAACCCCGCGACCATGACCATCGGCCCGAACGAGTTCCGCAATCCGCCCAAGCAGATGCTGCAGTTGGCCGAGCGCATGCTCGAGTTGGGCGTCAAGGCGGAGGTCGAGATCTACGACACCGGACATCTGGGCCTGATGCTGGGGCTCCTGAGCAAAGGACTGCTCACCGAGCCGCTGCAGGTGTCGTTCGTCATGGGCGTCAATGGCGGCATGCCGGCCGACCCCATGCTGCTCTCGTACCTGGTCAAGGAACTGCCCGCGAACACCAGCTGGCAGGTGATCGCCATCTCCAAGGCCAACCTGCCGCTCACCACCATCGGTCTGGCCATGGGCGGCAACGCCCGCACCGGGCTCGAGGACACGATCTATGTGAGGCCCAAAGAGCTCGCCACCTCCAACGCTCAGTTGGTCGAGCAGCTCGTGGGTGTCGCCAGATCGATGAACCTTCAGCCGGCCACGGTCGACGAAGTGGTGGAACGGCTCAAGCTGACGCCCGAGTTGGTGCGATAGGACATGGCAAGCGCCGGCGAGATCATCGAGCAGGCCCGCAAAGAGGCGCGCGTGGTGCTCACGGAGATGGAATCGAAGCAGCTACTCCGAAGCCTGGGAATACCGACGACCGAGATGAAGCTGGCGACCTCCGAGCAGGAGGCCGTGGCTCTCGGCCGGGAGATCGGCTATCCGTGCGTGCTCAAGGTGTCCTCGCCGGATATCAGCCACAAGAGCGACGCCGGCGGGGTCAAGGTGGGTCTGAAGAGCGAACACGATGTCGCCCAGGCCTATCAAGCCATCATGTCATCTTGCACCGAGGCGTTCCCGGATGCCGTCATCGAGGGCGTGACCGTGCAGAACATGGCGCCTCCGGGGCTCGAGGTGATCGTGGGCATGGCCACCGACCCCCAGTTCGGCCCGGTTCTGATGTTCGGACTGGGTGGCGTGTGGGTGGAGCTACTCAAAGACGTCAGTTTCAAGATCGTGCCGTTGACCAAGCACGACGCCCGAAGCGCGATCAGGGAGATACGTGCGGCGAAGCTTCTCGACGGTTTTCGGGGTTCTGCTCCGGTGGACACATCCGCGCTCGAGGACATCCTTCTGCGTGTCTCGGACTTCGTGGCCGAAACGCCGGCCCTCGCGGAGATGGATCTCAACCCCATCTTTGCCTACCCCGACGGGGCCATCGCCGTCGACGCCCGCGTGATCCTGGGAGAGCTGTGATGTCGGCGCAGACCGTAGAGCAACTGTCACACATATTCAACGCGGAGTCGGTGGCGCTCGTGGGCGCGAGCGACAAGGAAGGGAGCTTTGGGCGCTCTTTCTTCCTCTTCCTCGAGGGTCTGCGGGACGCGGGCTGCCGCAAGATATACCCGGTCAATCCCAAGCGCGAGGAGATCCTGGGGATCCAGGCGTATCCCAGCATCAGCGCCGTTCCCGACCAACTCGATGTGGCCATTCTGCTCACCCCGCCGGAGTCAGTCCTCGGCCTGGTCAAGGAGTGTGTGGAGAACAAGGTCAAGGGCGCGGTCGTCTTCGCCTCCGGCTTCGGCGAGATGGGAGCCGAGGGCAAGGACCTCGAGCGGGAGATAGGACGCATCGGCCGCGAAGGCGGAACGCGCATCATCGGCCCGAACTGCCTGGGCTTCTTCAATCCCCGCGCCGGGGTCGTCACCTATCCGCAGGTGCTGATGAAGAGCGTTCCCATGGACGCGGGCTCCATCGGTGGTTTCTCCCAGAGCGGCTCGTTCGTGGACTACCTGGTGTGGTTCCTAAGCACCAAAGGCCTGCGCTTCAGCACCATCGTGAGCTGCGGTAACGAATGCGATCTGGCTGCAGAGGACTATCTGGAGTACCTGGGCCAGGATGAGCGGACGAAAACCATCGTGGCCTACATGGAAGGGGTCAAGGACGGGAGGCGGTTCTTCGAGGTAGCGCGGGAAGTCGCTGCCCAGAAGCCCATCATCCTCTGGAAAGGCGGTCTCAGCGAGCAGGGAGCCCGAGCCGCCGCCTCGCACACGGGAGCGCTCGCCGGATCGGCCGGCGTCTGGAATGCGATGTTCAAGCAGACGGGCATCATCAACGTGAGCAGCGTCGAAGAGGTGGTCGACTGCGCCGTGGCTTTTCACTACCTGCCTCTGCCGAAGGGCCCGAGAGTCGCCATCATCGGCGGCCAAGGCGGAACCGGTGTCGGAACCGCGGACAATTGCTGGACGTTGGGACTGGAAGTCCCGCGCCTCTCCGAGAGCACTACTTCGCGGCTGAGAGAGGTGCTGCCGCCTGTGGGCACGTCGGTGGGGAACCCGACGGATACCGGGGTGGCCTCGCTGCTCAACCCGGAACTCTACGCCCAGGCGATCGAGATCGTGGCCGACGACGAGGGCATCGATATGATCCTGGTGATATCGACGCCTGTTCAGGCCTGTCTCGAGAACGTCGCTCTGGCTGCCAAGGCCATCGACAAGCCGCTGGCGGTCTCCGTTTTCGCACTCCCCGAGTCGGAGCCAGGCATATACAACTTCCTGAGCGAACAAGGCGTGGCCGCCTATCCAGACCCAAAACGAGCAGCCCGTGCGCTTTCCCGTCTGGCCGAGTTCGCTAGGTTCCTGGACGACCGACAGGCGAGCGACTAAGAGGCAGCGCGCACCCTCTAGGTGCCGCGCGACAAGTCGTCAGTCGTTGGCCTCGGTCTCGTCCGCGCCGGCGCTCTCTTCCCGCTTCATCGTCTTGATGAACTCCACCCAGGGGCCTTCGTCCTCGGCCATGCGGGCGCGGAAGTAGGGCTCCATCTCGTAGTGGTCTTCGCGGTCGATGAAGACCCAGAGGGGATGCGGCTCAAGCGGCGGGCATCCGGCCGACCAGTGACCGACGCCCTTGCCCCGGAAGCGTTTGACGCAGTCGCCGATGAGGATCACATTGTTCGGGTCTACGCCCTGCGGCATCTCGTCGTCGCGCTTGGGGCCTACCACCACGTGGCAGCCGGCGTTCTTGTCGTACTGGCCCAGAGCCTTGAGCTTCTCCATGGTGAAGGCCACCAGGGACTCGCAACTCGAGCAGGCGCCGCTGGTGTGGAAGTTGTACTCGGGCCAGGTGTCGAAGCCTGCGATGTAGGGGAACCAGAGGTCCTTGTGCACCTCCTCGATGGTCCTCCCGACCACCTCGATGTCCTCTTCCTCTGAAGTTCCCCAGGTTCCGCTCCTCCGCCGCCGAGAAGTACTGGACGTTGTCGAGACTGAGGCCCACCATCCGGCAGGCGGTGGCGTCCAGAGCGACCGGGTCCTTGCTCGCCACCACGCAGCCGAAGTCCACCGGGATGGTGGTGTGCGGCCCGAAGCCCTCGGCCGGACGGATGAGGTCGGCGATGTTGAGGTCGGCCCGGATGACCGACCACACGTCCATCATGGCGGCGGCCAGGTCGGTCATGTGCATCTGCTGGTGGGTGACGTCCTGCACCACGCCCTTCATGTTCTTGAGGGCGCAGGTGAACACCATGCTCGCGTGGCTCTTGAAGATGGGGAGGTTGAACAGGTGCTCGGCCTCCAGGAGGAAGCGGGGGAGTTTGACCTTCTTGATATCGGAGCGCGCATCCCGGATGGGGATGTTGATAAGGTCCGTTTCCCTCTTGATGTCGATGAGCCGGGCGCCGGCGGCCTCGGCCGCCGCGCCGATGCCGCTCACGTCGAGCACGTGCATGGAGTCGCAGCCGATGGCGGCGGCCTCGGCCACGATGATGTCCTTGGGCTTGGCCTTCTGGACCTCTCGTATCACCGCCGCCACGAACTCCGGGCTGGTGTTGACGGAGGTCGAGGCGGCCGCCGGGTGGCCGGCGTTCGGCTTGAGCACCACCGTGCTGCGCGGCCTGACGAGGTTCTCCACGCCCCCCAGGAGGGCGAAGACCTCGGCCACCATCTTCTCGGGGTCGTCGCCCTTGGAGATGGCCACGACCGACTTGGGAGTACTCTTGGGCATGTCCTCTACCTCCGTGCTTAGGGCGTGATCCTGGCCAACAGCCGGGTGAACATGTTGGCCGAGCCTTTCAACGTCATCTCGGTATCGAGACCCTCCAGGTAGCTAAGGTCCTCCCACCAGATCCAGGCGAACAATTCGGACACTATCAGGTCGGTCTCGATGTCGGCCCGAATGCCGCCCTGGGCCTTGCCCTCCTCCACCAGATCGGCGTACCACCGGAGCATCTCCACGCGACGCTGAACCACGTGGTCGTGCACCCGGTCCTTGGGGATCCAGGAGATGAACTGGAACATGGGCGCGTTGAACCCCTCGATGTCCTTGGAGAAGATGGTGGCGTGCGAGTCGCCCATCTCCCGGAGGCGGTCCATCACGTCCGGCGCCCGGGACGATTTGAGCCATGCGAACACCCTCTCGATCAGGACGTCGTGCGCGGCGATCAGGATATCTTCCCGGCTGTCGAAGTGGCGGTACAGCGCCGCGTTTGAGATGCCCACCGCCTCGGCGATGCGCGACATGCTCGCGCCCGCCAGGCCGTGCTCGGCGACCAGCCGCAGGGTCTCCTGCACGATCTGGGCGCGCCGCTCAAGTCCGGGCCGGCGGCCCTGGCCGTCGTGACTCAGCCTGCCGGGACTGTCGGCCGCCGACTTCATACGACCTCGATGATCGTGGCCACGCCCTGCCCACCGCCGATGCACATGGTGGCCAGACCGTAGCGGCCGCCTGTGCGGAGCAACCCGTAGAGGAGCGTGGTGAGGATGCGGGCGCCGGAGCAGCCGATGGGATGCCCCAGCGCGATGGCTCCGCCCGATATGTTGGTCTTTGACATGTCGACCTTGAGGAGACGGGCGCACGCGAGCGACTGGGCGGCGAACGCCTCGTTCAGCTCGATCAGGTCCATCTGATCCATGCTCAGGCCGGTCTTCTCCATGACCTTGAGCGTGGCGTAGTAGGGGCCCATACCCATGTATGCGGGGTCGAGGGCGGCCGAGGCGTAGCCGACCACCCGGGCGAGGGGCTTCAGCCCGCGCTTCTCGGCGAATTCCCGGGACGAGAGCACCAGCGCCGCCGCGGCGTCGTTGACACCCGAGGAGTTGCCCGCGGTCACGGTGCCATCCGTCTTGAACGCGGGCCTGAGTCTGGCGAGGTCGTCGAGGCTGGTCTCGGGGCGGGGGTGCTCGTCGGTGTCGAACAGCTTAGGGTCGCCTCTCTTCTGAGGGATGGCGACCGGTACTATCTCGTCTTTGAAGGCGCCGGCCGCCATCGCGGCGCCGGCGCTGCGCTGGCTCTCCAGCGCGAAGGCGTCCTGATCTTCGCGCGTTACCCCGTAGCGCTCCGCGACGTTCTCGGCGGTCATGCCCATGTGGTAGTCGTTGACGGCGCACATGAGGCCGTCGCGAAGGAGGTGGTCCTCCAGCAGACCGTCGCCCATGCGGTAGCCGGTACGGGCCTTGGCCAGGAGGTAGGGAGCGAGCGACATGTTCTCCATGCCGGCGGCCACCATCACGTCCGCGTCGCCGCAGGTGATGGCCTGGGTGGCGAAATGGAGCGCCTTCATGCTCGAGCCGCAGAGCTTGTTGACGGTCACCGCCGGGCACCTCATCGGGCAGACCGGCGGCGTGCAGCGCCAGGCGGCCCGGGTTCTGGCCCTGCCCGGCCTGCAGTACGTTGCCGACGATGACTTCATCGACCTCGGCCGGCTCCAGCCCGGCTCTCTTGACCGCCTCCGCTATGGCGATGCCGCCCAGCTTGACCGCGGGGATCATCGGACAGGGCGCCAAGGAAGCGCCCGACGGGAGTACGGCAGGCGCTCAGGATCACGGTCTCACGAGACAAGAAGCACTCCCTGGTTGGTTAACGACTACCAACTTAACCAGCCACACTATGTTACGCGGGGCACGAGTTGTCAAGGGCCGGGCGTGACGGCGGCCCCTCACCAGCGTCCGAGCGTGGGCGTGATCACCGTCGCCACATACCTAGTTCAGGAGGTGGACTCGGAGCAGTTCGACGGCTTGGAATAGCCGGTCCTCGTCCTCCCTGCGGGAACCCCACCGCGCCCCGCCCGGCATTGACAGCCCGGCCGTTGCAGCGCATAGTGGCTGCATCGTCCTCTAGTTAGTTGTCGGTAACCAACGCACCGCGGGGGCTCACCGTTGCCGGCGGGCCGGAGCACGGGAGGCAGCCATGAAAGTCAAGAAGATAGTCGACCTCAGCCAGCCGTTCGGTCACGGCACGCCTTTGTGGCCGTACTTCCCCGACATCAAGATCGAGCGGTTCCATTACCACGCCAAGTCGGGCGTGTTCACCCAGTGGCTGTGGCACCCGATGCACGTCAGCACTCACGCGGACTCGCCCATCCATGTCATCGCGGGCGAGTGGTCCACCGAGCAGATCCCTCTCGACTACTACTTCGGCACCGGCGTCATCGTCGACGTGGGCCCCAAGGGCAAGTTCGAGTTCATCACCGCCGACGACCTGGAGAAGGCCACGCCCAAGATCGAGAAGGGCGACATCGTCATCATCCACTGCCATATGCACGCCCAGTTCGGCGACAGCAAGGACTACTTCGCCCGTTCGCCGGGTCTCGTGCCCAGCGCCGCCGAGTGGCTGGTGGAAAAGGGCGTCAAGGCCGTCGGCGTGGATCAGCAGGCGCTGGATCATCCACTGGCGACCGCCATCGGCTACCACGGGCCCGGCCCGCTCCTTCCCGACATCTGCGCCGAGTACGAGGAGTACACCGGCCGCTCGGTCAAGGAGGACTTCCCGCTGTGGGAGCCCTGCCACAACATCCTGCTGGGCAACCACGTCATGGGTTTCGAGAACGTCGGCGGCGACATCGACGAGGTACTCGGCCAGCGGTGCATCATCGCCGGCTTCCCCATCCGCTGGGTGGGCGGTGACGGCTCGATGGTCCGTCTCGTCGCCATCATCGAAGAGGAGTATAGGCGCGGCGGTCACAGGCGGCAGGACGTCTATCATGGGAGAAGTGAAGAGATACACCAACGGCACCACCGGGGGGCCGGTGTTCGTCGACGTGAAGGACGGGAAGATCCTGCGGATCACGCCGCTGACGTTCGACGAGACCGACGCTCCGTCGTGGACCATCAAGGCCCGGGGCCGCGACTTCACGCCCGCCTCGCAAGACCACGTCGTCGCCCTGGACCGTGGCTCACCGCTCGACCATCTACTCGCCCAAGAGGATCCTCACGCCGCTCAAGCGGGTGGACTTCGACCCCAAGGGCGCCCGCAACATCCAGAACCGCGGCGTCTCCGGCTACGAGCCCATCAGCTGGGAGGAAGCGTTCGACACGGTGGCCGAGGAGATGATCCGGATCCACCGGGAGGTCGGACCGGCCGGGCGTCATGTCCACCCCTGGGTCGCACCACCTGTGGGGCAACGTCGGCTACCGTCATAGCTCGCTGCTGCGCTTCCTGAACCTCATCGGCTACACCTACGCGCGAGCACAACCCCGATAGCTGGGAAGGCTGGCACTGGGGCTCCATGCACATGTGGGGCTTCAGTCACCGGCTGGGCATCCCCGAGCAGTACGGGCTGCTGGAGGACGCGCTCAAGCACACCGACCTCATCGTCTACTGGTCGGCCGACCCGGAGTCGAGCTGCAACGGCGTGTACGCGGGCCACGAGGGCAACGTCCGCCGGCGCTGGCTCAAGGAGCTCGGGGTCAAGATGATCGTCATCGACCCCTATCTCAACCACACCCAGGCGCTGCTGGGCGACAAGTGGTTCTCGCCGCGGCTGGGCACCGACGTGTGCATGGGCCTGGCCATCGCCTACACCTGGCTCACCGAGGGCACGTACGACAAGGAGTACATCGCCGGGCCGCACCACCGGCTTCGACGAGTGGAAGGACTACGTGCTCGGCAAGACCGACGACGTGCCCAAGACCCCGGAATGGGCCGAGGCGAGAGAGCAACATCCCGGCGCGCGAGATCCGGGCTCTGGCTCGGGAGTGGGCGTCCAAGAAGACCATGCTGGCGGCCGGTGGACCGGGCGGCATGGGCGGCGCCAGCCGGGCTTCGTGGGGCAACGAGTGGGCCCGCACCATGGTCGCCCTCGCGGCCATGCAGGGGATGGGCAAGCCGGGCAGCAACATCTGGGGCACCACCAGCGGCGCCCCGGTGGATTGCAGCTTCATGTTCCCGGGCTACGCCGAAGGCGGCATCTCCGGCGACATGGCGAACTCGGCCGCCGGCTTCCGCTTCGCCAACCGCATGTTCCCCAACGGCGGGCGGCATCACCAACCCGCATCACACCACCGAAGGCCAGACCGTCCCGCGTCTGCGCATCCCCGAGGCCATGCGGCACGAGACCGTCGAGTGGCGGGGCAAGGGCTTCTGCGGCTCCCATATCGAGAGCCAGTTCCAGAAGTACGAGTACCCGGCCCAGGGCTATCCCCAGGTGGAGATGTACTACCGGTACGGCGGCTCGTTCTTCGGCACCATGACCGAGACCAACCGCTACGTGACCGCCTATCGCGAGGGCAAGATCCCGTTCGTAGTCAACCAGGCCATCTGGTTCGAAGGCGAGACCAAGTTCGCCGACATCATCCTGCCGGCCTGCACCAACTTCGAGCGCTGGGACATCAGCGAGGCGGCCAACTGCTCGGGCTACATCGCCGATTCGTACCAGTTCATGAACCACCGGGTGATCATCCTGCAGCAGAAGTGCATCGAGCCGCTGGGCGAGTCCAAGTCCGACTACGAGATCTTCGCCGAGCTGGCCGAGCGCCTGGGCGTGTACGGCGCCTTCACCATGGGCGGCAAGAGCGAACTCGACTGGGTCAAGGACTACTACCACGCCACCGACATGCCCAAGGTGATGAGCTGGGACGATTTCGCCAAGAAGGGCTACTACGTGGTCCCCGCTCCCGAGCGAGGAGGACCGCCCAAACCCGCCCTGCGCTGGTTCGCCGAAGGCCGGCGCGAAGGACACCCCCGACTGGGGCCCGGCGCCCGTGGGACCAGGTCAAGGGCGAAGGCCTGCAGACGCATGAGCGGCAAGATCGAGTTCGTGGCCTCCAGCCTCAAGCGCCTCGAAGCCACCGGCACCGTCGACCCGGAGCGGCCGGCGATGGGCCCGCAGTACATAGAGAGCTGGGAGGGACACCACACCGCCGATCTCTACGGCAAGTATCCCGCTGCAGATGGTCTCGCCCCATCCCAAGTTCAGCTTCCACACCATGGGCGACGCCAAAGACAGCTGGATGAACGAGGTCAAGGACAACCGCGTGCTCAAGGACGACGGCAACTACTACTGGATCATGCGGGTCAACGCCAAGGATGCCGCCGCGCGCGGCATCGCGGACGGCGATCTCATCCGCGCGTTCAACGACCGCGGCTCGGTCATCCTGGCGGCGCAGGTCACCGAGCGGGTGCCGCCGGGCACCGTGCACTCATACGAATCGTGCGGCGACTACGAGCCGCTCGGCGAGCCGGGCCATTCCCCGGATATCTCCGGGTGCGTGAACATCCTCACGCCCAAGCGCTATCATCACTCCCACCTCGACGGCGATGGCCAACAACTCCTGTCTGATCCAGGTGGAGAAATGGGACGGTTCGGCCGACGCGAGCGGCGCGGCCGGGGAACAAGGCGCGTAGAAGGGGGTGGCGTGATGGCAGCAGGATGCTGAGGAATGAAGCCTCGCCTTCGGGGCGCGATGGGCGCGGGCGAGAAGGACGCAGGAAGCGCGAATAGCAGCGCTATTGGCGCGACCGAGAAACACTATCGCCCAGCCCAGTGCGTTCGACGGCCGAGCGCTTCAACGCCAAGAAGTGGAACATGGTCATCGACGTCGCCCGGTGCATGGACTGCAACGACTGCTTCCTGGCCGACAAGGACGAGTTCACCGGCAACGACTTTCCGCCCTATTCGGTGGCCCAGCCGTGGAGCGGCCATCGCTGGATGAACATCATGCGCACCGAACGGGGCCAGTACCCGCTGGTGCAGGTCGCCTACCGGCCCACGCCCTGCCTTCACTGCGACGACGCTCCGTGCATGAAGGACTCGCCGGCGGGGACCATCTACAAGCGTGACGACGGGCTGGTGATCATCGACCCGGAGAAGGCGAAAGGCCATCCGGAGATCGTCGCCACCTGTCCCTACGAGGTCATCTACTGGAACGAAGAGGCCCAGGTGGCCCAGAAGTGCACCGGTTGCGCCCACCTGCTCGACGACGGGTGGACGGACACCCGCTGCTCGCAGGTGTGCCCCGCCGACGCCATCAAGCTGGTGCTTGCCGACGACGCCGAGATGGCGGCACGGGTGGAAGCCGAGGCCTTGGAAGTGCTTCGCCCCGAACTGGGCGCCAAGCCGCGGGTCTACTACAAGAACCTGTATCTGTTCGACAAGGCGTTCATCGCCGGCAACGTGGTGTTCGGCGACACGGACGAGTGCGCCGAGGGGGCCAAAGCGACGGTGACGGCCGGCGGCGGCCGGAGGCGCCGTGTCGGCGAAGCGGTCGCCAGCAACTACGGCGACTTCTACGTGGACAAGCTGGAGCCGGGGCAGGAGTACACGCTCACGGTGGAGGCGCCCGGCTACGCTGCGATCACGGCGACGGTCAAGCTCGAGGAGAGTCTGAATCTCGGGACACTCACGCTGGCCAGGCAGTGACGCATGTCGGCTGACCTGATGGCCGATCTGCGCGACAAGGCGCGCCTTTCTCCGCAAAGGATCGTCCTGCCCGAGTCAGAGGAAGAAAACATCCTTCGCGCAGCCCGTTCCGCGGCGGACGAGGGAATAGCCCGCCCGATCCTTCTGGGCGATCCGGCGGCGGTCGCCGAAGCAGCCGACCGCGCGGAGTTGCACCTTGACGGCATCGCGGTCCTCGACGTCGGTGACGAGCGTGTCCGCAACGAACTCAGAGACACTGCGGTCGGGCTCTTCCCCGACATGTCCGTGAGGCGCATCGAGAAGAAGCTACAAGATCGGCTCAATGTGGCCTCGCTGCTGGTGGCCTCCGGGCGGGCCGACGGCATGGTCGCCGGCCTCACCCACACCACCCAGGAGGTGATCCTGGCCGCCGCGAGCTTCATCGGCATGGAAGAGGGGGTATCGAAGCCCTCGAGCCTGTTCCTGATGAGGATCCCCGGTTACGAAGGTCCGGAAGGGGAGATGATCGTGTTCGCCGATTGCGGCGTCGCGATCTCGCCCGATGCCCCTCAGCTCGCCGAGATCGCCATCCTCGTGGCTCGCGCGGTGCGCAGACTACTCGGCTGGGAGCCGCGCGTAGCCTTGCTCTCCTTCTCCACCAAGGCCAGCGGGTACGACGAGTCGGTCCGGAAAGTGCGCGAAGCCCTTCTCATTGCCAGGGAACGGGAGCCCGGCCTGGCCATCGACGGGGAACTGCAACTCGACACCGCGATCGTTCCCGCGGTAGCGGCTCGCAAGGCCCCGGGGGAGGAGCTGGTCGCCGGGCGGGCGAACATACTCGTCTTCCCCGATCTGAACGCCGGGAATATCGCCTACAAGTGCGTGCAAAGATTCGCAAAGGCCGACGCTTTCGGACCGTTCCTCCTCGGGTTGGAGAGGACCGTGAGCGACCTCTCGAGGGGGTCGTCGGTGGTCGACATCCTCGGGGTCGTCACCCTGGCCAGCGTCTACTCACAAATGATGTGACGGGACCGGTCGCTCCCTTGACATGCAGGGCTTCTTGGCCGTTAATACCCAAGACAATCAAGGGGGAGAAATGAAGGTCACCGTCATCGGTGCCGCCGGTTCGGTCGGCGCCCCTGCCGCGTTCTACATCGGGGTATCCGGACTGGTCGATGAGCTCGTGCTCATCGACATGCGGCCCAACGTCGTGCAGCAGCACGCCCTGGATATGAACACGGCTATGTCCGAGCTCGGTGTCAAGGTGAAGGCCGGCACCCACGAGGACCTGGAAGGCTCCGACGTGGTCATCAACGCGGCCGGAGTGCCGCAGGGGCTCATCGCCGACCGCATGGAGATGCTTCCCAAGAACATCCCCCTGGTGCGCGACGTGGCCCTGGCGGTGAAGCGGTACTGCCCCGACGCTTTTGTGATCACCGCCACCAACCCGATCGACCCGCTCAACTACTGCACCTGGCGGGCGGGCGGCCTCGACCGCCATCAGGTCGTCGGCTACTCCAGGAACGACTCCACCCGGTTTCGCGAGATCATCGCAAGGGTCAAACAGGTCAAGACCAGCCAAGTCCAGGCCACGGTCATCGGCGAGCACGGCAGCACGCAGGTGCCGCTGTTCAGCTCGGCCCGTATCGACGGCGACCCGGTTATCTTCACCGAGGACGAGAAACAGGCCATCCGGGCCGAGATCCCCACCATCCTGCGGCGCTACGAAGAGCTGCAGTCGGGCCGCACCGCCGGCTGGACGAGCGCGCTGGGGTTGGCGGCTCTCGCCAGAGCCGTGCTGCAGGACACGGGCGAAGTGTTCCCCTGCTCGGTGGTGCTCGACGGCGAATACGGGCAGAACGGGCTGAGCATGTCCGTGCCGGTGAGGCTGGGCAAGGGCGGCGTCCAGGAGATACAGGAATGGGGACTGGCGCACGACGAGCTGGAGGGTCTGAAGCGCACGGCGGCGGCCATGGCCGCCGCGGCTCGGATCGTCGACGGCGTTCTAGGGCTCGATTCGAAATGAAGATGGGGAGACGAGCGGCATGACGCAGCGATTCGAGAAGCTTATGGAGCCCGGCATGATAGGGCCGGTGAAGACCCGCAACCGCATCATCAAGACCGCGAACGGTACGTCCTACGTGGACCCCGACCAGACGTGCGGCGACCGCATGATCGCCTACTATGAGCGCCTGGCCCGGGGCGGGGTGGGCTTCTTGATAGTGGAGTCATGCGGGGTCGAGTACCCCCTCGGTATCCAGCACGTCCATTATCAGCCCGACGGCAGCTATCAGGGCGTCCAGCTGCACTTCGACGACGATCGCTTCATCCCCGGCTTCCAGCGCCTGACCGAGGCGGTGCACAAGGCGGGCTGTCCGGTCTCCATCCAGTTCCAGCATGCCGGTCCCTGGAACCCCACGGGCCTGCTGCCCCGGAATATGAGCATCCGAGACGTCAAGTGCGCGTCGGCCATGACCGAGGAGGAACTTCCCGGCCCCGACTTTCTGCCCTGCCGGGCCATGACCAAGCAGGAACTCGAGGACCAGATCGACCTCTGGGCGTCGGCCGCAGAGAGGGCCTTCAAGGCGGGCTTCGACGCCTGCGAGATCAACCACGCCACGGCGCACCAGGGCAACACCTTCTTGTCGCGCATCTGGAACAAGCGCGAGGACGAGTACGGCCCCCAGAGCTATGAGAACCGGACCCGCTTCATCCGCAACATCATCGTCGAAGCCAAGCGCCGCTGCGGCCCCGGCTTCGCCGTCCACGCCCTCATCAACGCCGCTGAGTACAACAATCCCCTGGCGACCACTCTCGAAGAGGGCGTCGAGATGTCGGTGCTCATCTGCGAGGTGGCCGACGGCCTCAACGTCCGCGGGGAACGCTATGGGCACCGGGGCGGCATCCTGCAGCCCGACCGCCTCATGTACCCCGAGCCGCCGTACGATCTCCCCAAGGACCTCGACTGGAGCCGCAGAGGTGACGGGGCCACGGTGCCGCTGGTGGAGGCGGTCAAGCGCAAAGGGGTCAAGATCCCAGTGTGGACGGCCTGCCGCATCGACGCCGAGATGGGGGAGGAGTACCTGCGCAAGGGCAGCCTGGACTTCGTGGGCATGACCCGGCGCCTGCTCGCCGACCCGGAGTATCCCAACAAGATCCGCGAGGGCAGGCTGGAGGACGTCCGTCCCTGTCTGGGTTGCCTTCACTGCTTCGAGATGCGCAACCGCAACAAGAAGCTCGAGTGCCGGGTGAACGGCACGCTGGGCCGGGAGATCATGCCCGAGTACCAGGCGGCGCCGGTGGAGCGCCGCAAGAAGGTCCTGGTCGTGGGCGGCGGCCCTTCGGGGATGGAAGCGGCGCGGATAGCCGCGGAGCGGGGCCACGAGGTGGTGCTGTACGAGAAAGACCCCAGGCTTGGCGGACTCGTCCCCCTGGCGGCTATCGTGAAAGATTGCGAGACGCCGGAACTGCAGGACTTCGTGAAGTACGAGGAGCGCGAGCTCCGCAAGAGCAAGGTGACCGTGCACAAGGGCAAGGCGGTAACACCGGAGATCGTGCGGATGGAAAAGCCGGACGCGGTGATCGTGGCCGCAGGGGCCGTACATCCCGAGTTCGACCTTCCCGGCGCCGGGCGAAGCAGTGTCATCCGCACCGAGAAGCTCTACAGCATGCTCAACTTCTGGCTCAAGATCTTCAACTCGGAGCGGCTCCAGAGGCTCACCCATCTGTATATGCCGGTCGGGAAGACTGTGGTCATCATGGGGGGTACCCTGCATGGCTGCGAGCTCGGCGAGTTCCTCGTCAAGCGGCACCGGAAGGTGATCATCGCCCACAACGGCCCAGCATCGGAACTCGGTGACGAAATGGGCCGAGACGACCTGGCAAATCTGTTCCCCTGGTTCAAGCAGAAGTACGTGACCTTGTGGGCAGAGGTGGACTACCGCGAGATCACCGAGGATGGGCTCAAGATCCAGCAGGGCGACAGGCGCTCGTATATTCTCAAGGGCAAGAACGTCATCAACACGCAGGACTGGGCGGCCAACACGGCTCTCGTGGAGCAGTTGTCGCCTCTGGTCGTCGAGATCCAAGTGGCCGGCAGCGCCCGGGAGCCGGGTCTGATGGCCGACGCGGTCCGCGAAGGCATACTTGCGGGTTGCGCCATCTGACCGCCCGCTTCGCGGCCGGTTCGACAAAGGAAAAAGGGGACACAGCATGTTCGAACTCCTAGAGGGCGCGCCGCCCTACCGGGAAGATGACGCCGAAGACTATCGGCGGCGTGGCTGGTGGAGCGGTCTGACCTTCGGGGACCTCCTCGATAGGGCGGCCGATATCCACCCGAACAAGGAGGCCTTTGTCGACACGCAGACCCGGCTCACCTACGCACAGGCTCGGGAGAACGCCGAGCGCCTGGCCATCGGTCTGATAGATCTGGGCATCAAGCCCCTCGACAGGGTAATGATCCAGTTGCCCAACTGGACCGAGTTCGTGACGGTCTATTTCGCCTGCCAGAAGATCGGCGCCATCACGGTCATGCTCATCGACCGTTACCGGCAGCATGAGGTCCAAAGGCTGGCGGAGATATCCGGCGCGGTCGCGTGGGTGTTGCCGCCACGATACGGCAAGACGGACTTCCTGCCTGTGGTCGACGACGTGCGGGCCGCGTGCCCGGGCATCAAGTACGTCATCACCGTGCGTGGCGAGGTCGACCGGCCGGGGTTCTGGAGCATGGAGCGGCTCATAGCCGAGAACGAGCGGACGCCGGAGAACCTGGTCCGCTTGGCCGAGAGGGCGCCGGATGCCCGGCAGGTGGCTCACATGGGTCCCACCGGCGGCACCACCGGCGAGCCGAAGCTTGTCCCCCGTACGCACAACAGCATCGGCTGCAACGTGGAGTACTGCTCCAAGGCTTGGGAGCAGCATTGCGAAGACGTCAATCTGGTCGTGGGTTCGATCGCCCATGATCTTTCCTTTGGCAAGGGTTTCATAGGTAGCGTCATGACCATGGGCAAGCTCTTCATGCTCGACTCCACCGACGCGCAGACCATCTGCGAGGTCGTCGAGCGGGAGGGCGTCACCTCGGTCATCTGGGTGCCCACCTTGGCCCAGCGGCTGCTGCAATACGAGAACCTCGACGCGTACGACCTGAGCAGCCTCAAGAAGATGCACAGCGCGGGCGGTGCGGCCTTCCCCGAGTTGGTCCGGGAGGTCTTTGGGCGCCTCAACATGAGGTTCCACAACGGCTACGGCGCCACCGAGGGCATGACCTGCATCACCACGGCCGAGGACGACATCGAGACCGTCTGCGGGACGGTGGGGCGCCGGACGTGCCCCGGCGACGTCTACAAGGTGGTCGACCTCGACGGCAACACGCTGCCGCCCAATACGCAGGGCGAACTGCTCCTCAAGGGTCCCTCCGTCTTCGCCGGCTACTACATGAATCCCGAGGAGAACGCCAAGGTGTTCGACGGCGATGGCTTCTTCAAGACCGGCGATCTGGCCGTCATCGACGAGCAGGGCTATATCAAGCTCACCGGCCGTCTGAAAGAGATGATCAACCGCGGCGGCGAGAGCATCAGCGCCACCGTGATCGAGAGCCTCATCAACAGGCATCCGGAAGTGGCGATGGTGGCGGTCGTCCCCATGCCGGACCCGCTCATGGGAGAGCGCGTCTGCGCCTACATCCAGCCGGTAGCAGGATGCTCTGTGACCTTCGAGGTGATCATCACTTTCCTGCGCGCCGAGAAGGCGTCGGTGCAGCAACTGCCGGAGCGCATCGAGTTTGTGGAGGCCATGCCCTACACGGCGGCGCAGAAACTGAACAAGACCGCGTTGAAGGAAGACATTGCCAGGAAGCTCGAAGCCGAGGCCGCGGCCCGGCGCTCGGCGGGAGAATAGGAGCGAGATGTCGGCAACAGAGATCCGATTCCACGGCCGGGGAGGCCAGGGGGCCGTGCTGGCCGCGAGGATGCTGGCCTCAGCCTGCGCGGCCGAAGGCAAGAACGTGGCGAGCTTCCCCATGTACGGGTTCGAGCGGCGGGGTATGCCCGTGGTGGCCTTCACCCGTTTCGACGACGAGCCCATAAGGGAGAAGACCCAGATCTACACCCCCGATTGCCTGGTGGTGATAGACCCCACTCTTCTCGTTCTCAAGACGCTGTTCGACGGGCTCAAGCCCGACGGGCTGCTCGTGCTCAACAGCCCCAAGGAGTTCCCCGCGCCGCCGCACCCAAGCGTGAAGCGGGCAGCCATCATCAACGCCACCCAGGTGGCTCTGTGTGAGATCGGCCGGGATATCCCCAACACCTGTCTCATCGGAGCGCTGGCCAAGGCGACCGGGTGGGTCAGACTGGAGTCGGTGCTGCAGGGACTGGCCGACCACCTGGACGGCGACATGCTCAAGAAGAACATCCGCAACGCCGAGCGCGGCTACGAAGAAGTGCAGGTGATCACATGGTAGAGCGCAAGAACGAGGGACACGCGGCTGGCGGACAGGCGCCGCAGGGACCCGCCCCCGACAGCCGGGCGCCTCAGGCCGACGAGATCTTCCAGACCGAGGCCTGCTGGTCCATTTCGAGCGGCGATCTTCTCTGCCTCCACACCGGGGACTGGCGCACCGAGCGCCCCATCTTCATCAAGGAGAAGTGCAACGCCTGTGGTTTCTGTTACATCTACTGCCCCATCCAGTGCGTCATCGACGACGAGGACGGCATCCACTACGCCGCCGACATGGACTACTGCAAGGGCTGTGGCGTGTGCGCCAAAGAGTGCCCCAAGGACGCGATCGTCATGACCGCCGAAGGAGATTACGCCGATGACTGTCGCATCTGAGAGTAAGGGCCTCGCGGCTCCGGTGCCGAGCGTGGCGGCCGCGAAGCAGACAAAGGTCATAACCGGCAACGGCGCCGCTGCCTGGGCGGCCATGCTGTGCCGCCCCGACGTGGTGGCCGCCTATCCCATCACGCCCCAGAGCGAGGTGATCGAGCAACTGGCCAAGTTCCACGCCGACGGCGTGCTCGACTGCGAGTACGTCACCGTCGAGGGAGAGAACTCGGCGCAGAATGTGGTCTGCGCCGCGACGATGGCGGGCGGACGGGCCTTCACCGCCACCTCCTCGTACGGCCTGGTCTACATGTACGACGCCATGTTCAACACGGCCGGCTACCGGGCCCCGGTGGTCATGATCAACGTCAACCGCGAGCCGCCGGGCATCCACGCGGTGTGCTCGGGCCAGCAGGACATGATCTCGGTGCGCGACACGGGCTGGGTGCAACTCATCGCGGAGAACACTCAGGAGATCATGGATACCACCATCATGGCATTCCGTCTGGCAGAGGACTACGACATCCAGTTGCCGGTCATCGTGAACTACGACGGCTACTACCTGTCGTTCCTGGCCGAATCGGTGGAGATACCGGCCATCGGCGAGGTCGACAGCTACCTGGAGGTGCTGAAGAGCCAGCCGCCGCGGCCGCAATTGCTGCCCGGCTCGAACCTGGGATGTGGGAGCCACGGCATCGGCATGGGCTACGTGGAACTGCGCAAGAAGCATATGGCGGCCATGGAGCGCGTCAAGACCAAGCTCGAGGAGATCGAGGGCGAGTTCGCGGCGGCCTTCGGCCGCGCCTACGGCGGCCAGATAGAGGAATACCGAACCGAAGACGCCGACATCGTGCTCGTGACCAGCGGGAGCGCGGTGGGCACGGCCAGGACCGTCATCGACGCCAAACGGGACGAAGGGATCAAGGTCGGTCTGGTCAAACTGCGCCTGTACCGCCCGTTCCCCACCGAGCGGCTGAGCGCCGCCCTCAAAGGCAAGAAGGCCATCGGAGTGCTGGATCGCAGCATCTGCTTCGGGTGGGACTGCGGTCCGCTCTACATGGAGACGCGCGCGCTGACTCCCGAGGTCGGCATCGTCCCCATGCTCAGCTTCATCGACGGCTTGGCCAACATGGACATCACCCAGGAGCACATAGCCGGGATGATCGACGATATCCAGGCGGCGTCCGAGGGACGCCCCTACCAGCAAGTGACGTGGTTACCATGACGGATGTACGCAAGAGGCAACCCAAGGTCTGCGACTACTACGTTGACGAGGACAGTTTCTCGCCCGGAGTGGCGTTCTGCGCCGGTTGTGCCCTCGAGCTCAACCTCAGGTTAGTCTCGAGGGTGCTGGGCAAGGACATCATCTTCGTCGGAACGCCGTCCTGCTCGGCCCCGGTGCTTCACGGGCAGAACACCGCCGCTTGGCACAAACACGCCTACTACGCGTGCACGATGACGGGCGTCGCCTCGAGCGCCACCGGCCTCAGCCGCTACTACCAGCACGCCGGCATCGATGCCACCGTCGTGTGCCACACCGGCGACGGCTGCGCCCAGGACGTGGGCTTCCAGACGCTGAGCGGGGCCGCGGAGCGCAACGAGAAGATGATCTACATCACGTACGACAACGAAGGGTACATGAACACCGGTATCCAGCAGAGCAGCGCGACCCCCTTCGGCGCTTCCACCAGCACCACGCCCGCGGGCAAGGCCAGCAAAGGCAAGACCACCGGTTCCAAGAACATGCCGCTGGTGATGGCCATGCACGACATCCCCTATGTGGCCACCGCCACTCTCAGCCATCTGGAGGACTACGCCAAGAAACTGGTGAAGGCCAAGGAGGCCGCCAAGCAGGGTTTTGCCTACATCCACGTCTTCTGCCCGTGCGTGGTGGGGTGGAGGATCCCCGTGGATGCGTCGATCCAGGTGTGCCGCGACGCGGTGAAGACCAACTATTTCCCGCTATGGGAGATGGAGGACGGGGTCTACCGGATAACCCAGAAGGTGAAGGATCCCAAGCCGGTCGGCGAGTTGACCTCCACCCTGGGCAAGTTCCGGCACCTGAAGGCGGACGAACTCGCCATCCTGCAGGGGCAGGTGGACCAGCGGTTCGCGGTGCTGCAGGCGCTATGCGCCGGTTCGGCAGAGACCGTTGCGGCGGCGGAGGAGTCGGCGGCCGAGTAGCGCGCGATCCACGGCGCGCCCCTGCCCGGCAGCGGCGCATGCCGCCGCTCAGTCTTCCTTGCCCTCCACCCGGGTGTAGTCGGAGCCGTTGCCGGTGGTGAAGAAGATGAATGGGCGGTCGACCCGGTGCACGACGAGCGGGCAGTGAGGCACGCCGGCCGGCACGAACACCGCGCATGACTTGGTGAGCATGCGCTTCTCGTCGCCCACCCATAGCTCCACCTCGCCGTGCAGGTCGAAGTGGTCGTCAGGGTCGGTACCGAGGAAGACCAAATACTCGTCGAAGTCGTGGGTGTGGGACTCTTCGAGGTCCGGGACCGATCCGGTGCGAAGCATCATGCAGGTCTCAAGGTAGAACGCGCCCGGCACCTTGCCGTCCAGTCCGTTGGAGATGTACAGGGTGTCGCACCAGGGAATGTCACTGTCGCGGTCCCGGCTCTGGGGATGGTTTGGGTGCCGGGGAGTGTCGGTGATGAAGTACTTGCCGTAGTCGGTCTGTTCCATGGAATCCTCCTCGAGGCGCTTGCTCCGGTCGGGTCTTGACTCACACCAAGAGAAAAAGAAAACCCCGTCCCCCTCGACCATCGAGGGGGACGGGGTTTGTCGTCAGTCGTTCACTGCGCGAACCTTGTCAGCTATGTTGCTGGCTCAGGTCGCGAGCAGCAGTTGACTAGTTACCTCTGATCCCAGGGCTTGAACATCTGAGTTTGTCCGCTGCGAGTACTTCCGCCGGGAAGACGACGACGCGCTTGCTGTCGATCCACTGGAGCGCCAGAAGCGGGACGTGGGCAATACCGGGATTGTCAGGGTAGAAAGTCCCGTAGGTGACGTCGCCCATGGTGGTGCCGGGGAATGAACCGCCGAAGACCTTGTCTCTGACTGCACCGGGTTCGAAGACTCCGGCCCTCTCAATGGCCGTGAACAGGATCTGAGCCGATGCGTACGGGAGGCCGATGCTCACCGAGGTGGCGCCGTCGTGGGAAGCCGTGAAGGCCGCGCCCAGTTCCTTGGCGCCCGGGATACGGGAAGGTTTCTGACCAGAAACCATCGTGACAGATGTAGTGGGAGTCAGGACCGAGGCTTTCATGAACTCCGACCGGCCAGAAGCCCTTGTAACCGAACAGGTACTTGGGCGCCCAGTTCTGCTCTTTCATCTGTTTCACGAAGGTGATGCCGTCTGCGGGAGAGATCAGTACGACAAGCCCGTCGACATCCGCCTGCTTGAACTTCAGGATGATCGAGGAGAAGTCCTTGTTGCCCGTCCGTTGAACTTCTCGTAGCCGACGACGTGAAGCCTGCCGCCTCAAGCCCCGCTTTGGTGCCATCGCCGAAACCCATGCCGTCGGGTTGTTCTCGGTCATTACGGCCCAGTTCTTGGGTACTGATCAGCCGCAGGCAGCGCCTTGCTCCGCCGATGGACGCGTTGCCGGCCTGGGTGGCCGCCTCGAAGATGTCGGCGGACCACTTCAGGTTCATGCCGCCGATGAAGCTCGGGCAACTCCCGTCGGGGGAGGCTGAGTCGATCCAGCTCGTGTTGATCTGGAAGATAGGCCCCGTACTGCTCGGCCACCGTCGCCGCCGCCTGGTTGTACGGAGTGGTGTTGGAACTCAAGATGATCTTGAGACCATCGCTCTTGATGAGCTTCTCCATGGCCGCGGCGGCCTCGGTGTCGGAACTCTTGTCATCGACGAACTTCAGGACGATCTTGTGCATCTTGCCGTCGGCGAGCTTGATGCCGCCTTTGGCGTTCAGTCGGCAGCCGCCTTCTCCTGCGCCCATTTCTGCTCGGCGCCGGTGAGGGCGTTCACGCCGGTGATGGAGTTGATGGCGCCAACGGTGAGATCTTCACCCGTGGCACCCGCGGTAGTGGCCGGGCCTGCGGTAGTGGCCCGGCCGCGCCGTGGTGGCCGGGCCCGCGGTAGTGGCCGGGCCCGCGGTAGTGGTCGGGCCGCCGGTAGTCGTGGTGCGGCGTCGAGCCGCAAGCCGAAAGGAAGAGAGCGGACATGAGGCCGACGGCCAGGACGAGGATCAATACAAGCAGTTTCTTCTGTTTCACGTTACCCCCCTAGTTCGCTGCTGCAATGCGGATAGCTGGAAACAAACGAAATTTGAAAATGGAACAAGCCGGGCTCGTTCATGCCATAGACTTCCCCCCTCGGTCTGCCTAGCGTTCACTTGTGAAGTGAGATCGGTCCATCATGCGTCTAGCACGCCGGAACGCTACACCGATAGCGGGTACCGCTGTGAGTCTCTCGATTGGCTCGGCTCCGATTGCAGCGAAAAGTCGATGGTCGAGGCGGCCTGCTGGAGCAGCCGCGGCTAGGCTCTTCCGGAGGTCGACTTCCCAAAGGCAGGGGCATCTGGTATGGTTTGCCGCGCTTCAGCGGGAGGCGGTTGCTTCACCGGCAACTCGGTGGTTTTGGGGGGATTTGCTTGGACTTGATGTCGCATCGGCCTAGCTTCTTCACGTTGCTCTCGATCTTGGTCGACGAGCGGCCTCGGCCGGCCTCGTCGGGGCGGTAGGTTATGGCCGCCGGAGACCCTCTCCTCATCCTCGCCAAGGTCGACAAACACTTCGGCGGCCTCCACGTCCTTACCGATCTCGATTTCGAAGTGCGCGAGGAGGAGATCGTGGGCCTTATCGGCCCCAACGGCGCCGGAAAGTCGACGGTCTTCAACCTCATCACTTCGATATACCCGATAGACAGCGGCAGCATCCGGTTCAAGGGATACGGAGATCGCCGGCCTCGCTCCGTACAAGATCTGCCACCTGGGGATATCGAGGACCTATCAGCTCGTCCGGGCCTTTCTTAAGATGTCGGTCCAGGACAACGTCATGACGGCCGCCGTCTACGGAGGCAAAGCACCAGGCCCAGAGTGCCAAGCAACGCACTGCAGAAGCCCTGGACCTTGTGGAGTTGTCCGCCAAACGGGACGTCATGGGGGCAAACTTGACTCTGTCCGACCGGCGCCTGCTGGAGATCGCCATGGGGTTGGCCTCGATGCCTTATCTGATTCTGCTCGACGAGCCTATGGCCGGCCTTACAGACCCCGAGATAGAGCACTTGCTCGGTG
The DNA here is from genome assembly GCA_963843455.1 of uncultured Actinomycetota bacterium. GTDB lineage: Bacteria > Actinomycetota > Thermoleophilia > RBG-16-64-13 > RBG-16-64-13 > CAIQPS01. The sequence goes on from CAWJKE010000006.1 coordinate 189,541, forward strand.
TGATCAGAGCGACGAAAGCCGAACGGAAGTTCGCCATCTTGTGGATCGAGCACCGGGTGGACGCCGTCCTTGACTTCTGCGAGCGCGTGGCCGTGCTCGACTACGGGGTCAAGATCGCGGACGGGTGCCCGGACGACGTGGCGTGCGACCCCAAAGTGATTGAGGCTTACCTTGGCGAACCAGCTGCTTGAAGTTAAGGAGCTGGACGTTTCCTACGGGGATGTCCGGGCCCTTATGGGCGTTTCACTCGAGGTCGAGGAAGGGTCTATCGTGGCTCTTGTCGGATCCAACGGCGCCGGCAAGTCCACCCTGCTGAAGGCGGTCGCGGGTCTTCTCCACCCCTCTGGGGGACAGGTGCTCTTCATGGGGGAGGATCTGGAGAACCTTAGCACCAAGCACCGCGTCGACAGAGGCATCGTGCTTGTGCCCGAGGGGCGGCGGCTCTTCCAGTCTCTGACCATCCTTGAGAACCTGAGACTGGGGGCCTATATCCCCAGGGCGCGCGCCAGCTACGACGAGTCTCTGGAACGAGTATTCGGGCTGTTCCCGGTACTCAAGGAGCGAGCGAATGGCAAGGCCGGCCTTCTGAGCGGCGGCGAGCAGCAGATGCTGGCCATCGGGCGGGCCGTTATGGCGCACCCCAGGCTCGTCATGATCGATGAAGCCTCTCTGGGGCTCAGTCCCATCCTGACAAGGACGATCTTCGAGTTGATCGTCGCACTCAACCAGCAAGGGACCACCGTCTTGATGGTGGAGCAGAACATCCACATGGCTTTGAAGATTTGTAGCACTGCCTATGTGATGAAGACAGGGCACATCCTACTGAGTGGGACCGGGGAAGAGTTGCTTGCAAACGTCGACGTACGGAAGGCCTATGTGGGCGAGCGGGGGAGCAGGCTGTAATGACGGTCTTGATCCAGGTCATAATCAACGGCATTCTCCTGGGGTCCATGTACGGCATCGCGGCCGCCGGCCTAAGCCTCATCTTTGGCACGATGAGGATCATCTTCCTTGCTCAGGGCACGATGATCGTGTTCTTTGCCTTCGTAACCTATTGGCTCTTCACCAAAGCTCATATCGATCCCTATCTTTGCCTGCTCGTAGTGGTGCCTCTCGCCTTCTTGGTGGGCTTGGGCCTGTTCTACTCCCTGTTCCGGAAGGCAGTCGCCCTCGAGGACAGGAACGTCACGTTGCTGCTCGCGGTGGGACTGATGTATCTGGTCGACAACGCAATGCTGAAGGTTTGGTCTGCCACTCCGCGTAACGTAAATATCTCGTATTCAGATGCCATGATCGTCTTAGGGAGCATCCGGGTGCCGTGGCTGCGCCTCGCCCTCGTGGGACTCGCCTTGGTGTCAGCTCTCGTCGTGTTCTTGTTCCTCAAGAGAACACGTATAGGAACCGCGGTGAGGGCAGCCTCTGAGGACATCGAGGCGACCAAGATCCAGGGGATCAACGCCGTCTGGGTGTGCGCGATCAGTTTCGCTGTCGGGATCGGGCTCGCGGGAGTGGCCGGCGTTGGGATGGCCACCGTCTTCAGCTTTGACTACCAGTTCGGGTTCACGTGGGCTATCAAAGCCCTGATCGCGCTCGCCCTCGGAGGCATCGGCAACGTGTTCGGCGCTCTGGCAGGGGGCCTTATTCTGGGCGTCATAGAGAACCTCGCCGCCTATTATTGGGGCATCGCCTGGATCGATGTGGCCTCATATGGGCTCTTCATGCTGGTGCTGATCTTCCTGCCCCAGGGCTTGTTCGGCCGAAGGGCGCTGGTCAAGAAGGTCTGAACTGCGGAGCGATACGGAGAATGGATGGCGCGGACATGAAATTGCTACCGGACCGGAGTCCACAGTGAACAAGCGGAAGCTCGTCTCGGTGGGCCTCGCGGTTGTGGCGGTGGTGTTCTTCGCGACCCTGCCCTTCTACTACGACGTCAACCGTGGACAGTTCGGCATATTCTTCTTCAACGTCTTCATCTATGCGATCATGGCGCAGGGCTGGAATCTGATTGGCGGCTACACGGGCCAGATCAGTCTGTGCCAGAATACTTTCTTCGGCGTTGGGGCCTATACCATGGCGTTGTTGTGGTACAACAACGTCACCCATACCGGGTACTACTTCGACCCGTTGCTGATGGTACTGGCCGGCATCTTGCCGGCCATCCTCGCCGTCATAATCGGGCTGCCGCTTCTGTCCCGCCTGCGGGGCGACTACTTCTCCTTCGGCACGCTGGGGTTTGGGATAATCATCACCACCCTGTTCATCAACGGGGGGAAGCTCACGGGCGGCGCAGAGGGCAGGCTGCTGGTCCCGAAGATGCCCGCAGACGTTGTGTTCAACCTTCGCGTTCACTACTGGGTATCTTTCCTGGTCGCTGTTCTGGCGACTGTGGCGGTCTACTTCGTGACTTCTTCCAGGGTCGGGCTCGCCTTGAAGGCCATCCGGGAGGACGAGGTCTCGGCGGTGTCGCACGGCGTCAACGTCCTCAAGTACAAGATCATCGCCTTTGCGGGGGGTGCGTTCATGGCCGGGGTGGCCGGCAGCATTTACGGCTACTATCTCCTTCAGGTAACCCCGATCAACGTCCTCACCTTCAACTGGCTGTTCCTGCCTATCCTGATGACCGTGCTCGGGGGAACGGGAACGCTCCTCGGTCCGTGGCTGGGGGCTATCGTGATCTACCTCATAAGCTGGTACGGAGGCTCGTACCTCGCAGGCTGGGACGCGGTCATCTCGGGGGTCGTGATCATATTGGTGATGCTCTTCATACCGTCCGGTATCATGGGGCTCGCCCAGAAGGTGCCCGGTCTGGGAAGGAAGGGCACGGGCGGCTGATAGCGGAGCGGTCAGCACTTCACTGCAGCGGGGATGGCTGATTTAGCAGGAAGGAGCACCTCATGGGCGAGCTGCATTGGGAGACAAGGCACAAGCTAAAACCACACGACTTCGCGATCCTGGACAGGTTCGAATTCAAGTACGCGCCGATCGGCTTCAAGTTCTTCAACGTCGAAGGCGACTTGGAGGGTCTGGGACTCGAGCAACTCGAGGGGAAGCTGGCCTGGTGCCAGATGCTTCTCGAGGCGCAGAAAGGCAGGGCCTTCTACGCCACGGCCGAGAACCAGTACTGCGAGCCAGGGATCTTTCTGTCCGGCCATGGCGAGTTGACTCCCCTGGCCGCCGGCGGCCGCATCGGACCGCCCTTCGACATCTACGCCGACGAGCGCCCCAACCGGCGCGTCTATAACCACGTGACCGTCCTTGCGGCCGGGTCGACCTACGCGACCGGGTATTCCCCGATCGACACGCTGACTTTCGATCCGGATCTGCTCATCCTGGGCTGCGACAACATGGACCAGGGCGAGCGGGTGCTGAGGGCGACCCAGTGGGACACCGGCGATATGATCATCAGTCACATGACGTACGTCATGGGCTGCAACTGGATGTTCAGCTACCCGTACGTGAGCGGGAACATCAACACCGTCTGGACCGGGGTGTGCTACGGCATGAAGATGTACAAGCTCTATCCCCCCGGCCTGCCGATCGTCATCATCCCCTGGCATCACATCGATCGGGTCTTGCGGAACATGAACGAGATGCCCTGGACCTTGCCCGGCCATACCGACCAGAAGGAAGAGGCGTACCAGCTCGCTTTCAAGCGACTCGGGGTCGAGGGCATCATCTAGCGGGTTCAAGACGAATCAGGAGGGACCTGCCATGCCAAAGGACTACACCAACGCACCCCCGGAAGGGTGGAAGAACTTCGACCTCTTCGTTGCAGACATGGACACGTATCGCCTTTCCCCAACCGACTCACTTGCCGGCAAGGAATTCACATTCCATTTCGACGTTTCCCCGATGACCCTGCGGTTCGACGGCACTCGGGTCGCTTGGATCTCCGGCGACAGACACGGCCAAGATGAGTACGAGGCCATCAATGTTGCGCCCGACGTATATTTCGTCTCTTTCCTCGTCGGCGCGACCAAGACCGAGTGCGAGGCCATCATCTTCAACACCGAAACGCGACGCGCGGTCCACGTACACAACTGGATAAAGGCGGAAGCGAAGGCCGGGGAGCCGCGTATGGGCCAGAGAATCGAGGGAGGGGTGCTTGCGGGAGCTGATCCTTCCGGCATAGTGCCCCACCAGACAAAGGAACTGACCGGCCTAAAGGCGATCTATTCGTATTCAGAGGACCACGATTACGAGCACTACTACATAACCTCCAAGTACTTCTGTTGGAAAGGGTTATCGGGCGCACAGAAGGGAGATGCTGCCATAGAACCGGCGGAGTACTGGAAGTTCGCCCACGGTCAATATGTATTCGGCTGGACCGAGATGATCATTCCCTGCTCTCCGATTTGGTTCATCTGCTTCGATGGCTCCTTTGGCGACAACCGTGAGACCGGCGTATTCTGCAATACCAATCCAGACGGCACCATACGGGTCGAACCGGCCGGGGCCTTGGTCCAGAAGATAAGTCAGACCTACTATCCCAATCACTACGAAAGACTCTAGGGTCGCCCAAGGCCGAGGCCTCCCAAAAACGCAATACCGGCGGAGCGTCAACGGAGCCCGCGACGGCCTAGGGGAGAAGTACTGTCTCGTTTCGGGCTGCAAAACCACGCAGGGCGATGGGATCGTCGCCGCCACCCGCACACGTCGGGCGTCATCTCCTCCGCTCGCGCGGGCGCACGTCGGGCCGTGTTTCTTGCCGGTCCGGCGGCCACGTCGTGTGGGCGGCGGTAACCCGGACGGGGGCGAGATTCCGGCGGGCCCTGGCTAATGTTCGAGAACGATCTGAGCATCGACGGGGTGTTCCAGTTGCCGTATTTCCTGTGGCGGGCGAACGCGACGCTGCCGGTGCTGGACTTCGCGCCGATCATCTCGCACGTGTATCCGCTGGACAAGATCAAGCAGGCCTTCGACGACCAGATCAAGGGCAGGGTGATGAAGGCGCTTATCAAGCCTTGAACACGGAGTACGCGTTCCGCGTCCGGTATATAGCGTGAGCAATTCGGCGATCGATTGACCAAAAGGGGGTCACAATGACCGAAGAGAAACCATCGTTCCCGACCCGGCGGCTTCACCACGTGGGCGTGGTGGTGAAGGACATGGAAGCAGCCATAGCGCAGATGGAGGCCCTGGGGTTCGGGCCGTTCAAGTTCGACGACGATCACCGGACGTTCGCCATCGACTTCAAGGGCGAGCTGCACGGCGAACCGGCCGAGTGGACCACCCTCATCAGCAACGGCATGATGGGCGACGTCGAACTGGAGTTGCTGGAACCGGTGGCCGGTAATCAAGCGCTCAAGGAGACCCTGGACGCCCAAGGCGAAGGGCTGCACCACATAGGCTGGCTGACCACCGATCTCCAAGGCGACATGGAGAAGGCCAAGGCCGCGGGCGCCAAGATCTGGACCAGTTCCATAGTCCCCGGCCAGCCCGGCTTCTGTTACTTCGAGAATTCGCCCATCGGTAACCTGGCCATCGAACTGCGGGAGCCATAGGTCGATGAGAGCCGCACTCACATACGGCCCCTTCGATATGCGGGTCGAAGACATCCCCGAGCCGACTCCCGGCCCGGGTGAGGTCAAGGTAAAGATCGCCTACTGCGGCATTTGCGGCACCGATCCCGACATATACGACGGGACCTTCGGCTTCTTGAAGGCCCCATGGTGGCCCAAACCCCCGTTCCCGACCGGGCACGAGGCGTCGGGCACCATCGTGGAATTGGGCCCGGACCTCGTCCGCGAAGAGCTCAAGGTGGGACAGCGGGTGGCCATGAACTTCCGCACCTATTGCGGCAAGTGCGACTACTGCAAGTCGGCCCGCGAGCACATGTGCGAGCACGTCACGAGCTACGAGGCAGGTTTCGCCGAGTACGCGGTCTACGGCGAAGCAGCCATCTATCCGTTGCCGGACGACGTCAGCCTGGAGCATGGGGCGTTCCTCGAGCCGACGACTATCTGCACTCACGCCGTCGACCAGGGAAACATCATCCCCGGCCGGACGGTGGCCATCTGCGGTGGGGGGACCATCGGGTCCCTGGTTCAGCAGATCTCCATGCGGGCCGGAGCGGCCCGGGTTCTCGTGTCCGATCCCATGCCCGAAAAGCGGGCGCTGGCCAAGAAACTGGGCGCCGACTGGGTGGTCGACCCCCTGAGCGAAGACCTGGAAACCGCCGCGCGTGGATATACCGGCGGCCGCGGGTTCGATACCGTCTTCGAGTGCAGCGGCAGGCTGGCGGTAGCCAAGGAGTGTGTCCGTCTTGCCGACAAGTGCGGGACGGTCGTCTGGGCCGGTGTCTATCCAGAGGAGGCCGAGTTCCCCTTCAACCCCTACTACCTTTTTGCCAACGAGCTGACCGTGCGCTCCACCACGCTTGCGCCCTATTGCTTCCCAAGAGCCGTCAAGCTTCTCTCGAAGCTGGATCTCGATCCGCTGCTCAGCGAGATCGTGCCGCTCGACAACATCGCCCAGGCGCTGGCGGGGCGCAAGAACAGCACCGCCGTCAAGATCCTCATAAAGCCCTGAGTCCCGTCACCCACTAGGTCGCTCAAAGAGAGGTCGCGAGAAGTGAGAGGTCCCTATGAGTGAGAAGATCAACTGCGACAACTGCGGCATGATGCTGTACTACGGGGAGGAGATAAAGCGCCGTCTCTACATGCGCGCCATCCCCGACGAAGCGGCCGTCCTGGCGGCGTACGACAACGCATGCCCGCGCTGCGGCCACGCGCTGGCGACGGCTACCGTGAAGGTCGAGATCAAAAGGCGGGCCACCCATGAGTCATAGTGACGCCCTCATCCAGGAGTTGGAGGCCAGGTCCAAGACCATGGCCAATCACTGCCTCACCCAGTTCTGCACCTTCAGTCAGGGGCACGTGGGCGGCACCATGTCGGTGATGGAGATCATCACCTCCCTTTATTTCCACCACATCAAGTTCGACCCCAAGAACCCCGACTGGCCCGAGCGCGACCGGGTGATCATGTCCAAGGCCCACTGCTGCGAGGCCATCTACGCGGCCTTGGTCGAACTGGGCATGTACTCCGAAGAACAACTCGGCACCTACTATTGCTACGGCTCGCCCTTCCAGGGCCACGCCGACCGCTGGTGCACGCCGGGCATAGACTTCTCGGGCGGCTCGCTGGGTCAGGGCCTCTCCTTTGCGGCCGGTCTGGCGCTGGCCGAGAAGCTCAAGATGAAGTTCAACCCGCCCTCGCGGGAAGACACCTTCCTTCCCCGCTACATAGTCCGCTACAACCCGAAGTTCCGCACCTACTGCATCATGGGCGACGGCGAGCTACACGAGGGCCAGGTGTGGGAAGCGGCCATGTTCGCCAACAAGTTCAAGCTGGACAACCTCATAGCCATCGTCGACTACAACAAGTGGTCGCTCGACGGCCCCACCAACGACATCATGCCCATCGAGCCGCTGGTGGACAAATGGAAGGCCTTCGGCTGGACGGTCTACGAGATCGACGGGCACGACATCCGGCAGATCCTCGACGCTCTCGACCTGGTGACCAAGCAGTACGGCGACAACAAACCAAAGGTCATCATCGCCCACACGGTCAAGGGGCGCGGCGTCTCCAACTGGGAAGAGCTGCACATGCACCTGGGTCGCGGCGACGAGATGATGAAGGGCGTCAAGGAAGGGAGAGCCAAATATGGCGACGTGGAATAAGCATGTAGCTATCGGCGAGCCCGCGATGCCCTACAAGGGGATCGGCACCGCTATCAAGGCCGCCTTCCAGAAGGACCCCAAAGTGCTCGCTATCCTCGAGGACATGCAATTCCCCGAGATCGAGTGGTTCACCGACAACATGTTCGACCGCATGATCGAGTGCGGCATCGCCGAGCAGAACGGCGCCTGTGTGTCGGCCGCGCTGGCGGCCGAGGGCTTCATCCCGGTGCACAACAACTTCCTGTTCGCCAGCATGAGCCGGGCATACAACCAGATCCGCCAGAGCATCCTGGTGGACCGGTTCAACGTCAAGTTCATCTCCCGCGAGGGAGTATGGGGCGAGGTCGGCGTATCGCACGCTACGGTGGAGGGCATCGGCAGTCTCCGCAACCTGCCCAACCTGGTGATCATGAACCCGGCCGACATCGTGGAAGCGGAGAAGGCCACCGAGGCCATGATGCAGTACATCGGGCCGTGCATGGTGAGGGCGGAACTGAGTCCCAACCCATACCGGATCTTCACCGACGACTACCCGTTCGACATCGGCAAGGCCTACTCGCTGCGCGACGGCAAGGACGCCACCATCATCGCCACCGGCTACATGGTCACCGAGGCGATCAAGGCCGTCTATCTGCTTGAGAATGACGGTCTCGACGTGGGCGTGCTGAACGTCTGCACCTGGAAGCCCATCGACGAGGAAGCCATCGTCGCGGCCGCGGCCCGCACCGGCGCCATCGTGACCGCCGAGAACTGCAGCGACATCAACGGCCTCGGCGACGCCGTGGCCTGCGTCCTCTCGGAGAACCTCCCGACGCCGCTCGTGAAGGTCGGCGTTGAGGACGAGTTCGGCCAGTCCGGTCTGATCACCCCGGAGAAGGACGAGCTCATGGAGCACTTCGCTCTGAGTGCCGCCGACATCGCGGTCTCGGTCAAGGAGTGCATCAAGAAGAAGAGAGAAGCTGGCCCGATGAGAGTCCTGGTCATCGGGGGCAGCGGTCTTTTTGGCAAGAAGTGCGCCCTGGCTTTGCTCGCCGATCCCGAGTGCGAACTGGTGGTGACCTTCGACCCGGCGCCGCCGGACGCGCTGTTCATGAAGCGCATCGAGCCGTATGCGGACAAGTTCAAGTACGTCCGCGGCGATATCTCCGACCTGCAGCAGCTGCTGGCCGCCGCCAGCGACAACAAGGTCGACCGGTTGGTGAACTGGGCGATGATCCTCTCCAAGGACCCCATGCCCTGGCTCAACATGAAGATCGGCCTGCAGGGGATGGCCAACGTCTTCGAGACGGCGCGCATCCTGGGCATCAAACGGGTGGTGTACGCCAGTTCCGAGACGGTCTACGGTGAACAGGGGGACTACGGCGATCGCGAGATCACCGAGGACGAGCGGCTGCTGCCGTTCCCCGGCAGCGTCTACGCCCTCTCGAAGTGCCTGGCGGAAGTGTTCGCCGGCCAGTATGACGAGCTGTACGGCATCAAGTCCACGGCTCTGCGGCCCTGCATCGGCTACGGTCACGGCGGTAAGGACCCGGTGTTCGTTCGCTGGTTCTCCAACATAGTGTCGCTGCCGGCCGTCGGCAAACCTGTCCACCTGGAGTGCTCGGGTAATTGGCAGTTCTCCACCATCCTCTCCGACGAGGTGGGCGAGTTCACTCGCCTGGCCTTGCACGCCGAGTCGTCTCCGCACTCCGCCTACAACCTGGGCGGGCCACCGGTGACGCTGCGCGATTTTGCGGCCGTGGTCAAGAAGTACATCCCCGACGCCGACATCACGTTCGGCGACGAGTCGGAGGATTGCGAGCTGCCGTGGAAGGTGAGCTCCGAGCGGGCGAAGGAAGACTTCGGTTTCACCCTCATGTCCATCGACGAGGCGGTGCTCAAACACATCAACGAGGCGCGGGCCGAAGCCGGTATGGAGCCGCTCGGCTAGCGCGACACGAAGGAGAGACCCATGCACGTCGGTATCCTGACCGGGGGAGGGGACTGCCCTGGACTCAACCCGGTCATCCGTGGCCTGGTGCGCAAGGGCCTCAAGGACTTCGGGTTCACGTTCACCGGCCTTAGGTGGGGATGGAAGGGGCTGCTCGAGAAGGACACCATGCCGCTCGACTTGGACGCCGTCTCCGGCATCCTCCATGTAGGCGGGACCATCCTCGGCACCTCTCGGACCAACCCCTACAAGATCGAGGGCGGTGCTGAGAAAGCGGTCAAGAACCTGGGCGAGCTGGGCCTCGACGCGCTGGTCGCCATCGGCGGTGACGACACTTTGGGCGTGGCCAAGCGGCTGAACGAGGACTTCGGCGCTCACATCGTCGGCATGCCCAAGACCATCGACAACGATCTGAACGGCACCGACTACACCTTCGGCTTCGACACCGCGGTCGCCATAGCCACCGAGGCCATCGACCGGCTGCACTCCACGGCCGAGTCTCACCGGCGCGTCATGGTGTGCGAGGTGATGGGCCGCCACGCCGGCTGGATCGCCCTCTTCAGCGGACTCGCGGGTGGGGCCGATGTGATCCTGTTACCGGAGTTCCCCATGGCGGTCGAGGATGTCTGCGACCTCATCGAGGCGCGCGCCGCCCGAGGCAAGCCGTGGTCGGTGGTGTGTGTCAGCGAAGGCGCGGAGATCCTGTACCGCTCCGGGGAGCAACGGGAAGTCCTTGCCTCCGATGAGGTGGACGCATTCGGCAATGTCAAGCTCGGCGGCGTGGGAGACGTGCTTGCCCGCGAGATCAAGCGCATCACCGGCAAGGAAGTGCGGAACACCACACTGGGCTACATCCAGCGCGGCGGTTCGCCGACGGCGCACGACCGCATCCTTGGCACGCGCTTCGGCGTGAAGGCCGCCGAGATGGTGGCGGCGGGCGAGTGGGGCATGATGGCCGGCCTCAAAGGAGACGCCATCGTGTCGGTGCCGCTCTCCGAAGCGGTAGCGAGCTACAAGCTGGTGGGCGAGGAGTGGTGGAAGCTCGCCCAGGTGTTCTTCGGGTAGACGCGAGCCGCCGGTAGCCACGGGCCGACAGGACTCGCGGTGGCTGCGAGACGAGCACCACCGGCCTTTGAGAAATCCCTTCACCCGTGCCGTGTCTCCACCTCCCCGGGAGCCTTGCCCATCTCCCGCATGGAGTCTTCTCCTCATGGGTATACGCCGAGGAGACCAGGTGCGATTCTGGGAAGGATGGACGATGGACGCACGCTTGTGGAGAACAAGAGCAGTCTCGACCTCAGGGCGGAAGCGGCGGCGGATGTTCCCGTGCCTCCTGGGCGTCGCCATCACGGCGCTGATCGTAGCGGTCACGTCGTGCAGCAGCGGCACGACCACCACCACTAACGCCGCCACCGCCAACGACCACCAGCACCACCAGCGCCACCACGACCACCGCTACGGGTCACATCGACCTTGAGGCCGACCTGGGCAGCCCCGCGCAGGACGTGATGAACGCCGTGTACACCAGCGTGGTGAACATCCGCGTGAGCGCCGGCACCGGACGCCAAGCCGTCGCGGGAGTCGGCTCCGGCGTCGTTTACACCTCCGACGGCCTTATTCTCACGAACGACCACGTGATCACTCTGGGTGGTGCGGTCACCACCGGGCAGACGATCACGGTCACGTTCAGCGACGGCTCCCAGACTCCGGCCACCATCGTAGGTGAGGATGCGGCCCGGGACATCGCCGCCATCAAGGTAACCAAGACCGGTCTCAACCCCGTCGTCTTCGGCAAGTCCGACGACGTGCAACTCGCCGAGTGGGCCACGGTGATCGGAAGTCCTCTCGATTTCCGCAACAGCGTGACTCTCGGCATAGTGAGCGGTCTGGACCGGACCCTGCAGGTCTCAGCCACAGAGAGCATCACCGGACTTGTCCAGATCGATACTCCCATCAGCCCGGGCAACTCCGGAGGCGGGTGTTTCGACGCCGTAGGACGGTTCATCGGTATGCCAGAGGTCTACCTTCCCCCCGGCACCACCGGTGCGGAGAACATCGGATTCATGATCCCGGCCGATACCGTGGCCAGCGTGGCGAAGACGCTGACCGGCAAGTGAGATTCGCCCGAGGCCTGGCTATCCAGGCCGGGCCCAGGCGAATCTGGGTTCAGGCCGGCTATTTCCCCTTGTAGGCGGGTCTCCGCTTTTCGACGAACGCCTTCGCGCCCTCCTTCTGGTCCTCGTAGCTGAAGGCCAGGGCGAAGAGGTCGCGCTCGTAGCTCATCCCCACCTGCAGAGGGGTTTCCAGCGACCGATTGATGGCGATCTTGGCCAGTCCGATGATCGCGGGGCTATTCCGCAGGAGTTCTTTCACCATGTTTTCGGTCGCCTCCCGCAACTGCTCGTGAGGCACCACCTGGTTGATGATCCCGAGGTCCATCGCCTCCTGAGCGGTGATCATGCGGCCCGTGAAGATGAGCTCCTTGGCCTTCTTCTCCCCGACCAGCCGGGGAAGGACCTGGGTGCCGCCGCCGCCGGGTATGAGGCCAACCCGTATCTCGGTCTGGCCGATCTTCGCGTCCTCGGCGGCGATGATGATGTCGCATGACATCATCAACTCACACCCTGCCCCAAGGGCCAGCCCGTTCACCGAGGCGATCACCGGCTTGGTCATGTTCCTGATGAGCTCGAACGGCCGGAGTATGTACTTCTGCGCGACCACGTAGGAGGGGACCCGGGTTACGTACTGGGCCACGTCGGCGCCGGCGCTGAAGGCCTTGTCGCCGGATCCAGTGATGACCACCACAAACACTTCTTCATCGTCGGATGCCTGCTCCAAAGCATCGACCAGTTCCATGCGAAGGCCGTCGCTCTGGGCATTCATGGCATCCGGGCGGTTGAGGGTGATCCACGCGACAGAATCTGCCTTCTCGTAGAGGATGAACTCATAGGTGCCGGACATTGGAACGCCTCCCGGTGCGGGTGTGAGACTTCGCTATGACCCGATGATATCGCAGAGCGGCGAGGGAGGGGCATCTTCACAGCCGAGCTGCGGTCGATTTTGGTACGCGAATACCAAAAGCACGCGCGTTTGGCTCAATGGCTGTTGTATAATGAGGCGCCGGCGAGAAACGCCTGCCGGCCCCTCAATGCACGCTTAATACTTCTGAGGCGGAGGTAAGCCATGCCGGGAATACTTGAAGGTGTGAAGGTCGTGGAAGTGGGCCACGTGGTGGCGATCCCGGCGGCCTCTTCGATGATGGGCGACTGCGGCGCGGACGTGATCAAAGTCGAGCCCCTCACCGGTGATCAATCCCGCACCTTCCGTGGCTCCGAGATGAACCCCGGATTCTATCTTCACAATAGAAGCAAGCGGGCCATCGCGGTCAACCTCAAAGATGAGAGCGGTCAGAAGATCGTCTATGACATGGTCAAGGACGCCGATGTGTTCCTGACCAACTACCGGCAAGAAGCGCTTCTCAAACTCAAGATGGACTACGACAGCATCGCGGCGGTCAACCCGAAGATCATCTACGGGATAGTCACCGCCTACGGCACCACCGGCCCCGACAAGGACATGCCGGGTTACGACTTCGCTGCAGGCTGGGCGCGCTCCGGTATCCAGTACATGCTCACCGTCCCGGGGGCGGTCCCGCCCACCTCGCGGCCGGGCATCATCGATCGGGTCTCGTCGATGCAGATCTTCGGGGGCATCGCCGCAGCTCTCTATCATCGGGAGCGCACCGGCAAGGGGCAGAAGGTCGAGTTCAACCTTTACCATACCGGGGTCTGGATGGTGGGTGCCGACATCATGGATGCCTTGGTGGGCGTCCCCCTGCGCATCACCGACCCCGATAAGTCGGACAACCCGTTCTACGACACCTACAAGACCAAGGACGATCGCTGGCTGCAGCTGACCGCAGGCGATCGCTACGCCGCCGCGTCCGACCCCACAGGACGCGCTTTTTGGACCAAGTTCACCAACGCTCTCGATCGCCCGGATCTGGCCGATGATCCCAGGTTCGCGACGACCGCCGACCGGCAGGCGCACCGCAAGGAGCTCAAACCCATGCTGGAAGCCGAGTTCCTCACCCGCACCTATGCGGAGTGGGAAGTCCGGTTGCGCCAGAACGACCTCATGTACGGACCGATCCTTTCGCCGCTCGATGTCATCGAGGATCCACAGGCCCTTGCCAACAACTTCTTCGACGAGATCGAGCAGCCCGGTGTGGGCAAGCTCCGGTTGATCAACCAGCCGGTGCGGTTCGTCCAGGATCCGTCCTCCATCCGGTCCAAGGTGCCCGGACTGGGCGAGCACACCGACGAGGTGGTGGGCAGCCTCGGCTACAGTGCCGAGCAGATCGCTGAGCTTAGAGAAAAGAAAGTCATCCGCTAGAGGGGTGTCCCGCCGGGGGCGTCTCGAGCGGCAAGCGAAACGGAGGTTTAGGTGGGAGAGACCAAGCAGGTGCTGATAGGTGAGAACCTCTTCGACATGTCGGAGGGCAAACCGAGCCTCATCGTCACGCACTGCACCACATGCGGGGACTACTTCTTCCCCAAATCGTTCACGTGTCACAACCCGAACTGCGTAGAAAAGCAGATCGAACAGACGCATCTGAGCCGGTACGGCAAGGTGGAGAACTACTCGGTGATGAACTACCCGCCGCCGCCGCCGTTCGTCACCAAAGATCCGTACGAGCCCATTGTCTGCGCAGCCGTGGAATTCCCCGAGGGGATCACGATCATCGGCATGATGGAAGGCACGACAGCCGACCAGGTCAAGATCGGCATGGACGTCGAGGTCACCGTCGGTGCGTTGTACACCAACAAGAAAGATGAAGAGATAGTCGCCTGGAAGTTCAAGGCGGTCTGAGCCCCCGAAGGGGGACCTCTCGTTGCTGCTGACAAATCCGCTACCCGAAAAGGCGTGATGACAATGAAGGATGTGGCGATCATCGGCGTGGGGATGCACCCCTGGGGCAAGTTCCCCGACAAGCCGTGGACCCAGATGGCGAAAGAAGCCATCGACGAAGCCCTCGCCGACGCCGGCGTTCAGTGGAAAGACGTAGGCCAGGTGATTTCCGGCTCCCAGTTGTGGGGCGGACGTAAGGGTATCTACTCCGGCACCTACATCGAAGAAGTGATGGGGAATGTCGGCGTACCGGTGGTGAACGTCAACAACGCCTGCGCCACCGGGGGCACCATGCTGAGCGTGGCCGCGATGGCTGTGGCTTCCGGTGCTGCCGACATCGTGCTGGCCGTCAGCGCCGACAAGTCCGCCAAGGGCTTCTTCCCGGCCCTGCCGGTGTACCACGAGGAGCCGGTGCCCTCCGACGATACATTGCGTTGGAACATGGGCCTGCCGAACCCGGTCTACTGGGCCCTCGAGATGCGCAAGCGGATGATCAAGTTCGGCGACACCGAGGAGCATCTGGCCAAGGTCAAAGTGACCATGAGCAAGCATGGCAAGCTCAACCCCAAGGCGAGGTACCAGCGGGAATTCACGCTCGAGGAAGTGTTGAACTCGGCCATGGTCACCGATCCGCTCCGCCTCTACGAGATCTGCGCGACGAGCGACGGTGCCGGTGCGGCGATCCTGTGCAGCATGGAGAAGGCAAAGCAGTTCACCACCAAGCCCATCACCATCATCGCGTCTGCTCTGGGCAGCCCGCTCTACGGCGACCCGACGGCGCGCATCCCCGTGGTGAGCATCAATCCCAAGCCGGGGGTTCCCGTTATCAGCGAGAGCTGGGTGGCTGCGCACCGGGCGTACGATGAGGCCGGCATAGGCCCGAAGGACATCGACTTCGTCGAGTTGCCCGACAACAGTGCCTGGCACGTGCTGCAGTACATCGAGACCATGGACTTCTGTGGCGAGGGCGAGGCCTGTGCCTGCCTCGACCGTGGCGACTTCGCCATCGGCGGCCGCATCCCCATCTGCCCGAGCGGTGGCTTCTCCAGCTTCGGCGAAGCGACCATGGCTCAGGGCTTCGCCCAGCTCTATGAGATGGTCCTCCAGTTGAGGGGCGTCTGCGGGGCGCGGCAGGTGGAAGGCGCCAAAGTAGGCATGTCCGAAGTCTACGGCGCCGCCGGCAACAACGCGGCCGTCATCCTCAAGAAGTAGACGGCGGGCGCGGCGACATGAAGAAGATCGTAGTAGTCGGTGCCGGCACCATGGGTGCCGGCATAGCCCAGGTGGCGGCCGACGCCGGTTACGACGTCGTGTTGGGCGACATCAGCGACGAGTTCGTCCAGCGCGGCCTCGGGATCGTCCAGAAGAGCCTCAGCAAGGCCGTGGAGAAAGGCAAGATGGAGGCCGGGCGCCCGGCCGAGGTGATCGCCAAGATCAAAGGGGTCACCAAGGTGGAGGCGACCGCCGAGGTCGCCGACGCCGACTTGGTCATCGAAGCCATCGCCGAGGTCATGGACTGGAAGCGCACGCTCTATCAGGCTCTGGACAAGGCCTGCCCGGCCGAGACCATCCTGGCTTCGAACACCTCCAGCCTGAGCATCTCCGAATTGGCGGCGACCACGACCCGGCCCGACCGGTTCATCGGCCTGCACTTCTTCAATCCGGCGCCGGCCATGCAACTGGTCGAGATCATCGCGGGGGCGGGGACGAGCGCGGACACGGTCAAGGCCTGCGTCGAGTTCACGACCTCGATCGGCAAGACGCCGGTCACCGTGTCGGAAGCGCCCGGATTCGTGGTGAATCGCATACTCTTCCCGATGATCAACGAAGCCGCCTTCGTGCTGATGGAAGGCACGGCCACCGCCGAGGACATCGACACCGGCATGCAACTGGGCGCCAATCATCCGATGGGACCGCTGCGCCTGGCCGACCTGGTGGGCATGGATGTGACGCTGGCCATCATCGAGAACATCTTCCGCGAGACCGGCGACAGCAAATACCGGCCCTGTCCGCTCCTCAAGAAGATGGTGCGGGCCGGGTACCTGGGCCGCAAGACGGGGCGTGGCTTCTATCAGTACTAGCTGAGGGGGTGGGACGGTGTTAGTGAGCGCCTCTCGAGACGGCGACATCTGCACGGTCACGATCAACCGGCCGGAGGTCATGAACCCCCTGAGCACCCAGGTCTTCAAAGACCTGGAGGAGGTGCTGGACCAGATCGCGGTGGACGACACGGTGAACGTGGTCATCGTCACCGGCGCCGGGGATAAGTCGTTTGTGGCCGGGGCCGACATCGCCGAAATGAGGAACATGCCGCCGGCCGAGGCCTACGCCCTCTCCACGAGGGCCCACCGCGTGTTCGACAAGTTGGAAAACCTGCCCCAGCCGACCATCGCCGCCGTCAACGGCTTCGCGCTGGGGGGCGGCACGGAAGTGGTCCTGTCCTGCGACATCCGGATAGCCTCCGACCGGGCCAAGTTCAGCGCGCCCGAGGTGTCGCTGGGCATCACCCCGGGATTCGGAGGCACCCAGCGGCTGCCGCGCGCCATCGGCCCCTCGCGGGCGCTCGAGTTGATGCTCACGGGACGGATGATCGATGCCCAGGAAGCGGCAGCGATTGGTCTGGTCAACAGGGTGGTGCCCCACGACGAGCTGGGTGACGAGGCGCTTCGCGTCGCTCGCTCCATAACCGCGAACGGGCGCAATGCTGTACGGCTTACCAAGCGGGCGGTGCGGGCAGGGCAAGACGTTGACGTGCAGGCCGGCTGCGAGATCGAGGCCTCGCTCTGGGCCCTGTCGTTCGACGACGAGCGGACCCAGCGGATGACGGCGTTCTTGGAGAAGAGGAAGAAGTAGGGGGAGTGCCATGGGGGCAGACGCGGCGATGGCACGTGGTGCGGCGGATTTCCGCCTGTTCGGCATCGCCGGGAGTCTGCGCACCGGCTCCTACAACTTGGCGCTGCTTCGAGCGGCAGGCGAGGTCCTGCCCGCGGGGGTCAGCCTGGAGATCGGCCGCATCGACGACATCCCGCTCTACAACGCCGACGTGCAGAGCCAGGGCGACCCGGCGCCGGTGGCGCGCCTGAAGAAGCAGATCGAAGACGCGGACGCCTTTCTCATCGCCACTCCGGAGTACAACTACTCCATCCCCGGCGTGCTAAAGAATGCTCTCGACTGGGCTTCGCGTCCGCCAAAGACCTGCTGTCTGCGCAGGAAGCCCATCGGCATCATGGGGTGCTCGAGCGGGGATAGCGGCACCATCAGAGGGCAACTCGCCCTCAGGCAGATGTTCGTCTTCACCGATTCGTACGCCATGCTCCAGCCGGAGTTGCGCGTACCCCAGGCCGGGGAGCGCTTCGACCAGGACGGCCGACTCGTGGACGCCGACTTGCGCGAGCGGCTCGGCCTCTTTATCTTCGCGCTGGTGGACTGGGCGAAGACCGTCGGGGGCCGCTAGCAGGAAGGGCGGGTCAAGCTGGTGCTAGAGGGCGGTCTCGCCAGGGGGCTGCGGGGGCCGCGTGGTCTTCCAGACGCCGATGACCTGCTTGCTCCCCGATATCACGGCGAGGGCGAGCGCGGGCCAGAGCAGGATCCACCCTATCCGCATCCACGTTTCGAGCTCGAGGATCCCCCCGAGCAGGAACATGTAGAGGGCGATGCTCTGGAACACCATCTTGGCCTTGCCGAACGTGTTGGCCGGCCGGGCGCTGCGCGTCTGCAGCAGGATCTGGGCGTACACCGCGGTCAGCACCAGTTCTACCGCGATGAAGGCCACCGTGACCCAGGCCAGGATGATCCCGTTCGTGTATGCGACAAAGGCGAGCACCGCGGCCACCAGTAGCTTGTCGGCCAGCGGGTCGATGTAGGTGCCGAGGACGGTGATCTGATCTCGTCTTCTGGCCATAGCACCGTCGATGAAATCCGTGAAGGTGGCGACGATGAACACCGCGAGCGCCCACCCGTCGAGATCGAGCGCTAAGAGGATGAGAACCACGGGGATGAGGATGAACCTGACCACCGTCAGGTGGTTCGGACGCACCGAGCGGGGGAAGGCCCACAAGAAGACGGCGCTCACGATCCCATCGGTGAAGCGCTGGAAGCCGGGTTGTGTACTGTCGGCCATTGGGGAATCGTACTAGCCGGAGCGGCGAACGGCAATGTTATGATGGTCCAACACCCCACGCACAACAAGCTCCAGGAGCAGGACGATGAAAACACCGGATCTCAGCCTTTCCGACCTCGGCTCGTATTTCCCCGACGACTTCACTCCCGAGCAGAGGGCCAAGGCTCAGACGATATTTCTCAAGGAGCTTGCGGCGAGCGTGCACCGTTTCTATCGCGGGAAGACCATGAGCATGCCGAAGGCAGGCATCTACGGATTCAACTGGTTCAACGTGTACTACACGCCCGGCGTCTCTATGGTCTCCACGTCCATCCGCGACAACAACGACACCTCCTTCGAGCTCAGCAACAGGGGCAATCTGGTAGCGGTTGTCTCGGACTCCACCAGGGTGCTCGGCGATGGTGACGTGACCCCTCCCGGCGGCTTGGGGGTCATGGAGGGCAAGGCCTTCCTCATGAAGTACCTGGGTGGGGTCGACGGCGTGGCCCTTTGCATCGACAGCTACAACAAAGAGGGCAAGCACGACCCCGATAAGATCATCGATTTCGTGAAGATGCTGCAGCCAAGCTTCGGTGCGGTCAACCTCGAGGACATCTCCCAGCCCAACTGCTTCAAGGTGCTCGACACCCTTCGCGAAGAGTGCGACATCCCGGTGTGGCACGACGACGCTCAAGGGACGGCGAGCGTGACGCTGGCCGGCCTCGTCAACGCTCTGCGGGTGGTGGGCAAGGAACTCAAGGACGCCAAGATCGTCCTTCTCGGCGCAGGGGCGGCCAACAGCACCGCGGCCCGGCTCATCCTGATGGCCGGCGGCGACCCGGACAAGATGATCGTGTTCGACAGCAAGGGCGGCCTGCACAAAGGCCGCGACGACGTGAAGGCCGACACCGCCTTCTACCGCAAGTGGGAGATCTGCGAGGCGACCAACCCGGGTCGCATCGACACCGAGGAAGAGGCCTTCAGGGGCGCGGACGTCATCATCGCGGCTTCGAAGCCGGGTCCGGAGACGATCAAGCAGGACTGGATCCGCAGCATGGCCCCCAAGTCCGTCGTCTTCGCCTGCGCCAACCCCATACCCGAGATCTATCCGTACGCAGCGAAGGAAGCGGGGGCGTACGTGGTGGCCACTGGGCGGGGCGACTTCCCCAACCAGGTGAATAACTCCATCGGTTTCCCGGGCATCCTCAAGGGCGCCTTGATGGTGCGGGCGCGCAAGATCACCGACGAAATGGCCATCGCCGCCGCGTACGCCGTCGCGAACTACGCGGAGCAGAAGATAGGGATCAACCCCGACCACATCATGCCCACCATGGAGGAGACGGAAGTCTTCGCCGTGGAGGCGGCCGACGTGGCCATGCAGGCCATCAAAGACGGCGTCGCTCGTGTGGCGTTGACCTGGGACGATGTTTACAGTGCTACGCTGAACGACATCAAAGAGGCGCGCGGGGCCATCGACCTGCTGCAGACGAACGGCTTCATCGCCGCTCCCGAGGTGAGCATGCTGATCGAGGCTCGCGACCGCGCCGTCGCGGCGGTCAAGTAGGGAAAGGGAGGACGCGATGCGCATCGGCACAGGGGAACTCTTCTTCGACTGGACGTGGCTCGCCGCGGTCGGCGTCATCGTCCTTTTCGGTGCCTTCTTGTTGCCCTGGTTCTTCTTCCTCCTCAACCTGCAGGGCCTGCTCGAGCGGGTGAGCCCGGCCAACCGAAAGATGAGTCCTGGACTGGTCTGGCTCAACTTCATCCCGGTGTTCCAACTGGGGTGGTTCGTCTACACCGTCATCAAGGTCAGGGATTCCGTCAGCGCCGAGTTTCAGTCGCGCGGATGGCTGCCGGACGGGGACCTCGGGTACAACGTCGGCCTTACCGCTGGGATCCTGTGGATCGCCGCCGTGTTCATCGGGTGGATCCCGTTCATCGGCTGGGTGCTGCCACTGGCCGGGGTAGTCTGCTGGATCATCTACTGGTTGAAGATCTCGGACCTCAAGCACCGGCTGGAGGGCCCTCCGGCCTGGGGACGTCCGGGTGCATACCCAGCTCAGTATCCCCAGTATCCCCAGTATCCCCAGCCCTACGCGCCACCGGCCGCGCCGGTGGCGGCGCCTCCAGTCAGCCCACCGCCGGCAGCCCCCGCCGGCGAGGTAGCGGAGAAGGACTGTGGCGCATGCGGGTCCAAGATCGACCCGGGGGACAAGTTCTGCCGGACTTGCGGCCTGCCACTCCCGTAGGAGGGCGCGGCGCGGCCGCGCCGGCTAACGGGACTCGGCCTCGGTCTCCGGCTGCTCGTTGAGGAATAGGCGTTCGCTGCGGTCCAGTGCTATGTCGCAGGTGATCTCGTAGTTGATGGTGCCCAGACGGCGGGCGATCTCTTCCACGGTTATCCGCTCCTTCCCGTCGGCGCCGATGAGAGTCACCGTGTCACCCACGGTAACCTCGCTATCGGTCCCGACATCCACCCCGAAGGAGTCCATGGAGATCCGCCCCACCAGCGGGTAGCGGCGCCCCTTGATGAGCACGTGACCGCAGTTGCCCAGGGCCCGGAAGACCCCGTCGCCGTAGCCGATGGGGACCAGGGCGATGTCGCGGGGACGGTCGGCCAGGAAGGTGTGGCCGTAGCCGACGCCTTCCCCGCTCTCCACTCGTTTCACGAGCACTACCTGGGACTTCCACGATAGGGCCGGCTGCAGTCCCTCCGCCAGGGCGTCCTGCTGCCAGGGGGAGAGGCCATAGACGGCGCAGCCGCAGCGCACCATGTCGAAGTGGGAGTAGGGAGCGTAGACGGTGGCGGCGCTGTTGGCGGCGTGAACGGCGGCTCGGGGCCATTCCCGGCGCACCCGCTCCACCGCGGGCAGGAAACGCTCCAACTGAGCGTCGATGGTGGACGGATCCTCGGTGACGCAGGCGAAGTGGGTCATCACGCCGGCGAGCTCGATCTCGGGGATCCCGCGTATGGATTCGAGGAAATCGTCCACCGCCGACGGAAAGATCCCCTGCCGGTTCATCCCGCTATCGATCTTGAGGTGCACCCGGGCTCTCAGACCGGAGCCCTTGAGGAGGGGTAACTCCGCCGCCATGTGGTCGCTCACTACGGCGAAATCAACGTCCTGGTGGGCCATCTCCTCGTACTGGTCGAAACTGTAGAGCGGTCCCATGACCAGGATCATGTCGCTGAAGCCGGCGTCACGTAGCGCGACCGCTTCCTCGGCGGTCGCCACCGCGACCCCGTGGGCGCCCGCCGCGACGACCGACCGCGCGACCGGGAGTGTGCCGTGGCCGTAGCCGTCGGCCTTCACTGCCACGAGCATGCGGGCGCCCGGCTGGAGAAGGGATAAGAGGTAGGCCACGTTGCGTCGGATCGCGGCCAGATCTATGAGGACGCTGCTTCGCGGTGATGTCTTCATGGCCAAAAAAGGCTAACACATGAATCCAGTTGGATGGCGAGGGGTTCTGTGTTAGCATCACCCGCGCTGCGAGCCGCACGTGCGCATGTGCGCTCGTCAGCGCCAATGTGCCCCCATCGTCTAGCGGCCTAGGACATCGCCCTTTCAAGGCGACGGCGGGGATTCGAATTCCCCTGGGGGCACTTCCCATGCTGGGGTCTGGGCGCATAGCTCAGCGGGAGAGCACCTGCCTTACAAGCAGGGGGTCGCAGGTTCAAATCCTGCTGCGCCCACTTGCTACCCACGGGGACATGCGATAATCTCCCAGCCTGGTCGCGGGGGTGTAGTTCAGTTGGTTAGAACGCCGGCCTGTCACGTCGGAGGTCGCGGGTTCGAGTCCCGTCGCTCCCGCCTCGATCGCTTGTCAACGCCGCGCCGATGTTCCCGGCGCCGGCGGTGAGCAGGCGACGGGGCCCTGTGGCCCGCGCGGCGGGATAGCTCAGTTGGTAGAGCACATGACTGAAAATCATGGTGTCCCCGGTTCAAGTCCGGGTCCCGCCACTATCGAAGAGTTTGTCCTGCAAATTGGCACTTTTGGTCCTCTAGACCCCGATTTGAACCGGGGACGTCGGGTAGATGCGGCCCTATCTCAGCTGCGTCCCGCCTTGGTTCAGGATGAGTTTCTCCCCGTAGTGATCGCCATGGGAGAAGTCCTCGATGCTCCGGCGCATCCCGGGACCGGGACCGAGCCTTTGTCGCAGTGCGTCCGAGACGAATACCGAAGATGATGGATAGACGTTCTGGGATGCCCAGTATTGCGGTTATCTCCTTCGCCGCCGGGGGCTCGCCAAGAATACTGATGATGCTGAAGTCGACGCCCTGGGCCGTCGCCATCAGCCACATGTTCTCGAGCAGAAAGCCCAGACTGATCAGACCGATGTCGTCTCCGGTCCAGCCGGACGCCGGCCGGCTGCGGTCGTACAGGACGATGAGCAGGCAGGAAGTAGCGGTTATGAGCTTCTCAAACCTGGCGTTGAGCGCTGCTTGCTCGTCTTCACTCAGTTCGCGGCCTGCGACAAGAAACTCGGGCGGCACTTGAGTTGCAAGCACGCCCGTCTTCTTCTGCTCCCATTCCGCCTCGGAGGAGGAAACGCTCTTGAGATTCTCCTCCAAGAACTCCGGAGGGACGACGTACTTGATCCGACCGATACGACCAAGTAGGTCCGGGTCGCGTACCGCCACGATCTCGTAGTTCTGGATGTTATGCGCCGTCGGCGTCCAGCGGCCCGCTTCAAGAATCCGCTTCAACTCCTCGTCTGTAACGGGAAGGCTGCGGTCGAATGGGGCCCTGGTCGATTTGCGTGAACGGATTAATTGAAGAACATCGTCAGCTAGCAACGGATCTCCCTTCAGCCACTGAACTCAACCATCTCTCCCATGGGCGGGCTGGTGTCTGTCGTCCGGAGATACCCAGGTCACCCACGTGCCAATGATGCCAGACACAGACCACGGTATGTTCGCCAAGGGCCAAGCGATCCACGGAGGTGGTCACCATTTCGCCGTTCAGGCCCTCTCAAACGCCCGCAAATGCCGCAATTCCGTCTGTTATTAGTGCGAACCGGGTCCCGCCACTAAATGCCTGCAAATAGGCATGTTTGCTTCTAGTACCCGGCTTGAACAGGGGACGTTTCTCCGCCAGGGAAGCTCACGCGGCGCGTGAACCCGGCGAACTTCCGGCGAGTGGTGGGCTCAACAGAGGTGGAGCTGTCACTGACTCACTTCCGACTGGTCCCTCAGCACGTCGCCTTCTTCCAAAAACGACGAAGCTCGAAATCACCGGGCTTCTGCTGCTATTGTGTTTGGAAGGCTTTCCAGAGAGGTACGGGATGCAGTGGCTCCCGGCGGGAAGGGAGCCGACCCTTGGGGCCGGGTGAGACGGGTTCAAGCGTCAGCAGGTCACTGTCCAATTGGGGAAGGCCGGGAAGGGGTCCGCATGAGTGTCGCCCTCAAAGTCATCGCCGTCGTCATCTTGCTTCTGGGGTTGGTTATCGCCATTGTGCCGCAGTTCACCAATTGCGACTACGGCACGAAGATGGACACGACCGCCACCACCATGGGCGGCATGGAGTCCACCACGCAGACAACCATGGGCGGCATGGAGTCCACCACGCAGACAACCATGGCCATGGCGAAGCCGGCGACGACCAAACCTGTCTGCTTCTACACCGCGCGGGCGGAGATCGCGGTGGGGGCGATGCTCTTCGTGCTGGGGGTGTTCATGCTCATCAGCAGCCGCAAGGAGACCTGGCGTGCTTTGTCGGTGCTGGCGTTCCTCGAAGGTCTGTTCGCCATCCTTCTGCCCGCCGCGCTCATCGGCGTTTGCATGATGAACACCATGGTCTGCCGCACGTCGATGGAGCCCCTGCTCTATGCGGCCGGCGGCCTCACCATGGCTTTGAGCCTCGTGGCGTTGGTCGGCAACGAGATGCGCGGTAGAGGTGGCGAGGGAATGGAGCCGACGGCCTAGCAACTCTCCCGCCGTGCGCCGGGGCCGGTCAGTTAGCAGTTGGCTATCCCCGCCGCGCTCTGCCCATCGAGATCAGCGCGTTCGTAGCGGTCGGTTCCGTGGCCACGAGCCGGTCTTCGACCGGCCTGATAACTGGGGCTAGCAGGGCTGCTCGGAAGGCCGAGGTGGCACGCGAACTCGGTCACCTTTCGCCGCAATCCGACGCCCTCAGCGCCATCCTAGGGTTCCTCGCGACCGTCTCTGACGCGCTAGAGTGGCCTCCACGAAAGGAGGGACACAGCCGTATCGCTCAGATCTGACCACGTCGCCAATAGCTCTCGCCTGCCGGGAACGGGACTTCTTGGCGTTCCGAGGGCAAGGACAATGGGCGCCCCGGCCGGCGAAAAGTCTTCCGGATGCAGGGCTTTGGTGCTTCTTAGACCGTCACCAGTCGGAACGGAATGTCGGCAGACCATACAAGTCCGGGTCCCGCCACTTGCTTCCCACACAGGGGCGTGTGTGTCCCAGACACCGACTCGATCCGGGGCTACTCGCTTCCGAGTTACTCGTCTTTTCCTGCGTCTCCCGTTTATCAATACTTGCACGGTAACCGTGATAGCGCTATTCTAGTTGGGTGATTGGCAGGAGGGACAATGATTGTCTCGTTCGAAGACCGCGCCACAGAGGATCTGTACCACAACCGGCCCACCAGCCGGGCACGCCGGTTCCCGCACGACATCGTCGCCCCGGCTTTGGTCAAGCTGGACATGCTCAGCGCGGCCTCGACGGTACTGGACCTCAGGTCTCCCCCCGGCAATAGACTCGAAGCATTGAAAGGTGACCTCGAGGGCCGTCACGCTATCCGGGTGAACGACCAGTGGCGAGTGGTGTTCCGTTGGGAAGGTAACAATGCCCACGACGTTCGGCTAATGGATTATCACGTTTGAAGGAGGCGAAGCCATGATTCCGGAGAACCGGATTCCGACCCATCCGGGGGTCGTGTTGAGCCAGGAGTTCCTGGCGCCCTTGGACCTTTCTCAGGTGGCCCTTGCGGCCCACCTGGGCGTGCCGGTGCAGCGCATCAACGAGCTGGTTCGCGGTAAGCGCGGAATTACGCCTGAGACCGCCTGGCTCCTTGCTCAAGCGCTCAACACCACTCCCGAGTTCTGGATCAACCTCCAGTCGGCGTATGATCTGGCCCGGTGCCGTCCAACACAGGCGGTGGAGCATCTCGCGGCAGTCGGATGAGGAGTGAATCCCAGCCCAAGTGCTGGGGTCGCCCGGTTGGAAATGAGGGTCGCGGCTGGCGAGACTCGCTGTGAGCGACAGACCAGACAGCGTGAAATGTGGGTGGCTGGTTCAACTCTGGGTCTGGCCCCCAGATCAGCTCACCCGCCCAAGGAACGCAAAACCCCGAATTCTGTCCCCCGTCGGTTCGCTCCGGGGTCCCGCCACCTAGCGAAGAAGAAGCCCTCTCAAATGGGCATGTGTTCTTCTCAGACCCCGACCTGAACCGGGGATTTTTCCCGATTGGAGACGCTCGCGCCCGCGAAGTGCAGTCCGTCGGCTGCCTGAAGAGAGCCTCGAGACTTCTCGTTTGAAACCCGTTTGCCATGGGAAACGTACGCTGTTGATAGCAACTAGCACGGAGGTTACCCATGGCAAGCCCGTCGGATACCCAGTCCAAAGCGCCGATGACCTCACTGAGGAAGACCGCGCTGGTTGCGGGCCTGTTCTACATAATCACCTTTGTCTCGATCCCCACCTTATGGCTCTACACTCCGGTGAAGGAGCTGGGCTACATCTTCGGCTCCGGCCCGGACACCCGCATGATCTTCGGCGGCGTCCTGGAGATGATCGTGGGCCTCGCCGGCATCGGCACCGCCGTCACGCTGTACCCGGTGCTCAAGAGGCAGAACCAAGGGGCCGCACTGGGCTTCGTCGGCTCCCGGACCCTGGAAGCCGCGTGCATCTTCGCTGGTGTCGCCAGTCTCCTGGCGGTGGTGACCTTGCGGCAGGCCGGAGTGGGAGCAGATGCGTCGGTCACGGGCCAGGCACTGGTCGCTCTGTATGACAGGATGTTCCTCATCTCACAAAGCTTTATTCCTGCCGTGAACGCCGTGTTGCTGGGCTCCCTGCTCTACAAGTCGCGCCTAGTGCCGCGGGCGCTTCCTCTGCTCGGATTCATCGGGGCAGCCCTGCTCGTCATTGCCTGGGCCGCCACGCTCCAAGACCTCTCGGGAGTGTCCTCGTCGTGGAAGGTCGCGGCCATCCCGATTGCTCTGTGGGAGTTTTCGCTGGGTGTCTATCTGATTGTCAAAGGCTTCAAGCCCTCCCCGATCACAGCGGGCATGGATGGTACCAGCACGTCTGAGTAGAAACGCGCTGCGCGAGGAAGCGCGACCGCCAAGAGGTTGAGGTTGGTCAGGCTTGGCTCCGGTGAGGACCGGAGTCAAGCTGGTTGACCCATTCGGGATTGTTTCGCCGCACCGCGTAGTGGGTTGACCGCGTGCCACGCGAGGACGTGGCTTGTCGCGCGGGAGGCGAGTGAAGCGCGACGGACAAGGAGAGCACCGTAAAGGCGATCGTTCAAGAGAGGTACGGCTCCCCTGGTGAGGTCCTGGAACTCCAGGACGTCCCCCCGCCGGTGGTCAAGGATGGCGAGGTGCTGGTGCGCGTTCACGCCGCTTCCGTTCACATCGGTGACTTGATCGTCATGCGCGGCACGCCCTACGTCATGCGCATGGTGACTGGACTGCGCAAACCAAAGAACCGTGTTCCGGGGACGGACATCGCGGGGACGGTCGAGGCGGTCGGCCAGGGTGTGACCCGGTTCCGACCGGGTGATGAAGTCCTCGGCTGGTGCGCGGGCGCCTTCGCCGAGTACGCGTGCGCGGGAGAGGACCACTTCGTGCCGAAGCCGACCAACCTCACGTTTGAGCAGGCTGCAGCGGTCGGGGTGTCCGCCACTACCGCCTTGCAGCTCCTGCGCGAACAAGGGAGGGTCAAGCCAGGGCAAAAGGTGCTTATCAACGGCGCGTCGGGAGGCGTGGGTACGTTCGCCGTGCAGATCGCCAAGTCGTTTGGCGCAGAAGTGACCGGCGTGTGCAGCACTATGAACGTGGACATGATCCGTTCCATCGGCGCCGACCATGTCATCGACTACACCCGGGAGGATTTCACCCGGGGAGCGCGGCGCTACGACTTCATCCTCGACAACGTGGGCAACCATTCGTTGTCCGACACCCGGCGCGCGCTGACCCCGAACGGGAGGCTCCAATCGAATGGCGAAGGGTACAAGGGCGGTGGCATGGGGAGCGTCCTCAAGGTGCACGTGTTGGCAACGTTCCGGCGCCAGCAGGGGCGTCCGTCAATCAAGTTTCAGAACCACGACGACCTGGTCGCCCTGAGGGAACTCGTCGAAGCGGGGAAGATCACGCCGGTCATCGACGGGGCCTACCCGTTGAGTCGGACCCCCGAGGCGATGGCTCATGTCGGGGAAGGACACGCGCGCGGAACGGTCGTCATCACCATGCCCCAAGCGTCGATCGATGCGGGCGGAGAAGGCTGATATGCCCGAGTCCCAGTACGGCCTCCATGGCCGGCATGACTGTTCTCGTCACCGGAGCCACTTCCGGCATCGGCAGGGCGACCGCCAGTGGACTTGCCGCGAAAGGAGCAGGCCTCGTGATCACCGGCCGCGACCGCGAGCGGGCTGAGGAGTACGGCTCGCGAGATCCGCGCAGCCGGTGGCGCGCCCGTCGATGTGTTCGTCGCGGACCTCTCATCCCAGTCGGAGGTGCGACGGTTGGCCGGTGAGGTGCTGCAGACCTACCCCCGTATCGATGTGCTGGTCAACAACGTCGGCGGGTTCTGGAACACTCGGCACGTCACCGCTGACGGACTCGAGCACACCTTCGCCCTCAACCATCTAGCGCCCTTCCTGCTCACCAACCTGCTGCTGGACCGGCTGAAGCAGAACGCTCCGGCCCGCGTGGTCACGGTCGCCTCCAACGCGCATTCTATGGGCCGGATCGACTTCGATGACCTTCAGGGCGAAAGGCCCTACTCTGGCGAACGAGCCTACAACCAGTCAAAGCTCGCCAACGTCCTGTTCACCTACGAGTTGGCCAGGAGGCTGCAGGGCAGCGCCGTCACCGCCAATGTGCTGCATCCCGGCGTTGTAGACACATCTTTTGGAGCTGAGGACCCTGCCGGAGTCCAGAGGCTGTTCGTCCCGTTGATGCGGCTCTTTATGAAGGCCCCGGCACAGGGTGCCGCCACGTCGATCCATCTGGCCTCTTCTCCGGATCTCGAGCACGTGACGGGCCTGTACTTCGTCAACAGCAAGCCCAAGAGGTCCTCCAAAAGCAGCTACGATAAGGCTGTTGCCGCACGCCTTTGGCAGGTGAGCGCCGATCTGGTCGGGCTGACCGGGGCAGGCGGATCCGTCTTCGGGGCGCCACAAAGGAACCAACCATGAGGCAATCCCCTGGCAAGTGGATGATCCATGGCCCTTAACCGCGTCAGGAATCTGTGCCCCGTGAAACGGCATCACTCTCCCAGGTACCCGCCCCGACCCGAATAGGAGGATTCATGCAGATACCAGCCCCACCCTATCCACCGGCGTCTAGGTATCCCTTGACCTTCCGCGTCGACCACCCGGACAAGCCCCTCAACCGGCTAACTTCCTTCTTTCGCTTCTTGTGGATCATCCCGATCCTCGTTATCGTCATCGTGCTGGGCACTACCACGATCTCGCAACACGGTTCCGACTACTACTGGCAGTGGACTCTCAGCGGCGCTCTTTTCGCGCCCCTGGTGCTGATGCTCCTCTTCCGCAAGAAGTACCCGCGTTGGTGGTTTGACTGGAACCTCCAGCTCACCCGGTTCCTGGCGCGGGTCTGGGTCTACGCCGCGCTACTTCGAGACGAATACCCCTCTACCGACGAGGAGCAGGCGGTCCATCTCGATTTCCCCTATCCCGACGCCCAGCAACTCAGTCGCGGACTTCCGCTGATCAAATGGTTCCTGGCCATCCCTCACTACATCGTGCTCTTCTTCCTGTGGATAGGAGCCGTGGTATCCGTCATCATCGCTTGGTTCGCCATTCTCTTCACCGGCAAGTACCCACAGAGTCTCTTCGACTACGTGGTCGGCGTGCAGCGCTGGTCACTGCGGGTCTCGGCCTACTCCATGCTGCTCATCACCGACCAATACCCGCCGTTCAGCCTCTCCGAGTAGCGGGGGCACGACGCAGACTTCACAGTCGGTTGACCGGCGCGCGGCCGCCGGTCAACCGTCAGTTCCGGAGCGGGGCCGGAAGCCCTCGCTGTCAGGACGTTGTCGAGCACACAGAAACGACCCGGACGAAGGGGGCGATGGAGATGCCGAAGGTCTCAAGGGACAGCGCCACACAACGCCAGGATGCCGGCCCGATAGTGGATCTGCGCGACGAACTCGACGGCTATACCGTGAGCTTCACGTTGCTCCTCGACGATATCGACGCAACGCCCATGATGAAGGGGCTTCCGGACGATCGCTGCCAGTGCCCGCATTGGGGCTACGTCTTCAAGGGTAAGATGACCGCTCAGTACGCCGACCGTGAGGAAGTCTACGAGGCAGGCGACGCGTTCTACGCGGCGCCCGGCCACGTCCAGGTGAAAAACGAGCCCGGCACTGAGTTCCTGTATTTCAGCCCCGGCGAAGACCTGCGCACGGCCGAGGCGGTTATGATGAAGAACATGCAGACGGATGCAGGACGGCTCAGGCTAGGCGGGCACCAGGATGGGGGCGGTGTTCACAGATAGTGACGTCCGGGTCACGCGCTAAGGGCCTGCAAACTGGCTACTTTATTCCGCCCTGGCCCACCCGGCCGATGAACGCAAAGCCGCGGATCCTGTCCCCCATCGGTTCGCTCCGGGTCCCGCCACCTGGCGGCCTATTTGTCCCTGCAAATCGGCATTTTATGGCCCTTCCGACCCCGATTCGAACCGGGGACATCTCTCGAGCGTGGAGGCTCGCCCCCGCGAAGCGATGCCCGCGGTCTTCCGGGCGCTGGTGGGCTCTTTCTGATTTGCAGAGAGTTCTCGCGGCTCAGCCGGACATGGCAGGCGTGCATGACCCTTCACAGGCAACGGCAACCCACCAGAATAGAAGGTGCCCAGAGCCGTCGGCCCGCGTGGTAGCCTGGGCGGGGCACCCGGGGTGAGGAGACAGGGCAATGCTGGTCAAGGCGTTCGGACTCGGCTTCATCGCACAGTCTGCCTTGATCCTCTGCGGGCTGGTGGTCTTCTGGGTGAAGACTCCCACCCGAGTAGTCGGCGCCCTCGGCGGTCTGGGAGCGGGCCTTCTGCTCGGAGCGATCGCCTTCGATCTTGTACCCGACGCGTCTGTTCTTGCGAATTGGGAACTTGCGCTGTGGATGCTGGGCGGCGCCGCGGTGTTCGTTATCGCCGACCGCATCGTCGAAGCGCGTTTCGGAGGGGAGGGCGGGGGGGCAGCCCTCGGGATCGTGATCGGCTCCATCGTCGACGGGGTGCCGGAGTCGCTGATCTTCGGTATCCAGCTCGCCATGGGCCTGCCAGTGAGCATCTCGTTCCTCGTTGCCGTCTTCATATCGAACATCCCCCAGGCCTTGGCGCCGTCAGCTGACATGGCTGCCTCCGGGTGGAGCAGGGGAAGGCTGGTCGGGATGTGGGCGATGGTAGCCATCGCCTGCGGCTTGGCCTCAGCCCTCGGCTGGGGAATAGCCGACGTCATCTCGAGCGCCAATGGGGCCCGTGCCGCCGCTCTCGGCATGGGCGGAGTCCTCGCCATGCTCGTCAACTCCCTCATCCCGTTTTCTTACGAGCGGGGAAAGGCTTGGGCGGGAGTCTGCACCGTGGTCGGCTTTCTCGCGTCGCTCGTCATGAGCTGACGATGGTGGAGCCCGCGCGGTGCTTGCCACCTGACCGAGCCCCATCCTCGGCACCCGGAGGCTGCTTCGCCCAATGGCGGCGTCTCACCCTTGCACGCTCGGGCAGAACGCTGCCGGTATACTCACGGCACGGAGGTAGTCAATGCCCGTCCTTGCCTCTTCGCCTCGTAGTTCGCGGTGGCCTCGGCTTCTCGGTCTGGCCTCGCTTCTTGCAGCCGTGGGCTGCGCCGCATACCTGCTCTTTGGCGTCGGCTATACCACCCAGACGGCTGCCGGCAACCCCGGTACGGACGGTGGAGTTGTCACGGTTACCGCCACCCAAGGCTGGCAAGACTACGCCATCGTCGGCTGGTCTTCGCTTGTGGTCGTACTCGGAGTCCTGGCTGCTGTCGCCGCCCGGCGGGGGCGCTCTGGGCCGGTCTGGGTGGCGGCTGTCATACTCGTCATGACGGCTGCTCTCGGACTTGCCAGCATCGGTCTCTTCGTTGCGCCAGTGGCGCTCTTGGTTGCGTTTACCGCTTACGGGCTTAGCGCCTCTCGGCGCCGAGGTCGGGCGGCTGATTCGGCACCGGCCAACTCTGGTTCATTCTATTCCTGTTCATCATCTCGCTTATCGCTCTCCCGCTGGTGTGGTGGGGCGTCCGTGGCCGCGGAGCCGGGAGGATGCAAAGCTTCTGCCGCCGACTCTCCCATCCTGCGTGGTGGCTGCTCCCCATAGCTGTCCTCTTTCTGGCCAATGCCGCGCCGGAGATCGCTGGCAAGAACCTGGTCTTCTATCTGGCCGTCTTCGTGCTCGGCTACGTCTCGGTCTGCCACGGCACCTTCATGGAATCGGCGCTGCGGCACCGGGTCCCGGCCCTGGTGGCCGGGCTCGGACTCTCCTTGGCGACGGTGTTGACCTACGGAGTCCGGAACTCGCTCCCCGACCCGTCTTGGGGCCTGGAAGGTCTGGTTGTGATGGGAATCGCTGCCATGTGGCTTTCGGTAATCGGGTTTCTGGGCTTCGGCAAGCGCTACCTCAACCGCACCTCTCGCGCTCAGCGTTATCTGGGGGAAGCCGCCTACCCCGTATACATCATCCACCAGACGGTGATCGTCGTAGTCGCTTTCTACCTGGTGGGCACCGGAGTGCCGGCGGCGCTGCAGTGGCCGTTGCTCCTCGCGGCCACCGTCTGTTTCACCTTCGCCTTGTACGAAGTCGTCCGTCGGGGCGACCCACTGCGCTTCCTGTTCGGGTTGCGGCCGATGCGGCCTCGCACGCAAGCCACGGGCGGCCGCGACTGGCGCCTCGTGGACTCCAATACCGCTGAGCCTGAACCTCGTCTGAACCAAGCGTGAAGAGACCGTGCGCGGACAGCCGACACTTCCCGCTTCCATGGGGAGCCTGCGCCGCCACTAGTCTGTGTTACTATGTACCAGTAGATAGTATCGCTCAGTAGCCAGAGGTGGTGTTCCGTGGGCAAGCAGATGACGGAGATGCTCAAGGGAACGCTGGAGGGCATCGTCCTCGCGATCCTGTCCGGACGGCCTGCGTACGGCTACGAGATCACGGCGCGGTTGCGGGAGATGGGTTTCTCCGACATTGCCGAGGGCACCGTCTACGCCCTGCTCGTCAGGATCGAACAGAGAGGCCTCGTCGACGTGCAGAAGTACCCGTCCGATATGGGGCCGCCGCGCAAGGTGTATTCGCTCAACGTTCAGGGACAGGAGTATCTCAAAGAGTTCTGGAGGACTTGGAGCTTCCTCACAGGACGGCTCGAAGAACTCCGAGAAGGAGGCAGATGAGACCATGTCCATCTCAACGATGATCGCCGAGAAGCGACGTTACCGGCAGTATAAGGCGCGCACGAAACAGCTTCCCGCGGGCTATCGCACGGCAATCGATGCGCTGGAGCGCTACCTGATGTACTTCGGGGCGATCACGAAGGGCGACACCTTGATGTCGATGCTGGATGATCTCGCCGATCTCTTCGAGCAGAGCGCGGCGAACGGAACCCCGATCCGCGCGATCGTCGGGGACGACCCTGTCGAGTTCGCCGAGACGTTCCTCCAGAACTACTCGGAGGGTCAATGGATCAACAAGGAGCGCGAACGGCTGACCAACGCCATCGATCGCGCCGCGGGCCACCAATCATGACGGCAGAGAGGAGGGATGCCACATGACGGATGATCAGGTCCATGAGCCCGCGATCCACGTGCACGGCCTGGACAAAGCGTACAAGACGTTGAAGGTGCTGCGGGGCGTGGACTTCGACGTGGCGCGGGGCAGCATCTTCGCCCTGCTCGGCTTGAACGGGGCGGGCAAGACCACAGTCGTGAGAATCCTGGCCACGCTGCTCAAGGCCGACGCGGGGACTGCCAGCGTCTGCGGCTTCGATGTCGCCACGCAGGCTGCGGACGTGCGGGAGTCCATCAGCCTCACCGGACAGTTCGCGGCGGTCGACGAAGTCCTCAGTGGACGGGAGAACCTCGTGCTGGTCGCCCGGTTGCGGCACCTCAAGGACCCGGGCACGATCGCGGATGACCTGCTCGACCGTTTCTCGCTGACCGACGCTGCCGCGCGGAAGGTGTCGACGTATTCGGGTGGCATGCGCCGCCGCCTCGACATCGCGATGAGCCTGATCGGACATCCGCCGGTGATCTTCCTCGACGAGCCGACGGCCGGGCTCGATCCCCAAGCGCGCGTCGAGGTGTGGCAGACCGTCAAGAAACTCGCCGGGCACGGAACCACGGTGCTGCTCACCACGCAGTATCTGGACGAGGCGGAACAACTCGCCGACCGCATCGCGATCCTCCACGGGGGCCGGATCATCGTGAACGGCACCCTCACCGAGCTCAGGCGGCTGCTCCCGCCCGCCAAGGTCGAATACGTCGAGAAGCAGCCGACCCTCGAGGACGTCTTCCTCACCATCGTCGGGGACGACGGCAAGGACGGCGAGGGCGGCATTGACCGCGACGCCGGCACGGACGAGCAAGGAGAACAGCGATGACCACGCACTTCTTCGGCGACACCGCCGTCCTGACCGGACGATCCCTGCGCCACATCACGCGCAGCCTGGACACCATCATCACGACCACGATCATGCCGATCGTCTTCATGCTGCTGTTCGTCTTCGTCTTCGGCGGCGCGATCGACTCAGGGTCGGATTCGTATGTGAACTACCTGCTGCCCGGCATTCTGCTGATCACGGTTGCTTCGGGCGTCTCCTACACCGCATTCCGACTCTTCCTGGATATGAAGAGCGGCATCTTCGAGCGATTCCACTCCATGCCGATCGCACGGTCGTCCGTGCTCTGGGCCCATGTGCTGACCTCGCTGGTCGCCATTCTGATGTCGCTCGTGGTCGTCGTGCTGGTCGCCCTCCTCATGGGCTTCCGCTCGGGGGCGGGCGTGCTGGCGTGGCTCGCGGTCGCCGGCATCCTGATCCTGTTCACCCTGGCGCTGACGTGGCTCGCTGTGATCCCCGGTCTCTCCGCGAAGACCGCGGACGGCGCGAGCGCGTTCTCCTACCCGCTCATCTTCCTGCCGTTCATCAGTTCGGCATTCGTGCCCACCGACACCATGCCCGGCCCGGTGCGCGCCTTCGCCGAGCACCAGCCGGTGACGTCCATCGTCAACGCGATCCGCGACCTGTTCACACAACAGCCGGTCGGCACCGACATCTGGATCGCCCTCGCCTGGTGTGTCGGCATCCTCATCGTCGCGTACGTCGTCGCTATGATCATCTATCGCCGCAGAATCTCGTAGCAGAGCGTCCACGATCCTGATTCGCATGTGGGAGGCGCTTGCGCGACCTCACTCGATCAAGGTGGGATTAATCGCTTAACGCCGCGGAGACCCCGGCGAGTGGATTTGACCCCATTGCCGACCAGGTTTCGGAAATAGCATATCGGGAAAAGCACGAGTGCCGGGGTCCTGCATACTTTCACGCTGCTCACTTGACGGCATGTCTTCGGCAAGGGAAGATGCGGTGCTGCTGCGCGCTGGCCGGTTGTTGCTGAGGAGCAGATGGAAGTCTTCCAGGCCTCTCTGTCCGGCATTCCTCTCTTCCGAATCGTCGGAGACGTCGATCACTTCACTGCGTCGGCACTTGAGACGGCGGCTCGCGAGGCCCTTGCTCTCGACAGTGGTCGTCCCCTTTTTGACCTGAGCGGTGTCGCCTACATTGATAGCGGGGGTACGGGCGTCTTTCTCACCCTAGAGAGAGATACAGCCCCCGATGGCTGGGTAGGCGTCATCGGAGCCAATGCCAATCTCCTCAGGGTCTTTGAAATCGTGGGCCTTACCAGTCGGCCGGCTTTTCGCGTTCTTGCCCACCTCAGGAGGACGCCTCAGCGGTTATTGAGAACGCCGCTAGTTGAGCGCGGGCCTCCAATACGCCGCAGGACGCAGGGGCGCCACCTCGGCTCACCCTGCCGGCTGACCTCTCCCGGTTGCCCGAAGTCAGAGCGTGGGCATGGGAGGCAGGGAGCGCTGCGTCGTTACCTGAAGCCCGCATCTTCGATCTCCAGGTCACCGTTTCCGAAGCCACGGCGAACGCCATCGAGCATGCCTCGAGCGAGGTCGACCTCCAGGCCTGGGTCCTTTCTGACCGCCTGATCGTCGAGGTCACTAACGACGGGGTCTTCCAGCCGGGCCTCTACAAAGATGACGACCATCGACGCCGAGGGTTGGGGCTTCCCCTCATCGTGTCTTTGGCCGACCAGGTGCACGTGGCCCGGCTCGACACCAACAAGACCATGGTCTCCCTCACCTTCTTCTTGGGAGGAGACCGAGGACGTGCGACGCCACC
The DNA here is from genome assembly GCA_963843455.1 of uncultured Actinomycetota bacterium. GTDB lineage: Bacteria > Actinomycetota > Thermoleophilia > RBG-16-64-13 > RBG-16-64-13 > CAIQPS01. The sequence continues at coordinate 225,782 of CAWJKE010000006.1, forward strand.
AGCGGCCGAAGTCTTGACCGAGCAACCGACGTCGGAAGAGCGATCCCCCGCCCGTTGGCTTGGACGCGCGGTCTGGCTGCCGCTCCCCGTCTTCATCCTCGCGGCTGCTGCGCTCTACGCGCTCGGCCTGCACTCGGTCCACGAGAACGCCGTCTTGATCACGGCGCTCAACACACTCTTTGTGGTAGCTGCCTTGCTCGTGGTCGCCTTCGTCGCGGCCCGAAGCTATCTGCTCGACGCTTCTCGCAGCGTCCTTGTCTTGGGCGCGGGTGCGCTCGTCTTCGGGCTGCTATACCTCATTGCCGGACCCCTGGTCCGCGCTCCCAACGAGGCTGTCACCATCGCCAACACCGCGATTCTGGTCGGGGGCGCTCTCTTCCTCGCTAGCGCCGTTTGGGCGCTTGCCCCCGGGTCTCGCCAAGCGAGCGCTAAGGGCAGGGGACGCGTCGTCCTCTTCTCATATCTGGGGGCGGTCATCTTCGTAGGTCTTTTCACGGGGGCCACGATCGCGGGCTGGACGCCGAGGTTCTACACTGCGGGCCAGGGCTACTCCCCGCTGCGCATAGTCTTCCTCAGCCTGGGCGCGGTCGCGGTTCTCGCGGCGGGCGGCCTCTTCGGCTCTCGCTACCGTCGGACGGGCTCCCGCTTTCTTCTATGGTGCTCATCGGGCCTGGCTCTGTTCGGAGTGGCCTTCAGTGCGCTTGCCATCACCGAAGCGGTGCCCGGCAGTCCCCTGAACTGGCTCATTCGGGCGGGAATCTGGGTAGGGGGCCTCTATCTGCTCGCGGGTGTGTTCAGCCTGGAAGGTCGCGGAGGGTGGATCCTGCCCCTTGAACGGTCCCTGCGGGAGGCGGAAGCGAGATACAAGAGCCTTGTGGATCTCAGCCCAGACCCCATCCTTGTTCTTTCTTCCGGCCGGTGGGTGTTTGCCAATCCTGCGGCGGTACGGTTCTTCGGGGCGTCTTCGAGCAAGGATATAATCGGGAAAGACGTGTTGGAGCTAGTCGCTGTCGAGGACCGCGAGTACGCCCGCGCGCGAATGGACCTGGAATACGCCGGTGCGGTGACCCCTCCGCGCGTCGGCAAATTCCTCCGGACAGACGGGAGTCTGCTCGAGGCCGAGGTGACCGGGACCCGCATCGAGTTTGACGGCCAGCCCGCGATCCAGCTCATGATGCGGGACGTGACCGAGCGCAAGCGGGGTGAGGAGGAACTGCGCGCGAGCCGGGCAACGTTCGTGGAACTGGTCGAACGCTCACCTTTCGGGACCTACATCGTGGATTCCCAGTTTCGTATCGCACACATGAATGCCAGCTCGCAAACTGGGGCGTTTCGGAACGTTCGGCCCATAATCGGACGCCCCTTCACCGAAGCTATGCACACCCTCTGGCCCGACGACGTCGCGGAAGACATCATCGGTCATTTCCGCCACACCCTGGAAACCGGCGAACCCTATCACTCTCCGCGCTTCACCAACCCTCGCCAGGACATGCTGATTGTCGAATCTTACGAGTGGGAGCTTCGACGTATCGTGCTTCCCGGTGGGCAGTGGGGCGTCATCTGCTACTACTTCGATTCGACCGAACTGCGCGCGACCCAGGAGGCACTGGAGCGGAGCAAAGGGCAACTATCGTTCCTGCTCGACCTGAGCGACGCGCTTGCGCCGCTTGAGGACCCGGTTGAGATAAAGGCGGCCGCAACCAGAGTCCTTGCTGAGCGGCTCGCCGCCGACCGGGCCTTCTACGGCGAGATCGTTGTGGAGGACGGCGTGGAGATACTCGTCATCACCCGGGGTTACCAGGCGCCAGGGGTGTCTTCGCTGACCGGGCGATTTCCGTTCAAGGACTTCAGCAACACCGACTACGATAACTACCGGCTCGGGCGAACTGTATGGTCGGCGAACACCCAGACCGATGAGCGGGAACCGGGTCAGCGGGAGGCGTATCGGGTCGCCCAGACCGCAGCCTTTATCGGCGTGCCGCTGGTCAAGCGCGGAGAACTAGTAAGCGTCCTTGGTGTCCTCCAGAGAGAGCCGCGTGTGTGGACACCTGAGGAGATACGACTAGCTGAGGAGACGGTCGACCGAACCTGGCAGGCGGTAGAGCGCGGGCGGGCCGAACAGGCTCTCCGCGAGAGCGAAGAGCGGTACCGCGCTCTAGCAGATGAGAACGAGCGTCTGTATCGGCAGCAACTCGATATCGCGGAGAACCTGCAGCTTGCCCTGCTCCACATCCCCTCCGAGGTGGGCCCGGTCCGCCTCGGGCATCTCTACCGCTCTGCCACGGAGGCCGCCCGTGTGGGCGGGGATTTCTATGATGTGTTCGAGGTCAAGGACAACAAGATCGCCGTTCTCATCGGTGACGTGGCCGGACACGGCATTGAGGCCGCTCGTACCGCCACTCTCGTCAAAGACGTGGTACACGCCTTCATCCATCAAACGCTCCGGACGCACGAAGTACTCAAGCGCACGAACAGACTACTCATCGAGAAGGAAATGCCCGGCTACGTCACCCTTTTCTTGGGAATCCTTGATACGGAAACGGGCGAACTCCGGTATTCGTCGGCAGGGCACCCGGACATGTTCATCAGGAAAGCGTCAGCCGAGATCGAGCACCTCGGAGCCGGCTCGGCCCCGCTGGGCATCTATGCCGACGCCGTATGGAAGCCGTCTGCGGTCGAATTGCAGGCTGATGATCTTCTCGTTCTCTTCACCGACGGGGTGATTGAGGCCCGCCATAATGGCGAACTGTTCGGGGAGAAGCGCCTGGAGACGCTCATCAAGAGAAAGCGTATCCAGGCCAACCGTCTTCCTTACGTCATTCTCGACAAGGTGCTCGCCTTCTCCGAAGGGGTGCTCCGAGACGACCTGGCGGTCCTTGTGCTGCGGCTCACCGCCAGAGCTGAGGCAGCCGCATCGAATGAGAACTCCTCTACCCGGGAGAAGCTCCTGGGGTGATGACTCGCGTGCCCCGAGTCGGCCCAGTCATTTCCACGGCGGACCTCGCCCTCGGCGATACGGCCGGACGAGCCGGCATGGCTTGTCGGAAGCAACATATCGGGAACTTCATCCAGGGCCTGGGACCTGCATGCCCTTCGCGCCGCTCGCTTGACGGCATGTCCCCGGCGATGGAGAATGGGCTGCTACTCCGGGCAATTGCTGAGGAGCAGATGGAAATCTTCCTTGCCTCTCTCTCGGGCATTCCCTTGTTGCAGATCGTCGGGGACGTCGATCACTTCACGGCGCCCGCACTGGAAGCGGCGGCCCGCGAGGCACTTGCCCTAGATAGCGGGCGTCTCCTTTTTGACCTAACTGACGTCCCCTACCTCGATAGCGGCGGTGCCGGGGTCTTTCTCACCCTGGATAGAGACTTGCAGGCGCGGGGCTGGGTAGGTGTCATCGGAGCCAATCCCAACCTCCTTCGGATCTTCGAGATCGTGGGTCTCACGAGTCGGCCGTCCTTCCGGGTCTTCGCCCGCACAGAGGACGCTTCCGCACTCGGGGAGAACGGAACCTTAGGCCCAACGTGACGCAGGACTCCAGGGCGCCTTCGCGGCTCACCCTGCCGCCCGATCTTTCCCGGCTGCCGGAGGTGAGGGCCTGGGCCTGGGAGGCGGGAATCGCCGCCTCACTTCCCGACGCCCGCATCTTCGATCTCCAGGTTACGGTCTCGGAGGCTGCGGCCAATGCCATCGAGCACGCAGCCAGCGCGGTCGAACTCACCGCCTGGATTCTTGCGGACAGGCTGGTCATCGAGGTGATCAACGACGGGGTCTTCCAACCCGGTCTCTATAAGGACCACGAAGGCCGCCGCCGGGGGCTTGGGCTTCCCCTCATTGTGTCCCTCGCGGACCAGGTGCACGTCTCCCGGCTGCCCAGCAGCAAGACGCAGATCTCGCTGACCTTTTTCCTCCACACCCGTCGAGACGGTACACGGGAGCTTCCCGCTCCAGGCTCCGATGCAGCCGCTCCCACCATGGGGGCCGTGAGCGAAGGCGAGGATCGTTACAAGAACCTGGTGGACCTCAGCCCCGACGCCATCTTGGTCGACGTGGATGGAAAGCACGTCTTCGCGAACGCCGCCGCCGCCCGGCTCTTCGGGGCGAGATCGCCGAGCGACGTGATTGGAAGGAGCCTGATCGACAGCGTCTGTCCCGAGGACCGCGAGTTCGTGGCCCAGCAAATGGGGCAGGTGATTGGCGGACACGTCAAGCCTCCCAGCGAGATCCAGATGCTGAGGCTGGACGGAAGCCCCATATCGGCGGAAGTAAGCGCCTCCCGGGTCCAGTTCGGAGGAAACTTGGCCAACCAGGTGGTCATCCGCGATATCAGCCAGCGCAAGCGGGCCGAGGAGGAGGTCAGGGAGCTAACCCAACGGCTCTCGTACCACATCGAGCACTCCCCGCTCGCCGTCATCGAGTGGGGACCGGACATGAGGCTGATCCGCTGGTCCGAGCAGGCAGAGAGGGCATTTGGCTGGCGGGCGGATGAGGTGCTTGGCAAGCGAATTGAGGACTTTCGCTGGGTCTACGAGGATGACGCCGTCCGGGTGGACGAGGTGTCCACCGAGTTGCAGGACGGCTCCAATCCTCGGCGCTTCTCCCTGAATCGCAACTATCGCAAAGACGGGTCGGTCGTCTGGTGCGAATGGTACAACTCGTCCCTTCTTGACCAGACGGGCCAGCTGAGGTCGATCCTCTCTCTCGTGCTCGACGTCACGGAACAACGGCGAGCGCAAGAACGCCTGCGTGAGAACGAGGAGGAACTGAGAGCCTTCTTCGACAGCCCGGGGTTCATGCGTGGCATCGTTGACGTCGTCGATGACTCGACCGTGCTCCACGTGCGGGACAATCAGGCAACCGCCGCGTTCGTGGGACTGACTCCCGGGGCGCTGTCCAACAAGACGAGCGCCGACCTGGGCGAACCGCCCGAGGTCATCCGCTCGTGGGTTGAACATTATCGGGAGAGCCAACGGACCGGCCAGCCGGTTACCTTCGAGTACCGGGAACCGCGCGGGAATGGCCATGTCTGGCTGGCGACCACAGTCAGCTACCTGAGAACCGAGCCGTCGGGGCGACCACGATTTGCCTATGTCGTAGCCGACATCACCGAGCGCAAGTGCGCGGAGGAGGCTCTGCTAGAGAGCGACGAACGTTTCCGCCTGCTGGTTGAACAGGCCGCCGATGGCATCTTCCTCGCAGACGCCCAGGGGCGATACACCGACGCCAACATGTCCGGTCTAGAGATGCTCGGGTATACGCTCGAAGAGCTCCGGGAGTTGACGGTCGCCGACGTTATCGTCCCCGAGGAAGTCCCGCGGATGCCCGCGCAGATGGAGAGCCTGGCCGGCAAAGTGGTCGTGAAGAACGAGTGGCAATTCCGGCGCAAAAACGGCTCTACATTCACCGGCGAAGTCGTGGGCCGTCAGTTGCCCGACGGCCGCCTGCTGGGGATCCTGCGCGATGTCACCGGACGGAAGCAGGCCGAGGCCGCGCTACTGGAGAGCGAGGAGCAGTTCCGGGTCATGTTCGAGCGCCACGGGGCGGCCATGCTGCTTATCGAGCCCGACAGCGGGCAGATCACCGATGCCAACGAAGCGGCGGTGCGGTTCTACGGGTATTCGCTCGATCAGTTGCGGGCGATGCGCATTGACCAGATCAACCAGTTGCCGCCCGAGGAGGTTGCCGCCGAACGCCGCAAGGCGGTGCGCGAAGACAAGAGCTTGTTCGTCTTTCCACACCGGCTGGCGGGCGGTGAGGTTCGCTTTGTAGAGGTGTACTCCTCGAAAGTGATGGTCCGAGACCGGCCCATGCTGTTCTCGGTTATCCATGACATCTCCGACCGCAAGCAGGCCGAGGAGGCGCTGGAGCGGACTCGCGACAGGCTGGCGGAGGCTCAGAGGATCGCGCATCTGGGGAGTTTTGAATATGCCGCCGCGACGCAGACCACGGTGTGGTCCGAGGAGGAGTACCGTATCTACGGCCTTGACCCAGCCGGTCCGTCGCCGGCCTATGATGTCATGCTTGCCGACTGCATCCATCCCGACGACGCCGCCCTCCTGGACAGTACCTTCACGAAGGCGATGGAGACCAGCTCCATCTACGAGCTGGAACACCGGGTGGTTCGGCCCGATGGCAGCGTGCGCTGGGTGTATGACCGTGCGCACCCGTATTTTGACGAACAGGGAAACCTCCTCCGATACGTCGGAGCGACGCTGGACATCACCGAGCGCAAGCATGCCGAGGAGCGTTACCGAACCTTGGCGGAGGAGAACGAGCGCCTCTACCGCCAACAGCTCGACATCGCCGAGAATCTCCAGGCTGCATTTCTTCACATCCCCGCCGAGTTGGGGCCGGTCCGCCTCGGGCATCTCTATCGCTCGGCCACGGAAGCGGCCCGGGTGGGTGGCGATTTCTACGACGTCTTCCAAGTCAAAGAAGGCAAGATCGCCCTCCTGATCGGCGATGTAGCCGGACACGGCATCGAGGCCGCCCGTACCGCGACTCTGGTCAAGGACGTTGTTCACGCTTTCATCCATCAGACGCAGCGGACGCACCAGGTACTCAAGCGCACCAACAAGCTTCTTATCGAGAAGGGGCTACCCGGCTACGTCACCCTTTTCTTGGGCATTCTCGACACGCAGACGGGCGAACTCCGGTATTCGTCGGCGGGGCATCCGGACATGTTGGTGAGGAGAGCCTCAGCGGAGATCGAGACCCTTCGGGCCGGTTCTTCCCCGCTAGGCATCTATCCCGATGCCGTTTGGAAGCCGCGCGGGGCTGAACTACAGGCTGACGATCTTCTCGTTCTCTTCACCGATGGGGTTATCGAGGCCCGCCATAATGGCGAAATGTTCGGGGAGAAGCGCCTGGAGGCGCTCGTCAAGAGCAAACGTATCGCAGCCGAGCAACTTCCCCACGTCATTCTCGATCGGGTGCTCGCTTTCTCAGAAGGGATGCTCCAAGACGACGTTGCGATTCTCACGCTGCGGCTGAGGAACAAAGGGACCAGCGACCAATCGAAGAAGTAGTCCTTTATGCAGGACAAGCTGATGGGGTGATGAGGGGCTCGCCACACTCCCCCGAAGCGCTCAAGGCCATGCAGGACGGCCTCGATCAAGCCAAACGACTTGGCGTCGAGCCAATCGACGACTGAGTCTGCTCCCTCGCGCTCGCGACCGCTTGACACGCGGCGGCGATGATGCAAAGATTCTTTGCAAATACTCTTTGCATCATGGAGGCAGGGATGAGCGGCAAGGGCGTGCATGAGATCACCACTGAAGCCGCGCTCCATGCGCTCGCTCATCCACTTCGCCTGCGCCTGCTTGGACTCCTGCGCGTCGAAGGACCTGCCACGGCGAGCGGCCTCGCCCACCGAGTAGGCGAGAGCAGCGGATCCACCAGCTACCACCTCCGCCAGCTGGCCGTAGCCGGCTTCATCGAGGAGGCGCCCGAACTCGGTACCAAACGAGAGCGCTGGTGGCGGGCTTCGCATCGGGAGACCTCCTGGTCGCCGGCGCGGTTCCTCGACTCCGCCAGCGCGCGCCGCGACGACGTGTCTGTTCGGCGCGAGATCCTGCGTTTGCAGCAGGTCACGCTGGAGCAATGGCTCGTCGAGGAACCGACGTGGGGGAAGGAGTGGGTGGATGCGGCCGCGGAGAGCGATCATCTACTCGAGCTGACGGTCGACGAGTTGCGGTCGCTCAAGGAGGAATACCTCGCGCTCGTGGGGCGTTACGAGACCCCACGCGATGACAACCTGCCACGCGAGCGGGTGTGGGCGATCTTCCATGCAGTGCCGGTGCGAGAGTTAATGCGATGACTGTGGACTCCATTCGTCGCCGGTTCCTGTGGCTGCTGTGGCTGCGATGGCTGCCTGTCGGCCTTGTCGCTCCCCTGCTCGTCCTGGTCCTCATCGATCGAGGCCTGACGCTGGCACAGGTGGGTGTGGTGATGGCGGTCTATGGGATCACGACCGCCCTGCTTGAGCTACCTACGGGCGGCCTGGCCGACACACTGGGCCGTCGTCCGGTCCTGCTCCTCTCCGCACTCCTCGGTATGGTCTTCATCGCCCTGGTCCTGGCTCTGGACGGGATCGTGGGGTTGTCCGCGGCCGCCTTCGTGGGGGGCGTCAGCCGAGCACTCGGCTCGGGGCCGCTAGAAGCCTGGTTCGTCGACTCCACCCGCGCGATCGATCCCAACGCCGAGCTGGAGCGCGGCCTATCCCTCGGCGGCACGCTGGACGGCGTGGCACTTGCCCTTGGCGCGATCGTAGGCGGCTTCCTCCCTCAGTTGTTCGGTGGCCGGCTTGCCATCTCGTTGGTGGCCGCGCTCGTGCTGTCCGGCGTCTACTTCGGGGCAGTCGCCCTGCTCATGGCCGAACATCGGCAAGCGTCTCCCGACCGGCTTCGCGTCGCCTTCGCAAGGATTCCCCAGGTGGTCCGCGCCGGAACGGCGCTGACCGTGCGACATCGCTTCTTGCGAAGGCTGATGCTGGGCTACATCGCGATCGGTATCGGCATCTCTGCGATAGAGGTGCTGTGGCAGCCCCGGTTCGCCACGCTTCTCGGTGACCCGGCGAGCACGACCGGGTTCTTCGGCATTCTGCTGGCTGCGGCCGCTGGTGCGTCCGCCCTAGGGGCCCTCGGCGCCCCCTGGTTCCGCCGTCGCTTTCGCGGCCGCATCTCCCCGGCCCTCACCGCTGCTCAGGGAATCATGGGTGTGGCGCTGCTCGTCCTGGCGGTGTCGGGGACGTTGATCGCGGCGTCGGTGGCCTTTGTGCTCGCCTACCTTTTTGGCGGACTCATGTCCCCCTATCTGCAGGAGTTGCTCCACGAGCATGTGCCCGCGGACCGCCGCACGACCATGGTGTCGGTAAGTTCGCTGAGCATGCAGTCCGGAGGTTTTGTGAGCGCGCTGACGCTTCCCGCCGTGGCAGCAGCGTACGGCATTCCAGCGGCCTGGGTCCTCGGTGCATCGATCCTCGGGTTGGCGGGGATGTTGTACGTCGGCATCCCGAACCGGGCGACGACGGGTGTCGTTCTACCGGAAGGCGCGACATGAGCCGCCTTAACCCACTCCCTCAAACACGTCCTCGCCACGAAACCAGCGCTTCTCGACCTCACTATCGCCGAAAGCCAGTGCCAGTGCGGCGCGAAGCTCCACCGGCGTGCTGACCAGGCCTAATGCGTCCAAGGCATCGCAGACGCCTTTGACCATGGCGCCCGCTCCCAGTTGGTGCACGGTCGAGAGGGGTACCAGCTGGTCGTCATCACCGGCGGTGCAGGCTTCGACGTCGGCTGACACACAACCCCGGCAGGCAAGGGGCCGGGAGCTGTACACGGTGCACAGACCGTCCGGTCCCAGCAGGGGACAGGGAGAAAGGGAATCGGTGCAGCTGAGGCCGGAGTGGCCGCCGGAGCCGGGTCGGAACCGTGGGTGTCACGCACCCGGTGGACGATGATGAAGACCTCGATGGGGCTGACCATGACGGGCAGCGTGCGGCAACAGTGGTCGCAGCCCGCGCTGCAGGCCACCTCTCCTGTGCCGGGCAAGGAATCGAACTTCTGCTGCGCCATCCGGTCGAACTCCCTCTGCAGGCGCCGGGCCAGATCGTCCAGCCGGCTGCTGCTCCGGCCCGGACCCAGTGACTCCCGGGTCCGGCGGGCGCCGAGCGTCCGCGCAGCGTCCGCGTAGGGCCTCAGGGCGGGAGGTATCTGGGGCCGCTGTTCCATGGGGGCAAAGCGTACGATACTCGACGCCGGCGTGCAACGGCCCGCGCACTCTTGGGATCCCTGCCCGATGTGTTGACCATGGCCGCGACCCGGTGATAGCTTAACGAGCGTCCACGCAAGGGGAGGCGTATGAAAAGGTACGGCGAGAACAACCGAATGGGCATCGAAGGCAGGGTGGCGGTCGTCACCGGGGCCGCCTCGGGCATCGGAAGGGGCGCCGCTCTGGTGTTCGCCCGCGAAGGGGCGAAGGTGGTCGTCACCGATGGGATCAACCTCGAAGGCGGCCGCGAGACGGTCCGCCTCATCAGAGAGGCCGGGGGAGAAGCCACGTTCGTCAAGTGTGACGTCTCCAACGAGAGCGACGTCGAGGAGATGGTGGCAAAGACGGTTGAGCTCTATGGATCGCTGGACTTCGCCTACAACAACGCCGGCGTGGGTCCGGATGCGGTACGCATCCCGATAGAGCCCATCGTGGAATCATCCACCGAGCTGTGGATGCTGCACATGGACGTGAACCTCACCGGCGTGTACCTCTGCCTAAAGTACGAGATGCGGCAGATGATCAAGCAGGGGAGGGGCGCCATCGTCAACTGCTCTTCGGCCCAAGCCTTTCGCCAGATCCCCGGATTCGCGGCATACGGCTCCACCAAGACCGGCCTGGTAGCTCTCACCAAGGTGGCGGCCCTCGAAGGCGCCAAGTCCGGTATCCGGGTCAACTGTGTGTGTCCCGGCCCCATCGCGCACACGATGCTTTCCGACAACATCTGCTCGATCGAAGGCATGCGGGCGCGGATGACCGAACACGTTCCCCTGGGCAGGATGGGTGATCCGCAAGATGACATGGGCGAGGCCGTCCTGTGGCTCTGCTCCGACGCAGCCTCGTTCATCACCGGAGCCATTGTCCCCGTGGATGGGGGTCTGGCGATCTAGGCCCCCGCGACTGTAGCCTGCTATCTTTGCTGGGCTCAGAATCATAATCGGGAGGCTCCAGATGTCTCAGTCCGCGCGCTTCTCCGTCATCAACCCCGAAGGTCGGCTCGTACAGACGGTGGACGGCGAGTCCTCTCGGTCTGCTTCAGCCCCGCTGGCGACCAGACCCGAGACCCTGGAAGGCAAGGTCGTCTATCTCGTGGACACCGGCTTCGGTGGTAGCTACATGTTCATGCAGGAATTGCAGAGGTGGTTCGGCGAGCACATGCCGTCCGTCACCACCATCCGCAAGCGAAAACCCGGCAATGTGTTCGCGGACGACACGGACGAACTCTGGGAAGAGATCAAGACCAGGGGTGATGCCGCCGTCATCGGCGTGGGTGGCTGACCGGGTTGTGCCGCGGCGGTCGCCGCGGGCAGCAGCAAGCTCGAACGCACCTTCGGGATCCCGACCGCTCCCGTGTCCACCTATCCGTACGCGGGTCACGTACAGAGGGAGATGAGGGCACTCGGGGTGACTCTACCCTTCGTCTACACCCCGCACCCGGTCGTCAGCATGCCGCCGGAGACGCTGTACGAGTATCTCGAGGGCGACGACCCGCTCACGGGAAAGCACGTCATCGATGAGATCGTCGATGCGCTCACCAAGGCCCAGGGTACGGCCGAGGCGGGCCCCGTCACTCTGCTGTCCGAGGGAGTCACGGGCCGCGAGGACCTGGTCGGGCCCGACACCGAGGACAACCTCCAGCGCCTGTTCTACGAACGAGGCTGGACAGACGGCCTTCCGATCATCCTTCCCACCCGGGAACGGGTGGAGAACATGCTCACCGGCACCGGCCGGCCTCGCGGCGAGCAGGTCGGAGAGATCTTCCTTCACGACACCAAGGAGATGCTGACGTACTCGGTCCATGACATCGCCGTGGTGGCAGTCATGGCCGGGGCCCGGCCCGAGCACCTCCCCGTGATCCTGGCTGTCGCGGCGACCAAACAGTCGGCCCTGACACCCTCGACGACCCCGTTTGGCAGCATGCTGCTGGTCAACGGGCCCATCCGCAACGAGATCTCCATGAACTCCGGTCTGGCGGCCTTCAGTCCCGCCAATCTGGCCAATTCGGTCATCGGGAGGGCGTGGACTCTGATGTCGATATGCTGGGGCTTCGCGCGCCCGAAGGTCACCCTCTGGAGCTCTCAGGGCAACGGCTTTCTCTACAACAACATGTGTGTCGCCGAGAACGAAGAGCAGAGTGTCTGGGCGCCGTTCCACGTCCAGAAAGGGTTCCGGCCCGACGACAGCGTGGTGAGCGTCTTCAAGGGGTGGTTCGTCATGAACAGCCTCATGACGGCAGCCAGCCGCACCGTGGGCGAGGAGATAGACCTGCAGCTCAGCGTCATCCCGGCCCTGCACTCCAACGCGACTCTCCTGCTAGACCCTCTGGTGGCCCGGCAGCTCAAGGAGCTCGACGGTTTCGAGACCAAGGAGGACTTCAGCCGCTGGATATCGGAGAACGCCCTCATACCGGCCGGGAGATACTGGGGCACCGATCACATCGACATGCTGGTGGCTCCACTGGCGGACGCCGGCGTCGAACCGTACGCTTCGTGGAGACAGGCGGCGGATGATGAGCTCATACCTCACTACCACGACCCGGAGAGGATCAACATCGTGGTGGTGGGCGGAGAGACGAGCCCGGTCTGGAAGACCAGCGACTACGGGTGCTGGGGTTCGGCCTCAGTCGACTACTGGCGGCCAGAGAAGGCGCCGGGCTCAGCGGTGGTCGAGTGCGCCGACGGCTCCTGCGGCCTACCCGACCCAACCATCGAGTACGACGAATAGGGGGGCTTTGAGCCGCCCCGTGTTTCGCCGCACGTTGGGCAGCATAGGGCCTCGTTCATATGCCCGGCATCCCCGCTCACCAGCTGCGCGATGGTGGTGCTTTGGAACACTTCCTCGAGTAGCTCGGTCGCTCTCATCCACATGGGGCGCGTCGGGCAATCGGCCGAGCGTTCGCAGCTTGCCGCGCTCCGGCACGGCACCAAATGCAGCTCCCCTTCCGCCGCCCTCAAGACACTGGCCACGGTGATGCTCTCCGGCGGCCGGGCAAGCAAGAATCCGCCCCTGCGCCCCCGCCGGCTACTCACCAGGCCGGCTACTCCCAGTTGCCCCATGAGTTGCTGCACGTATTGGGGCGACGTCCCCTCAGCCGTCGCGATCTCGATCTTGGTGGCCACCTGGTCCGCGGGCCGGGAGGCGAGGTACGTCATTATTCTCACCGAGTATCGGCCCTTTGTGGAAACCTCCATCATGACGCCGGCTCCATATCTGGTTGGGTGCCACTCGCCCAGTCGTGGCAAAGCTAACTAACAGAATCAGCATACCAATGTATACGCACAGTTGCCAAGGAAGTCAGCAGAAGCGCACACCGCGGGGGATAGCAGCGGCCTTAGGGGTGCCCGAGGGGGCTGACACCTACCTGCGTCGGCCGGTGGCCGTCCGGCGGGCTAGTCCTCGGAGACGGTCTCCTCGAGCTCGGCCTGTGCCTCCAACTCAGGTAGCCTCGCCTCTCGGGGAGCAGCGGCCGGGAGCCCTTCAGCGGCCACAATGCTGGCGTATTCCAGCGGGAACTCTTCCCTGTACCGCTCGATGGGCACTCGGCCCGTGAAGACGGACTTGTCAAACGGGATCGTGTGCCGGGAGAAGTGGGCGAAATACATGTGGACAAAGAGTATCCAACCTATGGCCAAAATGGCCGCATCGCTGTGGATGATCAACGCCAGCGGCAGGGTCCAACCGGACAGGTGAGCGGTGATCCCAGTAGGGTACAAGAGCATCAGGCCGGTGCCTATCATGATTATCGCGCCGGGGTAGACAAGCCAGTAGGCGGCTTTGTTCCGGTAGCTGAACCGTCCGAACTGCGGCGGTTCTTTGCTCAAGTGGAACGTGTGCTTCATGTCCTGGAGGAAGTCCCCGAGGTCCTTGAATTTGGGAAGCATCTCCGTGGAGACGGGTCGGCTGACCGCCAGGTACATCAGGTGATAGGCGCAGGCGGCGATCATGACCCAGGCGGCGTAGTGATGTGCCGTCCGAACGTTGTCGACGCCGTGCAGTATTGCCATCCACCACCCGCTGATGACCCAATCGCTGTATTTGAGGGGCAGACCGGTGACAGCCAGCACGAAGAACGAGGAGATTATCAGGATATGCTGGGCTCTCTGCTGCGTGTCAAAACGAAGGATGGAGACGCCGGTCCTTGGTTCTTCCACCACGATCCGCGAAGGCATGATCCGCTACTCCTCCTTCTTCTTGCGGCGCCTGATCCTACGAGTGACCCAGGGCACACTACGTAGACTGATCGACCCCGCGACTATCAGCATGCCGCCCGCCAACATGGCACGGCTGAATATGTAGAAGCCCCGCCCGCCCCAGTACACCTCCGGAAAGTACTCGGAGTTCATCGCTTTGTGACCCAGGAACCCCTTGACGAACTCCGGCCCGGCGTCAGGGTGGCACGTCCGGCAGGTCTCCAGAAGGTTGGCCATACCTGCGACCTGCGCTTTGGGGTCGGAGACTGAGGCGATGTTGTGCGCGCCATGACAATTGACACATGTCGCCGTGTCCAACTGCTGAATGGGGGAGCCGGACGGGGCCAGCTTCATCGCCTTGCCGTGGAACGATCTCATGTACGACGCGTAGACCTTCTCCACGATGCCGTACTTATCCATCAACGTGGGATCGTCGTGGCACTTGGCGCAGGTCTGGGCGACGTTCTTTGGATACATCGAGGCCGACGGATCCAAGACCCGCACCACGTTGTGGGGATTCGAAGTGGCGCTGTGACAGTCGGTGCACGTGGCAGGATCGCTGTTGCCGTCCTGTAGGGGCACTCCGTGGATGCTGGTCTTGTACTGCTCGTACTCATACTCGTGACACGTACCGCATTTCTCGCTCAGGGACAGCTTGGTCAGCGGTGTCTGCACTTCGTGGGGCTTGTCGCTGTGGCAGGACGTGCAGTCCTTGTAGCGGTGGACCGAGTTCGACGATCCCTTGGTGTCCACGTACAGAGCGATGGAGGTGCCATCGGGTCGCTTCTTGGTCATGAGGCCGGTGAGGGCGGGATCTCCATGACAGGAAAGGCATTGGTTCTGGTCTGCGAACATCTGAAGCGTGCTGGGATCGGACGGGGTTGACGGTCCGGAGGAGGGTATGGCGCCGCTGGCCGGCACGGAGCTCGGGGTCACATCCGAGGTGTCCGTGTTGCTGATAGTAGAGACAGTGGCCGCATCCACGGGTCCCGTGTACAACCACGCACCGAGCGCGAGGGCCAACAGTCCCGCGAGCACTATCCCGAACCCGAGTAGCCGTGCACCTCGAGGTCTATTGCCCTTTGCTGGTTTGCAGTTCATAGTGGCGACTCCTCCGCGCCGGAATCGCTAAGCGGGCTCGGCCACGCCGGGCTCTCGGACCGCAGGCGACTCCACTGGAACCGGCGGGATCAACTCTTCAGCCGTAGTCAAGGGAAGATTGGCCGCAGCCATGATCTGCGCATATTCCAGGGCGTGCTCTTCCTTGTACTGGTGCATCGGGACCTTGCCCGTGAAGATCGACTTGTTCATGGGGAACACGAGCGGGTGGAGGTGGGCGAAGTACATGTGGACCAGAAGGATCCAGCCCACCGCCAGGACGGCCTCATCGCTGTGGGCGAGGAGCGCGAAGGGGATGGCCCAGCCGGGCAGGAGCTGGGCGGCCTGTACGGGGAACATGAGTACCATGCCGCCGCCGATCATGATGACCATGCCCCATCCGACCGCCCAGTAGTCGAACTTCTCCCGATAGCTGAACCTGCCGAACTTGGCCGGTTCGTCGGTGAGGCCTATGTAGTACTTCATATCCTGGACGAGGTCCTTGACGTCCTGGGGTCGGGGAAGCATGTGGGTGGGGAACGGGCGCTTCAACACGACGATGGAGATCAGTAGGTACGTCAGGTGGTAGACGGCCGCCGCGATCATGAGCCAGGCAGCCGCATGATGCACCGCCCTCATGTTGCCGATGCCACCCCACACTCCTATCCACCACTGGCTGATGGCCCACTCGCTGAACTTCATGGGCAGGCCGGTGATCGCCAGCAGGATGAACGAAGAGAACATCATGATGTGCTGGATCCGCTGGTGAGCGTCGAAGCGACGGATGGAGTCCCCGTCTATGCGATCTGGTGTGGCTCCGCTTGTGGCCATGGTCTCCTAATCCTCCTTCTTGGGAGGTTTCCTGCGACGCTTGATACCGTCCACGCCCCGTCGCCAGAACGGGGCGACGACCAGGACCACGCCCCCTGCAAGGACTACGCGGGTGAACACGTAGAAGAACCTCTCGCCCCAGAACACTTGGGGGACGTGCTCGGGGTCCGCCTCTTTGTGGCCCAGGAATCCCTTGGCGAACTCCACGCCCGCACCGGGATGACACTGCTCGCAGGTCTTCGCCAGATTCTCCATGCCCGCGACCGGCGAGTCGGGATTCGAGACCATGCTGATGTTGTGCGAACCATGGCAGTTGATGCACGTCGCCTTGTTCAGTTGCTGCAAGGCGGCGCTGTCGCCGGAGAGGCTGATCGCCTTGCCGTGGAACGATCTCATGTAGGAATCGTAGACTTTCTCGACGATGCCGTACTTGCTCATCAGCTTAGGATTGTCGTGGCATTTGGCGCACGTTTGGGCGATGTTCCTTGGGTACGTCGTGGCCGCCGGATCGAGCACCCGCACAATGTTGTGGGGATTGGAGTTGGAGCTGTGACAGTCGGTACAGGTGGCGGGATCGCTGTTGCCGGTGGTCTGAGGCGCACCGTGGACGCTCTTGATGTACTGGCCGTACTCATACTGGTGACACGAGCCACACTTCTGGGCCAGGGACAGCTTGGTGAGCGGGCTCTTGACGTCGTGGGGCTTGCTGCTGTGGCAGGTGGTGCAGTCGTTGAAGCGGTGGACCGAGTACTCGAGCCCTTTTGGATCGACATAAAGGGCGACGGTGGAGCCATCAGGCCGTTGCTCCGCGATGATGGGGGTGAGAGAAGCGTCTGCATGACACGAAAGGCAGTTGTTCTCGTCCACGTAAGTCCGAGGTGCGGTGGGATCAAGTCCGAGCGCGGGACCGACCGAAGGCACCAGGTGGGCCGGGACCGAACTCGGGGTCGTATCGCCCGGAGACGGATCGACAAGAGTGCCGGTCGAGTCGAGGTACGGGGTATCACTGGTGGCATCGAGCGGTGCGGTGGTGGTGGTTGCAGCGCTCGCGGGTGTCGCGTACAGCCACGTGGCGAGCCCGAGGGCCATCAGCCCCGCAAACGCGATCCCGAGCGCCACAGACAACGCTGCTCGAGACCTGCTCCCTCTCACAAACCTGCGGTTCCTCACGCCCCTACTCCTCTAGCCGGGCACAAATGGGCACTGATTAAATGTCCATTACTACTTTACCGGCGGTTACCAAAGAAAGGGCTAAGAGGTGGGCTCAAAAGACTAAGGAACGCCTAAGAGGGCCTGCGAGGTCTAACGCCGGCGCAAGCGTCGCGGCAGACGTTGGCGAGGCGGCTCGGGTTCACTATACTGCCGTATACAGTAATCATTACTATTGTTACTTCCATGCTAAGCAATTTGCCCTGGCGAGGAGCATGTGCCCAGGATAATCAGCATAAGTCTCCAGCTCCGGATCGTCGTCGGCGTGCTGCTCTTGATGACGGCGACGTTTGCGTTCTTCGCGGTGTGGGGGGGGCAGGCGAGACAGCAGGCCCGCACTCAAATGGAACAAGAACGAGCGGTCAGCGTGCAGTTGGCGGCTGCTCGTATCGACGGCCTCGTACGCCGCGATCTGGCCGAACTCAGGCAGATCGCGCAGGCGCTGGCCGAAGGAAGGGGCGATCCGTCTCAGTCGCAGGGGGCTCCGCTCATAGAGCGGTCCACGGACGACTCCTTCACCGGCGGGGTCTACCTGATAGATAGCGCCGGCCGGCTCCTAGCCGGCAGCGATCCCATCGATGGAGTCCCCGTCGGCGCCGTTCTTCCCGAGACTGACCTGCTGCGAACGCTCGTCAAAGACGGACAAACGGGGGTGAGCGACGCCGTTCCCTTTGGGCCCAAAGGTGAACGCTCCTTGCTCGTCGCCGTTCCGTTGACTCCGAGCGGCGGCCAGGCCGGGGCCATCCTTTTCGGGGTGACCCGACTTGCGGACTCGAGCTTTGTCGAAGCCATCCAGCCGCTGGCGCTCGGCGAGACCGGCTACGCGGAGATCTTTGACGGCAGCGGGCTGCCACTGGTCGACGTCCACCCCGAGCGTACCTTCGGGACGGCGGAACACCAGCAGCGCCTGACGACGCTCCTCGTCGATGGGCAGCCCGAGATCACCAAATGCCACAGCTGTCACACGCCCAATCGGATATCCGATCAACAGATCATGGCGTTTGCTCCGGTGGCCAGCGCCGGGTGGGGCGTGGTGGCGGCTCAGTCGCAAGGCGAGATCCTCGCCCCCTTGCGTCAGCTGCAGTGGCCTCTGCTGTGGGGCAGCGGGGTCCTCCTGGCCTTCGCGCTGATGTTCGCGTGGTTTGCCGGACGCAATGTCGTCAAACCGCTCAACCGTCTGATGGTGGCCTGCGAGGGCATCGCCGGAGGCGACCTGGAGCGGCCGGTGCCTGCCGTGGGCGTGGGGGAGATCCGGCGCTTGGCAAATGCCTTCGATACGGTGCGCGATAGGCTGGCGGCCGCGCTGGCGGAGATGCTTTCGTGGAATGCGGTGCTCGAAGATCGCGTGCAGGAGAAGACCGAGGACCTAAGCAACTCGTGTCGTGAGTTGGAGGCGTCCAAGGAAGAGGTCTTGTCGCGCAACCGCGAACTCTCGGCTCTCAACGAGGTGCTGCTGGCGGCGGGCCAGTCCCTGGAGTTAGATACGGTACTGAGCCTCGTGGCGCTGACGGTCGGAAACGTCTTCGGTGCCGACGCGGTCACGATCCTTCTAGCGCCGCGGGGGGGAGAGATCATGTGGCACGTCGGGGTGGAGTTGCCCGAGCCGCATGTGCGCGACCTGCTTCGGGATGCTTCCCAGAACGGTCATGGGCCGGACGGTTCGTCGGGGCCCGTCGTCTTCCAGGACCTGTCGGGCGAGACCGAGCCGGCATACGTTGCTCTGGCGACCGCGGGCGTAGGCTCTCTGGCCTTGGTGCCCCTACGCTTTGGAGAGCGACCGGTCGCCTCGTTGGCGCTTGCGTTCCGCGAGCGGCGCGAGTTCTCTTCCCGAGACGTTGGTCTGCTGCGCTCGATCGGCAGCCAGTTCGCGCTGGCCATCGACCGGGCGCTGCTGTATCAGGAGCAGCAACGGGCGGCTGCTCGGGCTTCGTCCCTATTGGGCATCGCCGCCGAGATCTCAGCCCTGGAGAGCCTGGATCACGTGCTGGAACGCATCGTGGGAGAGGCCGGCACGCTGCTTGGGATGCAGAAGGCCCAACTCCTTCTGTTCGGCGAGAATGGGCCGGACACGACTGTGAGTGTATCCGCCGGCAGCCGGACGGTGAAGGTGGCTCAGCAGCAACCGGGGCGGGAGCAAGGGCTCGGCGGGCTGGCCGTCTCCACCGGGGCGCCGGTCTGGACGGCAGACTACGCGGCGGACGCGAGATTCGGCGCTGCCGCGCAGGAGGCCGCGTGGGCGGACGGGATCTGTTCGGCCATCGCCGTGCCGCTTCAGGCGGGCAGCAGAGTCATCGGAGTCCTCTACGTGGGGAGCGCGTCCGCCAACCAGTTCCAGGAGGAGGATGTCTCGGTGCTGCTCGGGTTCGCCAGCCATGCCGCCATCGCCATCGAGAACGCTCGTCTGTTCTCCGAGGCCGGAAAGGTGGAAGCTCTACGTGAGCTTGATACTCTCCGCTCGCAACTGGTGTCCACGGTGTCGCACGAACTGCGGACGCCACTCGCCGGCATCAAGGCCTATTCAACGGCACTGCTGAGGACGGATGTGAAGCGCAGCGACCGCATGCAGCGTGAGTACCTGACCGCCATCGATCAGGACTGCGACCGCCTGACCACCTTGGTCGAAGAGTCCCTGGACATGTCGCGGATCAGGGCCGGGATGCCCGGTCTGAACCAGGAAGCGTTGTCGCCCGCGGGCGCGATCGAGCGCGCCATCGCCGCCATCCGGCCCGTCGCGAAGGGCCGCGCGATCACCTCCGATGTGGACTCCCGACCTTCCGCCTGCCTGGGGGGACCCGGAGCGCGTGCACCAGGTCCTGGGTAATCTGCTGGCGAATGCGCTGAATTACTCCAAGTCTTCCTCCCCAGTGACGGTCTCCGCGCGTCTGGTAGGGGAGGACATCCAGTTCGCCGTCGCCGACCGCGGCGTGGGACTTCGTGCTGACGAGTACGAGCGCATCTTCGAGCCGTTCTACCGCGGCGACGCCGCCAATGCCGGACGGCCGAGAGGTACGGGGCTCGGTCTGACCATCTGCAAGGGGCTCGTGGAGGCGCATGGGGGCCATATCTGGGCCGAGAGCAGGTCAGGCAAGGGCAGCACCTTCTATTTCACCATACCCACACTCTGGGCCGCGAAAGGATAGTCCATGCACGAGGGTGACATTCTGGTCGTAGACGACGAGCCGCGCCTGCTCGCCTTCCTCCGTAGCGAGCTCAAGGCCAGCGGCTACCAGGTGAGGGTGGCGCAGGATGGCAAGGGCGCACTCCGGGCTGCCTCCGTCCGCGGGCCCGATCTTGTGATCCTCGACGTCGGATTGCCGGATATGGACGGATTCGAAGTGTGCCGGCGGCTGCGCGAGAAATCGAGCGTGCCCGTTCTCATGCTTACCGCCCGGGCGAACGACACCGACAAGGTGGAGGGGCTCGACGCGGGAGCCGACGACTATCTGACCAAGCCCTTCAGCACGCCGGAGTTGCTTGCCCGCGTACGGGCGCTGCTACGTCGCGTGCGGGCCGGCGACACCGAAGGTCCCGGCGCGGAGTTCCGCTGCGGCGACTTCGTCATCGACTTCCAGCGACGCAGAGTGGAGATGCGCGGCGAGGAGGTGCGTCTCAGCGCCACCGAGTACAAGATGCTGGCGGAGTTGTGCCGCAACGCCGGCCGGGTCATCTTGCGCGAGGAACTGCTGGCGCGTGTCTGGGGGACCGCCTATCACAACGAGGTCCAGTACGTCTGGGTCTACATAGGCTATCTGCGGAACAAGCTGGAGAAGGATCCGCGACATCCCGAGTACATCTTGACCTACCCGGGTGTGGGTTACAGCTTCCGCGCTCCCGACGCTTGACCGGTGCGAAAAGGCCCTTTTTGGCGGCGCAAAAGGCCCGGCTGCTGGCCTTTTTAGGTTCTTCTTAGGAATCCGGGCCAGCCTCTTAGCACTTTCTTCGGCGATCCCCCGATAAAGTACTCAATGAATATTGCATCACTCTCCATTGCGGTCCGGACTTCTGGGCGTAGGGGCGTCGTCGGTTCGGATTTGCGGGAGAAGGGAGGTGAGGGGGTATCGATAGTCGGGTCCGTGTCCGAGTCTAGGCGCGCGGTTACCGCGACGGGCCGTCGGACTGTCTGTACCGAAGGTGTGCCGGCCAGAGGGGTGGCGCACCGGTCTCTCCTAGTAGTATCAGAAGATTTCTCTACACCTTCGAAAGGAGGGAAATATGAGTAAGAAGATTGGCTTAATCAGTGTCGCTGCGATCGTTTTCGTGATGGTCCTCGTGGCGTTCGCGGGAACCGCCTTGGCTGCGAACGGCGATCATTCGAACGTGGTCGGCACCGACCACGACGTCATGGTCGACGAGAACCCGTGCGAAGGCTGCCATATCCCGCACGGCGCCTCAGGTGATTTCCTGTGGGCAAACACGCCCAACACGGGTCCTGGTAGTTCCGTGATCACCGATGACGGCGGTGTCGGTTCGAGTTCAGCCGTCAAGCCGCTGTGCTACAGCTGCCATGACGGGTCCCCGACCACGGCGGGTCACGTGGACCGCGTTCAACCCCGAGACGGCGAGCCATAGGACCAAGGCGGCGACCGCGCCAAAGGGTAAATCAGTGACTGTCAGCTACGGCGCGGACGGCGTCGCGGGCGGTACGGGCGCGAATGCAGACGTGAAGCGCACGCTGGTGGACGCAAGCGGAGCTATCGTGACTCGATCCGACCACGCCGTACGGGATCGGCAGGGACTGCGATCTTTGCCACGACCCGCACGAAAACCGCGAGAACTTCATTCGCTATACGCGCTATTCGTCCACATCAACCCCCGGGGCAGCTATCAGTCTAGGTGGCAACATGTGCGCCAGCTGCCACGCGACCGCGGTTGACGGCGCTCTCGACAGCACCGGCAAAGCGATGCAGAACCACCCGACGAAAGCTGTCACCCCGGCCAGCACGCCTGTCGACTTTGCCTTCAGGCCTGTCAGCGCCATGGCGGACTTCAGCGGCACGAGGTTGTTCGACGTCAACCACGATCCTACGGGCACCAACGTTGGTGACGTCAACTGCGAAACGTGCCACAGCTCCGCATGGTGCGGTCAAAGAGTACAAGACCGTAGAGGCAACGCGAGCGGTCGCGGATGCATCCGCTCCCACGGGCTACAAAGAGGTTGTTAAGCCCGACAATCTCATCGCTATCAACACGATGCTCACTGCCGAGGCGCAGCTATGCATCAACTGCCACAAGTAGTAGCTAGCACGCATCTAGCCTGATATGCGTAGCACGAGCCCCCGCGCAGGAGACTGCGCGGGGGCTGAAGACCGGGGGGGTGCCGCGGTGGCCGTAGGGCCATGGTGGCGCCCCCAGGGTCTGTAATACGACGGAAAGAGAGTGGAATCGCAGTGCGGGTCCTGGGTCTCGGAACAGGTTCGACCACCATCAACTCAACAGCGAATGCTATCGATCGGGCGGAACGCAGCCTGGTAACGCAGCGTCTTCCCGACGTGTTTGAAATAGTTCGAGAGGAGAACCAATGAAATCGAGACGCCGCAAGTACCTGCTTGCGATCTGCGTCGCTGTGATTCTCATCGCGGCCGTCGTCACCGGGGTAGTCCTACTTACTGGAGACGATGAGGTCGCGGTCGCGCCCATCCCCGGGCTGGAACCGTCTGACGACGAGCGACCGGTGTCCGACAAGGTGTGGCCGGCGACGCTCGCTCTGCATGTCGAACTCGATGCCGCTCAGGCCAATCAGCCCGCGGACGTTGCTTCCGTTGGACGGCAAGATGTTCGTGGCCGATACGGGTCACGGTCGGCTCTTGGTGGTGAGTGCCGACGGGAAGAGCATCGACGTTCTCGACCAGCAGGTCGATCCACAAGCTCACGCTGTCCGGGCCGATGGCAGTAGCGACTCACGAAGGTCAACTCTATGTGGCCGATTCCGATGCGGGTCGGGTATTGGTCGTGGCCCCCTCTGGGAAGGTGAGCCGGGCGATCACTCTGGCGAAGGGCAGTTCGGCCGACGCCCTTCCCGTGCGTCCGATCGGTATCGCGGTCTGGAACGACGGTTCCTTCGCGGTGAGCGACGCGGCCAACAACAGGCTCAACAAGTACGACTCAGAGGGCAACCTCGTCTGGACGGTCGGCTCCGGGGAACGCGCAACGGGGGAGAACGGATTGAACGGTCCTTCCGGACTCGCGCTCGACAAGGACGGCAACGTGTATGTAGTGGACGTCCTGAATTCCAAGGTGAAGAAGTACTCGTCGGACGGCACGTTCCTATACGCTTTCGGACAATCGGGGGATAGGGCCGGTCAGTTTTCGCGTGCCAAAGCAGTGGCCTTGGATGACGCGGGCAACATCTACGTCAGCGACGGGCTTGGAGCGGCGGTACAGGTATTCAGCCAGACGGGGTCCTTCCTCGGCTTTATCGGTCGCAAGGACCCTGCTGACCCGAAGTCCGTCTCGTTGTTCGAGGCTCCGCACGGGGTGAAGATCGTCGATGGCAAGCTCTACGTCGTCGATAGGTTCGCGGGGCTCTTCGTGTTCGATCTGCCCAGCACCACGCCGACGTCCGCCCAGCCGGACTCCACGCAGCCGCCCGCCACTCAACCGTCCGCGAACGACTAGCGATGCGCGACTAGGTGGAGAGGAAGGCCAGTATGGCGAGAGCACGCACGAGACAGGCGCCGGCCGGAAGACGTCGGCGGGGGCTGGTACTGCTTGCCGCTGCTGTCGTCGTGCTGGTGTTGGGACTGGCGGTCTCCGCGCAGGCTGAGATCCTCCCCACGGGAACCCCCGCCGGCGCCGCCGGGCAGACAGACCCGGCAACGACGGGTTCAACAGCGACAGGCGCGACAAAGGTTCATTCCAATGCCGGTGGCGGCGGCACGGAGCCTTCCTTCTCCGTCGAGTGCGTAGAGTGTCACGCTACGCACGATGCTGCCGACTCGAACCTGTTGCGAGTGACGGGGGAGGCGATCTGCGCAACGTGCCACGACATCAACTCCGTTCACGGTGACGCGGCCGCGCCGCAGGCCGCCGCCGCGCCCGCTTCGTCGGCATCGTCCTTCTCCGGCCAGTGCTTCACCTGCCATCCTCACAGCTCCGGGTTCATGCCGGTTGCCGAGGCGCTTTCGGTCACAGTGAGCAAGCAGGCCGCGGGCTATGAGGACCTCGACGGCGACGGCAACCTCACCCCGGGAGATCGGGTGCACTACCGTGTCGATTACGCTAACCCTGGACCGCTAGAGGTCACGGGGGCGCTTCTCCGTGATCAGCCGGACATGGCCCACGTCGGCTCGGCCGAAGCGATCGCGGGCGGCGGGACATTCGACGGGACGGCTATCCAGTGGACCATCGGGACACTGGCCGCGGGGGCGAGCGGCTACGTGACGTATGATCTCGTGCTGCGGGACGCCGCCGCCTTCGACGGCGGCGCGACCACGACGACCACGGCCGCTCCGTCGACGACTGAGAGCTCCACCTACCACGACGGTGACTGGCGACGACCACGTCCACGGCCATCTCGAACGGGTCGGTCGACGTGGTCAACACAGTCTCGCTCACTGTCGACGGCCGGGATCCCGTTTCCACGTCCGCTACGATCACCGTCACACTGGGCACGGCCGGTTCGCCGGCGCCAACGTCTACCACCGATACCACGACCGACAGCACCGTACGACGACCACGTCGACGACGCTCGATGCCTCGCACCGAGGTGGTCGATACGGCGGTTCTGGGCGCGGACAACCGGAGTCCCCTGTCTGCGTCCGTCGTCATCTACGTTGCTCCGGCCGGTTCGCCGGTCACGACGTCGACGACGTCGACGACGTCCACGACCACCCCCACGACCGACAGCCCCAACGTCGTCGCCGGGGCCGCCTTGGCGCTCGAACAACAGGCGACCGGTGCTCCGTCGACGACGACCACGACGGTGGCCGAGATCCGGGCGATTCAGATCCCGACTGCCGTCTCGACGGACGCCAATGCCCTCACGCTCAGCGGGCAGGCCCTGGGCTACGACGATCTGGACGCAGACGGTGATCTCAGCGTGGGGGACCGGGTGCACTACCGTATCGATTACGGTAACCCCGGACCGGAGGACGTGACGGGGATCACGCTTCGTGACGAGCTGGACACGGCCTATGTCGCCTCGGTCGAAGCGATCACCGGTGAGGGGACGACCGTCTCCGATCCTATCGCCGGTATTTCCGCTCTCGCCATCCAGTGGAACACAGGGACATTGGCGGCCGGAGCCAGCGGTTTCGTGACATATGACGTGGTACTGCGGGATGCCCCAAAGGCGGTGCGAGAGGGATGGTTCTTCCCCGTTCAGGGGCCTAACGAATACTCCGACAGCTTCGGTGCCCCCAGGTACGCCGGCGGATACCATCCTCACAAGGGTACCGACATCATGTGCGCAGAGGGCACCCCCCTCGTGGCAGTGGTCGGCGGGATCATCAGCCGCGCCGACCCGGTCGATGAGGGTCTGGGCGGTAGACACATCTGGCTACGCGGCGACGACGGGAACGGCTATTACTACGCTCATCTCTCCGCCATCCAGGATGGCATCGTACCCGGCGTGCGTGTGAAGGCCGGTCAGGTCATCGGCTTTGCGGGCAACACCGGTGACGCGAGAGGCGGGGCGGCGCATCTGCACTTCGAGATCCACCCCGCAGGCGGCTCGGCCGTCGATCCGTATCTCGTGCTGAGAGGCGTGTTACTGGTCTCTGAGGTCCCGAAGCCGGCGCCGGAGATCACTACCGCGAGCACCACGACTACGACGACCCCGACGACGCTACCGACCACCGATACCACTGTGACCGACACGGCCACAACCGACACGGCCACGACCGACACGACCGCGACCACCGATGTCACGTCGACTGGTACGACCACGACGACGGAGCCGCCGGTGACCGATAGCACTACCACGACACTGCCCCCGCCGGTGACCGACACCACGGCTACGACAGAGGCACCGGTGGGTGACACGACCACGACCTCAGCACCACCGGTGACCGACACCACCACAACGACGGCACCTGCACCGGTAGCGGTGACGGCAGTGGCGTTCGCTCTACCCGGCCTGGTATTGTGGCGCTTCCCCTCACGGAGGAGGGCTCGTCGCCGCGGCTCGAAGCCGCCTGAATACCACTCGTGATTCGAAGGTCGTTCTACTAAGCAAGACCTCTCGGATAGGGAGTAGCGCACATGAGGGAGAAAATCATCCCGGCCGGTATCGGCCTGCTTGTCTTCCTTCTCTCGCTGATCGCTCTCGGCTCGATCGCCTTGGCCGCTGACAAGGGCCTGGTGATTGACTCGAAGCATGATCTCTCGGCGGGTGGCACCCCTGTTTGCGAGAGCTGCCACGTTCCGCACAACGCGTCCGGGGACTTCCTGTGGTCCAAGACGCCGAGCACGAATGGTGGTCAGTCTAGCGGGCTCGAACCGCTCTGCTACAGCTGTCACGACGGGATAGTGGCCGGGGGGCAGTACGTGTTCAACACGTCGACCTTCTCGCACAAGGTCGAACCGCTCGCGGCGGGAGAGTCGCCCACTGGAGACGACTGTGACCGCTGCCACGATCCCCACGACAATTCGAACACCAAGTTCCTAACGGTAACCGCGGGCGCCAACGTGTGCGCCAACGCCAGCCCCTGTCACGGTACGATGGAAGGCCATGAGGACCATCCGGTGAACAGCCCCACCGACCTCCCGCTATTGCGGTCGTGGGATCCTGCGGCTGTCCCCCCAGTCGTTGGCACGAGGTTGTGGGATGCGGAGGGCACGTCTGTCGTCGCGAGCGGCCCGGCGGACATGAAGTGTGAGACCTGTCACACACCCCACGGAGCTTTGACCGAACAACTGAACACCATGACGATGGCCGGCTCCGCGCTGTGCACGAACTGTCACGACTATTGATTTGACCAACGCGACGAGTGCGGCGGCGGGGAGGGACTCCCTGCATCTAGCCGGTTAGCGCGCGTCTAGATAGCCTCTCGCGCCGCCAGCGAACTCGGCGAGATTCGCTTAGGGTCGCGCTTCGCCGCAGTTGGGGCAGAAGGGTGAGTCCGTGGTCAACTCCTCGCCGCAGGCGACGCAAGACTCAGGCACCTCAGCATCCCGCTTTGTCGCGGGATCGGTGGTTGTGGCAGCTTCAGGCGTGGCGGCGGGCTCGGCGGCTACGGCGGCCTTCGTCGTCGCTGTGGCCTTCGGAGGCGCTGCCTTCGTCGTTGAACCCTTCGGGCTCGTGGCACCCGGCCCCCGCTGCTTTGCGGCCCCGGACGACGGAGTGACCGTCTTGGCCCCCTGTGGTTTTGGGCTACCCTTCTTCGGGTCGGGCTTACTGGATCTGAAGAACAGACGGTAGATCACCAACCCACCGATGCAAATGACGATAATCAGGATTGCGGCCAGCAGCACGGTGTTCGTGCTTACCTGCGTGGAGCCGGATTCGCCCGAGTCCGTGGAAAGCCCGCCATCTGGATTGTTGTAGGAGACGAGGTGCCCCAAAGTACTACCGGCCTTGACCTCGGGGTACGCCCCCACCCAATAGGTGAAGCCGTCGTCGGCCGTGCCCGAGCCTTGAAGCGCGGGGTCGATCTTGAAGTCTGTGGCCCGGGCAGGCTGCTGCACGTGCAACAACAACTGGCCCACATCCAGGGGCATCTGCGTCAGCAAGGGGAAGGATCGCTGACCGGCTCCCTGGGGAAGGCCCGGATCGTAGTAGTAGTCGATCTGTAGCTGCCGGTAGTTTTTCACTTCGATCGTGGCGATGTCCCAGTCGGTCCCTGGTTCCACCGGCGGATAGGAAGTCGTGTAGTTATAGGTGAAATTGCCGTTCGGGTCGACTTCACCGATACCGGTGATCTTTGCACCGGCCGGGATGGGAAACTTGAGGGTCGCCGGAAGCGGGACATCCGCCGGCAAGGAGAACCCCACGATCACGAGGACGGCCTTCTGGTCGTACTCCGGCATGACCCGAACGTCCATCTGGTCGGTCTTCCAGCCGGGATTGAGAGGGACCTGGACCGCGGCGGGAGGCACTATTGCGGTCTGCCCGGGCTGGACTCCTTCGGCGGAGACTGTGGTGGTCGTGGAAGACGAGACCGCGGCCGTCGTGGAGGTTGTGGTCTCGGCCGCCTGGACCGCTGCCGGGCCCGTCAGCAGCGCCAGGAGCAGCGAGACTACGAGCAGTGGCAGAAGCCGCCGGGCGATCCTAGTAGCAGGAACCGACAATCGCACGTGGCCTCCCGATGGTGAAGTCTTCACAGGGACGAATACCCCCTATTTCTCGGGAGCGCCCGCGTCGATCCACTGCTTCACTGCCTCCAGTTCTTGGGAGGAGAGGTTGGCGAAGTGATCGCTGCTCTGTATTTGCACCAGTCTGCTATTGGCGCTGTCGCCCGGGATGATCACGGGGCCGGTGCTGCTGCCTTTCATGGCGCTTGCGTATGTGGTCAAGTTCAAACCGGCCGATGCGTTCGTTCCGTGACAAGACCCGCACTTCGCCGCGAATAGCGGACCGACGTATGAGCCGTACGTTGGAGCCCCGGAGGCACTCGGCGGCGGCGTGACAACGGGCGGTGCCGGTAGTTGCTCCTTCAGAATCTTTCGCAGGGCCGGAGCATCGAAGCCTGCGTAAGTGTAGACCGTGCCATGGCAGGCGCTGTTGGAGCAGAATGAGGTGTTGCTGGTGCCACCGTCATCCGCCGTGGTGTGGCAGTTGGCGCAGGACTGGTCGGTAAGGTAGGCCTGGTTGTGCAGGCCGATCCAGTTTGGGTTGAAATGGGACTCGGGCTCCGGACCATGGCGGATCTCGATGTCGGTCACCAGGGCCTCGCTGCCCGTCACGACCGGTATGGAGTGGCAAAGGTTGCATTCCAGGCGGACAGCCTGGTTGGCAGCGTTCAAGTGCTTGCCATCGTGGCAGCGGAAGCAGCCGGGAAAATCGGTGTGCCCAACATTGTCCGGATGCGTGTTCCAGTCCACTTCTTGGTCCTCGAACACACTCACGGCGTAGATCCGCTGTATCTCAGCGATGGCCGCTTGTATCTTGTCCGCGTCGGTGGCGTAGAACTCCGGGTAGGACGTCTTGTAGTAGGCGTCCAGTGCTTGGGCTATCCCAGCCAACGCCTGTTCCTGGTTGGGGTATTCCCCAGACAGAGCCTGTACACCTAGGTCGCGAATGTAGGGTATGTCGCTCGAGATCACGCCGCGAGAGAGCGAACTCTCGATGGCGTCGGCCGGCTGCGCGACAGTGTGCGAGATGCGATTGTGGCAGGTGATGCAGTCCATAGTCTTTAGACTACTCGGATTAATCGATGCAGTGTCGAACTTGGACTCAATATCCACGTACTCATTGATGCTGCCATCTTCATTAGTTATACGAACGTATGGAATGCTTTGGTCCAACTTGTCGGTGGATACAAACTGTACCTTGTTCTCAATATGCCAGTGTATGCCACGTCCCAAACCCTCGCGTTGCGTTCCGCCACCAGTCTTCATAATAAGACTTATGCTGTAGGCAGTATTAGCCTCATCTGTAAGATAATGTTGTTTGATCCTCAAGCTATCATCAGCGAATTTTGCAGGAGAGTGACATGTCTCACATGCATCGCGCGCGGGGCGCATGCCCTTTACATAGATGGGATATTCATAAAGCCCAAAGGCCATTCGGAATACGAACTGCATGTGGACGGTCTTGCGGGGAAGTTGTTTACCAATGAACTCACGCCCGATGTGGCACTCGACGCAGGTCACACGAGAGTGGGGTGAGAGTTGGTACGACGCGTATTGGGGCGGCATGGTATGACAGAGAGTCCCACAGAACGCGGGCGAGTTGGTCCACGCCCAACCATGCGCACCGCCGATCAACAGGCCGACCCCGATCGCGACTACCGTTACCCAGGGCAGCGTGCGCCTCCACAGCCGGGAACCTTCAGGCGGAAGGAAGAACCTGTGCAACGCCCTGCGTACCCTCTTCTTCTTGTGAGGGAGGGGCGCTACCTGGTCCGGTGTTTCAACCTGGTCTGTGGACTCGGCCTGGTCCACGGATGTCTCTGCCACCGAGGCGTCCTCTGTCTCCAGGCCCGTGGGATCCACAGAGCCATGATCGTCGTCGCGCCCAAGATCCTGAGAACTCACATCCATCCTCCGCAGAATTGTAGCGGGCCCCAGCCAAGAATCGGCCGCCGCTAACCTCTTTGCCGCCGGACTGTATACAGTACCAAGAAGCTTATGTCAATGATCTATTGACGGAAGAGACCGCCGATGGGTTTCGGTCATGAGCTCGGTCGGTCGTGCCTGCGTCGAGGGCATTGAGGCGGCCTTCCCTTGGCGTCCCGTCCCACACTTCGGGGGGCGACCATGGTCATTCCCCGCTGCTATTCAGTGTCCCCGGGTTGTCCATCACCCATCACCTTCAGGGCGGTCACCTCCCGGTATACAAGGACGAGGGGCCGGGTAATCCCGGCCCCTCGTCGATCGTCGATCGTTGCGGGGCGCGCCCCGCAGCCCTGGCGGCTATTTCACTATGTCGATGATGTAGTCGATGGCGACGGCGCCTTCGGAGGGAAGGACTTGGTCGCGTCGATGACGGACTGGAGGAGCGCCTCGGCGTAGGCCGTGTTGTGGACACCCTTGCTCCCGTCGTAGAAGACGACCTTGTAGTTCCAGAAGGCGTTGGCGAGAGCCTCGGGATACGTGCCCGGAACGGCGAGCTCGTCCTCGGCGTTCATTATGCCGGCATTGATGAGCCCAGCCTTGGCTTTGTCGAGCATGGCCTGGACGTCGGTTTGGACCTTGTTGCGGTCGAGCGTCTCCAGACCCTTGTGGCATCCGGTGCACCGGGCCATTTGGGGAGGAGTCACGCTTCTATCCAAGACGCCGACTTCCATAGTGTGGTTGAACTCTTCGCCCATGTGACAGCTCACGCAGGAGTCCGTCACGTTCTGATAGTGCGGGCTGGGGCTACCGGCCACACTACCCAGGCCGCCCTCGCCGAGCAGCATCGGTGCTTCGATACCGTAGTGAGGCCCGAACCGCGCCGACGTGATCTCGATCTGTCCGCCGGCGACTTCCGGCTTCGGGTTGCGGATCTGGTGGCAGTTGGCGCAGAGGTTGCCGGCGCCCTTGTCGAACGTGCCGGCGGTGTACTCCATCTTCACGGCCTTCTCGGCGCCCGTCAGGGAATAGTCGGCTCCGGCGTAGGTCTTGTGGATGTCGTGGCAGGTGCGGCAGCCCATGGGCGACACGTTCTCGATGGCCGAGACGGACTTGTCGTGCGGGGGCAACCCCGCGTTGATCCGCGCTTTGGCGCCCTCGGTGCCATGGCAGCCGGCGCAGGCAGTCCTCTCTCCTTCTTCGAAGGCTTCGCCCGTCCCGTGCACGGAGCGCTGCTTCATCTGCGATTGTCTCGACACCAACTCGGTGCCGTCGTTGTGACAGTCCGCGCAGGCCGCGCCCTCCGGGTAGCCCCCGAAGGCGGTTTGGGCGCCCGGGGTTTGGGCGGCCGTGGTGGTGACGCCCTGGGTGGTCGCGGGGCCTGCAGTCGTGGGCGGCGCAGTCGTGGTGGTGTCTGTGTTTGCGCACGACGCCAGCACGAGCGTCGCGGCAAGAAGCAACATCACCGGCACCAGTACGAACACCACTCTCGTCGAGGCTCGTCTCTTACCGATTATCACAGGCCCCCCCTTTTCCGTCGGGCACGCGGCTACCGATGTACCCGTTTGCTTGACGTCCACTTCGATAGTACACCCGACCGCCTCAAAAGCGGTGCCCGGGGGGAACCTGAAGCGCGGCGAGAACGTATTCTGACGAGTCGACTTTTGTCAATTGTTGAGTAAGGTGACTCTGTAAATGATGTATTTGGCGGCATCTCGGTGTAATATACGTCGACCCTTTGAGGAGGACGGTTTGAAATTGATCACTAACAGCCTTTTGGAGGCCTGAAATGAGTTCGCGGGCGATCAAGATCCTGGTGGGTTCCGTGGTGATCGCGGTGGCCGTGGGGGCCCTCGTCTGGGTGGGCGTCGGCCGGGGATCGGTCTATTACTATACGGTCTCCGAATTGCTGGCCAAGGGGCCCACTCAACAAGCGCGCGTATCCGGTGAACTCGTGGAGGGGACCGTCGAAGGCTTGGGGACCACC
The DNA here is from genome assembly GCA_963843455.1 of uncultured Actinomycetota bacterium. GTDB lineage: Bacteria > Actinomycetota > Thermoleophilia > RBG-16-64-13 > RBG-16-64-13 > CAIQPS01. The sequence goes on from CAWJKE010000006.1 coordinate 258,023, forward strand.
AATCTGAAGTTCGTACTCCACGACCGAGATCAAAGTGAAAAAACCATCCCCGTCGTCTACAACGGTGTCATTCCGGACAGTTTCAGGGACCAGGCGGATGCCGAGGTGGTGGCCGATGGCGACTTTGCGGCAGACGGCTCATTCGCCGCGACGGTTCTGATCCCTAAATGCCCGAGTAAGTACGAAGCCGCCAAGTGAACGATCTGGGCTATCTCTGCCTGGTCCTCATCACCATTGTCTGCTTCGCCGGTTTAGGACTGGCGCTCGCAGGGATTTCCACCGGTAGACGCGGGTTGGCGCGCGGCGGAGTGGCCGCGGTATACGCGGTGGCCGCTCTCGCCATAGTCGCGTCCATCGTGCTCGTGGTGCTTCTGGTGACCCGGGACTTCGGCAATCACTACGTCTACACCTACACATCGCGGAGCCTGTCTCTCGCCTACACCGTGTCGGCCTTCTGGGCGGGCAACGCGGGCTCTCTCTTGCTGTGGCTCCTGCTGATGGCCATCTTTTCGCTCGTCGCAGTCCGGCAGATCCGCAGGGAGGACCCGGCCTCCGCGCCATATGTGACGGTCATCCTGCTGGCGATAACCACGTTCTTCTCGCTGCTGACCGTCTTCGGGAACGACTCCAATGCCTTTATCCCTGTGGGCGGGGGGGTGATTCCCGCCGACGGTCAGGGTATGAACCCCATCCTGCAGCACCCGGGCATGGTGATACACCCCGTTGCGCTCTACCTCGGCTTCGTGGGGCTGGCCATGCCCTTCGCGTTGGCCATGGGTGGACTCTTGGCGCGCAGCCCAAGCGCCGCGTGGCTGCCGGCGGTACGTCGCTGGGCACTGGTAGGCTGGTTCTTTCTTGCCGTCGGCAACCTGGTGGGAGCCTGGTGGGCCTACGTCACCCTCGGTTGGGGAGGCTACTGGGCTTGGGATCCAGTCGAGAACGCCTCGCTCATGCCGTGGCTCACTGCCACCGCCCTGGTCCATTCCGTTGTCATGCTACGAAGACGGCACATGTTCCTGACTTGGACCGTGGTACTCGTGGCGGTCAGCTTCTTGCTCACGATCTTCGGAACGTTCCTCACCCGCTCCGGGATAGCCACCTCGGTCCACGCGTTCTCGGACAATACGTTCATTCCCTGGTTCACGGTGTTTCTGCTTCTCGCTGTTGTCTTCTCCATAGCTGTGATGGTGTCCCGTCGGTCGGAGTTGAGGTCGGGGAAGAGGTTGGACGATCCATTCTCGAGAGAGTCCGCCTTTCTGTACACCAACCTGATCCTCGTGGTGATCACCTTCGTGGTGCTATGGGGGGTCTTGTTCCCCACCGTCGCCGGGGCGCTCCGGGGAGCGAAGGTGGGGCTGGATCCCAACTTCTTCTCGATGGTCACCATACCGTTGACGCTGATTCTTATGTTCCTCATCGGGGTGTGCCCCCTGCTGCCCTGGCGGGGCCGGGACCGGTCGCGGTTGGTGAAGGACGCGGCTTGGACCGCCACCCCCGCTGTGGTCGTGTTCGTGGTGCTACTCGTGCTCGGCCTGAGATAAGCCATACACTCTGCTGAGCTTCACGCTCGCGACGTTCGCCGCAGCCTCAGTGGCGCTGCAGTATGGTCGCGGTTGGCGGAACCGGCACAAGGCCGCCGGCAAGGGATGGCTGAGAGCGTTCGGCGGGATGGTGTGGGGCAACCGGGCGCGTTATGGCGGGTTCCTGGTCCATTTTGGAGTCATCGTCGTGTTGGTGGGCATCACCGGCTCGTATGCGTTCAAGCAGGTCGCGGAAAGCGATCTATCCAAAGGTAGCTCGCTCGACGTCGGGCGATTCGAGCTCACCTATGATGGTCTGGCGTTGGAGCAGGCGGCGGACAAGCAGCTGGCGCGGGCCTCCTTCACGGTGACCCATGACGGCCAAGTGGTGGGCCACGTATTTCCGGTCAAGGAGTACTACCCCGCCAGTGACCAGACCTGGACCCGGGTGGATCTCTATAGCACTCTTGCCGGCGACGTGTATGTGTCGCTGCTTGGCTACGCGGATGATGGCAGCACCGTCACCGTTCAGGCCCAGCTCAACCCGATGGTGGGGTGGATATGGATCGGCGGGGGGGTGCTGGTAGTCGGCGGGCTGATCGCCCTGTGGCCTGTGAGGCGGGCTCGGCGACGCGAGATCGCGCAAACGGCCGGCTCGACTGCGGCGCCGACCGTCGTCTCAGCAGAGGCCGGAGCCGAGTAGTGTCGGAATCGCGGATCGAATCAGCGCCGGGAGGTGAATCTCCGCCCGGAGCCGCCGTCCTGGTGCACGATCTCCACAAGTCCTACGGGCCGGTGGAGGCGTTGCGTGGTCTCGATCTGCTGCTGGAGCCGGGCGTCTTTCTGACGATATTCGGGCCGAACGGAGCCGGCAAGACCACGCTCATGAAGGTACTTTCCACCCTCACCCACCCCTCGGAGGGCACGGCGCTGGTGGGCGGCAAAGACGTGGTTCGCGAGGCCGCGGCGGTTCGCAAACGCGTGGGCGTCATCTCGCACAACACCTATCTGTATGCCCAGCTCACGGCTATCGAGAACCTGGAGTTCTACGCCCGCATGTACCGGCTGCCGGCCGGTCGTCAGCGGGCTCTCGAACTGCTGGCCAAGATGGAGCTCACCAAGCGCATGCACGATCGGGTGGCCACGTACTCACGGGGCATGCAGCAACGTCTCTCGGTGGCTAGAGCTTTGCTCCACGATCCTGAATTGCTGCTGCTCGACGAGCCCTATACCGGACTCGACCAGCACGCATCCCGGGTGCTGGCCGAAGTGTTGGAGGGGCTGAGGGACGGCAACCGCACGGTCATCATGACCACGCACAATCTCCAGGAGGGTCTCGCCGGCTGCGACCGAGCGGCCATCATGGTGGATGGACAGCTGATCTTCGATCAGGCGGTCTCGGAGATCGACTCGTCGGGCTTCCAGGACACCTACTTTGCCTGTGTTCATGACGCGGCTCCGGAGGCGTGGCGGCGGTGACCAGAAGGTGAGTATCTAGATGGCCTTCTTTTCCCAAGCTTGGGCCATAGTCCGTAAGGACCTGCTCACTGAACTTCGGGGGGCCAGCACGATCGTGTCGATGGTGCTCATGGGGCTTCTGGTGGTGCTGGTATTCAACTTCGGCACCGAACCGGGTACCCAGAGCGCGTCCCTGGCTCGTGCAGGCGTCCTGTGGGCCGCTTTTCTCTTTTCGGGAGTGATAGCGGTGGGTCGCTCGTTCGCATCGGAGAAAGAAGCCGGATGCCTCGACGGACTCCTTCTGTGCCCGGTGGACAGAGGGGTCATCTATCTGGGCAAGCTGCTCGGCAACCTGATCCTGGTGTTCGTCACCGGCGTAGTGATCCTCCTCTTCTTCACCGTTGTCTACAACGTGGGGATAGGCACGAGCTGGTTGCAGCTGCTGCTGCTCTTGGTGCTGGCGAGCGTGGGTCTATCGACGCTGGGTACGCTCTTTGCCGCGGTCGCGGCCGGGGTGAGGGCTCGGGATGCCCTGTTGACCGTGTTCATCTTCCCCTTGCTGGTGCCGCTGGTGATCGCCGCCGCACACTGCTCCACCCTGCTCTTGAACGGCAAGAGCTTGGCCGACGCGGGTCTGTGGCCCTGGCTGCTGGTCGTCTATGATGTCGTGTTTCTCGCGGTGTCGTTCATAGTCTTCGATTTCGTAGTGGAGGATTAGGATGCAGAGCGGATCAAAGCGCCGCACTTACGCCACAAGTGCATTGGTGATCGTGACCTTCGCTCTCATACTGTTCGCGCTGGTGGAGGCTCTCGTCATAGCTCCCCGCGAGGCGTCTATGGGGGACATACAGAGGCTCTTCTACTTCCACATGCCCAGCGCCTGGATCGCTCTGGGCCCGGCGTTCACCGTGGTGTTTGGACTCAGCATCGCGTACTTGGTCACCGGGAAGATGGTCTACGACCGCTGGGCGGGTGCTTCCGCCGAGATAGGGGTGATTTTCACCACCATCACCCTCATGACCGGGCCGCTGTGGGCGAAGCCCATTTGGGGAGTCTACTGGACCTGGGAGCCGCGCCTGACCACCACTCTCGTTCTGTGGTTCATCTATGTAGGCTATCTGCTACTGCGCTCCATCGCGGGCGAGGGCCCGCGCCGTGCGCGTCTCTCCGCCGTCTACGGCATCGTGGGATGGATCGACGTTCCTATTGTGTTCCTGTCCATTTGGTTGTGGCGCACCGTGCATCCACGCATACTGACCGGCCACGGCTTTGACATGGACTCGCGCATGGTGACGGCGCTCATGATCAGTCTGGTGGCCTTTACTCTGCTCTACGTGACTTTGCTCGTGCTACGGGCTGGGACTTTGGATGTCGGGGCGGAGGTCACCGCGTTGCAGGCGCGCCTGCGCCGTTCTAACCGTCGAGGAGGCGGACTATGAGTAACCTTGGTTTTCTGGCGTTGGGTTATGGCCTGATCTGGGCGCTCATCGGCGCCTACGTTTGGTTCATCAGCCGTCGACAGGCGGCTCTCCGCCGTCAACTCGACGAGTTGCAGCTGGAAGTGAACGAGGCTGCGGAGAAGACGGCTCGCTAGCGGTGATCCCCGGGGACCGGGGAAGAAGATAATCACAGAGCATTACGGGTCGGGGGGCTGCCTACGGGCAGCCCCCTTTCGTTCCCAGGATGGCACTGAACGTCTCGCAGATGTCTGCTGCCCCATCGACAGGGTAGCCGCTTTTCTTATCGTTTTCTTATCGTCAGCTTACTGTTATCTAAGTATTGAGTGTAAACATACGCAGCATACTGCGGTATACGTACCGCGGCATGCGCTGTGTCTCGGGCCCGCGCCACATCAAGGTGTCGACGGCGCACGAAAGGGGCCGCAGTTTGAGAAAAGGGAGGTTTCAGATGAGGAACAGACGTTTGCGCTCGTTGCTTCTTGTATTGGGCATAACGTGCGCGGTAGCGGTGGTGATCGGGCTCGCCGGTTGGGTATACGCCGGGCCGGCAAACGCCACTGCCAGCCGAGGGTGCGCTGCCGCAGATTACCCGGGGGGCGTCGCTCAACACCCGGGGGGCAACTGCCATGTCACCACCACCACGGTCAAGCCCACCCCCACCACGGTCAAGCCCACCCCCACCACGGTGAAGGCTACCCCCACCACAGTGAAGGCTACCCCCACCACAGTGAAGGCCAACGCCACAACGGTTAAGGCCACTGCCACAACGGTGGGGCAGACCACCAGCACCCAGGCCAGCACGACGACCGTCAGCGCCGGCGTCGGCACGACAGTCACCGCGCCTATCACGGAGAGCCTTGGGGCGGCGGCTGCTCTGACTGCGGATTCGCAGTCCACGACTACGAGCGTTTCCGAACCCACCACGACCGTGACCCTTCCGCTCGACCCTGCGCATAGCGTCTCGGCCTATGCGATACAGCCGACCCAAGTCACGCTTGCCATGGTCACGCTGGCCATCGTCGCAGTCGTGCTCGCGATCGGACTGGCAGCGAGTGGCCTAGCCATCTGGCGTCTGGCGGTGCGACGGAATCCCTAGGGTAGGTAGCAGAAGTGTGAGCAAGCGGAGAATTGGGAGAATGCATATCCGGAATAGGCCCTTGCGTTCGTGGCTCGTCGCACTAGGCGTAACGTGTGCGGTTGCGGCGATGATCGGTCTCGCCGGATGGGTGTTTGCCGGGCCGGCGAGCGCCACTGCGAGCAGAGGGTGTGCCGCCGCGGATTACCCGGGGGGTATCGCCAATCACCCAGGGGGCAACTGCCACGTCACCGCCACAACGGCAAAGCCTAAGCCCGTCGCTACGACGGTTGCGCCAAAGCCGAAGCCCGTCACTGCGACCACGGCAAAGCCAAAACCCGTCACCGCCACCACGGCAAAGCCGAAGCCAAAGCCTGTCGCCTCGGCTGCGGCAAAGTCCACCACCCAGCAGACAGCGGCTCAGTTGACTCTGACGACGGTTGCTCAGATCCAAACCGACGATGGTGTGCCCACATCTAGCGCTCCGCAAATCGTGCTTGTCGCGTTGGCAGTGGTTCTCATCGGAGGCCTAACATACCGGCTGATCGGGGTCCGTAGCAGGAAGTCGATGACGGGACTGCGGCCCATACTCGTCCCTCTCATTCTGCTGCTGGGACTGACTGGGTGTGCCGCAGCTCCCGTCACCACGACCAGCACTGTCTACTCGCAAGAGATCTCGGATCCTGTTCGCATTGTCATCCCCGGTATCCGAGTGGACGCTGCGGTAGTGCCGGTGGGAGTAGCGAGCGATGGCAGCATGGAGATTCCCCAATACACCGAGACTGGTTGGTTCAAGGTGGGACCAGCTCCGGGCGCTCCCGGACCCTCAGTCATCGTAGGACACGTCAGCTCGAAGAAGGGTCGCGGAGCCTTCTACTCCCTGTCAAAGATGAAGCCAGGGGACAAGTTCTACGTCTACCGTTCTTCGGGAACACGGGCGACCTTTGTTGTCGTCTTCACCGAGACGGTTCTGAAGACGAAGCTTCCAACAGAGAGGATCTGGAACGATACGCAAGAGCCTGTCATCCGCCTCGTCACTTGCGGCGGACAGTGGGACAAAGCCTCTGGCCACTATCTCTCGAACGTGATTGTCTACGGGAGAATTATGGCGGTGTAGCTCAAAGGTAGCTGTTCGGGCCTCCCGCGGCCAACTCCGCGATGGTTACTGCATTGAAGAAGTCGTCGAGTAGCTTGGTCGCTCCCGCCCACAACGGGCGCGTCGGGCAGTCGCGTTCGCGTTCGCAACTCTCGTTAGCCAAGCACGGCGCCAGCGTTATCTGTCCCTCGGTGGCTGCCAGGACTTCGGCCACCGTAATCGTCTCCGCGTTCCGGGAAAGGGCGAAGCCGCCCACCTTTCCCCTGTGACTGCTGACAAAGCTGGCTGCCCTGAGCGCGACCATGAGCTGTTGAACGTAGGCGCCGGAAAGGCCTTCGGTCTCAGCGAGTTCATGCTTCGTGAACACGCGCCCCTGTGGTTCCGAGGCCATCATGATCAGTATCCGAAGCGAGTACCGTCCCCTTGTCGTGATTGCCAACATGGTTGCAGGCTCCTTGGCGCGTGCAACGGCGCCGTTTCCGAGGTCAGCAGAGTCACCAGCACACCCATCGTATCAGGGCGGGTAACGGTCACGGTGGCGTCGCCGGCCTGCGGATGCGCCGGCGCACGGGGGTACCTATTCGGCGCTCAGCCCGCGAAGACCGGCCTCCAGCGCTCGGAGCGTGGCCTCCACCTCGCTCTCACCGTGCGCTGCGCTGGTGAACGCCACCTCGAACTGACTGGGTGCGAAGTAGACGCCACGTTCCAGCATGAGATGGAAGAACTTCGCGTAGCGCTCCGGATCGGCATAGAGTTTTGCCGACGCGGCGTCTTCGATCCGAGTCCCCGCCTGCTTGAGGAAGTAGAAGCCGAAGATGGTCCCGGACTGCCCGATCTGTATGGGGACGCCCGCAGCGTCTGCGAGCTTGGTGATACCGGCCGCCAATTCGCGGGCGGCCGACTCTATGGCGGCAAACGTACCGGGCTCGAGCAGGGTCTTGAGGGTAGCCAGACCCGCGGTTGTGGCCAGAGGGTTCCCGGAGAGCGTGCCCGCTTGATACACGGGACCGGCCGGCGCCACCATCTCCATGATGGCCCTCCTGCCCCCGTAGGCCCCCAAGGGAAGGCCTCCGCCTATGACCTTGCCCAGGCAGGTCAGATCGGGCTCCAGTCCCCAGGCGCCTTGGGCACCTTCGATGGCAAGCCGGAACCCGGTTATCACTTCGTCTAGTATGAAGAGAGCGCCAGATTTCCGGCACAGCTGCTGGATCCCGGCCAAGAAGCCAGGGTGGGGCATGATGAAGCCCATGTTGGCCATAAGCGGCTCGACGATGACGGCGGCGATCTGTCCGGGAAACGAGCCGAACAGGCTCTCCAACGCGCCCAGATCGTTGAAGGCGCACGTCAGAGTGTCACTCGTGGCTGCCGCGGTGACCCCGGGCGAATCGGGGAGACCGAACGTGGAGACGCCGCTTCCGGCCTGGACGAGAAAGGTGTCGGCATGGCCGTGATACCCGCCCGCGAACTTGATCACTTTGTCCCGGCCGGTGAACGCCCGCGCCAGCCGGACGGCGCTCATGGTCGCCTCGGTGCCGCTGCTCACCAGCCGCAGCGACTCGATAGAGGGCATCACGTCGATGATGAGCTGGGCCAGTTCCACCTCCAGGGGGGTAGGGGCTCCGTAGCTGGTGCCGCGACGCACCGCGCGCTCGAGCGCCTCGACCACCCGGGGGTGGGCATGACCCAGGACAAGAGGGCCCCAGGACAGGACGTAATCGAGATAGCGGTTGCCGTCGACGTCGTAGAGGTACGCGCCCTCACCTCGCTCTATGAAGCGTGGCGTTCCGCCCACCGCGCCAAAGGCACGCACCGGGCTGTTGACTCCACCCGGCATGAGCTTCTTCGCATCCGCCCAGAGCCGTTCCGATCCCTCGATGTTCACAGCGCGCTCCTTTGCAGGCTCTTCAATCGCTCGACTACTTGGGCCGCCGTCATGCTGCCTTGGTGCACGCAATCGGGCAGGCCCACCCCCCGATAGGGGCTGCCCGTGACCCAGACGCCCGGGGGCAGAGCTCGTTCGACCGCCTCGACCCGCCTGAGGTGCTCGACGTCATACTGCGCATTCGCCCTATCCCACCGGTAGACCCGGTGAAACAGAGGGGCCGCGGCGACCCCCACGATGCTCCTCAGTTCCTTCTTGACCACGCGCAGAAGTTCGTCGTCGTCCAGTTGCATGCTCCCCGGACTGCGCGAGCCGCCGAAGAAGACCCTCAGCAGTGAGTGCCCTTCGGGAGCGCGGTGATCGAACTTGGTGGAGGACCAGGTGACGGCGTTCAGCGGTCTCTTTTCGCTTCCTGGGACCAGGACCCCGAAACCGCCCAGCCGCTCGACCGACGCATCTCGCTTGTAAGCGAGCGACAGGGTGCCCGTGCTGACATACCGGACCGTGCGGAGAGTGCCGGCAGCCTCCGGGCAAACCGAGTCGAGCAGCCCGGCCGCATCATAGGCCGGGATGGCAAGGATCACGGCGTCTGCCTGGACCACTTCGTCTACAGGTCCGTCGTCGCCGGCGCCGTACACTTCGAGCAGATATCCGCGCTCGGCCCCGGGACGGAGGCTTCTCACCCCGACTCCCACCCTGAGCCTCGCCTCCAATCTGCGGGTCAGCCCAGTGACGATCTCTTCGGTGCCGGCAACGAACGAAACGAACATGGAGCTGGGAAGGCCGGCGGCCACGACGCCCGCGGCGCCCGCGGCGCCCGTACCCTGGGCCCCGGCGCTCTTTCGGGCCTGGGCCTTGGCCGCCAGCATCCCTCGGATGAGGCTTCCGTAGCGAAGCTCCGTCTCTCGAAAGCGCGGGAATGTAGCCAGCAGGCTCTGGCGTTGGGCTTCGGCGTTGTAGATGCCCGACAGAAGGGGCTCAGCGATCTTGTCCAGCGCTTCGGAGCCCAGACGACGAGTGACGAAATCCCCGAGCGTCTCGTCGGCGTCGCCCTTTCGGGCGGGGATGAAGAGATCGAGGCCCATGCGCAGTTTGCCCGCGGGCGATATGAGCGGCGACAAGAGGAAGGGCTTGAACTTGGTCGGGACCAGCAAGAAGACGCCGTCCGGCAACGGGACCGGCCTGCCTTTCGAAAGAACATAGACCTTGCGGGCCGCGTCGTTCGTGCCGAGGAGCCGCTCCGCTAGGCCCAGTTCCACCGCTAGGTCGACCGCCCAGGGTTTCTGCGCCGTGATGAAGGAGTCAGGGCCGCCCTCGACAACAAAACGGCCCTCTTCGCGCTCGACGATGTCGGTGAGGATACGGCCCCCCCAACGGCCTGCCGACTCGTAGATCGTGCACACCACGGGAACACCCAGAGCCGCGGCCTGCTTCTCAACGTACCATGCCGTACTCAGCCCACTGATCCCGCCGCCGACTATGGCTACCTGAAAAGGCCTGGCGCCGCCGTCCGCCGCCCCGACGTCACTCGCCGGCTCTTCGCTCACGAGCCTGCCTTAGGAGGCCGCTGAAGAGCGAAGCCCCGGCCGCCGCAACGCACTGGGCGGTTCGATAGTACGTCCTCGATTGCGCCAATGGCGCTGCTATTCACGCTCCCTGCGTCCTTCTCTCGCACGTACCCATCTCATTCCTGCGGCGAGGCGTCACTCTTCAGCAGCCCATCAAAGCGGTACTCATGGACGAAATCGACCAGTCGACGGACGTTGTCGACGGGGGTTTTCTGCAAGACCCCGTGGCCCAGGTTAAAGATGTGCCCAGGCCGCCCGGCCGCGCTTTCCAAGACGATGGCCGCCCGCTTCTCGAGATCTGACCAGTCGCCCATCAAGGCTACCGGATCGAGGTTTCCCTGGATGGCGACGCCCGGCCCGAGACGCCGCCAAGCTTCGCCCAGATCGACGCGCCAATCGACGCCGATCACGTCGGCGCCGGACTGTGCCACCAGTTCGAGTATGCCGCTGGTGCCGGTGGAGAAATAGATGACCGGGACTCCTGCCTGCAGGGCCTCCCGGATGACCGCCTGGTTGTAGGGCAGAGCGAACTCCACATAGTCACTGGGGCTCAGCAGACCCGCCCAGGTGTCAAAGAGTTGCAGAGCCTGAGCTCCTGCCTGCGCTTGGGCCCGGAGATAGCCTCCCACCAGACCGACGAGCTTGCCCATCAACTGCTGCCAGATATCGGGGCGCCCCATCATCAGGCGCTTGGTGAGGGTGAAGTCTTTGCTGGAGCCGCCTTCCACCGCATAACTGGCGAGGGTGAAGGGGGCACCGCTGAATCCGATCAGAGGGATACCACGGCCTTCCAGCTCCCGGCGGGCGAGCCGGATGGCCTCGAGTGTGAACCCCGTGGCCTCTTCGATGTCCGGGGTGGCCAGGGCGAGAACGTCGGCTTCATCTCGCACCGGGTTGTACACGATGGGGCCTTCGCCCGCCTCGAAGCCGACCTTGAGGCCCAAGCCCTCCAGGGGAGGGAGGATATCGGCGAAGATGATGGCGGCGTCGAGGTCGAACGCGTCGATGGGCTGCATGGTCACCTGGCAGGCCAGTTCGGGCTGATGGATGATCTCCAGCATTCCGTACTTCTGCCGGAGTTCCCGGTACTCGCTCATGTAGCGCCCCGCTTGTCTCATGAGCCATATCGGGGTGCGATCGACCGGCTTGCGCCGGCATGCCTTCAGGAAACGCGAATCATCGGAGCTTGTTATGCCAGCCATTGGGCCACGTCCTTGGCGAAATAGGTGATTATCATGTCCGCCCCCGCGCGTCTGATGCCGACAAGGCTTTCCACCGCGCACTTCTGCAGGTCCATCCAGCCGTTCGCCGCCGCGGCATGGATCATGGAGTACTCGCCGCTCACCTGATAGGCAGCGATCGGCAGCGTGCAGGTGTCGCGGACCACCCGGATGATGTCCAGATAAGGCATCGCCGGCTTGACCATGACGATGTCGGCGCCTTCGGCCGCATCCAACTCCACTTCGCGGAGGGCCTGCCGCCAGTTCGCAGGGTCCATCTGGTACTGAGCCCTGTCCCCGAAGGCGGGTGGGCTCTCGGCGGCGTCGCGGAAGGGTCCGTAGAAAGCGCTGGCAAACTTGGCCGCGTAGCTCATTATGGCGATGTGGTCTTGCCCCGCGGCGTCCAGGGCGGCTCGGATGGCCCCCACCATGCCGTCGATCATCCCTGAAGGCGCGATCACGTCGGCACCGGCGGAGGCGTGTACGACCGAAGCCCGGCCGAGCAACTCCAATGTATGGTCGTTCAGCAAATATCCCTCAGGGAGATCGGTTCGGTAACCCTGCTCCCCTGGGAGATTCACGGGCCCGCAGTGACCGTGCTCCGTGTACTCACAAAAGCACATGTCGGATATCACCAGGAGCTCGGGGAGCTCCTTCTTTAAAGCCCTGATGGCTGAGGGTACGGGTCCGTCGGGGTCGAGATTGCCGGTGCCGCAACTGTCCTTGACCTCGGGGATGCCGAAGAGGACCACCGCCGGCACACCCCATCCGGCCGCCGCTCGAGCCTCCTCGACCACGGTGTCGGGGGACCACTGGAACTGACCCGGCATGGAGACGATGGGGTTCTTGACCCCCACGCCCGGGCGGACGAAGAGGGGATAGATCAGATCAGAGGCCTGCAGGTCGGTCTCCCTGACCAAGGCCCGCATGCCGGGCGAAAAGCGCAGGCGGCGCAGGCGGACCGGACCCGGAGAGGCACAGCTGCTCGTGCGTTCGTCGCGTACGTGGTCGTCGTTCACGGTGCCTGCTCTCCGAATCGTATGCTGTCTTGATAATACCGCTCGAGACCGGCAACCAGATCTAGGATGGTGTGATCTTGGGCCAGCACGTCCACCTTCAACCCTCGCCGCTCGGCCGCTGCCGAGGTGACGGGGCCGATGCAGGCGATACACACCTTCTTCAGGTCGTCCCAGTCGCCGTTCTCGCGTCCGAACCGCACCGCCATGTTATCCACCGCCGAGGGGCTCGCAAAGATGACGGCGTCCACCCGGCCATCGCGCGCAAGACGAGGCACGTCCGCTCCCCCGCTGCCCAGAACAGTCCGGTAGGCCGTCACTGCTTCGACCTCTACGCCGTTGTCCCCCAGGATGCGAACCAGAGCCTCACGTGCCCGCTCGGCCTGGGGGAGCAGCACCCTTTGAGCGCCTCGAGCCACGAGCTCTTCGGCCAGAGCTTCCGCCAGATATTCCTCGGGACACAGGTCGGCGGTGATCCCCAACCTGTTCGCGAGCGCGGCCGCCGTCCCCGGCCCCACCGCCGCCACGCGCGTTCTGTTCAACTGCCCCGACAGGATCCCCAGATCTCCAAGCCGAGCCTCCACCGCTTCGACCGCGTTCGCGCTGGTGAACACCAGCCAGTCGAAGGCGCCTTCGGCCGCTCGTCCAAGCCCCCTGTCCAAGGGCGCGGGATCGAGGGCCGGAGCGATATCGATGCACGGGTACGACACTGGATGCGCTCGGCGCTGCTCCAGCACCGCATCCAGTTCCGGTGCCTGCTTGGGGCTGCGGGTGTTGACCACCCATGCGCCCTCCAGGGACGTCCGCTCTACTTTGCCTCGCGCATTCACAGCCCGGTCTGCCCGGTCGTGTCGGTGAGGAGCTCCGCTGCCCCCCGGGAAAGCGCCTCCGCCGCCAGCCTGAGGCCGCAGTCATAGGCCGCCTGCCGGCCTCCACCGCCCGAAGAGATGATTTCATTCGCCTCCACGTCCACTTGGGTCGACCCATCCAGGGCCACGACCCGCCCCCTGAGGTTGAGCCGGCCATCGTTGTCCAAGCGGGCCCGTGCCGCCACGGGCACCGAGCAACCGCCCCCCAAACCCTCCAGAAAGGCGCGCTCGGCAGTGGTCTCCAGTTCGGTCGGCTCGTGCCCGATGGCTCGCAGTAACTCAAAGGCGTCTGCCTCGTCGCGGCACTGCACTCCGATAGCTCCTTGGCCGGGTGCCGGAAGCATCATGTCTTCGGGGATGATCTCCGAAACGACCTCCATCCGGCCGAGCCTCTGCAAGGCCGCGAGGGCCACGACGATGGCGTCGTAGGGTCCCAAGGGGTCCAAGGCTTTGCGAAGTCTGGTTCCCGCATTACCGCGAAGGTCGATGATCCGCAGATCGGGACGGGCATGCAGCAACTGCGCTGCGCGGCGGCTGCTGCTTGTTCCCACGTGCGCCCCGTGGGGAAGAGACCGGACGCTGTGACCGTTCCTGCTCACCAGAACGTCCGCGGAATCCGCGCGCTCGAGCACGGTCCCGACAGCCAGCCCCGGAGAAGCCGCGGTGGGAAGGTCCTTCAGGCTGTGAACGGCCAAGTCGATGGAGCGCTCGTGCAGAGCCTGTTCCAACTCAGCCGTGAACACCCCCTTGCCGCCGATGGCCGGAAGTGGCGTGTCGAGTATCTGGTCGCCGGTGGTGGTGATCACGACGATCTCGCACTCCAGGTCCGGGCGATGCCGCGCAAGCAGCTCCCGCACGTGCTCGGCCTGCCAGAGCGCCAAGGGCGAGCCCCGCGTCCCCACACGAACCGCCTGGCTCAACCGCCTCCGCCTTCCGCCGTCAGTCCGTCGGGATGAAGGGGGCGATTACGTTCGAGTCCGAAGAGATCGACGATCGCATCACAATACACTTCAAAATCTTCGCTCGACGCTCGAGACTTGAGTTGTTTGGTCGGTTGATGAAGGAGCTTGCCGACTATGCGGTTGGCCATGCGCGAGATGACCTCTTCAGCGTTCTGATCGAGACCATCGAGTTTGCGCAAGGCACCTCCGAGCTCGGCGTCCGCGACCGCTCTGGCGCGTTCGTGGAGCTCCGCGAGTAGATCGGCTGCCTCTCTCCCGTGGAGCCACTCCATCACCAGCCGGGCCTCCGTGCCTACGATCTCCTCCACATTCGGCACCGCTTCGAAGCGTCGGGTGAGATTGTGGTCGAGGGTCGCCTCCAGGTGGTCTATGTCGTGAAGTACCACGTTCGGGAGGGAGGCGACGCCTGGATCGACGTCTCGCGGGACAGCGATGTCGACGAATACCAAGGGGGCTCCCTGCCGCTGCTCGAGTATGGGCGCCACGTCGTCCGCGTAGATCACGGGATGGGGAGATCCTGTAGCGGTTATCACCGCGTCGGCATCGGCCAAGGCGTCGGCCAACTCGCCCCATGGCCGGGCCTCGCAGCCGTTGCGAAGTGCCAGATCCTGAGCACTCGAGAGGGTGCGATTGATGCAGCAGACCTTTGTGGCACCGTGTTTATGCAGGACTTGAATAGCCAGTTCAGCGGTTTCTCCGGCTCCTGCCACCACGATACTTCGCAACGCCAGGTCACCCAGTTCCCTTTCGAGCAGGTTCACAGCTGCATTGCTGATGGAGGTGCCTCCCTGGCTTATCTCAGTTTCCGACCGCGCCCTTTTGCCTGCGTGAGCGGCTCGGGAAAAGAGATAGGTGAGCAAGGGGCCCGAGGTGCCGGACGATCTAGCCGACGCGAACGCCTGGGAGATCTGACCGAGGATCTGAGTCTCTCCCAACATCTGAGAGTCGAGACCACAGGCTACGCGAAGCAAATGCCGAACCGCGTCTGCGTTCTCCTTGTAGTAGACGTGGAATTCCAGTTCATCCCACGCCAAGTCGCCCAATTCCGCCAAGAGTCCGACGATCAATCCGCGAGTATCCCCGTGAGTGCCGGTAGGCACGCCGTAGACCTCGAGGCGATTACAGGTCGACAGAACGGCCAACTCCCGAAAGCCTGACTCCCACCAGGGAGATGCCGCGGGAGTCGCGTCACCCGCGCATGTGGACGGCTCCAGCGCTTTGGCCAGTCTCTCCCGGAGCTCGACCGGAGCTGTACGTTGGCTCAAACCCACCAATACGATGGTCAACTCTGGCCCCCACTTTGGCGTTCGGACTCCGCTCGAGCATGACCGGCGCGGCCACCCGGCTCGTACGCACAAAACGGCTCTTCGGCAAGGAAATCGCCGGAGCTTCCATACGCCCTCGCCCGGCAACCTCCACACACCGAACTGTACCCGCAACGGCCGCATTTGCCTTCGAGCAGGCCCAGATCTCTCAACTCGGCAAAGAACTCGCTCATCTGCCATATTTCGGCGAGACCGGTCTGCCGCAGATCGCCCGCCTCAATAGGCATGTATCCACAGCCGTAGACTTTGCCCGTATGCGAGACAAAGCACACCCCGGTCCCTGCCAGGCACCCTCGAGTGGCGGCGTGGAGGGCTCCGCGCCCCGAACCATCGCCACCCGAGCCCGGGTGGCCGCCTGAGCCTGGGTGACCGCTCGAGCCAGGATGGCCACCTCGCGCGCCAGGAGCCAAGACGTCCCCATCGGGATTTGCCGTCTGCCGTTGCTTCACCACCCGAAAGTAGTGAGGAGCGCACGTTGCCCTGAGTTGCAGGTCGGGCTCCCGGCGCTCCGTGTCGTAGAGCCAGTTCAGCGTCTCTTCGTACGCGTCGGCCTGGAGTGTCTGCTCCTCGGCGATCTCCATGCCGCAGCCGACCGGGACCAGGAGGAACAGGTGCAGTGCCGCCGCCCCCAGATCTTTCGCCAGGCTCACCATCCGGTCCAGCTGGTCGGCGTTGTGTTTGGCGACGGTCACATTTATCTGGAGAGAGACGCCCTCGGCCCGAAGTGCCTGAGCGCCGGCCATGGCGGAGCGGAACGATCCCGGCAGGCGGCGAAAGGCGTCGTGGGTAGCTTCGTCTGCTCCGTCGAAAGAGATGCTCACCCGATCGACCCGGCTGTCGCTGATGCGCTTTGCCAGATCTTGGTCGATCAGCGTCCCGTTGGTCGCGAGGGCGACGATGACGCCCTTCTCGTTGGCGTAGCTCATGAGACGGAAGATATCGGGCCTCATTAGAGGCTCGCCACCCGAGAACACCAGTATGGTGCGTCCCCATCCCGAGAGCTCGTCGATCATGCTTTCGGCTTCCAGAGTGGACAGCTCGTCGGGAGATACCTCGTCCGCTACGTCGGTCCGACGACAGTGGGAACAAACGAGGTTGCAGGCAGCGGTCGTCTCCCAGAATACGAGGCGCGGCCAGGGATGAGCACTCTTGTCCGGCAGCGCGTTCACGCTTGCCACTCCTTGACAAGCAGGGCCAGGCTATCGATGAGGGCAGAGCCGTCGTTGAGAAGTGGAGTTCGGGCGACCGCGACGCCCAGCTCGCCGGCCTTCAGCTTGGTGACCACGTCCAAGTCATACAAGATCTCGACCTGGTCGGCCACGAAACCGAACGGACAGAGCACCACTCGGCTCACGCCCCGCTCGGACAGTGCGAGGATGACCTCATCCACGGACGGGCCCAGCCAATCCTGCCCGGGGCCACTTACGCTCTGATAGGCGAGCGACCAACCTTCCTGAGGCAGTCCGAGCCTGTCGGCCACTAGGTCCGCCGTCTCCCGCAACTGGAGCTCGTACGGATCGCCGGGGGGGAGAGCGGCTTTGGGAAGGCTATGGGCCGAGAAGATGACGTGGGTCCGCACTCCCGACTCACACCCGAGTTCTTCCCACGAGGCGACTATGGAATCGGCCAAACCCTCGATGTAGGGAGGCGACGTATGCCAGCTATCGACGAAATCGATCGCCAGTCCCGGCCCGGCGGCCGCCGAAGCAGTCCTCTGATGGTACCGCCCAACGCTGCACTCGCTGAATTGGGGGACGAGGCAGATCACGAGAGGCCTTTGAGACCCCATCGAGCGCCATCTGGGGGATGGCATCCTCGAGCAAGGGGTGCCAATGCAACATACCGACGTACACTGGGAGCCCGCATGCTTTCTCGAGCTTCTTGGCCGTGCTACGAGTGATACCCGGTAGCGGTGAAGCTCCCCCGATGAAGCGGTACCTCTCGCGCACCTCATCCACGAGCGACTCGGAACACGGGCGCCCCCCCCGGACTTGTTGGAGAAAAGCCGGGATGTCTTCAAGAGAGCTGGGGCCACCATGTGCGAGCAACAGGATTCCAAGCAAAGTCCCTATCTTCACTCCCAGTTCGAAGGCTCCGACACGCATTGACGCCCTTCACAACAGGGCGTGAACAGCGCGTGCGAAGCCTGTGGTTTACTCGTAGCCTAGTTTACCGACTCTGGCCCCCGAAACCAACATTATGGTGATTATCTTGAGGAGGTTTTAGGGCATTCTTTGGTACAATGTATACCAGTCGGTTGACAGAATCGGTAACTCATTGGAGGTCGCGCCGTTGGTGCGCGTCAGCGTAGTACTCGCCATCGTTGTGCTTGTCACCGTGCCGTTCGGTTTCTACCGAGCCTACACCCGCAAGCTGTCGCTGCGCTGGTTTCTCGCCATCCACGTGCCGGTGGTCCTTGTCTTCCTGGCCCGGTTCGAAGCGCATCTCTCGTACGTCTTCATCCCCCTCACGGTTTTGACGTTTGCGGCCGCCCAGTTTCTCGGGGGCAGAGCCGGTCGCTGGTGGATCAACCGACACCCCGCTGTACCCGTCGCTGACGGACGGGAAGCCGCGCTCCCGCCTGGCCTTACCGGTACACCGTGAGGGACTCGATCGTGCAGGCGCTGGTCGGCCGCGCAGCGGTGGCTCGCCTCTTGGGCGACGATAGACCCCGCACCCTGGGCCGGGCGACGGGTCTCGGTGCCGCCTCGTCCTCCTGCTCCTACGCGGCAGTGGCTCTGGCCCGCTCGCTGTTCGTGAAGGGGGCCAGCTTCACCGCCGCCATGGCCTTCGAGATCGCTTCGACCAACCTGGTGATAGAACTCGGCATCATCCTCGCGCTCCTGCTCTCCTGGCAGTTCACTCTGGCCGAATTCGTGGGTGGTCCGTTCATGATCATCCTCCTGGCGATCCTCTTCCGTCTCTTCTTGCGCAAGCGCGTGATCGAGGCCGCTCGCTTGCAGGCGGAGAAAGGGGTCGCCGGTTCCATGGAGGGGCACGCGGCCATGGACATGAGTATCAAGTTGCCTGGAAGCCTGTGGACGCGCCTGCACTCTCCGGCGGGCTTCACCTCGGTGTCGCACGTGTTCGTGATGGAGTGGGCGGCCATTCTGCGCGACATCGTGGGAGGGCTGCTGATCGCCGGGGCACTCGCTGCCTGGGTGCCGGAGTCCTTCTGGCAGAGCCTGTTCTTCACCGGGCACCCTCTGGCGAGCAAGATCTGGGGGCCCTTGGTCGGGCCGCTGGTGGCCGTCATCAGCTTCGTCTGTTCCATCGGTAACGTTCCGTTGGCGGCTGTGCTCTGGAATGGCGGCATAAGCTTCGGCGGGGTGATCAGCTTCATCTTCGCGGACCTCATCATCATTCCCATCCTGCTCATCTACCGGAAATACTACGGGATAAAGATGACGATCTTCATCGCCTGGAGTTTCTACGTCACCATGGTGTGCGCCGGCTACTTCATCGAGATCGTCTTCGGAGCACTGGGCCTGGTCCCCACCCACGCGCAGGTCCAGGTCAACGAGCCCGCCATCAGCTTGAACTACACCACGATGCTGAACATCGTGTTCCTGCTCCTGGCAGCGGTGCTGGTGTGGCGCTTCTTCCGTACAGGGGGACGCATGATGCTGCGCATGATGGGCGGGGCCCCCGAACTCGGCGGGCACCCAGGTCATCATCATTCAGCCGCTGGCTAGTCCTTTCGGGGCGCCAGTCCGGGAGGCGGGGTGACGATAGGCTCGCCCGTCACCGGATGGACGCAATGAAAGGGAAGCACCTCGTGTTCGGGCCACCGTAGCGGCGTGTAGTCGGTCAGTTCGTCGGGTCCCAGGGGATCCTCTGGGTAGGTGGTGGTGAGCAACTTCACGAAGTCCGGAGCGGTATAGGACCAGCCGTTCTCGAACGTGCAGATCCACACCGGCCGGTAGTTGAGCATCTTGATCTTCCAGACGCCGTCGCGCTTGATGTACGCGTTCTCGTAGAGAGCGCCTTCCCACCACTGCCGGGCGACGGAGGCGGGGTTCGGGATTTCTCTCGTAGTGGGTGCCGGCCTGCATCATGCAGCGAAAACGCGCCAGGGCGGTCTGCCGGTCCGGGGACACGTCGACCACGTCCTGCATTTGCGGATGATCGAGGATGAAGCCGAATACCGGTCCGTTCTTGCCGTCGGTGAAGCGATTGCGGAATCCGTCGCAGTACATGCGGCGCGCGCCGGCCAGCCCTCGGAAGATACCGCCGAAGAAGTGGATCTCACACTCCTCGTCGTAGCAGGCGACGGCCTCGTCGTACATGCACTTGTCGATGAAGTAGCCGTAGAGATGGTGCAGGCGGCGGACGGCGTGCACGTCTTCCAGGGTTCCGAGCCTCTGCTCCAGACCCTCGAGCCGTCTTCTCAGATCGTCATCGCCCATGGGCGGACCTCTCCCTTCAGTCTGTGTACGGCTCCGGCGGCGGCGGCTGGAAATGGTTGATCCGGTACCGGCTGTAGGGCAGGTAGTAGGAGGTCGGGGCGTCGGGGATGTTGTCCGGGGACCCCGCGATGCTGGCCGCCACCGGCTCCTCCACCCAGCCCTTCTCGTACGGGCACATGAACGCCTGACGATAGGCGAATGTGAGGATCTTCCACTGCCCGTCTTCCTTGACGTATTCCATGTCGTACTTGCCCAGGCAGAGGAACTGCTTGAGCGCGCCCTCCACCGGGAGAGAACAGTAGCCGTGTGAATGCCACAGGCCTCGGGCTCTGGCCCTGTCGGGGCGATCTCGATGACGGGGTTGACAGCCATGTGGATGGCCAGGTGTCCGGCGCCGATCTTCGTGTCGTCGAAGACGGTGTTCCAGAAGCGGGTGACGCTCTGGATGCCTTCGTACACACCGCTGTCTTCCATCTCCAGACTCACGCCCGGAGTCTTCTGGGCGAACAGGGCCGGCACCTCGGACCTCCGGCCTATGTGGTACAGGTGCGAGTAGAGCGACTGCAGCTTGCAGATGTCCAGGTAGTCCTTGGCGTAGGCCCCTTCGGCCACCAGCGCCTTGAGGTTTTCGATCTCGGCTTCGAGTTGTTCCAGAGTCTTGGTCATCTCGTGCCCCCCTGAGTCGCGGCGGTCCAGCTTCGCCGGTTATCTCCCGCCGGGATATTTCGCGATGCCTTCGCCCATGGGCCAGGACATCTTGAAGAACGCCTGCTTGCTGATGTTCCGGACGATCAACGGTCCCTGGGAGACGTTCGGCGGGATGTATGCCCAGAAGCCCTTGTTGATGACGTGCTTCTCGCCGCCGATCCAGAGCTCCACCTCGGCACACAGGTCGGTGATGTCGTCGTAGTTCATGGCGATCATAGCGATGGACGTGCCGTGGGGCATGGTGTGGGCGTCCATGATCACCTGGCCGACCTTGGACGTGTCGCCGGGGAGGAGCCAGCGGGTGTCGCACCCGAACTCGGCGTCGGGGATGACCGTCTGGTCGATGTACGCCATTGAGCGGGTGTACTGGGGATCGAGGGGGCGCATGAAGTCGGGCCTGACGACGCCCGGGTCGGTCCCGTAGATCATGTATCGCCCGTACTTCGATTCGCCGGGTTCCACCACGCGGGCGGTCGGGGCGGCTTTCTTCTCGGCCTCGGCCTTCTTGGTCTCGTCGTCCTTTTCCCTGGTGTAGACGCCACCTGGTCCCGATACCCAGTGCAGCGTGGGCCGCGTGTACAACTGGCTGCGCACGCCCGTGCGGAAGACCGGCATGTGGGGCAGGTTGGCGGGGATGTAGGCCACCCAGCTCGACTCCAGGGGGATGATCTCGTCGTCCATCTGCATGGCCATGGGGTCGGTGTCGGCGAAGTCGTCGGGGTTGGTGCCCCACCAGGAGAGAAGTTCGGGAAACCCGTGAACGTGGGGGAACATGCCCGGCGTCTCATACCCCACCTTGGCCAGCTCCTCCCACGTCACCTGGTGGGGGTAGGTGGAGGGCCATATCCAGGTGGTCTCGCCGTAGTAAGCGCCGGGGATGACCTCCTCGTCGATCCAGTGGAGGTGCTCCATGCTGATGCGCTTGCCCTCGGCGGCAAGGCGGTCGCGCTGCTCCGGGGTGGGGCCGGGCAGCAGGTGCCGCTTCTCGAGCGTCGTGCAGATGTACTTGTCGTATGCCCCCATGGTGCGCTCTCTACGCCTTGTAGGGGATGGTCTCGAAGTTCATCACCTTGTGCGGATCGAAATCCTTGTCCTTCTCGAAATAGGCGACCCTGGTGCCTTCAGCGCCGGCGAGCATCACCTCGAGTTGGATGATGGGGCTGTCGATGCGCGTGATCTCCAGGGGGCCGTGGGGCAGATCGGGAGGCAGGTAGACCAGAGTGGGGCGGGTGAAGACGTACTTCTCCATCTCGGCGCCCATGTACAGGACCACCTCCCCGCCGAAGTCATCGGGGTCGTCCGGGTTGCCACCGTACCAGGCGAGCACTTCGTGGAAGTTGTGGGTGTGGCAGGGGTTGTCGCCCTTGAACGGTTTGGTCACGAACTGGTGCCCGATGGTGAAGGGAAAGCCGATCTCCTTGTGAGTGATCATCAGACCGTCGAACACGCAGGTGCCGTCGGCCTTCACAGTCAGGCGCAGGTGCGGCGGATGGTGGATATATTGGTCGTACTTGCTGCTCACGTTCGCCTCCTTCTACATCACCGAGCCGCCGGACACGTGGAACACCTGTCCGGTGGCGTAACTGCTGACATCGGAAGCCATGAACACGGCGACATTGGCGATATCCCGGGCGGTGCCCATCCGGCCCAGGGGAAACGCACCGAGAAACGCCTTCTGCCTCTCCAGCATCTGCTCCGAGGACAACTCGGGTTCCCCCTCACGCAGGATGGCGCCGAACTTGGTGGGTGCAGGACCGGGGGCGACACAGTTGACCCGGATGCCGGCTTTGCCCTCCACGTGGGCGAGTTGCTTGGTGAAGAGATCCAGGGCGTACTTGGACATGGCGTAGGTCCCTACGCCCATCTGGTACTGGTGGGTGCTCCCCGACCCGATGTTGACGATGACCCCGTACTTCTGCGCGCGCATGAGGGGCACCACCGCCTGGGTGACGTTCATGGTGCCGACCAGGTTGAGCTTGAACTGCTTCTCCCAGACGGCGGGGTCCTGATCCTCGATGGGGACGAAGTCCTTGTGGAGGATGGCGCCGGCGACGTTGCAGAGGATATCGATGCGGCCATATTCGTTCATGACCTTGCCGACCATTGCCTTCACGGCCGCGCTGTCGGTGATGTCGGCCTGGACGGCCATGCTCTTGCAGCCCAGCGTCCTGACTGCCTCGGCGGTCGCTTCGGTGCCTTCCAGGTCGATGTCGGTGACGGCCACGGCGTCGATGCCCTCGGTGGCCAGGAGCAGCGCGATCTCTTTGCCGAAGCCCACCTGACTGCCGGCCCCCGTGACCAGCGCCGTCTTCCCTGCAAAGGCGAGATCCATGCGTACCTTCCTCTTCTAGGTTATGGCCAGAGCACCGCGGCGATGTCGTCCAGGCCGAGTTCCAAAAGCTTGGCCTTGCTCGGCTTACCTGTTTCGGCGTCCCAACCCATCAACTCGAGGTACTCGCCGTAGACTTCTTGATGCGTGAAGGTGATGCCGGCGCGAGGACCGACCTGCTTGGGGGGGACGCCCCGCATCCTCTCCGGGTACTCGAAGGGACCCTTGAGGCCCTCCCGGAGGTTGAAAGCCAGGCGGACGTTGGTGATCCGTTCTCCCGTCGCTGAGCACTTCTTCGCTGGTCACGTCCTCCCAACCCGCGATGGCCTTGAGCGCCTCCACCAACTGGTCGGCGTGGGGATACGATCCGATGACGAACTGGCACATGCCCATGGCGCTGATGGCATGCATGTAGTTGGTGCTGATCTTGTGGTTGAGCCCGCGGCCGACGCGCTGCTCGCGGGTGACCTCGGGGATGTCGAGGCCCGGCGGGTGCTGCCCGCCTCCCTGGTTATGCCGGCCGGGGGTAGGATCGGCCCCGTACCCGGTGGCGAAGCCCCACCCGCCCCTCGGGTCGTGAGCCGCGATCTCCTGGCCCCCGATATGCATGGCGTAGCGCTCTGAGCCCTGGCCGATCCGCTCCGCGGCGATCTTGACCCCGTCGGCCAGGACGTCGCCGAACCCTTCGCGCCTGCCGATCATCTCGGTCAGCGCGATGATGGCGCGGTGGTCGCCCCACCTCATATCCAAGCCGCCGGTTTCGCCGGTGCCGACGATGCCGTTCTCGAAACATTCAAGGGTGAATGCGACGCAGGCTCCCGCCGAGATCGTGTCCATGCCCAGGCGGTTGCAGATATCGCTGGCGACGATGAGCGAGTCGAGGTTGTCGTTGCAGCAGTTGCTGCCGAACATGGCCATGGTCTCGTACTCGGGCTTGTGCGCGCCTGCCTCGTACACGTAGTCGCCGGTGCCGGCCTTCATGACGCCGCCGCAGGCGATGGGGCAGCGCCAGCAGGCGTACCTACGTGCCTGCTTGGCGATGACGTTCGCCCCTCGGCAATCTTCGTAATTGGGTGAGTCCACCTCGGCCACCCCGGCCCAGTTCTTGGCGGGAGCGTCGTCGATCTTGCAGCAGATGTCGTAGATACCGGGCGTACCCTCCTCGTGGAGTTGGGCCGAGTGCCCGGCGAGGGCGCTCGACGTGCCGCTTTCTCATCTCGCGAAGGTGCTCGGCGGGCGCCGTTGTCGGTGGCCTCAGGGTTCCCTGAACGGCCACAGCCTTGAGCCGCTTGGAGCCCATAACGGCGCCCAGCCCGGAGCGTCCGGCCGCGCGGCCCTTGTTGTTCATCACGCAGGCGATGAGGGCCACCTTCTCGCCGGCCGGCCCTATGCAGGCCACCTGAAGGTCCTTGCCGTGCTCGTCTCTGAGGAGGTCTTGAGTCTCGAACGTGTCCTTGCCCCAGATTCCGGCAGCGTCTCGAAGTTCCGCTTTACCATTGTCTATGTGCAGGTACACGGGCTTGTCGGATATGCCCGTGAAGAACACCGCGTCGTAGCCCGAGAACTTCAGGTACGGTCCAAAGTCTCCGCCCGAGTTGGCGTCGCCCCACCCACCCGTGAGCGGTGACTTGCCGACGACCACGTACCGGGAACCACCGACCGCATCGGTACCGGTCAGGATGCCGGTGACGAAGCCCAGCGTGGCCTCGGGGCCGAGCGGATCGACGCCCGGCCTCTGCCGGTCGAACAAGATCCGCGCGCCCAGGCCATAGCCCCCCAGATATTTCCGGGCGGTACCTTCGTCCAGTGCTTCTTCCCGTATGTCGTTCGTGGAAAGATCAACCCAGAGGATCTTTCCCATCGCGCCGTAGCCCACGTTGCCTCCAGTCATCACTTGGCCCCGGATATGCCAGGCAGCCAGGTGGATATCACCGGAACGAAGAACAGGATGATCAAGAGCAGGATGCCCATCGCGAAATAGGGCATGGAGGCCCTGAACACTTGTCCCAGCGTTATATGAGGCGGCGAGAGCGCCTTCATGGTGTACACGTCGAGCCCGAACGGCGGACTGATGAGACCCAGTTGTACGCTGAGCAAGGAGATGGTGGCGAACCACAGCATGTCGAAGCCGAGCGCTCTGACCATCGGGAAGAAGATCGGGGCGGTGATCATGACGATACTGGCCGGGTCCATGAAGCAGCCGAGGACGAGCAGGACGATCTGGGTGAAGGCGACGATGAGCAGAGGGTTGACGTCCAGGTTCGTCGCGAAGGTCACCAGTTCGGTGATGGCGCCCGAGGTGGCCAGGATCCGGCCGAAACTTATCGAGCCGACGACGATGAAGAAGACCATCACCGTCACCCGCGTGGTGCTCTTCGCGGCTCTGAAGACCATATTCCAACTGAACTGCTTATACAGGATGGCCACCAAGATGCACGCCATCACGCCGAGCGCGGCACTCTCGCTGGGGGTAGCCAAGTCCAAAGAACACGCTCCCCATGACGGCGATAAGGATGATGCCGACGGGCGCCAGGTAGAACACACCTACGCGCCATTTCTCGCGCCGAGATACCTTGCCGACGTCATATGCCGGGGCCAGCGATGGATTCATCACACAGCGCACGATGATGTAGACGACCATCATCGCCGCGAGTACGAGACCGGGAACGGTGATCGCCAGCAGCAGCTTGCTGACGGGCACTTGGCCCATGGCCCCGATGAAGACCGCCAGCGCGCTGGGAGGGATGAGGATGGCCAGGGTGCCGGTCGCGACGATGGGGCCCACGCTCATCTCGGGCTTGTATCCGCGCTTTTCCATCTCGGGCAGGAGGACTCGTCCCAGGATGCCGATGGTCCCCCCGCTGATGCCTATCGGCGCGCCGAGGAGCACGCCCACTCCGGTGGTGACCAGGCTGAGCCGGCCGGGGAGTCTGCCGAGCAGCTTGTCCACGGCTTCGACGACCAGAGTGCCCGTCCCCGCCTCGTAGATGACGTCTCCCATCAGAATGAAGAGAGGGATGGGCAAGAAGACATAGTTGGCGACCGAACTGTAGAAACTCAGGGAGAGCTGGTCGATCCCACTCATGCCCCCCCAGAAGATCGTGGCGCCCATGATGCAGGTGAACATGAAGGCGAAAGCGATGGGCATGCCTGTGAACATAATGGCGACGAGCACGCCGAACATCAGCGCGATGGCCTCAAACCATTCCAAGGGGAAGTCCTTTCTTAGAGTGAGGTCTGCTCGCCGGCAGTGATTCGTTCACCGGACTTGTAGGCCCGGTAATACGTCACCACGTGCCTTATCGACTGGATGAACAGCGTGAGGAACGAGAGGGGGATGACGATCTCTATGGGCCACTTGGGAGGGTTGAGGATGCTCGCGAGAATGAAGTGGTTCTGATAGTCCTCCACGGTGACCCGCGCGGTGAAGAAGAACAAGAAGAGGCATAGGCCCATCACGGCGATCGTCGTGATGAGGCCCATGACGTTCTGGACCCTAGGGGAGAACCGCTGCACTATGGCCTCCATCACCACGTGCCCACGGTCCCGGTAGATGGCAGCAGTGCCCAGGAAGGTCATCCAGACCAGCGAATAGGCGAGGATCTCGAAAGATGGAGCCCACGTCCAGTCGAACGACTTTCGGACGATGACGTCGACGCTGATCCAGACGGCTTGAATGAAGACGATGAGGCCGGAGACTACCAGCATGCCGTCTATGGTCTTGTCGAACGCCCGTCCTGCTTTGCCCAAGAAGTTCAT
The DNA here is from genome assembly GCA_963843455.1 of uncultured Actinomycetota bacterium. GTDB lineage: Bacteria > Actinomycetota > Thermoleophilia > RBG-16-64-13 > RBG-16-64-13 > CAIQPS01. The sequence goes on from CAWJKE010000006.1 coordinate 284,679, forward strand.
GTCAACGCTCCCCCGGGTGGCTGTGAGGCACCCGCTGGGCGCGAAGCGGCCTCTTGTGAGGCCGCTTCGCGCCCGAAAACGGGCTTTGTCATAGTCCGTCAGGCTGCCGCGCTGGTGTCAGCCGGCGCGCCCGACAGCAAGGGATCCCGCATCTAGTTGGCCCGCGGGAAGTCGGGGTTGACCAGCCACTTCTGAAGCTGCGGCGCTATGTCCGGCCATCTCTTGAGGTCTTCGGCCCACATGCTGTCGCGGTAGTTGATGTAGAACTGCTTCGACTCCTCGGGGGAGAGCTTGATCTCTTTCACACCGTCGGCCGTGATCGTCTTGATGACGTCCTGCACGGTGCTTGTGAACATGGCCGCGCCGTCGATCTCGGTGTTGATTATGGCCTTGGTAATCACGGCCTGCTGAGCAGGGGTCAGCTTGTTCCACTTGGCCATGTTCATGAGCATCAGGCCGCCGCAGGAGCTGAACGGTTCGTTCAACATGGCTTTGGTGACTGGAGTGAGGCCGAAGTCCAAGATCGCGGGGATGCCGGCGTTGTAGGCGTCGACCGTGCCGCGCTCCATGGAGGTGAAGTAGTCCGTGAAGTCGACCGGGATGCACGTTGCTCCCAGGGACTCGATGAAGGCCTTATTGGAGCCTCCGACCGCGGCTATCTTCATGCCCTTGAGGTCATTGAGGCCGGTGATCTCTTTGCCCAGATAGAAGACGGTCTGCACCTGGGCCTCCGAAGACACGGACGCGCCGAGGTACAGGATGCCGCTCTTGGCGAACTCGTCCTGGAGGTACTTGAAGAAGGTCCCAGCCGCCCGAAGTTCCATCGGGTTGTATTCCGCGCGGCCTGTCGTGCTGGCGCCGGGCACGAGGGTGTCGGCGAAGGGGCTGAGCACGCTGGCGATATCGAAGGTGCCCTTCTGCACGGCGGAGACCTGGTCGGGGGCGGGAACTGCCTCCGGCCCGGCGAGTTTTACCGTCATGGTGCCGCCGGAGTAGGCGACGATCTTATCGACGAAATCCTTGGCCCAGTTGCCGCCCGGCGGGATGTTCGGTATGAAGCTGACCATCGACAACTCGATAGGTTCGACGTTGGGGACGACCGAGGTGTCCATGGTGGAAGCGACTGTCGTCGCGGTGGTCGCCGCAGTGGTCTCGGTGGCCGCGGCTGTGGTGTCGGTGGGCGCCGCGGTGGTGGTGGTGGCGGGCGCCGCGGTGGTCTCGGTGGGCGCCGCGGTGGTGGTGGTCGTCCCGCCGCAGCCGAAGACCAGGACAGCCGATGTTAGGACTAGGACGAGGCAAATGCTCAGCAGTGCCAGTTTCCTCATGAGAGAACCCCCCGTTCTTTCAATCACCTGGAGTCAATAGCATTCAACGATTACGTCAAGGCCTGAAACGATCCGCGTGTACCAGAGACCTCCTTCCTGCATCGGGAATAGCCCATACTATCAGCGGCCTATCCCTACAAGTCAACATCGCGGTCGGCTCGTGACCGGTGGGGGACGAGCGCCGCCAGAGATCCGACCTCTCGCGTCCCCGCGATGGCGAATCCCAGTAGTGCCCACTACTAGCACACGCTACTAGGCAAATGCAACCCTCTGTGCTTTCCTAGGAGCGAGCCCAGGTCGATAGGAGTGGACCGCATGAAGACCCCCGTTGAGAGAAGCTGGTCGCGAACTGCTCTTCGTCCGCTGGAAGCAGATGACCGAGGAGGAGAAGCGTCAGCGGATCGTGGAGGCCGTGCTTCACGTCATCTCCAAGCACGGGGTGCAGGCGACCACCACGGCGCGCATCGCTGCGGCCGCGGGAGTTTCCGAGCCGACGATCTACCGGACGCTTCCGAAGCAGGAGAGAGATGCTCCTCGCCGCCGCCGACAAGGTCTGGCAACAAAGGCGAGACGAACTCGAATCCTTCGAGGCGACGGATGCGATGGATCACTGCGGAAGATTTGCGAATCGCACACCGCGGGTATCCAGAGGACGCGCGTGGTCCGCTTCCTCACCGAGCTCGCGGTCGCCTCGCCCAGCGATGGACTGCGCGAGCACTTGAGAGACCAGCAACTCCGCGAGGCCCAGCACTTCGCCGACATCGTGGAAGAAGGGAAGGCCCAGGGCTGCATCCGCTCGGACGTGGATTCTCAGGAGATCGGCGTGGCGGATCATGGCCGTCCATTGGCTCGAGGCCACTGCCCGTCTGCACAGTCTCGAGGACATGGTCCTGACGGGTTTCTCCACGCGGCGCTTCCTGTCCATCCTCGACGAGATCGCCGCGGAGCCGCGCTCGGCTCGCGTAGAGTAGCAGACACTTACTGAGCATCTGCTACTGAGTGGAGGCTAGGGGTAGTTCGTAGGGCAGTCGACGGGCCCACCAAGTAGTAACACGGTGCGTCTCCCGTCAGTGGTGGCTACCGACGACCAGAAGGAGTGCTCAGGTATGTCCGAAGAGTACATCAGGCTCTTCGCCGATCTGGACGAGGAGGAAGTCCTCGCACTGACCCGCAAGAGGATCGAGGCCGGCGAAGACCCCATGAGCATCCTCGACGACACGCGTGAAGGCATGGCGATCGTAGGCAAGCGCTTCGCCGACCAGGAGTACTTCCTGCCGGAACTCATCTTCTCCGGAGAGCTTCTCCAGGCCTGCGCCGATCTGGTCAAGCCGCTGCTTACGGGTGGCCCCGACGGCCAGGCGCCGAGCAGGCACGGCAAGGTCGTCATAGGGACGGTCGCCGGTGACATCCACGACATCGGACTCAACATTGTCGAGTTCATGCTCGACGTCAACGGCTTCGAGGTGACCAACCTGGGAGTGAACGTCCCCGTGGCCACGTTCGTGGAGGCGGTCAAGACGGAGCAACCCGCGGTCGTGGGCCTGAGCGGCTTCCTCACCGTGGCGTTCGACGCGATGAGGGAGACTGTCGAGGCCTTTGAGAAGGCCGGTCTGCGCCAGGACATCAAGATCATGATCGGCGGCGGGCAGATGGACGACGACGTGTGCAGGTACGCCAAGGCCGACGCGTTCGGCAAGGACGCGGTGGCCGCAGTGGCTCTTTCCAAAGAGTGGATGGGCGTGTAGCCATGCCCGATACACCGGAAACACTGGGGGCACAGAGAGCGCGGCGCATGGCCGACGCCATGCAGCTCAAGCAGCCGGACAGAGTGCCGCTGATCATGCCGATCGGATACATGCTGGCCGAGTTGGGGGGCATCACCAAGCAGCAACTGCTCGAAGACCCTGACAGGTCCCAGGAGCTACTGGAGCAGGCCGCGCTGCATTTCCAGCCCGATTCCATCCACGGTCCCATGCCCTTCGACTCGACTCCCTACCTCCTCCTCGGCGACCGCATGACCGCCTGGCCCGGCCACGGCCTGGACGAGAACACGCAGTTCCAGTTCGTCGAGAGCGAGTTCATGAAGGCCGAGGACTACGATGCCTTCTTGGATGACCCTACAGACTGGGTCATCCGCACGTATCTCCCGCGGGCGTTCGAGAAGCTCGACGGATTCGCCACCATGCCTCCGCTCAGCCTCTTCGTCTTCGGGAGCTACTATCTGAACAACATCGGCGGTTTCGGCTCGGGTCCGCTGGGCGAGTCTTTTCGGGTCTTCGCCAAGGCCGTCCAGGCCGTGGCCGACGGCATCGATCGGATGGTCAGGAACCACGAGCGTATGGTCGCCCTCGGCTTCCCCGACGGTTTCATCATGGGGCCCACCATCACGGCACCGTTCGATGCCATGTCGGACGCGCTTCGGGGCATGCGCGGCATCATGATCGACATCATGAAGCGGCCGGATAAACTTCTCGCCGCGCAGGATAAGCTCTCCCGCTTGGAGCTGGAATTCGCCATCAATACCTGCAAAGCCACGGGTATGAACAGGGCCTTTCTCCCGCTGCACCGTGGCTCAGACGGGTTCATGTCGCTCAAGCAGTTCGAGAACCTTTACTGGAAGCAACTGAAGCATGTGCTCGAGACTTTGGTGGAGAATGGCGTCACCCCTATCGTGTTCTACGAGGGGTGCTGGGACCAGCGGCTCGAGTACCTGGCCGAACTCCCCAAGGGCAAGACGGTCGGCTGGTTCCAGTCGAGCGACATCTTCAAGGTCAAGGAGATCGTCGGCGACACCATGTGCATCGTCGGGGGCATGCCCAACTCGCTTCTGAGGGCCGGTCCCGCCGAGGAGGTGCGCGCCTACACGAAGAGACTCTGCGAGACGGTGGGCAAGAACGGCGGCTTCATGATGTGCCCCGGTGTGGGTGAGTTGGCCGGATGCGACCCGGAGCTCGTTAAGGTGTGGGCGGATGCGACGAAGGAGTACGGCACGTACTAGGGGAGGGGCGTCATGGGCACGTACGACGAATGGTTCTGCAAGAATCCCATCCTCGGCGGCAAGTTCGGCGACCGGCTGGTGTACTTCGCGCGCGATCACGTGGGGGAGAAGAATTACTCCGTTCTGTGGAACTGCATCACCGAGCCGTTCCTCATGGTCAGCGATCCCCATACCCACGACTTCGACCAGTTCCTTCACTTCTTCAACGCCGACTCCCTGCACATGGCCGATTTCCCGGCCGAGGTGGAGATCACGCTGGGGGAGGAGCTCGAGACCTACCTCATCACCGAGCCCACCGTCCTCCACATCCCGGCCGGCGTGCTGCACGGCCCCCTGAATTTCAAGACGGTCGACGGGCCGGTGATCTTCATGAACGTGGCTCTCACGCCCGAGTATTTCAAGCCGGGAGAGCACCCGAAGCCCTGATCCTGTATCGCTCCGCTCTGAGAATGCACGGGGAGGCAAGGTGGATCTGAAGTTGCAGGACAAGATCGCGCTGGTGACGGGGAGCGGCAGCCCCATAGGCTACGGCCGGGTCATCGCCACGACGCTGGCCGAAGAGGGGTGCGACGTCATCTGCGCCGACCTCAACCTGGCGTGGGCCGAGGAGACCGCGGGCATGATCGAGGGCTCGGGGCGACAGGCGATGGCGATCAAGGTCGACGTCTCGGACCGGGCCTCGGTGGATGCGATGGTGCAGGCGGCCATCGAGCGGTTCGGCCGCATGGACATCCTGGTTAACAACGCCGGTGTCAGCAGCCCAGACAAGCCCTTCATGCAGAAGACCAAGGCCGACTGGGACCTGGATATCGGCGTGAACCTATACGGGCAGATGAATGTCGCTCAGGCCGTCATCCCCCATATGGCCGAGCAGCGCTACGGCCGGATCATCAACACCTCCGGAGGGCAGGGTATCCCGACGATCTCCACCTACGGAGCGGCTAAAGCGGGAGTGGAGGCCTTCACTCATTCTCTGGCCCTGGAGGTGGCGGCTCTGGGGATCATCGTCAACGGCATATCGCCCGGTCTCGGTCAAACGGGATTGATCGTGACCGCCACCGAGGAGCACAAGGATGTCTTTCGGCGGATGTCGGCCCTCAAGCGGCTCTGCACCCCGCAGGACGTGGCCCCGGCGGTGGCATTCCTTGCTTCCGACGTGTGCAGCTACATGGTAGGCCAGTGGATCAGACTCACCACCCTCTGAAGGAGCGATGAGCATGCCCATTCGCGAGTTCGACCGGGAATCGTGCACCGGGTGCGGCAACTGCGTGGCCGCCTGCCCTATGGACGTCCTGCGCATGGACGAGCAAGACGGCAAGGCGGCGATCCGGTATCCCCTGGACTGCATCGCCTGTTGGGGCTGTGAATCGTTCTGCCCCGAAGGCTGCTTCGATGTCTCGCCCGAGCGGGCTCGAGGCGAGATGGTGTCACCGTACTGATGGAACGCAAAGTCATAACCACGGATGTGCTGGTGCTCGGCGCCGGAGGCGCCGGGATGTGCGCCGCTCTCAAGGCGAGCGAGAGCGGGGCGGATGTGCTGATGGTGGACAAGTGCGGCATAGGCTGGAACGGCCAGGTGCCTATCGGAGGCGGGATCCTGGCCTACGTCTACCCATCCTCCGTCGACGACTGGGTCGAAAGGGTCACGCGGGGCAGCAACTTCTTGAACGATCAGGAGTGGACCCACGCTTTCGGGAGCCGCATGCACCAGTCGACCGCGGACCTGGCCGCCATGGGACTCACTTTTCTGAAGAAGGACGGGGAGATAGACATCCTCGCCTGGGGGCCGACCAACGTCACCCTCTTCGATGCTCCCAAGTCGTTGGTGGCGCTCAAGAAGACGGCCGCCGCCCGTGGCGTCAAGATGATGGACAAGATCTTTGTCATCGACCTTCTCAAGAACGGCGACCAGGTGGTTGGCGCGGTGGGCCTGGGACTCGTCGACGGGTGCATCTATGTGTTCAACGCCAAAGCGACCATTGTCGCCACGGGAAACTGCGGGTATTTGCACGAAAAGACTTACGCCTCGGTGCTGGGCGAGGGACCGGCGATGGGCTACCGAGCGGGGGCTCAGCTGACCAACGCCGAGTTCAACAGCATGTACGTGTGGGGCATCAAGGTCCTCGGCAAGGAGCTCATGGGCATCCATTTCTACCTGTACTTGGAGAACGCCCTGGGCGAGAAGATCATGGGCAAGTATTTCCCGGAATTGATGGTGGGAGAGCACGCGGTGTACACCTTCGACCCCCGGGTGATCCATGCCATGTACGAGGAGGTCAGGGCGGGGCGGGGCCCCATCTACATCAACCTCAAGGGGCTCACCGACGCCGAGATCGCCTGGTGCGGCGACGACATCGTGCCCGAGCTGACTCACCTCATGGCGAACGACACCATGCTGCTGCTTAAGGACAAATGCGGCATCGACCCCTCGCAGGAGCGGATGGAGATGTGGCCGCGGTATCTCTACAGCGGGGGCGGCATCCGGATAGACCTCAACGGTAGGACGGCTCTGGCGGGGCTTTGGGCCGCCGGCGCGGCGTGCAGCAACTGCTGGACCAACGGGGGCGGTGGCCAGGCGGGACTGGGCGTTCAGTCCGCGGCCATCACCGGGTTCGTGGCGGGCGAGGATGCTGGGGCCTACGCGCTCGGCAACGAGCGGCGCGAGATCGATCAGGCGTACGCCGAGAAGGTGATCGCCAGAGCGGTGGCTCCCATGGAACGCTCGATAGACGTGGACGCCGCCGATGTGACCGCCAGGGTGCACGAGGCCATCATCCCCATGAAATACAACCGGGCCCGCGAGGCGGGCCGGATGAACGAGGCCCTGGGCATCCTCCAGGAGGCCAGGGAGAAGTTGGAACGGGTCGGCGCTGCCGATTTCCACGACCTCGCCCGTTATCACTCGGCCGAGAGCATGCTCATGGCCGCGGAATTCACATACAGGGCGGCTTTGATGCGCGAGGAGAGCCGCGCCCAGCATTTCCGCGAGGATTTCCCGGCGCGCGACGACAAGAACTGGTTCAAATGGATCAACATCGAGCAAGGGGAGAGTGGTCCTGCGCTGTCCGCCCTGCCGGTCCCGTTGGAGAAATACCGCTTGCAGCCCGACCACTGATCGGCGGGCACCGGCGTATTGGCGATCCGAAAGCACTTCGATCGTGAAGGGGGTAGTGAGCAGGAGATGATCGAAAAGCGAGAGTTGGTGGAGATAGTAGGGGGTGCGAACGTAAGCGACGAAGCGGGGACGCTGGACGCGTACTCCAAGGACATGAGCTTCGTCAACCAGACCTGGCCGGCATACGTGGTCAAGGCTCATTCGGCCGCGGAGGTCAAGCAGTTGGTGGCAGCCGCCAACGAGACTCTCACCCCGCTCGTCCCGGTGAGCTCCGGTCCGCCTCACTTCAGGGGCGACACGGTTCCCAGCACCGGGGGTGCGGTTGTGGTGGACCTGAGCGAGATGAAGAAGATCGTCTTCGTCGACCGGCCCCGCCGCGTGGCCATGGTGGAGCCCGGCGTAACCTTCGGCGAGCTCATACCCGCCGCGAAAAAGGAGGGCATCCGCCTCAACCTGCCCCTGTTGCCCAGAGCTTCCAAGAGCATCGTCGGCAGTATGCTGGAGAGAGAGCCGGTGGTGATGCCCGCGTATCAGTGGGACATCTCCGACCCCGTGGCCTGTCTCGAGGTGATCTTCGGGAACGGTGAGGATTTCCGCACTGGGCAGGCAGCCGGGCCGGGCACCGTGGAAGAGCAATGGGCCGTCGGCGGCGTGCAGAAGGCGCCGTACGGGCCGCACGTGGCGGCTTGGCACCGTCTGGTGCAGGGCGCGCAGGGAACGATGGGCATAGTCACCTGGGCTTCGCTCCGCTGCGAACTGCTTCCCAGTCTGGAGGAGCCCTTCGTGGTCGGCGGCGACCAGCTCGATCCGCTGCTGGAGATGGCCGACTGGCTCATCCGGCTGAGGATGGTCACCGAGTGCTTCGTGCTCTCGGCCACGGATCTGGCGGCCGTCTTCGCGCAGGAATGGCCGGCGGGCTTCCAGCGCCTCAAGACCGATCTGCCGCCCTGGATCCTCTTCTACACGGTGGCCGGCTACGAGTACTACCCCGAGGAGAGGGTTAGCGTCAACATCAAGGACATCGCGGCCATCAGCGGGCGCCTGGGATTGGAGTCGGCAAAAGCGGTCGGCGGACTCTCCGCCGGCGACATCCTCAAGGCGGTGCAGCAGCCGTCAGCGGAGCCGTATTGGAAGCTCCGCTCGAAGGGGGCCTGCGAGGATGTGTTCTTCCTGGCCACCATCGACAAACTCCAAGCACTCGTGGGGATCATGGACGGTCTGGCGGCCAAGGCGGGTCACCCCGTGGCCGATCTTGGTGTCTACATCCAGCCGACGGTGCAGGGCACGAGCTGCCACTGCGAGTTCAACCTGTTCTACGACTCCGCCGACGCGGGCGAGACGCAGCGGGTGCGCACGCTGGCCGCCGCTGCCACCAAGACTCTCATGGACAACGGCGCGTTCTTCTCGAGGCCCTACGGCGAGAGCGCCGGGCTCATCATGAACCGCGACGCCGCGACGGTGGGCGTTCTCAGGAAGTTGAAGGGGATCTTTGATCCGAACGAAGTCATGAACCCGGGGAAACTGTGCTTCTAGGGACGGACCGGCCGGGCATACGGGATCGATGGAAGAAGGAAGGAGCAACATGGCATTAGAAGAATATGCCGGCGATATGAACATGTGCTGCAGGTGCAACGCGTGCAAGTTCGTCCCTATGCAGCAGGTGAAGGGGTTCAAGCACGCCAACGTGTGCCCCAGCATCTCGAGGTACAACTTCCACTTCTACGCGGGCGGCGGCAGGGTGAATATGGGCACTGCCGCCCTCAAGGAAGGTTTCACCTACGCGCCTCGCTATGTGGATAGCGTCTACAACTGCCACCTCTGCGGCGGCTGTGATATGTCCTGCAAGTACGCGATGGACATGGAAGTCCTCAGGCCTATCCAGGAACTGCGGATCAAGGCCGTGGATGACGGTCATGCTCATCCCGCCCTGGACAAAGTGGTCGGTAGGCTGCGCACCACGGGCAGCATGGTCCCCATCGAGGGAGGTAAGCGCGGCGACTGGGCCCAGGGACTGGGACTCGCCGACGCCACCAAGGAGAAGGTGGACGTTCTCTACCACGCGGGCTGCCTCACCAGCTACGACAAGGACATGCAGGGCCTGGCGAAGGCCACTGCTCGGATCCTCCAGAAAGGCGGCGTGGCCTTCGGCATCGCCGGCGATGCCGAGACCTGCTGCGGCGGCCGAGCCTTCGAGATGGGGTACAAGGCGGACTTTCTTGCGCAGGCCGAAAAGAGCCTGGCGGTCATTCAGCAGTCCGGCGCCAAGACCCTGGTGACCAGTTGTGCCGTGTGCTACCAGGTCTACAATGTTCTCTACGACCGGTTCAATCTCAAGGGCGACCTGGAAGTGCTGCACATGAGCCAGATGATCGCCAAGCTCATGGAGCAGGGCAAGCTCAAACCGGAGCGCCAGGCCGATCTGAACGTCACCTACCACGATCCCTGCCATCTGGGCAGGCTCGGGGAGCCGTGGGTGCATTGGGAAGGCAAGAAGATCCCGGGCGACAGGTTCGTCTTCGACCCCCCCAAACCCTACCGGCGCGGGACCAACGGGGTATACGAGCCTCCGCGTGCGGTGCTCGCCGGCCTGCCGGGCGTGACCCTCACCGAGATGGACAGGATCAAGGAATACTCCTGGTGCGGCGGCTCCTGCGGCGGAGTCAACGACTCCAACCCGGAGTTCGCCGAATGGACGGCCGCGGAGAGGCTCGAGGAGGCCGGGTCCACCGGCGCCGAGGCCATCGTCACCGCTTCGCCCTGGAGCGAGAAACTCTTCTCTGAGGTCATCGCCAAGAGCGGCGGCGGTCTCAAGGTCTACGACATTGTCGAACTTGTCGACCAAGCCATCTAGGAAGGAGGTCGGTACATCTTGGCTCTAGAAAAGGATATCTATATCGCTTTCGCGGGTGTGGTGGGCGAGGAGAACATCTGTGACGATCCGGCGATGATGCCCGCCTATTTCCAGACCGACTTCGCCGCCGTGATCTTGCCCAAAGACACGGCCGAAGTTCAGGCGGTGGTCAAGCTCTGCAACAAGTTCAAGCTGAGGTTCCGGCCCATCTGCACGGGCTGGACGGGATTCTTCCCCCCTGGGCTCATCCTGCTCGACCTGCGGCGCATGAACCGGATAATCGAGATCAACGAGAAGAGCATGTACGCCGTGGTGGAGCCGTACGTGACCTCCGCCCAGCTTCAGGCCGAGCTGTTCAAGTTGGGTCTGAACACCAACGTGAAGGGCGCCGGCGCGCAGTGCTCGGCCATGCTGCGGGGCCACGGGCACCTGGACCAGTCCGCTGGTGCGGACGATCGCAACCACCTGGCCGTCGAGTGGGTCACTCCAGACGGCGAGCTGGTGCAGTTGGGTTCGTTGGGCTCCACAGGTGAATGGTTCTGCGGCGACGGGCCGGGACCGTCCTTGCGCTCCCTGGTCTCGAGCGTCGTGCCGCCCAGCTGCACGCCGGGCGTGTTCACCAAGGTCGCGACCAAGGTGTACCACTGGCCGGGACCGGAACGCTACTCCCTGGCAGGTAACTCACCCAAGTTCACGCTCAGCGAGCACCCGGCAAACATGATGGCGCGCTACTACAGCTTCCCCACCCTGGAGCAGATGTGGCAGGCGGAGCTCAAGATCGGCGAGAGCGAGATCGCGCTCGAGTTGATGGGGTTCAACGCCGCCATGGTCGCCGCCAACATCACCACGTGCAACGAGGAAGACGAGGCGATGTTCCACCGCCTCTCGCGGGAGGTGCAGGGCCCCGGCTTCTTCGTGATCATCGCCGGCAACTCCCCGGACGACTTCGCCTACAAGAAGAAGGTGTTGGAGACGATCGTCGCCGAAGCCGACGGGATATCGCTGAAGTCGGTGGAGGATCCTGAGCTGGAGGGGATCCTGCTGACCCAGTGCACCAGGATCAGCGGCTCTATCAGAGAGACGTTCCGGCCCGGAGGCAACTTCAAGTCCATCCCCGTCATGGGCCAGAGAGATCTGACCATCAGGTGGGCGGTAGGAGCTGGCAAAGCCAAGCTGCCTCTCATCGATCAAGGCTTCATCGCGGATGACGGCGGAGGCTTCTTCGGCTGGGGAGTGGAGCAGGGTCATCTGGGCAAAACGGAGATCTTCTGCAAGTTCAGCCCGCTCAATCCCGAAGCGCAGAAGGCGGTCGACAAGTGGACGGAGGAGCAGGGCGCGAGGGCGCTCGATGAGAAGTACTTCGCCCTCACCATGTCCCCGGCCGAACTGATCGACAGTAGGGTGGGGCCGGCGCTGTCGAACTATCACCTCTGGTGGGACAAGGTCCTGGCCGCTCTCGACCCGAACACTGTGATCCCCGAGAAGGGCATCAGCAAGCTTCATCCGTAGGAAGAGCGAGGCGGGGATGTTGGGGGCGCAAGCCACAGGGCTTGCGCCCCCTTGCTCATGGCCCGGAAGCCTATAATGTTCCACGATCTCTTCTTTGCCCCGCGGTATAGCAGACTGGAGAATTGAATTGGCGACGATCGCACAAGACTCTTCTGGCTCGCTGGTCACGGTCCTCGATCCCCGGGGCCAGCCTACCAACATCGTGCAGCCGCTGCCGCTGGCGCCCCGGCTGGACACGCTCGAAGGCAAGACCATTCACCTCATCGATATCGGATTCGGGGGAGGCTGGGAGTTCCTCGAAGAGGCGGTCGAGTGGTTCGCTCGCAACATGCCCAGCGTGAAGACAGTGCTGCGCCACAAGACGAGCATCATGTTCCTCGACGAACCTCAGATGTGGGAGGACGCACGGCGGGACGCCCACGCGGTCATCTTTGGGGTGGGCGGCTGAGACGGCTGTGCGGCGAGTGTCGCCGCCCACTGCAGGGAACTGGAATCCAAGTACGGCGTTCCCACGGCGCCCATATCGAGCGCGCGTTTCGCTGAATACATCGCCCAGGACGCCCAGAACCACGGCATGAACCTGCGCTTCAGCTTTGCCCCCTACCCGCTCGTAGGGAGGCCGCGGGAGGTCCTGCGCAAGTATGTGGAGGGAAACGACGCCGTGACGGGCAAGCCCCTCATGCCTCAGATCGTCGAGGCGCTCACCAGGCCTCTCAGCGAGGAAGAGAAACACCCGGAAGAACGGCGCAGCGCCCCCAGGCCGCGGCTGCTCAAGCCGGATAAAGAGGAGAACCTTCAGCGGCTGTTCCTGGAATCCGACTGGACCGACGGTCTGCCCATAGTGCTCCCCACGGAGGAGCGGGTGGCCCGGATGCTAACCGGCACCGCCGCCGACCCCGCGGAAGTGGTGGGCCGGATGACCGTGACCATCGACCAGGAGAGACTGGAGTACACGGTGGAGAAGGTGGCCATCAACGCGGTCATGGCCGGCGCCGGTCCCGAGCACCTTCCTGTCATCCTCGCGCTCGCGGCCAGCGAAGAGGCCTCCATGCCGAGCTCCACCACTTCGTTTTCGCGCATGGCGATGGTGAATGGCCCGATCCGCGAAGAGATTGGCATGAACTCGGGCCTGGGCGCTCTGAGCCCGTTCAACCAGGCCAACGCCGTCATCGGACGGGCGTGGACCCTGATGACCATCAACTTTGGCGACGCCCGGCTGGGGGAGACCTTCATGGGCTCGCTCGGCGCAAACGCGAACTACAACAACATGACGTTCGCCGAGAACGAGGAGCGGAGCATCTGGCCGCCGTTCCACACGCGCCACGGTTTCAAGAAGGAAGAGAGCACCATCAGCACCTTCCAGGGATGGAGCGCCATCAACAGCATGGGCGCGGCCGGATGTTGCCGCCCGGCGCAGGAGGAGACGCTCATCATGATGCAGGCCTTCCCCTGCCTGAGGGCGGCGCTGACCCTGGTGATGGACCCGCTGGTGGCAAATCACCTGAAAGAGCAAGGCTTCGACACTCCAGAACAGCTCTCGGAGTATCTGTCGCAGAACTTCAAGATGAGCGCCGGCCAGTTCTTTGGATCCGATGTCAACTACTCCTTGGTGGAACCGAACGGGCGCGCCGGCGTGGAGCCGTTCGCCACGTGGCTCAACTTGCCGCGCGAGACGATGATCGCTCCCTACACGCACCCCGAGGCCATCAACGTGGTCGTGGTAGGCGGCGAGACCCAGGCTCTGTGGCTCACCACCGATTTCTGGTACTCGAAGACCATGTCGGTCGACAAGTGGCGTCCCCAGAGTGGGGTGTTCGCCCAGGAGGAACGGGAGTTGCGACGTCGCGAGGCCCGGCAGAAACGTCACGCGGCGGCGCTAAGCCGGAGTGGGTACGGCGACTAGCTCGATTTTGACATAGCGCTTCCATGGAAACGGACCTGCTCAAGACCTTCGTGACCGTCGCCGAGGCGCGCAGCTTCAGCAAGGCTGCCCGGACGCTCTACTCGACCCAGTCCACCGTCAGCCGGCAGATCGCGCGGCTGGAGGACATGCTCGACGCACGGTTGTTCGTACGCTACGGCCGACACGTGGAATTGACGGTCGCCGGAGAATTGCTGCTGCCGCTCGCCCACGCGATCGTGACGCGCACCGAGGACGCCATCGGCATCATCCGCGAGCAGGCGGGGGGAGGTCCGAGCGCGGTGCACTTCGGCGCCGTGCCCATGGTCATGGCGCACATACTCATCCCACTGCTTGCGCCCTTCATCGCGGCGTATCCGGGAATGAGCATCGACCTTATCGAGAAGGACGATGCTCAGCTCGAGGAAGCGGTAATCAGCGGAGAACTGGATTGCGGGGTGATGACCCCCTGGGGATCAAGCCGGGTCGCGGCCTATCACTTGCTCACCGAGGAGATACTCCTCATCGTCCCCACCGACCACCGGCTGGCCTCGCGACCGACCGCGCCTTTGGATATGGTGGCCGCCGAGACCATCCTCATTCCCCGGGCGACGCTCCACGTGAGCAATCTGATAGTGGAGGCCTTTCGCCGGCGCGGGCTCACCCCGAGATTCTCCTCGCGCTGCAACTATCCGGAACTGAACAAGGAGTTGGTGAGGAAGGGCCTGGGAGTTGCGCCCATGCCAAAGACCCTGTGCTCTCCCGCGGCCCTCGAGGGACTGGTCGCGCTGCCCTTCGACGAACCCATCGTCCGCGATCTCAACCTCATCTATCCGAATGATCGCCCCTTGTCCGCCGCGGCGAGGGCGCTCATCGCCTACATACGGACGCACATCTCCAAGCAGAGGTTGGCGTAGCGACACATAGGGGGTCGCAACGGAGTGCTGCGGAGGCCCAGATGGGCGGGTCATGCGGGCGCTGGGAAGGAGACCAGAGGTGCAGGAATACCTGGAGGCGATGGTTAGGCGCCTCACCGATATCCACGAGATCCAGAACCTGATGGGCCGGTACGAGTTTCTGACGACCGCCAACATGTTCACCGAGACCGTCGAACTCTTTGCCAAGACCGTGCCTCAGAAGATTGAGATCGGGCCGCTGGGCGTGTGGGACGGTATGGACGCCGCCTATCGGTGCTTCCACGGGTTCCATAACTGGACATCGAAGGTGGGTGTGCCCATCGAGGGGCAGATGATGCAGCACACCCTGGCCACGCCGGTCATCGAGGTGGCCAAGGACGGCAAGACCGCCAAAGGTGTGTGGATGTCACCTGGACATGAGGCCCGGGTGCTCGGCGGCAACCTCACGGCCATGTGGGTGTGGGGCACCTACGGTGAGGACTTCATCAAAGAAGACGGGCAGTGGAAGATCCGCAACCACCACGTCTACCTGAACATCATCACCCCGTTCGAGGTGCCTTGGACAGCACCGCCCGCCGGCGACCCCGGGGACATCGGCGACATCTTCCCGCCCGGTCTGCCAGCCGAATACAAGCCGAACCGCCCCAGCACCTACGCATGGATGTACTCTCCCTCGGCGGTGATGGAGCTCGTACCCGTACCGCCGGAGCCGCACGACACCTACGATCCGGCCACCGACTACATCAAGTAGCCGGCAGGCGGGCGAACGGAGGTACTTCGATGAGCGAACGTAATGAACTCACGGCCGAGGAGAAGACCAGGCCGTACGCCAAGTACTACTATCTGCCATCCGCGCCGCCAGCGGCGCACCACGCCGAGATGCTTAAGGACCTCAAACCCCTTGATCCCGCCAAGGCCGACCGTATTCAGGATGCGAACGACCTGCTCTCCCCAGGCTACACCGAAGGCGAGAACGGTTACTGCGTCATGCCGGACGGCAGCGGGTACATAGCCCTGCGCCATCCCATGCCGGGAGCGACTCCGGAGATGATCGACTGGTGGTTCGCATGGCACGGCCTGGAGGACCTGCGCTACAAGCTCTGGTATCCGGAGATGCACGTGTCCGCTCGCCTCGACCCCGAAGAGCGGGCCAAGGTCCTGGACCCCGCCCGCTCGCTGCCGCAAAAGTTCCAGGGCTTGACGCACCACGTGGTGGAAGACATCGGTGGCGGTGTCCTCAACGCAGTGGACATCAGCTTCCTCACCCCCGAGGACTTCGGCTTCGACATGAGCCGCTACCACTCGCCCAACGCCGAGGCTCTCGCGGCCGCCAACGTCATGGCCCGAGGCGTCGACGATCCCCCCGAGGGGCCCGGTCTGCCGGTGGCTTTCGTGCATCTGGTCCGTAAGACGGAGGATGGCATAGAGGTCCGCAACCGTTTCTGGGTGGGGTACCAGATCGTCGACAAGAAGCCCGTCCTTGCCTTGCCGCCGGGGATGCGCATCCCGGGGGAAGCGGCCCAGGGTCTCTTCCTGCACGACGTGCAGGAGTTTGCGAATCTGGCGGCTATCCTGCCCCAGCTCTTCCGGGAGATGGAAGGCAAGGTAGCGTAGCTGTAAAGATGTAACGTAGTGGCATGGCTGTCGATATCGTCGCCACCGTCGCCGCGGGCATCCTGCTGGCCGTCGCCGTGTTCGGCACGGTCTTTCCGGTGCTGCCCGGCAGCCCTGTGGCCCTGGTCACGCTCATCGCGTGGGGATGGGTCCTCGGGTCCACCGCGTCCTGGGTCGCCGCCGGCATCGGAGCCCTCTTCGCGCTGATCGGCTGGTCGGCGAGCGCCCTGCTGACAGGTCGCAAGCTCAAGAAGGAGCGTATCCCGAAGCGCTCCATACTCGTGGCCGTGGTGGCGGGCATCGTCGGGATGTTCGTGATCCCCGTGGTCGGCCTGTTCGTCGGCTTCGCCGGTGGCCTGTTCCTGAGCGAGTACGCGCGCGGGGGAGACCTTCAGTCGGCCACCAGATCCAGCGTTGAGGCGCTCAAGGCGATGGGCATGGGCATGCTGGTGGAGTTCTTCATGGTAGCTCTGGCCGGTTCGGTCTGGACCATAGGGGTGATCGTCCACTTCACCACGGCGTAGTCGGCGTGGCCCACCGATCCCTGCTCATCCTCCGCCCGGCTCGTCTTGCTCGGGACCCCCCAGAAGGTCCTCGAAGCGCTGGGCCGCTTTCTCGTGCTCCGCGTCCTTGGCCGCCAGCACCTTGGAGGCAGCCTCGTCGAGGGCCGGCTTCTTTCGCTGCGCGTTCTCCAGCAGCACGTCGATAGTCACCTCGGGCTGGTCCTTTGCCGCCTGCTTGAGGATGTCGAGCAGTTCCTGATGAAGCGATCTCTGGTTTCGCGCAGCCCGGTTATGCAGACCACGCGCGACCTCGTCAGGCACGTTCTTGATGGAGAGGTTGACGGGCATCCTTGCGGCTCCTCCCTGGTCCCAAGAGGTGGATCGTTCCTCGTCGATTGTAGCCCGACCCCCGGCCGCACGCCTACCACGCGCCTTGGCTGCTATCGTGTCGACAGACGACGCGCCCGTGGGGTGGAGTGAAAGCAAGTATTGCAGGGGGTGAGAGACATGGTCATCGAGGTCAAGGTCTTCTCCGACTACATATGACCCTACTGCTACATCGGCACGGGTATTGTCGATAAGCTGAAGCAAGAGTTTCCTCTGCAAGACACCTGGATCAGCTACGAGATCCATCCCGAGACGCCACCGCAAGGCATCTTGCTCGAACGTCTTTTTGGTCCTGGCATCCTTCGGAGCCAGGAGGGCCAACGCCAACGTTGCCTGGAGTTGGGTCTACCCTTCGATCCGCCGCGGCTGCTCTCCAACTCGCGTCTCGCCATCGAAGCCGCGGGATTCGCCCGAGACGCCGGCAAGCACGCCGAGTTTCACCGGGCCGTACTCGCGGCCTACTTTGCCTACGCCCAGGACATTGGCGACATCGAGGTGCTGGCCGCGGTGGCCGAGGGGGTGGGGCTCGATCCCGTTCTTCTGCGGCGAGAACTCTCCAGCGGCGCCTATGCGGCCGAACGTGAGGCTGCCAAAACGGAGGCGGCCGGTTCAGGCATCACCGCTGTTCCCACCTACGTCTTCCCGGGAGGAACGAGGGTGGTGGGCGCCCAGTCGCTGGACTACTTCCGCTCCGTGCTCGAAGGTATGGTAGCTTCGACAGACTGAACCGGACCCGGGCGACACCCCAGACCAGGGAGAGCCGAGAACATGGCCGACGACGCCGACACCATCGCGACAGCCCGGCGAAATGAAGCCCGGCTGCGCCGCGCGGTCGCCCGGGTGGGACTGGTGCTGCGCAAGTCCCGTGCGCGAGATGTTTCCCGCATGGACTTCGGCTGCTACCGCATCGAGAGCCGAGACGGGTGCCCGGTGGCCGGGTCGTATCCTTACCCGTACTCCCTGAGTCTTGACGGAGTCGAGGAGGCGCTGGACCTGCTTGTCCAGAGCCCGCCCGAGATGGCGCGCGCGAGCGACGGGACCTTCATCCACGGGTGTGCCGGAGCCGCGGACTCGAAGTGGGGCAGGTAACAGGCGCCGGACTCTAGTAGCGTGCACGCGAACGGCTCAGACTCCCCGATCCCCCCTTCGATCGTCGACGCTGTTGGCGCCGAAGGTGGGAGGGTCACTTTCGCCCGGTTCATGGAGATCGCCCTCAGCCACCCCACCCTGGGCTACTACAGTCAAGCCGATCGTCTGCTCCGGCACGGCGGAGATTTCAGCACCGCGCCGGCCATCTCCCCTTTCTTCAACAGGACCTTGGCCAGGTTGGTGACCGAGTTGGTGGATGCGGCATTAGCCCTGTCCCCGGCGGCGCCATCGGCCGACAGGAGCCGCGCGAGCGCCACGCCGAGCGTCGTCGAATTGGGCGGGGGTGAGGGGCAGCTCGCCGAGGGGATCCTGCGTTTCTGGGACGACGAGCGCCCGGACCTGCGCGAGAAGGTGGCTTACCGCATAGTGGAGGTGGGCGCGCGCCTGCGGCAGAGACAGGCGGAGGCCGTGGAGAGCTTGGTGGCTGCGGGCTGGGATGTCGGTTGGGGCTTGGAGTTGGACGAGGCGTGTGCCGAGACTCAGCCGGTGGTCGTCGTCGGGAACGAGTTCCTGGACACCACGCCGGTGCATCTAGTCCGGGTTGGCGGCGGAACCCTGGCCGAAGCATACGTGCAGGCGGAGGATCGGAGTCTGGGGCAAACATGGGCCGGTGTGTCCGAAGCCGCGGCCGCCGAACTGGAGCTTCTCTTCGGCACGCTCGATCCGCGCTCGCCTGGAGGCCTTCACCGAAGACGGCATCATCGAGGTGTTTCCCGGTCTCGGCGGCCTGCTGCGGCGGGTGGCACGGGTGATGCCCTCCGGTAGCTTTGTGAACGTGGACTACGGAGACTGGTTTCCGGGCCTAACTCTCGCCGGCGGACCCCGGGGAGGGGAGGCACCTAGGCGGCGCAGACGGACGGTGAGGGGCTACTTCAAGCATCAGATGGTCCTTGACCCTCTCGCCCGAGCCGGCAGGCAAGATCTGACCGCCGACGTCGACTTCGCCGCGCTCGATCTTCACGGACGGGGCGAGGGTTTCGAGACGGTCTTGTTCACGACCCTTGCCGCGTTCTTGCGGGGGGGAGGGGCGGAGGACGAACTGCGGGTGCTGCGCAGTGGCTCAGAGGCGGCGAGACCCGATCCGGCGCCGGACGTTCTGGAGGCCGACAGGCAGGCGACCGTGCTCCAGAACCTCCTGGACGAGCGGGACCTGGGCGGCGCCTTCAAGCTGATGGTGCAGGTCAGAGAGTAGCCGGCACACCTCGCCTGGGGCCCGACTCGCGCGGGGACGGACCTAACGCACGAATCTGACGAACTCGTCCACCGGTACGCGGGTCCGCGGGAAGCGGTTCACCGGCGCGTCCCCGTCCGGATAGCCGATGGCGATGGCGATCACGAACTTCTGTTTCTCGGTCCCGGGGATCGCCTTGCGCAGCAGATCGGGGTAACGAACGTTGGAGCCGGTGATGCACGTGCCTAGGCCCCGCGCTTGCGCGGCCAGGCAGAGGCACATCGAGAGCAACCCCGCGTCAAAGCAACCGTAGGCGTCCGATACGCCCTGATCGAATGTCAGCACGAGCACGGTCGGCGCGCCGAAGAT
Organism: uncultured Actinomycetota bacterium; assembly: GCA_963843455.1. Lineage (GTDB taxonomy): Bacteria > Actinomycetota > Thermoleophilia > RBG-16-64-13 > RBG-16-64-13 > CAIQPS01. The sequence continues at coordinate 304,487 of CAWJKE010000006.1, forward strand.
ATCGGCGCCCGCGACCATGGGGGATACGAAGAGCGCTGCCGGCGCGGTGCCCACCTTGGCCTCTTCGCCCGCGACAAACGACATCCTTGTTTGAAAGAGGTCCTGCTGCCTGGCCAACAGGGCGGGCGGCAGACCCGTGCCCGGGGGGAAGTCTGGATTGGGCTCCACCTCGGACTCGGCGTACTGCCTCAACTCCGACTTGAACCTTTTTAGGGGCTCCCCGGAGAGGGCGTACACGTAGGTCGACTGGGTGTTCGTCGCCGAGGGGGCCCACCTGGCCTCGGCCAGTATCTCCCGCAAGAGGTCATCAGGCACCGGGTCCGGTCTGTACTTGCGGATAGCGCGCCTTTCCAAGGATGGCGGTGCTCGTGTCCAGGCTCATTCCCGACACCTCGATTCGATCGCTGGCGTTCTCGGCTGCTTAGCCGCAAGGATAGTGGTTCAAGACGGCGACGTGCAAACCGGTTCCCGGACTAGGCGAGCTACACTTTACGTAATAGCGATAAATAATGTTGACCGCCGCGCATTCGTTCAGGCAACCCGGCGCCGTCATGTACGCCCTGCTCGACTCCAAGATCAAGGATCACATCCAGGCTAATCCGACTCCGCGGCAGATCCGGATGGACGGCGTCGGCTGGTTTCGCGCCCTCGATGAGGACCTCCAGACCGAGGCCGGCTGGAAGAGGAACACGGTGGCGATCGCCGACACCCTGGGCGGGTTGGCGCAGAAGATCGGGAGCTTTC
>CAWJKE010000007.1:0-660000 GCA_963843455.1 uncultured Actinomycetota bacterium
AGGGAATAGCGGAATCACAGAGAACAAGCAAGAGCGGAATCTTGATAGACGCGGAGACTAGCAGATGCTCTGGATGCTCTGGCTCTTGGTAATTCCGGTTGTCGGCGGGTGCTTGTTCATCTTCGCCCTTGGCCGTGCCGCTGCGAGACCTTACCCTAAGCCATCACCGAGGTCGGCTCGTGAACCGGAACGTGGAGAGGAGTTGTCAGAGGGGAGTCCGGCCCTTCGCCGCCGCTTTGAGGCTGGTCCACTGTACCGAGGTCTCCGGGCTGAGACCGGGTACGTTAGGTTCCTAGCCGAGGCACGGAAACGCCGCTCTCGCCGACATGGAGCGGGATAGGTGACACGACATTGACAGGTGGACGATGAGCCGCAAGGGATGGACCGGATGTGGCCCCGTGTGGCCGAAGGTGTTCGAGCCTATCGGTGACGAGATGCTGCTCGAACATGCCCAGCGCGTGGCCCTGTCCGGCGTCATGCTCGAGGCCCTCGCGGAGAAGCACCCGGAGAAGTGGGGCCTTGTAGCGCACGAGGTGCAGGCCAGCATCCTAAACGCGTATAAGTCCTGCAACGTCGAGCTCCTGGCTGACACCCTGGCTGTGATCGAGAAGTTGTACCACGACATAGCCCGAGATCACGGTACGTCCCCCTAAAGCGTGGGGTCCTGACCACCGATGTTAAGGCTTGGCCCCGCCGGCAGCGAGCAATCTACCGGCGGGTCTTCCTTTTCTGCCATCGCGCAGACCAGCTCACTACGAATGAGCGATTCCTGTGCGGCAAAGACGGAAGGGGACCTACGCCGCGGGAGGATTCACCGGAGCTTCAAGGAGAGCGAAGTGGTACTTGCCTCTCTTCAGCAACCTGGCGCCGACGTGGGAGAGACGAGATGCTCGGTGCAGTCCTGAGCGTCTCGTACAGGCACTGTGGGGTCCAAGCACGTCTGCAGCCACTCGGGGACTGGCAGTTCGCGCTGAACCGGAGTCTTGTCTCGATAGCGAACTAAGTCTGCCAGGAACACAGAATTGCCTGCCAAGTAACGTCGCCACAAGCGTCGCGGTTCTGACCCAAAGCGGAATAGCCACTCGAGTCCTGCCTGACGCATCCATTGCGGTGCCCGGCGCTTGTTGCCCGAAAGGAAGTCAAACGCGGCGCCAACACACACGATCGGGCGATGGATGTCCGCGCACCATCGCGCGGCCCATACCTCCTGTTTGGGAGCAGAGACCCCAATCCAGACGATGGCGGGATTCGCGGCCCGTATTCGATCGATCATCTCCCGGCTCTCCTCGTCGGACCAGTCACCGGAAGGAGGCGTGTCGACGCCACAGACGTTGAGCCCCGAATGACGGGCGCGGAGGGCCTCGGCAAGCTTGCTGGCTACTCCCGGGCCTCCACCAAGCAGGTAGAAGCCCGTGCCGTCACCGGCCGCTCGGGCCGCCGCCTGCTCCATTAGGTCGGGTCCCGGAAAGCGCTGTAGGCCTGCTTGTCGAATCAGGCGAGCCCCAAAGGCGATAGAGGCGCCGTCAGCAACGGGAAGAACCCAGTCGTCTCCCCGCAACATGTCTGCGTACGCGGGGCTCTTACGGCGGAGTGTGGCCGAGTAGGCGTTCACAAATGCGTAGACTCTTGGAACCGCATCCCAAGCGTCTCGCCACAGCAACTCCATGAGTGAGTCTGGGCTGCTACGTAGGACTGGGAGACCTGCAACGAACACACGTTCAGCCGAGGGAGTTCGGCAGAAGCCCTCAACCCCGGGAGATCTGTCAACCGTTAGTGTGGACACTAGGTCCTTTCTGGTCGTTGCTCGCCGGTTCTTCAAGGATTGTGGCCAGCCAACCGACAACACTGATGAGACGGGCGCTACAATGGCTTCTCGGTCCCCGGCCGACCCAACTGTCCCAAGCGGTTCGTGGCACGAATCGTCTTGGTCGCAGGAGGGTAAGTACCCATTGTCTCCAGTCTTAATCATACTATGTATTCTACTACAACGAAAATTGTGTTGAACATGTGGCTATTCTCTTCTATAGTTGAGTTCCACGCTCTTTCCGGAGGAAAGTTTGCATAGCAACACCGAAGTTCGGGCGGCCGCCCGAGAGGAAGCCGCCTTAGGGTACGAGTGGCTTCGCCGTCCGCGCCGGCTGCTCGCCTTGCTCGACGGGTTCGCTGCGGCGCTTGCGCTGTTGGCTCTGCTCGCGATGAGCAGCTGGCGTCCGATGGCCGACGCGGATGCAGCCCAAGCCGCCGATCTGGGCGTGGGATTCATCTTGGTGCTGACGATGGTTCTGGGGTTTCGCAACGGGCAGTACACCAATAGCCGGCGGTTGTCACGCTTCGCGGACCCAGGCGCACTCGCCACCCACCTCCTCGTTGCAACGAGCATCGTCGCGCTCGTGGCCTTCATAACAAAAGGCTTCTTCGTGGGCTCGTTGGATTTCTCCAGGCTCCTGGTGGCCTCGAGCCTTGCCATCTTCTTTGTGATCGGGGCGTCGACCCGGGTGGCCCTTGCCATGCGGCAGAGGTCGCTTTTCATGAGCGGTGTGGCCTTTCGAAAAGTCCTGGTGCTTGGTGACGGCTACGCTGCGGGCGAGTTCATCGCCTTCCTGGCCAAGCGGCCCTGGCTGGGTGTCGCCTGCGTGGGCCGGCTCGAGTACCGTCCGCCGACCGAGATGATCAACGAGGCGCCCCCCGGGCCGAAAACGCCGGTTCGCATATCAGCCACGTTCGAAGGCCTCGAGAACCTCGACCGGTCTTGGACGGCTTCTGGGGCGAGTGAGGTGGTAGTCGCGCTTGATGCCGAGGATCAAGCTCTCTTGCCGGAGGTCGCCAAGCTTCTCTCGGTGTCGCACGTGCCGTTCCGCGTGGTCCCCTCGCTCTTTGAGGAGAGCTACCAATCCGCGGAGCTGCTCGGGTACGGAGAACTCCCCGTCATCGACGTCGATGTCGACCCTCTCAACCGGGTGGAGCGGGCTTTCAAACGAGGGCTGGATCTCGGGGTATCGAGCGTTCTTCTGGTGCTCGGATGCATACCCTGCCTCGTCCTTGTTGCGGCGCTCAAGCTCGACTCTCGGGGGCCCGTGTTCTACAAGCAGCCACGGGTCGGCAAGAACGGGCGGCGCTTCCTCATATACAAGTTTCGAACAATGGTCGTGAATGCCGACGCCCTTCTCGAGGAGTTGGCGGACCAGAACGAGAAGGGTACTACCGGCCAGCTCTTCAAAATGAAAGCGGATCCGCGGATTACTCGAGTCGGCCGCTTCTTGCGCAGGTGGAGTTTGGACGAACTCCCGCAGATCGTGAACGTGTACAAGGGCGAGATGAGCCTGGTGGGGCCCCGGCCCCCGCTTCCCCGCGAGGTGGACAAGTACTGCTCGGAGCATTTCTGTCGGCTCAAGGGGCTACCCGGTATCACCGGGCTTTGGCAGGTCTCGGGGCGCAGCAATCTGAGCTTCGAGGAGATGGTCAAGTTGGACAAATACTACCTGGACAACTGGTCCCTGCGCCTGGACCTGACCATCATGTTCAAAACGATCGCGGTGGTGCTCGGCCGCAACGGCGCCTACTGAGCGACCCGGCGGCTCGGGGAGCTACCTCGTGCCGACGGCACCCGTCGCCACCCGACTCTGCCGTTAGCGTCAGTAGACCCCGTAGTCCCGCGCTGCCTGGATCATCGCCCGCATGTTCTCGTCCCTTGCCCTGATGGACGACGGCGCCGCTGTCAAGGATGAAACCGCCGCCCGGCGCGGCCACCTCTATCAGCTTGCGACAGTACTCGCGGACCTCACCAGGGCGTCCCCGTCTGCAGGAGCGACAGCGGGACGTTGCCCTGGAGCGCCGCCACCCGGCCAAGCGTCGCCTTGGCGTGAGCCATATCGGTTCGATCGAGAAGCCAGACGGTCCGGCCTCGGGGGAGGTCGGCGGCGATCCGCTCCAGCCGGGAATCCATCTTTCCCTCGGCGAACAGGACGGGGATGAAGCCCTCGTCGATCAACCCCAGAAGCACGGTGCGGAACGTGGGCCAGTAGAACGTCTCGAACTGCTCCATGCTCATGTGGGCGTCATCGCCCTTGTGCATGGGCCAGAAGAGACAGGGAGGAGTCTGCGGCGTCGTCTTGTCGAGCGTCCAACGGATCATCAGGGGCGCGAGCCGCTCGCAGGCGGCGACGATCTTCTCCGGGCGGCGGTACAGATCGAGCGATATCTCGCGGGTGCCGCGGAGGAAGTCTCCCAGGAGGTCGAACGGCGCCCTCGCCTGGGGACCGGCGAAGGGAGGAAAGCCCAGGGTCTGAAGCCGCGCGTTGACCGCGGTCACCCGAGCGCGCCACTCTGCCGCCAGCTTGCCGGCCGCCATCAGGCGCTCCAAGCTTTCGACCAGTTCAGGCTTGGCGAAGGTCTCCACGAAGCTCAGCGCCTGGGTGATGGCGACCGGGTCGAAGACGCTGCCAAGCTGGGCCAGACCCGCAAAGGCGCTCCCCAGACGGGGCAGAAACGTGCGCAGCATGAAGTCGCTGGGATCGTCGATCAGGTGGTCGTATTCGTCGGCGCCCATCCGCTCGGCCTCGTTGTACTGAAAGCTCGCGTCCCGGGGGATGCCATGGCCGGGCCACGAGTAGGGCAGGTAGTCGAGCAGATCGAACACCCTTCCCGGGGTCGTGGCCAGTCGGGGGCTGACCATGGAGTCGGGCTGGAACTCCAGGTTGAAGTCGACGAACGCCTGGCTCGCGCGCTCGAAGTCGTACATGCCATCGTACGGGGAAAGGCCGGCGCGCGCGAGCGGGTACAGTTCGGTGACGAGTAAGGGTACGGGGACCCGGTCGGGCGTCTTCTCCAAGAGGATGGCGTCAGCGAGCCGCCGCACTCGAGCTATGTAGGCCTCTCCGGCCTCGGCCGACGCAAACTCGACGGCCGGGTTCAGCCAGGCGTCCAGCCGGTGCTGGAGTTTCTGGTCGGGGGTCCATTCGGACCATGCTCTGTCTGACGCTGCCACGGGCGTCGCCTCCCCAGGGTGTCTTCGCCCCTCACCTGCTGCCATGGTACAGACTTCTCGGGACCCCAAACTCCGATGTGCCCGCCGGAGAGCGTTGCCACGGTCCGGCATCTTTCTTAGTATGGGTCTTGCCGGTCACGCCGAACGCCTGCGGAGGGACGCGCTATGAAGAAGACCAGGGTGGCATTTCTCGACGGTGGCACAATGGCCCTCCTTGACTTCAGGCTCTTTTGGGGACGGGGCACGGCCGAGCTCATACGCTTCGCCAGCTACGCGGTGTTGGTGGATCACGCGGACGGGCTGTTCCTGTTCGACACGGGGTACGACCACGAGTTCATGGAGAAATGGACGCCGCAGGACAACGCGATCGCCACACCCGACCAGGCGGTCGTCCCGCAACTCGCGAAGCTGGGCGTGAAGCCCGCCGACATCGACTGCATCATCCAGTCGCACTTTCACATCGATCACGTGGGGGGCAACAAGCACTTTCCGGACGCGACCATCGTCGTGCACGAGAAGGAATACGAAGCCGCGAAAAACCCGGCACCGTTCGAATACCAGAGCTACTCCGATCTGAGCTTCGACCCGGAGTTGCACAAGCTCAACTTCGTCGGCACACGCGACATCTTGAAGCGGGCGGGCACCCCTGCGGAGCAACCCGCAGCGGACAAGTCGCCCACATACAATTTCTTGGGCGGTGACACGGAATTCGCCAAAGGCCTCTGGCTCTACGACGTGCCGGGCCACTCGGCGGGGCAGATGGCGATGATGGTGGAGGTGGGGGACCGTAAGCCCATGTTCTTCCCGGCCGACGCCTGCCACCTGCCACGGCATCTGGAGGAGATGATCGTCCCCAACTTCCACGTGGATCCGGTCGCCGGCTATCACTCACTCGAGAGGGTGAAGGACCTTCGCGCGCAGCACGACGCAGAGATCTTCTGGGGCCATCCTCCGGGCGATTCTCTCGTCTACCGCAGCGCACCGGAATGGTATGAGTAGCACCTTCCCTGGGCGGCCGCCGCAGGCGCCGGCTCCGCTAAGGGCTTACCAGGCCAGGTAACCCCCGTCGATCACCAACTCCGTGCCGGTGACGAACTTGGATTCGTCGCAGGCCAGGTAGAGCACGCCGTAGGCCACGTCGATCGGCTCGCCGTAGTGGCCCAGGGGCAGGCGGCTCAGGATCCGGGCGTGGAACGCCTCCGGGCCCTCGGTGGAGTCCTTGCCGACGTTCTCCAGCATCGGCGTCCACAGCCAGCCGGGATGGACTGAGTTCACCCGTATCTTGTCGGCCGCGTAGCAGATGGCGTCCGACTTGGTCATCACTCGAACGGCGCCCTTGGCCGCGTGGTAGAGGAAGGGGGGAGGGACGTCCATGCCGCCGGCTATGCCGTATACCGAGGAGATATTGACGATGCTACCTCCGCCGCCCTGCTGCATGTAGGGGACGGCGTGCTTGGTGCACAGGAAGACGCCTTTGGCGTCGACGTTCAATACCCTGTCCCACTCCTCCACGGTGATCTCGTGGGTGGGTTTGGGCGCGCCGGTGATGCCGGCGTTGTTGACGAGGATGTCGATGCTCCCCAGGCTCTGGAAGACGTCGGCGCAGACCTGCTTGACGTTATCCTCGACAGTGACATCCATGTGGAAATAGTGCGCGGAACCGCCGGAAGCCTTGATCTCGTCGGCCGCCGCGGCCCCGAGCGCGTCCTGGATATCGGCGATGACGACCTTGGCGCCCTCGGCGGCCAGGAGCAGACTGGTGGCCTTGCCCAATCCGGTCGAACCCCCCGTGACGATCGCTACTTTGTCTTGAACTCGGCCCATGTGTCCCCCGGTGGTCGGTGTGCTAGGGCACCTGCTGCTTCGAATCTACCACTCGGTCCGCCGGGGAGCGAGAGACCCGTAGCTCGGTGACCGCGCAGTAGTCCTGCTCGATGGAGAAGATGCCCTCGAGCGGCAGTCCAAAGAAATGGGCGAGGATCACTCGGTTCACCCCCTTGTGCCCCACGATGAGCACCCGCCGATGCCCGGCGGCCAGGCTCGCGTCGATGAGGCGGAGGAACTGTGGGATCACCCTCGCCTGCAGATCTGCGAAGCTCTCGCCCTGGGGGAAAGGCCGCCCGACCACGTCCTGCTCCCGCTCGGCATGCTCGACGGGATAAGCCTGCCCGGCCTCTTCCCAAGTCAGCCCCTCCCAAAGGCCCACGTCGATCTCCCGGAGCCAGCGCTCGGCCCGCACCGTCACCCCGCATTCCTCGGCGACGATCTCCGCGGTCCGAAGGCATCGTCTCAGATCGCTGCAGTAGACCGCGTCGAGATGGGCGCCGGCAGTCGTCGCCGTCAGCTCGCTGTGCGAGCCCCTTCGCCTGCTGCTCGCCGACAGCGCCGAGCTCGGGGTCGGCCTGCCCCAGGAACCGCCGGCCGCCTGGTCCGGTCGGCTCGGCGTGCCTGGCCAGGAATATCGATAGCCCCTGAGGCGCGCGCTCTACCGGTCGCGCATTCCCCTTGAGGTCCTCGAGGACTTCATCGACAGGCCGGCCAAGCGCCGCATTCACTTTCTCGGCTATCACCCGCGCGTCCCCGATCCTGGCCCTGATCGCCGCGGCCCTTTCCGGGCTGGGCCCCGCGTTCTGAAGCGCCCTGGCCTCCCGTCCGTCCAGGCCCACCAGTTCGTCGTCGGCCACGAGCTTGTCGGCCAGATAGACGAGTTCTGCCTCGGTGACCCCCGGCATCTGGGCGAATTCGGGCGTCAGCTCCATATGCCGGCCGACCACGGCGCCCAGCCGGGGCAGCCCGAGATGGGCCAGCAACTCCTGGGCAAGGGTGGCGTGGTCGGGCAGGAGCCGCGCCATGTCGTGGAGGAGGCAGCCTGCCCGCACCAGGGCGACGTCCAGAGCGGGCAGGTGAGGCTGGAGTGCTTCGGCAAGCCTTTCGCCGACCGCGGCCACCGCCCGGCAATGCTCCACCACGTTGGTCGGCGTGCCGGCCGCCCCGAGGATGAACACTTGCCTCGTCGGTGGTCAGCGAGGGTTCCTCACCTTCGAGGATGGCCGCAAAACGGTCGAGCATCCGGTGCTCGTCCGGGGTGTCCATATCCATCAACACGGTGAGGTCCCGCGTGTCCACCTCCACTGCGTCATCGGGAAAAGCGCCGAGAAAGGTCTGCAGGTCGCCTGCTCTATCGGCCTCGAGCAACGGACGGATGTAGCCTGCCGAGAGAAGGGGAGGATGACCGCGGCGGCCGCAGCAGACAGGGTAGACGATCCCCTTGCCGCTCCGCTCGAAGTGGTCAGGCCAACAGGCGGAGGACCCGAGGCGTCACCAGCGGGCAATCGACCGGCAGGACGAAGAAGGCGTCCACGTCAGCACTCAGAGCCGCCGCCCCCGCCCGAACGGAAGAGAACATGCCGGAGTCATAGTCCGGATTGTGGGCGCGATCCACCTGGAGACGGCTGAGGACGGGAAGGAGCGCTTCCGGGTTGTGCCCGGTAACGACGACCACCTGCCCCGCGCCCGCCGCGCGAAGCGAGGAGACGACCCGCTCGATCGCCGTGACCTGTCCCACCTGTAGAAGGGGCTTGCTCGTGCCCATGCGTGACGAACGTCCCGCGGCGAGGACCACCGCCGCCGTCCGCGTCGCTCCCTGTGTGGCTTTGCCGTCTATACTCCCCGTGGTCATGAGGGCGATTGTAGCCGACAGGGGAGAGGCATCATGTTCAAGCGCATAGACCACGTCGAGATAGCGCCGTCGGATTTCGAGCGCTCGATCGCGTTCTACAGCGACGTTCTCGGATTCGAACTAAAAGAACGCATACCGATCGGTTCGCCGGTCCTCAAGCAGGTCGCATATCTCGGACTGGGCGACACCACCCTCGAACTTCTCGAATACGCCGATCCGGCTCCTCCCGATCATTCGATCCGCGTGGGTTACCGTCTGATGGCGCTCGAGGTCGACGATATGGCGGAGAGCCTCGCCTTCCTCGCCGAAAAGGGCGTGGAGCCCAGCCAGCCGCCCATAGACGTCGGTGGCGGGTCTCTGCGGGCCGAGATCATGGACCCCGATGGGTTGTCCATCGAACTGAGGCAGTGGTAGGCCGGCGACCGGTACCGCCTGCACGGGGTCCGGCTCCGCGCGCGGCCGGCCCTAGAACAGCCCGTTGTCGTTGATGGGCGGGAAGAGCTCTACCGGGATCTCTTGGATGACGTCCCAGTGCTCGACGACCTTACCGTCCTCGACCCTGAAGATGTCGACGATCTGTCGTCCCGGGGTGCCGGGCACGACCACCGAGTGAACGTGCAAAGCCACGAGGTCGCCGTCGGCGATGACACGTTTGACCTCGTTGCGGGCGCCCGGGTACCGATCGTGGCGGAACCGGATGAAGCGGAATAGACCCTCGGGTCCGTCCGGGACATGGGGATTGTGTTGCACGTATGTGTCGCTTAGATACTGCCTGGCCTTGTCGACGTCCTTGTCGTTCAGCGCCGCTTCGTAGAACGCCAGGACTATGTCCCGCGGGGACGACTTTGTCTCTGTCATGTGCGGACCTTTCCTTGGTTAGGTCAAGCTCCCGACCAGCTTGCCGATGCCGTACGTGATCGCCATCACTAGTGCCCCACCAACGACCACCCTGAGCGCGGCGCGCCGTCCCGGTGCTTCTCCCAAGCGCGCGCTGACGAAGCCGGTGATCGTGAGAGAGATGAGGACCGCAGCCACCGTGACCCAGAGGCGATAACCCGCCGGTGGCAGAAGGACCGCGAGCAGTGGCAGCATGGCCCCGACCACGAACGAGACGATGGATGCGGATGCCGCGGCCCAGGGGCTTACCAGGTGATGAGGATCCACCCCCAGCTCGTCTCTTGCGTGCGCGTCCAGCGCGTCTTGAGCCGTCAGTCGAGTCGCGACGTCGCGGGCCATGTCGGCTGGCAGGCCCTTCGCTTCGTGGATGCGGGTGAGTTCCTCGAGTTCCAGCTCAGGCTGAGAGTCCAACTCACGTCGTTCTCGGTCGAGTCAGGGTGCGCTCGGTATCGCGCTGCGTCGACACCGACACGTATTCGCCCACTCCCATCGACAGCGCTCCGGCGACCATCCCCGCCAACCCGGCGGTCAGCAGTGCCGTGCGACTCTGCGTAGCTCCTGCAACGCCGACGACCAATCCCGCGATGGACAAGATGCCGTCGTTGGCTCCCAGCACTCCTGCGCGCAACCAGTTGGTCCTGCGAGCCGTGCCGCTGCCGTGGGGCTCGATGTGTCCTGAGTCGGCGTTCATTCTGTCTAGGGCATCTCCTCCAAGCAGTTGCCACGCGCTATCGACCAGCTTGAGCGATTCCTCGTACCGCAACTGTACCGGGTCGAGATCGTATATGCGCACCCGGTCGAGGCCGTCGGCATCCTTGAGCAGCCACAGTACCCGGAGCATGGTCCCCGGTTCCGGTCTGTGGCCGGGCTCCAGCGCCGCCGCCCTGTCTATGGCCAGATAGTCCGCGACCGAATGCCACTCCATGGCGAAGAAGGTCCGGGCGAGGACCTGTGGATCGACGCCGGCATGCAGACCCAGTCTGCGGACCTTGGCCACACTGTTGGGCCCATGCTCGGGCTCGCGGCCGTCGTGGGTCCGTCCGATATCGTGCCAGGCCACCGCCAGCACCACCGACTGGAACCACTCGGGGTCGATATCCCTGGCCTCAGCGATGGCGCGCGCGTGTACGAGCACACGCCGAGTGTGCGAGATGCCGTGGATGCCGGCAGGGCGCTCGAACCAATCCGGTTCGAGCGGATAGGCCAGAGGATCGAAGCCGGCTGGGTCCGTGGCGCTACGCTTCCTCGCCAGGCTGCCCGACGACGATGATAGGCGTGCCCACCGGCACCTCCACCTCTGCAGTCGAGGAGGATCTTCAGCACCACCCCGGCCGTCTCGGTCTCGAGGTCGTAGGTGATCTTCTCGGTGACGATCTCGGCGATCACCTGGCCCGCCTTGACCTCGTCCCCCTCGCCGACCAGCCAAGCACCCACCGCCCCGGTCTCCATCGTCAGCCCCAGCTTGGGCATTCCTATCGTTTCGGCCATGTTCGTCCTCCTAGAACAGCGTCCTTGCGGCCGCCTTGATGTCTTCAGCATTGACGATGAACTCGGATTCCAGGGCGGGGGAGAAGGGCACCGGCGTATCCGGGCCGGCCACCCGCTTGATGGGCGCGCTGCAGAGAGCCGAACCCCTCATCGGCGATGACCGCGGCGATCTCTCCGCCGAAGCCGCCGGTGAGACAGGCCTCGTGGACTATGACGACGCGTCCCGTCTTCGCGACCGAGGCAAGGATGGCCTCCTTGTCGAGCGGGATGAGCGTGCGCAGGTCGAGCACCTCGGCGCTGATCCCGTCCTTTTCCAGGTCTGCGGCCGCGGCCAGGCACTGCCGCACCATGGCCGAGTAGCAGATGAGGGTGACGTCCGAGCCCTCTCTCTTCACATCGGCCTTGCCGATGGGGATGGTGTAGTCACCCTCGGGAACCTCGCCCTTGGAGGCGTAGAGCATCTTGTGCTCGAGAAACACCACCGGGTTGTCGTCGCGGATGGCCGAGATGAGCAGCCCCTTGGCGTCGGCCGGGGTCGCCGGGGCGATGGTCTTCAAGCCCGGAATGTGGCAGACCAATGCCTCCAGGCTCTGGGAATGGTGCGCCGCCGCGCCGATGCCGGCGCCGATGGCGGTCCGGACGACCATCGGGCAGCTCACTTGCCCGCCGAACATGTAGTGGATCTTGGCCGCCTGGTTGAACAGCTCGTCGCCTGCGATGGGCAGGAAGTCCACGAACAGGATCTCGACCACGGGGCGCAGTCCCGCAGCCGCGGCTCCGACCGCGTGGCCGATGATGGCCGTTTCGGAGATGGGGGTGTCGAGCACCCGGCTCGGCCCGAACTCCTTGTACACCGGGCCGGTCACACCGAAGCTGCCCCCGAACTTGCCCACGTCTTCGCCGGCGATGTAGATGTTGGGATCGCGCCTCATCTCCAGGATGAGCGCCTCGGCCAGGGCCTGCATGTAGTTGATGGTCCTCATGCCCGGTCTCCCACATACACACCGGCGGTCAATTCCGACTTGTCGGGGAAGGGGCTGGTCTTTCCGTACTCGATGGCGGCGTCCATCTCGGCGTCGGCCTCTTGTTGGATGGCCTGGAGCTCGGCTTCGGTCGCCACTTCCCGGCCGACAAGGACGGCGGCGAATGTGGGAATGGGATCGCGCTTGAGCCAGGCCTCGTGCTCGGCCGGGTCGCGGTAGGTGGCCATGTCGCCGATGAAGTGGCCCCAGTGACGCCAGGTCTTGGCCTCGATAAGGGTGGGGCCGCCACCTGAGCGCGCCCTCTCGACCGCTTCGGCCGCTACCTCCCGCACGGCGAGCACATCGTTACCGTCGACCACCACTCCCGGGAAGCCGTAAGCGGCGGCGCGGTCGGCCACGTCTTTCAACTTCATGTGGTCGGACTGATAGTTCGCCACCCCGTACAGGTTGTTCTCGCAGATGTAGACGGCCGGCAACTCCCATATGGCGGCGAGGTTGAGGGCTTCGTGGAAAGTGCCCCGGTTGGTGGAGCCGTCCCCGAAGAAGGACACGGAGACCTTCTTCTCCCCCCGGTATTTGGCGGCGAAGGCCGCCCCGGTGCCGATGTTGACGGCCGCGCCCACGATGCCGTTCGCGCCCAGCATCCCGTGAGCCATGTCGGCAATGTGCATGGAGCCGCCTTTGCCCCGGCAGTATCCATCGACCTTTCCGTAGAGCTCGGCGAACATGCGGTCGGGCTCTCCGCCCCGGGCCAGCAGGTGGCCGTGACCCCGGTGGCTCGTGACGATGTAGTCGTCCTTGTCGAGGACGGCCATCACTCCGGCTGCTATGGCCTCCTCTCCGCTGTAGAGATGGAGGAAGCCGGGCATCCCGCCCTTGAGGAACGCCTTGCGGGCGTGCTCCTCGAAGGAGCGGATGCGGACCATGCAGCGGTAGAGGTCTAAGAGTGCTTCTCTGTCAGCGGTCATCGACGATCGATCCCTTCCCCGGACTCAGCGTTGCACGCAGTACTGCATGCCCCCGTCTATCAGGTACATCGCGCCGGTGCAGAATCCGCCGGTGTCGGAAGCCAGGAATATCATGAGCTCCGCCACCTCGGAAGGCGCTACGTACCGTTTGAGCAGAGTAGCATCCTGAAGCGTCGCCCGCCCCTTTGAGGGATCGTCGGGGGAGAGGTCGGCCTCGATCCCGTGGATCATCGGAGTGTCCACCAGTCCGGGATTGACGGTGTTCACCCGGATCTTGTGGGGAGCGAGCTCGACCGCCGCCACCTTCATCACGGCCGTCAGCGCGTGCTTGCTGGCAGTGTAGGCGACGCTCCCCGGGTTGCCGACGATGGCGCCCACCGAAGAGGTGATGACGATGGCACCGCCGCCTCTCGCGATCATGTAAGGGATGGCGTGCTTCATGGTGATCACGACGCCGGTGACGTTCACCTGGAGGACCTGGTTGAACGAGTCGATCGGGCAGTCCTTTATGTGTGCGTGCTGCCCGAAGATGCCGGCGTTGGGGATGAGGACATCGATGCCGCCGAAGCGCTTCGCGGCTTCGGCCATGGCCGCCGCCATGGCGGCCTCGTCGGTGACGTCGGCGACGAAAGGCACGACTTCGGGCGCCAGTGGACCCACGGCCAGCTCCAGCGCCGGTCCGTCCCGGTCGACGGCCAGGACCCTGGCGCCTTCCGCCGCGAACAGAGTGACGGCGGCGAGGCCGATACCCGAAGCGGCGCCGGTGACGACCGCGACCTTACCCAGCAATCTGGACACAGAGACCTCCTAGATGCCTACGAATCTCACCGCGTCGCTCAGGGGACGCCGGGCACTGCGGAACGCATCCTCGGCGTCCGTGGCGTCGGGATAGCCCAGGGCGATGCCGATGACTATCAGAAGTTCCCGGGGGATGCCCAGCTCGTTGCGGAGCATGTCCGGGTAGACCACGAGGTTGATGGCGATGGCCGAGTCGACGCCGTGGTCCTGCGCCGCGAGAACGATGCTCTGACACATGGCTCCCAGGTCGAACATGGACCAGGCCCCGAGCGTCTGGTCCATGCAGAGGTAGACGGCACACGGCGCACCGAAGAATGCGCGGTTCGCCATGAGGAAGTCATGATGAAAGCGCCGGGTCTTCCGGCGTCGTCCCCCGGATCTCGGCGCGGCCTGCCGTCAGTTCCTTTGTGCGGGCGCGGCACTCGGACGTCCAGGCACCCGGGAAGGGGACGTCGGGGTCGGAGGGCACCTTCTCCAGCGTCCGTTCCTGGGATATGCGCCGGATCCGCTCGAACACGTCGCCCCCGGCGACGAAGATCTCCCAGGGCTGCGTGTTGGCCCACGAAGGAGTGGCAAGCGCGTCGTCCAGGATCGCCTCGAGCGTCTCCCTGGGCACGGGCCGGTCGAGGAAGGCGCGGACGGTCCGCCGGGCTCTGAGGGCGTCACCTACCTGCATCGATGGTTCCTTTCCTGGACAAACCTGCGGAACAGAGATAATCGTTGTGGATGCTCGATAGTACCTTTCCCTCTCATCTATCGAAAGTGGCGGATTAGGGTATACGGGGACGTCATGAGGAGCCTCAAGGAGAGCGCCGGGCCATCGGTCCGGATTGAGACCGTGACGGGTCCCGAGTGGACCGAGGGTGGTGTGACCGTCACGCCGGTGGCCAGATCGCTCAGAGTCGGCGGGGGAGGGGGACTTTTGGTGCGCACCTGGCCAACCGCGGTCCTGGTGTCGGAAGAAGGGCGGACTTCTCGTCTGCGCATCGTCGACGTCACGCGATGGGCGCAGGTCGCTATCCTGCTGGCTGCACTGCTATGGGTATTCCAGATATGGACGCGGACAAGGACCCGAAAGGAGCGGTCATGAACGAAGGTATCGACGGCCTGCTGGAGAACGTAGGCAAGGAGTCGGAGGCCCGGTCCCAGGCGCTTCAGCGGCTGTGGTCCGCCGGCGATGCCAAGGCGGTATTTGGCCAGCCGGTGTCGTCGGGCGATTACACGGTCATCCCCGTGGCGGAGGTCGCCGCCGGCGGTGGATTCGGCTCGGGCATGGGGTTCAATTCGCTCCGCAGGCGGCGGGGAGCGGCCAAAGGCGAGCCTTCCGAAGCGCCGGCCGGCATCGTCGAGGGCGACGAGGCTCCGGGTCCGGCGTTGGAAGGCGCCGGGGGCGGGGGAGGAGGCGGGGGAGGAGCCATGGCCCGCCCGGTCGCGGTGATCGTCCTGGGCCCCGACGGGGTGAGGGTGAAGCCGGTACTCGACACGACCAAGCTTGCTCTCACAGCGCTCGGGGCCTTTGGGGCCGCCACGGCCCTCTCGATGCGCTTGGTGGGAAAGAAGCGCTGGCGCTGACCCGAGCCTGACCGGCGGTTGCGGCCTGCTGGATGTCGTGCGGGTCTGTTACCCGGCTCAGCGAAGCGGCCCCGTCCAAGGAAGAAGCGCGGCAAGCGCTGCGAGCAGTCGGGCGGTCTCGAGGTGATCCTGCAGACGGTACCGGGCCAGCGTCGGGCGATCGGCGTCGCCCACGAAGACCCCGATCCCCCAATCTGCCACTGCGGCGAACATGTCCTCGTCCGTCAGGTCGTCGCCGACGGCGATCGGGTAGCCGCCTCCCAGCCGCTGCATGAGCCAGAGCAGAGCCTTTCCCTTGTTCCAGTCGCCCGGTGGGTGGAACTCGTACACCAGCTTGCCCTCGGTGACTCGGAGCGCGGGAAGTGCCTCGGCGACGTCCGCGACCGCCCGTAGCACCGATGCGTGCCGGGCCTCGGGCACCAGCCGGTAATGGACAGAGAGCGATAGGCCCTTCTCCTCTACCAATGCTCCTTCCACGGGCTGCAGCGCCCTGATGAGCTGCGCCGCCGCCTGTTTGAGTTGCGGCCGGTAGTCGGCGCCTACCTCCAGCTCGATCCCCGATCTGAGTGGTCCCCTGATGTGGAATCCATGATCCGCCACGTAGTAGACCGATCGCACTTCTACGATGTCTCGGAGGTCGTCCAGACCGCGTCCGGAAACGATTGCCACGGGGCACCGATCGGCCAGGTCCTCCAGGAGCTTCCTCGTCGACGCCGGCAACTCCACCATGTCGGGCCGGGCTTGGATGGGGGCGAGGGTGCCGTCGAGGTCCAAAAAGAGGGCGACGGCCTCTCCGGCTGTCTGCCGTTGAATGTCGGGCAGGGCTTCGAGGGCGCGAGGAAGAGCTCCGGCGTCTGGCAACTGGGCCACCTCCGTTCAAGATCGTTCCTTTCGGGACCGAATGGTATCGGAAACTCTCAAGTCAAGCCCGATACCTTGCCGATAAACCCGATTGGCGGGCAAGAGCCGAGGGGAGCAAAGCGTTGATTCTGCAAGGATCGATAGAAAGGTTCGACCTGGGGAGCGTTCTGCAGTTCCTTGCGCACAACGCCGCCACTGGGATCCTCGAGATCCGCGACTTCGAGGAGCACGGGCGCATCTACCTGGTCAAGGGACGCCTGGAAGGGATTTCCTTGCCGCGGACCGACGACAGGCTGGGAGTGCATCTGATCAAGGGTGGAGTGCTGAACGAGGACCAACTCGCCAGGGTCCTCATGGAGGAGATGCCGGGCTTCGAAGGGGCAGAAGGACACAAGCCGCTGGGCCAGCGTCTTGTTGAGAGAGGTTTCACGAATGAAGGCATCATCCGGCAGGCGATGTACCGTCTGATCATGGCCCGGATGTTCGAGCTCGCCCATTGGCGCACCGGGGAATTCGCCTACGACGAGCCCGACGAGATGCCTGAGTTCCAGATCGCGATCCGGGGCGACGTGCAAGAGCTGCTTCTGCGGACGCAGATACGCATCGACCAGGGGGAACGGCCCAGAAAGCAGAGCGGGCGTCAGGCAGGCGGATCCGTGCTCCGGGTGCCCCGCTACCGATTGTTCTCCCTCAATAAAGCTCAAGTACCTCAAGAAGGACCTATGCGTGTGGCGCAAGATGAGCGCCGTGCCGGATGTTCGGCGCGAGCCCTACGCTGCAGCCCAGGAGGCTCGCGCCTCTGCGGATCCGCGGAGTGAGATGGTCCTAGAGGGGGCGTGGACCCAGTTCTAGACCGCGGGGTGTAGCACCAGCTTACCCAGCACCTCGCCGGCCTCGATCATCTCGTGCGCGAGTCGAGCCTCTGAAAGTGGGAGCACCCTGTAGATCGGCGGCTCGAGGTCGCCCGCGGCGATCAGCCCGAGCACCTCCTCCTTGACCCTCCTGAATCCGGCCGGGTCGCTGTCGTGCACGTGGATGGAGAAGTACCTGATCCCGTAGCAGCCTTCGCAACGGCTCTGGAGGATGTGGATTATCTCCTTGTCCTCGGGATAGCCGCCCAGATAGTTGTAGAGAATGATCTGCCCGTACGTGGCCAGCATGTCGAACTGGCGGCAGAAGGCGGGACCGGCTACCTGGTCATAGACATAGTCCACGCCTCGGCCCGCGGTGAGCCTCCGCACCGCGGCGACGTCGTCCTCCGCCTTGTAGTTGAACACCTTCTTCGCGCCCAGACTTCTCAAGTAGTCGCACTTAGCCGACGTGCTGGCGCTGGCGATGACGTTCACCTTCTTGTACTGCGCCAACTGGATCACTGCCGTGCCGACCCCGCCGGCCGCTCCGCCGATGTAGAGCGTCTGCCCCTCAGACGCCTGGACTATCTGGTTGAGCAGCCCCCAGGCGACGAAGTAGTTGAAGGCGGCCGCAGCCGCGTCGAAGTCCGTGCCTTCCGGGAGGGGCGCTACGTCATCCGCGGTCACCGCCATGTACTCCGCGTAGGTACCGTAGACAGCCATATGGAGCACGTGCACCGGTTGGCCCACTGTGAACCCCGACACTCCTGGCCCCAGAGCCGCGATCGTGCCCGCCATCTCGTAGCCGAGCGTCACCGGGAAGGGACTGGTGAGCCACTGGCTGCGCCCCGTCCGCACCCGCCAGTCGGCCTTGCAGACGCCGGCGGCCGCCATCTTCACCAGCACCTGTCCGGGGCCGGGGGTCGGGATCGGCAGATCGACGTACTTGAGGACTTCAGGACCGCCGAACTCCTCGAACACCACTGCTTTCACCGGATGTCCTCCGTTCAGATGCTCTCGGTAGGGGCCACAACCGTCGCCCACTCTGGTTCAGATTCGCAGTCTCGCTCGCGGAGCGCCGAAGTGCAAGAGTCGAAGCGGGACCGATAGAGTGAGATCGGCCGGTTCGCGGGTATCTCTTCCAGCGCAAGCCTAACGGGAGGCGACGATGACGATTGTGGATGTGCCGTACCGGGAGCCTTTCGACCTCGACTTGAGCTTGAGGGCGATGCGCAGCTTCGGTCGCACGCCCGCGGAGTCGCGAGCGGTAGCCGCAGCATCCGCGGATGCGCCCGACGAGCCGGTTCTGCGTCTGGGCGTCCGCCTCGAAGGGCGCCCCACACTGCTCGTGATCCGCCAACCGGCCGGCTCCACGCCGATCGTGACGGCCGAAGCCCGGCCCGCTCCCGCTGATGCACAAGGCCTCCGTGCTTTGACCCAGCGCGTGATCAACGCGGAACTCGATCTCCTACCTTTCTATGAGTTGAGCGCCGGCCACCCCGTTCTTGGCCCGATGACGCGCTCGTTGCACGGTCTCAAGCCTTTCCGGCCGGCCAGTCTCTTCGACATGCTTGTGACCGCTGTGATCGAGCAGCAGATCTCGCTCGTCGCCGCGCGCCACATTCGCGCGCGGCTGATCCACCGGTTCGGCGATGAGGTGGAAGGCGAGCCGGTGTTCCCTGAAGTGTCGACGCTTGCGGATGCTCCACTCGACCAACTGACGGAGTGTGGCCTTTCTCGCCGAAAGGCCGAGTACGTGGCCGGGGTCGCGAGCGAGATCGTCGCTGGGAGTCTCGACCTGGACCAGTTGGAGCAGGCCCCCAGCGACGAAACGAAGGCCCGCCTCATGTCGCTTCGTGGTTTCGGTCCCTGGTCGGCAGACTACGTCCTCATTCGCGGCCTCGCGCGGCCCGATGCCGTCCCGGTCGATGATCTCGGCATCCGTAAGGTTATCGGCGCACTCCTCGGTGACGGTAGTCGCCCCACATCGACCGAGGTGGCCGCCCTCCTCGCGCCGTTCGCCCCCTACCGTGGTCTCGCCGCCTTCTATCTACTGGTTGCTGCTCGGCTGAAATGAGCGATTTCGAGCGGGCGCGGGCCATCGATCCAGGTGGGTGGTGTTTGCCTGACGGATAGACCAGGGAAGAAGAGCAGGACTGGAGGTGAATCGTCATGATCTTTGTCCGCCGTTCACTCGTGTCCCGGCCGGTAGCGCCACGCCCGGTCTTGCTCGTGGGCCTCTTCGTGGCTGCTCTCGCGCTTGTTCTTGCGGCCGGGTGCGGCAACACGACGGCGACATCGAGTTCGACGACAACTGTCGCGCAACCCGGCGGCAGCGGGTCGACCGGGTCGACGAGTGGGCCCGGAACTTCCGCGCCGACAACCGCCGGCGCCACCTCGTCGTCCTCCCCGCCGACCGGCTCCGCAGCCGGATGCGGGCGACTGGCCCATGTACCAGCACGATGCCGGTCGTAGCGGTTCGTCGTCGGACCAAGGTGCATTGGGTGATGTCCGCCAGGTGTGGACGTCGACGGCGTTCGACGCGCCCCTCTACGCCCAGCCGCTTGTCGTTGGGGATCGCGTCTTCGCCGCGAGCGAGGGGAATACAGTCTATGCGCTGGATACCGCGAATGGCGCGATCGCGTGGCAGGCAAACCTAGGAGAGGCTGTGCCGGCCGGTGAACTCCCCTGCGGCAACATCGACCCCTCGGGGATCACCGGTACGCCGGTCATCGACACCCAGAGCCAGACGCTCTACGCGGTCGCCAATCTCCGGTCGGGGCCGCACCATGAGCTGTTCGCTCTCGACACCTCCTCCGGGGCGGTGCGCTGGCACCGGGTGATCGACCCGCCGGGGCTCGAGCCCGCCGTTGAGCAGCAGCGAGGCGCCCTCGCGTTGAATGCCGGGAGGATCTACGTGCCCTTCGGCGGACTTTACGGGGACTGCGGGCCGTACAAGGGCGCCGTCGTCTCCGTCGCGGCCGACGGCAGCGGCGATGTTGCCAGCTACGTAGTCCCCACGAGCCGGATGGCCGGGATATGGAACCCGGCGGGACCGGTCGTGGACGGTGCGGGTGACCTGTGGGTCACGACTGGCAACAGCGCCGGGCGGAGCACCTTCGACTATGGGAACGCGCTCATCCACCTCAGCCCAGAACTCCAGGTCATCGACTACTTCGCTCCGGCGAACTGGGCCCAGCTGAACGCGGGTGACGTCGACCTCGGCTCGCTCGGTCCCGTTCTTCTGCCGGGCGGCCGCGCGCTGGCGGTCGGCAAGGCCGGGATCGCCTATCTCGTCGACACGGCGAACCTGGGCCACGTCGGCAAGCCGCTGGCCTCGCTCAACGTCGGGTCGAGCGCTTTTGGCGCCGCTGCGACCTCCGGTTCGACCACTGTCTTCATCCCTTGCGCGGGGGCGCTGGTTGCACTTGAGACAAGGGGGGACAAACTTGCGATCGTCTGGGGGCTTGACGGCGGGAGCGGCCCGCCGATCGTGGCAGCCGGAGCGGTGTGGGCTCTCGGCTACGACGGGAGGTTCCAGGCGCTCGACCCAGCGACGGGCGCGGTCCGCTTCAGCGCGCAACTCTCCAGCCCGTTCTCCCGGTTCATCTCCCCGGCCGCAGCGGCGGGCAAGGTGTTCGTGGCCGACGGGAACAAGCTCGTAGCGTTCGCCCTGCGCTGACCGGCCCAGCCGATCGCCCGGCGGTTGAGGCCGCGGATCCCGGTCTGGGTCAGAGCCGCCCGGAAGCCCGGGAGCCGCCACTTCCTGCTAGCATCGAAGAACAGAGCCCCCCCGCCTCCCAGAGGACGCGCCATACACGCTCACGAAAGGTGCCGTCATGAGTCTTTTCGAATACGTGCCCCATCCGCGCATCGCCGCTCGGCAACAGCAGAGTCCGCCCAAGGTCAAAGAGCAGCACAAATCCGGTTTCAACGGCCGGATCGCTGGGCTGATCACCGAGGGCGTGGGTACCATGTGGTGCGCCTATGCTTTCGCCGCCCTTGCCATCGTCGCGCTGCCCCAGGCGATCCATGGCGGCTCCCTCACGATCGTTCAGTGGGTGTCGCAGACGTTCCTTCAGTTGACGCTGCTCTCCATCATCATGGTCGGCCAGCAGGTGCTGGGTGCGGCATCGGACCAGCGGGCCATCAACACGTACGCCGACGCCGAGGCCATTCTGAAGGAGGCCCAGCAGATCCAGGCCCATCTGGCTGCGCAGGATGCGGCGCTCGAGATATTGGCCACTCGGCTGGGAGTGGAGCTCCAGGACCTCAAAGAAGAGGCCGCGGAGCTTCCGGGCGCGGCCGGGTAGCGCGCCCCCCGGCGCTCACTCCGCGTGCATTGTCCGCGGTCCTGCCGGCGTACCCAGGATCAGCAGGTCGGCCGGCCGCAGCGCGAACAGGCCGCAGGTGACCACTCCGGCGATATTGTTCAGACGTTGTTCCAGATCGACCGGGGCTGTGATGCGGAGCCCGTGCACGTCGAGTATCACGTTGCCGTTGTCGGTGACAAAGCCCTCCCGCAACGCGGGCAGGCCCCCGAGCTTGATCAATTCCTCGGTCACGTAACTCCTGGCGATTGGGATGACCTCTACCGGGAGGGGGAAGCGGCCGAGTACGTCTACCAGCTTGCTCTCGTCCGCGATGCAGATGAACCGCCGGCTGGCGGCCGCTACTATCTTCTCTCGGGTGAGCGCGCCCCCTCCGCCCTTGATCAACTGAAGGCTGTGATTGGACTCGTCGGCACCGTCGACGTACAGCTCGAGGTGGCCGGCGTCGTTGAGGTCGACCACGCGTATACCAGATCCCTGAAGACGGGTGCTCGACGCGATGGAACTGGCGACGGCTCCGTCGATGCGTTCCTTGATCGTGGCCAGCGCATCTATGAAGTGGTTCACGGTCGATCCGGTGCCCACGCCGACGAAGCCGCCGCCGACGTACGTGAGCGCCTCGAGGGCAGCCTGCCTCTTCAAGTCGTCCTGGCTTGACGCCCGCTCCATGAGACTCCTTCCCTCCCGGGCCGGTCACCTTCTCGCTCGGTCTCCTGCTTGAATCATACAGGCGGCCGGGCAGCGTGGTAGGGTGCACTCAAAAGGAGGCGTTTCGTGGCGGCAGAGGCCGGGATAGTGGTACAAGGGACACCGACATCCCCCACCATCGGAGTCATCGGAACCGGCAGCATGGGATCGGCCCTTGTGCGCGGCTGGTCCCGGGTATCCGCGCCGGGAGCGCGCCTGCTCGTGTGGGACAAGATCCCGAGCGCTGTGCAGCGCCTAGCAGAGTGTGAGGGCGTCGTTCCCGCCGAGTCACCCGCTCACTTAGTCGCGGAAGCCGAGTTCGTCGTGGTCGTGGTGAAACCCAAGGACGCGGCGGGACTCCTAGGGTCCATCGCCCCGCTGCTCCACGAGGGCCAGACTGTGATCTCCTCAATGGCCGGGGTGGAGCTGGAGCAGATCCGGCGGATGTGCGGGCCGCGCCCGGCGCTCTTCAGGGTGATGCCGAACCTCGGTGTTGAAGTGGGAGCCGGCACGGTCGCGGTGGCGGCGGAATCGGGTGCTTCTCCGGAGACGGAGCAGCGAGTGGTTGGCCTGTTCAGCACGCTCGGGCTGGCGGTGGCGGTGCCCGAGCGCATGATGGACGCGGTGACCGCGGTGTCGGGGAGCGGTCCCGCACTTCTCGCGCTCGCGCTCGAAGGTCTGGAGGACGGGGGAGTGGCGGCGGGTCTGCCGCGCGCCTTCGCCCGCGCGCTCGCGCGCCGGGCGATGCTCGGTGCCGCTCGGGTGCTCGCTGCCGGTGACGAGCCGGCGGCCGCGCTGCAGCAACATCTGGCGCCGGCCGGCGATCCGCTTCGGGAAGGACTGGATGTACTTGAGGAGCGGGGCGTACGGCTTGCGTTCCAGCAGGCAGTCGAAGCGGCGTCGCAACGGGCCCGGCAGATGCGGGCGCCGTCAGGCGCCGGCACGTAGGTGCAGTACACTGATCCAGGTGCGGAAAGCGGTTGTTAGGAGGGGCAGATGCTAGTGCGTGACCGTATGTCCAAGATGCCCATTACCACAAACCCGAGCGCGACGGTCCCGGACGCGCTGCAGGTGATGCGGGGCAGCAAAGTCCGCCAGTTGCCGGTGGTGAACGAAAAGGGGGAACTGGTAGGCATCGTGGCCTTGGACGACCTTCTCCGGGTGTCGCCCTCGCCGGCGACGACGCTCAGCGTGTGGGAATTGGATTACCTGCTCGAGAAGATAACCATCGACAAGGTGATGACCCGCGACGTGATAACCGTGACCGAGGACACGGCGGTCGAGGAAGCGGGCCGCATCATGGCCGACAACAAGGTGAGCGGGCTGCCGGTGATGCGCGACGGCGAGCTGGTGGGGATCATCTCAGAGTCCCATCTGTTCAACATTCTTCTGGAGCTTTTTGGCGCCCGAGAGCCGGGGATCCGGGTGACCGCGAAGGTGCAGAGGGAAAAGGGCACCCTTGCCAAGATCTCCAGCGCGATCTCGGCGCTCGGTGCTCAGTTCGTGGCCTTCGGCATCGCGGCCGACTCCGAGACGGTGACTTTCAAGGTCCAGGATGTGGACCGCGACATCCTGCTGAAGACCCTCGAACCGCTGGTGGACGGGATCATCGACGTCAGGGAGTAGCGGCGCGTCGCCCGGTGTCAGACCCTCTCGATCTTCACGGCCGATACCTTGTATTCCGCCGTCTTGGAGATGGGATCGAACGCTGAGTTGGTCAATTCGTTGACGGCCGTCTCCCAGTAGTGGAACGTCATGAACATGATCCCGGGCGGCACCCGGTCGGTGAGCTTCGCTCTCGTCACCACCGAACCCCGGCGCGAAGACACCCGCATCTGGTCTTCGTCGGCCACTCCGATAGCGGCGGCATCCGCCGGGTTGATCTCGGTCAGCTCGTAGGGAGCGAGGAATTCCAGGGTGGGTGACTGCCTGGTGGAGATGTTGTACTGGTAGAGCATACGTCCGGTGGTCAGAAGTATGGGGTAGTCGGCGTTCGTCAGCTCGGCAGGCGCCTCGTATTCGACGGCCACGAAGTGTCCCAGACCCCGCGGGAACGTGTCTTCGTGCAGGAACGCCGTGCCGGGATGGTCCACGGTCGGGCAGGGCCACTGTAGCCCGCAGGCGTCCACACGGTCGTAGGTCATGCCCCGGTAGGTCGGCGTCAGGTCCCTGATCTCCTCGAATATGTCGCCCGCCGAGTCGTAATGCATGGGGTAGCCCATCCGGGTGGAGAGGTCTTGGAGGATCTCCCAGTCGGCCCGCGCCTCGCCCGGGGGCTCGACCGCCTTCCGCACGCGCTGGACGCGTCTCTCAGTGTTGGTGAAGGTGCCGTCCTTCTCGGCGTAGCACCCGGCCGGCAAGACCACGTCGGCATATTTGGCCGTCTCGGTCATGAAGATGTCCTGCACCACCAGGAACTCGAGAGTCTCGATGGCACTCCGCACGTGGTTCGCGTCGGCGTCGGTGAGTATGGGGTCCTCACCCATGATGTACATGGCCTTGAGTTCGCCCGCGTGCATGGCGTCGAACATCTCCGGGATGCGCAGCCCGAGATCCCGGTTCAAGGGCACGCCCCAGGCCTCTTCGAACACGGAGGCGTTCTCCGGCTTGGTGACGTTTCGATATCCAGAGAACACGTTGGGGAGGGCACCCATGTCACATGCTCCCTGCACGTTGTTCTGGCCGCGTAGCGGGTTGACGCCGGCGTGGGGCACTC
Organism: uncultured Actinomycetota bacterium; assembly: GCA_963843455.1. Taxonomy (GTDB): domain Bacteria; phylum Actinomycetota; class Thermoleophilia; order RBG-16-64-13; family RBG-16-64-13; genus CAIQPS01. Next base: position 24,816 of record CAWJKE010000007.1, read on the forward strand.
CCACGTGCCCGGTGACCATGGCCAGGTTGGCCAGGTTCATGACGTTCGCGGTGCCCGTGGTGTGTTCGGTGATGCCCAGGGTATAGAAGATGCCGGCCTTGGCCGTCTTCGCATACAGCTCCGCGGCCGCCCGGATCTTGTCCGCCGGCACGCCCGTGATCTTGCTGACCACGTCCGGGGTGTATTTCTTCACGACCTCCCAGAGCTCGTCGTAGTTCTCGCAGCGCTTGGCGATGAACTCCTGGTCGGCCCAGCCTTCGTTGATGATGATGTTCATCATGCCGTTGACCAGAGCGGCGTCGGTGCCGGGGGTGAGCTGCAGCCAGAGGGCCGCGTGGTCGACCAGCTCGATATGGCGCGGGTCGACGATGATGAGGCGGGCGCCGCTCCGAGCGGCCCGCTTCATCTTGCCGCCGATCACGGGATGCGCTTCGGTCGTATTGGAACCGATGATGAACAGGACGTCGTACTGCTCCACCTCATTGATGGAGTTGGTCATCGCGGCGCTTCCGAACGATGTGGCCAGACCGGCCACCGTGGGAGCGTGTCAGGTTCGTGCGCAGTGATCCAAGTTGTTGGTGCGCATCACCACCCTTACGAACTTCTGCATGAGCCAGTTGTCCTCATTGGTGCAGCGCGCGGAACTGAGAGCGCCGAAGGCCTCGGTCCCATCCCGGTCGCGAATCTCCGCGAAGCGGTGGGAGACCAGGTCAAGGGCCTCGTCCCAAGTCGCCTCCTCGAGCCTCCCGTCCCTGCGGATGAGCGGCGTGGTCAACCGATCCGGGCTGTGGATCATGTCCGCGTGATAGCGGCCCTTGACGCAGAGGTGTTCACCGTTGACAGGGGCGTCGGGCGCGGTGGTGACTCCCACGACTTTGCCGTCCACCACGTTCAGATCGAAGTTGCACCCGGTGCCGCAGAGCGGACAGGTGGTGCGTACCCGGGAGATCTGCCACTCGCGGTAGGGCTTCAGTTGGGCGTTGACGAGGGCGCCGGTCGGACAGGCGTCCAGACATTGCCCGCACGACACGCAGCCCGACTCCCTGTAGGTGTCGCCCTTGAGCCGCGGATATTCAGCGTCGCCCACTTCATAGACGCCGTATCTCTCTAGTTCGTCGCATACTCGGATGCATTGATGGCACTTGATGCAGCGCTTGCGATCGAGCTGCAGGATGGGCGTCCCGTCGAACAGGTCGAACTGTCCGGACTCGCCTGTGAACTCCGTGGTCCCGGCTCCGTAACTGATGGAGAGCCGTTGTAGCTCGCACACCGAGGCCTCGTGACAGGTGCACTGCAGGCAGCGGGCGGCTTCGCTGCGGGCGGCTGCCTCGTCGTAACCCAGTTCGACCTCGTCGAAGTTGCGGCGCGCCGCTACCGGCAGCACGGGCATCGCGCCGCGCGCCGCGTCGGAGAGTGGTTTGGCGCCGATGTCGAAGAACCGGGGCTGGTGCCGTTCCAGCCGGGCGCCCGGCGCCGAGCAGGCCGTCTGCGGCGACCTTCCCGAGACGTACGCGTCGATGGCCACTGCTGCACGACGTCCCGCCGCTATGGCTTCCACCACCGTCGCGGGCCCGGTCTCGCAGTCGCCGCCGGCGAAGACGCCCGGGCGGCTGGTGAGAAGAGTGAGCTTGTCCGCGGCGATGGTGCCCCTGGAGGTGAGCTCGCACACGTTCGCGACATCCTCGCCCTCCACCTCCTGGCCCACCGCCAGGATGAGCGTGTCCGCGGCGAGGGTGAACTCGGACCCCGCGATCGGCTCCGGCCGCCGCCGCCCGCTCTTGTCGGGTTCGCCGAGGGCCATCTTCTGGCAGACGACGCCGGTCAGACGGCCCTCGTCGGCCGTAAGGCTGATAGGGGAGGTGAGGATCAGCAACTCGGAGCCCTCGTCCTCCGCCTCGTTGACCTCCTCGGCTGTGGCCGGCATCTCGTCCCGGGTGCGCCGGTAGGCGATGGCCACTTCGCTCGCCCCGAGACGAAGAGCCGAACGGGCCGCGTCGACCGCCGTGAAGCCTCCACCGACCACCAGAGTTCTACCGAGATCTCGATGCCACGTCCCGGCGTTGCCGGACTCGAGGAACTCCACCGCCGAATAGACGCCCTCGGTCTCGTCGGCTCCCGGAAGACTCCCGGTCGAGCCGCATTGGGCCCCGATGGCAAGGAAGGTCGCGGAGTAGCCCTCGCGCTCGAGGTCTTCGATGGAGACGTCCTCGCCGAACCGGGTGTTCAGCCGCAACTCCACACCGAGGTCGAGAATATCGGCTACGTCGGCCGCGATCACCTCGCGAGGGAGGCGATAGGGGGGGATGCCGTTGAGGACCATCCCGCCAGGCTGCGAATGGGCCTCCAGGATGATGACCTGGTGTCCGGCGAGGGCCAGGTAGTAGGCGGCAGTCAGACCGGCCGGGCCGCTCCCCACCACCGCTACCCTCTTGCCCGTGGGCGGGGCTATCCGCGCCTGCTCATGGCCGACGTTGTCGGCCGCGAAGCGCTTCAGATGGCAGATGGCCACCGGCTTCCCGTCCACCTGTGCGCGCCGACACGCGCTCTCGCACGGTCGCGGGCATACCCGGCCGACGATGCGGGGAAGGGGGAGGCGTTCTTTGATGATGCGCAAGGCCTCAGCGTCGTTGCCGGCAGCGATGGCGCCCACATAGCCGGGGATGTCGAGACCGGCCGGGCAGGCGTAATGGCAGGGAGGCTCGCAGTAGGCGTTGTGGTTGGAGAGAAGTTCGTTGAGCCTGAGCTTGCGGGCCTCCGCTATCTCCGGACTCTCTGTGACAACTTCCAGGCCGTCGCTCACCGGCGTCTCGCAGGCCTGCACCAGGCCCGCGCCGGCCACCTCCACCAGACAGAGACCACACCGCGCCACCGGCGCGAGGCGGGGGTCGTGGCAGAGGGTCGGGATGTGGATGCCTTCTGACTCGGCGGCTTGAAGGATGGTCATGCGGGCGTCTACCTGAAGGTGGCGGCCGTCGATGAAGACGCCTACCGGCTTCATCTGAACGGCGGTCGCGGCCTGGCTTGGCGAATCGCTCATCATCTTTCTCTCCTGCTCTCTAGAAGACGCTGGCAGAGGCGCACACCTTCCATCGCGTCGTTGGTCCAATGGTCGGCCCCGACATATCGGGCCACGTGCTCGTCCAGGGTGGCTCCACCGATCACGATGAGGGGCGAGCCGCCCAATTGGGAGCTGTTCTCGTGTATCAGCGCCACGGTCTGCTTCATGGCTGTGAAGGCCAAAGTCAGCAGCCCGGAGAGCCCTATGATGTCCGGCCGGCTGCGCCGCGCCGCTTCAAGAAAGTCCTCGGGCGGCACATCCACTCCCAAGTCCTCGACTACGAACCCGAACGCCCGGAACGTCAGCGCGGCCATGTTCTTGCCAAGGTCGTGGATGTCGCCCCCGACCGTGCCGAGCAGCACCCGGCCCGACGCTTCGCCGTGCAGACCGCTCTCCCAGTCGGGTTGCACCATCTCCATGACCCCGCGAAAGATCTCGCCGGCCATGATCAGCCCGGAGAGGAAGATCTCCTGCCGCTCGTAGCGTTCTCCGACCATCTGCAGTCCGGCCTGGGTGGCGTGCACGATGTCGACCGCGCTCTCTCCCTTGGCCAGAGCCTCCCGGACGAGAGTGAGAGTCGATGCGTAGTCGAGGGCTGCTACCGCAGCGGTGATGCTCTCCATCTACGGCTCCTCAGGTCTCCTCGAAACGCACCGGTGGAACACCGATGCTGGTGCTCAAGCGGAACTGATCGGCCCGGCAGAGAAACCGGCCCCAACTGACCGGCCTGCCCTCGAAGTCGAGGAATAGGTGCTCGAGGCAGAAGGCCGGGGAGGCTTCAGGGACCTTCAGGTATCTCGCCGCCTCCGTGTCGAGGCTGACCGCCTGGATACTCAGACGCCCGCTGGGCACGCCCTCCCCGCGGCTGGCGAGCAGTACGCCGTCGAGGGAGGTCACCTGCAGCTGGGACTCTACCAAGGGCCGGCATTCGTCGTAGACCACGTGTTCCACCTGATAGACGAGGGGGATCCCGCGGCGCTGAATGAGTCGCCTCAGGTAGACGAGCGGCTCTCCCGGTGCTCTGTGAAGCATTCGGGCCTCGAGCTCCTCTCCCGGTCTTATCCGCGCTTCCAGGAGCTTCACATCCACTGAGGCGTCGTCCGTCCACCTCTCGGTGATCTCGTGTAGGCGAAATACTGCCTCCCCAATGTCGAGCGAGCGCACGAAGGTGCCCTTGCCCTGGGTGGTGGTGACCAGCCCCCGGCTGAGGAGCAGGCTTATCGCCCGGCGGACGGTGACGGGACTGACCCCGAACTTGGCCCGCAGTTGCTGCTCCGTCGGCAGCTGATCACCGGGGCGGTACACTCCCGCTCCGATCTGCTCGGCCATCGTGTTCGCTATGTGGAGATAGGCAGGCTCGTGGGGGGCGCGCGTGGTCTCTCCCGTGCGTGCTTCCCGGGTCGAGATTCCCCCCGATGCGCTGCTCCTGATCGTCTGCGTCACGTTCCCCAACCTGAGAGTCGACGACGGCGAACCGCTGGTGCCTAGAACTCGCCCAGGCCTCTTGCCAATTTAACTATATAAATATAGGATACCGAAACAGAGGATAGCCAGTCGAGTGCAGATGATCGCGCTTCCCCATTGATTCGTTACCTTATTATATTGCTACTATAGCAGCGCCAAAGAGGGAAGGGCCCCCGGGGGAAGGGCCCGAAATAGGCAGACCCCCGCCATTTATCCGAAACGAACGCTGAAGGAACGGGGAGGCATGAAGAGCGATATCGAGATCGCGCGCGAAGCCACGATGGTGCCAGTAGCCGACGTCGCCGCCGGGTTGGGGCTCAGCCCGGACGACCTGGATGCCTACGGCAAGTACAAGGCAAAGATCCACCTGGACGTCTTTGACCGCCTCAAGGATCGTCCGGACGGCAAGTTGGTGCTCTGCACCGCCATCACTCCCACGCCGGCCGGTGAGGGCAAGACCACCACGAACGTGGGTCTCTCGATGGGTCTGGCAAAGATCGGCAAGAAGGCCATTTGTACGTTACGGGAGCCCTCTTTGGGTCCCTGCTTCGGCATCAAGGGTGGGGCCGCCGGAGGTGGCTACGCCCAGGTGGTGCCTATGGAGGACATCAACCTCCACTTCACCGGCGACATCCACGCCATCACGACCGCTCACAACCTCTGCGCGGCGGTGCTCGACAACCATCTGTTCCAGGGCAACGAGTTGGGCGTGGACGTGCCGAACATCTCCTGGCCGCGCGTGGTCGACCTCAACGACCGCGCCCTGCGCCGGGTGACCGTCGGCCAAGAGGGTGAGGGCGTCGAGCGGCAGACCCGGTTCGATATCACCGTGGCCTCAGAGGTCATGGCCATCCTGTGCTTGGCCACCGACATCGACGATCTCAAGGCCAGGCTCGAACGCGTCGTCCTTGGCCCCACGGTATCGGGCGGCACGGTCACTGCCAAAGACATCATGGTGTCTGGTTCCATGGCGGTGCTCCTCAAGGAAGCTCTCATGCCGAACCTGGTCCAGACCCTGGAGAACACGCCGGCCATCATCCACGGCGGCCCGTTCGCCAACATCGCCCACGGCTGCAACTCGGTGCAGGCCACGCGCATGGCCCTCAAACTTGGTGACTACTGCATCACTGAGGCGGGCTTCGGCGCCGATCTGGGTGCCGAGAAGTTCTTCGACATCAAGTGCCGCTACGCCGGTCTCGTGCCCGACTGCATCGTCCTCATCGCTACCATCCGGGCTCTCAAGATGCACGGCGGCATGGCCTTCGCCGACCTCAAGAAGGAGAACCTGGCGGCACTCGGCAGCGGCTTGGAGAACCTCGAAAAACATCTCGAGAACATGCAACTCTTCGGCCCGCCGGTGGTGGTGGCCATCAACCGCTTCCCCGACGACACCGACGCCGAAGTGGCCCTGCTGCGCGAACGGGTGGGGGCCATGGGCGCCAACGTCGTTCTCTCCGATGTCTGGGCGCTGGGCGGCAACGGCGGCATCGAGCTGGCCGAAGAGGTCGTCCGCCTCACCGAGGGCAAGCCCAAACCGCCGTTCCATTTCCTGTACGAGCTCGATCGCCCCATCAAGGAGAAGATCGAGGCCATCTCCACGCGCATCTACGGCGCGGACGGTGTCGACTACACGCCCGAGGCAGAGGCTGCCATCGCCAGTATCACCGACCGGGGTTACGGATCGCTGCCCATATGCATGGCCAAGACCCAAGCGTCGCTCAGCGACGACAAGACCAAGGTCGGCCGGCCGCGCGACTGGCGTTTGACCGTCCGCGAAGTGCGCCTTTCTGCCGGCGCCGGAATGATCGTCCCCGTTTGCGGGAAGATGATGACCATGCCTGGTCTGCCCAAACATCCGGCGGCTGAGAAGATCGACCTCGTCGATGGACAGATCGAGGGGCTCTTCTAGTGGAGCGACAGCCCTATGCGCAGGTCAGCATCGAGACCTATCTCGGCAAGCTGGCCAGCGGCGACCCCGAACCCGGCGGCGGCAGTGTTGCTGCACTGGTGGGTGCGCTCGGAGCCGGACTCGTCACCATGGTGTGCGATCTCACGCTGGGCAGGGAGAAGTTCGCCGCGGTACAAGAAAGCATGGCCGGTATCCGGTCCCAGTCGGAAGCCCTGCGCGCAGAACTGACTCGACTGATCACAGCCGACGCCGACGCGTACGCCGAAGTGGCGGCCGCTATGAAGTTGCCGCGGGACACCGAGGAGCAGAAGAGTGAGCGGGCTGCTCTTCTGCAGGCGGCGCTCAAAGGCGCGGCCGCGGTGCCCCTCCGGGCGGCGGAGGCGGCTGGGGAGGTGGCCCGGCTTACGCTGCCGGCCGCCGAGCAGGGCAATCCGAACGCGGTTTCTGACGCCGGCGTGGCCGTATTGCTCGCCGACTCGGCCGCTCAGTCGGCGGCTCTCAACGTCAAGATCAACCTGGGCTGGATCGAAGACAAGGAGTTCAGCAGCGAGGCCTGGACGCGGGTCCAAGCCGTCCTGTCCGAAACAGCGGGTCTCCGGCAGCAGGTCATGGCCCTCACGTACAGCAAGATATAAAGGGAGATACGAGTGGCAGCCAAGATCATCGACGGGAAAGCCGTGGCCGCGGAGTTGCGGCAAGAGCTTTCTCTAGAACTGGAAGAATTGCGGGCCGCCGGCGCCAGTCCGGGCATCGCCACGCTGATGGTGGGCGATGACTTCGGGGCAGGTATGTACCGCGGCGCGGTGGAGAAGTTTTGCGGGGAGATGGGCCTGGGCTATCGCAACGAGATGTTGCCGGCCGACGCCACCGAAGCCGCGGTGATCGCCGTAGTTCGGAGCCTTAACGATGACCCGGCAGTCTCCGGGATCCTTCCCCTGCGGCCGTTCCCTGCCCAGGTGGCCGACTCGGTGGTCATCAACTCCATAGATTTCGGCAAGGATGTCGACTGCTTCCATCCCTTCAACATGGGCCGGCTGACGCTCGGGGAGCCGACGTTCCCGCCCGCGACTCCCGCGGCCTGCATGGAGATGCTCGAACGCCATCTACGGGCTGAAGGCCGGGACGTGACCGACGCGCTGGAGGGTGCGGAGGTGTGCGTGGTAGGGCACTCCAACATCGTGGGCAAGCCGCTGGCCCTCTTGATGCTCAACCGCAACGCGACGACCACGGTGTCCCATGTGTTCACTTCCAACCGGGGGAACCTGGCCAAGCACACCACGGGGGCCGACATCCTTGTCGTCGCCGCCGGGGTCCCGCAGCTCATCGGCGCGGATCTCGTCAAGGAAGGGGCCGTGGTCCTCGATGTGGGCATCAACCGGGTGGTAGTGTGCCCGGTCTGCGGCACGCTGAATCGGGGCAAGAAGAACCCCTGCCGCAAATGCAGTGCCGATCTGGCCGAGGCCGAGAACAAGACCGTCGGCGACGTCGATTTCGAGGCCGTCTCGGCCAAGGCGAGCGCCATCACCCCGGTGCCGGGGGGAGTGGGAGCGGTCACGAACATGATGCTGGCCCGCAACACCCTGCGGGCGGCGCGCGCTCAACTCGAGAAGAAGTAGATTCGGGGACGCGGGTCTCCGGGGAGGTAGAGAAAGTTGATCATCTCTAAGAAGAAGCCCTTTGAAGAGGTCCTCGAGGACCTGGAGGATCTCACGCGCATCGTCATCCTCGGCTGCGGGGAATGTGCCACCGCTACGCGGACCGGTGGTCCGCCGGAAGTGGCCGAGATGAAGGCTATGCTCGAAGAGCACGGTAAGCAGGTGGTCTTCACCGAGATCGTGCACACCGGTTGCCACGAGTTGGATGTCAAACGCATCCTGCGCCAGGCCAAAGACGCGGTCGGCGACGCCGACGGGTTCTTGATCCTGTCCTGTGGAGCCGGCACCCAGGCCGCCCGCGCGGCCACCGACAAGCGTGTGATCCCGGGTTGCGACCCCTTGTTCTTGGGCAATATCCAGCGCTCCATGGATTTCATGGAGAAGTGCTCCCACTGCGGGGCCTGCATCATCGACGACACGGGTGCGATCTGCCCCATCACCCGCTGCGCCAAGGGCCTTGTCAACGGTCCCTGCGGCGGCACCAGCCACGGCAAGTGCGAAGTGGATCCGAACATGGATTGCGCCTGGACGCTCATCTTCAACCAGCTGAAGAAGGAAGGGCGCGAAAACAAGCTCACGATGCTGCGCGAGCCCAAGGATTGGAACGTCATCCGGCATCCTGGTGAGATCGTCGACCGGGGTCCTGACAAAGCGAAGATGGGGAGCGAGGTGTAATGGGCACCTATCGCGACGCCTGCAACAGCGGCAACTTCGTCGTCTCCGGCGAGATCGGCCCGCCGAAGGGCACCAATGTCGCGCGCATGCTGCACGACATCGATCTGCTGAAGGACATGTGCGACGGCCTAAACGTCACCGACAACCAGAGCGCGGTCATGCGCCTCGGTTCACTGGCTGTCTCCGGTGAGATAGTGCGCCGGGGTGGCGACCCTATCTTCCAGACCACCTGCCGTGACCGCAACCGTCTGGGGCTGCAGTCCGATCTCCTGTCGGCGGCGTTCATGGGCATCACCAACGTCCTCTGTCTCACCGGCGACCACCCCGTGGTGGGCGATCACAAGCAGGCCAAGGGTGTGTTCGACTTCGATTCGGTCCATCTCATCCAGTGCTGCAAGAAGATGAATGCGGGCACCGACTGGGAGGGCAATCAGCTCGACGGGGCCACAGACTTTTTTGTGGGTGCCGTCGTGACGCCCGAAGCCGACCCGCTCGAGCCGCAGATGTACAAGTTCGCCCGCAAGGTCGAGGCCGGCGCCGACTTCTTCCAGACGCAGGCCGTGTACGAGATGGACAACTTCCAGCGCTTCATGGAGCAGGCGCGCGAGATCACCGCCGGCACCGATGTGAAGATCATGGCCGGCCTCGTGGTGCTCACCGGCCTTGGCATGGCCAAGTATATGAACCGCGCGGTGCCGGGCATCTTCGTTCCCGATAGCTTGCTGGAGGAGATGGGGAGCGTGCCGAAGGAAGAGGCCGTTCGCAAGGGGATAGAGATCGCTGCCCGGCACATACGCTTCCTTCGTGACAATAAGGTCTGCGACGGCGTGCACGTGATGGCCATCGGCAAAGAGGAGATCATTCCCGAGATCCTCGAGCTTGCCGGCGCGACCGGGTAGCGAGCACACGATGGCTGAGGGGATCACGAAGCAAGAGGGAACGATCAGGATCGTCGTGATCGGCGGCGGCCCAGGCGGGTATGTGGCCGCGCTGCGAGCCGCGCGCCTGGGGGCGGCGGTCACACTGGTCGAGAACGACCTCATCGGTGGTACCTGCCTCAACCGAGGCTGCATCCCCACCAAGGCGCTGCTCGCCAGCGCCGACGCGCTCGCGAGGGCGCGCGCGGGAGAGGAATACGGGTTCGAGGTCGTGGGCGAGGTCAAGCCCGATTTCGCCCGCATGATGGGACGCAAGGAAGGGATCGTCACCCGGCTGCGCGAGAGCGTCGAAGCCCTCCTCAAGAAGGCCGGCGTGGAGGTGCTACGGGGGACGGGAAGATTGGCCGGACCCGGTAAGGTTCTGGTGGAGCGAGACGAGGCATCGGGCGGCTCGGTGACCGTGGAGGCGGACAAGATCATCCTCGCCACGGGCTCGGAACCGGCGCGTTTGCCGATGTTCGACTTCTCGCACCCAGCTATCTTGACCTCCACTGAAGCTTTAGCCTTGCAGACCGCGCCGGAATCGCTTCTCATTGTGGGCGCGGGGGTCATCGGATGCGAGTTCGCCTCCTTCTACAACGAACTCGGCACCAAGATCACCATGGTGGAGATGCTGCCGCAGATGCTCCCCTTGGAAGACCTGCGCTTGGCCAAGCAGTTCCAGAGCACGTACCGCAAGCGGGGCATCCAGGTCCTTCTCAAGACCAAGGTGGAGAGCATCAGCGAGTACGCGGACGACCACGTGACCGCCAAGCTCTCGGACGGCTCCGAGATAACGGCCGAGAAGATCCTCGTGTCCGTCGGCCGGAAGCCGAACACCGCGGGCATCGGCCTGGAGACCGTGGGGGTGGAGGTGGACCCGCGCGGCTACGTCATCGTGAACGAATATCTAGAGACGACGGCAGCCGGTGTGTATGCAATAGGCGACGTCAACGGCGGACAGATGCTCGCCCATGTGGCTTCTTACGAGGCCTTCGTGGCGGTGGACAACTGCCTGGGCGAACGGCGGGCGCGCGACCTGCGGTCGACGCCCTCCTGCACGTATTCCACGCCGGAAGTGGCGAGTGTAGGACTGAACGAGGAGCAGGCCGTCGAGAGCGGGTACCAGCCCGTCACCGGGACCTACAGGCTTGCAGCGCTTGGGAAGGCCATGGCCATGGGCGAGGAAACCGGCTACGTACAGCTCATCGCCGACAAAGAGACGGACCTTCTGCTCGGCGCCAGCATGATGGGCGCCCACGTGACCGACGTGATCCATGAGGTGGCGGTGGCGATACAGAACGGCCTCACTGTGAGCCAGGTGGGTGAGACCATACACGCCCACCCCACCATCGCGGAAGCGGTCATGGAGGCGGCGCACGACGTGCACGGCCAGTCCGTGCACATCGCGAAGGCGTGACCGGGGCCCCGACGCTCGGCTAGCACGCGGCCGACAGGCTGCGCGAAATAGAAGCAAGTAGTAGATACCGGCAGATCGGATGGGTGCGGTGACACCCGGGAAAGGAGCCCCAATGGCCCACGAACTCGTAGAAGCCATGGCGAACATGAAGGAGAAGGAAGCCCTTCAGATCGTCGACGACATGCTCGCCAAAGGCGAAGACCCCAACATGATCTTAGATCTCTCCTCCCAGGCCATGCAGGTGGTAGGAGAACGCTATCAGGAAGGCTCTTACTTCCTGCCCGAGCTCATCATGAGCGGGGAGATGCTCCGTAAGATCGGCGAGATCTTAAAACCCCTCTTGGCCGCCAAGACCGACACCACCAAGAAACTGGGCATCGTGGTCTTAGGTACGGTCCGGGGCGACATCCACGACATCGGCAAAGACATCGTGGGCTTCATGCTGGAAGTAAACGGCTTCGAGGTCTACGACCTCGGCATCGACCAGCCCGAAGAAGCCTTCGTGAACGCCGTCGAAGAACGTACTCCCCAGGTCCTGGCTCTCTCCGGTTTCCTCTCGGTGGCCTTTGACTCCATGAAGTCCACCATCGAGCAGGTGGAAGCCGCCGGGCTGCGCACAGACCTCAAAGTCATCATCGGCGGCGGTCAGATGGACGACACCGTACGCAAGTACACCGGGGCCGACGCCTACGGCGACGACGCCATGGCCGCTGTAGCCTTCGCCAAGGCGGCAGTCGGAGTAGCCTGAGATGGCCGAAAAAGCTTGGGCGAACATGACTCCCGAGGAGAGACGCGCTTGGCGCGTCGATAAGTGGCGCAACCCCGACATCCCGTGGGCGAGCCCAGAGGCGGAAGCCGAATACAAGTCTCGGGTGGACCGGATCCTGGCGGCCATCAATCTGGAGAAGCCCGACCGGGTGCCCGTGCGTCTCAACATGGGCTTCTGGCCGGCCAAGAGTGGCGGGCTCACCACGTATGAGGCCATGAGCGACGGTCCGCGGGCGGTGAAGGCTTGGAAGGATTTCAACCTCAAGTTCCAACCCGACGCCTCGGTCGATCCTCTGCACAACACCGTGCCGGCCGCCATGTTTGCCGCCCTCGAGTACAAGTTGTATTCGTGGCCCGGCCACGGCGTGTCGGAATCTGCCAGTTATCAGTACAACGAGAAGGAGTGGATGGTCGCTGACGACTACGACCAGCTCATCTCCGACCCGACCGACTACCTGCTGCGCAACTACCTGCCCCGCACGGTCGGCGCCTTCGCCGGCTTCGGCGGACTTTCGTCGTTCTTCGACTATATCGAGCTGCCGTTCGTGTTCGGGCAGACCCTGGGCTGGGGCAGCGACGAGATGGTGGCCAGCTTGGAGAAGTTGACCGAGGCTGCGCGGATCGTGAACGGCTGGGCCAAGATCGTGTTCCCGGCCATGGGCGAAGTCATGGGCCTGGGATTCCCGCCGTTCGCCGGCTGCGCCACTAAGGCCCCCTTCGACATCCTCGGCGATACGCTCCGGGGCACCAAGGGCGTCATCATGGACATGTTCCGCTGCCCCGACAAAGTCCTGACCGCTTGCGACCGCTTGGTCCAAGTGGCGCTCGACTGGCCGCTCAAGAAGGTCAACCCGCCGGCCGTACCCATCTGCTTCATCCCGTTGCACAAGGGCGCCGACGGCTTCATGAGCGACGAGCAGTTCCACACCTTCTACTGGCCCACGCTCAAGAAGCTCATCGCCGGCTTGGTCGAAGAAGGCATGATCCCGCTGCTGTTCGCGGAGGGCCGCTACAACAGCAGGCTCGAAGCGATCATGGAGACGCCGAAGGCGTCGAGCATCTGGCTCTTCGACCAGACCGACATGGCTCGGGCCAAGGAGACGGTCGGAACGGTGTCGTGCATCCAGGGCAACGTCCCCCTATCGCTCATGCACGCGGGGACCTCCGCAGAGGTTGCGGAGCACACCCGCAAGCTCATTGATGTTGCGGGCAAAGACGGCGGCTTCATCCTCGACGTTGGCGCGGTGGCGGACGAGGGCAAAGACGAGAACCTGCTGACCATGGTCAACACGGCCAAGGAGTACGGCGTCTACTAGACGCGGTTGTCAAAGCGGCTGCGATCGAGATCGGCGGCGGGGCTGCTCGCGCGGCCCCGCCCGATCTCTCCCCGTCGCGCCGGATAGGAGTAGTTGGATGCCGGGCAGAGTCATCCTGGCCTGCGAGATGATCGAAGACGAAGTCCGGCTGGCACTGGATTCGCTGCTGCCTGAGCAAAGGCCGGCCCTGATCTGGGTGGAGAGCGGTCTCCACGACCGTCCTGAGAGACTTCAGGCCTCGCTGAGCGAGTTGATCCGCCTGCTCGATGACGGCGCGATCGCCGGTCGGCCGGTCGCCGTTCCCTCGGTGCGGCCGGGGATGGGTCCGGCCGCCGAGCGTCGCGAGGAGGTAACGGTAGGGCCGGTGGACGAGGTCATCCTCGCCCTCGGGTTCTGCGGCAACGCTCTCAAAGATCTCAGCGCCGAGCACCTGACCCTGTCTTTCCCGCGAGTGGACGACTGCGTCTCGCTTCTTCTCAACGATGGCTGTGTCCGGGAGGAGATCAAGAGGAACCCGCGCTGCTACTACCTCACCCGGGGCTGGTTCAGCCACGAGAGTTCCATGATCAAGTCGTTCGACGAGTGGGACGAGCGCTATGGGCGCGAGCGAGCCGATGCGTTGCGGGCGACCATGTATGCCGGCTACGAGCAGGTCAATCTCATCGACACGCGGGCGTACGAGGTCGAGGAATGCCTGGACCAGAGCCAGGCCGTCGCCGACAGGCTCAACTTGCAACATGGAGTGGTTCGCGGCTCGGTGCAACTGCTTGAACGGCTGTTCAAAGGGGAGAGGGACAGCGAGATTGTCGTCGTTCCTCCCCGGGAGAAGATAGGTTTCAACCACCTCTTCGGAGAAAGGGAATCATAAAAGTGGAGACTCGAGTACTCAGCGCGAGCCGGGAAGTCATCATCGGCGGCGGGCGTCCGACCGTCCTTATCGGAGAACGCATCAATCCCACGGGCAAGAAGCGGCTGGCCGAAGCCCTTCGGGCCGGCGACCTGAGCGTCGTCCGCGAAGAGGCGCTGGCGCAGGTCGCGGCCGGCGCGGACATCCTGGATGTCAATGTGGGGGCGACCGGGGTCGACGAGATCGATATGCTGCCTCGCGCGGTTGAAGCCGTGGCCGGCGTCGTAGACGTCCCGCTCTGCATCGACAGCCGCAAGGTAAAGGCACTGGCGGCTGCGCTCGCCGTCTGCCCGGGCAGGCCTATCGTGAACTCTGTGACCGGCGAAGAGGCGTCACTTCAGGAGATCCTGCCTCTGGTCAAGGAGTTCGGTCTGCCGGTCATCGGCCTGACCCTGGACGAGAAGGGGATACCCGCCGAAGCGTCGGCCAGGGTCGAGATAGCCTACCGCATAGTGGAGAGGGCGGAAGCGCTCGGTATCCCGCGCGAAGACGTGATCATCGACTGCCTGACCCTTTCTTTGGGCGCCAACGTCAAGGCGGGGCTGGCTACCCTGGAGGCCACCCGCCGGGTGCGCGACGAACTGGAAGTCAACCAGACGCAGGGGTGCAGCAACATCTCCCACGGTCTCCCGAACCGGCCTGTGCTCACCAGCGCCTACTTGGCAATCGCCATCGAGGCCGGTCTGACCTGTCCCACCGTCGATGTCGCGCTGGTCCGGCAGGCCATTCTGTCGGCCGACCTTGTCCTCGGGCGGGATAACTACGCCATGCGCTTCATCCAGGCGTTCCGAGCGGCTCAGGCCGATTCTCAGAAGTAGTCTGAGTCGCGCCGGCTACCGGTCGGTAGGTAGGGTTTCAGGACGGGGCGCTGGAGTGATACTGTAAGGGTGGTGGATTACGGACAAGGGTGCCGCTTTGCGGCCCTAACATCAGCAAAGGGGGAACGATGGCAGATAGGGTAGTTTCTCGACGCGAGTTCCTGAGAATAGCCGGCATCGCCGGCGCGACAGTCGGCGTTGGCGCGGGTCTGGGCGGCCTAGTGGCAGCCTGCGGCGGTACCGAAGAGACGACCACGACCGCGGCCGGCGCGACAACCACGGCGGCCGGGGCAACCACCACTACCGCCGCGGCCGGGTCCACGACGACGGTCGCGAGCGCCGAGATGGGCCGCGAGCTCAAGGTCGGCTGGGTCACAATGACCACGGGCGTGTTTGCCGGTCTGAGCGAGCCGGACAACTTCCTTCTGGACATGTACAAGACGACCATCGGCGACGGCCTCGTCTGCGCCGACGGCAAGAAGCACCCTGTCACCTGGATCGTCAAGGACAGCCAGTCCGACACCGACCGCGCGGGCCAGGTGACGATCGATCTCATCACCAGTGACAAGCCGGACCTCGTCTTTGGCGGCATGACTCCGGTGGTCAACATCCCGGTGGGCCAGCAGTGCGAGGCGAACGGGACACCCTGCGTAACCTACGGGTGCCCCATGGAGCCGTGGTTCTTCGGGATGGGCGGGACGGACCCGAAGGTGGGCTTCAACTGGGCCTACAACGCGTTCTTCTCCGTCGGGGGCGACCTGAACCCCGTCTACGTTGGGCTGTTGGACCTCATTCAGACGAACAAGAAGGTCGCCTGCGTGTGGCCGAACGACCCCGACGGCACCGCCACGGCCGACACGAAGACCGGCATGCCGCCCGCGCTGGAAGCGGCCGGCTACACCGTCGTCAACCCGGGCCTCTTTACCCAGGGCACCCAGGATTTCTCGAGCATCATCAACAAGTTCAAAGCCGAGGGCTGCGAATGCCTGGTGGGTACCTGGAACCCGCCGGACTTCGCCAACTTCTGGAAGCAGTGTGTTCAGCAGGGCTTCAGCCCCAAGGCGACCGCCATCGCCCGAGCCATCCTGACTCGCCCGGACATGGACGCGGTGGGCGACATCGCCAATGGTCTGTGCCTCGAGGTGTGGTGGGAGAAGACCTGGCCGTTCACGTCTCCGGTCACGAAGCTCACCTGCCAGGGTATAGTCGACGCTTGGGACAAGGCCAATTCCCCGAAACCCTACACCCCGGCTCTGGGCCTGACGGGCGGCGGCGGTTTCGACTTGGTGGTCGACGTTCTCAGCCGCACCGCCAACCTCGACGATCCGAAATCGTACGTGGATGCGATCAAGGCGACCAACCTCCAGAGCATATTGGGTCCCATCAAGTTCGACGCCCCGTTCGCCAACTGCTCTCTCACCCCACTCGTGGGCGGGCAGTGGATCGGCAAAGTCGGCGCCTGGGAACGGTATGTGGTGGATAATTCGCACAATCCGGCCATCAATAAGACCGCCGACGTCGTTGACAGGACCACGATCCCTCCGGCAGCTTAGTAGTCGGAGCCCTGCGAATAGTTCGACGCAAACAGTAGACCGGTGACGGTCATACTCGAGGCCAAGCGCCTCACGAAGTCATATGGCGGTGTGAGAGTGGTCGACGACCTGAGCGTCTCCCTCTTCGAGGGGGAGGCGCTCGGGGTCGTCGGCCCCAACGGTGCCGGCAAGACCACCATGATCAACCTGCTGACCGGCATCGTGCATCCCGACCAGGGCACTGTGATCTTCGCCGGCCGCGACATCTCCGGCACTTCTCCGGACCAGCGTTGTCACCTCGGGCTGGGGCGGACCTATCAGATCCCCAAGCCTTTTGAAGGCATGACCGTGTTCGAGAACGTGCTGGTCGGAGGCGCCTACGGACGCGGCCAGTCGGAGAAGGCCTCCTACGAGATCTGCGTTCGGGCGCTGCAGCGCACCTCCCTTTTGCCCCGGGCCAACGTGCTGGGCGAGTCGCTCAGCTTGCTCGAGCGCAAGCGGCTCGAACTCGCACGCGCGCTGGCCACCGAGCCCAAGGTGCTGCTACTCGACGAGATCGCCGGCGGCCTTACCGAGCACGAGGTGCAGTCGCTCATCGAGACCATCAAGCAGTTACGCTCCGAAGGGATCACCATCATCTGGATCGAGCACATCGTGCACGCCCTTCTGGCGGTGGTCGACCGGCTCATGGCCCTCGATTTCGGCAAGCTGATAGCCGAAGGAGATCCGACGACCGTCATCAACAGCCCCGAGGTGCGCGACGTCTACATGGGAAGCATGGCGCCGTGAGCCTGCTGGAGCTGGAGCACATCTCCTCGGGTTACGGCAAGTTCCAGGCCTTGTTCGATGTCAACCTTCGGGTCGAGGAAAAGGAGACCCACGCGGTCATCGGGGCCAATGGGGCCGGCAAGTCGACCCTCCTTAAAACCATCTGCGGACTCATACAGACCGGTGCCGACCAGGTTCGTTTTGACGGCCAACCCATCGGTCAACTATCGCCCCACAAGCGTGTGGGTTTGGGAATCTCCTACGTGCCCGAGGGACGCTGGGTATTCCCAAGCCTCACCGTGAACGAGAACCTTCAGGTGGGGGCGCACTCACGCCGGCCGGGGATGTGGACTATCGACAAGGTCTACGAACTCTTTCCCCTGCTTTCCAGGCTACGCCAGCGGCAGGCGTTCAGTCTCTCCGGCGGTGAGCAGCAGGCTCTGGCCATCGGCCGCGGCCTCATGGCCAACCCGCGTCTGCTGTTGCTCGACGAGGTATCTCTGGGCCTGGCCCCCGTGGTCGTCGAGAAGATCTACGAGGCCATGCCGGCCATCGTCGGCTCCGGCACAACGGTCCTGCTGGTCGAGCAAGACGTGGGGCAGGCGATGAAGTTCGCCGACCGGGTCACGTGCATGCTGGAGGGGCGTCTGGTCCTCGAAGGCGCGCCCGGCGAGATCAGTCACGAAGCCATTTTCGCGGCCTACTTCGGAGTCTGAGATGGTCTGGGCGAACGACATCATCCAAGGGATCCTCTTAGGCGGCCTGTACGCGTTGTTCGCGGCCGGTCTGGCGCTCGTGTTCGGGGTCATGAAGCTGGTCAACCTGGCCCATGGCGACTTCAGCATCATGGCCGCCTACATCGCGCTGGTCCTCGTGACCGCGCTCGGAATCAACCCGTTCTACACCCTCATCCTCGTGATGATCATAATGGCCGTGTTTGGCTACGCGATTCAGCGCGGTTTGTTCAACTTCGCCATGGACGCGGGCCCGATGCAGGCGATCTTGGCCACCTTCGGGGTGGCCATCATCATCCAGAACGTGCTGCTCGAGGCCTTTACGGCCAACAGCAAAGGGCTGGACGCGGGTAGGATCGAGAACCAGTCCATCCGGATCAGCGACCAGGTGGTCATCGGCTGGTTCCCGCTGGTCACTCTCATCGTGTCGGTGGTGGTACTTCTCGGGCTGCAGTTCTTCCTGGGCCGCACCCGGATGGGAAGGGCCTTCCGCGCGACCGCCGATAACCAGCGGGCCGCGCAGCTCATGGGTATCGACAACCGCCATCTGTACGGGATGGCCATGGCCGTCGCCCTTGCCATCGTGGCAATCGGTGGCGTGTTCATCGGAATACGCACCACTTTCAGCTCCGGCGCCGGTCCGGCCAACCTGATCTTCGCCTATGAAGCGGTGATCATCGGGGGCCTCGGCTCCCTTTGGGGGACGTTGGTCGGCGGCATCGTGCTGGGAATCGCGCAGGTTCTTGGTGAGCATGTCCACGCGGGGTGGGGGATCCTTTTCGGCCACCTGGTCTTCCTGGCGATCCTGGCGTTCAGACCGCAAGGCCTCTTCGCGAAGTCGGTGCAGTGATGGCCGAGCCCTTGAAAGTCGAGCGCTCCACGCGGACGAGCCGGATTGCCCTCCCGGTGGCGGCGGTCATCGTCATCGGGGCAGCCACCGTCCCGGCCTGGGGTTCGTCGGCGATGATGAAGCAGTCCGTCACGCTCCTCACCCTTATCGCGCTTGCTCAGATGTGGAACCTGCTTGCGGGATACGCGGGGCTGGTCTCCGTGGGGCAGCAGGCCTACATTGGGATCGGGGCCTACACCCTCTGGGTCTTCTCCGAGAAGGTGGGGCTGAATCCCTTCGCGTGCGTCGTTGTGGCCGGCTTCGTGGCGGCGCTGTTTGCCGTACCTACGGCCAGGCTTGCCTTCCGCCTGCACGGGGGGTATTTCGCCGTCGGCACCTGGGTGATTGCCGAGGTATACAGGCTTCTCGTGACTCAGATCTCCTGGCTGGGCGGGGGATCGGGGGTCGGCGTGAACAGCGCGGGACAAGTGGCACGCCAGACCCGGGAAATGACCGTCTTCTGGCTTGCTCTGGGAGTGGCTGTGGGCTCCATAGTGCTGGTGTATCTGCTTCTGCGGTCGCGGCGTGGGCTCGCGCTCACTGCCATCCGCGATGACGAAACCGGAGCCCGAGGGCTGGGAGTGAACGTGCATCGGTCCAAGCTCTGGGTTTACATCATTGTGGCGTTTGGAACCGGTATGACCGGCGCGGTGATCTACCTCAATCTTCTGAGGATCTTGCCCGAGGCGGCCTTCAGCCTCAACTGGAGCGCCTTGATGATCTTCGCCGTGATCATCGGTGGGCTGGGGACGATCGAAGGACCTATAGTGGGCGCCGCGGTCTTTTTTGCGCTGCAACAACTGCTGTCTGACTACGGGAGCTGGTATCTGATACTGATCGGGGCACTTGCCGCGGGAATAGTGGTGTTCGCCCAGAAAGGGCTCTGGGGAACTATCGCGCGCAAGTGGCCCATCGATCTCTTCCCCGTGCGGCGGCGGCTGTGCCTGGAGACGGTCTGCCTGCCGGAGGAGACGCCGAAGGCGTCCGCCGAGGAGCCGGGCGGATACTCGGCAGGCGATTTCGAGTCCCCCGGCGAGCCTCGCGCGGACTAGCCGGCAGGATGGCGGGGCGCGAGCCGTGATCTGGCGACGCTGATGCGGCGCGGGCCCGCCGAACATCACGCCGCCGAGATCCCTCCCGGCGCCAAAGTGCCCGCCGATATCTCTCTCCGCGCCGTCGGCCCTCAGAACTGGCGCGCCTGCGCCCTTTGCCACTATGGCGGCATCTGGCACCCGCTGGCCGTGTACGCCGCCGATCAGGTGGTGGGGTTCGCGATGTGGGCCTTCGATCCGGGCGACCAAAGCGGGTGGGTCGGGGGGTTGACGGTCGACGCTGAGCGGCAAGGCCAGGGCATCGGTCGGGTCGCGATGGAGCGTTTGCTCGTTCGGCTGCGGGACGAGCAACTTTGCAGTTCGGCCGCCCTCAGCTATCAGCCCACCAACTTGCGGGCGAAGGGTCTCTATGCCTCGTTGGGCTTCGCCGAGACAGGGGAGATGGAAGACGACGAACTGGTGGCGAGGTTGGGCCTGTGAGTCTGCCCACCCTCCGCGACATCCTCGCGCTGCCGGCTTTTGCCGCCGCCGACGTCATTTCCGGGCAATCGCGCCTGGACGAGCCCGTCACGTGGGTGCACGTTTCGGAGCTCATGGACGCGTGGCGGTTCCTCTCCGGGGGCGAAGTGCTCATGAGCACCGGCCTCGAGTTGGCGCGCGCCACCCCAGACGCGCGCGAGGCCTATCTGCGCTCGTTGGTGGACGCCGGAGCGCAGGCGCTCGTTCTCGAGCTGGTGCAATGGTTGGACGAGGTGCCGGACGAGATGCTGCGCGCGGCCCGGCTGATGGAGTTCCCCCTCGTCGTGTTCCGCGATGAAGTGCGCTTCGCCGAGCTCACCAAGGAGGCGCACGAGTCCATACTGCGCCCCCACGCTGCGCCCGACGCCGAGCACTGGCTGGACGGCCTGCTTGACGCACTCGTCGAGACCGGTCGCAGCAGCCGCTTCGTCGAAGAGCAGTTGGGCCCCATCCTCAGCCTGCCCGGACGTCCCCGGGGAACGCTGCTGGCGACGCTCGAGGCCCTCTTCGATTCGCAGTTCAATGTGGCCGAGACAGCTCGGCGCCTCGGGGTCCGCCGCCAGAGCCTCTACTACCGTCTGGAGCAGTTACGCGGACTTCTGGGCGATCTCGACGCGCCTCGGCGGCGGATGGGACTGATCGTCGCGCTCGAACTGCTCAAACGGGCGCCGGGCGCGGGTTAGGTGTAGGCGGAGCCGTCCGCGCCTGCGGTCTTTTGACACTCTGTCCGTTGAATCTTGGTCATCCCCGTGACTACCATGGTCCATCCTAGATAGGAGGATCCATGGCAAGCCCCACATCCGCGCAGGTCATACAAGACGCCCGCGATTACACGCTCTTTCCCTGGTCGGTCCAAGGCTCGGTCCAGCCCATCCACATGACCAAGGCCAAGGGCGTCTGGTTCTGGGACGGCGATGGCAACAAGTGGATCGATTTCTGTTCGCAGATCATGAACGTGAACGTGGGCCATCAACACCCCAAGGTCCTCGAGGCCATCAAGCGCCAGGTGGACGAGCTCTGTTACGCGGGCCCGACCATGGTGACCACGCCCAAGGCCGAGCTCGGCAAGAAGTTGGCGGAGGTGACCGGGCTGGCGAAGTCCTTCTACTGCCTTTCCGGCACCGAGGCCAACGAGAGCGCCATGAAGATCGCGCGGCTGGTGACCGGCCGCAACAAGATCATCACCCGTTACCGGTCCTATCACGGCGACACCATGGGCTCCATGAGCGCGTCGGGCGATTTCCGGCGCTGGCCGGCAGAGCCCGGAGTGCCAGGCATCGTGAGGGTCTTCGACCCTTACTGCTACCGCTGCCCGTTCGGCGGGACGGTCGAGACGTGCAACCGGGAGTGCGTGAGCCACATCGAGGAAGTCATCCAGATGGAAGGGCCGCAGAACATCGCCGCCATGCTCGCCGAGGGCATCACCGGCACCAACGGTCTGCTGGTGCCGCCGGACGACTATTGGCCCAAGGTCCGGGCGCTCCTGGACAAGTACGACATATTGCTCATCGACGACGAGGTGATGGCCGGCTTTGGCCGCACCGGCACCTGGCTGGCGACTCAGCACTACGGAATCAAACCGGACATGGTCACCTGTGCCAAGGGGATCACGAGCAGCCTGATGCCGCTCGGCGCCGTCATCGTCAACCAGAAGATCGCCGACTTCCTTGAGGACCACATGCTCTGGACCGGACTGACCGGGGCAGGGCATCCGGTCTGCTGCGCGGCAGGCATCGCCTGCATGAACGTTTACGAAGAGGAGAACATCTTCGAGAACGTCAAGACGCAGGGGGCGTATCTGGCGGAGCGCCTCGAGGCGATGAAGGTGCGCCACGCCTGCGTGGGCGACGTCCGTTACATCGGACTGTTCAGCATGGTGGAGTTGGTGAAGGACAAGGCGACCAAAGAGCCGCTGGCCCCTTACGGCGGGACCTCCCCGGAGATGGCGAGGCTCTCCGCGTATCTGCGGAGTAAGCATCTCTACACGTACTCTCGCTTCAACGTCTTCTTTGTTGCCCCCCCATTGGTCATCACCAGAGAGGAGCTGCAATACGGTCTCGACATAGTAGACGAGGCCCTAGATGACATTTTCATGGCACAAGGGGTCTAGGAATGCCGCGACCCGATAGAATTACCGAGTGTCACTAAGAGAAAGGGAAGTGTGATAGACGTGGCGGATGTGAAGACGCTCAATTACTGTGTCGACAACGAGTGGTGCGAGTCGACTACAGAAAAATACATGGACGTGACCGACTCCAGCACTGGCGAAGTGTTCGCGCAGGCCCCGTGTTGCACTGCAGCTGAGGTTGAGAATGCGATCCTCTCGGCCCACAAGGCCTACCAGACGTGGTCCATGCTGCCCATCCAGAAGCGCACCCAGGTGATGTTCAAGTGGAAGCAGCTGCTGGAAGACAACATGGAAGAGCTCGCCTACATCTGTTCTCGAGAGGTGGGCAAGAACCTCGACGAGGCGCGCGGCGAGATCGTCAAGATCATCGAAGGTTGCGAAGTCGCCGTGGCGGCGCCCATGATCGCCAAGGGCGAGTCGCTCATGAACGTATCTACCGGTCACGACACGGTGAGCTACCGGGAACCGCTCGGCGTCTTCGCCGGCATCGCCCCCTTCAACTTCCCGGCCATGATCCCCTGGGGCTGGATGATTCCTCTGTGCATCGTCACCGGTAACACCTTCGTGCTGAAGGCGGCCAGCATGGTGCCGACCTCCTCCATCCGCCTGCTCGAGTTGCTGCTGGAGGCCGGGCTACCCAAGGGCGTGGTCAACGTGGTCACCTGCAGCCGGAACGAGGCCGAACTGCTCCTGACCCACCCGCTGGTCCGCGGTGTCAGCTTTGTCGGCTCCACCGATGTCGGCCGGCACGTCTACTCGGTCGCAGCCGCCCACGGCAAGCGCGTCCAGGCTCAGACCGAAGCCAAGAACCACGGCCTGGTGCTGGCCGACGCCTCCCTGGAGCGCGCCGCCGCCGGAATCATCAACTCCACCTTCGGCTGCGCCGGCATGCGTTGCATGGCCCTGCCGGTCTGCGTGGTGGAGAACAGCGTCGCCGACGAGTTCATCGGCTACATGAAGAAGTTCGCCCAGCAGCGTGTCGTCGGCTGCTCGTACGATCCCAAGACCGAACTGGGTCCGGTCGTGAGCGCCGAGCACCAGGCCTTCGTCAAGGGCTGGATCGACAAGGGCGTCGAAGAGGGCGCGGATCTCGTCCTCGACGGCCGCGGCCTGGTCGTGCCCGGCTACGAGAAAGGCTTCTTCGTCGGCCCGACGATCTTCGACAACGTCAACGAAGACATGACGGTCGGCCGCGACGAGATCTTCGGCCCTGTGCTCGCCATCAAGCGGGTCGAGGACTTCGAAGAGGGCATCAACATCATGAACGCCAGCCGCTTCGCCAACGGCTCCTGCATCTTCACCGAGAGCGGCTACTACGCCCGCGAGTTCGCGCGCCGCACCCATGCCGGCATGGTCGGCATCAACGTGGGTATCCCAGTACCGGTCAGCTTCTTCCCCTTCGCCGGTCACAAAGACTCGTTCTTCGGCGAGAGCCACGTGTTCGGTCTGGACGGCATCCGTTTCTTCACCGAGACCAAAGTCGTCACCTCGCGCTGGTTCACCGACGCGGATAAGAAGCAGAAGAAAGTCGATACCTGGGAAGGGACGGTCAACCGGTAGGAACCGGACCCGAGCGCGGCGCGGTCATCTGCCGCGCGGCCACCATGTACAGCCAAGGGCCGGGCTCCGCAAGATGCGGGGTCCGGCTTCTCTTTGTTTCAGCCGCCCGGTCAGTCAGTGAAGTAGGTCACGATCGCCACGACGATCGTGCACGCGGCGGCGAGTGGGGGGAAGAACGTCAGCCGGTTGAAGTAGCGTTGCGCCGAAGGTTCGTCCGGATGCGTGCTGAGGACGAATGACGGGATCGTCATGGTGAGTAACGCCACGGCGGCCAGCAAACCCCGCACGACCCAGGAAGCCGGTTGGACCAGGGCGATGATCACCATCGCCATCCCGTCTGCCAGGATCACCTTCGCCGCCACCTCCGGCCCGTGAGTGCTGGCGAGGGTGGTGATGCCGACCAGACGGTCGTGGACCACGTCGGCCAGGTCGTTCGTGAGGTTCCGCCCCGTTTCCCAGCCATACAGCAGGAAGAAGAACGCCAACGCACCCCATGACGCCTGCCCGACCGCGAACCAGCCGGCGAGGCCCCCCACAGCGACCATCGTGGCGGCGGGTATGACCTTGAGCCAGGTCCGGCGCCGTAGGCTGCAGTAGAGGACCTCCAGCGCGGCGCAGGCGATGAACAGCCACGCGCACAACGGTCGGAGCAGATAGGCGGCGCCAAGCCCCACCAGACCCATTACCGTCACCCAGGTGATCGCCGCCCAGAGAGGCAAGGCTCCCGCCGCAACCGGGTGTCGGAGGGTCATCACATCCATATGCGCAACTTCTGGCTTCCAGGCCAGCGGGTCTGGCGACGAAACTCTGATCTCTTCGCGGTCGGCCCTCAGGTCGAGCAGATCGTTGAGCGCATACACGCAGAAGTATCCGGCGATGGCGGCGAGAAGCCCGAGCAGGCATACCCTCAGCGAGCGGGATTGTCCCAGTCGCCAGCATGGCGCCCAGGACGGGCTCGCTTACAGAGAGCAGGGCGGACTTGCCGCGGGCCAGATCGAGGAAGAGTAGAACCCTTCTCATGTGAGAACGTTACCATCGTTGGTCTGAGCAGTGGGGGCGCCTGCCCGCACGGCGGTTTTTGCGAACACTTCATATTCAGTTTTCGCGCGAAGCAGTTGATATACCCGGGTCTGTGTCATACAGTGCACCAAGGTCCAGTAGCGCTGGACCAGATGGCCCGGTGTGGGGGATGAGTGAAGGAGGATCGGTGAGAGGAAGAAGAATAGTGCTGCTTGGCCTGGTTGTTGTCCTGGCGCTCGCGGCGGTGGCAGTGGTCGGCTGCGGGGGCGATGGCGCCGACTCGGATGCGGCCGCGAAGGCGGCGGTGGTGGCGGGTCTGGCGAAGATCGACACCGCGATTGCCGATCTGACCGCAAAGGGTACGGACGGTTCCTTGACCGTGGCCGGCATCAAGGCGACGCGCGACTCGCTGAAGGCCGACGTGCAGTCGGTCATCGACTCGGCTAAGAAGATCAAAGGCGCGGATGTGTCGGCCGCCGAGAAGGCCTGGGCGGATCTCGACACGGCGGTGACGGCGCTTCCCGACACGGCGACCTTGATGGACGCCGCAGGGGTGCTCTTGACCAAAGTAGCGCCCCTGACCACGGCCCTGGCGAAGATCAAGACGCTGGTCACACCCAGCACCTAAAAGGCACACCGGCTGCGAGGATTCCGGGTGCGCCGGCTTTAGCCGGCGCACCCCCTACCACCAGGGACGGTGTCCGCGATCCGATCCCCGAATCCTGCTGTGGCCGGAGGGGGTCCGCCGATCAGGTTTTCCAAGCAACGAGCGGGCGTTTCGTGGCTACCATGGTGCCGCGACTCTGACGAGGACGGATGTAATCGATTAAACTACGCGGCGATGGATAGTCGAGCACCACACGTGTCGAGCCGGCAGCCTCTGGGGGCCTGCCGGCTCGTTGCGCGAGAAGGGTACGTGAGGCCCTGAGCGCCGCCACCACCGAACTCATTGCGGTGGTGACTGTCGCCCTCATCTTCGACATGATGAACGGCTTTCACGACGGCTGCAATGCCGTGTCGACCGTCATCTACACCGGCGCTCTCAAACCCCGTTTCGCCATCGGCCTCTCGGCCATCTTCAACTTCCTCGGCCCGCTCGTCATGGGCGTGGCGGTCGCGAAGACCATCGGAGGTATCATCCAGGCGGGCGACGCCAGCGCGCACCTCGTCCTGGCCGCCCTCTTCGGGGCGATCGTATGGGAAGTGCTCACCTGGTGGTGGGCGCTCCCTGTAAGCTCGTCACATGCGCTCGTTGGCGGCCTCGTCGGTGCCGGGCTGGCCGCTCTCGGCCCATCCGGTATCAACTGGCAGAAGCTCGCTCTCGTCTTCGCCGCGCTGTTCATCTCGCCGTTCCTCGGCATCGTCACCGGTTACATCCTCATGCGCGTGAGCCGGCTTTTCTTTGCCCTGGTGCGGTGGGACATGGCGCGGGCCGACCGCTTCTACAAGCGCATGCAGATCCTCTCGTCGAGCTGGGTATCGTTCAGCCACGGCTCCAACGACGCGACGAAGGTCATGGGCATCATCACGATCTTCCTGGCGGCCGAGCAGGGTCAGAGCGTCGAGAAGTATGTGGAGGCCCATGGGGGGTCCATCCCCCTCTGGGTGATCCTCAGTTGCGCCGCGGCGATGGGGATCGGCACGTTTCTGTCGGTCAAGTCGTTCCGGCTCATCCGCACGTTGGGCGAGAAGATCACAAAGCTTCACCCCATCAACGGGTTCAGCGCAGAAGGCGGCGGGGCCACCATCATCCAACTCGCCTCGCTTCTTGGACTACCGGTTTCCACCACTCACGTCGTCACCTCTGCGGTCACCGGCACGGGTTTGGCGAGCAAGCTGGGGGGGGTCAGCTGGAAAGTCTTCCGTGCTATCATGCTGGCCTGGCTGGTGACTCTGCCGTTCTGTGCCATAGCGGCGGCGGCTTTCTACTACATCCTGAATCTGGTCTTTTGAGAGGCGGCCATGGCAAAGTCAAGGCTTAAGATCTTTCGTCGGTCCATGGGTGGGGAGACCACGCTCGAAGGCGCGATAGACGCCATGGGTAAGGAGCGCGAAGAGCAGGTGCTCGAGCGCGTGGCCCAGTTCAGCGACGAGGTCGTCGTCATCGTCAAGAAGCTGCAGGATGTCGTGGAGCGCTTCGCCTCCGACCAGTATGAGGAACTCGAGGAGTCCGCGCGCGAACTGGATGCTCTCGAAAGCGCTGCGGACGACACAAAAGAGCAGATCCTCGACCGCCTCTCTCTTGGCGGCGTCTTCCCCATGAACAGGGTAGACCTATCCCGCTTGGTGGGCTCGATGGACAATATCGCCAACCTTGCCGCGGGTGCGGCCGACCGGATCGTCATGCGCCGTTTCACTCTTCCTCCGCAGATGAATGAGTCACTCGTGCTGTTGGCGAAGACGGACGTGGATGCTGTGGTGGGTCTCCAGGATGCGGTCTTTGCTTTGGGGAGCGACCTGCCCGAAGCGATACGGCTGGCCGGTCTGGTGGACAAGTTGGAGAGCAGGGCGGACGACATCTTCGCCGAGTTGTATCGCGACATGTTCGAATGGGACACCGATTTCAAGACGTTCCATCAGCTCAAGTCCATCCTTGAGCGCTTGGAGTCCATCGCCGACCGCTGCAGCCAGAACGCCGAACTGGTGCGCCACTTGGCGCTGGAGTACATCGAGAACGACTAGCCGCACGGCACCCCGGGGCTCGTTGAAGGCTATCGTTGCAAAGATGATATTTTGCAATACATGATGCAATATCGTTCGATCATCTTCTGAAAATGATGGCCGCATGAAGATCGGGCTCGTCCAAATGAACTCCCGGCAGGACAAGGCGGTCAACCTGGCAGCAGCGGCAGAGGGCATCGAGAGGCTCGCCTACCAGGGCGCCGACTTGGTTCTGCTCCCCGAGATGTTCAATCACCTGGGCACCGACGAGGCCAACGCAGCCGCCGCGGAACAGATCCCCGGCCCGAGCACCGAGTGGGCGCAGGAGCAGGCTCGGGAAAAGGGCATTTTTGTCCACTGTGGCAGCCTTATCGAGCGGCGCGATGAGGGCAACTTCAACACCAGCGTGGTCTACGACCGCAGTGGCCAAGAAGTGGCTCGCTACAGCAAGCTCCATCTCTTTGACATCGTCCTGCCCGATGGCAGTGAATACCTCGAATCGCAGGCGATCACCGCGGGGGATAGGATCACCGTTTTTGACTGCGATGGCGTCATCGCCGGTCTGGCCATCTGCTACGACCTCCGCTTCCCCGAGCTGTTCAGGGCCCTCGCGGAGTCGGGCGCCGTGCTCTTCCTGCTGCCGGCCGCGTTCACCGTCCCCACCGGGATGTATCACTGGGAGCCGCTCATCCGCGCCCGCGCCATCGAGAACGGCTGCTACGTGGCCGCCTGCGGCCAGTGGGGCACATGGGCACGGGGCAAGCAGTGCTACGGGCACAGCCTGGTGGCGGATCCCTGGGGCGCCGTCATCGCACAGTGCCGCGAAGGCGTCGACACTCTGGCGGTGGACCTCGACCTGGCCTACCTTCGCTCGGTCCGGGAGAGGATGCCGGTGCTGGAGCACCGGCGCCGCGATCTCTTCGGGTAGGAACGACCGCCTCACTCAGGCGCGCGGGATGATCAATGCGAGCCGGCCGGCTCCCAGCCATGCCGATCTGCGGGCAAGCATGCCTCTGCAATCCATTCCGAGCGAGGAGTTTGTCAGAGAAGACCGAGAGAGAGGGCGACTGGTGCCGAGCGTGTACCTCGACACCAGTGCCCTGGCAAAGTGGTACGTCCGTGAGTCGCGGTCGGACGACGTGGAGAAGTATGTTCGCGATGCTTGTCCGGCGTACATAAGCCCTCTCCCCAAGGCCGAGATGAGGTCGCTCCTCGCTCGGCGCCGACGCCAGGGCCATATTGACGCGGAGATTGAGGGCAAGGTCTTGGCCACGTTTCAAGGCGACATCGCCATGGGGCACCTTGTTCTCTTGCCGCATACGGTGGAGTCGTTTCTGATCGCGGAATCCTTGCTTGGAGCTCACCCCGATATCCCACTGCGCACTCTGGACGCGCTACACCTAGGCGTGATGCAGTCCGCCGGCGTGACCACGCTGGCCACCGCCGATCGAGTGATGGCAAGGGCGGTCGAGGCGCTGGGCATGGGGTGCGAAACCTTCTATTAGCGGCAGGGGCCGGGTGCGGACCTCGATGGCGCAGCCGGAGGCGAGCCAACCTATCTCAGAGGGCCCGCGAGGGGCCATATGGGCTCCGGGGGAGGAGTCGTGAAACGCAGCCGGAGCGGAGCCCATATGGCCCCTCGCGCACTCAGAAGTCCATTTCGAAGTGGAACACCCCTTCGTTGAGGCTGCTCCTCACCTTCATCCCGCTGTGGTTGATGACTGCCTGCATCGGCTTGTTGTCGCGCATGACCTCGGCGGTGAAGCCCGAGATGCCGTTCCGCTTGGCGATAGTGGCCAGGTGCTTCATGATGAAGCCGCCGATGCCTCTCATCTGCCAGTCGTCGCGCACGACGAACGCCACCTCGGCCCGGTTGGTCTTCTGATCCAGGTAGTAGCGGCCGATGGCGATGATGTCTTCGCCGTGCGCCTCCGGCACGGTCCCCACGATGGCGACTTCGGTGCGGTGGTCGACGTACACGAAGTTCTGCAACTGCTTCCGGGGTATCCGCTTCATGTGCGACATGTAGCGGTAGTAGACGGTCTCCTGGGAGAGCGAGTAGAAGAGGTCTTTTGTCTCCTTCTCGTCGGTGGGCTGCATGGCGCGGAAGCCTATGAGCGTCCCGTCGTCGAGAAGCATGGTGGTCCGCGCTTCCTTGGGCCCGACGAACAGCCTACCTTCCACGTCGGCCATCTCGGGTCGTACCCACTTGTACTCGATGGCCTTTGACAGAAGCTCTTCGCGGAAATCGGGATGGGCGATCGTGATGAGGGCCATCGCCCGTTCCTGGACGCTCTTGCCGTGCAGGTAGGCGATCCCGTACTCGGTCACCACGTAATGGACATAACCCCGGGTGGTGACCACGCCGGCGCCCGGAGCCAGCGTCGCTACGATCCTCGATTTCGTGCCCTTCTCAGCAGTCGACGGCAGCGCGATGATCGCGCGCCCATCCTGCGAGCGGCCGGCACCGAGGTTGAAGTCGGCCTGGCCGCCGATACCCGAGTAGAATCGTGTGCCCAGAGAATCTGAACAGACTTGACCGGTCAGGTCGATCTCGAGAGCCGTGTTGATGGCCACCATCTTGTTCTGCTGGCCGATGACGAAGGGGTCGTTGGTGTACTCGGTCGGGTTGAACGAGAACGACGGGTTGTTGTTCACGTAGTCGTAGAGCCTCCTCGTTCCCATGGCGAAGCTCGTGACGATCTTGCCCCGGTCGGTGGACTTCTGGGCCCCGGTTATTACTCCGGCTTCGACGAGGTCGATGATGGCGTCGGTCACCACCTCGGTGTGGATCCCCAGGTCCTTCTTGTTCATAAGGAACTCGACCACCCCGTGGGGGATACGCCCTATGCCCACCTCGAGCGTAGAGCCATCCTCGACAAGAGAGGCGATGTACTCGCCGATAGCTCGGGTGCGGTCGGCCGCCTCGGCAGCAGCCTCCCCCGTCCGGACGTTGTCGGTGAAGGAGTACTCGGTGGTCTCGATGAGCGGCTCGTCGACCGGAACGAGTATGTCGAGATCCCAGATGCTGACGAAGCTGTCGCCCATGGTCCACGGCATCTGCGGGTTGACCTGGGCGATGACCAGGCCGGCGTTGGCCGCGGCAGACTTCACAATGTCGACGGAGATGCCCAGGCTGCAGCGTCCCTGATGGTCCGGGGGCGTCACCTGGATCAAGGCCACGTCCAGAGGCATCCGGCCGCTCTCGAACAGACGAGGGATGTCGAACAGCGAGATAGGTGTGTACTCGCCGTATCCCTGCTGGATCATCTCCCGCACGTTCGAAGAGACGAAGAACGTGTTGACCTGGAAACTGTCGGCCAGTTCCTTGAAAGCATACGGAGCCTCGCCCAAAGTCAGCGAGTGCAAGACCTCGGTGTCGGCCAACTCCCTCTGCCTCGCCACCAGCGCTCGCACAAGGTGGAGCGGCTGGGCGCCGCCGGTTCCGATGAACACCCTCTGTCCGGGGCGGACCCTTGCCAGCGCCTGTTCGGCGGTCATTATCATGTCGTCGTACTTACTCTGCCAGTCACCGTCATACTTGGGCATCCCGGAACTCACAGCACACCTCCCTGGGTGAGCTGGATTCGGGCGTCGGCCGCGACAGAATCTTGTCCCGGTTTGCCCACGATGAAGGGGTTGATGTCGAGTTCGGCGATCTGCGGGAAGTCGGTGACCAACTGGCTGATCCGCTGTAGCGCCTCGCCGATAGCCGCCAGGTTCACTCCCTCTTCGCCGCGGACCCCTTCCAGAAGCTTGTACGACCTGGTGCCCATGAGCATGTTCATGGCTTCGGCGGAGGTGATCGGCGCGAGGTGGAAGGTCACGTCCTTCATCACCTCCACGAAGATGCCGCCCAGGCCGAACATCAGCATGGGCCCGAACTGTGGGTCACGGGTCATGCCCAGGATCACCTCGCGGCCCTTCGGCACCATGCGCTCCAGATATACGCCCTCCAGGAAGGCGTCGGGCATCGATCGGCCGATACGCAGCATCATGAGCTCGAAGGCGTCCGCCACGTCCTGCGGGCTGCTGAGGTTCAGCTTCACCCCGCCCACGTCGGACTTGTGGATGATGTCGGGGGAGACGATCTTCATGGCCAGCGGGTACCCGATGCGGGGAGCCGCTTCCACCGCCTCTTCGACCGTTGCGACCAGTCGCCCATCGGGGACGACAAAGTCGTAAGCGCGGAGGATGTCCTTGGCCTTGGCTTCGCCGATGTAGAGACGGCCTGTCCGTACCTGCCTGGAGATGATGCGCTCCACCCGCCTGCGGTTGACCGGGAAGCGGGTGACGATGCGCGGCGGACGGAGCCGCCAAGCTGCGTAGTCCTGCATGGCCTTGAGTGCTGCCACTGCGCGCTCGGGGGACGGGTAGTCAGGCAGGCCGGCAGCCACAAGCTCCTCGCGGCCCGGCAACACGTCGGATCCGCCCATGAAGCTTGCCAGGAGCGGTTTCTCGCCGTTGGCCTTGCCGGCTATGGCCCGCGCGGTCTCGGCCGGCCGGGTCATCGCCTGGGGCGTGAGGATCACTATGACCGCATCGACCGACGGATCGGCCTGGGCGGCCTCGACCGCCATGGCGTACCGCTCCGGATCGGCGTCGCCGAGCACGTCGATGGGGTTGCCGACGCTCGCTGCCGCTGGGAGCTTCTCCCTGAGGTCCTCGGCGATGTCGGGATGCAGCGAGGCCACTCTCATGCCGCTCGTCTCCACGGCGTCGGCGGTCATGATCCCCGGGCCTCCGGCGTTGGTGATGATGGCCACGCGGTCACCCCTCGGCAAAGGCTGCATGGCCAGCGCGGCCGCGAAGTCAAACAGCGACTCGAAAGTATCGGCCCGGATGATGCCGGCCCTCTTGAACGCCGCCCCGTAGGCGATGTCCGCGCCGGCCAGCGCCCCGGTATGCGACGAGGCGGCCTTCGAGCCGGCTGCCGTGGTCCCCGCTTTGAGGATCACCACCGGCTTTATGGCTGCCACCGATTCCGCGGCTCGGATGAATTCGTCACCCGACCCGATGCTCTCCAGGTAGCCCACTATCACCTTGGTCCGCTCGTCGTCGGCGAATGCGGTGAGGAAGTCGGTCTCGTCGAGATCAGCCTTGTTACCGATGCTGGTGAGGATCGCCAGTCCCATCTTGCGCGACGCCGCCCAGTCGAGGATGG
Organism: uncultured Actinomycetota bacterium; assembly: GCA_963843455.1. Classification (GTDB taxonomy): domain Bacteria; phylum Actinomycetota; class Thermoleophilia; order RBG-16-64-13; family RBG-16-64-13; genus CAIQPS01. The sequence continues at coordinate 57,750 of CAWJKE010000007.1, forward strand.
CCGTGCAGAGAGCGCCCGACTGGGACACCACGGATATCCCCCCGACCGCCGGCATGTGGCTGGCGAAAGAGGCGTTCATCCCGTGGTGTGTGTTGATGAGACCCAGGCAGTTCGGCCCCATCAGCCGGGCCCCCGAGGAGTGGCACAGATCGGCCATCTCCCGCTCTAGGCGGGCGCCCTCCTCGCTCACTTCCTTGAAGCCCGCGGTGATCACGACCACGGCCTTGGCGCCCTGCCGGAGCGAGGACATCACTGCCCCCTTCACCGCCGCCGTGGGTACAGCGATGACGCTCAGGTCGATCTGCTTGCCGTACTCCTCCAGGCTCGCGTAGATCCTATGCCCGAGCAGTTCGCCTGCGGACGGGTTGACCGGAACGATATCCCCCTCAAATCCCCCCTGGATAAGATTGGCCACCACTGCGTAGCCGACTTTTCCCGGCGTGCGGGATGCCCCCATCACCGCGACCGCCTTTGGATAGAGCAGAGACTCAAGCATGGAACCTACCGTGTCCTCTCGGTGTCATCACTATCGGTTTCTCCAGCAGGGAAAGATGATACTACGTCCCCGCCCGCCGACTTCCCCGGGGTGGCGTGGCCGGGGCTGCCGATCGAGGCTACAATGACCAACATGCGAAATGCGCTGAAAGCTGTGGGCGCCGTGCTCGCGGTCGTCGCTCTTTGCGCGCCGCTCATGCTTCTTCCCAGCGAAGACACGGAGCCCGTGCTTGGTTTCTCGGGTGTGACCATCACCGTGCCTCCCACCGTGGTCGTCGCCACCACCATTCCGGGCTTCGAGACGACCACCACCACGACCGAGGCCCCGCCCCCGCCGCCGGAGCCAACGTCGTCGACGACTACCACCACCGGACCCATCGACATCACCATCGCCGCGACGGGAGACGTGGTCGCCTCTGAGCCTCTCCTGGAATCGGTCCGCGAACCCCTTAACGGATCCTACGCTTTCGGCCCGGTCTTCGACCCCATCGCGCCGTACCTCGCTAAGGCGGACTACGCTGTGGCCGCCCTCGAGCCCCGGCTGGCGGGGCCGCAGGCCGGCTACGGCGCCGAACCCAAGGCCAACGCCCCTCGGGAGTTGGCCTTCGCGCTCAAGAAGATGGGCATAGACCTGGTCGCCACCGCGAACTCCCACTCCCTCGACCTGGGCTGGGAGGGGGTCGTGGGGACGCTCGACCGGCTGGATGCGGCAGGTTTGGCGCACGTGGGTACCGCCCGGTCGCGGAAGGAGCGGACCACTCCGGTTATCGCCAACATCCGGGGGATAAAGGTAGCCTTCCTCAACTACACTGCCTCGGTTGCCGAACGTCTTCCCGCGACCGACAAGAAGGACTTTGCCGTCAACATGCTGGACGTGGCCGCGGTCAAAGAGGATGCCATGACGGCGCGGAACTGGGGTGCCGACGCAGTGGTGGCGATGCTCAACTATGGCGTCGAGTACGAGGGGGAGCCCAGCGTCGAACAGGTCAGGCTCTCCAAGCAGATTCTCGATGGCGGCGTCGACGCCATACTCGGTTCCCACGCCCGTGTGATGCAGCCCATCGGCCACATATTCACCTACGCGAGTTGGCGGGCGAACGACAAGTACGTCGCGTACTCCCTCGGCGACTTCCTGCCTGCGCGGGAGACCGATCGATCCGACAGCGGGCTGATCGCCTATCTGCATCTGGAGAAGCGCGATCTTCGCACTTACGTCACCGGGGTCAGCTATCTGCCCCTGTATGTGCAGGTCTCGGACTCGGTGGCCACGGGGTCCGAGGCCCCGGCCTCCGACGAACAGCCGGCAGCGACGTTCCGGATACTTCCAGTACTGCCCGGGCTGGAGCCCGACAGTGATGTTCTCCTCACGGCCGACGATAAGCGACGGATGACGCAGATATGGGAGGACGCCCGCGCGCTTCTGTACCGTCCCGACGAGAAGATCTCGCCGCTCGCGCCCGGAGATCTCGGCTTCTGAACTTGCACCCCGTGGGTGACCTTGGGTAGCATGCTTCAACCAAGTGAGGAGGATCGATGACGGAGTATAGGGTCACGTGCATCCCCGGCGACGGGATAGGCCCGGAGATCATGGCTGCCACGAAGGTAGCGGTCGCGGCTACCGGCGTGCGCATCCAGTGGATTGACGTAGAGGCGGGCGCCGACGTCATGGACAAGTACGGCACTCCGCTCCCTCAGGCCGTCATCGACTCTGTAAGAGACACCAAGGTCGCCATCAAGGGCCCCATCACCACGCCCGTGGGATCCGGTTTCCGCAGTGTCAATGTGGGGCTGCGCAAGGAACTCGATCTCTACGCGAATCTGCGGCCTGCGGTAAGCATCCCCGGCGTGCGGTCTCGATATGACGACGTCGATCTGGTGGTCGTCCGCGAGAACACCGAGGATCTCTACGCCGGGGTGGAGCACATGGTGGGTCTCGATGCGGCCGAGTCGATCAAGATCATCACCCGGCGGGGTAGCGAGCGCATCGCCCGGTTCGCGTTCGACTACGCCCGGCGCGAGAAGCGGCGCAAGGTCACGGCCGTGCACAAGGCGAACATCATGAAGCTGTCGGACGGGCTCTTTCTGGAGGTGGCCCGGGAGGTGGCGGCCGGCTATCCCGACATCGAGTTCGAGGACCGCATAGTCGACAACATGTGCATGCAACTGGTGCAGAAGCCCGAACTCTACGACGTACTGCTGTGCCCGAATCTGTACGGGGACATCATCAGCGACTTGTGCGCCGGCTTGGTGGGCGGGTTGGGCGTTGCTCCGGGCGCCAACATCGGAGAGCACATGGCCGTCTTCGAGCCGGTCCACGGCTCGGCGCCGAAGTACGCCGGACTCGACAAGGCCGACCCCACCGCCCTGGTGCTCTCGGCCGTTCTTATGCTCGCTTACCTGGGGGAGGCCGAAGCGTCGCGGGCCCTCTTTGATGCGGTGCGCGCGGTCATTGGGGAGGGGCGCAGGGTCACCTACGACCTGGGTGGCACCTCAGGCACGCGCGACATGGGGGAGGCCATCGCCGAAGAGGTGGCACGGCGAATCTAGGCCGTGGTCGCCTCGGTCGTGGTCGCCTCGGTGGTCAGGCCATTTGGCGAGCGGAAGAAAGGTCGGCAGACTCCGGCGGAAAGCCGTCTTCGCCCCAGCCTCGTTTGACCCAGTAGATCCTCACTCGCCGTCCGAGTTCGGCCCTATCCAGAGCCTGGGCTTTGTCGGTCGGCTCGGTGAAGAACCGTTCGGCGACCGTGTCGGCGGCCGGGGTGAGCCCAAAAGCCAGATTGAGGCGACGGATGCGGGTGAGCGTGTCGGTGGATAACTCCTCCAGTGCGGACTTGCCGACGGCCTCCCCGTTCAACTGCGTGGCCGCGGACGTGAAGAAGTCCCAACTGAGTAGATCGCGATAGAACCTGCACATGGTGAGGCCGTCGAGCAGAAGCATCCGGTCTTCCCAATCGATGTAGGTTCGTACATAGGTCTCGTCGTCCATGCCCTCCAGAAGGCCTCCCAGCTCGGGCTTGTAGAACGTAGCCCGGAGATGACAGGCCCCACGCGGGCTGAGCGCGTAGCTGAGGGCCATCCCCTTGAGTCTGCGCGGCTCGTAGCCGGCCGGGTCCAACCCCTTGCTGGTGACCGAAAGCTCCTTCAGGTCGAGCACGGCCAGGGCCCGATCCATTCCCTCTGCCAGGGTATTGCCCAGGGAACCAGACCGTGCGGCTATGTGGTCGAGGAGGCGGCCAATCGCCTCGACGTCACCGGCCGTCGGCCCCTCCTCGAGATGGCCTCTCTCCCTGGCCTTGATGGCGACGGCAACGAGGTTGGCGGTGCTCATGGTGTCAACGCCGAGCAGGTTGCAGCGCTCGTTGAGCCGTGCGACATCCACCGCCTGCTCGACCATGCAGGAGCCCCCGAAGGCGTAGATCGTCTCGTACTCGGCAGCGTGTATCTCCCTGCCGGCCTCCGGCCCCGTGGTGAGCGTCAAGCGCTTGCGGCAGCGCAACTGGCAGGGCGGGCAACTGTCGCTCTCGACCGTGCACCACTCGTTCCAGCGCTCCACCTCGAGGGTGCTCCGATGAGGAGCCGCGCCCTTGGCGAAGAAGTCGGTCGGGAAGGCGCCCGCCTCGTTGACCAGGGCGACCATCACCGGGGTGCCGTACAAGTGATAGTTGCGGGTGGAAGGCGCCTCCGTCGCCTGCTTGGCGACCTCGCGGCGCTTCTCGGCGAACTGCTCCTGAGGCGTCAGCTTCAAGGGGCCCGCAGACGTAACGCTGAGGACCTTGAGTCTCTTGCTGCCGAAGACCGCGCCCAGACCGCCACGCCCCAGAGTGTGGGCGTGCTCGTGCATCACCGACGCGACCTTGACGAGGTTTTCGCCTCCCACTCCGATGCACAGTGCCGAGGACCTCTTGTCCAGCGTGGCGAGCACTTCGTCCTCGGTCGTCCGGGTGTCTTTGCCCCAGAGGTCTGAGGCCGGCAGGATCTCGGCCCCGTCCGCCGTTATGTGGAGGTGCACCGGCGTGGCGGACGCACCACGAACGAGGAGGGCGTCCCAGCCCGTCTCCCGGAGCGTCCGGGCGAAGGTGCCGCCGCAATAGCATTCCAGCCATATTCCGGTGAGCGGACTCTTGCTGAAGGCTCCGAACCGGTTGGACCCGTACATGCCGTATGCGGAGAGCAGGCTCGGCGTGATGGCGATGACGTTGTCGTCGGAGAGGGGATCGACCGCGGGGTCGAGGTACTTCTCAAGCAGGCGGATACCGAGGACCTTGCCCCCCAGGCCCAGGGTTCCGTCGGCTTCCAGTTCTTCAACGTGGGAATCGCCGGCCGTCAAGTCGACCACCAGCACTCTTCTCGTATCGGTCATGCTCAACCTCCCCCGGCGACTTCTCTGGTCGGCTCGTCGCCGGCGGACCGGCGCAGTTAGCCGGCGTTGTCCCAGTTGATCGTTTTGCTCACTTGCTCGAGCGTGCTCTCGAGGATGTCCAACCCTCGAGCCAGGGTGGAGTCTTCGATAGTCAGCGGGACGAGGATGCGGATCACGTTGTGGTAGGTGCCCGCGCCGACGTTGACAACGCCGTTCTCGAAGAGCTTGGTGCGGAAGACCTTGGCAAAGTCGCCGGCCGGCTTCTTCGTCTCCGGATCTTCCACCATCTCCATAGCCGCCATCGCCCCGATGCCCCGGACGTCCCCGATCACCGGGAACTGCTTCTGGAGTTCGGTGAAGCGGGCGCGGATCCGGTTGCCCACAGCGGTCGCCCGGTCGAGGAGCCCCTCGCTCTCGATGATGTCGAAGACCGCCAGGCCCGCGCTGCACCCGGTGGGGTTGCCGCCGAACGTCGTTCCCACGCCGCTCGGGTGGACAGTGTCCATGATCTCCTGCCGGCCGGTTATCCCCGATATAGGGAAGCCGGCCCCTAAGGCCTTGGCGGTGGTCATGATGTCGGGCTCGACTCCCCAATGTTCCATTGCGAACCAGGTGCCGGTCCGGCCCATGCCGGTCTGGATCTCGTCGGCGATCAGGAGGATGCCATGCTTGTCGCAGATATCCTTGATGATGCCCATGTATTCCGGCGGAGGGACTATGAAGCCTCCCTCGCCCTGCACGGGCTCGGCGATGACGGCCGCAACCTCTTCGGCGTTGACCTGCTTGGCGAAGGCCTGCTCGAGAAACTTCGCGCACTCGCATCCGCAGTCAGGATGGGTGAGGGCCAGGGGACAGCGGTAGCAGTAAGCGTAGGGGATGCGGTAGACCTCCGATGCGTACGGTCCGAAGCCCACCTTGTAGGGGCTCACCTGCGAGGTGAGGCTGAGCGTCATGTAGGTGCGGCCGTGGAATGCGTCGTCAAAGGCGATAATGGCCTTACGACCCGTGGCGTAGCGGGCGATCTTGACGGCGTTCTCCACCGCCTCCGCGCCGGAATTCATGAAGAAGGTGCGCTTGGGCGAGTCGCCTGGGGCCAGAGTGTTGAGCCGTTCGGCGAGATTGAGGTAGCTCTCGTAGCCGAAAAGCCCGAAGCACATGTGGGAGTAGAGGTCCGCCTGCTCCTTGATCGCCGCGATCACCTTGGGATGGCTGTGGCCTACGTTCATGACCCCGATGCCGGCAGCGAAGTCGATGTACTCCCGGCCTTCGACATCCGTGATGGTCGCGTTTCGTGCGCCGGCCACGTAGACAGGCGCGGTGGCGGGCACGCCGCGCGGGACGACCCCTGCTCTGAAGGCGGCGAGTTCGGCGTTCGTCGTCATGAGTCCTCCAACCGGTTTCGCCACGGCCCGAGCGGCCCGCGGCTGTCAGTCCTTCTGCTGACCTTGAGCGTACCACGGGCGTGCCGTAAACTACGGGGACGTTCGGTCCTCTTGTCTATTTCACCTCAGCTTGGGAGTGGTCTTGGAAGGTATCAGTCATCGGGTGTACTCCGGTCCGGCTCGCGCCCCGCACCGTTCTCTCCTCCGCGCGCTCGGCGTAGGCCGGGACGACGCCGAGCGGCCGATCATCGGCGTAGCGAATTCGTACAACGAGCTCATCCCTGGGCATATGCATCTGAACACCATCGCCCAGCAGGTCAAGTATGGGGTGTATCAGGGCGGCGGCATCCCGCTGGAGTTCGACGTCATCGGCGTCTGCGACGGACTGGCCATGAACCATGAGGGCATGCACTACTCCCTGGTGTCGCGCGAGGTCATCGCGGACTCCGTGGAGATCATGGCCAAGGCGCACGGCCTCGACGGACTGGTGCTCATCCCCAACTGCGACAAGGTCGTCCCCGGCATGGTCATGGCTGCCGCGCGGCTCGACATCCCGGTGGTGCTGGTCTCCGGCGGTCCCATGCTGGCGGGGGACTACCAGGGGCGCAAAGTGAGCCTCTCTCAGATCTTCGAGGGCGTCGGCAAGTACTACAAGGGCGACATGACCGCCGATGAACTATGCGACCTGGAGGATGCGGTCTGCCCGACGTGCGGTTCGTGCGCGGGCCTCTTCACGGCCAATTCGATGGGCTGCGTCATGGAGACGCTGGGCCTGACGCTCCCCGGCGACGCCACCATCCCGGCGCCGTTCTCGTCCCGGCTGATCCTGGCCCGCAACACCGGCGCGGTGGCGGTGGAGGTGGTGCGGAAGGGATGGACGGCCCGGCGATTCCTGAGCGAGGCCAGCATCCGCAATGCGCTGGCCGTGGACGCGGCCCTCGGCTGTTCCACCAACACGGTGCTGCACCTCATGGCCATCGCGAACGAGGCTGGGGTGAAGCTCGAGTTGGAGACGTTCAACGAGATAGCCGACCGCACGCCCAACCTGGTCAAGATCGCGCCATCCGGCACCCAGCATATGGAAGACCTCCACCGGGCGGGAGGGGTGATGGCCGTCATGAACCGGCTGGGGGAGGCCGGGCTGGTGGACGGTTCCGTGCCCACGATCGCCGGCGTCGACATGAAGACCCAGTACAAAGCGGCCCCGGTGCGCGACGACGAGGTCATCCGGCCGCTCGCCAGCCCCTATCGCACTACCGGTGGTCTCGCCATGCTGTTCGGCAACCTCGCGCCGCGCGGCGCCGTGGTGAAAGAGTCCGCGGTGCTGCCCGAGATGCTCGTCCACAGGGGGCCGGCGATGGTGTTCGACGACGAGCCCTCGCTCATGGAAGCCATCGAGGGAGGCAGGATAGTCCCGGGTTCGGTCGTAGTCATCCGGTACGTGGGACCTAAGGGCGGTCCGGGAATGCCGGAGATGCTCACGCCCACGTCGGCTCTGGCAGGCGCGGGTCTGGACCAGAGCGTGGCGCTCATCACGGACGGCCGCTTCAGCGGGGCCAGCCGGGGAGCGAGCATCGGCCACGTGGCGCCCGAGGCGCTGGACGGAGGCCCCATAGCTCTCGTCGAGGACGGGGATGTGGTCAGCATCGACATCCCCGCGCGCACTCTGACTCTCGAAGTCGGCGACGCAGAGATGGAACAAAGGAGAATGGCGTGGCAGCGCCCGGCTCGAGAGTATTCGGGCGTGCTGCGCCGCTATGTAGCGTTTGTCTCCGGGGCCGAGACCGGCGCGATACTGGGCGGCGGGGAACCGCTTTCCTAGCGCTACACAGGGCTCCGGCTTTCGCCCGGACGTCGCGGCCATCATTCGGCCGCCACGCCCGGCGGTCAGGGCAAGCGCACGACATAGCGACGGAGCTGGATCAATGAAAGCAGCGAGAGTGATCCTGGAAGCGCTCAAGCGCGAAGGGGTCGACACCATATTCGGTTTTCCCGGGGGAGTCCTCCTTCCCCTATACGACGCCCTCTACGACTTCGATATCAATCACATCCTGGCCCGGCACGAGCAGGGAGCAGGGCACGCAGCCGACGGCTACGCCCGGGCGTCGGGCAAGGTCGGGCGTGTGTCTGGCCACCTCTGGTCCCGGCGCCACCAATCTCGTCACTCCCATCGCCAATGCCTACATGGACAGCGTGCCGATGGTGGCCATAACCGGCCAGGTGAGCCGCCATCTTATCGGGCTCGACTCGTTCCAGGAGGCCGACGTCACCGGCATAACCCTGCCGATCGTCAAGCACAGCTACCTGGTGAAGAACTCGGCCGATCTCCCGCGCATCATCCGGGAGGCCTTCTACATCGCGAGCACCGGGCGTCCGGGGCCGGTGGTCATCGACATCCCGGTGGACGTCACGAAAGAGGACATGGAGTTCGATCTCGCCGCTGTGCCGCAGGTGAACCTTCCCGGCTACCGTCCGACCCTCAAGGGCCATCCCAAGCAGATCCGGGAAGCTGCGCGCGTGATCGCCGCGGCCGAGCGCCCGGTCATCTACGCCGGCGGCGGGGTGGTCATCTCCGGCGCCTCGGACGAACTGAGGGAACTGGCCCTGTACGGGCACATCCCGGTGGCCACGACGCTCACCGGCAAGGGCTGCTTTCCCGAGGACCACGACCTTTCGATGGGCATGGTGGGCATGCATGGCACGCCCTACGCCAACTACGCTCTCAGCCAGGCCGACCTGGTCTTCGCGGTGGGGGTCCGCTTCGACGATCGCGTCACCGGCAAACTGGAGGCTTTCGCCCCGCACGCCACCTTCGTCCACGTGGACGTGGACCCCGCGGAGATATCCAAGAACGTGGCCATCGACGTGCCCATCGTGGGCGACGCCAAGCGGGTGCTCGCGGCGTTGCTCGTGGAACTCACCAAGCTCCAGCTGTCTCCCGACCGGCACCTGCCCTGGATGGAGCAGGTGGAGGCCTGGAAGCGCGATCATCCGCTCGTCATCAGAGAGTCGGACGACGGCGAGATCATGCCCGAGTGGGCCATCAACAAGATATGGGAGGTCACCCGGGGCGACGCGGTGATCTGCACCGAGGTGGGACAGCACCAGATGTGGGCGGCGCAGCACTACCTGTCCCGCAAGCCCCGGCGGTTCATCAGCTCGGGCGGTCTGGGGACGATGGGTTTCGGCTTTCCGGCCGCCATCGGAGCGCAGGTCGCCTGCCCGGGCCAGCTGGTCATCGATATCGCCGGCGACGGCTCTTTCCAGATGACGCTGCAGGAACTGGCCACCGCTGTGCAGTACGGGCTGCCGGTGAAGGTCTGCATCATCAACAACCAGTACCTGGGGATGGTCCGGCAGTGGCAGGAGCTGTTCTGGAACGGGCGCTACAGCCATACCTGCGTCGAGTGCCAGCCCGATTTCGTCAAGTTGGCCGACGCCTATGGAGCGGAGGGCCACCGGGTCACCAGACCGGAGGATCTGGAAGAGGTGTTGCGGGTCGCCTTCGCCAGCGACGGTCCCGCCATCATCGACATCCGGGTCAAGCGGGAGGCGAACGTCTATCCCATGATCCCGGCCGGCGGTACCGTCCACGACATGATGGAGCGTGACTGATGAAGCACACGCTTTCGGTGCTGGTGGAGAACAAGCCGGGCGTCCTTACCCGGGTGGCGGGACTGTTCGCCAGGCGCGGGTTCAACATCGACAGCCTGGTGGTGGGGGAGACGGAGAATCCTCAGCTCTCCCGGATGACCATCACCGTCGACGAACAGGACCAGCCGGTGGAGCAGGTGACCAAGCAACTCCACAAGCTCATCAACGTCCTCAAGATCACCGACCTCGACCCCTCGGGGAGCGTGGAGCGGGAGTTGCTGCTCATCAAGGTCAAGGCCGACGGGCAGAGCCGGGCCGAGATCATGCAAATGGTGGAGATCTTCGGGGCGACCATCGTCGACGTCACGAGCGAAGTCCTGCTGATCGAGATGACTGGGGCTCGCGACAAGGTCGGGGCCTTCATCGACCTACTGGTGCCGTTCGGGATCGTCGAGTTGATGCGCACCGGGCGCCTGGCCATGAGCCGGGGCCGGAAGTCGACGTGACGGACGCCCAGACCGGGCGCGTATAACGGGCGCGCGTCGGCCGGAGTAGCGCCGCGGCGCGGCGGACGTGTGTTACCCTCCCTGCGACGTACGAATTAGGAGGTAGCTGACAAAGATGCTGTACGAAAAGGATGCCGATCTGCATCTTCTTGACGGGAAGACCGTGGCCGTCATCGGCTTCGGAAGCCAAGGACATGCCCACTCGCAGAATCTGAGAGATAGTGGGGTCAAGGTAGTCGTGGCCGAAGCGCCGGGCAGCGCGGCCTGGGACCGCGCCGCCGCCGCCGGCTTCGACGTGCTGACCGCCAACGCCGCCGCCGCTCTCGCCGACGTCATCATGATGGTGGTGCCCGACCAGACCCAGAAGCTGGTCTACGAGTCTGCGGTCCGCGATAACCTCAAAGACGGCGATATGTTGATGTTTGCCCACGGGTTCAATATCCACTTCAACCAGATCGTGCCGCCGCCCAACGTCGACGTCACCATGATCGCTCCCAAGGGTCCCGGCCATTTGGTGCGCCGGGTGTACACCGAGGGTGGGGGAGTGCCGGCACTGATAGCCGTGTACCAGGACGCGACGGGCAAAGCGCGCGACAAAGCTCTGGCCTACGCCAAGGGCATCGGCTCTCTCCGCGCGGGTGTCATCGAGACCACCTTCAAGGAAGAGACCGAGACCGATCTGTTCGGCGAGCAGGCCGTCCTTTGTGGCGGCGTCAGCGAGCTCGTCCGAGCCGGCTTCGAGACCTTGGTCGACGCGGGCTATCAGCCCGAGATCGCCTACTTCGAGTGCCTGCACGAGCTCAAGCTCATCGTGGATCTCATCTACGAGCACGGCATCAGCGGCATGCGTTACTCGATCTCCGACACCGCCGAGTATGGCGACATGACCCGGGGCAAGCGCGTCATCAGCGAAGACGTGCGCGAGGAGATGGAGCTTATCCTCGAAGAGATCCAGACCGGCGAGTTCGCCCGGGAGTGGATCCTGGAGAACATGGCGGGACGCCCAGTCTACAATGCCATCAAGCGCGAAGAGTCCGAGCACGAGATCGAGATTGTCGGTCGGCAACTCCGCGCCATGATGCCCTGGCTGGGCAAGGGCGGCAAGCTGGAGTAACGGACGATCTTCCGGGCCAGTCTTGACCGGGAGCTAGCGAGACCCATTGGGGCGCCACCGCCTGGCGGTTGCGCCCCTTTCTCTTGCTGCCCTTAACCGCGGCGCCGGTAGCCGCGGCGCGCGCAGCCTCCTAGCCCGCGTCTCCCGATAGGTACATCTTCACGTGGATGATGAGTGCGCGCGCCGCCCCCGTGGGGGAGCGGTCCTTTGCCTGGATGAGGTTCAGGTCCCTGCTCATGCCACCCTCGACCTTGAGCACGGACAGGCCTCCGCCGCTTACCTCGCCCACGGTCATCGCCGGGAGGAGCGATATGCCCAAGCCCTGTCTGACGAAGTTCTTCACCGATTCCACCGAGCCGGTCCGGTACGGCACCTGCGGCTCGAATCCGGCGCTACGACAGGCTTCCATCACCTGGACGGTCACGTTGAACGATTCCGAGGGGAAGAGGAAGGGCTCGTGAGAGAGTTCGGGCAGGGCGACCGAGCGCCGTCCGGCAAGCCTGTGGCCGGGGGGGACCACTACGAGCAGCTCCTCGGTGGTCAGCAGGACGGTGTCGAGGGTGGTGGGCGAGCCCGAGGCGGTGACCACGGCAAAGTCGATACTGCCCTCCAGGACCATCCGGGCGAGGTCCGCGTCGCCACCTTCCACCAGTTCGATGGTGACCCGCGGGAAAGTGGCGCGAAACGAGGCCAGCAGCTTGGGCGCTACGTAGGTAGCAACGGAAGGGTTGCAGCCCACCCGCACCTCGCCGGTCTCCACTCCCATGTGCTCATTGAGCACCCGCACCGCCTCGTCGGCCCGGAAGAGGACTGCTTGAGCCAAGGGCAGGAAGATCTCACCGCTGGGGGTGAGCTTGATCTTCCGGTGCTCGCGGTCGAACAGGCGGGTCCCCAATTCTCTTTCGAGCCGCTGCATCTGGTAGGTGAGCGCGGGTTGCGACACGTGCAGCGACTCCGAGGACCGGCGTGAAGCTGAGCGTGTCGGCTATATTGACGAAGTATTTGAGCTGGAACAGTTCCATGGTAATGATAAGCCGAACTTATAGCACAGATAGAAACAATATATTGGATTTATAACCAACCAACGGGTATCCTGCTTTTTGGCTGAGCACTGAATCAAGGCGGTCACCGGGAACCCCCCCTCCCAGATCGCTGCAGAGCTGAGCAGCTTTTCCCGCGTATAGCCGACTCTTTCCCCCAAAGGAGTCGGCTATGCTACTTTGTGGACCGTCTTCCGTCCAGTCCGCCCGCGAGGAATAGCACGTGCGACCGATGCAACTGTTGGAGCGGTTCCGGCCGCATGATCCGGCCCGAGTGCGGGTTCTGGCCGAGTTCGGGTTGCTCGCAGCCGCCCTCATCTGGGGGTTCAATTTCATCCTGGTCAAGATGGCGATCGGCCACATGCCTCCCGTCTACTACGTGGGACTCCGCTTCTTGGTGGGCGCCGTCTTCCTGCTCCCCTTCTCGTGGGGGCAGATGAAGCGGCTCGACCGGCAGGGGTGGCTCATCGGTCTGGGCGTGGGCGTCCTTCTCTTCGGCGGATTCGTGCTGCAGACCGTCGGCCTGAGCTCCACGTCACCGGGTGTCTCGGGCTTCCTCACCGGGCTCTACGTGATCATGGTCCCGATCATCCTTGGGCTTGTCACCGGGCGGTGGCCCTCGCCCATGGTGGGCGTAGGCGTTGTGGTCGTGGTCGCCGGATTCGCGATCCTCTCCCTCTACGGCGATCTGGCGTTCGGATGGGGTGAGGTCTTCACTCTGCTCGCGACCATCTTCTGGGCCTTCCACATCCTGGGCGTCGCCTACGGCTCGACCAGACTGGGCGCGCTCGCTTTCGTGCAGTTGCAGTTGACGACCTGCGCCGTGCTCTCCCTGGCCGGCTCGTTCATCTTCGAGGGGCCTGCACTCTTTCCGGGGTGGGCGGCCACCGGGGCGGTGCTCTGGACGGGGATCATGGGCAGTCTGGTGGCCTACGTGCTGATGGTCGTCGGCCAGCGCTATACCCCGCCCACGCTAGCCGGGCTGATCATGAGCCTGGAGGCGGTCTTCGCCCTGATCTTCTCGATCATCGTGGGCTACGACACCCTCACGGGCAGGACCCTCCTGGGGTTCGCGGTGGTGTTCGCCGGCACCACGTTGGCCCGCATCGGCACCGAGAAAGAGCCGGAGATCGCTGCCGAGCAGGCCCCGCCGGCCCCCTAGAGATCGGGTGGCTGCGCCACCTCCATAATGAAGCGTGCCACTTCGTCGAGGACGCCCCCGAACTCGCCCTTCCCGCCACCCGCCCTATGCAATGAGTGGTCCCCGCCGGCGACCACGTATAGCCTCCCTGGGTGGAGCAACCGCTCCAGCAGCGGGCGCAGCAGGTCCGGGTCGCAGAAGGGGTCGTGTCCCCCGATACAGAACAGACTCGGCACCCCGATCTTCCTCAGAGGCTCGGTGAACAGACTCTCCTTGTGACCCGGCCGGTGCAGCGGATAGCCGAGCTCCACCAGCCCGGCGACTACAAGCCCTTCCCCCTCTTCTCCCCGAGAGATGAGCTCCGCGGCTATCCGGCCTCCCAGGGATTTGCCGCCGATGAAGATGGGAGCGCCCGGCGCCGCCAACTCATCGGTCACGTGATCGTGCACCCGCCTGAAGGTGTTCTCCAGCACCGGCGCAGAATCCGGGGAACCGGCGCCCCGCTCCACATAGGGGAAGTTGAAGCGGACGACCATGGTGCCTGCTTCCTGCGAGAGGTGTGCAGCGACCGCGGCGAGGAGCGGATGGTCGAGGTCATTGTTGGCCCCGTGCGCCAGGATGAGGGCCGGGGTCTCGGGGCCGAAGGCCGAGGGCACGTCCACTTTCGCCGTGACGGCCACCTGCTCCGACACTCCGATCTTCAAGACGGCCGCGCGGGAGGCTGACAAAGGGCACCCCCTATCCTCAATCGTGGCAACTGTGTGTAATATACAGGCGGATACCCTGAGGAGGTCGCAGTGGAACGGATCATCGGTAATCTGGACAAGGCGAAGCTCAAGCTTGACGAGGCTTTCTTCTATCTGGACGAGATCGAGGAGCTGATCCAAGAGGACGAGCTCAACGAGGCCGCGGGCTCGAAGGTGAGCCAGGCCACCGAACGGCTCACCGGCGAGCTATCCGCTCTCACCGGGAAGGTGGCCGAGTTGCAGAGCATCCTGCTGGCCCTCGACGAGCAGCAGGGTGGCGCCGGCGGCTCCGGAGGCCCCACGCCAAGTCCCTCGTAGCGCGTGGCGGACGCAACCCTCGTTCGTTCGCAGGGGCGGCGATGACTTCCAGCCTCGCTCTGATCAACACCGTTCTTCAGATCGTCCTGATCGTCGTGGCGCTCGTCGCCTTTCTGCTGGCCAGAAGGCGCAAGTTCAACCGCCACTGCCTGATCATGCGCGTGGCGGTCGCGGCACAGGTCGTCCTCGTGGCCGCTCTCATGGCCCCTTCTCTGAGCTCCTATCTGAGCCATTGGGGCGGGTGGTCGTGGTTCACCGCGGAGATCATCGTCCACCACACACTGGGCGTCATCGTCGTTCTGTTGTTCATCTACTTCAACCTGGCCCTGACAGGCGTGGTCAGGTCGCCCAGACGCCTGCGTCCCTACATGCGCTCGGCTCTCGTCCTCTGGTTGGTGAGTCTGGCGATGGGGCTGCACCTTTACGTATACATCTGGAGGTAACCCAAGGGCAAGCCTGCGGTGAGATCACCCTTGCTTTTCCAACCTCCAGTTGTATGCTGGTGTTGCATCGGTAGGAAATCTCTACGCGACGTGCAGAGTGCTTCATTAACTCGTCCGTCCGCAGGTGCATCCGAACGAATGCGCGCACTGGTCATTTGTAACTGTGGAGGGACGAATGAGCACGGCACGGTTGTACGTGGGTAACCTGTCCTACGCCACCACCAAAGAAACCCTCGAAAAGACGTTCGGCACGTATGGCGAGGTCGTGTCGGTCAGCATCATCACCGACCGCCAGACCGGTCGCCCCAAAGGGTTCGCGTTCGTCGAGATGAGCACTCCCGAAGAGGGCGACGCGGCCAAGGCCGCCCTCAATGGCGCCGATCTGGAGGGCCGGGCCCTCAACGTCGACAACGCCCGCGAGCAGGAACAGCGCAAGCCGAGCTACGGTGGCGGTGGTACGGCGGCGGCGGCGGTGGTAGCGCTACAGCCAGCGGAGGCGGCGGTTCCCGCTACTGAGGCGGGCTCTCGAGGAAGCGCAGGAGTTCCGCCGGGGTAGTCATGGGGGCCGCGCACGTCGAGTGGCGGCACACCCAAGCCGCTGCCGAAGCGCCGGGCGGCGGTTCCCGCTCAAGCAGGAGTGGGATGCGCGAGGGAGCGCCTGCGGGCCGGGCCGCGAGCACGAGCAGGGGGCGGAACGCGCCCCTGACGACAGCCAGAAGCGCTCGGCCCTGCGGATGCCCGAGAGCGCCCACAATGGCCACTTCCGTTGTGCCCTGCTCCGCGAGCAGGGCGGCCGATAGCCATTGCCCCGACATGACCGGGGCGGCGCTCGCTCCGGCGGCCAGAGAGTCGAGCGCGTCCTCGGCCGCTTCGCGATAGCGGTCTTCTCCCGTGAAGGCCGCCATCCTGAGGAGCACGGTGGCGGCCATGGAGTTGCCCGTGGGGGTCGGGGTATCGTAGATGGCGCGCGGCCTGGTGATGAGGCTCTCGTGGTCTAGGCTGGTGTCATAGAAACCGCCGGCGGTACGGCGGAACCGCGCGATCAAGTCGTCGGCGAGCGCCTGCGCGGCGGCAAACCAGCGCTCGTCCAAAGTGCAGCCGTAGAGGGCTAGGAGCCCTTCGGCCACGCAGGCGTAGTCGTCGAGGAAGGCATCGCCCGAGGCACGCCCGTCCTTCCAGGAGTGGAGCAGGCGTACGCCGGGCGCCGCGCCGGGCGCCGCGCCGCCGGCACCGCCCATCAACTCACTGAGGATGAACTCGCCGGACCGCTCGGCGGCCTCTCGGTACGCTGGGGAATCGAAGACCACGGCGGCTTCGGCGAACGCCGCCAAGGTCAGCCCGTTCCACCCCGCGAGTATCTTCTCGTCCCGGGCAGGGCGAGGCCGGGCCTCACGAACCTCGAGCAGAGTGGCGCGGGCCGCGGCGAGGGCGGCCGAGGGGTCCTGCTCCTCGCCGCCGGGTGCGGCTTCAGCGCGGTTCGAGAGATGGAGGATGTTCCTACCCTCGAAGTTGCCCCCGGCGGTGAGCCCGTAGGCCCGTTCTATGGCGGCGGCCTCCTGCGGGCGGAGCGCCGCCCGGACCTCGTCCGGCGTCCAGGTGAAGTACGCACCCTCGCCCTCTTCGGTATCTGCGTCCTCTGCACTGAAGAAGCCGCCGAGCGGGTGCCGCATCTGGCGCAGCAGATAGTCGAGGGTCTCGGTGGCGACCGCGCGGTAGCGGGGCTTGCCGAGCAGTTGCCACGCATGCACGTAGCAGCGGGCCAACTGGGCGTTGTCGTAGAGCATCTTCTCGAAATGGGGAACCAGCCAGTAGGCGTCGGTCGAGTAACGATGGAAACCGCCGCCCAGGTGGTCGTATATCCCTCCGGCCGCCATGGCGTCGAGGGTCACCTCTATGTCCAAACGAAGCTCAGGATCGGGAATGCTCGTCTGCCGGGCCAGGAGGTACTCGAGCACCATCGGTTGTGGGAACTTGGGCGCGCCGCCCCAGCCGCCGTGCACCCGGTCGATCATTCGGTGAAGCTCGTCGGGCGCGTCCCCAGCCGCACGTCCGCGGGCTTCGCTGCGGTCGTCATCGCCGTCCTGGCGCCGGCTCCGGTCGCCGGCCAGGTGGTCGCGCACGGCCGCCGCGGTGCTCTGGAGATCCGCCCTTCGGGTGCTCCAGGCCTTGGAGATCGCCTCGAGTACCTGCCGGAAAGAGGGCATACCCTGGCGGGGAGTAGGCGGGAAGTAGGTGCCCCCAAAGAAGGGATCTCGATCGGGGGTGAGCCACACGCTGAGCGGCCACCCTCCCTGCCCGGCGAGCGCCTGTACGGCCTCCATGTATACAGCGTCGAGGTCGGGCCGCTCCTCCCGATCGACCTTGATGCTGACGAAGTGCTCGTTGAGAAACGCGGCGGTCTGCTCGTCCTCGAACGACTCCCGCTCCATGACGTGGCACCAATGACAGGCGGAGTAGCCGATACTCAGGAAGATCGGCTTGTCGTCCGCGCGTGCCTTCTCGAGCGCCTCGGGCCCCCAGGGATACCAATCCACGGGATTGTTGGCGTGCTGCAGCAGGTAGGGACTCGACTCGCCTGACAGGTGATTGCCCATGATGTTATCCATTCTTCCCCGCTGGGAAGGATTGTATACTGGTCTGACTGCTGGTACGCCGCGGTTCTGTCCGTTTCAGGGAGGCTTATATGCCACGATTCGTCGGTAAGAAGACCGCACCTGTCTGGTGGAACATCGTCGCGCTCGTCGTGCTGGCGATCGTGGTGGTGATCGTACTCTCCCTGACGGGCGTCATCCATCTCTTCGGCTCGTAGGAGGTGCTGGTGGTGAGGGCCAGCGACGTCATAGGTCGCCAGATCACGGTGCGCAACGGAGGCCAGGACATCGGCAAGATAAAGGATCTGGTCGTGGACTCCGACGGCCACGAAGTGATAGGCATTGTTCTTTCCGACGGAATGCTTGCCGGCTCCAGGGTGGCACCGTGGAACGCCGTCCAGGCCTTTGGCCCCGATTCGGTGGTCATCGATGCCACCGGCAGCGTGGTCAAGGCATCGGCGGCCCCCGACATCAAGGCCGCTCTCGACAAGAAGACCCGCGTCAAGGGTTTGAAGCTGCTCACGACGAAGGGCAAGGAACTCGGTAAGATCGTCGACCTCATCTTCGACGAGACCACGGGCGACGTCGGCGGCTACGAGCTGTCCGGCGGGCCGTTCTCAGACATGTTCAAGGGCACCCCGTTTCTGCCCACCCCGCAGTGGATCGAACTGGGCAAGGACGTGGCGTTCGTTGGGCCGGAGGCCGAGCCCACCATCAGGCCGAGCGTCGCGGACTAACACCGGGGCGAGGTTTGAAAGGCCCCTCGACCGGGAACCACTCTCCCTTGTGGCCGGGTCTCGGTTCGGGGGAAAGCGTATGCAGATTCGTGGAGATTCGCTGTGTGGGGTCCCAGTGCTGGCCATCACCGGTGACGTGGACCACTCGACCGCCTCGGACCTGGACAGCGCAGTGCGGCACGCCTTTCAGCCGGATGATCCGCGGATCTTGCTTGATCTGTCCTCCTGCCGCTATATCGATAGCGGTGGGCTCGCCGTCTTCCTCTACCTGGTTCGGCGGATCCGGTCCCAGGGGTGGCTCGGAGTGATCGGCGCCGACCAGAACCTTTCCCGGCTTTTCGAGATCGTAGGGTTGATACAAGAGCCCGGCTTCCGCATGTTCACCGGAGCCGAAGAGGCCGCCGCAGCGCTGGGGAAGCAGGCCTGAGTGCAGCAGCGCCGCTGACCTGGGCAGCGCCGCGCACCCAGCCGGTACCGCGCTACTTCCTCACAGGAGTGGTAGTGGCCGGCGGGCCGGTGGGAGTCTTGGGCACGGGCATCACGCCCGCCAGTTCGCCGATGACGTTGATGAGCTCCGCATTTCCCGGCACAATCACCTTGGCGTTCTGCGAGAGGGATTTCTCCATGGCTTCCAGCTTTCTCAGCACCTGGGCGTTGCCGACAAAGTACATATCCGCCGCTTCGTTGACCAGCCGGATAGCCTGCGCCTCGCCCTCCGCCGCAAGGATGGCCGCCTGCTTGACACCCTCGGCCTTCTTGATCTCGGCCCGGCGCTGACCATCGGCCTGGGTCTCGACCGCCGTGGCGAAGTCGATGGCCGCCACCTTCTCGTTCTCGGCCTTGACCACCTTGTTCATGGTCTCCTGGACATCCGCCGGCGGGTCGATCTCCTTGAGTTCTGTTCGTAGGATCTCGATGCCCCAACTGGCCGTTTCCATGAGAAGGGTACCTCGTAGCTCGGAGTTGATCTTTCCTCGCTCGCTGTTGGCCGACTTGAGTGTGAGGGTGCCGATGATGTTACGGAGAGTGGTGCGGGCCAGATTGACGATCTGGTTCTCGTAGTTGGTGACGTTGTACTGCGAGGCCTTGACATTGGCCTCGTCCGCCTTGACCTTGAGGTACACCTGAGCGTCTACCTGGGCGTTGAGGTTATCGTTGGTGATGATCATCTGCGGCTGAGCTTCGACCAGCATCTCGCGGATGTCCACTTTGAACATGCGTTCGACTATCGGGATGATGAGATGGAAGCCCGGCTCGGAGTAGCGATTGTACTTGCCCAGGCGCTCCACCAGACCCCTGTGGGTCGGCCGGACGATCCGGATGCCCGAAAGCACCAGTATCAGGACAATGAGCACCGCGATCACGATACCGATAGTCGCTCCGACGGACATGGGATCACCCCACCTTTCGCTCGTCTGGGACTGGAAGCCGGCTCGCCCTGACCGGGCAGGCACGGCAACGGCCACGCTCCCCACTGTAGGTCAGTGGGCGAGGGGTGTCAAAAGGCGTCGTTGCGCCGAACGGGACGTCGTCGTACTCTGAGGGCACGATGGGACACGTATCGCACCTAGGGAAGGAACATCAGGCTCTCGCCCGCCGCCTGCAACACGGGACCGTGGCTTTTGTGGAGCCGACGGACCTGGTAGCGAAGGCGGCCTGGCGGGAGATCCTCGAGACCCTTTTTTCGCCCGACGAAGCGGCTCTTGCCGCGCAGGTACCGGTGATACCGACCTCGCCCGAGC
This sequence comes from uncultured Actinomycetota bacterium, assembly GCA_963843455.1. Lineage (GTDB taxonomy): Bacteria > Actinomycetota > Thermoleophilia > RBG-16-64-13 > RBG-16-64-13 > CAIQPS01. The sequence goes on from CAWJKE010000007.1 coordinate 77,959, forward strand.
GTATAGCCGGGCGGGTGGGTTCCGACAAGGACCGGGTTCGAGCGGCTCTCGACGCTATGGCCGACAAGGGGCTGGTGCTCGACCTGCCCGACGGGCGTACCGGCGAGACTCTGTACATGCTGGCGCCGCCGGTAGTCGGCTTCTTCGAGTTCTCGATGATGCGGCTGGCCGACCACCTGCCCAAAGCGAAGCTCGCGAAGGCGTTCGAAGTCTATTGGGGTGACCCTACCTTTCTCGAAGAGGTGTCCCGCGGGGATACTGTCGTCGGTCGCGCGCTGGCGCACGAATCTGCGGTTCTTGGCGACCTGCTGTCGGAGGTCCTGGATTGGGAGCGGGCCGGCGCCCTGGTGGAGGGAGCCGATCGTGTCGCCATCACCAACTGTTACTGCCGGCACAAGGCCCTCCACCTTGGCCGGGGCTGTGAGACCCCGTTGGAGTTATGCATGAGCCTGGGGGCGGCGGCGGATTATTTGGTGCGTCACGGCTACGCCCGCGAGATCGGTCGGGAAGAGGGCCTGGATGTGTTAGCAGCGGGTCGCGATGCCGGGCTGGTCCACATAGCCGACAACTTGCAGAACAACATCTCATATATCTGTAGCTGCTGCACCTGCTGTTGCGAGGAACTCGATTCGGTCCGCCGGGATCTTTCGGTGGTCGTGCCCAGCGGTTTTCAGCCCCGAGTGGACCTTCACGGCTGCAACGGCTGTGCCCGCTGCCTGCGAGCCTGTCCGGTGGACGCCATCTCTCTCGTCTCCCGGCGTAGCGCCTCCGCCGACCAGGCGGACCCGGGCGCACGCCCGGTAGCGGTCGTAGATCACGGCCGCTGCATCGGTTGCGGTGTGTGCGTCGCTTCCTGCCGGCATGAGGCGCTACGGCTCGAGCGCCGGCCGGAGCTGCCGTACGTGCCCGCGAACTCGGTCGAGTTCGCGGTCCGGAGCATGATGGAGCGCGGCAGGGTGGCGGACCTGCTCATCGACGGCACGGCAGGACGAGGGCCGGCCTTCGCCAACGCGGTCATCGGGACCATCCTCTCCCTGCCGCTGGCAGACCGCCTGGTGGCAAGCGAACAGGTCCGCTCGCGATTCGTGCGCTACGCGCTGTCTAAGGTCGGGCCCCCGGGCTAAAAGCCTCTCACCATCGTGCTCGTCGGCCGGAGAGAGTGTCGGTGACTACTTCGGCCCATCACCGGCGGCGCCGTCGGCACAGTAGTAGCCATCCTCCAGCGCGTACTCCTTGAAGTTGCTGCAATCGGGGCAGATGCACCCTCTGCGCCTGACCGGGTTCTGGCTCTTGCCCCGGGCGCAGTAGAAGCCCCCATCGCCCGGGAAGGACGGACAGCCGCCACAGATGCAGCGGCCCTCGTTCTCGGCTGTGTTCGGGTACCTTGGCCATCGTGTTCTCCTTTCGGCGGTCGCGGCCGCCTTCGCCTAGGTCAGAGCGTGGTCAACTCACGGTCAGAGCGCGACTACTGCACGACCACGGTGCCCTTCATGCTGGGATGGATGCTGCAGTGATACGGATAGGTGCCGGCCTTGTCGAACTTCTGAGTGAAGGTGGCACCGGGGGCGATGTCGCTGCTCTTGAACTCACCGTTGTCGGCGGTCACGGTGTGCGTCGCGCTGTCGTTGTTCGTCCAGGTGACGCTGTCGCCGACCTTGACAGTCACCGACGCGGGATCGAAGGCGAAGCTCTTCATGACCACTTGGCCACCGCTGGCCCCGCCCGCTGCCGTGGTGGTGGTCCCGCTCGTCCCTCCGCCGCAGCCCGCGGCGAACACCGCGACGACGAGGACGACAAAGAGCGCCAAGATCAGGGCTACGTGCCCTCTCCTGCCCGCCCGGCCCGATGGATGCTGAACTGCCATGCCGACCTCCTTGAGTGTCATTGCGGGCATAACCCTTCCCAGGATCACGCTATTCCATGCGCGGCGATCAGAGCAGCGCGCGCAGCTCCCTCATCGCCTCGGGGAACTCCTCCTCGCCGAAGCAGTACCGCAGCTTCAAGAAGCCGCTCCGCAGCTCGCGTACCTCGTCGCCCGATCTCCCGGTCCTCCAGTATCACCGCGGCGACGAGTCCGGCCAACACGCGGAAGTCCGCAGCGCCCATGCCGAAGCGGGTCATCTCGGCTACTCCCATGCGCAGAGCCCCGGCGGCGGTGAAGCCCTCCTCGTCTGGGGCCGCCTGGAAGTTGCAGATGATGCCGTTGGCCTCCAGCCGCTCCGCGAGCGCCGGGCCCTGGCCGTAGCCGACCTCGAGGATGACCTGGTGGGTCTCGGTGTAGTCGAGGGCGGGGTCGCCGGCCACCCCCAACCCCGCGGCCGCGAGCGCCCGGGCGAAGACCTTGGCATTGGCTATCACCGCCGGCTGGTAGCTGTCCTTGAACGCGTTTATCTCGTAGGTGGCGATCAGCAGACCCAACATGGTCCCCAGATGGTGGTTGGAGACGGAGCCGGGGAAGGTGCGGCGACGTACGGTCTCCCACAATGCGTACTCCTCATCCCGCTCGCGGAACCGGGTGCCGATCACCCCCCTCTGGGTGCCGAAGAACGTCTTGTGGGTGGAGCCGGTGACGAAGTCGGCGCCCTCGGAGAAGGGCTGCTGGAAGTGGGGGCCGACGAGGCCGAGCACGTGGGCCATGTCGTACATGATCACCGTGTCGAGCGCCTGCTCGTCGACGAACCGGCGGATATCGGCCACCGGCTCTTTGTAGAGCACCATACTCTTGCCGAGGATGATGAGCCGAGGCCGGTACCGGTCGATAAGATCGAGAGTGGCGGCTACATCGATGCGGTATTGGTCGCCGGGCAGCACTGGGAAGTTCACCACCGCCGGCTGGTCCGTGCGCGGGTCGACGGCCACGTAGTCCTTGAGCGCCCCCATCGGTTGCGCACTGAGGTGCCCGCCCTTGCCGAGGTGGTTGTTCATGACCATCTGCAGGCGGCGGGGCTCGCCCTTGCGATCCCAGCGATTGAGATAGTCCACCAGGGCCGAGAACAGCGCGCTATTGGCCATCTGCCCGCTGATCAGCCGGGTCTCCACCTCGGCGGCGCCCAGGAAACGGCGCATCTCCCGCTCGAGGGCCTGCTCCACCTCGTCGATGAACCCGGTGCCCTGGTAGTAGAAGATGTCGGCTTCGTCGAACGCCTCGATCTTGCGGTGCTCGGCGTAGCGGAAGGCCGGGTCGGTGACCGACACCAACCGCACCAGGGGAGAGGCCGTCATCTCGGAGGGGATGAGGTTGATGCACTCTTCTTGACGCCAGCGGTGGTTGGCCAAGGTCTTGTGCAGGAGGGCGCCGACATCGCGGCGGGCGTCGAGCGGCGGAAGCGGCTCTTCGGCCTCCGGGGGTCGGTAGACGATGGGTCGGGCATAGGGCGGGGCGTCGCCGCGCAAATGGTAGGGGACCACCACGCCGGAAACCTCGTGGCCGCGGACCTCGATGCTCACCTCGTCATCTTCGCGGATGTCGCTGTCGAGAAGGGCCAGGCAGATGGAGCGCAGCCCGTAGTCGTCGCCGGGCCGGGCCTCCAGCTTCTCGCCCGTCATGTTCCAGTAGGGGACCATGGTGCCGCTGGTGACCCAGCCGACCGGGCGGGAGGCCCTGGTGACCGGTGCGCCGGCTCGCGCGACTCCGCGCCCGGTGACTGCCATAGGGCGGACTATGCGGGGTAGGTCGGTGATGAGCGAGAACTGGCCGGCGAGGATGCGCCGGTAGGCCTCCTGCTGGCGAAGTAGGGCTGGGCGGCCAATGTAGTCTCCCTTGACGGCCGAGAAGCTGACTGCGAACTGAGCCAGAGGAGAGGAGAGCAGGGGGATCTCGCGGTTCTCGGGGTCGGTCCCCAGCTCGTGCCCGTAGAGAGGCAGCCCCGCTTCCAGGCGGAGGGTGTCCCGCGCGCCGAGGCCACAGGGAACAGCGCCTTTTTCGACCAGAAGATCCCAGAGACTCGGGGCGTACTCGGCGGGGAAGAAGAGCTCGAAGCAGAGCGGCTCCCCCGTGTAGCCGGTGCGGCCGAGGAGGATGCGCGCCGGGCCGATCTGGACGACCGACAGCTGGTTGCGCCGGGGCTCGGGTAAGGCGCCGTCTGCCAGTGCCTGCGAGACGATCTCTCGGGAGAGTGGGCCCTGAAGCGAGAGCATGGCGAGCTGAGAGGTGCGATCTTCGAGAGTGACGGGGAAGGCGGCCGGCTCGGGCGGCGCGCCTGCTGCCGGTGAGCCGACCGGCGCCCCGGGCCACGGACCCGGCGACCATGCCGTCAGCCTCTCCTGCAGGTGTGCCCAGTCCTTCTTGCGGTTGGCCGCGTTGACCACCAGCAGGTATTCGTCGGCGAAGAAACGGTAGAGATAGGCGTCATCGATGGCCCCGCCGGTCTCGGTGGGGATGAAGGTGTACTGGGCCTGGCCGACCTCGAGGGCGGCGGCGTTGTTGCTGAGAACGAGCTGAAGAAACTCCAGTGCCAGCGGGCCGCGGACGATGAAGCGCCCCATATGGGACACGTCGAAGACCCCGGCGCGGCGGCGGGTGGCGAGATGCTCGGCGACTACCCCTGTGGGATACATCAGCGGCATGTCCCAGCCGGCGAAGTCGACCATCTTTGCGCCGAGGGCGATGTGGCCGGGATAAAGAGGGGTCCTGAGGCCGGTCATCTCACTGCCTCCTCTGGTGACGGCCACCGCGCCGGGAGCTCTTGGGACTCCAGCCACCATCTGCGGGACGCGAAGAAATCGGCTTCGTACATGGCCGGAAGTCTACGCTCAGCGAGTCGGCACTGCCATAGGCGGGCGCCGCGGGGGGGGAGTCTTACCGGCCTGTCCGGGCCGGCCTCCCGGCGGGCCGGCCCGGCATCCGGTCAAGGGGGGGCTATGTCGGGGGGCGGACCTTCGCCATCAGGTTCCAGAGGAGTTGGGCCATCTCCGCGCGGGTGGCGGGTTCGGCGGGATCCCAACTCGACAGGCTCCCGTCGGGTCCTGAGATATTGTCGAGCAGACCGTTGAACTCGGCCTTGCGCAGGGCTTCGGCGGTCACCACGTCCGCATCGGTGAGGTGGCCGGCGTAGCCGTCGGTGGGCGGCGCGAGCTTATCGCCTCCAGCGTTGACAGCCGCCTCGATCGCCTCGTTGCGCCTCTCCCGGTAGAGTGGTCTGAAGGTGCCGTCCGCGTATGCGACCATCACGCCGTTGAGCGCGGCAACCGCGATATAGTGATAGGGATAGAGCAGGTTATCCAGGTGCACTATCGCGGGTTGGTCGGTGAAATCGAAGAGGTCACCCTCCGTCACGGGGTATCCCATGGTGAGGTCGATCATCTGAGCGAACTGCTGGTGGATGAGCCAGTCACTGGGACCGAAGTTCTTGTCGCCGTATCCAGTCATGATGCCTTGGGCGACCACGCCCTCGATCGCGGTGAGGTAGCGATGGCCGGTGGGGACGTCGGGGAAGCGGGTGGCTTCTGAGGCCGGGACGGCATAGTAGAGGCCCTTGCTGCCGTACCATGCGACCCGGGTGCCGTCGACTTCCGGCGACCTAGCCGTGTCGCCGCCGCGTGAGGGAGAGATGGCGAAGGTCTCGCCCGAGGAGATGCTGTAGCCCTTGATGGCCGAAGGTGTCCAGGTCTGCCAGGCCACAAGGTCGCCCTCAATGGACGGCTTGAGATTGCCCCCGGCGTCGCCGGTCACGACTGAGGTCGTGCCACCGCCGATGTCGTACAGGCAGATCTGATAAGTGGTGGACCAACTGCCCGCGGTCGCCGGAGTCCACACATCACCGCTAGACCAGACGACCTTGCCTCCGTCTATGCGGGGGTGCTCGTTGTTCTTGCTGGCGTCCGCGATGACCGTGGTCTCAGCGGTACGCATGTTGTACAGGACGATCTCGCTGGCGTTGGGCCCGAGGTCGGAGACCACGTCCTTGACGCACACCACGTAATCGCCCGAGATGTCCGGGTCCCGGTACTCGGGGCCGGCGATGATTCTCTGCTTCTCGCGCGTACCGGTGTCGTACAGGTAGATGCCCGATCCGATGGCCGGATCGGCCGTATCTTTCTCCCATACGACCCGTCCGCCCTGGATGCGCGGATTCCAGTCGTTCCGATCACCGTCGAGGCCCAGTGAGCTGATCATCTCCACTCTCTGGGAATCGAGATTGTAGAGATAGATGTCGTCAGAGCCACCGGTGGTGGCCCCCTGGAACACCACGAGGTTGCCTTCGGCGGCCGGGTTGTAGTAGGAGCCGGACGGACCAGGATTGATCAGCACGTTCTTGCCGGCGATGAGGTCGTACACGAACATCTTGGCGACCCCTTTGTAGGACCCGGTCCAGGCAAGCTGATTGCCGAGAGCCGTGATGAACGAAGGGGTGATGTTCTTGACGGGAGTGGCGACCAGACGGACCTGATACGTCTCGGCGGCGAACGCGGCCGGCGCGGAGCCCAAACCTATGATGCCAAAGGCGAGCGCCAGAGCGCTCACCGCCAGCAGACCCCTTCTCGCTACGTTTATCACCGCATACCTCCGGAGGCTTCGCCCTCATTGTCGAGAGGCTAGCGAAGACCCGGACGAGGATCGATGCGACCTAAGTCGCAAAGGGGCGGCCGGGCGTCGCTTACTTCCTGACCGGTAATATCGGTAGAATCGGGGGGCGGCTTGAGGCGTTCGCGGTGTCTTGTCGCCGCGTCCGCGGGGCTTGACGGACGGACTGGACCGCTTCAGACTTTGCTATGACTCCTACGGCAGAAAGGGGCTGCATGGATCTCTCGGCGTCTTCGCACGGAACCATCCCCGTTCTCCGCGTGGACGGAGATATCGACATGGCCGGTGCATCGCGATTCCAGGCGGCCATAGAGTCGCACTCCGACAGCTACCAGGCGCCTCTCTTGATCGATCTGAGCGGCTGTCTGTTCATAGACAGCGGCGGATTGAACGTGCTGCTGCAGGCGGTGCGGCACCTGAACGGCGGGGCCTGGCTGGGCGTTGTTGGTCCCAACAGCAACCTTCGCCGTGTGTTCGATATTGTCGGGCTCGCGTCCGATTCCCGCTTCAGACTCATGGACGACCTCTCCGATCTCCGTGAGTAACGGAACCAAGAGCCGACTCGTCCGATCGATCGCTCTCTCGCCCGACCTTGCCGAGCTGGCCCGGGCACGGCTTTTCGTCGCCGAGATAGCGGCAGAAGCGGGCTTTGGGGAGTCCCGGTCTTTCGACATCGTCCTGCTTGCTTCCGAGGCCGCGGCCAACGCGATCGAGCATGCGCCGGTAAAAGGCAGCGTCGAGATCAAGGGTGTCCTGTATCCGGACCGGCTGGAAATCCAGGTAAAAGGCCCAGGCGAGTTTCAGACCCCAGACCGGCTTAGGGAACAGCACACGCGGGGCCTGGGCCTGCCGCTCATGGCCAGGCTCTCCGACCACCTCGCGTTGTACTCGGCTCCCGAGGGTGGCACGCTTCTGACTTTGACTTTCTACCGCGAGGGACATCACCGGGCGCGAGCCGACTCTCCTCTGCCCCCGAGCCTGCTGGAAGTATTCGAGACGAGCGACCGGCTGGAGGCGGTGTTCGAGGCCATGGCCGAGGGGTTCGCCATCTTCGACGACGGTCTTCGCTGCGTTTATCTCAACGAGGCTATGGCCGCCCAGGCGATTGAGCCTCGGGAGAAGCTTGTGGGTTATCGCATCTCCCGAGCCGAATCCGGCCAAGGACCGTTCGGCGAGATGTTCGACACGGCCAGGTCCACGGGCGGCGAGGTCACTCGCGAGATATGCCACCCGCAGCAGGAGAGATGGTCCGAAGTCTCCGTGATCCCCTTTGCAGGGGGTTTCGCGATGGTCAGTCGCGACATCACCGAGCGGCGCAGTAGCCAGGAAGCTCTCAGGCAGCGTTCGCTCCTCCTCGATTTGTCTTCGGAGGCGATACTCGCGTGGGAGCTTGACGGCCCCATCCGCTATTGGAACTCCGGGGCGGAGAGACTCTACGGGTACAAGGCGGAGGAAGCCCTGGGTCATCTGAGCCACGACCTGCTCAAGACCGTGTTCCCACGATCGCTTGCGTCCGTAGATAAGGCACTGCGTCAGCGCGGGGAGTGGAGTGGTGAGCTCCTCCACACCGGCAGATCCGGAAGGGAGATCCCGGTTGAGTCCCGCCTTAGAGTGATAGATACCGGAGAAGGACAACTTGTCCTTGAGGTCGACCGCGACATCCGCGAGCGCAGGCAGGCGGAGGAGGCGCTGCGGGAGGCCGAGCAGGCGCTCAGGCTGGCGGAAAAGGGGGCCCGCGCGGGCTTCTGGGATTGGGATGTCCTGACCGGAGTTGTCACCTGGGACGAGGGACTGTTCGACCTCCTAGGCATCGACCCTTCGCGCGAGGGAGCCTCGTTTGACGCGTGGCGCCGAGCGGTTCATCCGGAAGACGAACCGGAGGCATCGGAACGCATTGCTGTGGCACTCAGGGACCGCAGGTCCCTGGTCAGTGAGTACCGGGTGATTCTTCCCGATGGATCCCAGCGGTGGATACGCGCGGGCGGAGAAGGGGTGTACGACTCTGTCGGCAGGCCGGTCCGCATGCTCGGCTTCTGCGTCGACATAAGTGAGCGTAAACGCGCCGAAGCCGAACAGGCCGAGATCGAGCGGCGTTTTGTGGAGGGCCGAGGGCTCGAGATAGGAGAGACCTACCAGAGCCCGGATGATTCCAGGCAGAGGGTGCTCAGCGCGGACGAGGAGCGGTTCCAGGCTTTCTATGACAAGAGCCCTCATGCCGCTCTCATGATTGCTCCGGATGGCCATGTCGTCGCCGCGAACCCTGCGGCCCGCGGCATGTTCCAGATGACGGAGGAGGAGCTTATCGCCGGGGGGTGGGGGGCGGTGACCGATGCGGACGACCCGACGCCGGCCCGGGTGTTTCGGCAACGCGAGCAGATCGGACCGTACATCGGCGAGTTGAACATGCGGCGAAAGGACGGGTCGGTGTTCCCGGTGGAGGGGTGGTTCACGATCTTCTGCGCCGCCGGCGGAGAGGCCCTCACCGCTGTGACAATGCGGGATATCACCGAGCGCAGGAGGGCAGAGGAGGCGCTGCGCGAAAGCGAGGAGCGCTATCGCTTCCTGGCCGAGAACAACGAGCGGTTGTACCGGCAGCAGCTCGACATCGCCGAGAAGCTCCAGCTCGCCCTGCTCAACATCCCCTCCGAGATCGGCCGCGTCCGGGTGGGCCATCTGTATCGCTCGGCCACCGAGGCGGCCCGGGTGGGAGGCGACTTCTACGACGTATTTGAAGTCAAGGGTGGACTTGTCTGCATGCTCGTGGGTGACGTGGCCGGCCACGGCATCGAGGCGGCCCGGACCGCGACCCTGGTCAAGGACGTGGTCCACGCGTTCGCCCACCAGTCGGTGCGGCCTCAGGAGGTCCTGCGGCGCACAAATGCGCTGCTTGTGGAGAAGGAACTTCCCGGGTTCGTCACCCTGTTCCTTGGCGTGCTCGACAGCGACACCGGCGAACTCCGCTATGCTCTGGCCGGCCATCCCAGTCCCTTACTCAGGCGGGCGAACGGTGAGGTCCATGCGTTGGGCTCTGGCTCCGCGCCCCTCGGGGTCCACCCGGAGGCGACGTGGAAGCCGGGAGCCGAGGAGCTCGAAGCGGGCGACCTTCTACTGCTCTACACCGACGGCGTCATCGAGGTCCGGCGTAACGGCGAGTTCTTCGGCGAGAAGCGGCTGCAGACCCTGCTCAAACGCAAGCGCATATCCGTGGAGCGCCTTCCTCACCTCGTCATCGATCAGGTGCTGGCTTTCTCCGGGGGCGACCTCAGGGACGACGTCGCAGTGCTCGCGCTGTCGCTGACGGGCGAGGCGGGTGCCGCACGGCCGAAACTTCCCTTTGTGCAGGAGAAGTTGTTACAGTAGTCGGATGACAGACCGGCCGGCAGACGCGGGCAGCAGCCTCGAGGAGCGCGCCCGATATCTCGATGCGCTTGTTCCTGCACGCACTCACCCCCCTCGTGCTGCTCGATCGCGACTTCAACTTCATCCGCGTGAACGAGGCCTACGCCAAGGCCTGCGGGCGAGAAGTGGGGGACTTTCCCGGTCACAATCACTTCGAGTTCTATCCGTCGGACGCCCGGACCATATTCGAGGACGTCCGCCGCACGAAAGAACCGATCACCGTGGAGGCGCGAGCTTTCGAGTTCCCCGATCACCCGGAGTGGGGGATCACCTACTGGGACTGGAACCTCTCCCCGGTGCTGGACGAGTCGGGCGAGGTGGAGGCGTTGGTGTTCTCGCTCCAGGACGTGACCGAGCGCGTGCGCCGAGGGGCCGGGCGCCGTTGGACAGACTGGCTTCAGGATCGGATGCTCCGGCGCAGGAAGGCACTGCCGGTGACGCTCGTGGCGTCGCTTGTGGAAGTGGTGCTCTTCGTCGGCATCGGCCAGTTCGAATCTCCCGCCCACTATTTGGGCATTCCCGGCGCGGCGGCCGCGCTCGTCGCGGTGATAGCCGCCATCATCGCGGGGCCGTTGCCTGGGGTGATCGTGGCCCTCGTGGGCGGAGCGGCCTATTTCGCGTTCCTCACCGACTTCGGCGGAAGCGTCTATGGCCGGCTATCGTGATATCCATAGTCCTCTGGACGTTGGCCGCTTGGCTGGCCGGTATCGCCGGAGACTATATCCGCGACCGGGCAGAGGCACGCGAGGCCGTGCTCTCGCAGACCATCAAGGATCGAGAGCAGCTTGTGCAGCGGCTGGAGGTCAGCGAAGCAGGGGTTCCGGGTGCTGGCGGCGGAGAACAAGCGCCTCTACGAGCAGCAACTGGGAATCGCGGAGCAACTCCAGCAGTCGCTTCTCAACATCCCCTCCGAGATCGGCCCCTTCAAGGTGGGCCATCTCTACCGCTCGGCCACCGAGGCCGCCCGCGTCGGCGGCGACTTCTACGACGTGTTCGAAGTCAAGGAAGGAAGCATCGCCGTTCTCATAGGCGATGTGGCCGGCCACGGCATCGAGGCGGCGCGGACCGCCACCCTGGTCAAGGACGTGGTCCACGCTTTCACGCATCAGACGCTGCGGCCTGCCGACGTCCTGGCGCATACCAACCGGCTTCTCGTCGAAAAGGGCCTGCGCGGGTTCGTGACGGTGTTTCTTGGCATCCTGGAGAAAGACACCGGCCGTTTCGGCTATTCGGCGGCGGGTCATCCGGATGTGCTTCTCAGGCGGGCCTCGGGCGACGTGGAGAGGCTGCGGTCGCCATCGGTGCCCCTCGGCGTCTTCCCCGACGCGGAGTGGAAGGCCTTCCAGACCGAGCTGGAGCGTCGACGACCGGCTGATTCTCTACACCGACGGGGTCATCGAGGCTCGTCGCAACGGCGATTTCTTCGGAGACGAGCGCCTGGAAGACGTCATCCGGAACGCACAGCTACCGGTGGAGGAACTCCCGAATCGCGTTCTCGACGAGGTCTTGGCGTTCGCCGACGGGGCGTTGAAGGACGACGTGGCCGTGCTCGCACTTTCGCTGACGGGCGACGGACCGACGCGTCTATCGGCGCGGTGAGGTTTTCCGAACGCCCCGAACTGGGTATCCGCTGCCTACTGGATAGCAGTCACGCGGTCGTACCATACGGTGCGGTTTTGCGCGCCTTCGCTCGGAGGTGACGTTGGTCCCCACGGTTGAGCCTACGGTTCGCTTCACGGTACTGGGGCCGGATCTTGCGAACCTGGCACAAGCGCGCGGGTTCGTTCAGGGAGTGGCGCGGGAGGCAGGTTTTGTCGACGAGCGCATCTTCGACATCGCCGTGGCTGCTTCGGAGGCGATGGCCAACGCGGTCGAGCACACTCCGGTCAAGGGGGACGTGCAGGTACGCGTCTTGCTCTTCCCCGACAGACTCGAAGTGCAGGTCGAAGGGCCGGGAGAGTTCCGGGCGCCGCCGGACGGGCGGAATGAACGGAGCGGCCGCGGCCTGGGACTTCCGCTCATGACCAAGCTTGCGGACGACCTCGCCCTCTGCTCCGGGCCGGAAGGCAGCACGCTCGTGAGCCTGACGTTCTATCGCTCGGGGCACTGAGCGCCCAGCGCGGTTGCCCTCGCCGTCGGCGCATGGTCCAATGAGGGGACTCACTCCATAAGGGGGCAACAGATGGCCAAGCAGCCCGACGACCTCATCTTCATCGCGCCCGTGCCGCCCGAACAAGGCGGATATCCAGGGTTCCACCCGCGGACCGAGAAGGCGCGGGGCATGATCATCGAGTACGACGTGGCCGTCCCCATGCGCGACGGCGCCACGATCTACGTGGACGTGTACCGCCCCGACGCTCCCGGCACCTATCCGCCGCTGATCGGGTGGGGTCCCTACGGCAAGCACGGGCACATCCTCTACGCGCATCTGGGCAACACCGGGCTGAAGGACGAGGACTTCAACGAGTTCACCAAGTTCGAGGCGGCCGACCCGGTGTACTGGTGCTCCCACGGCTACGCGATCGTCACCCCCGATCCGCGGGGTACCTGGGCGTGCGAAGGCGACGTCACCTGGATGAGCGAGCAGGAAGTGGAGGACATCTACGACCTCATCGAGTGGGCGGGCACCCGGGAGTGGAGCAACGGCAAGGTGGGCATGCACGGCGTGTCCTATCTGGCCTGGAGCCAGTGGAAAGTGGCGGCCACCAATCCCCCGCACCTGGCCGCGATCAATCCCTGGGAGGGAGTGAGCGACTTCTACCGCGAATTGTTCTTCCACGGGGGCATCCCCGAGACGCTGTTCACGGCCATGCTGCAGGACGCCATCCTCTTCTCCAACACCCGGCTCGAGGACCTGCGCGCCATGCGAAAGCTGCATCCTCTCTACGACGAGTACTGGGCCGGCAAGAACGCCGACCTCTCCAAGATAACCGTGCCCGCCTTTGTGGTGGCCTCCTGGACGGACCACGGCCTCCACAACCGGGGGACCATCGAGGGGTTCAAACAGATCGCTTCCAAGGACAAGTGGCTGGTGGTTCACGGGCGTAAGAAGTGGTGGCATTTCTACCAGCTCGAGAACGTGGAGAAGCAGCGCCAGTTCTTCAATCGATTCCTCAAGGGCATCGACAACCACGTCAAGGACTGGCCAAAGGTGACCATCGAGGTCAGAGAGAGGTATTACGTCGGCGAGTCTCGGGCGGAGAACGAGTGGCCGTTGGCGCGCACTCAGTACACCAAGTACTACCTCAACGCGGCTACGGCGAGCCTCGATTCGATCCCTTCATGGAACGAGTCGGCGGCGGCGTACAACGTGGATCGCCTCTACGACATGAGCGAGGACGGCAGCGAGTACTCCCGGTTCTTCCACGAAGCGGTCGAGGAATTCTCGCTCCAGACACGCCGGACGGGCGAGCCCTCCGGCCTACCCGGACTGAGTCACGCGGGGCCCAAGGCCAAGAGGGCCAGGTTCGAGCGGAGATTCTCCGAAAGGACCGAGCTCACCGGCCACATGAGCCTCAGGCTCTGGGTGCAGGCCGACGAGAGCGACGACCTCGACCTGTTCGTCGCGCTCGAGAAGATAGATGCGGCCGGCAATCTCGTCCCGTTCGCCTTCTTCGGCAATCACGACGATGGTCCCGTCGCTCTGGGCTGGCTGCGCGCATCCCACCGGGAACTAGACAAGGAGAAGTCGACGCCCTCGCAACCGGTGCTCAGCGCACGCCCGCGAGCTGAAGATCCCGCCTGGGGAGATCGTCCCCGTGGATATCGAGATCCTTCCCACCAGCGTGGTCTTCGAGAAGGGCGAGATGCTGCGGCTGGTGGTACAGGGTAGCGACATCTACTTCTATCCGTCGGAGGGGCACACCGACGGGCACCTGGACACGGTCAACAAGGGGAATCACACCATCCACACCGGGGGCAAGTACGACTCGTTCCTGCTGGCGGCGGTGATTCCGGAGCGGTAGGGCCGGGGGCGCCGGCGACCTCAGCCGTCGGAGGGAGCCAGATCTCCAGCCGAGCGCTCGCGGCGTCCCCGGATGGCTTTGAACGCTTCGAACCAGGCCACGCTCAGGAGCCCGGCGCCCAAGCATATGACCAGATCCACCGCGTGAAGCACGCCGAAGCGGAACAGATCCCTGAGCGCCGGCACGTAGAGCACGAGCCCCAGAAACGCCACGGCCCCTCCAAGGACCCACCAAAGCGCGGTATTGGGGGTGCGGAGGGTCGCGACGATCCCCCGGCTCCACGACCGGTTCGTCAGAATGAGGGCCAGGTTCGCGACGATAAGCGCGGTGAAGACCAGGGCTCGAGCCTGGTCGGCGGTCTGTTCCCGGGCCAGGGAGATCCCGTAGAGCGCGACAAGGATCGCAAGCACCACCAGACCCTGGAGCACACTGATCCCGAGGACCTTGCGCCCGAACAGGGGCTCCTTGGTCGCCCGCGGCCGGCGGTTCATGATGCCCTTCTCCTCGGGCTCGGCTTCGAACACCACCGAACAGGCGGGGTCGATGATCAACTCCAGGAAGACCACGTGCACCGGCGAGAAGATCAGCGGCCACCTCATGATGAGCGGGATGAGGGTAAGACCGATGATGGGCGTGTGGACGGCAAAGATGTAGGCCACGGCCTTCTTGAGATTGTCGAAGATCCGCCGGCCCAGCCTCACGGCGGCCACGATCGACGAGAAGTCGTCGTCGAGCAGGACGAGCGACGAGGCTTCCCTGGCGACGTCGGTCCCGCGCTGGCCCATGGCCACCCCGATATTCGCCGCTTTCAAGGCGGGCGCGTCGTTCACGCCGTCTCCGGTCATGGCCACCAGCTCGCCCCGGGCCTTGAGCACCCGCACCAGCTTGAGCTTCTGCTCGGGCACCATCCGCGCGAAGATGTTGCACTCGGCGATGCGCTCCTGGAGTTCTGATTCTTCCATGGCCTCGAGCTCGGGACCGGTGATCACCTTGTCCGCCGGCTCGAGACCGATCTGCCGGGCGATCGCCCGCGCCGTTCCCGGGTAGTCTCCGGTGATCATGATCACCCGGATGCCGGCGGTCCGGCACTCGTGCAGCGATTTGGCCACCGACGGGCGGGGAGGGTCGGAGAGCCCCACCAGCCCCAGGAAGGTGAAGTCGAATTCGTGCTGCGCCTCCGGCCACTCGTCTCCCCGGAAGAGAGCCCTGGCCACTCCCAGCACCCTCAGGCCATCATCGGCCATGGTCTCGATGGCCCGGACGAGCTCTGCATGCTGCGATTCGTCCAGATGGCACAGATCGGCTATGGCTTCGGGGGCGCCCTTGGCCGCGATGACATGGGCATCGCCCACGGGCGAGCGCCACACGTGGGACATGGCGAGCAGCTCCCGGGACAGCGGATACTCGTGGACGATCTGCCAGTCGTCGTGAAGGTGCTCGGAACCGGCGAAGTACGTCGTCCCAAGATCCTTGAAGGCCTTCTCCATGGGGTCGAACGGGTCCACCTCGCTGGCGAGGATCCCGTATTCCACGAGCTCGTGGAAGGGCTCGAGCACCGGGGCGTCAAGCGTGACGCTCTCAGGCTCCTCCACCTACCGCGAAGAACCGGTCACCGGCAAAGAGCCGGGCGATCGTCATCCGGTTGAGCGTCAAGGTGCCGGTCTTGTCGACGCAGAGGACGGTCGCCGAGCCGAGCGATTCCACGGCAGGGATCCTGCGGGTGAGCACGTTCTTCTGGCTGATCCGCCATGCGCCCAGGGCCAGAAACACCGTGAGCACAACGGGGATCTCTTCCGGTAGCGTGGCCATGGCCAAGGTCACGCCGGCCAGAAGCCCCTCGGTCCACTGATTGCGGGTCAGACCGTAGATGAGCACCACGAGGACGCAGACGAAGAGCCCCACGAAAGCCATGTTCCGCACCAGGCGTCCACTGTGCCGCTGGAGATCGGTCGGCTCGCGATCGGTGGATTCGAGCGCCTGCCCGATCCTCCCCATCTCGGTGCGAGGCCCGGTGGCGATCACTTCGGCGATCCCTTGGCCCTGCACCACCAGCGTCCCCGCGTAGATGGTCGGAAGGTCGTCGCCGCCCGGCCGCGCCGCGGCGGCGGTCTCGCGCGGCGTATCGGCTGCGGCCAGTTTGCGGACCGGCACCGACTCTCCCGTGAGGAGAGACTCGTCGGCCTGCAGGTTGTCGGAGGAGAGGAGAAGCGCGTCGGCAGGTATCCGATCACCCTCGCTGACGATCACGATGTCGCCCCGGACGACCTCTCGCCCAGGGATCCTGAGTTGCTCGCCGCCTCGGATCACCCGAGCGCGCGGGCTCGAAAGATCGCGCAGAGCCTCGAGGGCTCTCTCCGTCTTGCGTTCCTGATAGACCGTGATGCCCATGACCACGAGCACGAAGCCCAGGAGCATGGACGCTTCCGAAAGGTCGCCCAACGTGGCGTAGAGGGCCCCGGAGAAGACGAGGAGCAGAAACATGGGCTCCTTGATCACTCCGAGTGCGATAGCCAGAAGCCCGCGGTTCTTGCCGGATGGTAGTTCGTTGAACCCTTCGGTCCGAAGCCTCTCGCCTGCCTCCGCCGGTGAGAGGCCTGTCGGGTCATCCGCGGCGCCGGGCCCCACTATTCGCCGAGACCGCCGAGAATATCCTGCAGGAACGAGGACCGGCGCTTCTGGCCGCCCGGTTTATGATCCTGAGTCCGGTTGTCGTCGTGACTCTTGTGGGCGCGGTCGTGGTCGTCATGGTCGTCACGCGCACGCTCGTGCGGACGACGACTTCCCTCCCTTGCCCTCGGCCCCGAGGATCTTGTCGATCTCGCCACGGTCGAGCCAGATGCCTTTGCAGGACGGGCAGATGTCGACCATCACCCCCGAGCGATCGATCTCCTTCAGTCTTTCTCCGCAGACTGGGCAATCCATGGATCCTTCCTTTCATCGTGGTTCGCTGATGTGCGTCGTCTGCCCCAGCGGTAGCGCCCGGCCTTGACTGCCAGGGGCACGACAGAGACCGCCACGATCGCCAGAATGACGATCGTCAGGTTGCTCTCTACCCACGGGACGGTGCCGAAGAAGTAGCCGGAGACCACGAACAGCGCGACCCAGGCAACCGCGCCCAGGATGTTGTAACGCCAGAAGCGTCCGAGCGTCATGCCTCCGAGTCCTGCCACAAAGGGGGCGAAGGTGCGGGCCACGGGCACGAACCGGGCCAAGACCACCGCCTTGCCTCCGTGTTTGACGAAGAATCGTTGCGTTGCTTCTATGTGCCGGCGCTTGACCAGCCGGCCGGCGCGCCCCGCGATGCGATCGCCCGATGTCCTTCCTACGAGGTAGTTGACCGCGTCTCCCGCCACGGCCGCCGTCAGCACGACCATGGCGACTACCCACAGTTCTAGTCTCTGGGCTCCGGCCAACGCGCCCGCCGCAAAGAGGAGCGAGTCGCCCGGCAAGAACGGGGCGAAGACGAGCCCCGTCTCGGCGAAGATGATGGCGAAAAGCACTGCGTACACCCACACGCCGCCGTGGGCCGTCACGTCGGACAGCAGCCCGGCGGGGTCCAGGAGGTAGTCCAGGGGGCCCAGCTCCACGCTATCTGGTCCTCGTCTCGTCGACGTCCCGCCGGTGGTCTGCTGGGGCTTGTTCCCGGCCGCACCCGGAGCCCGGATGGATCACCCCGCCCACTCCAAAGCGGTTCCGGAGCCTGCGCCTGGCATAGTTCACCATCTGGCTCCAGCACAGTACGGTGTGGAGCACGGTGAGGACAACCATGCTCCAACCCACCAGACCGTGCAGGTCATCGCCCAGGCCGAAGAACTCGTCTTCATCGACGCTCAAGCTGGTGAGGGCCAGCAGACCCACCGATAGCAGCAGGAGCACGCCGGTGACGAAACCAAGATCCTGCCGGATAGTTCTCGCCATTCTTGTCGGGCTCTTCTTTCTCATCTACGCTCCGGTCCCTCCTTGGCGCGTGCAGCGCGGCCTTGCTCGCAGGCACGACCGGCCTCGGCAAGGATTATGCGGGTCGGGACCTTAAGAGCGGGTTAAGACGGGACCGGGGGCGCTCAGCCGGCGAATGCCACGGTGAACGTGCTCCCTTTCCCCTGCCGGCTCTCGACGCGGATGCTCCAACCGTGAGCCTCGACTATTCGGGCGACGATGGCCAAGCCGAGGCCGGACCCGTCCTCCTCGCTCGTAGGGTCTGCCCGATAGAAGCGCTCGAATATGTGGGGGAGCGCCTCGGCCGGGATCCCCACCCCCGTGTCGCTCACCGAAAGGCCGCCGGAGGAGAGATCCAGGCCGACCTTCCCGCCCGCCGGCGTGAACTTGAGGGCGTTCGCCAAGAGATTGTCGATGAGCTGTCTCACCAGTCCCTCATCGCAATCGACGACCATCCCCCTCGAGATCGTGCTGGTGAGCTCGATCCCGGCGTCGGCGGCCGCCCTCCGGTGTTGCTCGACCTCGCTCGCGACCAGAGCCGACATATCGACGGGCAGCGGCGATAGAGCCAGTTCGTCAAGCTCCGCGAGTTGGAGCAATCGCTCGATGAGCCGCGCTCCCTGCTTCAACTCGCTCTTGGCGGCTCGGATCTCGCGCTCATAGTCTCCCGTCTTGAGGGCCAGGTCGAGCGAGGAGCCGACTGCTGCGAGGGGAGTCCGCAGTTCGTGACTCGCGTCGTGCGTGAACTGGTGCAGACGCACGAACATCGCCTCGGCCGGAGCCAAGCTTCGTCTGGCGAACAGTAGGCCGAAGACGAAGGTGAGCGACGTGACGACGACGGCGACGATGCCGAAGAGCATCACCTCGCCGGGCAGTTCGTGCAGGTCTATCCGTTCGGGCCGCACGATCTGCAGGTACATGGCCGGTGCCTGCCCGCCGTCCAGAGGCACCTGGTAGACGCGGTAGTAGTTTCCCGATGCCTTCACGGTGAAGAAGCGGGCCTTCGTCTGGGCCTCCATCGGGACCGCACAGGCGCTGGAACAACTCGTCGGCGACGATCACCTCGCCGTCGGCGGAGAACACCCGGACCGGGACGTCGCGCAGGGCCGCGGTAGCCGACCTGATGCCGGCGGCGCCCTGAGGCGACTCCGCGACCTTGCTCCGGAACTGAAGGACGTCGGTCATCAGTTGGTCGTTGGTCGAGCGATGGGTGCCGAAGTACTGCACGCCGATGAACGCGCCCCCTACGACCAGCATGAGGGCGAACACCAGCCCGGTGAATTGAAGGGCGATCCTGAATCGGAGACGGCGGAACATACTACTCAGGCGGGGATCAGGTAGCCGGTGCCGGGGACGGTGCGTATCAAGTCTTTGCCCAGCTTTCGTCGTAGGTAGGCCACGTGTACGTCCACCGTGTCGAGAGGGATCAACGCGCTGTGCTCTCCCCACACGTGTACGACGATGGTGCTCCTGCCCTGGGCGATGCCCGCGTTCCGCATGAGGTACTCGAGCAGAGCATATTCCTTGGGGGCGACGTGCACGGGCTCCGCACCTTTGTGCACCTCGTGCGTGTTGGTGTCGAGCGTGACGTCGCCGGCCCTAAGGATTGGATCGGGTACGGTGCCGCGGCGCCTGAGAAGCGAGCGCACCCTGGCCACGAGCTCCTCCATGTCGAAGGGCTTTACCAGATAGTCGTCGGCGCCGGCGTCAAGCCCCTGGACGATGTCCCGCTTGGCGCCGCTCGCCGTGAGCATGAGCACGGGGACCGAATTCCCGGCCGCGCGCAGCCGGCGGCAGACCTCCAGACCGTGCATTCCCGGGAGGTCAAGGTCCAGGATGACGCAGTCTTGTTCCCCACCCAGCACGCGATTCAGCCCTTCGGCCCCGTCGAAACAGACCGAGGCGGCATAACTGTTCCAGTTCGAGGTATCGCCGGATGTTGTTGGCCAGAGCCCGGTTGTCTTCGATGATGATGATCTCCACGTGGCCTCCCGACCGTGCCCGGGGTCCGCTCAGGAGCCCACGATACCCGAATCTCGCCGCGCAAGAGTTCCACTATCGTATGATTGGCCGCCGAGCGGCATTGTGGTAAACCTATGCGAGCACCGGGCCGCGCCCGGCCGGCGAAGCCGGTTTGCGCAAGTACAGAGGGGGAGCGACGTGTCACTAAAGTACAAAGTCTTTCTTCATAGCTACCTGGGTTTCAACAGCAACTCGACGCTCATCTACGGGGAGAAGGACGCCATCCTCATCGACGCGTCGCAGTGCCTCAGCGACAGCCACAAGATGGTCGCCCAGATGATCCCGATGAGGAAGAACCTCACCCACATCTACGTCTCGCACTTCCATCCCGATCACCACTTCGGGGTGGAGGTGCTCCATGCCGCCTTCCCCGATGCGAAGGTCGTCGGCCTGCCGACCGCGGTCAAGGACATCGTCTTCACGTCCAGCGACAAGGTGGACATGTGGGCCATCGACCGCTTCGGCCCCGACATCCCGGCCCGGACGTACATCCCCATGCCCATGCACGAGCCCCGGCTGGAGCTCGAGGGAGAGGAGATCCTCTTTTACGACGACCTGGAAGGCGACAGCATCGACAACTCCATCGTGTGGATACCGTCGCTGAAGGTCGTCTGCGCCACCGACGTTGCCTTCCACGACTGCCACCTGTGGCCCATCGAGAGCAACGTGGAGCGGCGGGTCAAGTGGCGCAAGGACATCGCCGGCATGATGGACCTGGACCCGCGGATCGTCATTCCGGGCCACTGCGACGACGCCAAGATCCGGATCCTGGAGGAAGTCCAGGAGGACGCGTCTCGCGCCTACACCGATTGCGTGGACTGGTCCATCGACTATCTGGACAAGTACGAAGACGTGTACAACCGGGCCAAGACCGGCGCCGAGATGGTGGACATGATGTTCAAGCTCTACCCGACCGTTAAGGCGGAGGACTTCGCCATCCACTGGCAGGCGCGCCTGCTGTTCCCGCACAGCTCGCCCGAATGGCTGACGCCGCTGCCGGGCAGGCCCGGAGAGATCTTCCTGAACCCCAGCGGCGGCTACGACGGGGATCCGCCGAAGGAGTGAGGGTGGGCGGCGCGGAGCCGGCACCGAACTCTTGCTATGCTGAGTACACTAGGAGGGCACAACGCATGGCCGACATCCTCGACCTCATCCGCGACCGCAGGTCCCTGCGGGTCGCTTTCGACCCGAAGCGTCCGGTCTCGAGAGAGGACCTGGGGCGCGTCCTCGAGGCCGCGCGTTGGACCCCGACCGCCCACAACATGCAGAACTTTGAAATAGTGGTGGTCGACGATCCGGCCCTCCTCGATACTCTCGCCCGGGTGGAGCGGCCGATCTCCGAGACCTTCATCCGCGAGAACTACGAGCAACTTTCCTTTTCAAAAGAAGAACTGCTCCAGCGCAAGACCGGCCTCCTGGCCGCCATGTTTCCGCCGGCCTGGCGCACGCCGGACTTCAAGGCGGATGCGCTCGATCAAAGCGGCATCTCGTCCCGGCAGCGGGCTCTCCCGCCCAGCCCGGTCATGCTCGTGGTGGTGTACGACCCGAGCAGGAGGGCGCCGGCCTCCGAGGGCGATTTCCTGGGGATCATCAGTCTGGGCTGCCTGATGGAGAACATCTGGCTGGAGGCCGAGGCACTGGGGCTCGGCGTGCAGATCGTGAGCTCGCTGGCCGGCGCGGCCGAACTCAAGGAGATACTTGGTATCCCCGGGGATCGGCGGGTGGCCTTCTCCTGCCGTCTTGGCTATCCGGTGGAGGAACCGGCCGAGTATCTGCGGGTGCGGCGCGACGTGGAGGATTTCACGCACTTCAACCGGTACCGAGGCTGAGCAAGCGACGCTCTCGCCTGAACCACATCCACGATGTGTGGGGCCGCCTCCGCTTAACGGATTCTTTATGGGGCAGGGTGTAGACTGACACTACCCCTCCTCTTCGAGTACCCCCTCAAGAGCGATGAAGGCCCCGGCTAGCACCCCAGTCGGGGCTTTCTCCGTTGTTGAGACCTTGAGGCCGGCTCAGTTCACCCGCGCGTATGCCGCGCAAAGAACTCCCAGATGACCTCGCCGGCCTGAAAGTCGCGGCAGACCGGCCCGATGAGCCGAGCCGGCAAGTACCGTGCGCCGCCCGGCCACGTGTGGCCTCCGCCCTCGACGGTGATCAACTCCACTTCGCTCCCCAGCCGGCCGCCGGCGCAGGTGAGCCGCGTCGCCGTCGCTCCGTCGGAGGGCGCCGTGTCGGGCAGTGACTCGGTGGTCGCGGAGGGGGAGCAGCCATCCAGCCTGGCGAAGAAGCGCGCTGTGTCCGGAGCCGACATCACCGTGCCGCGCCTGTTCAAGCGGCTTGGCGCCACGCTGCCGCCGTTGTACGGGACGAGGGGGTCGGCCGTCCCTTGGATGATGAGCACCGGCATGGGTGTGGAGAAGGAGGAACCGCGGACCAGGTTCGGCGACAGCAGGGCCGCGACCGTCGCGATGGCGGCGATCAGGTCGGGGAGGTCACGGGCGAGCCGGTAGCACATGAAGCCGCCGTTGGACATGCCGGTAGCGTAGACACGGCCGGGGTCTATCGCGTACTCAGACTCTAGTTGCTTGATGAGGTCCCGGGTAAAGGCGACGTCGTCCACGGTGGGATCTGCGCCGGTCAGGCCTCCCCGGTCGTCGTTCCACGCGCGCTCGATCCCATCCGGGTACGCCACGATGAAGCCGTTCCGGTCGGCGACCGCGGACATGCCGGACATCCGCGCCTGCGCCGTGCCGGTGCCGCCGTATCCGTGGAAGGCGATGACGAGGGGAACGCTCGCGCCGGCCGTGTAGGCGGTAGGAACGTGCAGCAGGTAGGTGCGGGTGCGCCCGCCCGACACGAGCCGACGGGTGCTGTCTCCCACCGGGGCGGCCGGGCTGCCGGTGGTCGGCGTGGCCGTGGTGGCCGTGGTGGCCGTGGTGGCCGGCCCGCCACCGGCCGGGACCGGGGCGCCCAGGGCGGAGGAAGGCGCGGGGCTTCCTCCGGCGAGGGGCCCTCCCATGCAGCCCGCCAAGATAAGGCTCACGGCCACGAGCGCCAGCACCAAGGCCAGTAGCTTCCTCATGCCCCCATCATGCCATAGGTCATCGACCAGAAGCGTCTCTCGCACTATCATTGATCAGAAGGTGACCAACGAACGATGGAGGCGAGAGATGTGCCGGATACGCGTCCAGGGTCGTGGTGTGCTGCTCATCCTACTCATCCTTTCTCTCACCGCTCTGTCCTACGGACTCCTCGGATGTGGCGCCGGGGGAGGGCAGACAACCGAATCAACGCTCACAGGAGCCACGCAGTCGAACGGGACCGTGCAGACGACGGCTCCGGCCGGCCCCTCAAGCACCGCCGGCCCCGCCACGACAGCCGGGACCTCGAGCACAGCCGGCCCCTCCACCACCGGAGCCGCTGCGGGCGACGTGAGCAGCTACCGCATCCACACGGTGTGGCGCGATGGCAGCGATCAAGGGCCTATCAAGGACGAATGGAACACGGAGTTCGTCGCCGACCCGCTTGCCGTGCACCACACGGCCACGGGGGACATGCGAATGGAGATCATCTTTTCCGGCAAGAGCCTGTGGACCAAGATCATGGACCAGCCCTGGAGACAGACGGACGTGGCGGAAGGTGATACGGCCGGCTGGGCGAGCCTGCTGTCGCAGGAACAGTCTCCGGTAAACGTCGAGGAACAGACGCCACTGGCGAAAGACATCCAGTGGTTGATGGGACAGCCCTCGGTCAAGATCGCAGAGGGCGGCCTGACTCCCGCGGGCCAGGACACGGTCAACGGGGTCACCTGCAAGCGGTACAACGTCGATTCGACCTACGCCTACACCGTGAAGTACCAGGCTCCCCTGACCGGCAGCGCCACGATCACCGAGGGTACGAAGGGAGACATCTGGGTGGCCGACCAAGGCGGTTGGTCTCCCTTTGTGGTGCGGGCGCAGCTCTTGCAGACCACGACCACCCAGGTGGCGGGGGGCGGTTCGAGCGCTGAAACCGTCTACCTTGAGCAGAACGTCGCCGATCTCAATGCCTCCGATATCGTGATCGAGCCTCCTCAATAGCGTGTGAGGCCGCCATCAACCGGTAGACAGTTCGTAGGGCCGCGCTCCGCGCGGCTCAGCGCCTTGCGGCTAGCCTCTTCTCTGGCGCCGATATGTGAGGGCCAAGAAGGCGATCCCCAGCGCGACCATCACAATGCCCAGGGATTCACCTCGGACGATCTCGACCACGCCCACGACGACGAGAACGGCGGCGCCCAACACCCTCGGGAGAACCTGGCTTCTTGAAGGTGCCTGCTCCGTCGTTCGCCTGCCCGACCCTATGGACTTGGCGGCCTGGACAAGCCCCGCCGCCCGGCCGGCCGACTCCAGGTGAAACTCCTCAGCCAAGTGTCTCCAGCTCATTGCACGAGACGAGAGGAGGTTTTCGGCGCGGAACAGGCGCGCGGCCAGCAGTACGAACAGGTAGGCGAACACCCCCAGGGCCAGAAGTCCGACGAGCAGTTGCCACCAGGGGACGAGCGTCGCCCCCAGTCTGGCCACCATGGCTATGGGTGAGGTCAAAGGGAAGAGACTGAGGGTAGTCGCCAGCGGGCCGTTGGGGGCGTCCGAGAAGGTCCCGCTGAAGAGCAGGGGGATCACCAGCGGGATGATGGCGATATATACGAAATGGTTGGCGTCGCGGGCAGTGGGCGCAAGAACGCCGAGCACAGCGTAGAGGGAGGAGTACATCAGGTAGCCGAATAGGAAGTACGCGAGCGTCCAGGGGATCACTCGGGCCGCGACCTCGCCGCTGATGTTCAAGTCGACACCGGCAAGGCTTCCCCTCCCTATGAGCACACCGAAGAAGACCGCCAACCAGACCGCCACCTGCAGCAACCCCACGACCGAGAGACCGGCCATCTTGCCCAGCATCAGACTCCGGGGGCTCAAGGTCACCAGCAGGACCTCGGCCGTACGGTTCTCCTTCTCCTTGGAAACGCTCTGAAGCATGAAGCCGCTGGTCATCGCCAGGGCCAGGTAGAGGATGAACATCAGCAGGTAGGGGAGGAGGTAGGCAGCAGTTGGATCGTTGGGAGCTCTGGCAGCGACGGGGGCCAGGGCTAACGACTCCAACCCGGGAGAGGGATCGACGAGCAGTGCTGCCAGCCTCTCGTCGCCGGTGATACCGGTGTTGATGACGTACGTGATCAGCTGGGTGCCGTCCACGGCTCGCAGGGGTTGGTACCGCGTCTCGACGACGGTCAACCGGCCCGATGCCACGTAGTCGCTGGGGATGAGGTAGTAGCGGCCGATCTCACCCCGAGCGAGGGCCGCTTGCGCCTGGGTTTCGTCTTTGTAGCTTCGCGCGAGGCCCGGCGGAAGGTCGGTGGGTAAGGTGTGGAGTAGACCGGCCGGGTCCACGTAGCCGATCGGGCCGGTGCCGGCATCGACCCCGGGGGCCAAGGTCCCTTGATCCTGGCCGCCGGGGGAGAAGATCTGAGTGGCGAACACAACGAGAAGGAACGCGGCCGGCAGCAGCAAGGTAACGAGCCAGAACGACCTCCGGCCCAGGGTGGCGCGCAGCTCATATCTGGCCGTCAGCCACACATGCCGCATGGTGCGATCACCCCCGCGCCCGGATGGCTTCGAAGACGCCTCGCAGAGTCATCCGTTGTCCGTAGCGCAGCATGCCCCGGCGGAACACCTTTGGTGCCGCCCAGAGGGCGAAGCCCGCGCAGCCGGCCAGGATCACCCAGCTCAGGATGAGTTGCCAGAGAGGTACCACGGTGGCGCCCCAGCGGATGGCGATGGTCAGCAGCGAGGTGGTGGGAAACAGGGTGAGCGCGACCATCAACGGTCCGTCCGGGTCGCTGCCGAGGAGCGGGGAGAAGAACAAAGGGAGCAGGAAGAGAATGCTGATGGCCCCTGCAAGCTGCTGCCCCTGGCGGGTGTCGGTCACCGCGACGCCCAGAGTGACGACCATGCCGGCTGCCAGAGTGAACAGAGGCACAAAGTAGAGCACAAGAACCGGGACCAGACCCCCGGAGATCTGCATCCCCCGAAGGGAGTCGACGAAGTTGGAGGCCACGGCGAGCCCGCCCAGCACCACCACAGCCCACAGGAACACCTGGGTGAGGGCCACACCCACCAAGCCGACCGCCTTGCCCGCTATGAGCTGCTCGGGCGAGACCGAAGTGGTCACGATCTCAATGGTGCGGCTCTCCTTTTCGTCGGCGACCGCCCGCACGAGGTAGCCTGCCGCGCTCATGAGGGCGAAAGAGATGAAGAGGCCCAGAGCGAAGGGCAGGATGATGCCGACGATGCCGCTGCCCTGCATCTCCCGGCTCCCGTCGGCAGAGCGGACCGCGAAGTCGCTGGGGCCGCTCAGCACCCGGTCGGCGACATCGGGCGCGAGCCCGGCGACCAGGTTGGCCCTGAGAAAGGAGTCGAAGCGGTTCTGTAACCGGGTCGCAGGCTGGCGGTCCCAATAGAGGAGCTGCGTCTTGCCCGAAGCCCGGTAGTCGGAAGAGATGACATAGAGGCCGCGCAACTTCCCGGCTTCCAGCTCCGCTCTCGCGGCATCGATGCTTGCGTAGGGGCGAAACCCCGGGTTCTCCCGGGCGGCGGCGAGCACTCCGCTCTGATCGACGTAGCCTACGGTGGTCGCGTCACCTCCGCTGGCGTCGCTTGCCAGGATGCTCAGACCCATCATGGCGAGGATCAGCAGAGGTACGCCAAAGGTGGCCAGCAAGAAGCTGCGTCGGCGGACGTTCTTGAGGTACTCGCGGCGGGCGATGAGGCGGAACTTACGCACCGTCGCCCACCGGCTTGTTCGTGCTCGCCGGGGTCGCCGGAGACGTACCGCCGGTGACCACCGTGATGAAGATGTCGTCCAGCGACGGCTCGGCCAGCTCGAAGCGCTCCACCTTGACCCCGGTGCGGGCGACCAGCGCCCTGAGCACCTCCTGCGGATCGGCTCCCGTCTCCAGCGACAGACGCCACTCACCGTTTTCCTGCCGGGACTCAAGCACGTGAGGAAGTCCGGAGAGATCTCCCTCGGCCTGCAACACGACGGCGTTCGCGGCAAAGTCCCGCCTGATCTCGTCCACGCGTCCGTAGAGCACGGTGCGCCCATGATCGATGAGGACGATGCGGTCGCACAGGGCCTCCACCTGGTACATCTGGTGGGTGGACATGATCACCGTCCGTCCGGCCTTCACCTGCTCCTGGATTATCTCTTCGATCAAGCGGGTGTTCACCGGGTCGAGCCCCGAGAAGGGCTCGTCCACGACGATGAGATCGGGTTCGTGCATGAGCGCGGCGATGAGCTGGGCCTTCTGCTGCATCCCCTTGCTGAGCTCCTGGACCTTCTTGTGCCGGTGCTCGTAGAGGTCCATGCGCTCCAGCCACGGCACCAGGCGGCTCTTGGCCTCGCCGTCACCCAACCCCTTGAGGGTGGCGAGGAAGACCAGTACCTGTTCGAGCGCAACATCCTTGTACAGGCCGCGGTCTTCGGGGAGGTACCCGATGCGGTCTTTGCTGACCTTGTCCGGGGTGGCGCCCAGTATCTCCACCGAGCCTGAATCGGGCTTGAAGATGTCGAGCATGACGCGGATGGTGGTGGTCTTGCCGGCGCCGTTCGGACCGAGAAGGCCGAACACCTGACCGGGCCCGACCTCGAACGATACGTCCTCCACAGCCCGGGTGTCACCGAACGACTTGCTCAGATGCTCGACCACTACAGACGACATCGGCATGGCCTTCGCTCCTCCTGGGGCTACGTGAGAACAACCCGCGCTTCCATCATAGTGCGCAGCAGGCCGCCCGCACTATCCAAGTATCGGTGACAGCGTTGCCGGATAGACCCGGCAGGTGGGGAGTCTCCAACTGGTCGGCCAGGGGAGGATCACGGACTCCGTGCGATGATGAAGCGGTAAGAAATGGCGCCGCCGGCCGGTCCAAAAAGGAGGCAGCATGCCCACTTCGATCCTGGTGGCCTACGCCACCCACGCCGGCTCGACGAAGGAAGTCGCTGAGGCGGTCGCCTCCACCCTGCGCGAAATCGGCCTCGCGGTGGATATCCAGCTCCTGCGCGACGTGAAGAGCCTCGAGGGCTACCAGGCGGTGGTGATGGGGGCGCCGCTCTACATGTTCCGCTGGCACAAAGACGCCCTCCACTTCCTGAAGCGGCACCGCCAAGCTTTGGCGGATCGGCCCACGGCGGTCTTCGCACTTGGCCCTTTCAACGATGTGGAGAAGGAATGGACCGACGTGCGGGCGCAACTCGACAAGGCGCTGGCGAAGTTCCCGTGGTTCGCACCGCTGGCCGTGCAGGTATTCGGCGGCAAGTTCGATCCGGCCACACTCCGCCCGCCCTACAGCTTGCTGCCGGCCATGAAGAGACTGCCGGTGTCGGATCTGCGGGACTGGGAGGCCATCGCGGGGTGGGCCAGGGAGTTGGCGACTACCCTCGGTTCGGACTCACGCTGATCCTTCAGATGAAGAGGCGACTACTCGCGGCCGCCATCCTCATGGTGGCCCTCAGTGGGGTCATGCTCTGCGGCTGCGCCACAGCCGCCCAACCGGCGGCGACCTCCGCAGACAGCACGGCCCCGTCCGCCAGCGCGGGGGACGCCGTCCTGGCGCGCGCGTTTGCCGAACGCGCCACCGGTCTAGAGGTCGAGGGCCAGGGAACGGTGACCAAGCTGCTCGCCGACGACACCGAGGGAGACAGGCATCAGCGGTTCATCGTCCAACTGGCCTCCGGCCAGACCCTCTTGGTGACGCACAACATCGACGTTGCTCGGCGAGTCGATCCGCTGCCGGTCGGCGACACGGTCTCGTTCAAGGGCGAGTACAAGTGGAACGCACAGGGCGGCCTCATACACTGGACGCATCACGACCCCAACGGCAGTCACGCCGCCGGCTGGATCAAACACAACGGCCGGACGTACCAGTGAGGTCTTTGTCAGCGACCGGCTTTTGGGCGCCGTGTGAGCCGGTTCACGAGCAGGTAGATCAAGGTCCCCAGTATCGCCAGGAACGCCACCGCCGCCCAGCCGAGGCCCAGTAGCACCACGATCGCGCCTGTCGGAAGGCCCACCGGCCCGTCCGGCGGCAGGCGGCGAGTGGTGCTGGTGCTGGTCAGAGTAGTCGTCGTGGTCACCGAAAGCCCGGCCTGCTCCAGAAGGGGCTGCCACCGGGTCCTCTCGAGACCCACATCGAAGGGCATCGGATACTGCACGCCGCCGGAGCCCACCGTGAGGGTCTGACCGGCCGTGGCCGGAACTCGCGCGTCGCCGGCCGCGGGAAGCACCTTCACCGGTCCGTCGAGGACCTTCACCACCGAGGCGTCTTGCGACGCGCCGAAGCTGAAGCTACCCGCCTCCAGGGCCGACACGGTCGCGTGGGGTAGAGCGATCGCGTCACGCTGGTTCAGGGTCACGTAGTCGAAGCGCACCCACGCCTCTCCCGCAAGCACGGCCAACCGTAACTTCGCTCCCGGCGGCAGGATCTGGATGGTCGTGCCCGGCTTCACGGCCGCCACACTGTGGTCTTCGAAGGCGAGGACACAACCGCCGTTGGGGCCCGTTCTAAGGAGTGATTCTCGAGGGAGCCTAGATCCCAACGACGGAGTTGCCCAGGTGACTCCTCCGTCGGTGCTGTGCTCCACCTGCCCGGACATGAAGCCGACCAGAGGGGGGACCTCGCGGATATTCGGCTCCGGAGACCATGCGTGGGCGGCGCCGGCCCCTGCGAGGGCCGGCCAGGCGACCAGGCAGAGGCCGACGACCAGCAAGGCTCGCGAGAGGCGCGGGTTCCGAAAACGCCGGTGTCGGAAGAGCGGCTGCGTTGCCCTTGCCTCCTGCGTATCCGAAGCGATGGTCACCTGAGGGCAAGTGACTTCTTTCAACGATAGTGAGTCCGACCGGCAAGACTGTCAAGGTTGGGGTTGGCGGCTGGCCGGGTCTAGCATCAATGCGTTCGGGGGCAGCTGTCGGCCTCAAGCACCTAACCTCGAGCGCCGATAGGGGACACGTAAGTCTCTGGCCCAGCTGGGCCTCCATACTCGAGGTGGCTGATGTTGCGGCGTCGGGTTCTCATCCTGGTTCTTGGGGTGCTCGTTGCGTTCCTGGTGGCCGGCATGCTCGCTCCGGTGGCCTTGGCCGGACGGATGGCCGTCCCCGTTTGGAAGCAGAGCGACTCCCGCTGGGCCAGTCTCCACCTCGGCAGCAGCTCTTACACCATGTCCGGCTCTGGCTGCGCCGTCACGGCATGTGCCATGGTGGCCTCATACTTCGGCTCCTCCAAGGATCCGGGCGGGCTCTGCAAGGCGCTCAGCTCCGCTGGGGGGTTCACATCCGGCGGGGCCATCTACTGGCAGAGCGTGCCTAAGGCCGCGGGGGGCACCATCAGCTATGTCGGCCGCTGGGACTCCTGCTCTCTCACCCGGATCAACCAAGAACTGGACTCCGGCTATCCGGTGATAGTCCAGGTGAGCCTGAAGGGATCCACTCACTTCGTGGTCTTGACCGGCCGCGACGGCTCCACCTACTACATCAACGATCCCGGCTACGGCGACCAGACCACCCTCAACGCACGCTATGGCACGCCGAGCACGGCCATCAAGGGGTTCCGCGTCTACCGCGGCACCCACGCGGCTCCCCCGCCACCAAGCCCGTACACCCGCTACCAGCAGACCGACTCCCACCTGGTGTATGCGGGAACCTGGTACACGTTCTCGACGAGCGGTCCCTCCGGTGGCAGCTACAAGCGGGCCGACACCAGCGGAGCCTCGGTCACGGCGACGTTCACCGGCACCTACCTGGCCTGGATCGCCACCGCGGGGACCACCCTGAGCAAGGCCTATGTGTCTTTGGACGGCGGGACCCCCGTCAATATCAACCTCGCGAGGACCGCGGTGGCCTATCAGCAGAAGGTGTGGAACACCGGTACCCTCGCCACGGGCAAACACACCGTCAAGATCTGGTGGGACCTGGCCAATGCAGCCGGCAAGTTCATCAGCATCGATGCTTTCGACCTGCTGGGAGCTCTCAACTGACCTAACGCCGGTTACCGCGCCGTTTAGGAATGTCGAACCGGAGGAATACGCCCACTGTGAGTCCCAAGAGGTAGCGCGTCCCGATCAGTCGAGACCGGCGCGGCGAGCATCCGCAAGAAAGCGGAATCCGCACGACAAGCGGCGCAAGCCAGTCGGTTGCTGTAGTCGAGAGGGAAAAGCGGGTCAGTTGGGGCTCACTTTCTAGTGCTTGTCTCAGCCAACACGCATCGGGAGGTGCCTCATGAGGTTCTTGGTGGTCACAAAGCAGACGGCTCCCATGCCCCCGGAGATGGTGCCGGGTCTGTTTGCAGCCATGAAGGCGTTCAGCGCGCGCTACACGGAGGCGGGCAAGATAGAACAGTCGTGGAGCTTCGCGGGTCTGCAAGGAGGCGGGGCCATCCTTGATGTCGGCTCTCTGGACGAACTCGATGAGATCATGGCAGAGTTCCCCTTGGGACCCTTTTCGAAAATAAAGATCTATGGTCTGGTGCACCTGGATACATCGGTCGACCACGTCACGAAGGCGTTTGACGCCATGATGGGCGGCGGGGCCCAGCACTGACCGCCGGCTACCACGACCACCAGCCCCCGCTCGAGTGACCGGGCGGGGGCTTTTTCCTGGCCGGGGAACAATTCGAGCGACTTGTTGTCAAACGCCCGGGAGGAACGTCATGGACTTACGCGAAGTGCTTGCCCTCAGACACTCCAGCCGCGCCTTCAAGCAGAAGGCCGTGCCCCGCGACGTGCTGGTGCGAATCGTGGAGGCCGCCACGCGCGCCCCCTCCTGGGGAAATACGCAGCCGTGGGAGATCTTTGTCGCGGTCGGAGACACAATGAACGCCATCCGCGCTGCATACCTCGGGAACTTGCAGAACCAGGTCGCGCCGAATCCCGAGTACGGCCCGATCGAGGCCTGGCCCGAGCACGTCCTCCAGAGGTACACGGAAAGGGTGGCCGCGATTTGCGCCTATCTCGGAGTGGACCCGGCGGACCCGGCCGGTCAGAAAGCAGCCGCCGAGGGGCAGATGGCCTTCTTCGGGGCTCCGGCGGCCATCTTCCTCTGCAGCCATCCTGGACTCGAGCCTTGGTCTCTGTTCGACCTGGGCCTGGTTGCTCAGGGCATCATGCTGGGAGCCGTTGAGGAGGGCCTGAGCACGATCCCGGCATACTCGTCCGTCTCCTACCCAGACGTTCTTAGGCAGCAGCTTGAAATCCCGGGGGAGTACAAGATCGTTCTGGGGATACCGATAGGCTACGAGGATGAGGACAGCCCTGTGAACGCGTGCCGGAGCGAGCGTCGGCCCATCGACGAGGTGCTCAGAATCAAGGGGGCGTAGCTCAGACTGCGTGTTTCAACGACGGCCGGGGGGCGTAGCGCTCACTCACTCGACCTCTCCACCCGGGCCAGTTCCGCCTCGTCGCCCTGCTGCTCATAGGCCTCGGACATGAGCGGCGAGGAGATCAAGAAGTCGGCGGTAGAGCGGTTACAGGCGATGGGGACGTTGTAGACGACGGCGATGCGCAGCAGCGCCTTCACGTCCACGTCATGCGGGTGCGGCTCGAGCGGATCCCAGAAGAAGATGACCGCGTCGACTTCTCCTTCGGCGATCTTGGCTCCGATCTGCTGGTCGCCGCCCAGAGGACCGCTCCTGAGTTTCTTGATGCGAAGTCCGAGTTCGCGCTCGAGAAGCCCGCCCGTGGTGCCGGTGGCAAACAGCCTGTGGGCGGCCAAAGTGTCCCGGTTAAAGCGGGTCCAGTCGAGCAGATCCTCCTTCTTATTGTCGTGGGCGATAAGGGCGATGGTCTTTCGCGCGCCCGGTGGAATTCGTTTGGGACTCATACGGTTGTACACCTCGGGGGTCAGTGTTGTGTTGGAGGGGAGGAGGCGGCGGAAGAATTGCCTCTGTCTGTTCAACGCGAAGGGGGAGCCGGTGGTTCCCGCCCGGCCGCCACGGGACGGGTACGCGGTCGCGGTGACCGGCCGGCAGGGCCGGGCAAACCCCGGGGGAGGGGAAGAAGGAACGTTATCTTGGATCAGGGCGCGACTAAGCGCCGTCGACGGCCGCCAGCCCCTTGTCGGTGATGCGGATCCAGATGTTGCTGAGCAACGGATCCCACGCCACCAGGCCCTGGCGGGCCAACTCGGCCACCTGGGCCCGCACCGTGGCGGCATCGAGCCCCAAGGACTGCTGCAGTTCGGGGCCGCTCACCTCTGCGTCCGGGTTGGCCCGGTGGGCGGTGGCGAGGTAGGAGAGGATGGAGGCAGCAGGCGGCACGACCGACCCCCGAAACCCGGAGACTGTTAAGCTACGTCAGACAACGATTATAGACGTAGGGTCTGAGGGGCAGGTTGATGACAAAGCTGAACAGCGTCCAGCGCGCGCGCGGAGGTCGGAGCGGCCTGCAGAAGTTCATCCTGGCCGCGTCCGCGGTCCTCGTCCTGGGCGGTGCGGTGGCCGTCACGGGCTGCGGCGGCTCCCAGGGCACCGCGAAGACGACGACCACTCACAAACCCGCTACCACCACCTCGACCACTCTCAGCCTGGAACAGATACTCGCCCGTCGGGATCAGTCCTACCGGCCCCTCAAGGGTCTGTATCTGACCGCCAGCTCCGCCGCCAACCCCACGGTGCTGGCCAACCTCATCAAGATCGCCGACGATACCGAGATCAACGCGTTCGTGGTGGACGTCAAGGACAACTCGGGCTACGTGGCGTACGACAGCGGCTCGCCTCTCGCCAAGAGCCTGGGCCTTATCAAGCCCCGGATCAAGGACATCGACGGCCTCATCGCCACGCTCAAAGAGCACGACATCACGCCCATCGCCCGTGTCGTCTGCTTCCAGGACTCGGTGCTGGCGAAGAAGCGGCCCGATCTGGCCGTCAAGAGCAAGAAGACCGGCAATAACTTCCTGGACAACAAGAAGGCCATGTACACCAACCCCTATAAAAAGCAGGTGTGGGAGTACTTGGTGCAGGTGGCCGAGGACGCCGCCAAGCACGGTTTTCGCGAGATCCAGTTCGACTACGTGCGCTTCCCCAGTGGGGGGGTGAAGGATGCCGTCTATCCGGGGGCAGGTACCATGCCCAAAGAAGATGCCATAGCGGGGTTTCTCGCCTACGCCCGGCCGCGGCTGCAGAAGCTGGGGGTGTGGGTGTCGGCCGACGTGTTTGGGGTGATCCTGCAGGTTAAGGATGACGCCGCCATCGGGCAGAGGCTCGAGAAAATGGCGTCCAACGTAGACATCGTCTGTCCCATGATCTACCCGTCGCACTATGCGAAGGGGAACTACGGGTTCACCAACCCCAATGCCCATCCCTACGAGGTCATGAGTGGTGCCCTGGAGCAGATGAATACCAGGATGGTGGGCACGGGCGCGAAGGGCCGGCCGTGGCTCCAGGACTTCACCTTAGGAAAGCCGGCCTACGGCGTTGCCGAGGTGAAGGCTCAGATCAAGGCGGTCAAGGATCAGGGCCTCGACGAATGGATCCTCTGGAACGCCAGCAACAAGTACACGGTGGGGGCGCTCGGGCCCGAGTAGCGGGACGCTCGCGCGGCCGCGGGGCTCTCAAACGTGTGAGTGACGATCACCGGGAGTCGACGCACTTCTTCAGTTGCAGGACCGCGAGAAGAAGAGAGGCTATCCGGGCTGCAGGCTCGGTCCGGCGTCCTTGACGATCGCACGTCCCCGGTCGGAGATGCGCGCATCCAGGTGTCGCTGAGCAGCGGCACTAGCCCACTTCATCACGCCCTGCGGGCTAGCTAGGGGCCACGTCCTGTCAAGTGGTGCACGAAGTCTGATACTCCATCCTATGGTGTCTCGACCTGCAAGAGGCCGGGTAGGCCTGATGCAGCTCTCCCGGTCCAGGAAGATCCGGAAACCCCCCCAGGTGCGCCGCTTGATCTCCTTGTTGACCCCCCACGTTGGTGCTCTTGAGATGCTTGTGATGGCCGAGGAGCGCCCGGTAGAAGGCGAGCATCTCTTAGATGTTCCACTCCAGCCACTCGCAAAGCTTCGGATGGGTTTTCTGCCAGCGGGCAAGGCGGGCCGAGGGACTTCTGGGCCTCCGCCAGATTGCGCCGGTCATAGAGCCAGCGGAGCTCCTGCAGGCAGTCGTCGCTTGCCTTGCTCGGCGTGGGATCAAGGGCGTCCTCTTACATCACTTCCTGGACAAGAGTCCGCCTGAGTTTCGGATCGTACGCGATCAGGGCCATATGTGTGGGCGTCACTCTCGCGCTCTTCTCCAGGGGTCGTGCCGTGCTCCCCTCCTAGGGTTGATTGATCATCACGGGCAAGAGCATGACTTTCCTTCTGGCCCTTCTCCGGAAACTTGTGCACTAGGGTCAGCGCGCTGTTGATTATCCCGCTAGGGAGATTATTTCTGGCGAAAGCATGCTCCTCTGAGTAGAAATATCCGCTCCAACCACATGTCCAAAGTATGGACTTTCGACACAGAGCGATTATAAATTCGCTCATAGGCCCATTATACTTCTAGAACGAGGAAAATATCGCAATAACAGCATGATCCAAGAAGAGACGATTGAGAAGGGAGATGTTTGACAACAGTGATGGCTCAAGTTACGCTGTTCAAGATATCCTGAGTTGTCGACGGACGAGATGCAGTAGGTCGACGATTCCGGATAGGCCGTGACAGGGAGTGAGTCTTCGGGCGGACGAGTGGGGTCTGCCGGAGGCGGGCGTGGAACACGGTATGTCAAGTCACGGCTGTACGCGCGGTTGGTGTCTTGTGGATTGGTGAGATGGGCCTCGAGAGGAGAAGAGCCGTGGTCTACAAAGTCTGGTAGCTGGCTACTCGTTAGTCACTAACCTTCGAAGGGAGGTCAGCCGATAGACTAGAGGTCGGAAGGTGAGACCAATGCTTTCGTATGGCCAAGACTAACACTATCAGCATAGATGGCCGTTCTGCTCTCGTGTGGGGCAGGAGTCGGGGTTTCTGGGCCAGGTTGTACGTGGCCACTTTGGCTGTGCTTGCGTTCTGTCTCCTGGGTTGGATTGTGTACAGTCAGATTCGGGCACGCTCAGAAAATCTGGAAATGAGTTTTTCGTGGTACGGCTTTGTGCTCTTACTTCTCGTCGGAGCTTTCGCGGAGAAGTACACAGTCCGAATTGGATCGGGCCAGGAGGTTTCAGCCGCTTTTCTTGCGTTCTTCTTAGGCGCGGCGATCATTGGCCCACTGGCAAGTTTTCTGATCGCGGCGGCAAGCCAACTCCCTCTTCTTAGAAGGAACGACCTGGAGCGGACATCATGTTTCGCCTCAGTACTCGCGCTTGTTGCCGCAGGAACAGCTCTATTCTACAGCGGCTTGATGGGTTCACTTAGTGACCACGGGGACAACTCGGCGGTCAGTGTGGCCGCCGTCGGACTTGCTGCTGGGGTATTTTTTCAAATTCTGAACTACCTCTTGTTTGTTCCTGTCGGCTGGCTGCGCCGCGGCCTCAGCCCTGTGAAAGTCTGGCGAGAGGGCTTCCAGCCCTTTATCCCGTTCCACTTCTTCTTCCTGGCCATCAGCCTGGGTCTCATTTACATATATCGCGCCTATGCCCTCAAGCCCGGCGGTGTCTCCCAGGTTTACTCCACCTTGCTCATCATGTTGTGCCTGCTACCAGTGCTCGGCCTTATTTACGCTTTCCGCGCCTTCGCCCACGAGCGCGAGCTGTCCCGCCACAACGCCGCCTTGGCCCTCCGCAACGAGCGCCTGTTCCTGCAGGCGGTCAAGAGCCAGGTGACCGCCCTCGACGTCAAGGACAACTACACCGCCCGCCATTCGGCCGCCGTCGCTCGCTGGGCCACCGACATCGCCCAGGCCATGGCCCTCTCCAAGCACGATCAGAACATCACCCACCTCGCCAGCCTGGTCCACGATGTGGGCAAGATCGGCGTGCCCGACGAAGTGCTCAACTTCCCGGGGAAGCTGGAACACGACGCCTGGCTGCTGGTGGAGACCCATTGTCAGAACGGTCACAAGATCTTGAAGACCATCGACCAGTTCGGCGAGCTGGCCGAGGTGATCCTCTATCACCACGAGCGTTACGACGGCTCCGGTTATCCGGTGGGGCTGGTGGGGGAGGCCATCCCGCTCATAAGCCGCATCATCTGCGTGGCCGACAGCTACTCCGCCATGGTGAGCGACCGTCCCTACCGCAAGGCCCTCTCCGCCGAGATAGCCCAGGGCGAACTGCGCAAGCACTCGGGCAAACAGTTCGACCCGGCCCTGGTGGACGTGTTCCTCAAGGTGCTCGCCGAGCACGACCTCGCCTACCAGCGCGGGGAGCTGGCCGACTTCGACCTGGAGTTCTCCAGCGACCGCTTTTTGCGCGAGTTGCCGGCCGAACTGGTGGACGAAGAGCCAGGATTAGCGGCGCCCGTCCCGAACTCGTAGCTGGTATTGTGATGGCCGCGGCTGCGCCGGCAGATGGGCGTGGCGGTTGCATCTTTTAGGGGGAACATTGGGCTTCCGCGTGGTCGGGCGCATACTCCTGGCCCAAGGGCTCTCCAGTCTCGGCACCTCCATGTCGACGGTGGCCCTGGCCATCATGGTGTACAAGATCACCGGTTCGGTGCTGCACATGGGCGGCGTCCTGGCAGCCGCCACCCTGCCTCTGGTGGTGACGGCCTGGATCGGGGGCGCCTTCCTGGACCGCTACAGCGCCCGCAACGTCATGGTGCTGGCCGACGGAGCCCGGGCGGTGCTGATCTTCGCCATGCCCTTTGTGGCCGTACGGGCCGTCAGTCTCATCTACGTGGTGGCCGCCCTCATGGGCATCTTCTCGGCGGTGTTCAACCCCGGACAGATCAAGCTCATCGGGGAGCTTCTGCCGAAGGAGCGCTTGGTCAAGGCCAACTCGTATCTAGGTGTGTCCCGGGATGGGGCGGAGTTGGTCGGGTATCTGCTGGGGGGCGTGGTCGCGTCCATAGCCACTGTGACCATACTCGGCACGACCATCACCGGCTATACCCTGGCCTTCATCGTGGATGCCATCAGCTACGCGGTATCCGGCGTCTTGCTCATCGGGTTGCCGCGCGGCCTGGCGCATGTGGGGCCGGTACCCAAGGTGCGGACGCTGGTAGCCGAATCGCCGGCGGTTCTGGGCCGCCTGTGGCGCAGCCCGGCCCTGCGCACCAACCTGCTGTTGGCGGTGTTCGCCGCTGGGGCGCTGATGATGTATATGCCCAACTCCTACGGCCTGGCCCTGCAGGTGTTCGACAAGGGAGCAGAGGGATTGGCGGCGCTCGAGGTGTTCGTGGCCGTGGGGCTTATCGCGGGAGGGTTGGTCTTTAGCCGGACGCGACTCAAGGGTGATAGGAATGCCTACGTGATTCTCTCTCTGGTGGCGATGGCTACGTGCCTGATAGCGGTGAGCTTCAGTGGACTGTTCTGGGTATCGGTCGTGCTGATGGGACTCGGCGGGCTGGCCAACGTGGGGATCTTCGTGCCGTCTATCACCATGTTCCAGGAGATCCCGCCCACTCCGGACAAGGGGCGGCTGATAGCCCTGCGGTCGGGCCTGGGCCAGTTGGGCGTGGCCGCGGGTCTGGTCCTCGGCGGGTTGCTAGGGGCGCAGATTGGCATCAAACCGGCATTCTTTGTGGCGGGGGCGGGCGCCATCGTCATCGGCGTGCTTATCTACCTGCCCTACCGGTTGGGCGCCTCTCGCCGGGCCAGCACCGCCTGGAGCGCGGCCACGCAGGCGGGGGCCACGCGGAGCAGCGCGCGTAACCTTGCGCACGAAGCCGCGTATAACGGAGCAGCGGCCTGGGCCGCGGCCGCCGAGGCGGCCGCCGCAGCAAGCGACACGCTCGCCCTGGAGGAAGTATGAAAGATGTTCGCGAGTTGCTGCCCCGCATGGGCGGCATCGCCCTCAAGAACGGCCTGGTGCTGGTCTCCGACGATCACTGGGCCGCGGCCCTCAGAGAGAGCGACGGGAGTATCAGCGTCACCTCGGGCCGCAAGACCCGGTTGCCGTCTGGGGGGTCCCGGCGCGGCGCCCGGGCGGGTGCGGGCGCGGGGTTGGGCGCCGGCGCGCAGCCCGGCGCGCAGCCGCAGGTGGGCGACCTGCAAGGTCTCCCCATGGTGCGCGGCTTGGCCCGCTTCGCCGAGACCCTCCTGGTGCTGGCCCAGGTCAAGCTGCGGGTGCCTCAGGCCGAACTGCCCCTTGAAGGTGGACGGGTCGTCCTGGCTCTCGCCGCGGGCTACGCTGCCACGTCGACGGTGCGGAATCTGGGCCCCAAGTCGACCATCGTGCAGGAGACCGGCGCCGCGCTTGCCGCCTTCGTGCCCGCGGTCCTCTCTCTGAGGAATTCCGCCATCACCGGGTATCACGGCGCGGAGCATAAGGTGATCGCCGGACGCGAAGCGGAGTTGCGGGCGGCCGCGGCCGGAGTCTCATACAGTCCGCGAGCCGGGCAGCCTTCGGCGGCTGCCGGGGCGGCGAAAGAGCACGATCGTTGCGGCTCGAACATCGTCGGCCCGTTGCTCCTGAGCACCATCGCGGCCAATGCCCTCATCCGAGGTAGGTCGGGACGTATGACGCCGGCCGGTTCGGCGGTGGCCACCGTGGTCAGCCTCGGGGCCGCGCTGGAGGCCCTGCGCTGGTCCACCCGGCACGGCGACTCGCTGGCCGCCCGGCTGCTCATGTCGCCGGGGAGGATCATCCAGAAGACGCTCACCACCTCCGAGCCCACCCCGCAACAACTCGAAGTGGCCGAGCGGGCTATGAAGGAGTTGCTCAGGCTGGAGGCCGCGGGGGCCCGAAGCCCGGCGGTTCCTAGTTGAGCGGCGCTCCGGTCTGGGCCATCTGCGCAAGATACCCAAGGGCGCCCGTGTAGTCTTGGGAAGCCACCAGGAAGCCGAAGCCGCCGTACCAAAAGACCCACACCTGCTCTTCGCTCACGTCGTACCTCTCGACGGCGCCGGCCTTGAGATTATCGAGCAGGGCGGGCGTGGCGGCTTCGGTCCTCTTCACGGAGCGGGATTCGATG
Organism: uncultured Actinomycetota bacterium; assembly: GCA_963843455.1. Classification (GTDB taxonomy): domain Bacteria; phylum Actinomycetota; class Thermoleophilia; order RBG-16-64-13; family RBG-16-64-13; genus CAIQPS01. The sequence continues at coordinate 117,870 of CAWJKE010000007.1, forward strand.
ATGTCCCAGAGCAGAACCACGTCGCCGTTGGCGAACCGGTAGCCTTTGGCCGCGGTCATGGTGAGCGGCTGGGCGGCCTCAGGCAGCCAGTCCAGTTCCGCGCCGGCCATCACCTCGTAGGGCAGAGTGTCCGGAAGCCGCTTGCCCTGCACCCGGTCCTCGAACCTCCAGGCCTTGCCCTCGAAGCTCGACATCCCCGGGGGAAGTGTGGTCGAGGTGTTCTTCGGTCCGACGGTGGTCCGGACCTGTTCGAGGGTCGTGAAGGCGAAAGGCGCCAGGATGTTGACGAACCGGTCTCCGGCCGCGAGGAATATCCCGTAGTTGTCGTTCCAGGGGAAGTACGCCCCCTGTGCTCCGGAGCCGATCGGCAGGTCTTTGTCACTGTGGTAGGAGAAGAAGAGCACCTTGTCCCCCCTCGACACTGGTGACTCGGCGGCGCCTCCCACCGGAGCCAGCAGCGCTAAGGCCACCGGGGTCCCGAAGCTGGGGCGACCCCTTGAGCACCTCATCGGGCTTGACGTAGAACACGATGTAGGGGTTGGAAACGTCGCCGGCTGCGCTGTGAGGCGCATCGACCTTGGTCACGGTGCCCTGAACGATGAGCTGAGACTCGTTGGTGCAGTCTTCCACGGAAGGTGTGGCGACGAAGAGTTTGATGCCGGTCAACTGGGTCTGCGCGATCTCGCGGGCCTGCTCCAGTTGCTGCCGCTGCCGCGCCGTGGCCGCGGCGGTGGCGGGAGTGTTCGAGGTCGTCGGGGGGCCGACCTCGGCTGTGGGGGGCACGGCGGCGGTGCCGATACGGGTGCAGCCGGCCAGCGTCGGGACCGCCGCCAGTAGCAGTGCGCCACAGAGGATAGCCAAGGTCAAGCGTGCGGCCCGCGTCATGGCCCCCCCACCAGTCCGTACGTCCGGTACTTGTGATCCCACGTGTAGACGACGATGCCGGTGGGGTCGGCGCCGGGAATGGGCGGCGCGGTAGTGAAGACCTCACGATCGGGCCATGGCGCGCGGCCCAAACGCACTGCGCCGGCCATAGACTCCGGCGACACCTCCGCGCCGCCTCTGTACTCGCGCGAGTGGAAGACGATCTGGTCTGAGGGGGACCAAGGATTGAGGGTGTGGCGGAAGAAGAACTGGTACCCGAAGAAGACGAGACAAAGAGCGACCACGGCGACGATCGCGACCCTCGCGACGCGTCTGGCGGTAAGGGGACGGCCTCTGAACTGTGGCATGCCTCGCTCCTGCCGGTCCGTTTCCCGGCTCAGATACTACGCGAGCAAGTCGGGACGCGATAGGCCGAGGCGCGAGCGGTACTTCTATTTCTCGGGTATCGAGTTTGTTCTTGCGACGCTCGTGTCGCTCCCGGTCACCAGATCGACGCTTATGCCGTTGGACACGCCAAGGTACTTGTCGATTAGAGCGGTTATCTGGGCCTTGGTCGTCTGAAGGGCGGCCTGTGCCTGGCTGACCGCGACCTGCTCCTGGGCGGCGATAGCGCGCAGTTGGTCGAACGTCGTCTTGTCGTCGGCGGTCATCTTCTCACCGATCAGGTCGAGGATCGCATTCTCCTTGGCCTGCTGCAGTTGCAGGTCGGCGGCGGCCGCGGCCGCCACGGCCGCCGCGGGCGTCGTGTCGACGGTCGGGAGTTGGAGGGCGGGAAGGGAGGTCGTGGACGAGGAGGAGGTGACGGCCGCCTGAGTGACGGCTGCTTGGGTGAGCGCGGTCGTGGATGAGGCCGTAGCCGGGGTGAGAGAGTAGTTGTCGCCCGTGCCCGTGCTCGCGAGCGCGAAGGAGCCGATGCATAGGGTCAAGACAATGGCCAACACGGGGACCACCCATTTGTTCTGGAAGAACCGCCCCCCGAAGAATCGCTTCATTTCTGCCCCCTGGCTATCCCGGATTGCTCGTGGTGGTCGTCGACCCGGTGCCGGTGGTCGTGGGCGGATGGACCAGAGCGCGAAGGAGGCGATGCAGAGGGTCAAGACAATGGCCGACACGGGGACCACCCATTTGTTCTGGAAGAACCGCCCTCCGAAGAATCGCTTCATTTCTGCCCCCTGGCTATCCCGGATTGCTCGTGGCGGTCGTCGACCCGGTGCCGATGGTCGTCGGGGGACCGACGAGCGTCGTGTCCGTCGTCGATGTCTCCGGCGCGGTCGTGGTCGACGTGGTCGACGTGGTGCCTGTCGACTCCGTAGTCGTGGTGTCGGTCGTGGACGGAGTCGTCGAAGACGTATCCGTCGTGATCGTCGTCGTGGTTGTCGTGGTCGTAGGGGTCGTCGTGGTGGTTGTAGTGGTTGTAGTCGTTGTAGTGGTTGTGGTGGTCGCTGTCGTGGTGGTAGTGGTTGTGGTCGAGGTGCTCCCGACCACATCGGCTATGGTTGCCGCTCCCCGCAGAACCAGGTATGGATCGATGGCGATCCCGCCCCCTGGGTGGATCTCGAAGTGCAGATGGACGGCGCTGGCGCGCGCATCCCCGGAATTCCCGGCGTAGCCGACCACCTGTCCGGCCGCCACACGCACGCCGGTGCGCATCCCTTCGCCGAGAGATTCCAGATGGGCGTAGTAGTAGGAGTTGCCGTCGGCGCCCCGCAGCCAGACCGTCCGGCCTCCCAGACCGATGTCCAGGGGGTTCGCCCGGCCGATCACGCCGTCGACGACCGCGACGAGGGGGGTATTGCGGGCGCAGAAGATATCGGCACCCCGATGGGGATGGTAGCCGCCGGCGTACCGGGGCGCGCCGAAGCTATCGCCGAAGCTGTTGCGGCCGGCCACGGGGAAGATCCAGTCGAGACCCACCTGGAAGATGGCGGCTGGCACCTCCGGATCCGGATATAACCCGACGGCTCCCTGTGCCCCGGTCGCCCCTTCGGGGGGCTCCAGCAGGTACGCGTCCGCGAGGTCCATCAGTTCCTCCTGGGCGGTGTCCACGATGCTCTGGCTCAGCCCGACATCCAGTTGCTGTGTCGCGGCCGCGGCCACAAGCTTGTCGAGAGCCTCGCGGTCTGCCGGGCTCATCTTCTCTCTGACGAGCTTCAGTACGATCTCATCCTGGACAGCGGCCCCCTGCGATGCGGGCGCGGTGTCGGTGAAGCCGAGCAACGCCGAACTTTCGGTCACTTGGGGAAAGAGGTCCAGGGGTCCGAGCACGCCCTCGGTCTCGAGGATGCCCGAGGTCTGCGGAGGGGGAGCGGGCGCGTCGCCCCGCATCTCGGTCGTAGCGGCCAGTGCCGCCGGCGTACCGCCCATGACAAGGACGGCGGCTGCCGCGGGTATGACCAACATCGTCCAACGAGGTAGTCTTGGGCGCATCCGACTCCGACCACCAAGGTTTGCACGTACAAATAGCTACACCGACATGGATCGGTGCACAACGGTTACCCTGGGGCGCTTCAGGCCAAACCCGGCACAGGGGGTTTTGGCCTGGGTAAAGTCCTCGCGAGATGGAAAGGACCTGGCTCCATTCCGATGTCAGCAGGCATCAGACGCTCGCGGGCGCGTGGGTCACGCCTGAGCCGAGCCGCTGCGTACAGTGCGGCATCTGCTCGTTCCACTGCCCGATGGACATCGACGTGCGCCGTTCGGTGTGGCTGGGCGAGCCGGTCGCGGACAGGCACTGTCTCACGTGCGGCCAGTGTGTGGAGCGCTGCCCCCGAGGTCTGTTGCGTTTCGAAGCGATCACCGGTGACGGCCAGGAGGCTAGATGAGCCGCCGCTACGTGGTGGTGGGGAGCGGCCCGGCAGCCTTCCAGGCCTGCGAGTCCATCAGGACCGTCGACACAACCGGCGACATCACCGTCATCGGTCGGGAGCCCGAGGCCTACTACTCTCGGCCCGGCCTCGCGTACTACCTGGCGGACGAGGTCAGCGAGGACGGGCTTTTCCCCTTGCGCGGGCAGGCATTGGCGCGGGTGGGGGCAGCATTCGTCTTGGGCACCGCTGAGGAAGTGCGCCCAGCGCACCATCAGGTGGCCCTCGACGACGGACAGGTCTTCGACTACGACCGCCTGCTTCTCGCTACGGGCTCCACGGCCATTATTCCGGCTGTGGAGGGCGTGGAACTGGATGGTGTGGTCACGCTGGACGACATGGGGGATGCCCGGGCCATCATCGCGCGCAGCCGGCAGGCTAAGGCCGCGGTCGTGGTCGGGGGCGGCATCACGGCTCTGGAGATCGTCGAAGGGTTGCTCGCCCGCAAGGTCAAGGTCCACTACCTGATGCGCAAAGAGCGCTACTGGAGCAACGTGCTCGCGGAGGCTGAGTCGCGGCTGGTCGAAGATCGTCTGCGCCGGTGCGGGGTGGCCATCCACTACTTCAGCGAGCTCGGGCGGATCCTGGGACGCAAAGGACGGGTGGCCGGCGTGGAGACCACTGAGGGAGAGGTCATCCCCTGCCAGATGGTCGGCTTGGCCATCGGGGTGACGCCGCGGAAGCGACTGGCCGAAGCAGCCGGACTGGTGTGCGGGCGCGGAGTGATAGTGGACGAGCACCTTCGGTCGAGCGATCCCGACATCTTCGCTGCCGGCGACCTCGCGGAGACCCGGGACGCGGCCACCGGCCGCTCCACCATGGAGGTGTTGTGGAGTTCGGCCGTCGATAAGGGCCGGGTGGCGGGACTGAACATGGCAGCGACGACGGCCCCGGAGCACGTCTACAGCAAGGCGTTGCCGCTCAATGTCACGCGGCTGGCCGGCTACCGGGTGACGATCATGGGCCGCGTGGGAAGCGGCGAGGACGCCGACCTCAAAGGCATTGCCCGAGGCGACAGCGAGACCTGGCGCCGAATGGGCGAGGCGACCACGGTGACGTCCGATTCGAAAGACACACACCTCCGCCTGGTCCTCGAGGACGACACGATTGGAGGGGCTGTGGTGATGGGCGACCAAGAGGCGTCGTTCCCTCTGCAGGGTCTCACCGCTTTCCGTGTCCCTCTGGGGGCCGCAAGGGACCGGTTACTGGAGCCGCGCGCCGATCTGGTCCCGCTGCTCGATCAGACGTGGCAGGCGTACCGGAGGCGCCATGCTTAGCAGGAACAAGGAGCTGTGGTTCGCGCTAGCCGCCATCGTTGTGATCACCGCGGGCTATTCCGCTTTCACCGCGGCCGCCAGCCGGCTGCCTGCTGCCTCCCATCTGCTCGGCCACGGCATCGGCATTCTGGGATTCGTGCTGATGCTCATGACCGAGACCCTCTACACGCTGAGGAAGCGCGCGAAGAGCGCGCGCTGGGGGAGGGTCTCGAAGTGGCTGAAGTTTCACATCTTCACGGGGCTGGTTGGTCCTTACATGGTGCTTCTTCATCCCGCGATGAGGTTCCGGGGTCTCGCCGCGGTGCTGAGTTTGCTGACGGTCGTCGTGGTTGCCAGCGGCGTTGTCGGCCGTTACATCTACACGCGCGTCCCGCGGACCGTCGAGATCCCGGTGGTGGGGCAGGCCGTCACGCCACCAGGCGTCGCTCCGGGGCCGGCGAGCGCGGTCCTGCCGTTGGCGCGCGTGACGCCCGCCAGGAAAGGCCTCGCCACCTGGCGCGCTGTGCACGTGCCGCTCACGTTTGTGCTCTTCATCGTCGCCTTCGTCCACATCGTCGGAGCCGTGTATTATGCGACGCTTCTCCGCTGAGTCCGGCCGGGCAGCGCCCGGGCCCACCGGGCCTGAGTCCCACCGGGAGGACCTATGAGCCGCCGCCGGTTGGTGACTCCCCTCGGCGTAGCGCTGCTGATTCTTGCGGTGGCCGGGCTCATCGGGTGGGGCCTTACCCGGGGATCATCGATGTTCAGCCCCGGCGCGCTGAACGCGCAGGCCAAGACGCTGACCCTCGGGGGGGTCAGTTCTCACGCGGCCCTCGCCGACGACTGCAGCGCCTGCCACGCCATCCCATTCTCGGCGGAGACGATGGCGAGCCGCTGCCTTGGCTGCCACGAGGACGTACAGCAAGAGATCTCCTCCCGTGCCGGCCTGCATGGCCGACTCGTCGCCCGCGGCTGGAGCGGGGCGTCGTGCGTAGCCTGCCACCCTGAGCATCAGGGAGCGACGGGCGCTCTAACCGCACTCGACAAGTCTTTTCCGCACGATATCGTGGACTTCTCCCTGCGGGCTCATAGAGGGGAGACAAGTTGCCAAGACTGCCACCCCGCGGATTTCAGGACCTTCGACATGACGACCTGCGCCGCCTGTCACGAGCAGATGGACCAGGCCTTCATGGCCCAGCACACCGCAGCCTTTGGGACCAAGTGCGTGCCCTGTCACGACGGGGTCGATCGGTACGGCGAGAACTTCGATCACAACAAGCTGGCGTTCCCACTCACCGGAGGCCACGCGGGGGTCGAGTGCGGTTCTTGTCACGCCAACGCGACCTCGGTGGAAGCGCTGCAGAACACTTCCCAGGATTGCTACTCCTGCCACGCCAAGGACGACGAGCACGCCGGTGAGTTCGGCACTGACTGCGGGAGTTGCCATACCGCCAATGGCTGGTCTGAGGTCACGTTCGACCACTCGAAGTCGTCGTTCCCGCTGGTAGGGGGGCATGCCGGTATCGCCTGCGACAAGTGCCACGTAGGTGGCAAGTTCTCCGGGACGACGGCCGACTGCGTGTCGTGCCACGCCGAGCCCGCTTTCCACGCGGGGGCCTTTGGCTCCCAGAGCACGCAGTGCGCTTCTTGTCACACTGCTACAGCCTGGACGCCGGCCAAGTCGGACTTCGACCATAGCGTCTTCCCGCTCGATCATGGTAGCGAGGAGCAGGTACCCACGTGCAAGACCTGCCATCCCACCACGGTCACCGAATACACCTGTCTGGGGTGTCACGCCCATTCGGCAGACAACGTCGTGGCTGAGCACGAGGGCACCCCGCTAGACCAGTTGCTGAAGGATTGCGTCCGTTGCCATCCGAGGGGTCGCAACGCCGACTAGCCGCGGCCGATAGCAGCCGCGCTGGATGCATGTTTAGAGTCGCAGCTTTGGTGGTAGCGAAGAACCACTTGCGCAGCAGTGAACAATCGGTTTGTCCTGGTGTGGAAGGATTCTACCTGGGTGCCGAGAGTGAAGGGAGGGCTCAAGCGTCGCGGGGTGTAGCGTTCATCATCGAAGGGGTGCTGATTCGTTCTTGTAGTGTCTCGGATGGGTTGAAGGGGTGACAAGTGTGAAGATGCTGATCTCTCTCGGTAAGCCACTCGCTCGCCGGAGGTGGCCCTTGGCCATCCTGGCGATCGTGGCGGTCGGAGCGCTCGCCGGAGGCCTGCTGTTCGTGTTCGCCGCGTCGCCGGCCATCGCCACCGGCGCCCGCCGGGACCACGGTGGTATACAACATGTTCGCCACCGACGGCTACGTCGCGCTTCCGGACGGCGGGGCCATCTACAACTACGGCTTCGTAGGCGGTCGCGCGGGCAAGCCCCTGACCTACGCCAAGAGCGTGACTCCGTCGGACTCCGGACGGTGGCAGACGGCGCGTACGGTGGCTTCACCTACAATGGCAACGGTACTTTGGCGGGCGGCGCTCCGACGCCGACCCCGGGGATCGCCGTGGGTGACGAGAAGGAGCTCGCCGGGAACGCGCAGTGGCCGGCCCCGATCGTGTACGCAACCGTGGGTGACGTGGTGCAGATCCGGTTCAAGAACCTTGGTGTTGTTGCCAACCCGAGGCGCCGAACGACCCGCACAGCATCCACCTGCACGGGCTCGACGTGAACGCGGCCAATGACGGCGTCCCCGAGACGTCCGTCGGCGCTGTGCCGGCAAACGCCATTGACGCCCAAGGCCACAGTATCCCTGGTGCGGGCAACGTCATCGTCTACATGTTCTCGCCGAAGAACGCGGGGACGTACATGTATCACTGCCATCAGGAAGCCGACATCCACGTGCAGATGGGCATGTACGGCGCTCTGGTGATCTACAACCAGGGTGACGCCGCCGCCGCCACCGGCCCCGGTGCGGGCAAGGGCGGCCAGCTCTTCGGCTGGACCTACGACAAGGACTACGTGCAGTTGCTCACGGAGATAGACACCCGCCAGCACGGCGACGAGGATGGCCAGCCCGGCATCTTCAAGGGAGACTACCAGGGTGGCTGGAACCCGGTCAACTACCATCCCCAGTACTGGCAGATCAACGGTCTGTCGTTCCCCAACACCATCCACGTGGGACTGCCGGGCGCCAACGGATGGGCCGACTGGATAGCCGCGCACCCGGGATACGACCCGTTCATCACTGGGAGCGTGAGCAAGACCCACACGAACCCTGCGATCCCCAAAGGGGACAAGGTCCTCCTGCGGATGATCAACATGGGTTTCGAGACCCAGCCCATCCACATGCACGGCTTCCACGCGAAGGTCATCGGCTCCGACCAACGCGGCTGGACCTGGGCGAACAAAGCTCTGGTCACCCCGTGGGGCCAGGGCGACGAGAAGCAGACCCTCACCATCGGATCCGGTGAGACGTACGAGTGGCTGATCAACATGGGTCAGCAGAGCGTGCAGTCCACCTACCCGGCGGGAACCCAGACGCGCTACGATGCGAACGGCTTGCCGGTAGCCAACACCGACACCTCGAAGACGCCGATAACGAACCCCGATGGTACCGACTACATCGCGGGTCCGCCTGTCTTTGGAGCTAACGGTCTGCCGACGCCAGGGCAGTTGTTCCCCATGCACAACCACGACGACTACAAAGCGACCAACAACGGTGTGTACCCAGGTGGGATGTTCACGATGATCGAGACGCTCCCGTAGTGTCTCGATCCCGGGCGGTAGCTGCCTCCGGCGGGGGCAGCTACCGCCGTTTCAGCGTCATCGACCAACACTCCTGAGAGGGGGTGGGTGCAGTGGTTTCAAGTGCCGTGAGGCCTCTGATCGTCGTCGCCGGGCTTGTTCTCGCGTTTCTCGGACTCGCCGGTTGCGGCGCTCAGGTGACCACAGCCCCCGAGTCCGACAAGGTGCTGGCCGTCCAGTCGCAGATGCCATTCCAGATCATGATCCCCAGTTATCTCCCCAAGGAGTTCGACCGCAAGATCATGGAGATAACCGTGGACCAGGCCGGTCCGGGCGGCGAACCGATGGTGCAGCTCGCTTATCGCACCAAGAAGGGGGCTACGGTGACCCTCCAGGAGTGGGTCCCCGTCAATCCCGACCAGGAGATCCTGAACGCCTCGCGCCCCATCCAGACGAAGTGGGGCCGGGGCTGGAACCTTGACCAGGGAGATCAACTCGCGGCCATCTGGGCGGACGTGGGGCCCACACGGGTGTCGCTGTACACAGCCGACGTGGGCACCGTGTCGAACGAGCGGCTTCTCGCGATCGCTGAGACCCTCGGGCCGGCCTCGAACAAGGTGGTGTTCTCCTTCGACGCGGCGCCCAAACAGATCGAGGAAATGGCCGCTCCTCCCGCGTACGTGGTGCCGACGAACGCCGTGGGGGTGCAGGAGGTGACCCTGGTGGTGACGCCGGGGGGCTACTCGCCCCTCCGCTTCTCGGTGAAGGCGGGCGTTCCGGTCAAACTCACCTTCAGGCAATTGGGCGAGGTGGGGTGCGGCAGCGAGCTTATCTTCCCCGCGGACCCGAACAACCCGGCATCGCTCCAACTGGTCAAGCCCACCGACGAGCAGACGATCGAGTTCACGCCCACCCAGGTGGGGGTTTTCGAGTTCCACTGCTCGCATCAGATGTATCGCGGTCTGATGACGGTGCGGGAGTGATCCTGAACGCCGTCGGGACCTTTCTCCACCCCCGCCGGGCGCTCCTCGCGCCGGCCGCTCTCGCCGCGACCACGTTCCTCATGGCGGCCGTGCTCTTTCTCGCGGGTTGGTCTCTGACCGGCTGCGGGGGGGAGGCGGGCGCCGCGGTTTCCACGTCGGGATCTGAGGCCGAGAACCAGGCGCCCATCGGCACCTACACGGATTCGCCGGCGCCCTCGGGCTCGCTCCCGGGCGCTTCCAACGCAGACGGGGCGACCGCCTCGCAGACGAGCGACCCCGAGGAGGAGGCGGATCTCAAGAAGGTCGAACTGCTCGGGGTTGCGCTCGCCGCCGACGGGGCGTACGTTACGGTGCAGTTCAAAGCGCCGCCACGTCTCGCCAAGACCTGGCAGACGGGAGAGGTGTGGGTGACCGACGAGTCCACTCAGACCGTGTACGACCACATCCCCGTTATGCCTGTGCTGGGGGCGCTGTTCGGCCGGCCTGTCGAAGACGGCCAGATCGGCTACGTCATGTTCAGCAACCTGCCGCCGCTGGCGGCCGGGGCCCAGGTGACCGTCGTGCTCGGGGGTTTCACCCAGGAACATGTCAGGGTGCAGTAGAAAGTAGTGGTCCAGTAGAAACGACCGGGAGGGAGTCCGCATGAACGTCGCGCTGAAAGTCATCGCAGTGGTGATCATAGTCCTCGCGCTGGTCATTGGCATCGTGCCGCAGTTCACCAACTGCGAGTACGCCAAGAGTATGGCGACTCCGGCGAGCACGGCGACTACCATGGCGACCCCGACGACCATGATGGGATCGCAATCGACCACGCCTACAACGATGGCTAAGGCTGCGACGACGACCAAACCCCGCTGCTTCTACACGGCCCGCGGGGAAATCGCGGTTGCCGTTCCGCTTCTCATCATCGGTATCTTCATGCTCATCAGTTCCCGCAAGGAGACATGGCGGGCCCTTTCGGTTCTGGGGATCGTCGAAGGATTGTTCGTTATCCTGCTGCCTACCGTGCTCATTGGCATCTGCATGAAGAGCACCATGACCTGCCGACAGGAGATGGAGCCGACACTCTATGCCGCCGGCGGGCTGGTGATCGTCGCCAGTCTGGCCGCCTTGATCATGAACGAGCTTCGCGGACGGGCGGCTCGCAACGCGGAAGTCACAGACTAGCCGGGGCCGAGGAGCATCTGGGTGAAGTTCAAGCCCCTCCTGCTTCTCGCGCTACGCGGGATATCGGGCAGCGCCTTCCGGAGTTGGCTGATCGGCTTCTGCGCGCTTGTGATCGCGGGGTTCGCGCTCTCCACTGTCTTGGTGATGCAGGGGGCCCGCAGCAGCCTCGACCTGACGTTGACCCGTCTGGGAGCCGACATACTTGTGGTCCCGCAGGGCGCGGAAGAGCAGACCCAGGGGGCGTTGCTCATGGGACAGGCGGTCAAGGAATTCATGCCCATGAGCAAGCTGGCGGAGATAGCGGCCGTCCCGGGCGTGGAGAAGGCCTCCCCGCAGCTCTACCTCGAGTCGCTCGCCGATGCGCCCTGCTGTTCAGTGGCCAACATGTTCATGGTCGCCTACGACCCCGACACCGATTTCACGCTCGGCCCCTGGCTCACGCAGAAGATCGGGCGGGATCTGACGCTGGGTGAGGCCGTCGGGGGTAACTACGTGTTCGTCCCCGAAGGCGAAGAGAATATCGAGCTCTACGGCTACATCCTCTCCCTGGAAAGCAACCTCGAGCCGACCGGCACCAACCTGGACAACAGCATCTTCATCACCTTCGAGACGGCGCGCGAAATGGCGCGCCTGTCTCAGCACAACGCCGTGACGCCTCTCGTCGTGCCCGATGATTCCACTTCGTCCGTGCTGGTCAAGGTGGCGCCCGGCTACGACCCCAAGGCCGTGGCGGTGGACATCTTCAACCGGGTGCAAGGCGTTACTCCCGTCCAAAGTCCCGAGATGTTCGGCACGTTCCGCAACCAGGTATCCGGGGTGCTGCGGGCGATGCTCCTGGTACTCGGACTGGCTCTCGGCCTGTCGCTGCTGCTCATCGGCTTCGTGTTCTCCATCGCCGTCAACGAGCGACGCCGCCATATAGGGGTGCTCCGGGCGCTGGGGGCTACCCGCGGGGCTGTGATCGTCTCGCTCCTGACCGAAGCCACGATCCTCGCCACGGCGGGGGCGGTCGTCGGCGTGATACTTGCCGCGGTGGGGATCTACCTGTTCCGCGACCTGCTGGGGACTTCTCTGGGCTTCTTCGTCTTTCCCTCGCCAGGGGTGGTCGTCGGGATGGTCTTCGCCGGGCTGGTGCTGGCCATCGCCTGCGTGGCCGTTGCCGCCGCTGTGCCTGCGCTGCGGATCAGTCGCCAGGAACCCGCCATCTCCATGAGAGAGTGAGGCGGTCGGGCATGAGGCTGGCACGAGCATCGAGACGCGCGACGTGATCTCACTCAAGAACATCAACAAGGTCTACACCCTCCGCGACGGGCCCACCATTGCGGCGCTGCACGACGTCGACCTGGAGATTGGCCATGGCGAGTTCCTGGTCATCATCGGCCGATCGGGCTCGGGCAAGACGACCCTTCTAAACGTTGCGGCCGGGCTCACCAAACCTACGTCGGGCACTGTCCTGCTCGACGGCACCGACGTCTGGGGCCTGTCGGACAAGCAGCAATCCCGATTACGCAACCGCAAGCTGGGATTCGTCTTCCAGTTCCCGAGTCTCATCCCGACCTTGTCCGCCTTGGAGAACGTCATGCTTCCTGTATCGCTCGGGGACCGTAACGGGAACAACGGGCACGGGCCCCCCACCGATGGCGGCCGGGCAAAGGCCGTGGAACTGCTGGAGACAGTCGGGCTGGGAGACCGCCTGGCTTCGTTCCCCCGGCAGATGTCCGCGGGCCAGCAGCAGCGGGTGGTCATAGCCCGGGCACTCATGAACGAGCCGGAGCTACTGTTCGCCGACGAGCCCAGCAGCGACCTGGACGAACAGACCGAGACAGAGATCATGACCTTGTTTGCAGACATCCACGCGCGCACCGGGGTGTCGATCATGATGGTGACGCACGCCAGCCAGTTGATCGAGTACGGCACGCGGGCCGTGGAGATGTCGGCAGGCAGGCTGCGGGAACTCACCTAGGGGGCGCCTGGGCGGCGAGCGCCGCGCGCGTCTTCCGAGCATGGGGCGCCGAGCGCCGCGTGCGTCAAGCCACCGGTTCACTCCTTCAGACACGCCACCGCTCCGGACCCACCAAGTCCCTCGCGAGCACGATGGCCGCTCGGCGTTCGGCCGTGGGCCGCGTGATAGGGCGTAGACGTGAGTGCTCACTCCAATCGGCAGCAAGCGCGATACATGCGATTATGCAGGCTATATAGCAGTGTTTTGCAGGAAAAACAGCGGCACGATGACCTCACGATGTATAGCAACTAATGGGGAAGTGCGCTATAAGAAGTAACGGCTACCATTGACAAGAGGTCCTGTCGTCACTATCCTGAGGCCATCGCCTGGCCACAGGCGGTCCCGTCGTAATGGGACGGCGGGTAACGTTCAAGAAGGGGGGATCTTTTGAAACATAAATCCATTCTGCTCGTCTGCCTTGCTCTCGTTCTGGTCCTGGCCGCGGCTATGTTCGCTGTCGCCTGCGGTTCGAGCGGGGCGACCACCACTACGGCCGCCGCTCCGGCGACGACCGGCAGCACGGCCGCTCCGGGGACCGACACCACGGCCGCTCCGGCCTCGAGCACCACCGTCGCCAACGCGGCGCCCATCAAGATCGGGACCTCGCTGCCGCTGACCGGCGGCAAGAGCGTCCCGGGCTCGGCTGCCAGACAGGGCTACGAAGTCTGGCAAGACATGATCAATAAGGCCGGCGGGCTTCTAGGCCGTCAGGTCGAACTGGTGATAAAGGATGACGCCAGCGACCAGAACACCATCGTGGCCGACTACAACGCCCTGATCGCTCAGGACAAGGTGGACCTGCTGCTGGGGACGTTCTCCTCGCTGCTGGTGCTGCCTTCTTCGGCCGTGGCCGAGAAGAACAACATGGTCTACGTGACTCCGACTGGGGCCGCTCCGGAGATCTACGAGCGCGGCTTTACCAAGACGTTCATGTCGCAGCAGGCCCTGGCTCCCGATGCCGGCAAGGTATGGGCGAACTACATCGTCGGCCTGCCCGAAGACCAGCGCCCCAAGACCGCCGCCTACCCGACCATGGACGACCCCTTCACGGCGCCCGTGATCCAGGGGATCAAGAAGACCTTCGAGGCTGCCGGGATTCGGACGGTCTACGACATCATCTACCCTGAAGGCACCACCGACTTCGACTCCATTGTGAACGCCATCAAAAGCGCCAATCCCGACGCGGTCGTGCACGGCGCCATCTTCGAAGACGGCGTCGCCCTGGTGCGCGGCATGCTGAAGGCCGGCTTCCAGCCGAAATGGCTGTTCCAGACCACGGCTCCGAGCACGGGCGACCAGTATGCTCAGGCTATCGGTCCCGAAAACACCGAGGGCATCTTCTACCACATGAGCCATAGTCCCAAGGCCGGTACCCCGGGCAACGCCGAGTTCGTCAAGCGCTACTACGAGATGTTCCCCGACGCCAAAGACCTGCCTGAAGACGTCGCCGACGCGTACGCCGCCGGCGAGGTCCTCGCCGCCGCCGTCACCGCCGTGGGCAGTCTCGACCAAGACGCCATAGCGAACTGGCTGCATGCCAACAAGGTCGAGACGATCCTTGGCCCCCTGTCCTGGGATGCCCAGGGCCGTCCGCAGGGCGAATTCATGATCGCCCAGTGGCAGAAGGGCACCAGCGAGATCGTCCTGCCGGAATTGGCTGCGACCGCCCCGGTAATCATGGGCTGGAAGCCGGGCACTGCGGTACCGGCTCAGTAATCCGACTTCGACGACCGTAGCGATCAGAGGGTAGGGGCAGGCTGCATTGACCATGTTCGTGCAGACGCTCATCCTGGGCATCCTGGTGGGTGGGGTATACGCCCTCCTGGCCTCGGGGTTGACGGTGATCTTCGGGGTGATGCGCATAATCAACATCGCCCAGGGCGCCTTCATCATCATGGGCGGTTTCATCACCTACACGGCGTGGAAGAGGCTTGGCCTCGACCCTCTGATCGTGGTCGTCATCAGCATGGTCGCGATGTACGCGATCGGCTGGGGTATCTACTTCGTGGCCGTGCGCCCGGTCCGCCGGGCGCCGGTCACGACCTCCGTTCTCCTCACCTTCGGGCTTGCCTTCTTCCTAGAGGGCGTTATGGGCTTCATCTGGGGCAACAACTCGGTGACGGTGAGGCCGAGTTACGTCGACACCTCGCTCAACCTGGGAAAGTTCTACCTGCCCCAGAACCTTCTCTACGGCTTCATCCTCGCGGTAGTCATCATGGCCGCGCTTCAACTCATCTTCACGCGGACCTGGCTGGGCCGGTCCATCCGGGCGGCCGCCTCCAGTGAGGACGCTGCCCGCCTGGTAGGCGTGAAGATATCGGCGGTAGCGGCGGTCACCTTTGCGCTCGGCGCCGCCAGCGCGGGCGCGGGCGGCGCCATCGTCAGTCTCATGGGTCCGTTCGTGCCCGGCTCGCAGATCCTCTGGATCACCCGGCTGCTCAGCATCGTCGTGCTCGGCGGCCTGGGCAGCGTTCCCGGCGCGGTCATCGCTGCGCTCATCCTCGGCGTCGGCGAGGCCCTCATGTCCACGTACGTCTCGCCGCTGTGGTCGCCGGCGCTGTCCATCTTCCTGATCTTCTTCATCCTCGCAGTCCGGCCTCAGGGCATTCTGGGCACCAGGCTAAGAGAAGACGTGGCCCAGTGAGCGCCGGCACGCCCGGCCCCGCCGCGACCGGCCCCGGCGCGACCACCGCCCGCGGGCTCTCCCGCCGGGCCCTGCTACTCCCGGTAGGCGTCGTCGCCGTACTCATCGCCATCTTCCCGGTGCTCACCGGCAATCAGTACTACCAGAACATGGTGATCATCTCGCTGGTGATCGCCGTGGGAGCCGTGGGACTGAACATCATCACCGGCTTCGCCGGCTATCCGTCGCTCGCCCAGGGCGCCTTCCTGGGGGTGGGCGCCTACACCGCGGCTATCGGCTCGGTGAAGGTGGGTGGCTCGCCCTTCTACTGGATGGTGCTGGCGGGCATCGTCGCCGGCTTCCTGGCCTTCCTTCTGGGCCTGCTCTCGCTGCGGACGCGCGGGTTCTCGTTCGCCATCATCACCGTGTCGTTTCTTTTGTTGACCAGGATCATCGTCCAGAACTGGCGGGGGCTGACCAACGGATCCAATGGGCTGACCCTCCCGCTCCCCTACTGGGACAGGGCCTACATGAACTGGCCCTTCCACTTCGCCCTGGTGGCGCTCCTGATCCTCTCCATGCTCCTAGCCTGGCGGATACGGCGCACCAAGTTCGGCGTGGGGCTCATCGCCATGCGCGAGGACGAAGACAAGGCCGGCGCCGTGGGCATCAACGCCCCCACGTACAAGCTGGTGGGCTTCGTGTGCAGCGCGGTGTTCGTCGGCATGGCCGGAGCGGTCTACGGCTATTACCTGACCTTCGTCGATCCCATCGGCATGCTCGGCCTCCTGTTCAGCGTGCAGATCATCCTGGCCGTGCTCCTGGGGGGGAAGGGCACCATCTGGGGTCCCGTGCTGGGCGCGTTCATCATCGAGCCGCTCAACGAAGTCGCGAACAACCAGTTGGGCGGGGGGAACATCCGGCTGGTGATCTTTGGAGGGGGGTTGGTGCTTGTGGTGCTTTTGCTGCCCCAAGGCATAATCCCAACGCTCAAGAAGAAGATCACCCTCTATCAAGAGCGCAAGCGTCCGGGCCTGACCGGCGCGCGTATCGAGCTATGCGAGCGGCCCGTCCCGGCCGTCCGGCCCGAGCCCTCGCCGGTCAACATCCTCGAAGTGCGGGGTCTCAACAAACGGTTCGGCGGGTTGCAGGCGGTGAACTGCTGCTCCTTCGGCGTGCCCGAGGGATCCATCACCGGGCTCATCGGTCCCAACGGCTCGGGCAAGACCACGGTCTTCAACATCATCACCGGGATGATGAAGGCCGACTCCGGCGAGGTGTACCTGGATGGCAAGCGCATCGACGGTCTGTCGCCCTGGAACCGAGCTCATCTGGGCCTGGGGCGAACCTTCCAGATCACGAGGCTCTTTGGGGAGATGACGGTGCTCGAGAACCTGGTGGCGCCCCTTCGCGATTTTTCCGCGGGGCAGCTCAATCGCAGGGCCATGACCGGCGAAGAGGCCGCCAAGGCGGAAGAGTTGCTGGCGCTGGTGGGTATGACCGCCTATCGCGATCGGCCCTGCTCGGCCCTCAGCTACGGCCAGCGCAAGCTGGTGGAACTGGCCCAGGTGCTGGCACTGGAGCCCCGGGTCATCCTCCTGGACGAACCGGCGGGCGGGATCAACCCCACTCTCATCGAGCGTTTGGGAGAGCTTATCGTGGAGCTCAACGGTGCCGGCAAGACCTTCCTCATCGTCGAGCACAACATGCCGTTCGTCATGAACCTCTGCGATCCCATCCGCGTGCTTGCGCGGGGAGCGACCATCTGTGAGGGCTCTCCCGAGTACGTGCAGCAGGACCAGTGCGTCCTGGAGGCATACCTGGGCGGCGACTACGCCGCCGAGCGGAAAGGTGACGCTGTTGCTTGAGCTCGTGGATCTCACGGCCGGCTACGGCGGGGGCGCCGTGCTGCGCGGGGTCAACCTCAAGGTCGAACGAGGAACGATCGCCTGCATCGTGGGCCCCAACGGGGCCGGCAAATCGACGGTGTTCCGCGCAGTCAGCGGGCTGCTGGAGATCATGGGCGGTTCCATCCTGGTTGACGGAGAGCGAATCGACCACCTGACGTCGGCCGAGATCACCAAGGCGGGCATCGCACAGGTCCCGCAGTCAAACGGGCTCTTCCCGACCCTCACCGTCAAAGAGAACGTCCTCATGGGCGCCTACCTCATCAGGCGTCAGCGGGCGTTGGTGAAGGAGCGCTACGAGCAGGTGGCCGCGCTGTACCCGGTGGTGCGCGAGCGCGCTCGCGACAAAGCCGGCAACTTGTCCGGCGGCCAGCGGCGCATGGTGGAGTTCGCCCGGGCGCTGATGCTCGATCCCAAGCTGGTGTTGCTCGACGAGCCGTCGGTTGGTCTCGACCCGATCATCCTCGCCCAAGTCAAAGAGGCCATCCTGACCATGAACCAAACGGGCAAGACCGTGATACTCGTGGAGCAGAATGTCCGCTTCGGCTTCAGTGTCTCGACGGAGGGCATCGTGATGGAGAGCGGGCGGGTACTGATGCAGGCGCCGGCCAAGGAGCTGCTCGAGAACCCCGAGATGGGCCAACTGTTCTTTGGGGGCGTGGTGAAGACCCCGGCCGCCGACGACGAGGAGTTGACCGATGTGTGCTGACGAGGAGCGACCCGCACAGTATTCTTAGAAGCCGGCCGGTGCGGTGGCCACCGGCGGCGTGAGTCCCCTGACAACGAAGAGCAAGGCGGTGGATGAGCATGTTCTATCCCGTGGAAATCGACATGGTGGATCCCTCCAAGATGAAGCAGGCGGTCGTGGTATTGAACCCGGCCGAGTCCAAGCGGCTGCTGGCCCAGACGGTCGCCGGCCTGCCGGAGATCCAGGACGCGTTCAGGAACGGCAGACTCTCGGTGTCGACCTGCTCTACCAGCGCCTTCGTCCTAGAGGAGTTGACCGGCGAGAAACTGGCTCCGCACTGCTACTGCATCGGGATGGTGGCCGACGGCATGCTCACCACCAGCGTCAAAGACGACCGGGAGGCGGCCCGCTTCTTTGTCAAAGGCGAGCGCGTGACCATGGACGCCCTGCCTTTCCTGGATCAGTTCCAGAAGGGTGACGCGGTCATCAAGGGCGCCAACGCCGTGGACCTCGACGGCAACGCCGGCGTGCTGGCCAGCAACCCGCAGGCGGGGACCGTCGGGGCCCTCCTCAGTTTCATCGCGGTGCGCGGCCTGCCCATCATCATGCCTATCGGTCTGGAAAAGCTCATCCCGTCTGTTCCCGATGCGTGTACCGGTTGGGGCCAGTTGACGCTGCACAAGAGCATGGGCGAAAAGGTGTGGCTGGTTCCCGTGGTCAGCGGTCTGGTGATCACCGAGATCCAGGCGCTCGCCATGCTCGCGGGAGTCGAGGCCCGGATGATAGCGAGCGGCGGCATAGGGGGAAGCGAAGGGGCGGTCGTCCTGCTCATCGAGGGGACCGAGAAGAACGTGGACAAGGCCTACGAGATCGTCGAGAGCGTGAAGGGCGAGGCCCCCATCGGGGTACCTCGGCACCAGTTCTCCTGTTGAGGGGGTGAGCGTGGCGCGGGCTGGAAGGAGGATCTCGGTCGCCGACAGGCGCGACAGGATAATCGAGGTCACGCTTCGTCTGGTCGCCGACGAGGGGATCGAAGGAGCCACGACCGCGAGGATCGCGGCTGCCGCCGGAGTGTCCGAAGGGACGCTCTACCGGATGTTCGGCAGCAAGAAAGGCATCCTGCTGGCCGCGGTCGACCGAGTGCACCAGAACTTCCTGCAGTCGATGCAAGCGGCCCACAGGGAGAATCCGCTCGAGACTCTCGAGGAACTGGGCCGGCTTCACACGGAGTCGATGGTCTCCACGGGGGTGGACCACTTCATCGCCCCGCTCTTTGCTTTCATGACTGCCCCGGCCCAGATGGGACTTCGCGAGGCCATGGCGAAGGGGCAGCAGCGCATCATCGACACCTACGCCGAGATGCTCGAAGCTGGAAAGGCCAAGGGATTTGTCGCCCCTGCCGCCGATGTGCGGCAGGCGGCGTGGATGATCGCGGCAGTGCTCTGGGCCGAAGACCTCACCTCGTTGGTGGGTATGCCGGGGTTCGTCCTCGAGGGGCGATCTCGCAAGGGCCTTCAGGCCCTTCTTCGCAACCTAGGCCTTCGCAGTGGCTGCCCGGATACGACCGAGCCAGGTGCGTGAGCCCCCGGCTCTACTGACCGGCCTTGTAGGTGAGCACGGTCACACCGAAGTCCAACTGGCCGTGTATTCCAGACCCGCGGGCGGCGCGTCGAACGCGGGTTGGTCGAGCGCCCAGCCGCCGACCAGGCCGTGTTCGCGTGACGCCAGCTCAAAATGGCACATGGCGATGCCCATATCCACACGCTGCAGATCGGCAAGCCTGAGTAGCGAGAAGACCGCGCTGCCCTTGCCGTAGCCTTTGGTCCGCTGAAGGCAAAAATGCCAGGTCTCTGCCGCCCGGATCAGCCGCCAGGGCTGCTTGTTCGAAGCCGAGGGCGCCCAGCGCACCGCCTCGAGCACCTCGGCATATCCGGCGGCGTTGGAGAGAGCGAGGACCTCTCCCGGTTTCCCGTCCCAAAAGAGCTGCTCGGGGGGGAGCCGGCGCTCGCTACCTGCCCGCTGCCTGACCCGCCCCGCTCTGCTCCCGGGCGCCGCGTATCCTAGGGCAACGACCGCGGGCACGGTCTCGCTCCGCGTGGCTCCGATCTTTCGGGCGAAAGAGCTCTTGGTGAAGCTGCCGCCGAGCCAACAGGTTCCCAGCCCCAGGTCGGTGGCGGCCAGGACCGCCTGCTCCAGTCCGTGACCGTAGTCTTCCATGTCCCGCGGACCGGGCTCCACAGCCCCCACGATGAACCCGGCGGCTCCCTTGATGAAGCCGTACGTTCCTAACCCCTTGAGAGACTTCCGGTCCTTCTCGGTGGCCGCGACGAGCGAGAACCTCACACGGCTGCCGAGGGGGCCGGGGCCAAGGGAGGCCAGGAACTCCGACAGGGTCTGCCGGTCCGCGGCGTCCAGGGGCCGGTCCACGTAGGTGCGGCAGGAATACCTCCGCTTGACCAGATCGTCGATGGAGCTTCGCAGGATATCCCCCCGCTCAGTCCAGCGACCGGAACGCCGCGGTCAGCTTGTCGAACGTCTGCTCGAGCGACTCGGGGATGACCCGCACATCGCCGATGACCGGCATGAAGTTGGTGTCGCCCACCCAGCGGGGCACCAGGTGCATATGCAGATGGTCCTTGATTCCGGCGCCGGCTGCGGCGCCAAGGTTGAAGCCCGCGTTGAGGCCATCCGGGTTGAAGCTACTCTTGAGCGCCCGAGTGGCCAACTGAGCGAGGTCCATCATCTCGTGGAGCGTCTCGGGTGGCAACGCCTCCAGATCCGCGATATGGGCGTAGGGCGCCACCATGATGTGGCCGTTGTTGTAGGGGAAGGCGTTGAGCATGACGTAGGCGAGGGTCCCCCGGTGGACGATGTACGCGGCCCGATCGTCTCCGGCGAGGGGCTTGTGGCAGAAGATGCAGCCCTCTTCCTTCTCTTTTGTCACGTATTGCAGCCGCCACGGTGCCCACAGCCGTTCCATGCACTCTCCTCTTCAGCAGCCTGTTAGACCGTGCCCGGATTGTACCGCCCTGGAGGCGCATTATGGGCGCAGGGCGCGTGGTAGAGACCGTACGGTCGGCTGGCCCGCTTGGACGCGCGCCACCCCTCTTGCCTATACCTCCAGCGACTGCGTGAGCGAGATGGCCTACATCGCTACGACGGACCTGGAAAGCCTCGCCCCCTACCGCGCGCTGCTTGGTCGCGCGAGGTCTGTTCAAATCCAGTAGCGCCCACTTATCATGAACCAGAGCCCCATCCTGGTCGGTTTGCATGGTACGCACTGGACAAGGCAGGCAATGTCTGGTGCCTGGGCGGAGCCACTGCTACCCCGCCGCGTCAGCCAGAGCCACCGCACCGGTTCGACGACGGTCATCTCTCCGGACCCCCTCGCGGGGGCCTTTCCTTTGCGCCCCGGAGTTCATATTATGGTTAGACAGTAGCCTTCACCCGGTCTGCGCTGATGACTGACCTGAGGGAAAGGCGCCAAAGCAGTCCGGCTGGTGCGTCGGACGGCAGGATCAGAGAAGAGATGATATGAAGAATTCCTCCCGCGTCCCGACTGAGGCCGGGTGTGGCCGACGGTTCCTCGTTGTGGTTGCGGCCATTGTTGTGTTCGCCGCCGGTTGGATTGGGCTGGGGTCGATTACGGCCGATGTGGCACAGGCAGCGGCGGATGTCACTCGCTACGGCGTCGACTACTCCATGACGAACGTCGACTGGCCGGTATTCTTTAGTGAGCTCAAAGCTTCAGGGCGCGATTTCATCGGGCGCTATCTGCCATCGCCCGGATCGACGTGGCGGCAGGTCACTACTACCGAACTCAAGGCGGCAAGGGCCGCCGGCGTCGACTTCTTCTTCTGGTTTGAGGATTCCCGCAACCACTATCGGGCACGTGACGGCGGTTTCGCGGCCGGGGTGGCAGATGCTCAGGAAGCTCTGCGCGCCCTCGCGAGCCTTGGAGTTCCCAGCACGACCCCCGTCTACTACACGGTGGACTATCCCGCCGCGGATGGCAGCGAGATTGACCAGTATTTCCGCGGCGTCGTGTCGGTGGTGCCCGTCGCTCAAGTCGGCGCGTATGGCAACTACACCACAATCGATTGGCTGTATCAGCGCCGACTCGCGACCTACTTTTGCGAGTCCAACGCGTGGCCTGAACCACAAGGCTGGCACCCTCAGGCCCAGATGCGCCAGAACGTCAGCAGCTTCTACGTTGGCGGCGTCCATGTAGACAGGCTCACTGTGACGACGGCCGATTTCGGGCAGTGTCGTCGCTACGAGCAGTCCGACCCCCGCCTCTTCTTCTCCGGCACCTGGACCACCGGAACAAGCACCTCCTACTCCGGCGGCTCCTACGCGTACACGAACAAAGCCGGCTCCTCGGTCACCCTCGCCTTTTCCGGCACCAGCCTGGCCCTCATGGCCAAGAAGAGCCCGAGCCAGGGCAAAGCCTCGGTGTCGGTGGACGGCGGCACCCCGGTCAGCGTCGACCTCTACCGCTCCGCCACCGCCTACAAGCAGACGGTGTTCTCGACCACCCTGCCCGCCGGTCTCCACGTGGTCAAGATCACCCGAGCCGGTACCAAGAACGCCCGCTCCAGCGGCTACACCGTCAACCTGGACGCCGCCTCCATCGTGGGCAGCCTCACCACCTTCACGAGAGCCGAACAGTCAGACACCCGCCCCACCTACTCCGGCTCCTGGTCGACCGCGTCTAACTCCGGGGCCTCCGGCGGCACATGGAAGTATATGAACGCCTCCGGCGGCTCGGTGACGGTGCCCTTCAAAGGCACCTCTCTGGCCTGGGTGACGGTGAAGAGCCCCAACTACGGCATAGCCCAGGTGACGCTGGACGGCGGTACCCCGGCGAGCGTCGACCTCTACAGTGCGAGCACCCTCTGGCGGCAGAACGTATGGAACACCGGCACCCTTCTCGCCGGCCCGCATACCGTCACCATCGCCTGGACCGGGGAGAAGAACCCCGCGGCCGCGGGCACCTACATCGGCGTGGACGCCTTCGAGGTGGTGGGCGCCCTGACCGCGGGCACCCGGGTGGAGGAGACCGACTCTCATATGGTGTGGGCCGGGACCTGGACCCCGGCCGCAAGCAGCCTCTACTCCGGAGGCAGCTTCAGCTATGCGAACACCTCCGGGGCTTCGGTCACCATCAATTTCACCGGGGTGAAGCTGAGTCTCATCGGTACCACGGCCTACTCCTACGGCAAGATGAAGGTGACCCTGGACGGTACCACCACCTCCATCATCGACCTCTACACCCCCGCCGCCCTCTACAAGCAGACCATGTACTCCACCGGCCTGCTTCCTCTCGGCGACCACTGGGTCACGCTCGAGTGGACCGGGGAGAAGAACTCCCTCTCCAGTAACGCCTATGTGAGCCTCGATGCGGTGGATGTGATCGGGTGGCTGAGATAGGGGCTGGGTTCAAGAGGTCAAGTCGTGACGATTCTGGACCCTAGGCCTGAACGTACGTGTTCGAGAACCAGTGCTGGGTGGATGCCATGGCCGGGAACTCGACCCGGATCAGGGGGATTCGATGAAACGCTGGGTATTGGTCATGTCCGTCTCGTAGGCATCTGCCTAGCCTCGCTTCTGGTATTGCTCGCTTTGGTCCTGGCCGCCTGCGGGGCAGGTGTCGCAGATACGGGCAGCGCCTCGAAGACCGGTACATCTACTGCCTCAGGGACGACCGCCTCGTCTGGAGACGCAACCGCAGGCTCCTTGCCGGTCCCCGTGAGCAGTGGCCAGGAGGGGATGTGGGACACCACCACGACGACGGGCAACGGCCGGGCGGACCTCTATTGTTCTGTGTCGTTCGCGGCGTCGCCGCCGAAAGACTTCGTGAGCGTGAGCCTCTTCAACGAGGCCGGGGAGATGGTCGACCGGCGGGCCGGCATGCCATTCAGCTTCGAGGGGCTCCAGCCGGGGAAGTACCGTCTGGGCGCATCCGGTGAGGGCACAGGCTACATCTCGCAGTGGTACGGGGGCCTGCCGACACAGGGACATGACATATCCGAGTCCCAGGTTCTCGAGCTCAAGCCCGGGCGGAATGTCGCCGAGTTCGTGCTACAGCCGGGCCTCAGCATCCAAGGGGAGGTGTCGTGGACCCAAGGGACCCAGCTGAGCGGATACATCCAGATTTACGACCTGGAGCATCGCGACACGGGGCGGGGAGCCTCAATCGGGGGAGGAACAAGCCCTATGCAGCCCGGCACCGGCTACCTCTTCCTTATCGTCGGCCTGCTCCCCGGGCGGTATAGGATCGGCGCCAGCTTCGACACCAATGACCTAGCACCTCAGGTATGGGACGGCGGTGGGTCGTTCGAGGACGCACCCGTGATCAATCTGACATCTGGTGACGTCGCGGGTATCCACGTGGAGCTTGGTGTGCTTCCGAGTACTACGACGACCGGCAGCCCTCACTAACTTGCATCGAGGTACTGGGGGAAGGCTCCCCGCATGGGCGAGGCCCGGGGACTGGGCGGGGCTCTTGTTCCTAGGAACCAGGATGGGAAGGAGTTTCCGTCGTCCACCCCGGGCACCGAGCCGACCCGCTACACCAACGCCTACTTCTGCGCCTTCAAGCGGCAAGTGCAAGACGCCGAGTCGTAGCTCCGAACGGTGGGAGCAGCGAAGATCGATGGCTTCCAGCAAGAAGGCCACCCCGACGGATGGCCCTCGAAACTGGTCGCTGAGAAGACCGCACCAAGTCCGGATCAGTTACTGGACTGCGGGAACCACCCTGTCACCATGCGGCCAGCGACCGGCCCCCGGGTTCCAAGCACCCCCCTTACCCGGGGTCGAGGCTCGACTAGACTGGCCCACAATCGGGAACGTGTCCCGCATGTGCAGCGGTGGGACCGACCAGTGGGAGCAAACGTCATGATTGCCTGCCAGATATGCGGCGCCGATAACCCCGTGGACGCGAAGTTCTGCGGTCGATGTGGGAAACCGATCGGTGAGTACGGCGACTACCGGTATAAAGACATGCGGGCGCTGTCAGGCGAGGAGCGGGTGCTCTGGGACAACGGCGAATTGCAGCTGACGACGGAAGCGGTACTCATCGGCATGCACTCTGACGCCCCGGACGTCTTGCCGTTGGACACCATCTACGAGGTAAAGCGCGAGAAGGACTGCCTCGTATTTTCCGTCAAGGATGGTGAAGACCGTTACTGCCGCCTTGACGATCCCGAGGAGCTCGGGACCCTGGTCGAGGAGCAGATGGCCAAGAGGCGCAGGCTGCTGACCGGGGAGTGGATGGTGAGCCCGCACCCCGAGCACTGAGCCGTCGGAGGCGTCACGGGTGCGAGTCGCGTTGTCAGACGCTCTCGGTCGTACGTGCGGATGGTGGTTCCATAGATATCCCTGTGCGTAGGCCTCGAAACGGGTCAGCGACATTTCTTTCGCTCCAGGCCGGCCGGAGTAGTGCTGGTGGGAGTGCGTCCGCATCACCGGTAGCCACTCCCGAGTTCGCGGCTACTCGAGGGCCCGAGGAGCAACGCTCGTCGCGTCTCCAGCCTTGGGTCCTCCCGCCGCCAGCAGGAAATTCTTGCTGAATCCCTTGACGCCAAAAACCCCGTCCTCGTGGCCGGCCGCCGTGAGGGGCACCAAGGACATGAAGTGCGCGATCACGGCCGCGAAGAAGAGGGCGACGGTGGCGAATACGCAAGCGCGATTGAAATGCGTCGCGATGGCGGCAATCAGGAGAGCCCCGAATAGCGCCCACATCACGAGCGCGGCTCGTTTCCTCAGCCTGAGCGAGCGGTCATCCTGCGCACACAGCGAGTAGCTGATCTCCAAGGGCCTTCTGGCCGCGTAGTAGAGCAGGGCAACGGGGACGACGCCCCACAAGATGCCCACCCATATCCATCGCGGGTGCCAGTAGAGTCTCGTATCGACACGCCGACCGCCGGAGGCATCTTTGCCACATTCCACGCAGCGATCCGGCAACTCCATCGGTGACGTACCGATGATCGCGTTCTTGTCAACGATCCAGTCCGACACCGGAGCCTCCCCTTGCCGCGCGCGTCCAGGCCTCGCCTTAGTCCAGCCTACCACCGACCGTGTTTGCATCCAGAGGCGAATCTCACGCTCCAGCAGAAGCGCAAGGAACCGTCACTCATGTCAGGGTGTTGGGATCAGGCTGGCGTTCAACGACCATCCCGCAGCCCCTGTCTGGCAGCAGTCCGTACGGCAGCTCTGATTTGATACTGTTTGGCGATGAACCGGCAGCTCTATTGGAGGCACATCTACAAGGAACGCCGGCCCGAGTGGGATTCCAGCACGACGGTGTACCGGCGACTGATCGGTGAGAAGGTCGACGGGACGACCCGGGTGCTCGATATCGGCTGTGGCCGCCACGCCGGCTATCTCAAAGATGTGTACGACCGAACGCCGTTCAGCTATGGCGTAGACCTGGACGCGGACGCGCTGGCCAAGAACACGACGATCAGGAACACCGTGGTTGCGAACGCCGACGACCTTCCGTTCCAGGACGAGTTCTTCGATATCGTAACGCTCGCCTGGGTCCTCGAACATCTGGAAAGCCCCGAGCAGGTCTTCCGTGAGATATACCGCGTGCTGAAACCGCACGGCACAGTGTTCTTCCTCACCCCCAACACATGGAACTACAACGTGTGGCTCATTCGTGCCCTGCCCAACGCCTCTCACCAGTATCTTGCCCGAAGGCTCTACCAACGGCCGGAGCATGACGCGTTTCCCACCCGCTATGAGATCAACGCGCCGGCGCGGGTGGAGAGACTGTTGACGAAGGTCGGCTTCGAACGGGAACGCCTGATCCTCAACGGAGATCCCACGTACATCTCCTTCAACAGGCCCTCGTTCGCGATTGCCTGCCTCCTGGAGCGCGTCCTGGATATCGGCTTTGCCAAGAGGGCCAGGGTCCATATCATCGGGGCGTACCGAAAAGGGGTGGTATCACCGGCCTGAATTCCGCTCGCACCGGGACTGCGTGCGGTATTGTGCCTCCAAGTGGGCCCATCCGCGCGACCCAAGGAGTTGCGGGCGTGCCGCTGGAAGAACCACAATCGAGAAGCCGAGCGACTGCCGTCAAGGGGATCGTGGCGGCACTTCTCGTGTTCGGTATCGTGATCGCGTTGGTGGTGAAAGGCTGCACCACGCCGGACGAGCTGGGCTGGATAGGCACCACCTCGGGGCCGAGCACCACGGCCCACACGCCCCCTTGGTTTGGTGACACGGTCAGCGCGTGGGGTGTTGAGCTGGGCCTGTGGGGCCCGACGTCCTACGACAACGTTTCGACCACCCTCGTAGTCGGCGACGGCAACGAGCTGCTGATCATGGGCGCGAACATCAACAACACCGAAAGCGAAGACTTCACGTACAGACTCGCCGGCTGGGAGGGTCGGGATGCGGCCAACCGCGTCTACCCCGCGACGGTCCATTTCCCCGAGTCGGCCCTGACCGACGGCACCCTTCGGCCCGGCGAGAGTGCTAGCGGTTACATCGGTTTTGAACTCCCGAAGGGGACCTATCTGGCCTCGGTAACCTACCGTCCGATCGGCGTTGGTCAGGACCCCGCGTACGTCAGGTGGGAAGGGCGATATTGATCGCTCCTGGTACTCTCGTAGGGTGACCAAGATCCGTCCAGAACTGCCGGCCGATATCGATAGCATCCGGGAGCTCGTGTGCCTGGCCTTCACCGGGCATCCGTACAGCAGCGGCACGGAGCCCCTCATCATCGACGCGTTGAGAGCGGATGGCGCTCTGGAGTTGTCGCTCGTCGTTGAGGTGGACGGCAGGGTGGTGGCTCATATCGCGTTCTCGGCGGGGGCGATCGGCGACTCGTCGTCGGGGTGGTTTGTCGTGGGTCCGGTGGCGGTCCATCCGGACTACCAGGGCAGGGGGATCGGGCGGACCCTGATTGAGGCTGGCCTCGACATCATGCGGTCGCGGAACGCCACCGGATGCATGCTCGTTGGTGATCCGGATCTCTATCGCCGCTTCGGCTTCGGGCAATACCCGCGGATCACCTGGCCCGGCGTCCCGGACGAGTACGTCCTTTGCCTGCCTTTTGGAGATGAGGAGCCGGCCGGAGAGATCGCCTACCATCCGGCCTTTCTGGCCGGAACCTGACAGGTCGCCGGGCTCACCGCACCAGGCCGGAAGCCAGCAGGCTATCGGCGTCGTAGAACACTTCTTCACGGGTGATCAGGCCATTGGGATCGACGGAGAAGTACCTCCCCAGCCTGGTGCCGAGCTGGAGGGTGGTGAGGCCCTCGATGGTCTTCGGCGTGCCGTTTGCGGCCAGGGTGCTCTGGTAGTGGATGCCGACCGCGATGATGGCGCCCTTCCGAGGGGACTGGCTGTCGGGCGGATAGGGACCGTCGGTCTGGGCGTAGAGGTCGAGGATCTTGAAGGTGACGTTGTCGGCCGAGCCGAAACGCTTCTCGAGAAGTTCACTGATGGCCGCCGGTCCCTTCGCGCTGAGACCCAGCATGGTGTCGACGAACGCGGCCTCGTCCCCGTAGAGGGCGGCGATCCGGGCTTTGTCTCCCGAGGACCAGGCCGCGAGATACTGGTCGGCGATCTTCTGGAGTTGCTCGGGGCCACCTTTGCCTGGGGCGAACGCTCCGAAGGACACCATCGCAAGCGTAGGACCGGAGAACCACATATCCCAACTGGTCGCCAAGCCATCCTTGAACCGAAATACGCCCAGCTCGTCGACCGGAGGATGGCTCGCAGGTTCCGGCACCCACGGGGGCCACATGTTCTCCTCGGCGTTGACGTACGCGAACCCGTCGCCCGACAGGTACAGGCCTTTCCTTTCAGCCTTGAAGTTAGGCATGTACTGCAGGAAATCGCGCTGCATGGCGACGATGGCGGCTTTGCCGTCGAAGAAGGCACCATCGGACGGGTCGTAGTTGGTCGCATTCTCGGCGAAAGCGGCAAACTGCTGATCCACATCCGACCCGGCCGCGGCGAAGCGGTCGGCGAAGGCGATCGCGGCGGTCTTCCATTGTGCGATCTCCGCCGCCGACAGCGGAGCCGTTCCGGCTGCCTCAGTACTTGTTGTCGTCGCTTGCCTGGTCGTCGAGGTAGTGGTCACGACCTGGTTGGTCGCGCTCGTGGTAGTGGCCGCAGCCTCAGTACCGCCGCAAGCAGCCGCGATAGCGCTCAGCCCGATGACAGGGACAACGAGCAGCAGAACCAGCCACCGGCCACCCTCGTAGTTGTGAATCGACCTGGCTCCCATCACACACCTCCTCCGCCGCAGACCTCACGGCGCCTTCTGGATCCACCCGGACACGGCGACGAGCGGGAGTGCCGCCGAGAAGGAACTCGTATTCAGGGGCCAATACCACTGCCACAACGAGACTAGGCCGTCGTATGCGCCGGTGCCCTTTGCCGAGCCGAAGACGAACGTATGCCCTTTCGCATCGAGGGCTCCGCGCATGGCGTCGCAGACCCAGGTGCCCTTGTTGTTCGTGACCGTCCAGGTCCCCCACATTGAGCCGCTCCCGTCGGCGGCTTGGTCCAGGTTGTAGATCACGTCGAAGGTCCCGGCCGCGCGCGGGTCGGTGGCCTCGACCGTGTACGAGACCGTGGCGTTGCGGACTTGGGTGATGTCGCCGGCCTTGGTGCTCGTCCCTTCCCCTTGCGCTCCAGGCGCGGCCGATGCCACGAAGGCCTCGGAGTTGGACAGCGGGGATGTCTCGGCGCTGGAGCGGCTGCTGCCGCATCCCGCCCAGACCAGGCTTCCGATCAGAAGCAACGAGACGAGGATCAGAATGCACGTGATGGTTCTTGTCGCTCTCATTGGTCCTCTCCGTGTGGGCGTCATTTGGTCGATTGGATCCAGCCACTGACGGCGATAGGCTCAGATGATTCTGCCCCAATTGCCGACGACCCCCGGTTCTTGGCCACGTGCCACTGGAGTAGCAGCGTCAACCCCTCGAGTCCGCCGGCACCGCTCGCGTTCCCGAAGTAGAACTGTTCGGAATCGTTCGCTGTCAAACTGCCCTTCCAGGACGGGCACTCCCACACGCCCTGGTCGGTGTGTAGGACCCATGAACCCTCGATGTCGGTGCTGCCGTCCGGGCGGGTGGCGAGGTTGGACCTGATCTCCATGGTGCCGGTGACCAAGGGTTGCGACATGCTCAGACGGTAGACCTCCACTCGATCCCGCACCCGGTGGATGCCATCCGCCGCGTTTCCGGGGTCGCTGGTACCCTCGTTCTTCACCTGCTCCAGAACCGCCGTCCCCATGACCGGTGACACTCTGGCCAACAAGGGACCGCCGGGACCGCGGTTGAGGTCTGTGAAGACGAGTCGCGGCTGGCGCTGGAAGTGGTCCACCGCCGTGTATGCCCCCAAGGCCGCCGCCCCGACCAGCACGATGGAGGCGAATCCCAACGCGACGGCTCGCGCGATCCGGTTCCTCCGCCTTTTTCTTCGCCTGGGCCGCAGCCTGGCGGTGATGCGCTCGCTCAGGGCCTGTTCGTTCACGGAGGGAGCGTTGCCCTTGAACAAATCGGCCAGCAGCTTGTCGGTCTCTCGCTCGCCCATCATCCCGCCTCCACCAGCCCCTTGAGAGCCTCACGCGCCCTGTGCAGATGGCTGTTCACGGCCCCTTCAGAGATGTTCATGATCCGGGCTATCTCGCCCACGGAAAGGTCGTTCAGGTAGTAGAGAGCGGCCGCCGTGCGCTGGCGTTTGGGGAGCGACCGAAACACCGAGGCGAAGTCCGGGTCCGGCGTCCACACCACCAGTTCGCCCTCCACCGCCTGCCGGTCCTGCGCCGCGCCCAGACGCTCGACCACCCGGGCGGTGCGCGTCATGAATCGGCGGTAGTCCTTGCAGCGATTTATGCCCACCCGGTACAGCCAAGCGACCGGGTCGCGGTACTCGCCGAGGTTGTCCCAGCGCAGGAACAGCTGAATGAACGCTTCCTGAGCAGCGTCGGCCGCCGCCTCGCGGTCGAGGGAGATCATGGTAAGGGCCTGAACCAAGCGTGCACGATGGCCCTGCATAAAGGACTCGAAGCCATCGGCTTGGGCCTTGGAACGAACGGCTATGGAATCGGCCGCTCCCACGCGTTCCCCTATGACCTCCGCCAGTCCCGTGGCTCCTCCTCGGATCGTCTGGGCCTTCTACCTATTCAGACGCCCGAGGAGCGCACGCGCTTTACATCGCCGGCCCAGTCGGCTCGCCGGGGTCCGGCTCCTCTCTTGACCGGGACCGACTCCTCTTCAGGATCCCGGACGCTCCACCATAGAGTCTCGCCCAGTCGTCGGCATCCAATTCGGCGGCCCCCAACAGCAACGGGTCTTCAACAAGTACCGCGTATTCGTAGGGCTGCACGGCTTTCCCGCTCAGGTGCTGGGTCACTCGGTTCAGTCTGACGCCCAAAAGGACGATGATCGCCATGTAATCCGCCCAGATGAGGAGGGCCAGCAGCGCTCCCACCGAGCCTAAGCCCTGCTCGTTCCAGAGCATGAACGCCCCGTAGATTCGCGTGCCCAGAGCGCAGAGTACTGCGGTGAGCAGAGCTCCCTTCCAGCAATCGCGTGGGGAAATGCGGATGTCAGGAAGGACGGTGAAGATGAGTATCAGCAATCCCCACGTGAGCAGGAAGCCCGCGACCCACTGCGAGACGTCCAGCAAGAACCCGTGGCCGACAACAGCGCTCAACAAGCCGCTCCCGGATTGGAGCGCGACCGCAAAGAGAAGAACAGCGCTGGGAATGAGCAATAGGCCGTACAACAGGAGCCGGGACAGGAGTCTCCGAAGAGAAAAACGCGACGGCCTGACCCGGATGTCCCACATGACGTTGAAGGCAATCTGAGTTCTCACCACGAGCCCCCGCGCCCCATATAGAAGCAGGAGGCCGCCAACTATGGCCGTTTGCGTAGCCCAACCGGGAGAGCTCGAGCGAATCAGCAGGCTCAGGAATAAGTCTGCGAGTTCGGGTCCCAGGTATGTTGTGAGAATCTCTCGTAGTTGCCCCGCGGCCGCGATCGGGTCGACGAAGTGGCCGACAATCCGGAGTGTAAGGAAGGTGAGCGGGGCCAAGGAGAACAGAAGATAGTAGGCGATGCCGGCGGCGAGGAGGGAGCCGTTGCGTCGCGAGTAGCCCCGGTACAAGGCCCACAAGGGGCGGACGACAGCCACTCTTTGGAGCCGGTTCCTCCACTTTGCGCGCCAACCGGCAGCGGCTGAAACGCCGGCTGATTGCTGATCGGTCTCGTCGGCATCCATATCTCGAGATCTCCGTTCATGCGGCTTCCGGCGCCCGGTTACTCGAACACGGTTCTCCAGTCGCGTTTCATGCTCACGACCGTCCAGCCGTACTGTCTCGCCAGTTCCAGCGATCTTTCTGCGCCGGTCACATAGTCGAATTCACGGGCCGGGTCATCATGTAGGACAAGTAGGCGCAGGGCCGGCCGCGGCGGCTTGTTGGCGAACTGAAGCATAGGTATGTCGCCGTTGGAGTTTCCCGCTGCGAAGATAGGACGCTTCCCGATGCGGCTCCAGATGCGCGGCGGCTTTTCGGGACCGTCGTCCAGCACGTCGAGTTGGGGTTGGGTCAGTAGGTCCCCACCGTCCCCATCTTCGCGAAAGGCGAGGGAGATACTGCTACCGATCACGCGCTCCGGTGGTATGCCATATATCTCCTGGGTGATCGGACGGATGAAGTCCCTTCCGCCGCCCGACGCGATGAACGTGGTGAAGTCATTCGCCTCGAGATAACGCAGTAGGTCGATCATGGGTGCGTAACCACAGGCGCGATATGGCCGCTTCAGGGTGGGATGCGACTGCGTTCGCAAGAAGCCGCCTGCGCGTTGGGCGAACTCTTCGGTCGTGACACCCTCAAACGCGGTGAGCAGACCCTGTATCACCACGGGCAGATCGCTGTCGTCACCCGCATAGTGCTTGTTGATCACACCGCCCAGCCAGGCGTAGTCCCTTTCTACAGCGGCTTTCCAGGGCTGTTGATCGCGTAACGCAGGATCTTGCCCCGCCATTTCTACCCAGCGCCGAAGGATGAAATCGAGTTGGATGGGCATGGGCTTTTCGCACCACAGTGTGCCGTCGTTGTCGAAGGTGGCGATTCGGTCCGCGGGTGGCATAAACGTCGCGCTGTTCGGTGTGGCCACCCCGGTGACAAAGTCGACGATGGCGCTCTTGGCAGCGCCATCGTTCCAAGACTCGAGTAGCAGCGACATGATGATTGCCCCGTTCATCTGTTGGAGTCGTCTGAGAACGCTATCTACTCACTATGTCAGATACGGCTGGAGCAAGGCGGAGCCGTGACCCTGCTCGGGCTGTCGACCGGCCGTGAAGTCGTGCGCAGCATGACCATGCCCAGCCACACGAACCACACGATCTGCAGCAGCCCAAAGCCGTATGCCAAGTCCCTGAGTGCCGGCACGAGTGAGAGGACACCCGCGGCGCCGATCGCCACTCCGAGCCAGTTCAGCACCTTGGGCAGTCCCCCGGTGCGCAGCGCAGCCACGCTCACCAGCAGGACCCACAGACCACCGAGAAGCTCACCGCCGGATCCGCCGAGGCCCTGAGCCACCGGCTCGATCGCCTGCCAGGCCGACACGGCCTGAACCGGATCGGTGCCATGGAGCCCGACGACCGCCGCCATGCCGGCGTTGAAGATCATCCCGCTCGCGACTAGCGCGAAAGCCCATATGAGTCCTACGGCGGTCGCCGCCTGGGCCAAGATTGGGGCACCGTCCTTCAGGCGGGGGTAGAGCGTCAGCGCCAAGACGGCCACGATGACGCCGAAGATGATGTACGTGAACAGATACATGGCCTGCATGCTGTTGTGGCTGCCCACAAGCAGGGCGACCTTCTCAAAGGGATCCACCGCATTCGGGTACTTCACGAATACCAGGAAGTATGGCATCGCCACCACATAGGCTAGAGCTAGGTAGAGCGCCGCGAGGCCTCCAACCTTGTGCTGCCGCGCATTTCCACCGACGGACGAGTTCATTCGAGTCTCCTCTCTGGTCAAGGCACGCGGGCCTTGCGGTCCAGACACGTGCGATGTAAACTTATGATGTAAGTATAAACTTACTATGTAAGTCTGTCAAGTGGGAGTTGCCTGTGCCGTCCCGACCCACGCCGAGTCCAGGGTCCCGCGCGCCGCTCAGCAGGGAGCGAGTCCTGATGGCTGCCGTTGTGCTTGCCGACGAGAAGGGCATCGAGTCACTCACCATGCGAGAGCTCGGACTCAGACTAGGCGTCGAGGCGATGTCGCTGTACAACCACGTGGCCAACAAGGAGGACATCCTCGACGGCATGGTCGATCTGGTGGTGAGCGAGATCGACCTTCCTTCGGACACGGTCGATTGGAAAGGGGCTATGCGCCGGAGGGCGATCTCGGCCCAGTCGGTCTTCTCGCGTCACCCGTGGGCGAGCGGTCTGATCGATTCGCGAGAGAGCAGCGGACCCGCGAGGTTACGTTACTTCGACTGGGTCATCGGGACGCTTCGGCGGGCCGGGTTCACGCTCGAGATGGCCGCTCATGCGTTTTCGATCCTCGACAGCTACATCTATGGCTTCGGTCGACAGAAACTCAACATGTCCGCCGGACCGGACGTCAAGCCCGAGCAAATGGGGGAGGCCTTCCTGCGCGCGATACCGGCCGATGAGTATCCCTACCTCAGGGAGATGGTCGTCGAGTACGCGATGAACTCCGGCCACGATGAAAGCGCTGACTTCGAATTCGGGCTCGACCTGATTCTTGATGGGCTTCAGAGGCTTCTGGACTGAACCAGCCGTTCATTGGTTGGCCAGGTGTTCTCAGGCACAGAGAGTGCGATACTCCCTGCCGACACAAGTCAACCCACTCCGAGAGGACCGAGGCCAATGGTCGGCGGAACTCGCCTTGCCCAAGCAAAGAGCCTGCTGGCGATAGCCGGCTTGGCGGCTGTCGCCGTCGCGCTGGTTGGTGCCAGTTTCGCGTGCGCTGCCAACATCACGACCGCACCGATCACCGCTGCTTCATCAAGCACTCTTGCCTCCACTACGACCACGCCATCCACCTCCTCCATGCCGGAGACCACCACGTCGGTGCCGCAGAACACCACGTCGGTACCGCAGACCACCACGTCGGTACCGCAGACCACCAGCTCCGTGTCGCAGACCACCAGCTCCGTGTCGCAGACCACCACCTCGCTGGCCCCTGCCTCGACCACGACGGTCTCGTCTGTTGTGCGCCCGGTGATAGTCCTGGACCCCGGTCACAGCGGCACCAGCCTCACGACCATCGATCCGGCGACACAGATACGCGATGAGGAGTACCTCAACACTCCCGAGACGAAGAACATGTTCGAAGTGGCCGTGCTGCTCAAGGCCAAGTTGGAAGCGGCGGGGTACACGGTCCTCATGACCAAGAAGGCGTGGAACGACACGGTCAGTAAGCGGGACAGAGTGAACTTTGCCAACAAGAATCATGCTGCTCTTGGCGTAAGCATCCATACTTCTGGTCATACGTTTGGTGGCTACGGTGAGATCTACGTTCAGAGGATGGACTCGTACCGAGAGGACATCCACGGGAAGAAGGTCTACTTCGCGTTACCCGATGTGGCCGCTCTCAGCGCAAAGTACGGGCAGATATTTCTGGCAGAGCGCCGCAAGATAGAAGGCTCCAGCATCCGGATCACCGTGAACACCAGCTGGGGAGGGCGGGGGCTCGCTCCAGGCAACATCCCCATCGTCCAGTTGTTCTCGAAGGTGCCCTGGATCCTCAATGAAGCCGGTGTGCCTGGGAATGCGAAAGAGAAAGAGCGCTATGCCCAGAGTCTGTTCAACAGCATCGTGAAGTGCGTCCCTATCGGCGACGCGGCTTCGCCGCCTGAGTCTTCCACGCCCGCCTCCTAGCACGTCACCTTGGTGGGCGGCTATCTGTGGTTGGTCGATGAAGCTCCACGCCGACGACATCTCCACTATAGGACAGAGATGGCCGATAGGTAGAGCAACCCTCCCATCGAGGAGCGAGGTGATGAACGCCGACCGTGATCAGACCTCTCATGCTGCCGGGACGACAATCGTCGTTCTGCTCGGCCTTGTCGGCCTCTTCTGGATAGTGGTCGCTGCTGTGCAGATCTCGGCCGGGTTGGCCAACCGCCCGGGAGGCGATGCG
This sequence comes from uncultured Actinomycetota bacterium, assembly GCA_963843455.1. Taxonomy (GTDB): domain Bacteria; phylum Actinomycetota; class Thermoleophilia; order RBG-16-64-13; family RBG-16-64-13; genus CAIQPS01. The sequence goes on from CAWJKE010000007.1 coordinate 154,093, forward strand.
CTTCTCATAGCCATCATCGGCGCCTGCAACCTGCTTGTGGCCGGATACATCCTTTCCGCCATCAGAGGGGTGCTGCGGCGCAGCTACCACGCGCAGGGCTCGCTGGTGCTGATATCCGTTGTCGGTGCCGTCTGGGGACTCTTTGCCGCCATCTTTCCCGGCGGCTGGTTCCATCTACTCGTTGTTCCGCTCAACGTGGGCGTCGGCGTGTTGGCGTTGACCAGCTCGGCCTACTTCGCGCCCACCCACAGTCGAGGAGACGAGTCGGCGCCGCGACTCCGGCTGCCCGCGCCGCCGGCGCCGCCTCCCTGGGAGTCGCCGTAGTGGGATAGACCGTGATGCGGGAGGTGCCACCTGATGTCGCGCCGGCGCTGGGCCTCGCCTACCTGGTGAATGAAGCCCCCGGCATGTGGGTCTGTGACAGGTCTTGCCCCTGCCTGGCGCGCGCCCTAGGATAGGAGTAGGACTACGGGGGAGGGGATCATGCTCAAGACATGGGCCGTTCTTATAGTGGTCGCCCTTGTGCTGATCGCCATTGCTCTCGGCGTCGATCTGGTACTCGCAGGCAGCCTGAACTCCGACGCCGACTCTCGCCTTCAGCGGCTGGCCATGGACCAGAGCCGCGCGATAAGCGTCAACGAGGGTGTGGTGAGCCTGCCGGCGCCGTCCGGAGAGCCCGCCGACCTCGGGTCGCAGACGTGGGTGTTCGCGGACGGCCAGACGGTCACCGGCCCCACCGGTGTCGATCCTGACACCGTCGCTGCGGCGAAAGCCCTGGACGGAAGACCGTCGCAGTTCGTCGATGTGCCCGGTCATGAAGTGCGTCTCTACGCGGTTCCCCTTTACTTTCAAGACAAGCAGATCGGCACCGTCGTGACAGGCCTATCCACGGCCTCCTACCACCGCGCCCAGAGGCTGATGCTCATCGCCACGGGCGTTTTCACGGCAGCAGTCCTCATGATCGTCGGTTTGGCGGGGTTGTGGGTCCGCAGGAGCCGCCCCGCCCTGCCGCCGGGAGCCGGCGAGCACGCGGACAAGTCGGCAGCCGCCTCCACGCCCTAGGCCAAGGCGGCCTGGCAGCCGCTCTTGGGGACGGTAGCTCCGTCACCAGCGTTCCCTGACCGGGGATGCGATATCATCAGACGGTTGACCGACAGTCTCAAGGGAGGCACCTGGTGGGAACGCCCCAACCGCCGGAAATGGCAGTGCGCGAGCCGCTCTTGGCTCTCACCGATAGATACAGCGGCCCTTCCAGCGAGCAGGTGCTGGCCCGGCTGCAGCAGCCCGACATGCAGGGGATCAAGGGCGTGGTGTCCTGGCGGGGCGCCTTTCTTACCGATGACGCCTGCCCGGTGGAGATGGGCCTGGCGTACCTGAGGCTTCTCCAGCAGGAGTCCTGCGGCCGCTGCGGTCCCTGCCGTATAGGTGTGGACATCCTGATAGAGCTCATCGAGAAGCTCGTGGCCGGCACTGCCGTGACCGTCGACGGGGAAGACGCGGTCGCCCGTATCCGCCGGTTGGCCGAGTCCATCGACGACGCGGCGTGGTGTGGCATCGGCAACACCATCGGACCGCCCATCGTGGCCCTGCTCGATCTGGCTCCCGAGCACTTCGCCGCTCACGCCGAGGGGAGCACCTGCGAGCCCTCCACCAAGCACGGCTGGGTGACGGCTCCCTGCCGCTCCACCTGTCCCTCCACGCTCGACATCCCCTGGTATATCTTCCACGGGCTCGAAGAGCATCCGCATCTGGCCACGCGGATCATCAAGCGCGACAATCCGCTGCCGGCCATCATCGGGCGGACGTGCCCACATCCCTGTGAAGCGAACTGCAGCCTGGCGCCGATGGGGCAGCCCATCGCCATCAACAACATCAAGCGCTGGTGCGCCGACCGGGCCGAAGACCTGACCACCGACCAGTGCGCCTCCGGCTGTTTGCTGGACCCGACCAAGGGCGCCTCGTCCGAGGCCACCGCCGTCGGCGGCGCCCTGGCCGACGCCGCCGCTCTCATCGAGGGCGGCCCGCACGAAGTCACCGAATTGGTCACGGCGCAGCCTGGTCATTGGCCGCTCGGGTCGCCGGCCGCGTCGGCAGGGGGCAACGGCAACGGCGGCGCCCCGGCAGGGGCGCCCCGCAGAAAGGTGGCAGTCATCGGTGCCGGGCCGGCGGGCCTCTCCGCCGCCTACTTCCTGGCCCGCATGGGTTACGCCCCGACCATCTTCGAAGACCTGCCCGTCCCGGGGGGCATGGTGCACGTAGGCATCCCCGAATACCGGCTGCCCCGCCACGTGATCCGCCGCGAGACCGAGCTCATCCAGCAGCAGGGCGTCGAAATCCGCTACAACACCCGTCTGGGTCGCGACATCCAGTTCGCGGACCTGGAGAAACAGGGGTTCGAAGCCACCTTCGTCGCCGTAGGCGCTCACTTGGGGCGGCCGCTGGGAATCCCGGGAGAAGACCTTCCTGGTTCCATGGACGCCATCGTGTTCCTGAGGAAAGTGGCGCTGGGCGAGAAGGTCGATATCGGCGAGACCGTGCTGGTGCTGGGCGGCGGTAACTCCGCCATGGACGCGGCCCGCACCTCGGTCCGGCTGGGCGCGAAAAAGGTGCAGGTGGTCTATCGCCGCACGCGGAACGAGATGCCTGCCAACGTGTGGGAGATCGAGGAGGCCGAAGAAGAAGGGGTGGAATTCCTGTACCTGGCCGCGCCGGTGGAGTGCCAGGGCGTCGAGGGCGTACAGGGATTGGTCTGCCAGCAGATGGAACTCGGGGAGCCCGATGCCAGCGGCAGGAGGAGACCGGTCCCGTCGGACATGGCCCCGTTCGTTCTCACCGCCGACAGCATCATCGCCGCGGTAGGACAGCAGCCGGATTTTGACCCTTTCAAAGGGGATGAGGGGATCAAGCTCAACAAGTATGGCTATATGGAGGTCGATCCCTACACGCTCATGACCACCAAGCCCGGTGTGTTCGTCGGGGGCGACGCGGTGAGCGGCGGCGGCACCATCATCGAGGCGATCAATGCTGGCAAAGTCGTGGCCAAGTATATGGACAAGCACCTGCGGGGCGAGCCGGTGGAAGAGGATCTCGAGGACAAGACCAAGAGGTTGGCCGTCTACCTGGGCGCCCAGGACAGCCGCGAGCCCTTGGCCGAGAACGTCGACTACGGCATACGCGAGAAGATGCCCATGGTGGAGCCGGAGGTGCGCAAGCACAACTTCGAGGCGACCGAACTGGGCTACACGCTCGAGCAGTGTAAGAACGAAGCGGACCGCTGCCTGAGGTGCCATAGGCCCATCCTTGTCGCAGTGTAGCGAGGGGCCGGCGCCGTGGCGCTGAACTACCCGTTCCCCGGCCCGCCGGCGCCGGGCGAATCGCTGGAGATACTCCCGGGTATCCACTGGGTGCGGCTGCCACTGCCGTTGAAGCTCGACCACGTCAACGTCTGGGTCCTGGAGGACGGCGACGGGCTGACCGTGGTCGACACCGGAGTGGGGGATGAAAGGACCGGCGCGCTGCTGCGGCAGGTGCGTGCCACGCTACCCCGGCGGCCGTTCACCCGCATCCTGGTGACCCACCATCACCCCGACCATTGCGGCCGCGCCGACCGGCTGAGCGAGGAGAACGGCGCCGAGGTCCTGATGAGCGCTCAGGCTCACGAGGCGGGGCTGGTGCTGCGGCGCCTGGAGAAGGGCACCGATGCCAGATCGACCGCGGCTCGGCTGGCCGGACACGGGCTGTCGGCGGACGCACAGCGGTTCCTGGTCGAGAATGAGGCATCGTTTCAGATCCTCAAGCCGGGGCTGCCCCCCGATTTCACGCCTCTCGCCGAGGGCGACACCGTCTCGACGGGCGCTTATTCCTGGCAGGTGATCTTCGGCCAGGGCCACGCGCCCGACCACGTGTGCCTGTATTGCGCGGACCCGCCGGCGGCCGGCGGGGCGCCCGTGGGCGCGGGAGGGGCCGCGGCTGGGGATCTGGGCGACGCTGCCCGGGCCAAGCGGCCCGGGATCCTGATCTCCGGTGACATGGTCCTGCCGCATATCTCCACTCACGTCGGATCCCCGGCCGCGTGGCTGCCGGGCAATCCGGTGGCTTTGTTCCAGGAATCGGTGCGCCGTCTGGCCGAACTTCCGCCCGACACGCTCGTCCTGCCGTCTCACGGGGTTCCGTTCGTGGGGCTGCGGGAGCGGGTGGCCGAGTTGGAGCTGCATCACGAGGAGCGTTGTAGAACGATCGCGGCGGCCCTCGGTGGACCCCGGACCGCGGCGGAACTTCTGAGGGTCGTCTTCCAGCGGGAATTGGATCCCCTGCAACTGATGCTCGCCATGAACGAGGCCGTAGCCCACCTTGAGTACATGACCGACCGGGGTGAGCTGGAGCGGGTTGCGGGGGAGGACGGCATCACGCGCTACGTGCGAAGGGACGCCGAATGACACCGGGGATATCGGTGCTCTTCGAACCGACGGCCATTCGGGGAATGACACTGGCGAATCGTTTCGTGCGGTCGGCTACCTGGGAAGGTTTGGCCGACGCGGAGGGTGGCGCCACGCCGGAGCTGGCCCGCCTCTACGCGGGATTCGCCCGGGGCAAGGTGGGACTCATCATCAGCAGCCACGCCTTCGTGAGCCCTGAGGGGAGAGCGGGCAGCCTGCAGCTCGGGGTACACGAGGATTCCATGATCCCCGGTCTGCGGAGCGTGGCGGCGGCGATACACGAGGCCGGCGGCAAGTTGGCGCTGCAGATAGCGCACGCCGGGCTGTGGGCAGCCGCGACGCCCACCGAGGCGGCGCAGCCCCTCGGCCCCTCGGTGCGGCAGACCGAGACAGGCCCCGTCGGCCGGGAGATGTCGCGGGCCGACATCGCGGTTGTTACCGAGGTGTTCGCTGCAGCGGCTGGCCGGGCGAAGGTCGCGGGTTGCGACGCGGTCCAGATCCACGGCGCTCACGGCTACCTGCTGAGCGAGTTCCTTTCGCCGCTGTTCAACAAACGGGAGGACAAGTACGGAGGCAGCGTGGCCAACCGGGCTCGATTGGTCGTCGAGGTGATCAGGGCGGTGCGGGCCGAGGTCGGTGCCGACTACCCGGTGCTCATCAAGACGAACTCCGAGGACTTTGTAGCCGGCGGGCTGAGTGTTGACGACATGCTGGAGAGCGCGGTGCTTATCGCCGAGGCCGGGGTGGACGCCATCGAGCTCAGCGGGGGCACCAGTCTTTCCGGCGATCTAGGCCCCATCCGCACCCGCGCCGGCATCCCTCAGGATCGCGAAGCCTACTACCAGGACGCCGGTCTAAGGCTCAAGCAGAAGGTGAGTGTATCCGTCATGCTGGTCGGCGGCATCAGAACCTTTGAGGAGGCGGAGAGGCTCGTCGCCGGTGAATATGCCGACTATCTCGCCTTGTCGCGCCCGTTCATCTGCGAGCCAGACCTCGTGGCCCGCTGGGAAGGCGGCGACCGAGCCCCATCAGCCTGCCGGTCGGACAACCGCTGCTACTACAAGGGCCTGAAGCGGGAGGGGATGTACTGCGTACACGTCAAGGCCAAGCAATGAGCGAGCCGAAAAAGCCACGAATCGCCGTGATCGGCGCCGGCATGATGGGGCAGGGGTGTAGCCAGGCCTTCGCGACGGCCGGCTTCGAGGTTCGACTGCAGAGCCTCGACGACCAACTGTTTCGCGGGGTCCGCGATCGTATCCGCGGCGACCTGGCCTTTCTCGCCGAACGCGGCCTTGGCTCCCCCGAGGAAGTCGACGGAACCCTCGCGCTGATCACTACCACGACGCGGCTCCACGAGGCTCTCGAGGGCGCCGATTTCGTCCTCGAGTGCATCTTCGAGGACCTCGAGGCCAAGCGGAGCCTCTTCCGGCAGATGGAGGCGGTCGTCGCTCCAAACACCATCTTGGCGACCAACACGTCGGTCATCCGGATATCGGAGATCGCGGAGGCCTGCTTGCTGCCTGAGCGGGTGGTGGGCGCCCACTGGTGGAACCCCGCCTACCTCATCCCCATCGTGGAGATAATCCCGGGGGAGAGGACCACCGAGGAGACCGTCGAGCGGACCACCCGCCTGATGCGGCAGGCCGGCAAATTGCCTGTCTACGTTAAGAAGGACGTTCCCGGGTTCGTTGGCAACCGCCTGCTTCACGCCCTCTACCGGGAAGCGATGTCCATCGTCGAGCAAGGGATCGCCGACGCCGATACCGTCGACCTGGTACTCAAGTACGGGCCGGGGATGCGCTTTCAGGTCATGGCACCCTTCGAGCACATGGACATGGTGGGCCTGGATCTCGCCATCGCAGTGGAGAGCTATCTGTGGCCGCATCTGGAAGACTCGCACGAGGTGCTACCGATGCTCACCGACAAGGTGGCCAAGGGTGAGTTGGGATTCAAGACCGGGGGCATCGGCTTCCACACCTGGACGCCCGAGGAACAGACGGCATTCCGGGAGAACCTGCTGGATCATCTGGCCAAGCAGGCGGCCGCAGGCGCGCTCGAGCGAGGCAGGCGCGCCACTTCGGGCTCCTGACCGAGGTATATCCGCCTCCTGCACGATCGTACTCCGACTTGAAAGGGTCCTTGCATCTGGCGCGAGGGGAGCGTTATACTTCCAGCAATATAACCCTCCGGCCGGCGAGGCCGGGCCGACAAGGAGTGGTCCATGCGTCACAGGTTGTCCCGTACGTCCTTCACAGCGATGGCAGTCACGATACTGCTGGTCTTGCTCGTCACCGCGTTAGCGGCCTGCGGGTCCGAGGGAGTAACCACGACCAGTTCGGGCGCGGCCACCACGACCACCAACGCGCCGACCGACACCACCGGCGCCCCGAGCACGACGACGAGTGCCGCAAGCACCAGCACGTCGGCGGCCGCGGAGGTACAGGAAATCATCGTCTCCGCCGCCTCCAGCCTGAAAGCGGCCTTCACCGAGATAGGCAAGGCGTACGACGCCACCAATAATTCCAAGACGACCTTCAACTTTGACGCGTCGGGGACCCTGCAGAAGCAGATAGAGGGGGGTGCGCCGGTTGACGTGTTCGCCTCGGCCGCCACGAAACAGGTCAAAGCCCTCGTGGACCAGAAACTGGTCGATGCCGATTCGGTCAAGACGTTCGCCGGCAACCAGATCGTGCTGGTCGTCCCAGCCGATTCGAAGCTGGGGATCACAGGCTTCCAGGACCTGACCAGAGCCGACGTCAAGAAGATCACCTACGGAGACCCGAAAGTCGCTCCTCATGGCGTGGCCGCCGAGCAGATCCTTAACAAGCTGGGCATCTTCGACCAGGTGAAGCCCAAGGTCATCTACGCTACTAACGTCTCCCAAGCGCTGGAGTACGTCTCCACTGGTGAGGTTGACGCCGCAATCATCTTCGCGACCGAAGCCAAGGCCGGAGGGGACAAGGTCAAGGTCATCGCCGCGGCCGACCAGAGTTGGTTCACCCCGGTCGCCTACCCCATTGGCATCGTCACGGCAAGCAAGGCGAAGGCCCTAGGTCAGTCGTTCATCGACTACGTGGTGGGACCCGACGGCCAGTCGATTCTCCAGAAGTACGGATTCCTTCCGGCTCCGACCCAGTAGCGCCCGAGACAATCCCCCGTCACTGGGAGAGGGCGGCGCTCGACCCGCTGTCCTCTCCCAGTCTGTCTCGCTTGCAGGGTCCGCCCCCTGGCCTTATACTGCCGACGGTATAACGCTAAGCTCGCGTGTGGCAGGTGTGTCATGAGCGTTCTCTTCCCGCTACGTCTCTCTTTGCAGGTCGCCGCCGTGGCGACTGTTTTCGGGCTCATCATCGGCGTCCCCCTTTCCTATGTGCTTGCCAGGAAGCGCTTTTGGGGCAAGGAGTTCCTCGACCTGGTCCTGACCTTGCCCATGGTGCTTCCTCCGGTCGTGACCGGCTACATACTTCTCCTGCTGATCGGTAACAACGGGGTCATCGGGAGGGCGTTCGAATCAGTGACGGGTCGTGAGCTCGGCATCGTGTTCACGTGGCAAGCAGCCGCCCTCGCCTCGTTCGTGGTCTCGTTCCCCTTCCTGATCAAGACGGCCCGCGTGGCCATGGAGGCGGTCGATCAGAACCTTCTGAACGCGTCGTACACTTTGGGGCGTGGCGAGATCTACACGGCCGCCCATGTGGTGCTGCCCCTCTCGGCGCGAGGTGTCATGGCGGGCGCGACACTCGCGTTCGCTCGGGCCATGGGCGAGTTCGGGGCCACTATCATGGTGGCGGGGAACTTCCCGGGACACACTACGACCATGCCGATCGCCATCTACTCGGAGACGATGGGGGGTTCGTGGAGCTCCGCGTGGTGGATGGTGGCGATCTTCGTCCTCGTCGCCGGCGTGGTGATGTATGTCTCCAACCGGCTGGGGCGAAAGGCCGTCAAGGCCTAGGAAGGCGGGGCTAGGCGGGGTCGCTTCATACGGGGTGGAAGGCTGCGCTCAATCTGCTCGAAGCACTTGTTGGGGTCATCCGAATCTTTGCGAGATCTCCCTTGCAGCGCTCCGGAGCGTCGCGGCGTGCTTCAGCATAGCCTCTTCCGAAGCCCGCTCGATGGGTACGACTATGGTGAGCGCCCCGACCAAGTGGCCTCGCCGGTCGAAGAGCGGGACGCCCACCGCTGGGGCGTCGGCGTTCCATTCCGACCAGTCGAACGCGACCCCGTCGCGTCGGATGGCGCTCCACTTGACACGCAGGGCCTCGGGATCGGTGACGGTGCTGACCGTACGAGGTTGGATAGGCTTGGCAAGGATCCGGTCCCAATTCTCTTCGGGGCCGAAGGCAATGAGCACCATCGCATCGGCACTGGCCACTCCTTCGAGAAGCATGCCGTTGAACGTGAGCGACTTGAACGAACGCATGGTCGGCACCGTGTCGAGGATCAGCGGGCCTTGGTCCGTCCAGACCGAGAGGATGGAGGTCTCGGTGGTTTCCTTCATAAGGCTGACCAGATAGGGGTGGATGATCCGGACGAGCTCATTGTGGGACGTCGCCAGGTAGAGGGCTTTGAGCACTGCGGATCCGAGATGATATTTCCCCGCGTCAGCGTCATAGGCCACCCAGTTAGAGGCTTCCAGCGTCTTCATGAGGCGGCGCGTGGTGGCCTTGGGCAGTCCGGCCCGCTCGCGCAGTTCGCGTAGCGTCCATTCCGGATGGTCGTGATCGAAGATGCCGAGAAGGAACAGGCCCTTCTCGAGTGTCTTCGTGGGCGCTCCCTGGGCGGTGTCCGTGGACGTCTCGGTCCTGTTCTCCAACATATCGGTCATGGTTCCTCACCCGTTGACAGGTAATCGGCGCGGTGCTAGCGTGTGCATCAGGTTCAAATAGTAGCACCACCAGGGTCAGAAAATGAACCAGTTGAGCAGCGGGTCAAGAGCAACATTCTGTTTCTTAGGAGGAGGGGGTTCTGATGTTCGAGGAGAGCAAGAGCGTCAGCCGGCGTGAATTCTTGAAGGTCGCGGGGATCGCGGGAGCGACCCTAGGGGCAGGCGCCGGCCTCGGCGGACTACTGGCGGCCTGCGGTAGTGAAGAGACCACCACGACCACCGCGGCGCCGGCTACCACGACCACCGCGGCGCCGGCTACCACCACTACCGCCGCGGCTGCGGAAACCACCACCACGAGTGTCGGTGTCGAGACCGGCCGGCCGATCAAGGTAGGTTTCGTGGACCCGATCACCGGCCCGTTGGCGGCCTTCGGCGTGGCGGGCAGCTACTGCGTCGCCAAATGGACCGAGGAGACCGCCAAAGGCGTCTTGCTCGGCGACGGCAAGAGCCACACCTTCGAGTTCGAGGTCGTCGACAGCCAGTCGGACACCAATCGCGCCTCCCAGGTCACTGCGGACCTGATCAACAACACCAAGGTCGACCTGGTCATGGCCGCGGCGACGGGCGACACCGTGGCGCCGGTCGCGGATATGTGCGAGGGCAGCGGGATGCCGTGCCTCTCCATCGACGTCCCCGTCGAAGTCTTCGTCTTCCAGCGCGGCGGCGCCCCGGACAAACCGTTCAAGTGGACGTACAACCTGTTCTGGGGGCTGACCGAGCAGCAGACGGTCGAGTGGGACATGTTCGCCCAGGTGGACAACAACAAGAAGATCGGCGCCGTGTGGCCCAACAGCGGTCCCGGTAACGCGTACCGGCAGGCGTACGGCGGCAGCAAGGACTGGCCGGCCAAGGGCTACACGTTCGTCGACAGCGGCCCCTACGTGCAGCCGAGCGAGGACTTCACCAAGCAGATCGCCCAGTTCAAGAAGGAAGGCTGCGAGATCATGCAGGGCGTCATGATCGACCCCGACTGGAACACGTTTACCAAGCAGGCCGCGCAGCAGGGCTTCAAGCCGAAGATCATGGAGGGGATCATCCCTACCCTGTTCCCGACCAGCATGGAGTCCTACGGAAAAGCGGCCGACGGGCAGTGCGGCGTGCAGTGGTTCCATCCCACCTTCCCGTTCAAGTCGTCGCTGACCGGCGCCACCTGCCAGGAGATGTGCGACGACTTCGAGAAGGTCAAGGGCATGCAGTGGCAGCAGTGCATCATGCACTACGCCGTCGGCGAATGGGCTGTCGACTGCTTCAAGCGGACCACGAACATCGACGACAGGGAAGAGTTCATCAAACGGGTGCAGGAGACCAAGATGGCCGACTCGCTCGCCGGCCCCATCGACTACACGGTGCCGGTACAGTGGGGTACGTCGCATCCGACGCTCAACTGCGTCACCACTCCCACGTACGGTGGCCAGTGGCGGCTCTCGAACGGTGGCAAGTACATGTTTGACCTGGTGGTCGTGAGCAACGTCACCACCCCGGTCGTCGAGGTGCAGAACAAACTGCAGCCTATGCCCTGGGTCGGATAGCGCGTTATCAACCCTTGCGGCCGCGGCGCCCCAGGCGCCGCGGCCGCATCCGCATCGTCTGGTGTACCCTCGCAGATAGCAGAGGATACGGCGGCACCCTCGAGGTCGTGATCGACACTGCCAAACGATACGGCCGTTACAGCTTACCGCTGGCACCGATAGAAGGGACATGTTGATGGGAAACGCTTTCCCCCGTCTGTTCGAGGCGGGCCACATCGCCGATATCGCGCTCAAGAACCGCATCGTCAAGGCCCCGCAGCACACGGGCCTGGCCAACCCCGACGGCTCCATCACCGAGCGTCTGCTCCGCTACTACAAAGAGGTGGCGCAGGGCGGCTGCGCGATGGTGGTCGTGGAGTACGCCTGGGTGGACGATCTGTACAGCCGGGCCTCTCCTTGCCAGCTGGGGATTTCGCGCATGGATCATCTTCCCGGCCTGTCACTTCTGTGCGACACCATCAAAGCCCAGGGAGCGGTCGCCGGCATCCAGATCTCGCACGCCGGCCGGCAGCGGTTCATACTCGAGCAGCCGAAGGCAGCATCTGAGGTGCCCTGGCCGGAGATCACCGCCATGGGTTGCCCTATCCCCATCCCACTCACCATTGAGGAGATCGGGGAGATTATCAAGGCCTTCGGCCAGGCGGCCAAGCGCGCGCAGACGGCCGGGTTCGACCTGGTGGAGATCCACGCCTGCCACGGCTATCTCATCTCTAACTTCCTTTCGCCCTACTCCAACAAGCGCACAGACTGGTACGGCGGGGATTTTGAGAACCGCATCCGCCTGCTGATGAACATCGTCAAGGAGATCAAGACCCAGGTAGGTCCCGATTTTCCCGTGGTCTGCCGCCTGAGCGGGACCGACTACGAGCCGGACGGGTACGGCATCGAGGAGACCGTGGAACTGGCCAAGCGGCTCGAGATCCGGGGAGTGGCCGCCATCCACATGTCGGGCGGCATCCACCACACCACCATCCACGAAGTAAGCCCCATGGGCATGTCTCTCGCTCACAACGTCTGGTGCGCCGAAGCGGCGAAGAAAGCGGTATCGATCCCGGTGATCGCCTCGGGCTCCATCAACCTGCCCGCGCTTGCCGAAAGCATCCTGGAAGAGGGCAAAGGCGACTTCATCGGCCTAGGCCGGCCGCTCTGGGCCGACCCGCAGTGGCCGCTCAAGGCCAAGGAAGGGCGTTCCGAGGACATTCGGCCCTGCATCCGCTGCAACGACGGCTGCCTGGCCCGTGGCGACCATATCGCCAACACCGTCAGGTGCACGGTCAACGTGGCCCTATGCCGGGAGGCCGAGTTCGAGATTACGGCCGCCAAACGTCCGATGAAGGTGGCTGTGGTCGGCGGCGGACCGGCCGGGATGGAAGCGGCGCGGGTGGCGGCCCTCAAAGGCCACAACGTCACCCTCTACGAAAAGCGCGAACTGGGCGGCGCCCTCGTCGAAGCGGCGCTTCCTGAGTTCAAGGCGCCTGACCTCGGGCCTCTGAAGGAATACCTCAAGACGCAGGTGCACAAGACCGGGGTCAGGGTGATCGCGAGAGAAGCGACGCTCGACGACCTCACCCGCGGCGGGTACGGCGCCGTGATCGTCGCGACCGGCGCGACTGCGCTCGGCCTGGAGGACATCCCGGGCATCGACGACCCCAAAGTAGTCACAGCGGCCGACGTCCTGCACGGCCGGGCGCTCCTGGGCGGTCGGGTGGCGGTCATCGGCGGCGGCATCGTCGGCACGGAGGTCGGCTTGGTGGTGGCGGAAGGCGGCAGGCAAGTGACCTTCATCGAGATGCTGGACGAGTTCATGTGCAACATCACTTTTGACGAGCGCCAGGTGTACGAACTGCGCTTCAGCGATCTGGACGTGAGCATCAACACCGGCCAGCGGCTGGTGGAAGTCACCGGTGCGGGCATCAAGACTGTCGACAAGCTGGGCGCGATCACCGAGTTCCTGGTCGACTCCGTGGTGCTGGCCGCCGGCTTCCGGCCCAATCGGGAACTTATCGTCGGCCTCAAGGCCCATCCCGGGCTACGGGTGGCCGAAGCGGGTGACTGCGTACGGCCACGGAAGATCTACGACGCCATCCACGACGGGCACCTGGCAGCCAAACTGCTGGACGCCGACATCTGAGGAACGGGCGCATCTCACAAGGAGGTTGTGACATCGTGAGTGAATGGACACTGGCCGGCAAGCCGGCACTGCTCATCGTCCACATGCAGAACGCCATCGTCAAGACCCCGAGCCCGCTCGAGGTCATGGGTCACGGGCGCGCCGCGTGGGAGCAGGGCGTGGTCACCAACATCGAACGCCTCATCTCCGCCTTCCGGAGCAAGGGGCTTCCGGTCGTTTTCTGTGTCGCTCACACGCCCCTCGACACCAAGTTCGCCGCCTACGGTGACTTCTGGGCGGGGGCCGAGCAGGCGAAGGTCAACCACCTGGGCACCTGGGACGTCGAGATCATCGACGAATTGGCGCCCGTGTCCGGAGAGAAGGTCTTCTATAACTGGCCGTTCAACGTCTTCGAGGGCACAGGCCTTGACGAATACCTCAGGGACCAGGGAGTGGAGACCGTGGTTTTGACGGGTGTCGCCACGGGGATGTCTGTCGGGACCGCTGCCTGGGCCCTGGCGGAGCGCTTCTACAACCTGATCGTGCCCGCCGACGCGAGCACCGACGGGAACAGTGAGGTCCACAGGGTCGTGGTGGAATCGATACTGCCGGCTATCGGCCTAGTCACTACTACGGAGGACGTCATCGCCCACCTCTAGGAGGACCTTATGGTCGAACTGACGCGCATGTTCGAGCCCCTGCGGATCGGCGATCTGACCATCCGGAACCGGTTCATGGTGTCGCCGATGGTGATGAACTACTGCACGGCGGACGGGATGGTGACCGACACCTACCTGGACTATCACGAGGAGAGGGCCAAGGGCGGATGGGGCCTCATCGTGACCGAGGATTACGCAGTCGATCCGGCCGGCAAGGGCTTCAAGTATCTGGCCGGGCTCTGGGACGACTCGCAGATCGCCGGTCAGGCCGAGTTGACCAGGCGGGTGCATGCCCACGGGGCCGCGATCATCGCCCAGATCTATCACTCGGGCCGGCAGAGCAAGAGAGCGATCATCGACGCCGACACCGTCGCCCCGACCGCCATCACCTGCCCTTCCACGCTCGAGATGCCTCGCGAGCTGACAATCGAGGAGGTGGAGCGGATCGTCGAGCAGTTCGGCGATGCGGCCCTGCGGGCCAAGAAGGCCGGCTTCGACGGCGTAGAGATCCACGGGGGACATGGTTACCTCGTCTCGGAGTTCATGTCCTCGTACTCGAACAAACGCTTCGACAAGTACGGCGGCAGTCTCTGGAACCGCGCCCGGTTCCCACTCGAGATCGTCCAGAATGTCCGGGAGAAGTGCGGCGAGGCGTTCGTCATCCAGTTCCGCATCTCGGGCGACGAGATGGTGACGGGCGGCAGGACGATCGAGGACACCAAGGCGATAGCCCGCCTACTGGAGCATGCCGGGGTCGACAGCTTCGACGTCACGGTGGGGACCGATGGCAGCCACTACACGCAGGTGCCGACGCCGGCGATCGGCCACGGCTGGATCGCGGACTTCGCCGCCGAGGTCAAGAAGGTCGTCGAGGTGCCTGTGTTCACGGTGGGAAGGATCAACGACCCCCTGATAGCCGAGGCTATCGTGGCGAGTGGGAAAGCCGATGGCGTCGCCATGGGCCGGGCCTCGCTGGCCGACCCCGACCTGCCGAACAAAGCGAAAGACGGGCGATTCGAGGACATCATCCAGTGCACCGGCTGTATGCAGGGGTGCGTCGGGAGGGTGTTGGCCCAGCTCCCGGTGAAGTGCGTCGTCAATCCAAGGACCGGACGGGAGGGCGAGCTGGCCGTAACCCTCGCGCCGGTGAAGAAGAAGGTGTTCATAGCGGGAGGCGGTCCCGCGGGCATGGAGGCGGCGATCGTCGCGGCCGAGCGCGGGCATGAGGTGACACTCTTCGAGACGAGCGGGCGCCTCGGCGGTCAGTACTACCTGGCTTCCATCCCGCCGATGAAGGGTGAGATCGCGGCCTTTCTCGCCTGGCAGCTACACACGATGGAGCAACTGGGGGTGGACATCCGTCTCAGCACGGCCCTGACGGCCGCCATCGTGAGGGAACTGAAGCCCGACGCGGTCATCGTCGCCACCGGGAGCAAGCCCTCGCCAACAGGGATCTGGGGATCCGGCCACAACTTCGTGGTGGACGCCGCGGAGGTGCTCGAAGGCAAGGTGTCGGTGGGGGAGAGCGTGGCCGTCATCGGCGGGGGGATGGTGGGTTGCGAAACGGCGAACCATCTTGCTCATCACGGCAAGAAGCCGACCATCATCGAGATGCTCTCCGATCTCGCGCCTGAGGAACCGCGTGACATGAAGCGTTTCCTCATGGAATCGCTCGAGGAGAGAAAGGTCTCCATCTATACCGATTCCAAGGTGACGGCGATCGAAGCGGATGGTTCTATCACGGTGTCTCGCGATGCCGACGTCAACCGGCTTGGACCGTTCGACAATGTTATCCTGGCCGGCGGCATGCGGCCGGTGAACGGCCTCGCCGGCGAGCTCGAGGGCCTGGTGGGCGAGCTCCGAGTAGTGGGAGACGCGGCCGCTGTCCGAACGGTGCTCGAAGCCATCGAAGAAGGCTACGAGGCGGCCCTAACCATCTGACTCGGGGTGCAGCCGGCCACAACAACCCGACCCTGGCGCGGGCTAGATCTCGTTCAGCCGGTAGCCCACTCCCTGCTCGGTCACCAGGTACCGCGGGTCTGCGGCGTCGTCTTCGAGCTTCTTGCGCAGGCTGGCGACATAGATCCGTAGGTAGTGCGCCTGGGCGGTGCCGCCGAGCCCCCATACCTCACGCAGCAGGTAGGCATGTGTCAGGACCCTCCCTGAGTTGCGGACGAAGGTGGCAAGGAGCCGATACTCGATAGGAGTCAGGTGGACCATCTGGCCCCTGACCTCCACCAACCGTCGGGCAAGATCCACCGAGAGCTCGCCCGTACGAAAGCGGGAGGCTTCCTCGCCTCCGGCCTCTTTCAGGACCGACGAATGTCTGAGAGCGACGGCGACACGCGCGAGCAGTTCTGGGATGCCAAAAGGCTTTGTGACATAGTCGTCGGCTCCGAGGTTGAGCGCCTCCACCTTGTCGGCCTCTTGCCCGCGAGCCGAAAGGACAACGATCGGGACTCGGGACCACTCCCTTACGTTTTCAAGGATTGTCACCCCGTCGATGTCCGGCAGTCCCAGATCGAGAAGGATGAGGTCGGGGAGTTGCGAGATGATCGAATCGAGGGCCGACCGGCCCGTTTCGGCCTCCGCAACGTTGTAGCCTTCGTTGGCAAGGGCGGCCCTCAGGAACCGGCGCATTGGTGTGTCGTCCTCGACGACCAGGATCCTGGGTGCAGATGAGCCGGAGGATGCGCGAGTGTCGCCGCTCGGCGCCCGCCCGTTCATGGCCTTTTGTCGCCTTCCTCGGGGGGAAGAGAGGGGGGCGCTTCCTCCAGTGGCAGGCTGAAGGAGAAGACTGCCCCCCCGCCCGCACGATTGGCCGCCCAGATGCGTCCTCCGTGAGCGGTGACGATGGCCCGGGCGATGGCCAGCCCCAGCCCGGCGCCGCGGCCGCCGCTCTTGGAGGCGGTGCCTCGATAGAGCTTGTCGAACACCTGGTCTCGCTCGCCATCGGTGAGACCAGGTCCTCGGTCGGCCACGTCAACGACAATATCGCCGTCATCGGTGTGCGCGGAGACGTCGACGGGTGAGCCCGCGGGGGAATACTTGAGGGCGTTGTCGATCAGATTGAAGAGAACCTGCTCGATCATCACTCCATCCAGCGGTACCAGGGGGAGTTCCCCCGGAATGTTCTTTGCGATCTCCCGGCCGGAGGTTTCCTTCCGAAGTCTTCCGAGAGTCGAGCCGACGACGTCCTCCAGCGGGTACCACTGCTTGTCGACCACGGTGACGCCCGACTCTAGCCGGGTCATGCTTAGCAAGTTCTCGACCAGCCTGGTGAGGCGATTCGACTCATCATAGACCTCTGTGAGGAGGGAAGCCCGGGTGGCGCTGTCGGCGGCGTCGCCCATCGCAAGGAGCGTGCTGGTCGTCCCCGCGATCACCGCGAGTGGCGTGCGTAGATCGTGGGAGACCGAGCTGAGCAGCGAGCTCCGCGTCCGCTCGGTCTCGGCGTCGACGAGGGCACAGCTTCGCTGCTCGGCCAGTTCGTCCCGCTCGATGGCTATGCCGATCAAGCCTGCCACCGTCTCGAGCAACTGGCGATTTCCGGGAGATAAGAGGAACTGACCCTGCGGGGGCTCAACTGCAAGTACACCCACCGTCGCCCGCGGGGTGGAGAGGGGCACGTAGATCGCCCGGGCGTCAGGGAGGGTATCGGTGCCGTTCCCAGCCATCTGCCCATGCTCGTATGACCACGTTGCGACCGCGACCTCATGCGGGGCGTCGGCCTGCTCGTTGGCGGACACCACGGCCTCGAGGATGGTGCCGTGCTTCAGGTAGACGTTCACTGGCCCGCCGAATATGGTGGCCACCTCGCGCTGGGCGGCGATGGCCAGTTGGTGTGATCCAGAGACGCCCGACAAGGACCGGCTGAGCCTATACAACACGTCGAGCCTTCTCTCGCGTACCCGGGAGGTCTGCACCTGACGGCGCAGCCGGGCGCCAAGAGTGCCGACAAGGAGAGCCACGATGGCGAAAACGACCAGAGTGAACAGGTACTGGACGTCGCGCACGGCGAACGTGTAGTACGGGGGGACGAAGAAGAAGTCGAACGCGAGGACGGAGGCGACCGCGGCCACGATCCCCGGCCAGAGGCCCCACCAGATGGCGGCCAGAACGACCGCGGGTAGGAACACCACGGCCTTGTTCGCCTCGGAGAGCCCAGCCGTCTGAAGGAGCAGTGCGATCGCCCAGGCCGCGACGACAAGACCTATAGCCGCGCCGTAGGGTCGCCAGACCGCGCGCCGGGGAGCGGGCGGGGAAGCGGGCTCTGCCCCCTCCGTCATACCCTGGATGGCATAGATGTCGATCTCGCCGCTGGTGCGGAGCAGCTGGTCGACGATGTTGGGCCTGACCAGACTGCGCCAGCGCGGTTCCCGGGACTTGCCGATGACGATGCGGGTGACGTTCTGCGACCGCGCGTAGCTGAGGACCTCGGCGGCGGCATCATCGCCGGTCAGCGCTACCGTCTCCGCTCCCAGCCGCTCGGCGAGCCGGATGTTCTCCATCAAGGTATCGCGCTGCGCTTGCACCAAGCTGCGGGTCCGGTTGGTCTCGACGCTGGCGGCGATCCAGCGGGCGCTGATGGACGAGGCCATCCGCTTCGAAACCCGGATGACCTTGGCCGAGGTGGGGCTGGGGCCGATGCAGACCAGCAGGGTCTCAGAGATCCGCCAGATCTGCTGGCGATCTTCCGCCAGCCTGGCCGTTTCCAGGTGGACATGGGTTCGGTCGGCCGTACGGCGCAGAGCGATCTCCCGAAGGGCGCCCAGATTGGGTCCCTTGAAGAAGCTGTCCATGGCTCTGGCCGCCTGGGCGGGTACGTACACCTTGCCCTCGCGCAGGCGCTCGAGCAGTTCGCCGGGGGGAAGGTCGACTATCTCAACGGAATCGGCCTCATCGAAGACGCTGTCGGGCACCGTCTCTCTGACGTGAATCCCCGTGACCTCGCGCACTACATCGTTGATGCTCTCCAGGTGCTGGACGTTGAGGGTCGTGTATACGCTGATCCCGGCAGTAAGCAACTCTTGGACGTCTTGCCACCGTTTCGGGTGGCGTAGACCTGGCGCGTTCGAATGGGCCAGTTCGTCGACGAGGACGATCGCCGGGTGCCGGGCGAGGGCGGCATCGAGGTTGAGCTCGCGGAGGGTGATGCCCCGGTAGTCGATTTCGAGAACGGGGAGCGCCTCAAGTCCCTCGAGCAACGCGTCGGTTTCCGGGCGATGGTGCGTCTCGACGTAGCCGACGACCAGGTCGACCCCTGCGGCCGTCTGCCTCTGTGCCGCCTCCAGCATCGCGTACGTCTTGCCGACGCCGGCCACGTAGCCGAAGAAGATCTTGAGCTTTCCTCGTCCCGAGTGAAGCTCCTCTTCGTGGAGTTGCCGCAGAAGGCTATCCGGGTCTGGACGCTCGGGCTCCCGCATGACCCCTCTCCCTGGTGGATTCTCGCGGCGCTACTTCTGCAGCGCATCGAGCGCGAGGTTAAGCTCGAGGACGTTCACTCTCGGTTCCCCGAGAAAACCAAGCTGCCGACTTCTAGTGTACTTCTGGACGAGAGCGCGCACGGCGTCGGTGGACACGCTCCGCGCACGAGCTATCCGCGGTACCTGATACTCCGCCGCCGCCGGGCTGATGTCGGGATCGAGCCCGCTCCCGGAGGCCGTCACCAGATCGATCGGGACAGCGGCGGTGTTGCCGGGATCGGCGGCCCGAAGTGCGGCGATGCGATCGACGATAGCCGTAAGCAGAGCCGGATTGGTGGGGCCTAGATTGGAGCCGCTCGATGCCCCTCCGTTATAGGGGAAGGGGGAGGTAGCCGACGGCCGAGACCAGAAGTAGCCGGGGTCGCTGAATGGCTGCCCGATCAGCGCGGAGCCGGCCACCTTCCCGCCCGAAGTGATGAGGCTCCCGTCGGCCTTCTGGTGGAAGAACGCCTGGCCGATCCCCGTTATCAAGAGGGGGTACACGATCCCAGCCAGCACCGCCATGGCTATCAGCAGCACCGCCGCCTGTCTGGCCTGCGCCGCGTACCGCCGGGCGCGGGAGCCGAGTTCGGGGCCCACCGCCGGCTCTGCCGCTCCGCGCGGCCCCTCGGTCTCTGGCGGCATCGTACCGCCTCTTTCGGTGTCGTCAGGCATCCGTCTGTCGCTCCCTAGACAAGGTGGACGGCGGTCAGAATGACGTCGAGGATTTTGATGCCGATGAAGGGCACGATCAACCCGCCGATCCCATAGATGACCAGGTTGTTGCGCAGCAGGAGGGCGGCGGGCAGGGGACGGTACTTGACTCCGCGGAGGGCCAAAGGAATGAGCAGCACGATGATGATGGCGTTGAAGATCACGGCGGAGAGGATGGCGCTCGTCGGCGAATGCAGGCGCATGATGTTGAGGGTGTTCAGTTGCGGATAGGTGGCGGCGAAGGCCGCCGGGATGATGGCGAAGTACTTAGCGATGTCGTTGGCGATGCTGAATGTGGTGAGCGAGCCCCGGGTCATGAGGGTCTGCTTGCCGATGTGGACGATCTCCAACAACTTGGTGGGATTCGAGTCGAGGTCCACCATGTTGCCCGCTTCTTTGGCGGCCTGTGTCCCGGTGTTCATCGCTACTGCCACGTCCGCCTGGGCCAGGGCCGGGGCGTCGTTGGTACCGTCACCGGTCATGGCGACCAGGTGGCCGCCTGTCTGATACTCGCGGATGAGCTTGAGCTTGGCCTCAGGCGTGGCCTCGGCAAGGAAGTCGTCAACGCCCGCCTCAGCGGCGATTGAAGCCGCCGTCACCGGGTTATCGCCGGTGATCATGATAGTTCGGATGCCCATGCGCCGGAGATCCTGGAACCGCTCGCGGATACCGCCCTTCACGATGTCCTTGAGGAAGATCACCCCCAGCACCCGGCCGCCATCGGCCACCACGAGAGGTGTTCCTCCTTGTTTGGCTACGTTCTGAACAGCGACCTGCACCTGAGCGGGCAAAGACCCGCCCCGCTCCGCGACGAAGACTTCGACAGCATCGGCCGCTCCCTTGCGGATGGAGCGGCCGTCGAAGTCGGCGCCGCTCATCCGCGTCTGGGCGGAGAAGGGCACGAAGGTAGCGTTCAAGTCGGACAGCTCGCGCCCTCTCAAGCCATATTCCTTCTTGGCCAGAACGACGATGCTCCGTCCCTCCGGCGTCTCGTCGGCCAGGGAGGCCAGCTGAGCCGCGTCCGCCAACTCGGCCAGAGCCACCCCTGGCGCCGGTATGAACTCGGCTGCCTGGCGGTTGCCGAGGGTGATCGTCCCCGTCTTGTCGAGGAGAAGGACGTCGACGTCGCCGGCCGCCTCGACCGCGCGTCCGGACATGGCCACGACGTTGGCCTGGCTCAGCCGGTTCATGCCGGCGATGCCTATCGCCGAGAGGAGGGCGCCGATAGTGGTGGGGGCCAGGCACACGAGCAGGGCGGCAAGCACGGCCAGAGACACCGGATCGCCGTTGCCCGCCACCTGGACGCTGAACGCCGACATGGGCCGCAGCGCGATGACCACCACCAGGAAGATAATGGTCAGGCCGGCCAGCAGGATGTTGAGGGCGATCTCGTTGGGGGTCTTCTGGCGCTTGGCGCCTTCGACCATGGCGATCATTCTGTCCAGGAAGGTCTCCCCGGGCTCGGTGGTCACCTTCACGATCAGCCAGTCGGAGAGCACTCTCGTCCCACCCGTGACGGCGCTGCGGTCGCCGCCGCTTTCGCGAATTACCGGCGCGCTCTCGCCGGTGATGGCACTCTCGTCTACGGACGCCGCTCCCGCGACAACCTCCCCGTCGGCGGGTATCGGCTCGCCCGCCTCCACGAGGACGAGGTCGCCACGTCTCAGCAGGCCCGATGCCACCGGCTCGGAACTCGCGCCGCGCCCCGGCGCGGAAAGCCTGCGGGCGAGTACCTCCTGTCGAGCCTTGCGCAGAGTGTCGGCCTGCGCACGCCCCCGGCCTTCGGCCAGGGCTTCGGCGAAGTTGGCGAAAATGACCGTGAACCACAAGAGGAGCGAGATGGCGAGGGTGAACCCGGCCGGCCCTTCGTTCATGCCGGCCAGTGACTCGAAGAACAGGACCAGCGTGAGCAGGGCGCCCACCCAGACGACGAACATCACCGGGTTGCGCACCTGGACACGGGGGTCGAGCTTGCTGAACGAATTGGTCACGGCTTCAAGGATGAGCCGCCGGCCGTACGAGGGTCGCCTGGGTCCCCGAGGATGGAGGTGCTCGGCCTCGCTCAAGATGAGAGTGGTCTCCTCCATCACTGCACCATCAGGAGGTGTTCCACGATTGGGCCCAGAGCAAGAGCCGGGAAGAAGCTGAGCGCTCCGACCACGACGATCACGGCGATCAGCAGGCCCGCGAAGAGCGGGCCGTCGGTGCGGAGGGTACCGGCGCTCCCTGGTATGAGCTTCTTGCCGGCCAGGGAGCCGGCGATGGCCAGGGTCGGCAGCATCATCCAGAACCGGCCTATCAGCATGGTCAGGCCCAGCGCGATGTTGTAGAAGGTGGTGCTGACGCTCAGACCGGCGAAGGCGCTCCCGTTGTTGCCGGTGCCCGAGCTGAAGGCATAGAGGATCTCGGTGAGGCCGTGCGGCCCGGGGTTGAGAATCCCGGCCTGGCCGGCTCTGGTAGAGATCGCGACCGCGGTGCCGAAGAGGATCTCCACCACCGGGATGAGGATGATGAGCGTCGCCATCTTCATCTCGTACGTCTCGATCTTCTTGCCCAGGTACTCGGGCGTCCGGCCCACCATGAGCCCGGCGATGAAGACCGCGATGATGGCGAAGACGAGCATCCCGTAGAGTCCCGCTCCCGCGCCCCCGAAGATCACCTCGCCCAACTGGATGAGAACGAGGGGGACCATGCCGCCCAGGGGCGTGAACGAATCGTGCATGGAGTTGACCGACCCAGTAGAGGTCCCCGTGGTTATGGCTGCGAACATCGCCGACCCGCCGATGCCGAAGCGGGTCTCCTTGCCCTCCATGTTCCCGCCGGGCTGGGCCGTCGTGCCCGAGACGACGGCCTGCAGATCGGCCCCCGCCGCGGCCTCCTGCGGCACACCGCGGGCCTCGAAGGCATACGCCGCCGCCATCAAGCCGACAAGGACGATCATCATCACGGCGAAGACCGTCCATCCTTGCCGGGTATTGCGCACCATGCGGCCGAACGTGTAGGTCAGGCCGGCGGGGATCAGCAGGATGGACAGCATCTCCACGAAGTTGGAGAAGGGGGTGGGGTTCTCGAAGGGGTGGGCGGAATTGGCGTTGAGAAAGCCGCCACCGTTGTTCCCCAGGTGCTTTATGGCCATCTGCGACGCGATCGGGCCTACGGCGATGCCCTGACTCGTGACCGCGGCCCCATTCGAATCCGTGGTCGCCTGGACCAGTGTGGCCGATTGGGTGTCGTGGAAGGTCTGCACCACCCCCTGAGAGAGCAGGACCATGGCGACGACGATGGAGAGCGGCAGCAGAATGTAGAGAACGGAGCGGGTCATATCGACCCAGAAGTTGCCCAGGGTACCCGTCATCTTGCGCGAGAAGCCCCTGATGAGCGCGATAGCCACGGCCATCCCGGTCGCCGCGGACAGGAAGTTCTGCACGGTCATCCCGACCATCTGGGTCACGTACTTCATGGTCGTCTCGCCGCCGTAGGCCTGCCAGTTGGTGTTGGTGACGAAGCTGACGGCTGTGTTGAAAGCCAGGTCGGGACGGACGGCACCTAGGCCCGAAGGCCCCGACGGGAACACGCCTTGGGTGCGCTGGAGAACATAGAGCAGGAGGAAGCCGGCCATGCTGAAAGCCAGCATGCTGAGCGCGTATCTCTTCCAGGTCATCTCCCTGTCTGGATCGATACCGGATATCCGGTAGACGAGGCGCTCGACTGGCCCCAGCACCCGGTCGATCCCGATCGGCCGCCCCTGGTATACGCGAGCCATGTAGACTCCCATCGGCTTTGTGAGCAGCCCCACGACCACGAGCAGCACGGCGATCTGGAGCCATCCGAAGGTGGTCATGTGCTCATGCCCTCGTTCATCCGGCGCCTAGCCCAATTTGTCGGGCTTGAGGAGCGCGTAGAACAGGTAGCAGAGGAGGAGTGCGGCTATGACGGCGCTGGCGATCAGCATGGCTTCGCAGGCGGGACGAGCGGCTACAGCCGCGCCAGAGCTGCCACGAGCGCGGCCGAGAGTACGAAGAAGACTACTGCGATGGCGATCACGATAGCGTCCATACTGTCTCCAGGGGTTTGCCTATGCTGGTGATGTGACTCCTGGGAGAGTACCGCCTCTAGAAGAAGCCCAATCCGTCTCTATACATGTTATTTACGCCAGCAGCGCCGGCGGATACAGCTTTCTTAGGCCTTTGGTGATTTGATAGCGCTGACCGCGGGGAGATGAGAGGGCAGACGGCGATAGGAGGGGTCGATGAGCTACTCGCTCAAGCTGAAGAGAGAGGGCGGCCACAAGGGAGAAGGCGCGGATGTGGCGACGGTCCGCTACTCCGACACGCGGGGCGGTACCGGCGGTCTCCTTGCCCAGGCCGTCGTGCTGAAGGCTTCGGCCCTTCCCGATCCCCCTCCGGACGAGATCCGCGTCACGGTTGATTGGGTGGCGGCGGCAGCCGGACCCGAGCGGCAGGCAGTGCGGCCCCGGACCGCGGATGCCGATTCAGCCGTGCCGGGAGGCGCACACGCCAGGTCGAGGAAGATCGCGCAAGGTGACCGCGTCGAAGTGATAAAGAGCAGAGTCTCGGGCGTCAAGAACCCGCCGGAGTGGCTCGAACAATACCTCGGCAGGACCGGGACAGTGCTGTGGACCACGGCAGACGGCGCCATGGTCGATCTCGGCACCGATGCCACCTGGTTCTCCTACGAAGAACTACAGTCCAAGGATTGACGCGGCCACTGCCACGCAACGCTACCGGCCCGCGGTCCCCGCGCTCAGTGCCAGATGGTCAGCCCGGTCTGCGGGTCCATCTTGCGCACCACCGACTTGGCGGCCGACAAGGTGGTCAGCAGGATCTCCATGTTGAACACCAGCGTGTTGGGGCCCAAGTGCCCGCCGAAACAGCGGCCCTGCTCGTCGGCGAACGTGATGTGGGCGTGCACGATGGGTTCCCCGTTCAACAGCGAGACGTTACCGAGCATGCCCGACACTTCCAGGCGCTGGTCGTGCTCCAGATCGACCCATTCCTGCCGAGGCTGGTCGTAGTAGCGGATGGTGGCCCGGGATACGGCCCCGAGTCCAGAAAACCAGGCCAGATTGATGCTCTGGCTGTGGACGAAGTCGCTCAACTCCTTGAGAAGATCGCTCCCATATGCGGGCTTGAGGACGTGGACCGGCCCGATCGTCGCCTGAACGTCATACATGACCCGTCACCTCGCTTCGTCTAGAGCGTCCGTCGCGGCCCCGCGCCGACGCTCAGTCGTCCCAGTTGAACTCGGGTGCCGTCTTCTGGTCCCAGATCTCCTCGGTCGCGTCCTCCAGCGCCCGCTCTTCGTCGACCGTCATCTCGGTGATGAGCGTGGAGGGGTCGCTGAGTAGTTTGACCTCGAGCTCCGAAGCATCGAGGCGCCCTTCGTCGTCGATGGAGGAGTTCTTCTCCTTGAAGATCGCCGTGAGTTCGTCGAGATCCATGCCCTCGCGGTGAAGTGTGACCCGCTCGTCGCTGGAGATATCGCGGCGGAGGTCTATCAGGTACTGATACCAGATGATGTCCCAGGTGATGGTGAGGAGGGCTCGGGGTTCGGGCCCGATGAGCTTGGTGAGGTTCGCCCGGGGCTTGCCCAGACTCCGGCGCACGTCGCGCACGCGGTTCGTGAACTGACTCTCGTTGTAGTATTTCTGGGCTACCTGGACCTCGGGGAGTTGGAAGCCCGGGCGGGTGTGGTGCTCGGCAGAGGCAGGGCCGGCCGGTGGCGCTACCGGCTCCGCGGCCACGAGCGGGGCGACCGGCGGCAACGTGGATTGAGCGGCCAGATCGGCAGCGGAGTAAGGTTCCGGCTCAGTGTCGCCGACCGCCATTGCGAGGGCTGCGCTGGTGGGGGAGAGCAAGCCTTCCCGCGGAGTCTCGGCGGTGGAGTCGAGATCCCAGGCCGCGTCCGCGCCCGCGATGGCCACGGCGGCGGCGGCGACGACGGCGGGCGCCGGCGCCTGTTCCTGATCGTCGAGGGGTTGGGGGGCCGCGGCGGCGACGGCACCGGCCGCGAGCAGCGCTTCGGTCTCGCGCAGCCGAGCCCGGGTCTGCTCCAGCTCGCGCTCGAGCGTCTCGAGCCGGCTCTCGACCGTGGCCGTCTTGTCGATGTTCTCGGAGATCACGCCGGTGGCGAAAGTCTCCAGTGAGGCCGCCAGGCGCTTCAAGGCTGCCTGCATCTCCGTTTGGAGGGTGATCAGATCGACGACCGGAGTGAGGAGATCGCGAGTCTTCTCCATCGGGTCGAGTTCCTCGAACGACCGCGAGTCATCGAGGGATTTTGAGTCCTCGAGGGACCTCGAGTCGTCGGGTTCCAGCTCGGCTGAAACCTCGTCCGGAAAGCGGAACTCCTCTGTCTCGGGCTGGAGGGCCGCCCCCGCGGCGCACTCCGAGCAGAGTCTGGCGATGCTGCCGTCTGCGAACTCCTGGATGACGATCTCATTGGAGAGTTCCGCTCCGCAGATCTCACACCGCTTGCCGTTCTCTGGCAGAAAGATGTTGTCGGAAAGAGCCATATTCGACGCCTCCGTCCCAGTGGTGCCCATCGGCCGTGGGAATGGGGATTCGGGTCGCTGGGTAGTATATCAACGCCTTGCCGGTACGAGGGGACGGCGGCCTGCTAGACTTTCGACGCCATGATCGAAGTTAGACTCTACGCTAATCTTGCCCCTCTGGACCGCCCTCTTCCCCTCTTGGCGAGCGGCGCTGCCGGCTTCGAGATCGAAGCGCGAAGCGGCCTGACGGTGAGGCAAGTGATCGCCGAAGCAGCCCTCCGGCCGGCGGACGTGGCGGTTGTCATGATCAATCATGACCGCTGTACTCTCGACTCCCCGTTGGCGGACGGCGACCGTCTCGGCTTGTTCCCGGCCGTGTCGGGCGGCTGACCCTGATCTAGAGAATCGACGGAGGCCCTGATGTCTGTAGCGAAGAAGATCGCCGAATCCTCGTGCCGGTCCTCCTGGATACGGGAGATGTTCGAGGAGGGAGCCAGGCTCGGTGAGATCCACGGCTGCGAGAATGTCTTCGACTTCAGCATCGGCAACCCCAACCTGGAGCCTCCAGAAGAGTTCCAGCGCGTGATGGAAGAATTGGTCGCGGACCGCACTCCGGGCCGGCACGGGTACATGTCGAACGCCGGTTATCCGGAGACCCGGGCGGCGGTGGCGGAGTACCTGTCCGGAGATCAGGGCGTGCAACTGGCTGCCGAGCACGTGGTGATGACCTGCGGCGCCGGTGGCGCGCTCAACGTGATGCTCAAGACCATCCTCGATCCCCAGGATGAAGTCGTCGTCCCCAGCCCCTTCTTCGTCGAGTACACCTCCTATGTGGACAATCACGGAGGCGTGCTCAGGCCGGTCGCCAGCCGCCCCGATTTCGATCTGGATATCGACGCTATCGCCGCTGCGATCGGCGCCCGGACCAAAGCCGTCCTCATAAACTCGCCGCACAATCCCACGGGAAGGGTATACCCGGCGGAGTCGCTCGCCGCGCTTGGCGTTCTTCTTAGGCAGAAATCGGAGGAACTGGGGCGGGTCATCTATCTCGTGTCCGACGAACCATACCGACGGATCGTGTACGACGGGATCAGGGTGCCTCCGGTCATGGCTGCGTACGAGAACACCATGATCGGCTCCAGTTACTCCAAGGAGCTGTCGCTGTCGGGCGAGAGGATCGGCTACGCGGCGGCCAATCCCGCCATCCCCGGGATCGCCTCGGTGATGGAGGGACTGATAATGGCCAACCGGATCCTGGGCTTCGTCAACGCGCCGGCTCTGATGCAACGGGCTGTCGCCCGGCTCCAGGGCGTATCCGTGGACGTCGCGCCCTACAAGCGCAACCGGGACGTGCTGTGCGAGGCGTTGAGCGCCGCGGGCTTCGAGGTCTTCAAGCCGCAGGGCGCCTTCTATCTGTTCCCGCGAGCGCCGATAGAGGACGATGTCGCCTTTTGTCGAGAGTTGCAGCAGCACCTGGTGCTCGTGGTGCCGGGGAGCGGCTTCGGTCTGGGTGGACACTTCCGTATGGCCTACTGCGTGGCTCCCGAGGTGGTCGACGGTGCGCTGCCGGCCTTCAGGAGGATCGGGGGCAAGTACTTCGGGACGTAGCTACCGACGCCGCGGCCGCTCCCTGAGGTCGGCCCTCTTGATGGTCACCTCGTAGATGAGCGTCCGCGCCAGCACCACCTCGTCGAACGGGGCGCCGGTCGCTCCCGGGTCGTACTTTGCGACGATCGCCCGAAGAGCCCCCTCCCGCGGTCCCGCGTTTTCGATGAGACGGGCATCGCCCCAGATGAGCAAGGACTGAAACGAGAAGCCGTCCGCGCAGGGGTTGTCGCCTTGGTGGAACGCGACGCAGGTGGTGACCGACAGGCAGACGCGCGGGTCGGCCGCGAGGGCCTCGGTCTTACGGCCTTCGCCCGTGTGGAAGTAGATCCGGCCGCGCAACTCTCCCGCCCGGTGGCCGTCGTCCTCTGCATACGCAAAGTTCAGCGGGACCACGTACGGCCCGCCCGGCTCCACCATCGCTAGGTGGACGAACGGGGCGGAGTGCAAGAGCTCCTTGGCCGCCGCGGTCTCGGCGGCGGAGAGGGGTCTGGTGGTTGGGGTCATGCCTCCACGATACCGTATGGATACCCCTTATAATGAAGCGCGCGGAAGGTAGGCGCCGAGTAATGTGACCGCGGGGGCGGCTGTGAAACACGTCGTTCTGATCATCGATGGGGCGTCTGGGTGGGCGGCGGCGGCCCACGGTGGGAAGACCTCGCTGGAGGCCGCCTACACGCCCAACCTGGACCGACTTGCCCTCGAGGGCACGGTCGGCGTGGTCTCGAATGTCCCGGACGGGATGGAAGCCTCCAGCGCGATCGCCTGCATGAGTGTGATGGGCCTCGATCCGCTGCTCTATTACGCGGGACGAGGCCCCATCGAGGCCGCGGCCATGGGAGTCGAGCTGGAACCCGGACAGGTAGCCATGCGCTGCAATCTGGTGACGGTCGCAGAAGGGCGGATGGCCAGCTACTCGGCGGGCAATATCACCTCGGCGGAATCGGCGGAGCTGATCGGGGCGTTGCAGGAAGGCCTGGGGGATGAGCGCTCGAGATTCTATCCCGGGGTCGGTTTCCGGCACATCCTCACAGTGCGGGATGGTGCGGACCTTCTGGCAACCATGTTCACTCCGCCGCACGACATCGCTGGAAGGTCGGTAGACCAGTCGGCTCCGGTAGGCCCGGGAGCCGCCTTCGCGAGGGATCTGATGGAGCGCTCGGCGGCAATACTAGAGGGGCACCCTGTCAACAAACAGCGGCAGGCGAGAGGGAAACTGCCCGCCACGCAGATATGGCTGTTCTGGCCGGGCATGCGGCCGGCCGGGATGCCCGCCTTCGCCGCACTCTATCGGGGCCGCAAAGCGGCGCTCACGTCGCCGGTGGACCTCTTGAAAGGGCTGGCCGTGCAGACCCGGATCGACTACTTATCCATACCGGGCGTCACCGACGGTTCCGATAACGACTACGAAGGACAGATGAAGGCCGCCCTGGCCTCCCTGGCCGATCACGGTGTTGTCTTCGTGCACGTGGAGTCGCCCGACGAGGCGGGCCACGCCGGCGACGCCGCGGCCAAGGTGGAGGCCATCGAACAGATCGACGCCCTGATGGTGCCGCAGATCGTAGAGACCGCGGGCGCCGGCGTGCGGGAGATGGACGCCCTCAGGGTCCTCATCCTACCGGACCATCCCACCCCGCTGGAGCTCCGGACGCATGTCGCGGAGTCGGTGCCGTTCATCATGTGGGGCCCCGGCTTCGAAGCCAACGGGGCGGCCGCCTACACAGAGAGAGAGGCCCGGGCCACGGGTTTCGCCGTGGCGCCGGGCCACCTCTTGATGTCGATGTTCTTGGGCTAGGCGCGCGTCCTGCCCCGCTCGACGCGCCCGCGCGGGCCGCGGCTTTGGCCGCGCGCCGCGCCAGGAGCGGACTACTCCGCCATCATCTCGAATTCTTCTTTGCTGGCTCCGCAGTCGGGGCATTCCCAGTCGTCGGGCAGGTCTTCGAATGAGGTTCCCGGAGCGATCCCCTGGGTGGGGTCCCCGACTTCGGGGTCGTAGATATACCCACAGAGTAAGCACTGCCACTTGTCCATCCGGTCCATCCTTTCTCCTCGAGCTGGGCCCTGCGCTCTTCCCAGCGGGCCCCGTCATCTCCAATTGCGGGTGGATCCAATCAAGCCTAGCAGAACCGGGCCACGACCGTTAAGCGTGACGGTGGGATGAGAAGAGGTCGCAATCCTTGACGTGACACTGAGCACTTAGGTAGCATGACCGATTGGGTCGGGCCCGCGAGGGGGGACTCTGCGGGCGGCGCCGAGCCGCGCCCCACCCGTCATGAGACCGTTGGACGAGAAGGAGGCAATGCTGGATGGAATGTAAATCGCGCGAAGCTCGGAGGCGGTGGTGGAAGAGGCCCATGCTCTTCCTGGCCGTGCTCGCGGCTTCTGTTCTCGGCCTTGCTCCGGCCGCGTTGGCGGAGGAGAGCACCGGAGGCGAGGCGAACCTGGTGTTGCCCGACTTGGGCTCGGTGAGCTTTCACGGGATCTCGGGTAGCGCTCTCCTCGCGTATGGGCTGGTCATCTGCGCCCTGGGCCTGGTTTTCGGCCTCGTCATCTTCTATCAGATTCGCAAGTTGCCGGCCCACAGATCTATGAAAGAGATCTCTGAACTCATCTGGCAGACCTGCAAGACCTACCTGCTCAAACAGGGCCAGTTCCTGATCCTGCTGTGGGTGTTCATCGCCGTTGTCATCGGGGTCTATTTCGGAGCTCTCAGCCACTTCACGGCCACCAAAGTGGTGGTCATCCTGCTGTTCAGCATCCTCGGGATCCTGGGCAGCTACGGAGTCGCCTGGTTCGGCATCAGGGTGAACACCTACGCCAACTCCCGCACGGCCTTCGCGAGCCTGCGGGGCAAGCCTTACGACATCCATTCCATCCCCATGCGTTCGGGCATGAGCGTGGGCATGATGCTCATCAGCGTCGAGCTCATCATCATGCTGATCATCCTCATCTGGATCCCCCGCGACTATGCGGGCGCGTGCTTCATAGGCTTCGCCATCGGCGAGTCGCTGGGCGCGGCGGCCCTCAGGATCGCCGGCGGTATCTTCACCAAGATCGCCGACATCGGGTCCGACCTCATGAAGATCGTCTTCAACATCAAAGAAGACGATGCTCGTAACCCGGGCGTCATCGCGGATTGCACCGGCGACAACGCGGGCGACTCCGTCGGCCCCAGCGCCGACGGTTTCGAGACTTACGGCGTCACCGGCGTGGCCTTGATCACGTTTATCATCCTGGCTGTCAGCGAGCCCGCGATCCAGGTTTCGCTGCTCGTTTGGATCTTCGCCATGCGTGTCATGATGATCGTCTCGAGCGGCGGCTCCTACTTCCTCAACGCGGCGGTCTCCAAGTCCCGCTATCAGAACGCCGATAAGATGAACTTCGAGGCGCCTTTGACCTCTCTGGTCTGGCTCACCTCGATCGTGTCCATCATCCTCACCTTCGTGGTGTCCTACCTGTTGATCGGGGGAAGCACCGACGTCGGGCAGGCTCACGGTGACTACTGGTGGATGCTTTCCATCATCATCAGCATGGGGACTCTCGCCGGCGCTTTGATTCCGGAACTCGTCAAAGTGTTCACTTCCACCAAGTCGGCGCACGTGAAGGAAGTCGTGGCTTCCGCAAGAGAAGGGGGGCCCTCCCTCGACATCCTCTCGGGGTTTGTGGCCGGTAACTTCAGCGGCTACTACATCGGCTTCGCCATCATGGTCCTCATGGGTATCGGCTATCTGGTGAGCACGCAGGGCCTCGGCGACATCATGCTCGCTCCGGCCGTGTTCGCCTTCGGTCTGGTGGCCTTCGGCTTCCTGGGCATGGGCCCGGTGACGATCGCCGTGGACTCCTACGGCCCGGTCACCGACAACGCTCAGTCCGTCTACGAGCTGTCGACCATCGAGCAGATCCCGAACGTCGCCGCCGAGATCAAAGCCGACTTCGGCTTCGAGCCCAACTTCGACGTGGCCAAGGACAACCTCGAGGAGAACGACGGAGCGGGCAACACCTTCAAGGCCACGGCCAAGCCGGTGCTTATCGGCACGGCCGTCGTGGGGGCCACTACGATGATCTTCTCGATCATCATGGCGCTCACCAACGAGCTCACCACCAACCTCGACAAGCTGTCCCTGTTGCACCCGCCCTTCCTCCTGGGCCTCATCATGGGTGGCGCGATGATCTACTGGTTCACGGGTGCGGCGACGCAGGCCGTGACCACCGGCGCGTATCGGGCCGTCGAGTTCATCAAGCGGAACATCAAGCTCGATACGGGCGAGACGAAAGCCTCGGTGGAGGACAGCAAGAAGGTCGTGGCCATCTGCACGCAGTACGCGCAGAAGGGGATGATCAACATCTTCCTGGCCGTGTTCTTCGGCACTCTCGCCTTCGCTTTCCTGGAGCCGTTCTTCTTTATCGGCTACCTGATCTCCATCGCGATCTTCGGTCTTTTCCAGGCCATATTCATGGCCAACGCCGGTGGTGCCTGGGATAACGCCAAGAAGATCGTGGAGACCGACCTGAAGGAGAAAGGGACGCCGCTGCACGAGGCCACCGTCATCGGCGACACCGTGGGCGACCCGTTCAAGGACACTTCTTCGGTGGCCATGAACCCGGTCATCAAGTTCACCACGTTGTTCGGCCTGCTGGCGGTGTCGTTGGCAGTGAACATCGCCAACAGCCAGGGCAACCACACGCTCAACTACATCCTGTCCGCGGTGTTCTTCCTGATCTCGGTCACCTTTGTGTGGCGTTCGTTCTTCCGTATGCGCATCAAGAAGAGCGAGGACATCGAGGCAGCCGCGACGACGACCACGCCGTAAGCCGGCGCGGCCCCCGAGGGGGCCGCCGCGCGGCAACGATTCACGGGGCCGCCCGCCGCACACTGGTGCAGCGGGCGGCCTTCTTTCCAGCACCGCCTCGGGATTGGGACTGGCATTAGCAGTCCCCGATATGCGATTCTGCGAAAAGGATAGGGAAAAGGTGGCGACCAGAGGGAGGAGGTGAGTTGGCGGACTTCGGCCGGGGTCTGAAGCGAGCCCTAGTCGGCAAGCCGATCTCCAGTGCGGAAGAGCACAAGACCAGGCTGTCGAAGGTCGTCGCGTTGCCGGTGTTCGCCTCCGACGCCATCTCCTCGACCGCGTATGCCACCGAGGAGATCCTCATCGTCCTGGCGGGGGCGGCGATCGGCGGTAGTCTGCTCCATTTCTCCCTGCCCATCAGTATCGCGGTCGCCGGCCTGCTCGCGATCGTGGCGCTCTCCTATCAGCAGACGATCCGCGCCTACCCGTCGGGAGGCGGCTCCTATATTGTCAGCTCCGAGAACCTGGGCCGCTACCCGGGCATGGCCGCGGCCGCTTCACTGATGATCGACTATGTGATGACGGTGGCGGTGAGCGTCGCCTCAGGGGTAGCCGCGGTCACGTCCGCGTTCCCCAGCCTGTATCCCTACCATCTCATCATCTCGGTCGCCGTGGTGGCGTTGGTCGCCTTGGCCAACCTGCGGGGGCTTCGAGAGTCGGGCCGGGCGTTTGCTGCCCCCACGTACGCCTTCATCTTCCTGTGTGGCGGTCTTGTGGTCGTCGGCATTGTCCGTTGGCTCCTGGGAGGACTGCAGCCGGTCGGACACGCCCCGATCGTCCAACAGAGTCAGTTGACCGGTATCGCGCTGACCTTCGTCGTGTTGCGGGCGTTTTCAGGCGGTTGCAGCGCCATGACCGGCACCGAGGCCATCTCCAACGGGGTTCCGGCGTTCAAGCGTCCCGAGGCCCGGAACGCCGCCATCACCCTGGGGATCATGGCCGCCATCCTTGGTACGTTCCTCGTAGGGGTCACGTACCTTGCGCAGGTACTCGAGGTCACCCCCAAGGAAGCAGACACCGTACTGAGCCAGGTCGGCAGGGCCGTGTACGGCAGCGGGTTCTTCTACTATGCCCTCCAGGTTGCGACGATGGCCATCCTGTTTCTCGGGGCCAACACCAGCTTCGCCGACTTCCCCCGGCTCTCCTCCATCCTCGCCCGCGACGGGCTGATGCCCAGGCAGTTCATGAACCGCGGCGACAAGCTGGCCTTCTCGAACGGCATCATCGGCCTGGGGGTGGTGGCTATGATCATCCTGGTCATCTTCAACGCCAAGACCCACCGTATGATCCCTCTCTACGCGGTCGGAGTGTTCGTGAGCTTCACTCTTTCCCAAGCAGGGATGGTGATCCACTGGTTCAAGCTGAAGACCGAGGGCTGGCAGCGCCGCGCGGCGATGAATGCGTTTGGAGCGGTCTGCACGGCTGTCGTCTCGGCGGTGGTTTTCGCGACAAAGTTCACGCAAGGCGCGTACATCGTCCTTATCGCCGGCGTAGTGTTGGTACTGATCTTCTCGTATATCAAGAGACACTACGTGCAAGTGGCTCGGTTTCTTGAACCCCAGGACGAGCGGCGGCTCGAGCGCCTGGGCCGGGTTGCCATATCGAAGCCTCGCACCACGGTCGTCCTGTTCGTCGCTCAAGTGAACGAACTGACGGCCCGGGCCCTGTCGCTGGGCCGGGGATTGTCCCCTGACGACTTCCATGCGGTGACGGTGACCACCACGCCTGAAGCTTTGGCGAACCTTCAACAGACCTGGATGGACATGGAGATCGACGTGCCTCTTGTAGTGGTCGACTCTCCCTATCGCGAATTCGTACGGCCGGCGGTCGACTACGTACGGTCGCTCAAGCCCGGACCGCAGCATACGGTGACCGTCGTCATCCCCGAGTTTGTCGTGGAGCACTGGTGGGACAACGCGCTCCACAACCAGAACGCGTTGCGGCTTAAGGCTGCCCTGCTGGGGGTGCCGTGGGTGGTGGTCATCAGCATCCCGTTCCACATCGGCGCTTCCGAAGCCGAGGAGGTCTAGTCGACGTGAGCGGGGGTTTGAGCGCCAAACGCATCCTGCTTGGACGGCCCATCGCGACGGCCCAGGAGATGCAGGAGCGGCTATCGAAGAAGTTCGCGCTCCCGGTCTTCGCCTCCGACGCCATCTCATCCACCGCCTACGCGACTGAGGAGATCCTGCTGGCCCTCGTGCTGGCCGGCACGGCCGCGGTCGGCCTATCGTTCGGTATCTCGGTAGCGGTGGTGGTTCTGCTGGCCTTTGTGGCCCTCTCCTACCAGCAGACCATTCATGCGTACCCTAGCGGCGGGGGCTCGTACATCGTCAGCAGGGAGAACCTGGGGCTGCTTCCTGGACTGGTGGCCGCCGCTTCGCTGATGGTGGACTACGTGATGACTGTCGCGGTGAGCGTCGCTTCGGGGGTGGCCGCCATTATCACGGCGTTTCCTTCGCTCACGGACTACCGGATCTGGATCTGTGTGGGCGTGATCATCCTCATAGGCATCGCCAACCTGCGGGGGGTGAGCGAGTCGGCTCGTTTCTTCGCCGTACCCACCTATGCTTTTGTCGTGCTATGCGGGGGTCTCGTGGTGGTCGGCTTCATCCGCCTGGCTGCCGGCGGCCTACACCCGCAGCCGATCTCGAGCACCACCACGGGCATCCAGGGCGCCGCACTACTTTGGATAATGCTCCGGGCGTTCTCGGGCGGGTGCTCGGCCATGACCGGTACCGAGGCTATCTCTAATGCAGTACCGGCGTTCAAGCCGCCGGAGAGTCGGAATGCCAGTTACACGCTCGGCATCATGGCGGCCATCCTGGGCTTCTTGATGCTCGGGGTCACCGGCCTCACTCAGATCCTGCACATCCTTCCCGAGACCGAGAGCACCGTCCTCGGAAGCCTGGGGCACGCGGTCTTCGGCGGCGGGTTCTTCTACTACGCACTCCAGATAGCCACCATGGCCATCCTGGTGCTCGCCGCGAACACAAGCTTCGCCGGCTTCCCGCGCCTTTCGTTCGTCCTCGCCCGCGACGGCCTGATGCCGCGGCAGTTCATGAACCGAGGCGACAAGCTCGTCTTCTCCAACGGCGTCATCGGGTTGATGATCGCATCGATCGTGGTCCTAGTCGCCTTCGGCGGCCAGACCCATAAGCTCATCCCCCTGTACGCAGTGGGTGTGTTCACCAGTTTCACCCTTTCGCAGTCCGGCATGGTCAGGCACTGGTTCCGCCTGCGCAGCCCGGGTTGGCGACGCCGCGCCATCATGAACGGCCTGGGTGCGCTGATGACCGGCGTCGTCACTTTCGTCGTTCTGGGCACCAAGTTCACTCACGGGGCGTATCTGGTAGTGATAGCCGTAGTGATACTCATCACCATTTTCTACGTCGTTCGGCGCCACTACACCCGGATCGCGTACTACCTGGAGCCGCAGAACCCAGCCCAACTCGAGCGGCTGGGCCAGATCGCTGTTTCCAAGCCACGGACCACGGTGGTTCTGTTCGTCTCGAAGGTGAACGAGTTGACGGCCCGCTCGCTAGCCCTCGGCAGGGGCCTTTCTCCCGACGACTTCCACGCCACGACCATCGCGAGCGATCCCGAACAAGTGCAGTCGCTCCAACGGACGTGGCAGGAGATGGACATCAACATCCCGCTGGTCGTGGTCGACTCCCCGTATAGAGAGTTCATCCGGCCGGCCGTCGAATACATCAAGTCCCTTCAGCCCGGGCCCGACCACACGGTGACCGTAATCATCCCGGAGTTCGTGGTCGAGCATTGGTGGGAGAATCTCCTCCACAACCAGAACGCGCTGCAGGCTCAAGGGCGCCCTTCTCGGGGTTCCCTGGGTCGTGGTGATCAGCATCCCCTTCCACATCGGCGCTGAAGAGGCCGGCCGAGGCTAGTCGCGACCGCCGGCGGTGGTGTTCTTCTTCTTTCGCCGGCGCTAGTATGAGATCGAGTTAGCTGTGAAGCGCAAAACCCTGGGCGGGATCATGACCGACGTGGTCATCGACGGAGAGTCTCTCAAGCTCGAGGATGTGGTGCGTGTCGCGTACGGCGACGCTAAGGTCGCGCTCGCCGCCGACCGCGGTCCCCAAGGTGCAGAGGGCGCGCGCCTACGTGGAGCGGCTGCTGTCCGACCACGCGGTCGTCTACGGGGTGACGACCGGGTTCGGCAAGTTCGCCGAGGTGCCGGTCGCCAGGGAGGACGCCCTCGCGCTACAGCGCAACCTGGTGTTCAGTCACTGCTGCGGCGTCGGCGATCCTCTCGGCCGCGCCGAGACCCGGGCTATGATGTTGCTCCGTGCGAACGTGCTCGCGAAAGGCTATTCCGGGGTCCGCCTGGTGGTGCTGGATACCCTTCTGCGCGCGCTGAATGCCGGTATCGTCCCGGTGGTGCCGAGCAAGGGCTCGGTCGGCGCGTGCGGGGACCTGGCGCCGCTGGCGCATCTCACGGCGGTGCTGATCGGCGCGGGCGAAGCGTTCTATCAGGGTCGGCGCGTGACCGGGGGCGAGGCGCTGCAGGCGGCCGGCATCGAGCCGGTCGTGCTGGAGGCCAAGGAAGGGCTGGCGCTCATCAACGGGACTCAGATGATGACGGCGGTGGGCGCCCTCACCCTGTGGGAGGCCGAGAACATCAGCAAGGCGGCCGACATGGCCGCCGCCCAGGCCGTCGAGGCGCTCCGGGGGACGAACACTCCCTATCTGGAGATCAGCCATCGCGTCCGTCCGCACGCCGGCCAGGCGGCGACCGCCCGCAATCTGCTGCGCCTGCTCGAGGACAGCGAGATCCTCGCCTCGCACGTCGCCTGCAGCAAGGTGCAGGACGCCTATTCGCTGCGCTGCGCTCCGCAGGTGCACGGGGCGGTCAAGGACGCGCTCGCGTTCGTGCGGGGCGTCCTGGAGGTCGAACTGAACGCGGCCACCGACAACCCGCTGGTCTTCCCCGAAGAGGAGACGGTGATCTCCGGGGGCAATTTCCACGGCCAGCCCATCTCGCAGGCCATGGACATCCTTGCCATCGCTCTGGCGGAACTCGGCAATATCTCGGAGCGCCGGATCGAATGCATGATGGACCCGAGCACGTCGGACCACCTGCCGCCCTTCCTGACCTGTCATCCCGGGCTGAATTGTGGTCTGATGATGGCCCAGGTGACTGCCGCCGCTCTGGTGTCGGAAAACAAGACGCTGGCCCATCCGGCCTGCGTGGACAGCGTCCCGACGTCGGCGAACAAGGAAGATTTCGTGAGCATGGGAGCGTTCGCCGCGCTCAAGGCTCGGGAAGTGTCGAGGAACGTGCTGGCGGTCGTCGCCATCGAGTTGCTGTGCGGAGCGCAGGGACTGGAGTTCCGGGAATCGCTCCGCCCCGGCCGGGGGGTGGCGGCGGCGCACGACTTCATCCGGCGAAACGGTGCCTCGATTGGAGAGCGACCGGCCGCAGACGCCGGACATCGAGAGAGTTGAGCGAGATGGTGCGCGACGGTTCGTTGGTCTCGCGGGTCGAAGGACGCCGTGGGACCGCTGGAGCCGACCTACGACAGATAGGGGGTTGAGAGTGGATGGGTCTACCACCACTTGGGTAGAGGCGGATCTCATCATTAAGGGCGCTTCGGAGGTGCTCACCTGCGCCGCCGACAGCCGTGACGGTGACGGACGCCAAGGAGTCGGCAGGATCCTCGACGGTGCCGTGGCTGCCCGCGACGGGCGCATCGTGTGGGTGGGGACCGAGGCGGCGCTTATGGAAGAGGTCCGCCTGATGCGCGGCGGAGAGATGCTCGATGCCGACGGGCGGGTGGTCATGCCCGGACTGGTGGAATGCCACAGCCACCTCGCGTGGGCGGGAGACAGGGCCGATGAGTTCCAGCTTCGGGTGGCCGGCGCGACTTATCAGCAGGTGCAGGAGGCCGGGGGCGGCATCGCCAGCACGGTCCACGCGACGCGCAACGCCACCGACGAAGTGCTGCGGGCGCTGGCCCGCAAGCGGCTGGACCGCTTCCTGCGCTACGGGGTGACTACGGTCGAGGCCAAGAGCGGATACGGCCTGTCGCTCGAACAGGAACTGCGGCTTCTGGAGGTGTACCGCGATGTCTCGTACCTTCACCCGGTAGACGTCGTCCCCACCCTGCTGGCGGCGCACGTCGTTCCGATCGAGTACGCGGACCGCGGCGACGAGTACGTGAAGCTGATCGTCAAGAAGATGGTACCGGCGGTGGCGAAGAAGAAGCTCGCCCGTTTCTGTGACGCCTTCTGTGAGACGGGTGCCTTCACCGTCGACCAATGCCGGCGCGTGCTGGAGGCCGGCCTGGAAGAGGGACTGCTGCCGAAACTTCACGCCGATCAGCTCACCGACATGGGCGGCACCGAGATGGCGGCGGAACTGGGCGCGGTGTCGGTGGACCATCTAGACCACGTGAGCGAGAGCGGCATCGCGGCGCTGACTCATGTCGCAGGAGGAAGACGGGTGCCGGTGGCCGTATTGCTGCCCGGAGCCACGTTCTTCCTCGGCGGAGAGAGCTACGCGCCCGCCCGCCGCATGCTCGACGCCGGAGTGCGAGTGGCTCTCAGCACCGACTTCAACCCCGGGTTCCAGTCCCACGCAGAACCTCTGGCTGATGGCGACCATGGGCTGCTCCCAGCTGCAAATGACTGCGGAAGAGGTGACCCGGGCAATCACCATCGACGCGGCCGCGGCGCTGGCGGTCGAGGACGAGGTCGGGAGTCTCGAAGTGGGCAAGAAGGCCGATATCCTCATCCTCGACTACTCCCGCGGGGCCGAGATTCCGTATCGATACGGCATGAACCCAATATGGCGCGTATTCAAGGATGGCAAACGTGTGGTCAAGCGGGATGCCCCAGTGGAGGGATGACGTATGAGCCTGCAGCCATGAAGCTCATCGAGTGCGTCCCCAACGTGAGCGAGGGGCGCGACTCGGCCGTGCTCGAGCGTCTCGTCGGCGCGGTCAAGAGCTCGCCCGGCGTGGAGTTGCTCGACTGGAGCGCCGACCCCGACCATAATCGGGCCGTTCTCACCTATGTGGGGGAGCCGGAGGCGGTGTTGGTGGCCACGCAGGCGTTGTGCCGGGAAGCTTTCGCGTCGATCGACATGCGCTCGCACGAGGGTGCCCATCCCCGGATGGGAGCGGTGGACGTGATCCCGTTCGTACCGCTCCGCGGCGTGACGTCCGAGGAAGCGGTGGCACTGGCGAAGAGGCTGGGAGAGTGGATCGGCGAGCAGGGGGTACCCGTCTACTACTACCAGGATGCTGCCACCCGCCCCGAGAGGCAGTCACTGCCCGACGTCAGGCGCGGGGAATACGAGGGTCTGGCCGCCAAGCTGGCGACGCCGGAGGGGGCGCCGGACGCCGGCGCGGCCGTCTTCAACGAGCGCTCCGGCGCGTCCATCGTCGGAGTCCGCTTCCCACTGATCGCCTTCAACGTCAATCTTGCCACGGCCGATCTATCCATCGCGCGCCGCATCGCCGAAGCCGTCCGGTTCTCGAGCGGCGGCTACCGCTACGTGCGTGCCATGGGCGTGGCGCTCGAGGGGAGGGGCCAGGTGCAGGTGTCCACGGATATCCTGCAGTACGAGAAGACGCCTATCCATCGGGTCCTGGAGACCGTGCGGTCGGAAGCCGCACGCTATGGCGTGACGGTCGTCGGGTGCGAGTTGATAGGCTTGGCGCCGCTCGATGCGCTGGCCGGGTCGGTCCGGCATTATCTGCAGATCCACGACTTCTCCTCGAGCCAGATCATCGAGAGCCGGCTGCTGGAAGTCTAGGACCCGGAAAGCGGCTGAGCGCTACATGACGATCGACCAGCTTCCTCCTCCGCCGGTGTTCGCGCCCGGCATCCGCCGGGCGCCCGATAGAGGATGCACGCTCTCGCCGCGGCGGACCGTGCTCGCCCTCCAGAACGCCCTCCGCTATGTTCCCGCCGCTCTGCACGAGGCGGTGGCCCCCGAATTCCTGGCGGAACTGCGGGAGCGGGGCCGGATCTACGGATATCGGTTCCGGCCGAGACCGGGGGAGTCCGGCGTGGGCTTCGATGGAAACATCAAGGCCCGGTCGGTCGATCAGTATCGCGGCATCCTCGAAGCCCGGGCCCTCCAGCTCAACATCGATAACAACCTTGATTTCGACGTCGCCCTCTACCCCTACGAGCTGGTGACGTACGGCGAGACGGGGCAGGTGTTCCAGAACTGGATGCAGTACCGA
The DNA here is from genome assembly GCA_963843455.1 of uncultured Actinomycetota bacterium. Taxonomy (GTDB): domain Bacteria; phylum Actinomycetota; class Thermoleophilia; order RBG-16-64-13; family RBG-16-64-13; genus CAIQPS01. Next base: position 195,073 of record CAWJKE010000007.1, read on the forward strand.
CTGGTCAAGCGGTATCTGGAGCAGATGACCGAGACCCAGACGCTGGTGGTCGCTTCCGGGCACCCGGTCGGCCTGTTCCCCAGTCACCGCGACGCTCCCCGGGTCATCAACACCAACGGCCTCATGGTGGGCGAGTTCGACAACCCGGCCGACTTTCACGAAGCCGCTCAGCTTGGAGTGGCAAACTACGGACAGATGACGGCGGGGGGCTGGATGTACATCGGGCCCCAGGGCATCGTGCACGGCACCTACCTGACCCTGCTGAACGCGGGGCGTCTGTACCTGGGGATCCCTCAGGATCGCGATCTGGCCGGGGTTCTCTACGTAAGCTCCGGTTTGGGCGGGATGAGCGGCGCCCAGCCCAAGGCCGCCGACATAGCCGGAGCGGTGAGCATCACCGCCGAAGTCGACCTCTCCCGCGTCGATACCCGCCGGGACGCAGGGCTGGGTGGAGCGGGTCACCTCCGATCTCGGCCAAGCCTTCTCCTGGGCGGCAGCTGCGCGTGCCGCCCGCACCCCGCTCTCCATCGCCTATCACGGCAACATCGTGGACCTGTGGCAGTACGCCGTCGACCAACGGGATAACGGTGGAGTTGGCCTCCGACCAGACCTCCTGCCACGCCGCCTACGAAGGGGGCTACGTGCCCCAAGGTCTGGACTTCGCCGCGTCTCGGGAGCTGCTGGCCGCCGACCCGGCCGAGTACCGGCGCCGGGTGGACGCTTCGCTCCGCAGGCAGATCGAACTGATCGGCACGATGATCCGCCGCGGCACCCATTTCTGGGACTACGGCAACAGCTTCCTCAAGGCCGTGTTCGAAGCGGGTGTCCGGGAGGTGGCCGCCAACGGCGCCGACACCAAGGAAGGCTTCATCTACCCGTCGTACGTGGAGCACATCATGGGGCCGCTCTGCTTCGACCGCGGCTATGGTCCCTTCCGCTGGGTTTGCGCGAGCCTGGATCCCGTGGACCTGGCGCGGACCGACCAGGTGGCGATGACCTGCATAGACCCCGAGCGTTGCTGGCAGGACCGGGACAACTACAACTGGGTGCGCGACGCCGGCAAAAACGAGCTGGTGGTGGGCTCGCAGGCCCGCATCCTTTACTCCGACGCGGAGGGGAGGGTGCGCATCGCCCTGGCCTTCAACGATCTGGTCCGCCGCGGGCAGATCGGGCCGGTCATCATCGGCCGGGATCACCACGACGTGTCCGGCACCGACTCGCCCTACCGGGAAACCAGCAACATCCACGACGGGTCGAACGTCATGGCCGACATGGCTTTCCACTGCTGGGCCGGCAACGCGGCCCGAGGGATGACTCTGGTCGTCGCCTCCAATGGGGGTGGAGTGGGCGTCGGCCGGTCGATCAACACCGGCTTCGGCCTGGTACTGGACGGCTCGACCCGGGTGGACGGCATCATCCGGTCGGCGGTGGAGTGGGACGTGATGGGGGGCGTGGCCCGCCGCGCATGGGCCCGAAACGAGGCGGCCCTGGAGACGGCGGCCGCCTGGAATGTGGCGCATGCGGCAGGAGTTGCCACCGCACCGGTCGGGTCCGCCGGGCACATCACTCTGCCCAATGTCGTTGAGGACGGGTTGGTCGAGCGACTTCTGGAGCGAGGTTAGCGAGCATATATGATCAAGCATCCCGCCGAGCGAACATGAGCGAACGGCTGAGCGAACTCAACGCGGAAATAGAAGCGCTGCAGGCCGAGCACAGACTGACGGACCTTCTCCCGCTCCTTCGTGAGAACGTCGAACTTACCGGACTGGAGGCAGGCGCCGAGTCGTCGGCGTATGTGGCCGCTCTCAACGAACTGGGATCGTTGCTCCGCACGCTCAAGCAACTCGACGAATCGGAGGCGGCTTTCCGCAAGGCCGCTCAGATCGAGGCCAGGGTCCGGGGCACCCAGAACCCCGACTACGCCACCTGCATCAACAACCTTGCCGGCACCTACCGTCTCAAGGGCGACTACGAGACCGCTGAGGCGCTGTTCATGGAGGCGATCGAGATCTACGAGAGCGAGACGGGGTCGGAGCACTTCGTCTATCTCAGCGCACTCAACAACCTGGGGCTGGTGTATCAGGATCTCAAACGTTACGACGAAGCTGAGAGCCTGCACCGCCGGGCGCTGGCCGTTCTCGAGCAGAGCGGCAAGCGCAATGCTGCCTTCGCGACCACGCTCAACAACCTGGCCTCGGTCGCAATGGCCACGGGGCGTTACGGCGAAGCGGAGCGATACTTGCGGGAGACGCTGGCACTGTACGAGCAGATAGCGGGCAGGGAGTCGGTGCTCTACCTCACCGGGCTCAACAATCTGGCGGCCGTGTACTACATGGGCGGCGACTACGCGCAGGCCGAGCGGTACTTCACCGAGGCACTGGCGACCATCGGGAGGATCCTGGGGACGGACCATCCGGATTGGGCCAAGACCAGCAGGAACCTAGCGCGGACCAGGGAGGCGCTGTCGGCACGCGAGCGCGACGCCGCGGCCGATGGGCGGCAAGGGCCGGGGCAGGCATGACGGGTCTGGAGCTCGCGGAGCGATACTACGAAGAATACGGCCGCGCTCTGGTGGCCGGGCGCTTCGCTGCCTACGAGGGCAGGGTCGCCGCCGGCCTGGTGGGGGAGGGCTCGGAATGCTTCGGGTTCGACGACGAGCTCTCGCGGGACCACGATTGGGGCCCCGGGTTCTGCCTGTGGCTGACCGCGCGCGATTACGCCGAGATCGGGGCGGAGCTTCAGAAGCGCTACGACGAGCTGCCGAGGGGCTTCGCCGGTCACGAGGGACGGAGCGAGAGCGCCCACGCGGGCAAGCGCACGGGGGTCTTCGAGGTCACCGCCTTCTACGGCAGGTTCGTACGCTACGATCACGTACCCATCGGCCTGGCCGAATGGAGGGTCGTCCCGGAGATCTATCTGGCGACAGCCACCAACGGCAGAGTGTTTGCCGATCCCCTGGGGGAGTTCACAGCGTTCCGCGAGGGGCTGTTGGCCTTCTATCCGGAGGATCTACGGCTCAAGAAGGTGGCCGCGCGCTGCGCCGCGGCCGGCCAGGCGGGGCAATACAACTACGGCAGGTGTATCGTTCGTGGTGAGCTGGTGGCGGCCCACTGCGCCATGGCCAACTTCGTCGAGGCCGTGATCTCTCTGGTGTACCTGCTCAACAAGAGGTACCGTCCTTTCTACAAGTGGATGCATCGGGGCATGAGGGAACTGCCGATCCTGGGTGGGGAGTGTCACCGGCTTCTCGCCAACCTGTGCGCGGACTCGGGCAGGGAGGCAGGTCCCGGGGCTTCCAGGCGGCAGGAACAGCTCGTGGAAGAGATCAGTGCCCTCATCATCGCGCGCCTCCACTCCGAGGGGCTGAGCGACTCGTCGAGCGACTTCTTGCTCGACCACGCTCATGCGGTGCAGGCGAGGATCGAGAACCAGGCTCTACGGAGCCTGCCCGTGACCATGGAATAAGAGCAGGGGCTCTCGGGAGAGACAAGTGGAATATCAGGAGCACATCGAGCAGGGCGTGGTGGAGGAGATACTCGGCCTGGAGTGGGACATGTTCCAGAAGGTGAGGGGTCTCGACGGTCCCGCGCCGTGCCAGCAGGATCGCGGCACGTTCGAGATCATGCGCTCGAGCCAACTCTCGTCGTGGGACCAAGAGACCGCCGAGAGCTACCTGGACGATCTGCGTCAGGCTCGGGCCGGTGACCGGAACCTCATGACCGAGAAGTACGCGCGCATGATGGAGAGCACGTCGCCGTGCGAGTGTCGGGGCGTGGGCGCGGTGGTGCCCGAACTCGAGGGTAGCGCCGCGCGGCTGGTCGAGCGTCTGGCAGACCTGTCGGTCCGCTGGATGGAGGAGACGGCCGCCAAGTACCCGCTTATCTCTGGGCGCGGTCGTCCCATCCGCTCGTGCGAGGACAGCAGATTCACCACTTCGTTCGAGACCTACAACCGCAGCGAACTGGCCACCTACAGCGCCAGGACCCTGCGCCTTCTGGAAGCCCATTATCTTCAAATGGTCGCTGAGGGGATCAATCCGGCCGAGGCGATCCTGGAGCACACGATGGCGAGCTACGGTTTCGCCTCGCTCGAGCAGGCCGAGGCCGCGTTGCGGGCGCACGAAGAGAGGACAGGCGGCCGGACGGCATGACCCAGGCGGTCCGCGCAGGCGACGATCTGGTGCGACAGAGGTGGCTGGGCAACAAGGGCCTGGTCGCATTCCTGACCGTGCTCAGCGCGTTCGTCGCCCTGTCGACGGACATCTATCTGCCCGCGTTGCCGAGTATGACCCAGGACTTCGGCGTGCCCGAGTATCAGACAAACCTGACGCTTACCCTGTTCTTCGTGTTCTACGCTGTGGCCATCCTCGTATGGGGTCCTCTGAGCGACCGGTACGGACGCAGGCCCATCCTGCTGGTGGGCCTTTCCTGCTACACGGTGGCGGGAGCGCTCTGCGCTATCGCGCCCAACATCTACCTGCTCATGCTCTTCCGCATCATGCAGGCGGTCGGAGCGGGCGCGGCCTCGGCCGTGGCCACGGCCATCGTCAAGGACGTCTATCGGGGCAGAAGACGCGAGTCCACCCTAGCGGCCATCCAGTCGATGACGGTGATCTCCCCGGCGGTGGCTCCGATGCTGGGTGCGCTTCTACTCAACCTCACCTCCTGGCGGGGGACCTTCTGGGCGCAGGCAGGGTTGGGCGTGCTCGTAGTGGCCCTGACGGTCGCTTTCCAGGAGACTCTCCAGACGAGGAATACCGGCTCCCCCTTCGCCTCGCTGCGGCGTCTGGGCGTCGTGCTCAAACACCGGACGTTCGCCTACCTGCTGCTCATCTTTTCTCCGGTGAGCATCTTCGCCATGGCGTTTGTTTCTTCTTCCTCCTACGTCTACCAGGAGACCTTCGGCGTGAGCAGCCAGGTCTTCAGCTACTTCTTTGCCCTCTTCGCCGTGGGTCTGGCGATCGGCCCGGTGATCTACATCAGGCTCTCGCGGAGTTGGAGGCGGACTTCCATCGTCACCGGCTGCTTCATCGTGATCGCTCTCGGGGGAGTCCTCATCCTGCTCGTAGGTGGGCTGGGACCCTGGGCCTACATTCTCGCGGTGCTCCCGAGCAGCATCGCCCTGAGCTGCATGCGTCCCCCGGCCGTCTATCTGATGCTGGACCAACACGAGGCCGATGCAGGGTCGGTCTCGGCGCTCATGAGCTCGTCTCACATGGTGATGGGGAGCATAGGGATGGTGCTCGTCTCGCTACCCTTCTTGGGCGGCCGCGTGGAGATCCTGGGCGTCCTCACCCTTGTCGTCGGATTGTTGAGCGGAGGGCTGTGGCTGGGCATCGGGCAGCCGCGTCTACGCGCCGCGAGCAAGCGAGCCTGACTGTCAAGCAGGGCTGATACCATGGGTGCAGCATGATCAAGACTGTCATCATCCACCATCTCCTCGACATGAACGATCTTCCGGCCGCGGAGCGGTGGTTCTTCCGGTATCACATCCCCGAGGTGCTGCGGAATCATCCGGTGAGTTACGTCAGTTACCGAGCGGTCCCTTCTCCTCCCGGCGCCGAGAACTATGGCTACTACAACTACAAGGTGCACGAGAACGTGAACCGCGGCGAGGGGGAGAGACCGCTCGGCCTCACAGCCATGACCACCGAGGTCGTGCCGCTCAAGGTCATCATGGTGAACGTGCCCGCCGTGCCGACTGAGGACTTCCTGGGCCGGGGGGCCTCCTTCGAAGAGAAGACCATCCTGCGCTGGCTCATCGCGCTCCGTTACCCGAAGGGCGTGAGTGTGGAAGAGGGAGACGACTGGTATCTCAACGTGCACGCCAAGGAAGTCATGCGGCAGCCCGGGCTCACGCGTTTCTTCAGCCACCGGGTGATCGCTCCTCCCGCGGTGATGGACAGAGTGGTGCCGGCGTTCGTGCATCCTCGGTCGGTGGTCTCGTCGGACTGGCACCGCATCTCGGAGCAGTGGTACGAGAACAGCAACGGCTGGGTGGAGTCGATCGTCACGTCATCGCCTCGATACACGAAGCCGCCGTGGGCGACATACGACCGCTATCCGTTCCTCGAACCGGGCGTCGATTTTGCCGGCACCTTCATCCTCGAGCGGCCCACCGATGACTGGCTGAGAGAGGTCCCTCGCTTCTACGTGTGATCGCCCGGCGGGCGCGGCGCCGCTAGTCCGCCTTCGGCGACTCCGCCGGTATGGTCCTTGCTCCCGGCCCACGCCTTGGCCACCAACTCCATCTTCCCAGAAGGACGATGATCGCCGGCACGAGGGTCGTCCGGACGACGAAGGTGTCGAGCAGGACCCCAAAGGCGACGGCGAACCCGATCTGTAGCAGCCCCAGCAGACTGGCGCTCATCATGCTGGCGAAAGTGCCGGCCATGATAATGCCGGCCGAGGTGATGATGCCCCCCGTGCGGGCGAGCGCGTGACGAGTCCCGTCCCGGGTGCCGTTGGCCGCCACCTCCTCCTTCACCCGCCCGATGAGGAAGATGTTGTAGTCCATGCCAAGGGCCACCAGCATGACGAACATGAACATCGGGACCCACCACACGATGCCCGCGGCCCCGAGGATATCCACGAAAAGCAGCCTCACGACGCCGAGTGTGGCCCCGTACGAAAGCAGGATGGTGAGTATCAGGTAGATCGGCGCCACCAGGGCGCGGAGCAAGATGATGAGGACTACGAACACCCCGCCCAGGACATAGACCATCGCCCGAGTCATATCTCGGTTGGAGGCCGCCTGCAGATCGAGCAGCACGGCCGAGTCGCCCGCCACCGCCGCCTGGAACCCCGCCGAGGCGAGGGCCGAACGCATGGCCTTTGTGGCGTCTATCGCCTCCGGGCTGTAGGGGCCGGCGTCGAGTACCACCTGGAGGCGCGCGGCGGTGCCGTCGCCGGAAAGGTACGCGTCGCGCAGAGCCTTGAGCCCCGCGTTGCTCTTGAGGTAGAGCTGGGGCAGAAGGATGGCGTCGGGCCGGCCGGCGAACTTCTGCCCAAGCGTGTCGAGACCCCCCGCGAGCGACTCGAGCTGGGTGAGGGCCTGTTCGGCGGCGACGGTCCGCTGGGCGCTGTCGGTAGCCGACTGCAAAGAGGCGGAGACCTTCGCGAGCTCCGAAAGCGCCGCGAGCGCCTTCTGGTAACCGGGGTCGCCGACCACGTCCGGGTATCCCTGGGCGAGTTGGACAAGGTAGCCGTAGAGCTCGGTGAGCCCGGCGGCCGCCGCCTGCAGTTCCGGGCCGGGAGCGCTGCCGGTGGAAAGCCCGGCCTGCAACTGGGCGGCACCGTCGCGAACGACCTTCGCCTCGGTGGACAGTTGATCGGCCACGCTGAGCGTCTTCTTGTCCGGGAGGGAGCCGGTGAAGCTGCGAACGGCGGTCACATGGGGCACAGCCTCGAGAAGGGCCTGCAATCTGGCCACATCGGCCAGCCCCTGGGGAGTGTCGAAACCGGCCTGGTCGACGGCCACCACGTTGAGGGGCTGCATCTGTCCTGGGCCGAAGTGGGCGGCGAGCACGTCGAACCCCTGCCTGGTCTCGTCGGTCTTGGGGAGGTCGCCCAGCAGATCGAAATCCCGGACCAGCCCGGACCCGTAGACTGCCAGCGGCACCAGCACGATCACGGGCACCAGAAGGGCTATAATCGGGCGCCCGATGACCTTGCCCGCCCAGGAGTGCCACACACCATGCTCGCCGATGTGCTTGGGCTTCCTGGGCCAGAAGGCGTAGTGGCCGAGAATGGTGAGCAGGGCGGGGGTGAAGGTCAGCCCGGCGAGCAGGGCGATGGCGACGCCGATGGCGATGCTCGGGCCGGTCGTGTTGTAGAGCCCCAGTTCGGCCAGGGCCATCGTGGCCAGGCCGACGATGACCGTCCCCGCGCTGGAGGCGATGGTCTCACCGATGGTGCGGACGGTCGTCTTGATGGCCGGTGCGGCCGTCTTGACGTCGGCCATCTCCTCGCGGAACCGGCTGATGAGGAACAGGCAGTAGTCGGTCCCGGCGCCGAACAGCACCACGATGAGGAACACGTTGGTGTACATCGATATGGTCAGTGGTCCGGACCCGAGGAAGGCGACGACGGCCCGAGAGATCACGTAGGCCAGCCCGATGGTCGCCAGGGGGATGACAGGGCTCACCGGCGAGCGATAGATGATCAGCAGGATCGCTATCACGAGCACGATGGTGATCCAGGTGGTCGAGGCGAGGCTGTCCTGTGAGGCGCTGTTGTAGGCCGAAAGTATGGGGCCGTCTCCGGTCAAGTAGACCTTCACGCCGGCGGGCGCCGCTTTCAGCCGCTCCTGGATGGCAGCGATAGCGTCCTTGGTGGCCGGCTCGGTCGCGACTGCGTCGAAGCGCGTCAGCAACAGCGCCACCTGCCCGTCGGGGCTGATGAGGCTCGCCTTGGTTTGTTCGTCGCCCGACGTTGGCGACAGCACCCGGCCGACACCCGGGGGCTTCTCCGGGCCGGTGAGCCAGGAGGTGAGATCGCTCACGAACTGGGCCGCCGCCCCCTGATCGGCGCGGTTCCCCGAACCTGCGTCGACCACGACCACGGCGCTCGAGGGGGACACCCTGTCGGGGAAGTACTTCTTGACCAGGTTGTTCGCGTCCAGACTGGGGGCGGAGGCGGGCAGGAAGGCCCGCTGGTCGCTCACGGCGACGTCGTTGATGTTCGGGGCGACGATGGTTAGCACTGCCGCAACCAGCAACCAGGCGGCGACGATGAACCACCGGAACCGGACGGCGAACGAGCCTAGGCGGTTGAACATCTGCTGCTCAGACCTCAGGCCGGCCGGGAGGCTGCTGAAAAGCGAAACCCCGGTCGCCGGAATTCACTGGGTGGCGCGATAGCACGTCCTCAGTCGCGCAAATAGCGCCGGTATTCACGCTCCCTGCGTCCTTCTCTCGCACATACCCATCGCATTCCTGCGGCGAAGCGTCACTTTTCAGCAGCCTGCAAAGTCCGGGCGATCTTCTTGCGGCGCTTGTAGGTCTTGGCCAGCTCCAGGAAGATCCCCACGTCGCGGTCCAGGTCGCTATGGGTGCCGTCGAAGTAGAACACCCGGATAGGAATGTCGTCGTGCTCCTTGCTCACCCACGGATAGATGGCCTCGGTCACGATACCGTTCATGCACGTGAACGGGCTGATGTCGACGATACCGTCGGCCCCTTGGTGGTAGAGGTAGATGGCCCCGCCGGTGGAGATGACCATCTCGCCCAAGGCGCCTTCGCGGGGCAGGTAGGGATGCCCATACTCCAGGATCTCGTGGATGTGTGGGTCCCGATGGCTCTCGAAGACGTCTTCGAACTGCTCCATCAGCGCATTCTCGTCGCTGCGCATCACCCGCGCCGTGAGGAAGTTCTTGACCCAGTCCTTGCTCACGCGGCGCTTCTCCTCGCGCAACCGCCGAAAGGCCTCGTCGTTGGTGTACCACACCCATTCCGCAACGCCGGCCAACCAGCATTCGCCCCCTTGGGCTTCGATGTGCCGTATGACCTCGTTGTTGGCGAAGGTGTTCAGGCGGCAGAAGATCTCTCCCACCACGCCGATGAGCGGCCGGTCCTCCTGCCTCAGGGGGATGGTGAGAAAGGCCTTCTTCACCCGACTGAGCCCGGACTGGAGATCGGCCATCCGCTCCTTGTTGCCGATCCCCTGACGGGCGATGATGTCGCTCATCAGATCCAGGCTCTCCAGGTAGACTCTGTCTGTCTGCCCCGGTTCGATCTCGTACGGCCGGGTCATCAGGAGCAGTTTCAGCAGGACGTCCTGCACGACGACCGCCCGCCACGCTGTCCTGATCAGCTCCCCCGCCTTTTCGCCGATGCCGGCGTAACCGTCGGCGGAGGTGATGGAGAGGATGACGACATCTTCGTATCCTTGGTCGTCGAGCACCCTGCGCAACAGCCCCGCGTACTGTCCGAACCGGCAGGGACCATTCGCGGTGGGCAGGAGGAAGGCGATCTTTTTGGGGTCGAACTTCTCATCTTCGATGAGCTTGAGATAGTCGCCCAGCACGATGCGTTGCGGGTAGCATTCGTCGCCCGAGGTGTACTTGGCGCCCAGTTCCAGCGTGCGGGCATCCTCGTCGGGCGTCACCCGAGTGTCCCAGCCGATCGAACGGAAGGCGCCGGCGAGCATGCGCGATCCACCATATGGCATCCGGCAGAGCCACATGGTGCGACCGGCGACGTCGGTGTCGCGCGTGACCACCATGGGACTGGTATTGGCGCCCGGTGCCGCCGCCGGCCCGGGGAGCGAGCCAAGCGCCCTCTGGGCCGCATCCTTGGTTCCTCTGCCGTTGCCGCTCGTGGTCCCGGTGCCGGTGGTGTCGATACCTTCGGGTCCCATCATCGCTCCCCGACGACCGGTTGCTTGGTCCTACCCACGTTTCGAAACGAAGCCGCGGCCACGTAGTGCGCGTCTGACCGCACGACAGCGCGTTCCCGGTCACGTTGATTGCGTTGCTCTTCATGCTCCCTGCGTCCTTCTCTCGCGCTTGTCGGGCGCGTCCCTTGCGGCGTAGCTTCATTTCGAAACGAGTTTCTTATCCTCGCGGGCCCACCAGCGTAGAAAGCCCTTACTGTCGAGATAGGCTTCACACCGGGTCATCGCGCCCGCGTCGTTCGTGTGCTCGTCGAACTGCAGTACCAGGAACGGCTCAGGTGAAGCCGCGTGGATGAAGTGCTTGATATAGGAGTCGGGGCCGCACTTGAAGTTGGTGATGTAGATGATGTGGAGATTGGGGTGCTCCGCCACCACCTTGGCGGCCTGCAGGATCTTGCGCCCGTAGTTCCAGAACATGTTGGGCGTGACCTCGCGGGTGTCTTTGCCCCACAAAGGCAAGAAGTCGATAGGGATTATGTTCACGCCGTAGTAGCGCCGCAACTTGGCCGGGATGTCCATGTTGACCCCGGCGTCGTAGATGTTGTAGGGCCTACCCACCAGAACGATTCCCAGCTCGTCGCGCTCGTCGAGCGTGGCGAGGGCCGCTTCGCCGGCCTCCGTCAGGCGGGTGCGGAACTCCGCCTGGGCTTCGTAGGCCTCGCCCACCGCCTGGTCGACCACCCGGGAGGGGACTCCCAACGGTCTGAGAGCCGAGCGCAGGCTGTCCCGCACATACTCGGGGCCGCGGCGGAAGTGGATGATCGGGGCGAGGAACTTCTCTTCGGAGCCCCGGAATCGGGGCGCGAGCCGGATTATGTGGGGCAGCGTCTGCCCCCAAGGGCAGGCGTGGGACTCGATCTCGGGGTGATCGGTCTCTTCATTCAACTGATTGGGGATGAAGACGTGGTCCACTCCCGCTTCGAGCAGCTCGGCAACATGCCCGTGAGCCACACGTATCGGGAAGCAGGGCTCGGCCACCGACCCGTCGATGCCCATCTCTCGGATATTCTTGTCGGTCTGGCGCGACAGCACCACATCAAAGCCGCAGGACTTGAAGAGAGTGGCCCAGAACGGCAGTCGGTCGTACGTATACATGGCCCGAGGGATGCCGATGCTGCCCCGCGGGGCGTCGCTGCCGCTGCGGAGAAGCGTGCCGTAGTCCTCTGTCTCGGTGACGTAGGAATAGCAGAGGGCGTTGCGCAGTTCCACCAGGTCGCGGATGACGGGCTCCTTGTCCACCTTGGCCCGTTTGCGGTAGCGGTCGGAGCATTTGTCGCCCCAGTAGGTCTTCTCATCGCCGATGGTGAACTGCCGCACGTCGCACTCGTTGGTACAGCCCTTGCACGTGAATTCCCGCACGCTGTAGTCCACCTGCTCTAGGTCCCATCCTCGGAAGCGGGAGGGAGCCAAGGTGGCCGACATCTTGTCACGGGCCAGCAGCGCCGCACCGATGGCGCCCACTACCCCGTTGTAGGGCGGGACGATGATGTCCTTGCCCAGGATCATGCTGAAGGCGGCGGCCACCGAGTCGTTGTAGGCGGTGCCGCCCTGGAAGTAGATGGTGTCGCCGATATGCCGCTGGCCCACCAGCCGGTTGAGGTAGTTGTAGGCGATGGAGTAGGCCAGTCCGGCCACGAGTGCCTTCTTGTCCGCGCCGCGCTGCAGGTACGAGTTGACGTCGCGCTCCATGAACACCGTGCAGCGCTCGCCCAGCTTGACCGGGGCGTCCGACGACAGCGCCAACTCGGCGAACTCGCCGATGATCTTGATCCCCAGCTTCTCGGCCTGCTCCTCCAGGAAGGAACCGGTCCCGGCGGCGCAGGCCTCGTTCATGGCGAAGTCGACCACCACGCCATCCTCCAGGCTGATGAACTTGGAGTCCTGCCCGCCGATCTCGAAGATGGTGTCGGGGACGCGGTCGATCAGCTTCCGGCCGATGAAGGTCGCCCCCGTCTTGTGCGCGGTTATCTCATCGTTCACGGTGTCGGCTCCGATGAGCTCGCCGATGAGCTCCCGGCCCGACCCTGTGGTCGCGACCCCGCGGACGTCCAGGCGGTCGCCCATCTCGCTCCAGATCTCGGCCAGGCCCTTGTTGACGACTTCCACCGGGCGGCCGTCGGTCTTGACGTAGATCTCCTTGACCATGTCGCCCTTGTCGTCGAGCACCACCAGGTTGGTGGACACGGAACCTATGTCGATGCCCAGATAGGCGTCGATAGTGCCCTCGGCCGGGAACTCATAGGGTTTGACCCGGTCGCGCAGCAGGATGACGTGCTCCATGGAGAGGGCATCGCTTGTCTGGAAGTCCGCCGACAGTCCCTGATCGAGCCGGGCGACATCCAGCGTCACCATCTCCACGCCTGCCGCCACGTCACCTGCGGTCAGAGCGCTGCCTATGGCGCCCATCCAAGCGTAGTAGGCGGGGACCATCAACTGGTCGCCGTCGGCCTCGAAGGCTTCGCGCATGGCTTCGACTGCGCCGGCATTCGCCGCCACGCCACCGATGAAGGCCACGCGCTCACCGATCTCCTTGCCTTTGGTGATGGTGCCCCGATAGTTGCGCACCACCGCGTTGCACAGGCCTTTGAGCACCTCGGGGGGCTGATAGCCCTTCTGCTGGGCATGGATCATGTCCGACTTGGCAAACACCGAGCAACGGCCGGCGATGGACGCGGCCTTCCCAGCGTCACGCACGATGTCGCCCACGTCCTCGATGTCGTAGAGCAGGCGGTTGGCCTGCTGGTCCATGAACGAGCCGGTACCGGCTGCGCAATCGCCGTTGGTGCCATAGTCGCCTATGCCCACGCGCCCCGACGCCGCGTCGGTCTCCAGATGGATGAACTTCGACGTCTCTCCGCCCATCTCGAAGACGGTGGTGACGTCGGGGTGGAGGGCGCCGATGGCCCGGGCGATGGCCTTGAACTCGTTCTCATAGGGGACGCCCAGCATGTTCCCCACAAGGCGGCCGCCGGTGCCGGTTACGCGCACCGCGGTTATCGACCCTTCGGGCAGCGAATCCACCACCTGCGTCAACAACTCGCGGATGGCCTCCGCCGGGCTGCCTTTGATGCGCCGGTAAACCGTGGCCAGTAGCGGTGGGGCGTCGGGATGAGGCAGGACCTTGTCGTCGTCCACCGGGGCGTAGAAAAGGGGAGAGGTCTTCAAGAGAGCCTGGAACGCGTCGCGGTCCTCGGGAGCGCCGACGACCGCGATCTTCACACTGATGCAGCCGATATCGATGCCAAGCGTCGCCATTATGGTGTGCAAATCCTCCGCATAGATAGCGGGGGAACCGCACCGGTGATCATGACTCGAAAGAGCAGCTCGGCGCGGCTGACCGCTGATTCATCCTGGCTTGGAGCCTCGATAGATTACCATGACGAGGGGCGCGGGGACCCGCCGCCGGCGGGTCCCCGCGCTCGGCGACTGCTTCTCTCCGGCCGGGGGCAGGCCGGGAGAGGGGCGAAGGGAGAGGCTTATCCTATGGCCAGACTGCCGGTCTCCCCGGTGCGGATGCGCACGCAATGCTCGAGGTCGAGCACGAAGATCTTCCCGTCGCCGATGTTGCCGGTCCGGGCGCCCTTGGTGACCGCTTCGATGGCGGGCGCGACGAACTCGTCGTTGACCGCTATCTCGACTTTGACTTTGCGTAGCAGGCCGCCACGCTCCACATGACTGCGGTAGATCTCCGCCACGCCTTTCTGCCTTCCACGCCCCATGACATCGGTCACGGTCATGAGGTTGATCTCAGCCTCGGTAAGGGCCTCGATGACCTCGTCCAGGCGATCAGGCTGGATTATCGCGACTATGTACTTCACCTTTCCTCCTCACTTGCCAGTTGCAGCGCGCCTCTTGCGGGTGATCCGGCGCGGGTAGGCCGGCACACGCCCATCTCGGAGATGTCGCGCCGGCTATTTCCTCGTGGCGGGTCACGCGGATGCCTTGGTCCCTCTCTTGGACGGAGCCTCTTGTATTATGGCTCATGGTACGTACCGGGCCTACCGTCCGGCATTCGCCGTCAGGCGAGAATATGCGGGCGGGAAGTTGTACAAAAGTCGCATTGCCGGTGCAGGAAGCGGCGGCGACAGCTTGTGTCCTGTGGATTCGTTCAAGACCTGGGGCCTCAGTCTTGTACCAATGGCCAAAGCGGTGATATCGTGCCCTCTGCCATGCCTGTCACCGTCGGCCAGATACTCCAGTTGCCCGTCCTCAAGGACGCCAGGCTGCTCGCCGGAGAACACGGCCTCGACCGTCGGGTGACCTCGGTGACGGTCGGAGAGGTGCCCGACATCGCCGACTGGCTCTCCGGGGGAGAGCTGGTTCTCTCCACCATGTTCGCGGTCAAGGGCGATCTCGATCGCCAGCGGGATTTCTGCCGCCGGGTGATGATGGCCGGGGCATCTGCTTTGTTTGTCAAGACCACCCGGTTCGTCGAGAACGTCCCGGCCGACGTCATCGAACTGGCCACCAAGCGCAAGTTCCCCATCGTCGAGGTGCCCCAGGGCCTCCGCTGGACCAGGCTCATGCAGGACGTCACCGAAGTCATCATCAACCGGCAGGCCTCCCAGTTGGAGCAATCGCAGGCCATCCACCGCAGTCTTCTCGGCGTGGTCATCCGCGGCGGGGGTTGGCAGGAACTGGTCGAGGAGGCCTCGCGGTTGCTGGAGAGGCCGGTCTTCGTCGTCGACGTCTCCCTGGAGCTGCTCGCCGTCTCGTCGGGCCTACCACTGTCGGCATCGGCGCTCGTGGAGCACCTGCAGCGCCCCGAGATCCGGTCGCTGTTCGCGTCGCTCGGCATGGGTGAGAAACTGTTCCGGCTGCACGAAGACGGACTGCCGCCGATGTTCGCGCTTCCCATCGTGGCGAGCCACAAACGTCTCGGCTACCTGTGCGCGGTCACCGATGCCGCCGAGCCGTCCGCGATGGAGTTGCTGGTGCTTGAGCACTCGGCCACGATCGCGGCACTCGAGATGGCTCAGGACCGGGTGCGGTTCGAGACCGAGGTGCGGCTCAAGGGTGACTTCGTGGACGACGTCATCACCGGGGGGGAGCGGGCGGGAGACTCGCTTCTGCGGCGCGGGGCTTTCCTGGGGTGCGACTTGAGCCAGGGATCCGCGGTCCTGCTCCTCGGCGTAGACGAGTTCGGAGGGACGGTGGCGCGCAAGAACCTCGGGCAGGAAGAGCTCGAGGCGGCCATCGAACGCTTCTTCAGCCAGGTCTCCCGCTACGTCTCGGCCAAAGAGCCATCCTCGCTTGCGAGCCTCAAGTCGGGCCAGATCGTGGTCTTTGTCTGTGGCAAGACCGCCCGCGACCCGGACGCCCTCCGGCGGCTGGCCCTGGTGGTACAGGAGTTGGGCCGGTCGGCCGGCGAGCTCAGCATCTCGGCGGGTATCAGTGGCTTCGTGACCGATCCGGTGCAGATGGACCGTGGCTATCAGGAGGCCCTCGTGGCTCTCAAAGTGGGCCGCAAACTGCACGGTCCCGCTGCGTTGCTCCACTTCCACGACGTGGGCACGTACCGGTTGCTTCTCGATATCTGGGAGAGAGACCCCGAGCAGATCCGTTCCCTCTACGACGAGACCATAGGGCCTGTGGACCAGTACGACCAGACCAATGGAACCCAACTCGTGCAGACGCTATCCGTCTTCTTCAAGCACGATGAGAGCCTCACGAGGACCGCGGCCGAGTTATACGCCCACCGGCACACCATCCGCTACCGTTTGGAGAAGATCGCGGACATCAGCGGGCTTAGCGTCTTCCAAACAGAACACAAGGAGCGCTTGGGCCTGGGCCTCAAGGCCCGGAGCCTGCTCACCGCCTGACCGGCGCTGCTCCCCTGGCTTCGCTGCATTGCGTGGCGGACGAGCTACTCCAAATGTACAAGAGAACCCCCATAGTCTTGTACGTCCGGCGGTAAACCTTCGCTCGGTCCTACGGTTAAATTCCGTGCGACCTCAACCGAAGGGAGCGGATATGGCGAACATAGACACAGGCGATACAGCATGGATGCTCATGAGTACGGCGTTGGTCCTGCTGATGACTCCAGGACTGGCCTTCTTCTATGGCGGGCTGGTGCGCCGAAAGAACGTGCTCTCCATCATGGTGCAATGCCTGATACTGGTGGGCGTGATCAGCATCCAGTGGGTGCTGTTCGGCTACAGCCTGGCGTTCGGGACCGACCACGGCGGGCTCATCGGCGGGTTGAACATGGTCGGGCTGAGTGGCGTGGGCGTCGAGCCCAACCCCGACTACGCGGCGACCATCCCTGAGGTGCTGTTCATGCTCTTCCAGATGATGTTCGCCGTCATCACTCCCGCCCTTATCATCGGCGCGTTCGCCGAGCGCATGAAGTTCAGCGCGTTCCTCATCTTCTCGCTTCTGTGGGCCACGATCGTCTACGACCCGATGGCTCACTGGGTGTGGGGGGTCGGCGGCATTCTGCGGGAACTGGGCGCTCTCGACTTCGCCGGCGGTACCGTGGTGCACATTAACGCCGGTGCCGCGGCACTCGCAGCCGCGCTCGTGATCGGCAAGCGCAAGGGCTACCCCGACACGTCGCCTCCTCACAACTTGCCCTTCGCCATCCTCGGCGCTGCCCTGCTTTGGTTCGGCTGGTTCGGCTTCAACGCCGGCAGTGCCCTCAGTTCGGGTGGTCTCGCGGCTTCGGCTTTCGCCTCCACCCATATGGCGGCGGCGGCTGCTGCGGTGGCCTGGGCGGGGCTGGACTGGATGAGGACCAGGCGTCCGACCGCTCTGGGCGTGATTTCGGGTGCAGTTGCGGGTCTGGTGGCCATCACCCCAGCCTCGGGCTACGTCACCCCACTCGCGGCCATCGCGATCGGACTCCTGGCCGGTCTGGCCTGTTACGCCTCGGTGATGTTCATGAAGGGCAAGCTCGGCTACGACGACTCGCTCGACGCCTTCGGCGTGCACGGCATTGGCGGAATGCTCGGAGCTCTCTGCACCGGTCTGTGGGCGACCGTGGCGATCAACCCGGCCGGCGCCGACGGCTTGTTCTCTGGCGGTGGGGCCACGCTGCTGCTCTACCAGGTCATCGCGGTCGTCAGCTGTTTCGCGTTCTCTTTCATCGTGTCCTTTGGCCTTCTCAAGTTGATCGACAAGACTATCGGTCTGCGGGTGACCGCGGACAACGAGAGCATTGGACTGGATCTCACGCAGCACAGCGAATCGGCCTACACCGTCGTCGGCTAGGCCTGGGCTAGGGAGACTGAGATGAAGTACATCATCGCCATCATCCAGCCCGACCGGCTCGACGAAGTGGTCGCGGCCCTGGAAGAAGAGGAGATCATCCTGCTGACGGTATCCGAGGTGATGGGCCGCGGAAGGCAGAAGGGAGTGGCCGAGGTCTACCGGAGCCACGTGGAGCGGGGCGGCCTGCTGCACAAACTCAAGGTCGAGTTGGCCGTGAGCGACGACAAGGCGTGGCTCGCCGTGGACGCAATCGGCCGGGGCGCCCGGACCGGGAACATCGGCGACGGGAAGATCTTCGTGCTCGATATGGAAGAGTGCCTCCGCATCCGTACGGGAGAGACGGGCGTCTCTGCCCTTGCGTAAAGAGGCCGGGGGGCGATCCCCGAACCTATAGTCCGATGCCCAGTGGGGCCGTTCCCGGCCCCACTGGGCCATTTGTCTAACTGTTCGCCCTTCATAGCTATACGTTCGGCGATAAGAGCCCTCTGCCTCGCCGCCTACACTCTTCGTAGGGCCCCCAGGACGAAGGAGTAGGCGTGGCGAGCATAGACTCGGGCGATACCGGTTGGATGCTTATCAGCACGGCTCTCGTCATGCTGATGACGCCCGGCTTGGCCTTCTTCTACGGCGGATTGGTGCGCCGCAAGAACGTCCTCTCCATCATGATGCAGTGTCTGATGCTGGCCGCGGTCATCAGCCTGCAGTGGGTTCTGTTCGGCTACAGCCTTGCGTTCGGGCCCGACCACTGGGGCGTCATCGGGGGGTTGAGCTGGGCCGGTCTGCACGACGTCGGGTTGCAGCCGAACCCCGACTACGCGGCCACCATCCCTCACCAGCTCTTCATGGTCTATCAGATGATGTTCGCGGTGATCACACCCGCCCTCATCATCGGGGCGTTCGCCGAGCGGATGAAGTTCAGCGCGTTCCTGCTGTTCTCGGTCCTGTGGGCCACACTCGTCTACGACCCCATGGCCCACTGGGTCTGGGGGGTGGGAGGGTTCCTCCGAGAGTTCGGCGCTCTCGATTTTGCCGGCGGCATTGTGGTGCACATCAGCGCGGGCACCGGCGCCTTGGCCGCGGCACTGGTGGTGGGAAGGCGGCGGGGCTATCCGGACATATCGCCCCCGCACAATCTGCCCTTCGCCATCCTGGGCGCCGCTTTGCTGTGGTTCGGATGGTTCGGTTTCAATGCCGGCAGCGCGCTGACTTCGGGTGCCCTCGCCGTCTCTGCTTTCGTCTCGACCCAGATGGCCGCCGCCGCCGCCGCGGTGGCGTGGGCGGTGCTCGAATGGATCTCCAGTCGCCGTCCCACCGCGCTGGGGCTCATCTCCGGCGCGGTGGCGGGTCTGGCGACGGTCACCCCGGCGGCGGGGTACGTCACGCCGATGGGAGCGATCGGGATTGGCGCCCTGACGGGCATTGTGTGCTACGTGTCGGTGGTGGTCGTCAAGAACAAGCTGGGTTATGACGACTCCCTCGATTGCTTCGGCATCCATGGGGTCGGGGGGATGCTTGGGGTGCTGCTCGTCGGGGTGCTTGCGACGACGGCCATAAACCCTGCCGGAGCCAACGGGCTCGCGTACGGCGGCTCCCGCCAACTGCTCGTCCAATTCGTCGCGGTACTCATCACCGCCGGGTATTCGTTCGTACTCTCGTTCGGACTGCTCAAGCTGGTAGACAAGGTGGTTGGCCTCAGAGTCAAGCCCGACCAGGAGAATATCGGTCTCGACCTTACCCAGCACCGGGAATCCGCCTACACTGTCGTGGGGTAGGCGGCAGACAAGGAGCCAGACCATGAAGTACATCATCGCCATAATCCAACCCGACCGGCTGGATGAAGTGATCGCCGCTCTGGAAGAGGAGGAGATCATCCTGCTGACGGTCTCGGACGTGATGGGCCGGGGGCGGCAAAAAGGCGTGGCGGAGGTCTACCGAAGCCACGTGGAGCGGGGCGGGCTGCTCCACAAGCTCAAGATCGAGCTCGCCGTGAGCAACAACAACGTCTGGCAGGCGGTGGACGCCATCACCCGCGGCGCCCGGACCGGGAATATCGGTGACGGCAAGATCTTCGTCCTCGAGATGGAGGAATGCCTTCGCATACGCACGGGCGAGACGGGGGTCTCGGCACTGGCCTGAGGCGTCTTTGACGAGGGTCCGAGCACGGGCGGGCCGACGCCAAGCTCGGGCGATCCGGCGGCGCCGAACGGGCTGGCCTCCGCTGTTCGTCGCGGCTACATCCAAACGTACAATTCGCAAGCCCTTCAACCTGGCCATTTGGATAAACCCCGAGGACGCCGCGCCTGCTACCCTCTAACGTCCCAGTGCCGCGCGCTTCCGCGGGCGGTCGAGCGAAGGAGCTGCCGGTGGAAGACAAACCAGGGTGTCGTGTCTGATGGCCTCTCCCTCTGTGCTCTGTGATTTAGGGCCGGCGGGAGCATCCGTGCTCGCGGCGCCGTATGTGACCGTCTTCATATGTGCCAATTGCGCGCGGGGGAGCAAGACGCCGGAGTCCACCAACCGGTCTCGCCCTGATCTCCCGAACTTCGACTGGCCCTTCCCGGTGCAGGAAGTGCTGGTCGCCTGTACGGGGCGGCTCCAGCCGGAACACGTGCTCAAAGCCTTCGAATCGGGCGCCCGATTGGTGTGTGCCGTTGCCTGCCGGGAGGACAACTGCCACTACGTCGAGGGCAGCAAGCGCTGCGCTCGCCGAGCAGACTATTTGCGAGGCATCCTCGATGAGGTGGGGTTGGGAGCCGAGCGTTTGATGCTCTTTCATCTGCCAGGGACGGCGGCCGAAGACATGGCGCTCAGCGCCGGCAGGCCGGCGCCAGCCTTCCCGGCCGAGGACATCGCGGTTGAAGTCTCTGCGATCCGCGAAGCGGTGCTGCTGGCTCTGGACAGCCTGACCCCCACCCCTCTCGACAGCGACATGACCGAAGCGGTCGAAGACCCCTACCAACAATTGGATACCAGTTATGACGACAACGAAGATTAGCTTCTCGCAGGCACTTGCTTCTGGACGGCCGCTGCTCACGGCCGAGTGCGTGCCACCCCACAGCGGCGACCCGGAGGCGGTAAAGAGAGTGGCGGCCGTCCTTCCGTCGATGCTCGATGCGGTGGTCGTGGCCGACAATCCCGACGAGATACACGGCTCGGCTCTGGCCTGTGCGGCGCTACTGGCTCGGGAGGGGCGCGAGACCGTGCTCTCCTTGGTCACCAGGGACCGCAACCGCATCGCCTTGGAAAGCGACGCCCTGGGTGCCTCCGCCCTCGGCATCGGCGGGATCCTCTGTCTGAGCGGCAACCACCAGTCGCTTGGGGTGTGTCCCCAAGCGGCCGGGGTGAGCGACATCGACTCCACTCAGCTGGAGCAGATCGTCAAGGGTCTGGCCATGTCCGGGATGGCTGTCGGGGCTGTTGCCCACCCCCATCAGCAGCCTGTCGAGTTGAACCTCCTGCGGCTCAAGAAGAAGATCGTGGCTGGGGCCGACTTTCTGTTGACGCAGCCGGTGTTCGACCCTGCCGCCTTCACCCACTGGATGGATGCGGTGCGGACGGCAGGTCTGGATCAGCGCGCGGCGATCATCGCGAGCGTGATGCCGTTGACGAGCGTCGCGCAGGCTGAGTCTCTGCGTGAGCGGAAGACATACGGGCCGCTCGACGAGGCCGTAGTCGCCCGGATGGCCGGCGCTCCGGATGCGGCCAAGGAGGGGCTGGCTATGGCCGCCGGCATCGCGGCCCAACTCAAGACTGTCCCGGGTGTTCGTGGCATCCACATCCTGTGCGGCAGGCACGAAGAGCTTGCCGCACAGGTGATCGCAGTGGCCGGACTGGCGTAGGTATGCCGGACCGGTACCATATCCACACCGTCGCCACACCTCCTCGGTTCCACCGGGTGGGCAAGTTCGGCAACGTCGACCGGCGCGAGGACTGCTCGCGCTGCACCAATTGTGTGAAGCCCCGTTGTCTATACAACGTGTACAGCAACGAGGGGGCCTACAACCGGGATCCCGATGCCTTGGTCGTCACGCTGGACGAATGCAAGGCCTGTCTCTCGTGCGTCCAAGGCTGCACCAAGGGGTTGTTGAGCTTGTCGGTTAACCCGGGGTTCCTCGACATGGGTGACGAGTACTGGAAGCCTGACATCCTGCTGAGTACCTGGGCCCAGGCCGACGCCGGCAAGATCCCGGTGTCGGGGGCCGGCTATCGCGGACGATTCTACGGCCCCGGCTTCGATTCCATCTGGACCGACATGTCGGAGATCGTGCGCCCCACCCGCGATGGCATTCACGGACGCGAGTACATCTCCACCTCGGTGGACATCGGTCCTAAGCCCATGCGGCTACGGTTCTCGCCCGACGGCGCGCTGCTCACCGCGCCCTCGCCTCTTCTCGAGATCCAACTCCCGGCAATCCTCGACGTGCCGGGCTGGCCGGTGGAGTGCCGGCATCTGGCTGCCGCCCGGGCCGAGGCGGCCATGAACCTCAAGACTTTCGCGGTGCTCCCGGTCGAAGAGGTCGGCGAACTGCCGGTCGAGCAACTTCCGTTCGTGGTGCCCCTGTTCGACGAGTCTGCCGGCCAAGCCGACATCGATCTGGCGGGGCCGGTCTTGGCCGCGGTCCGCATGGTCCAGATGATGGATAGCCCGGAAGTCGCTGGTCTGGTGAGGAAGATACAGGCGCAGTACCCGGCCGTCGTTCTCTGCGTGCGCTTGGCCCTGACCCCCCGAACGGCGGACCGGATCGTCGAGCTGGGGCAGGCGGGGGTGAAGGTCTTCCAGTTGTGCGCCGATCGACACGGGCGCGAGCGCCTGGATGACGGACGGTCGGGCCGTCATATCAAAGACGCCCTTCGCGACGTTCACGGGCGGCTGGTGGCGGAAGGCATGCGGGACGAGGTCACGCTCATCGTCTCCGGCGGCATTGCGCTGGCCGAGCACATGGCCAAGGCCGTCATCTGCGGGGCCGACTTGGTGGCCCTCGACACACCTCTGCTGGTGGCTCTCGGCTGCCGCGTCTGCAGGGACACGAGCCGGTGCTGTTCACCGAACGCCTGTCCGTGCAATATCTCCTCGGTCGAGCCCGGCTACGCGGCCCAGCGGATGGTCAACCTCATGGGCGCTTGGCACAGCCAGCTCATCGAGGTACTGGGGGCCATGGGTATCCGCGAGGCCCGGCGCCTGCGCGGCGAAGTGGGCCGCGCCATCTTCATGGAGGACATCGAAAAGGAGGCATTCGGCGATCTCGCCCAAGTGTCCGAGGCGCAGGTGCGGTCATGAGCGGCGAGGCTGCGCCCGTGGGCAATAGCGACTGGCCGCAGGAGCAGGTCGACCGGGAGGTCCGCCCGGCACCCGACCGGTATCGCAACGTCCTGGGCAAGTACAAGATCGACCGCCTGGCGGCCTGCAAGTCCTGTGGTCGCTGCGTCGAGGCATGCCGGTACGGCGTGCACGTCAAGCCCGCCGGATACGCTTTCACCCTCCGCCCGCAGGACCACCTGTGCATCGGCCCGGAGTGCGCCGAGACTGAGGGATCCTGCATCGCCCAGTGCCCCACCAACGCGCTCGCCATCAGGCGCAACCCAAGCGCGGACTGCATGGGAGATCCGCGGTGGCCGAGCGACCTCATTCTGTCCACCTGGCACGAGGCGGCCACGGGGCACGTCCCGCCGTCGCATCTCGAGTATCGATACGGCGCTTCCGGGGGCGGTTTCGATCGGATCCGTTTCAAGTTCGAGGTGCCTGGTTTCGCGGAGGCCTCCGCACCGGCCGAGGGTACGGCCTCGGCGGCACCAAGCGCGCAAGAATCGACGCCTGGTGCGCCGACCGCGGACGACGCGGCTCCGCCGCCTGCCGTCGACGTCGACACCGGCCTGGACCTCAACCGGCGCGCGGACGGCCGTCCGCAGGTGCATATCGACATCCCCGTATACGGCGGGGGAATGAGCTTTGGGTCGGTGAGCATCCACACCATCCTGGCCAAGGCCCGGGCGGCCGCGGCTTGGAACAGCTTCACCTGCACCGGCGAGGGTGGCTATCACGACCGCCTCAGGCCCTACGACGATCATGTGATCACTCAGGTGGCCACGGGGCTGTTCGGCGTGCGCGAGGAGACCATCCAGCGGGTGCGCATCGTGGAGTTCAAGTACGCGCAGGGCGCCAAGCCCGGCCTGGGTGGGCACCTTCTGGGCGACAAGAACACCCCGCCGGTTGCGCGCATGCGCGAGGCGGTCGCGGGTAACGCCCTGTTCAGCCCCTTCCCCTTCCACAGCGTCTACAGCGTGGAGGACCACAAGAAGCACGTTGACTGGATCAAAGAGATGAACCCCGACTGCCTGGTGAGTGTGAAGGTCTCCACGCCCACCGACGTCGATATGGTTGCGGTGGGCAGCTACTACGCCGGGGCGCACATCGTCCACCTCGACGGCAGTTACGGCGGCACCGGAGCGGCGCCTGACATCGCCAAGAAGAACATCGCCATGCCCATCGAGTACGCCATTCCCAAGGTGCACAAGTTCCTGGTGGCCGAGGGGATTCGAGATCACATCACGCTGATCGCTTCCGGGGGCATCCGCACCGCCTACGATGCGCTGAAGGCCATCGCCCTGGGGGCCGACGGCGTTGTGATCGGCACGGCCGAGATGGTAGCCCTGGGCTGCGTGCGCTGCGCCTGCTGCGAAAGCGGCCGGGGTTGCCCGCGCGGCATCGCTACCACCGACCCCGAACTGATGACGCAGATGAGCCTAGAATGGGCCACTCAGCGGCTGATAAACCTCCAGAACGCCTGGCACGAGCAGATGGTGGAGGTGCTCGCTCGCTTGGGAATGGTGTCCATCCGCGAACTCCGCGGCCGCCACGATCTGCTGTGCTACATCACCGACGAGCCGGACGAAATGGCGGCGCAGGCGCCGGCAGTCGCCGAGAAGGCGACCCGATGAGCCGCAAACGCATCGCGTCGGCGGACTTGGCCGAGCAGTTGCTCGCGGGCCGGTCACGGGTCTACTCGGACCGACCGCCCCTCTCCGAGCCGGTGGAAGAAGGCGGCTGCGGCGTCACCGGTTTTGCCTGCACCGTGCCCGTGAAGGGCCGGCATATCTACGAACCTTCCAGACAGATGCAGAACCGGGGCAACGGCAAAGGGGGCGGCATCGCCGCCGCGGGCCTGGTGGCCGAGCAGCTCGGCATCTCCGACGAGATGCTCGAGAGCCACTACCTGCTCCAGATCGCTCTGCTCGACGTCGAATGCCATGACGAGCTGGAACGGGAGTTCGTCCTCCCCCACTTCGACGTGGCGCTGTCGGTGCGGCAGCCGCACATAGACGACTATCGGGACATCGGCCTGGAGGTCTGCCCCCCCGACGTGCATCGCTACGTGGTGCGCGTGAAGCCGGAGGTGCTGAAGGCCTTCGCCGAGAGCGCCGGGCTGCAGGACCTGGAGCCACGGGCGCTTGAGGACGAGTTCGTATGGCGCAACTCCTACCGGCTCAACGACACCTTCTACGCCTCCCTGGGCGAGAAGCGCGCCTTCGTGCTCTCCCACACGCGGAATCTGCTGATCTTCAAAATGGTGGGGTACGCCGAGCAGAACGTGGAGTATTACCAACTCCAGGATTTCAAGGCGCGTGTGTGGATCGCCCACCAGCGCTATCCCACCAAGGGGCGGGTGTGGCATCCCGGTGGGGCGCATCCCTTCGTGGGGTTGAACGAGGCTCTCGTTCACAACGGCGACTTCGCCAACTACCACTCGGTGAGCGAGTATCTACGGCAGCGGAATATCCGCCAGCAGTTCCTCACCGACACCGAGGTCTCGGTCCAGCTCTTCGACCTGTGGGATCGGGTGTACGGCTATCCGCTGGAATACATCATCGAGGCGCTGGCGCCCACCACTGAGCACGATTTTGACCAGCTGCCCCCAGACAAGCAGCTCATCTATCGGCAGATCCAGGCCACGCACATACACGCGTCGCCGGACGGTCCCTGGTTCTTCATCATCGCCCGCAACAAGGGTGGCAAGCTGCAGTTGATGGGCATCACCGATACGGCGATGCTGCGCCCGCAGGTCTTCGCGCTCTCCGACACCGGAGAGGTCCAGATAGGCCTCATCTGCTCCGAGAAGCAGGCCATCGACGCCACCTTGCGCAGCCTGGCGGAGGAGGACAAGCGCTTCTCGCCGGTGGCCGACAAGTACTGGAATGCCCGCGGTGGCTCGTCCACCGATGGCGGCGCCTTCATCTTCACGGTCGCGCCCGGCAACAACGGCCACAGTGGGCAGATGCGCCTCTCCTGTACCGACAAGTTCGGGCGGGAGGTCAAGGTGGAGAGGGGCTGCGTGCGCTGCGACCTGCCCGAGGTCGAGATCGCCGATGCCTCAGGCACTGCCTGTCTCGCCGACACGGTGAGCGCCGAGGAGGTCCAGGAGAAACTGGGCCGGGGCGAGATCGACGCGCTGTTCGCCGAGGTGCAGAACATCGCCTCCTGGCCCGCCGGCCAACTGCGGCGGTTCTGCCGGGCTGTGATCGCCGGGGCCGACAGCGCCCGACCGATCACAGCGGCCATCGAACTGCTTACACGCGCTCACGACAGGCGTTTCCCCACCGGCGACAAATCCCGGGCCACGATCGTCCAGGTGATCGAGGAGACGCTGGACGACCTCTTCGACACAGCTCCTCTGTTCGGCGAGCCCTCCGATCGCTTCTGGCGGCGGATCGACTGGTCCACGAGAGACCTTCTCGCGCCGCCTGAGGGCGGAGAGGAAGTGTTGTGCATCGACGCTCAGGGCTTCCCGCCCGAGGGTGATGACTGCGACGCGGTCTTGCTCCGCAAGGCCTATCAATCGGGATGGAAAAGGTTCGTTGTCTATCGCCTACGCGGGCAACGCTTCCACGGAGTGGGGCTGGGCGCGGCCACCGACGGGGTCCGGATCGACCTTTACGGCTCCAACGGGGACTACACCGCCAGCGGCATGGATGGCCTGGAGATGCACATCCACGGCAACGCCCAGGACCAAGTGGCGCAGATCGCTAAGCGCGGAAGACTGGTCATCTACGGCGACGTGGGACAGACCTTCATGTATGGGGCCAAGGGCGGCGAGGTCTTCGTGCTGGGCAACGGCGCGGGCCGGCCGCTCATCAACGCGGTGGGGCGTCCTCGGGTGGTCATCAACGGCACCTGCTTGGACTTCCTTGCCGAATCGTTCATGGCCGGTGATCCTCTGGCCGGCGGCGGGTTCGTGATCCTCAACGGCGTCGAGTTCGACGCGAACGGCGGCATCGTGCCGCAGGCCAGCCCTTACCCTGGGAGCAATCTGTTCTCACTCGCCAGCGGCGGCGCCATCTACCTGCGCGACCCCTACCACAAAGTGGTGGGGGGCCAGCTGAACGGGGGCGTGTTTTCTCCGCTCGGCGACAAGGACTGGCGGCTCATCCGTGGCTACCTGGAAGAGAACGAGCGGTTGTTCGGCATCCGGGTGCAGGACCTGCTCACCGTGGATGGCGAGCTTCGCAGCCCTCAAGACGTGTACCGCAAGGTCAGTGCCGTGAAGCTCTCGGTGCTGGCCGGGTCGGAGGAGAAGAAATGACGCCTGTGACCAACGACGCGCCGGGCGCAAGCGCCGGCGCAGCCTTTGTGACTATCGAGATCCTCGAGATAGACGGCGCCCTGGCCGGCGAAGTGAAGGCCGCGAGCGGCGCGTCGCCTATGAGTTGCTACCAGTGCGCCAAGTGCTCCAGCGGCTGTCCGGTGGCCGACCGCGGCGACCTCAAGCCGCACGAACTCGTCCGCTTGGTGCAGACCGACCAGCGGGACGCCGTGCTGGCCAGCCGCTTCATCTGGGAGTGCACCTCCTGCCACACATGCGTCACCCGCTGCCCGCAGAAGGTGGACATCCCAGCCATGAACGACACGCTGCGGGCGCTAAGCCTCAGCGAGGGCTTAGCCGTGGCGGGAACGGCCGTCCCGGTGTTCAACGAGGCGTTCCTGAACAATGTCCGCAAACGGGGGCGCATCCACGAACTTGGTCTCATGGCCACCTTCAAGCTCCGCACCCGACGGCTGTGGGACGACGTCGACAAGGCGCCCAGCATGCTGGCCAAAGGCAAACTGCCGCTGCGCGGAGCCCGCGTCGGCGGGCGGAGCGAGCGCGAGGAACTGTTCCGTCGAGCAGTCTCAGAGGCCGCGGCCGAGCAGGCTGCCGGCGGGCAAGTCGGCGCTGAGCATGACGGCGCGGCGGCGCCGGCCCGGGGCGACCGCGGGGCTGCCGAGGATGGTGACTCATGAGCTACACGTTCTACCCAGGCTGCTCGCTGGAAGGCACGGCCAAGGATTTCCACCGCTCCACGCTGGCAGTGGCGGCCAAGGTGGGTCTGGAACTGCCCGAGATCGAGGGCTGGATCTGCTGTGGCTCCAGCGCGGCCCACAACAGCGATTCCCCTCTGGCCGACGCTCTGCCGGCTCTCAATCTGCAGGCCGCCCAGGGCCGGACGGTAGCAGTTGCCTGCGCGGCCTGCTACAGCCGGCTAAAGATGGCCAACCACCACATCGCCGGCGATCCCGCCGTGCGCGCCCGAGTGGGCCGCGTGGTGGGGAGTGACTACGACGGGCTGACGCCTGTGCGCCACCTGCTGGAGATCCTCGGTGAGGACATGCAGACCCAGGTGGCGGCCGCCGTGCGCCGCCCGCTGACCGGTTTGAGGGTGGCCTCGTACTATGGCTGCCTCCTCTCCCGGCCTCCGGAAGTCACGCAGTTCGACGACGCCGAAAACCCCGCGCTCATGGATCGCCTGCTGGAGACGGCCGGCGCCACCGCCGTGGATTGGCCACACAAGACCGAGTGCTGCGGGGCGAGCTTCTCCATCACCGACCCCAGCATCATCTTGGACCTCACCGATCGGATCTTGGCGATGGCCCAGGCAGCCGGTGTCGACTGCGTCGCGACGGCCTGTCCGCTGTGCCAGCTCAATCTGGACATGCGCCAGAAGGATATCGCCGCCAAGCGTGGCCATCGATACGATCTGCCCGTCTTCTACTTCACGCAACTGCTGGGCCTTGCGATGGGCTGCTCGGAGAAGGAGTTGTCTCTGGACAGCCTGTTCGTCGACCCGCTCCCGCTGCTGCGCGCGAAGGGCCTAGACGAGGCGGGCACGCGGCAAGTGGCCGAGGTGCGGCGATGAGCGCGGCCCGCGGGAATGGCCAGGCCGCCTTCGACCTTGTTGACGCCGTCACCGGAGCCGCTGGTGTCGTCGCTGAGCCGGTTGACGCCGAGCCCGTGGGTTCCGCGGGCGAGCCGGTCGGCGCCGTGATGGTCTGCGGAGCGGGCATCACCGGCATCCAGGCCTCCCTGGACCTGGCCGAGAGCGGCTTCAAGGTCTACCTGGTGGACTCCTCACCCGCTATCGGCGGCAGGATGGCCCAGCTCGACAAGACATTCCCCACCGGTGACTGCGCTATGTGCATCCTGTCGCCCAAGCTGGTGGAATGCGCACGCAACAAGAACATCGAGATCATCACGCTGGCCGACGTCCAGGGGATCTCGGGCGAGCCCGGCAACTTCAAGGTCAAGCTTCGCCAGAACGCGCGGTACGTGGACACGGTGAAGTGCAATGCCTGCGGCGATTGCACCGACGCCTGCCCCGTCGACCTACCGAATGAGTTCGACCGGCGCCTCGGCACTCGCAAGGCGATCTTCCGTCCCTATCCGCAGGCAATCCCGAACATCTTCGGGATCTCCAAGGCTGAGGGGCGGGCGCCATGCAAGGCGTCCTGCCCGGCCGGTGTCAACGCCCAGGGCTACGTGGCCCTGGTGGGGGCCGGCAAGTTCAAAGAAGCCTACGAACTGGTCCGCGAGCGTTGCCCGCTCCCATCGGCGTGCGGACGGGTGTGCCAGCATCCCTGTGAGGACGACTGCAACCGCGCCGAGGTGGATCAGCCCGTGGCGGTCCGCGATCTCAAACGCTTCATCGGCGACTACATCGACGCCAACTCGGATCAGTACCCACCGGCCAAGCCGGCCGCCGCGAAGCAGGACGGCAGCGTCGCCATAGTCGGCGGGGGCCCGGCCGGCCTCACGGCGGCCTACGACCTGGCCATGCTGGGCTACGGCGTGACCATTTTCGAGGCGCAGCCCCATCTGGGTGGCATGCTGCGCTACGGCATCCCCAGCTACCGGCTGCCGAACGACACCCTGGACTACGAGATTCAGCACATCCTCAACCTGGGGGTGGAGGCGAAGACCGGTACGCGCGTCGCCGACCCGGCGAGTCTTCTCCAATACGGGTTCAAGGCGGTGTTCGCCGCGCCCGGCGCCTGGATCAGCCGCAAACTGGGCATCCCCGGCGAGGACAGTCCGGGCGTGTGGGAGGGCATCGACTTCCTGCGCAGAGTCAACAGCGGCGAGACGCCTGCACTTGGCGCCAACGTGCTGGTGATCGGTGGGGGAGACGTGGCCATGGATGCCGCGCGCTGCGCGCTCCGGCTGCCGGGGGTCTCCTCGGTCCATCTGGCCTGTCTGGAGAGCCGGGCGGACATGCCCGCTCATTCGTGGGAGGCGGGCGAGGCGCTCGAGGAAGGCATCGTCTTCCACAACAGTCTGGGGCCAACCCGCGTCGAGGCGACGGGCGACAAAGTGACCGGCGTCGCCTTCCGAGCCTGCACCAGCGTGTTCGACGAGCAGGGGCGGTTCGCCCCCCGCTTTGACGATTCCAAGACCACTACCCTGGCGGCCGACGCGGTGATCGTGACCATCGGTCAGGGTATCGAGGCGACCGGCCTGGCCACCGGTCTGGGCGGGCGCATTATCGCCGACAGCCAGACTCTGGCGACCGATATCCCCGGCGTCTTCGCCGGCGGCGACGCGGTGTTGGGACCGGCCGCCATGGTCGACGCGATGGCTCAGGGCCACTTGGCCGCGGACGCCATCGACGCCTTCGTCCGTGGAGTGAAGATGCGTCGGAACTCGGTTACCGGCTGTGGTCCGCTGGGCGCCGGCGCGGCGGGCGACGGGGCAGAGGGCGGCGCCGGACCGGCGACCGAGCTCGCCAAGAACCCCCGTCCCGACGCGCCCAAGCAGGACCGCGTCAAGATGCCGCAGGCCGACCCCGCCGGGCGTGTGCGCGGCTTCACCGAGATCGACCAGGGTTACAGCGCGGAGCAGGCTATCGCCGAGGCCCAGCGTTGCTTAGCCTGCGGCCTGTGCAGCGAGTGCATGCAGTGCGTCAAGGCCTGCACGGCCGGCGCGGTGTGGCACGACCAGCAGCCCCAAGACTTCGAGATCGACGCGGGCAGCGTGATCCTTACCCCCGGCTTCGAGGAGTTCAAGGGCTCTCTCCGGGGCGAGTTCGGCCACGGCCGCTACGCCAACGTACTCTCCAGCGTGCAGTTCGAGCGCATGCTGTCGGCCGCCGGGCCCACCGCGGGACATGTGGAAAGGCCTTCGGACGGCGGTGAGGTAGAACGCATCGCCTTCATCCAGTGCGTAGGCAGCCGCGACGCGGCCCGGGGTAATGGGTATTGCTCGTCCATCTGCTGCATGAGTGCTACCAAGGAGGCGATGGTCGCCCTGGAGCACGCTCACGGCAAGAACCTGGATGTCTCCATCTTCTGCATGGACGTGCGCGCCTTCGGCAAAGAGTTCGACAGCTATGTCAACCGCGCCCGCGACGAGCAGGGCGTCAAGTACATCAGGGCTATCCCCTCGCGGGTGGTGGAGATGCCGGACACTAAGAACCCGCGGGTGCGGTACTTCGACGCGACCGGCACCGAACAGCAAGAGGAGTTCGACTTGGTGGTCCTCAGCGTGGGCCTGCAGGTGCCGCAGAGTGTCCGTGAGACGGCGGGCCGGCTGGGGTTAGACCTCAACGAGTTCGGCTTTGCCCAGACCGCTCGGCTCGCTCCGCTCGCCACCTCTCAACCCGGCCTGTATGTGGCCGGAGCCTTCCAAGAGCCCAAGGACATCCCCGAGTCGGTGGCTCAGGCCTCGGCCGCGGCCGCCTGCGCGATGGACCAACTCGCGGCATCGCGGGGGTCTCTCATCAAGCGCCAGGAATACCCGTGGGAGCGCGACGTGAGCGACGAGGAACCCCGGGTGGGCGTGTTCATCTGCCACTGCGGCCAGAACATCTCGTCGGTCATCGACGTGCAGCGGGTGGCCGACAAGGCAGCGCTCATGCCCAACGTGGTCCACGCCGAGACCAGCATATACACCTGCTCCGACACGAACCTGCAGCACGTCAAGGACGCCATCCAGAAGCACCGGCTCAACCGGCTGGTGGTGGCCTCCTGTTCGCCGCGTACCCACGAGGTTCTCTTCCAGGAGACGCTGCGCGACAGCGGTTTGAACCAGTACCTGTTCGCCATGGCCAATATCCGCGACCAGGGCTCCTGGGTACACAAGAACGATCCCGAGGCCGCCACGGAGAAGGCCGCGGATCTGATGGCCATGGCCGTGGCGCGGGCGCGACATCTGCGGGGGCTGCAGACCGGGCAACTGCCGGTGACGGCATCCGCGCTGGTCCTGGGCGGCGGCCTCGCCGGCATGACCGCGGCGCTGGGCATCGCCGACCAGGGATTCCCTGTCCATCTGGTGGAAAAGGAGGCGGCCCTCGGCGGCCTGCTGCGCCAGGTCCACAGCACTCTGGAAGGGGCCGACGTGGCCGCTCATCTCAACGATCTCGTCGAGCGAGTCCAGGCCCATCCCAGCATCGACGTCTACCTGAACGCCACGCCCGCCAGCATCACCGGCCATATAGGACACTTCAGCACGGTCATCAACGTCGCCGCCGACCAGGCGCGGGACGCCGCCGCCGGCCAACCGTCGAGCGCCGACGCGCCCAGCGAAGCCGCCACGAGTCAGGTATCCCTCAGCCACGGCGTGGTGATCATCGCCACCGGGGGCCAGGAAAGGTCCACCGAGCTCTACCTGCACGGCAAGAACCCGCACGTGATGACGCAGAGCAAGCTGGAGGCCGCGCTGGCCGCCGGCGAGCTGCCGGTCGAACTGCAGGGCAAGAAGAATCCCACCGTGGTGATGATCCAATGCGTGGAGAGCCGCAACGAAGAGCATCCCTATTGCAGCCGAGTGTGCTGCTCGGAGGCGGTCAAGAACGCCATCGATATCAAACGCCTGATCCCCGGCGCCAACGTGGCCGTGCTGGGGCGCGATATCCGCACCTACGGCTTCCGCGAGCTCTACTTCCAGAAGGCGCGCGAAGAGGGCGTGCTGTTCGTGCGTCATCCGGAGAAGGGCGACCCGGTGGTGGTCGACCAAGACGGCCGCCTGGAGGTCACCGTTCACGACTCCTCGGGCAACCGCGACCTATTGCTGCGGCCCGACCTGCTGGTGCTCTCCACCGGCATCGCTCCGGCATCGACCAACCCGGTGCTGTCCGGACTGCTCCGCAGCGCCCTCACCAGCGACGGCTTTTTCCTGGAGGCGCATCCCAAGCTGCGTCCGGTCGATCTGGCCAACGAAGGCGAGTTCCTCGCCGGCCTGGCCCACTCGCCACGATTCATGGACGAGACCATAGCTCAGGCTCTGGCCACGGTCGGAAGGGCGACCACTGTCCTGTCTAAAACGCACCTGGAGATCCCGGGACAGGTAGCCGAGATCGATCCCCAGAACTGCGTGGCCTGCGCCACCTGCGTCAAGGTCTGCCCGTACGGCGCGCCGATGATCAACGAACTCGGCAAGGCCGAGATACAGGGCGCCATGTGCATGGGCTGCGGCAGTTGCGCCGCTTCCTGCCCGGCGCGGACGATCACCTTGCTGCATCAGGAGGACCAGGCGCTCGTCGCCATGCTGGATGAACTGCTGGTGGATGAGGTGGGCGTATGACGGCGGCCGAAATAGCCACCGCGATCGACACGGTGCCTCCGGAGGGCGCGGCGCCCCAGAGCGCGGCTGCGGCGCCGGCCACCGCCGGAGACTGGGAGCCGCAGATCATCGCCTTCTGCTGCAACTACTGCGCGTACGCCGCCGCCGACTTGGCGGGCTCCAAGCGCATGCAATACCCGACGAATGTGCGCATCATCCACGCGCCCTGCACGGGCAAGATCGAGATGGAGCATATTCTCGACGCGTTTCTCAAGGGTATCGATGGCATC
Organism: uncultured Actinomycetota bacterium; assembly: GCA_963843455.1. Taxonomy (GTDB): domain Bacteria; phylum Actinomycetota; class Thermoleophilia; order RBG-16-64-13; family RBG-16-64-13; genus CAIQPS01. Next base: position 228,772 of record CAWJKE010000007.1, read on the forward strand.
CTAGTGGCCGGCTGTCTGGAAGGTGGTTGTCACTTTCTGGAAGGTAACCTGCGCGCGCGCAAACGCACGGAACGCATCCGCGAGATGCTGGCCGAGATCGGCGTGGGCGACGAGCGGCTGAAGATGGTCAACCTCTCTGCCGCCATGGCTCCCACTTTCGTGGAGAGCGTTCAGCAGATGGTGAATACGGTGAGGACGCTGGGACCGAGCCCGCTCAGGGCATCCCGGCAGTCGGAAAGTGAAGGAACCGCATGATCGTCGCTTCGCCCAAATCTATCACCGAGTTGAAAGAGCTCATCGCCCGGCACGAGAAGGTGCTGTTCGCCGGTTGTGGCACGTGCGTCACCGTATGCTTGGCCGGGGGCGAGCGCGAAGTGGGCATCGCCTCCTACGCCGTCCGCATGGCGCGCAAGCTGGAGGGCGAGCCACTGGAGCTGACCCAGATCACGATCGAGCGCCAGTGCGAGAACGAGTTCATCAAAGACCTGGCCGGACCGGCCGCCGACGTCGATGCCGTAGTCTCGTTCGGCTGTGGCGTGGGCGTCCAGGCCATCGCCGAAAGGTTTCCCGACAAGCCCGTTTACGCCGGCCTGAACACCGAGTTCATGGGCCTTCTCGAGGAGCAAGCCATCTGGACCGAGAAATGCATGGGTTGCGGTGACTGCCTGCTGGCCGGGTACGGAGGCATCTGCCCCGTCACGCGCTGCGCCAAGCGCCTACTCAACGGCCCCTGCGGCGGCTCCACGGAGGAAAGTTGCGAGGTCGACCCCGAACGGCCGTGCGCCTGGCAGCTCATCTACGCGAGGCTCAAGAGCATCGATCAGCTGGACCGGCTGGAAGAGGTGGCGCCGCCCAAGGACTGGAGTACTTCCTGGCACAGCGGGCCGCGCAAGGTGGTGCGCAAAGAGCATAGGGTGTAGCCCAGCTCGCCGTGCGCGTCGCCGTCATTCATGGGTACTACCTTCACGACTCCGGGAGCGGGATACACGTCCGTGCGGTGGTGCGCGAACTGGTAAGACAGGGTCACGAGGTGACTCTGGTCTGTCAGGACCGCAGCCCGGAACTCTACGACTTCGTCGACACCGTCTATGCCTTCGGGGAGGACAATCTCCAGCCCGTCCGGCTCGGTGACCCACGAGAAGCACTCTATGAGGGCCGCTGCCGGCTCGTGCGGCCGCACCTTCGTCGACTGCTGGTGTACGTGGACGGTCCCTTCCCGGGTTTCGAGGCCGCGCGCGTAAGCGCCTTCCAAGACAGTCGCACCGAGTGGATCGAAGAATACATTCAGGACAACGCCTCTGCCCTACACGCAGTATTCGCGGCCTGGCCTCCCGACGTCATCCTGGCCAACCACGCCATAATGAACCCGTATCTTGTCAAGCACGCGCTCACCGCCGCCCCCTGCGTTGTGACCGTTCATGGATCGGAGCTCAACTTCAGCCTCAAGGAGGATCCGCGTCTTGTCCCCTTCGCCGTGGAAGGTCTTGAGGCCGCCGCGGCCATAGTGACCGTCTCGGAACCCGGTGCCGCCGAGATCATCGCGTGGGCCGGTGAGCAAGGCCTGCAGATAGCCGGCAAGACCTTCGCGATCCCGCCGGGGGTCGACACCCAGACGTTCGCGCCCGCCCCCGATCGAGCGACCGCGATTGCGACTCTCGTCCGCGAGGTCCCTTCATGCGGGGAACTTCGATTGAGCCCCGAGGACCGCAACATCGTCTTCGCCGGCCGGCTCATGTGGACGAAGGGGGCCCAGTACGCTATCTCCTGTCTGCCCAGCGTGGTCGCGCACTTCCCTTCAGCCCGCCTGCTTCTCGCGGGGGAGGGCCCGGGCAGGGCGCCGTTGACCCAGCTGGCGGGACTTCTCGGCGAGGGGAACGTGACCGCCGCGCAGGCGCTTGCCCAGGAAGCGGATGAGCTCCGCGCTCCAGCCGCCTTCGGTGACCTGGTTCTCACCTCAACGCCCCATGTCGGCCCACTGCCGGTACACTTTCTTGGCCATCTGAGCTCGAGCCAGCTCGGTCGGCTCTTCGCAGCTGCGGATGTTTCGGTCGCGCCATCGGTGTTCCCGGAGGCATTTGGGCTTGTCGCCATCGAGGCACTCTCTGCGGGGGCGTTGCCCCTATCGAGCTACCACTCCGGTCTCGCCTCTGTGGTCGACGTAGTGGCGGACGCTCTGGCGGACCCCGGGTTCAAGGCTCTTACCCCGGGGCGATGCCTTACCGAAGAGCTCTCGCGCCTGACGATACAGGTTCTCAGCCGCTATCCCACGGCGACGATCGCGTTTCGCGAGCGGCTCCACGATCTCTGCCTCCGCCGCTTCGCATCTTGGGGGACGGTCGCCGAGCGGTATCTCGATCTGGCCAGGGGTGGAGGCCCGGGCCGAGCCTGACGCTTACTCCGGCTCGACTATTACGGCGGTGCCGTAGGCCAGCACCTCGGTCATATTGTTGCCGAGCTCCGTCGCGTCGTACTTGATGGCGATAATCGCGTTGGCGCCCATCTGGTCGGCATGCTGCGCCATCCAATCGAAGGCCTCCGCCCGGGTCTGCTCGCAGAGTTTGATGTACTCAGGGATCTGCCCGCCACCGAGCGTCCGCAACGACGCGGTTATCTGGCTGCCGATCCAGCGGGCCCGCACGGTCACGCCGCGCACGACACCGAGGTTGTGCACCACCCGATAGCCGGGGATGGTAAGAGCGGTAGTGGTCATCCGATAGTCCACCGAGCCTCCTTGTAGCCGGTTGCGGAGCGGTACGCCAATCCATCCTCGATAGTACCCTGACTCGCTGCTCAGCGCACCCTGATGAGAGCCTGTATCATCAATAAACGGGCCGAAAAGAAGGCGTTGTGCGGGTAGCCGATTTGACAGCCGAAAGACTCGGATACTAGCGGAGTGCGAATGCAGACCTATTCCGAACTGCTCCAGATGCCGTACTACCTTACGGTCCTGGCCGCCCTGCACCGACTGGAAAGACCGCACACCTATCTCGAACTGGGAGTCAATAGAGGCCGCTCGCTTCAACTCTCGAGCCGTCGGACCCTTTCCGTCGGCGTTGATCCGAACCCTCAGGTTCCCGCCGAAATCGAAGAAAGGTACCGCATAGAGCGAACCACCAGCGACGCGTTCTTCGGGAGCGGGAAAGCCCAACAATTCTTTGGTGGTACCCCTATAGACATGGCGTTCCTAGATGGCATGCACCTGTTCGAGTATGTCTTGCGCGACTTCATGAACGTCGAACAGTACTCGGACGAGCACACTCTGGTCGTGATCCATGATCTCCTTCCTTCGGATATGGGGGCAGCCGCGCGGGAGCCGATATCGGAAACGTGGATGGGCGACGTGTGGAAGTTGCTGCTGGTCCTTGACCAACACAGACCTGATTTGGAGGTCTGCCTCGTGAATGCGCCGCCCTCGGGGCTTGGGCTGGTTCGAGGACTGAATGCTGACAGCAAAGTTATCCCTCAAGCCTATGAGGCCCTGCTGACTGAGTATGGAGGTCTGACTTTTGCCGACTGGGAGGACCGACAACGAGAACTGGTGCCTCGGCTGCTCACATCCCAGGAATCACTTGCGTGGCGCCGGCGGCTGATACGACAGATCTCTCGGACTCGGTGGAGGGCTCGTGCTCGTCACCCCGTGCAGTCGACGCGAGGTGTGGAAAGAAGGCTTTCGGGAATCGTGACTCGTGACGGGACGGAATAGTCGCGTCCGCGGCGCGCAGCCGTAGCGGGGAGCGCCGAGGTCTCCGTCACCGACCCCATCCAGGGGCCGAAGGCCGGGAGCGCATTCCTACGTTGGGGCATGGGCAGCGAGCGCATGTGTCTGTGGGAGGAGTCGTGAAACTGAGCCGGAGCGGACATATGGGCCCGGCGCGACCGAGCAGGCAGTAACAAAACGAAGCCCGGCGGCCTTTCGACCGCCGGGCACACAGCAGGGTGGCGCTGTCTGTTCAGGAGGCTACTTCAAAGCGAAGCCCCGGCCGCCGGAACACGCTGGGCGGCGCGATAGTGTGTTCTCGGTCGCGTGAATAGCGCTGCTATTCACGTTCCCTGCGTCCGTCTCTCGCGCGTACCCATCACGTTACTGCGGCGAGTCGTCACTTCTCAGCAGCCTTAGAGGATGGAAAGGTAGCGCGAGAGTTCGTAGGGAGTGACGAGGGTCTTGTACTCGTCCCACTCTTCCAACTTGTTCCGCACAAGAAAGTCGCACACGTGATCGCCGAGGGCCTCGCGCACGAAGCTCGACTTCTCGAACTCCTGGATAGCATCGTGGAGGTCTTCGGGCAGGGAGTCGATGCCGGCCTCGACGCGCTCGGTTTCGGTCATCTCATAGATGTTATTGCTCGCTTCGGGGGGCAGCTTCATGCCCTTCTCGATGCCGTCCAGGCCGGCGGCCAGCATGGCAGCGAAGGCAAGGTATGGGTTGCACGAGGGGTCGGGGTTACGCAGTTCCACGCGGGTGGCGTTCTCTTTGCCGGGTTTGTAGAGCGGCACGCGGACCATCGCGGAGCGGTTGCGGCGCGACCAGCAGATGTACACGGGCGCTTCGTAGCCCGGGACCAGGCGCTTGTAAGAGTTGACCCACTGGTTGGTGACCAGGGCGATCTCTTTGATGTGCGCGAGGAGGCCGGCGATGTACGCCTTGCCGACCTCGGAGAGGTTGGTCTCGTCGGTACCATCGAAGAACGCGTTGTTGCTGCCCTTGAACAGCGACTGATGCACGTGCATCCCAGAGCCGTTCTCGCCGAAGATGGGTTTGGGCATGAAGGTTGCGTAGACGCCGTGGGCGGCAGCGATCTCTTTGACGGTCAGGCGGTAGGTCATGACCTGGTCGGCCATGGTGACCACGTCTTTGTAGCGCAGGTCGATCTCGTGCTGCGACGGAGCCACTTCGTGGTGGGAGTACTCCACCTGGATGCCCATCGCGTGCAGAGCGTTGACCGTGTCGCGGCGCAGGTCGCTACCGGCGTCCAAGGTGGTGAGGTCGAAGTAGCCGCCTAGGTCGAGCACTTCGGTGCCGCAGCTGTCCTTGAAGTAGAAGAACTCGAGTTCGGGACCCACGTACATGGTGTAGCCCAGGGCTTCGGCCCGAGCCACGACTTTGCGCAGCACGTACCGGGGGTCGCCCTCGAAGGGCTCGCCGTTGGGCTGCTTGATATCGCAGAACATGCGGGCGGTGCCACCGGCGCCTGCGCGCCAGGGGAGCAGGGTGAAGGTGCTGGGATCCGGGTAGGCCACCATGTCGGATTCCTGGATGCGGGCGAAGCCGTCGATGGACGACCCGTCGAAGCCCATGCCCTCCTCGAAAGCGCCCTCGAGCTCGGCCGGGGTTATGGCGAAGCTCTTGAGGGTGCCAAGCACGTCCGTGAACCACAACCGGATGAACTTGATCTGCTTGTCCTCGACTATCTTGAGGACATCCTTGCTAGTCAACTTTTCTGCCACTCGTTGCTCCTTTCAAAATGGTCCATTACCTTACGTGCCGTTTGCATGCCGTCACCGATAGCACGCACGACCAGCGATGCACCACTGCGCATGTCGCCGGTCACAAACACACCCTCGGCGCTCGTCATGTGACGCTCGTCTCGGGCGATGAAGCCGCGGGGATCCTTGGCGATGTCGAGGGCCTCGACCAGCCCGATACGGCCGGGAGCTACGAAGCCCATTGCGATGAGCACAAGCTCGGCATCGACTGAGAAGTCCGAGCCCTCGACTCTGCGCGGGCAAACCTGCCCCGCCGCCTCGTCGTAGGCCCACTCTACCTCTACACACTGTACCTGCTTGACCACGCCGTCCTCGCCGCTGAAGCCGGTGGTATCGACGCTCCAGCGCCGGACGGCGCCCTCTTTGTGGCTGCTCGATTCGCGCAGCATGAGGGGCCACTGCGGCCAGGGGGTCGATTCCGAGCGGGTGGCCGGCGGCTCGGGCAGGATCTCTAGCTGGACCACAGCCGCCGCGCCCTGGCGGCGGGCCGTGCCGATGCAGTCGGAGCCGGTGTCGCCGCCGCCTATGACCACGACGTTCTTGCCCGCGGCGCTGATGCGCTCTTCACAGCCGAGCGGCTCGCCGCCGACCAGCCGGTTTTGCTGGGTGAGGAAGTCCATGGCGAAGTGAATGCCGCCCAGTTCTCGCCCCGGCACGGCCAGGTCGCGGGGCACGCCTGCGCCGCCGGCCAGCACGATGGCCTCGTAACGGTCGCTCAGGTACTTGTAGGAGATGTCGTCGCCGACGTTCACGCCGCACTGGAACTGCACGCCTTCGCGGGCCATGAGGTCGATCCTCTGGTCGACCACCCGTTTCTCCAGTTTGAAGTCGGGTATGCCGTAGCGCAGCAGTCCGCCCGGTTTGGCGTCCTTCTCGTAGACAGTCAGGTTGTAGCCCGCGCGGTTGAGTACCTGGGCGGTGGCCATCCCCGCGGGACCTGAACCCACCACAGCTACTCGCTCGGCCCGGCGCACTCGGCACGGCTGCGCCGTGACGTAACCGAGGCGGAAGCCCTGCTCGATAATGGCCAGCTCGATCTTGCAGATGTTCACCGCCGGGCGGATGAGGCCCAGCACACAAGCGCCCTCGCAGGGAGCTGGGCAGATGCGCCCGGTGAACTCAGGAAAGACGTCGGTGGCGAGGAGGAGGTCGAGCGCCTCTTTCCAGTGACCGTTGTACACGGCTTCATTGAACTCGGGAATGATGTTGCCGAGGGGGCAGCCCGTGCTCGACCCGTGACAGAAAGGGGTGCCGCAGTCCATGCAGCGTGATGCTTGCTCGTGGATCTCGCTGTCGGTGAGTGGTACATCGACCCAGCGAGAGTCCTTGAGCCGTTCCAAGACCGGCCGGTAGCTCACGTCCTGGCGGGGTTGATCGAGGAATTCGCGTGCCCGCGCCATGGCTAGTCGTTCACCGCCAGTTCGCGCTCGACGGCTGCGTCTTCCTGGCTCAATCTTCCGAGCGCGCGCTTGTAGTCCATGGGGAAGACCTTCACGAAGTAGGGCAGGTGAGCTTCCCAGGTCTCGAGGATCTGTCGGCCGCGCTCGCTGCCTGTGTGCATCACGTGGCGCTCGATCATGGTCTTCAACTCGAGCTGGTCGTTCGGGTCGGTGACCAGTTCCAGGTCGACCATGTCCAGATTGCAGCGATCGTCGAACAGCCCGGTCTCGTCCAAAACGTAGGCGATACCGCCGCTCATTCCGGCCGCGAAGTTGACCCCGGTGAGTCCGAGCACCGCTATGCGCCCGCCGGTCATGTACTCGCAGCCATGGTCGCCGATGCCCTCGACCACAGCGGTCACCCCGCTGTTGCGGATGGCGAAACGCTCTCCGGCGCGGCCGCAGATATAGACTTCACCCGAGGTCGCTCCGTAGAGCGCCACGTTGCCGACTATGATGTTGTCGGCCGGGTCAAAATCGGAGCCCGGCTGCGGCTTGACCACGATCTTGCCGCCCGACAGGCCCTTGCCCAGGTAGTCGTTGGCCTCGCCTTCGAGTACGAAGGTCATGCCCGGAGAGGCGAAAGCGGCCAGGCTCTGACCGGCCGAGCCCTGGAAGTGCAGGTTGATGGTGTCTTCGGGCAGGCCTTGGCTGCCGTAGCGGCGGGCGACCTCACCCGAGACCATGGTGCCGACCGTGCGGTGGACGTTGCGGATGGGCAACGATACCGTCACCGGTTTCTGGGTTTCGAGCCCGGCGGCCACGAGCGGGAGGATCTCGTTGTCGTAGGCCTTGTCCAGGTCATGCTTCTGCTGCTCGGTATTGCGCACGTCGTGGGGCGCAGCTTCCGGCCGGTAGAGGATCTTGGAGAGATCCAGCCCCTTGGCCTTCCAGAAAGTGACGGCGTCGTTGACTTCGAGCAGGTCGGAGCGTCCGACGAGTTCGTCCACGCTCCGGATGCCGAGCTGGGCCATATGCTCACGTGCTTCGCGCGCCACCATGGTGAGGTAGTTCACCACGTAGTCGGGCTTACCGCCGAAGAGGGCCCGCAGCTCAGGATCCTGGGTCGCGACCCCGGCCGGACAGGTGTTCTTGTGGCAGGCGCGCATCATGACGCAACCGAGTACCACGAGGAGCGTGGTGGCGAACCCGAACTCCTCCGCGCCGAGCATGGCACCTATGACCACGTCGCGCCCGGTCTTGAGCTGGCCGTCCACCTGTAGGCGCACGCGGCTGCGGAGGCCGTTGAGCACCAGCGTCTGCTGGGTCTCGGCTAGGCCGAGTTCCCAGGGCGCACCGGCGTGACGTACCGACGAGAGGGGAGCGGCACCCGTGCCGCCGTCATAGCCGCTGATGAGCACCACATCGGCCTGGGCCTTCACCACGCCCGCGGCCACGGTGCCCACGCCCACCTCCGACACCAGCTTGACCGACACCCGGGCAGCGGGATTGGCGCAGCGCAGGTCGTAGATGAGCTGCTTGATGTCCTCGATGGAGTAGATGTCGTGGTGGGGTGGCGGCGAGATCAGGCTCACATACGGGGTGGAGTGCCGTGTCCGCGCTATCCAAGGGTACACTTTGGAACCCGGAAGCTGCCCGCCCTCGCCGGGCTTGGCGCCCTGGGCGATCTTGATCTGCAGGTCGCGGGCGTTGACCAGGTACTCCGCGGTGACGCCGAACCGGCCGCTCGCAATCTGTTTGATGGCACTGCACTTGCTGTCGCCGTTGTCCATGGCCAGGTAGCGCTCGGGGTCTTCGCCGCCCTCGCCGCTGTTGCTCATGCCGCCCAGGCGGTTCATGGCGATGGCCAGGGCTTCGTGGGCCTCCTGGCTGATGGAGCCGAAGGACATGGCCCCGCTGACGAACCTTTTGACGATCTCGGTCTCGGACTCGACCTCGTCGAGCGGCACCGGCGGGACGGTCTTGAACCGCAGCAGGCCCCGCAGGGTGCTCTGCGCCCGTTCCTGGTCGTTGATCAGCGCGGCGTATCGCCGGTAGAGACTGTAGTCGTTGGCGCGCGAGGCGCGTTGGATGTAGTCGATGGCCTCGGGGCTCCACAGGTGGCGCTCGCCGTCCTTGCGATAACTGTAATGCCCGCCGATCTCGAGGACCTTGGCAGCGATGCACTCATCCTCGTTGGCCGCCTGGTAGCGCGCCCCGCGCTTCGGCGGCGATCTCGTCGAGGCCGATGCCTTCGATGCGTGACGCGGTGCCGCCGAAGTACCGGTTGACGACGTCGTGATTCAGGCCCACCACTTCGAACACCTGGGCGCTGCGGTAGCTGCGCAGCGTGGAGATGCCCATCTTCGACATGGTCTTGAGCAGGCCCTTACAGAGGGCCTTGATATAGCTCTCAACGGCTTTGGCGACGCCCACGTCTTTGCTCAAGCGGTTCCGCAGAGCCAGGTCGGCAACGCTTTCGAAGGCCAGGTATGGGTTGATGGCCGAGGCCCCATAGCCGAGCATCAGGGCGATGTGCATGACCTCGCGGGCTTCGCCCGTTTCGACGATCAGGCTTGCCGACGTGCGTCGCGAGGAGCTCAGCAGGCAGCGGTTCACCGCCGACACTGCGAGCAGAGCCGGGATGGCCATGGTGCCTTCGGGCAGGTCACGGTCGCTCAAGATGAGCATGCGCTCCCCTCGGGTCACTGCCGCCTGTGCCTGCCTGCACACACCGTCGAGGGCGGCCGCGAGATCGTCGCCGTCGCCGTCGGCAGGAAAGCCGATGGGCAGGGTGCGGCAGGCGAAGTCGGGGATGTTGAGGCTGCGGATGCGGGCCAAGTCCTCGTTGGAGAGTATCGGGTGGTTCAGCTTGATAAGCCGCGCCTGGTGGGGGCCCTCGGCAAGGATGTCGGCGCGGTTGCCCAGGAAGGTCATGAGCGACATGACCAACTCCTCGCGAATGGAGTCGATGGCCGGGTTGGTCACCTGTGCGAAGAGCTGCTTGAAGTACCAGTAGAGGAGTTGCGGCTGTTCGGAGAGGACCGCCAGCGGCTCGTCGGCTCCCATGGAGCCTACCGGCTCGTTACCGGTGACCGCCATGGGGTCGAGTATGAGCTTGATGTCCTCGCGGGTATACCCGAAGTACTTCTGGCGGCGGAGCAGGCTGCCGGTCTCGGGCGTGGGCGGCGCGACTGCGCCGAAGAAACCATGAATGGAGATCTTGTTCTCCTCCACCCAGCGGCGGTAGGGCTGGCGCCGCGCAAGCCTGGTCTTGATCTCCACGTCTTTCCACACCCGGCGTCCCGCCAGGTCGACCAGGATCATCTGCCCGGGCCTGAGGGCGCCTTTCTCCTGCACTTGCTCGGGCGGGAAGTCGAGCACCCCCGCCTCGGAGGCGAGCACCATGAACCCGTCCTTGGTGATGGTGTAGCGCGCGGGCCGCAGGCCGTTGCGGTCGAGCAGGGCCCCGACCACATGGCCGTCGCTGAAGGCCAGCGCGGCGGGGCCGTCCCAGGGCTCCATCAGACCCGCGTGAAACTCGAAGAACCCGCGTAGGTCGGGTCCCATGGGGTACTTCGCCCCCCACGCCTGGGGGACGAGCATGAGCAGGGCATGCTGGAGGTCCCGGCCGCCGGTGGTGAGCAACTCGAGCACGTTGTCGAGACAGGCGGAGTCGCTGCCGCGCTCGTCGATGATCGGCAGCAACTTCTTGAGATCGGTGCCGAACAGGTCGGATTCCAGCTCCGACTGCCGCGATCGGATCCAGTTGAGGTTGCCGCGCAGGGTGTTGATCTCGCCGTTGTGCGCCAGGTAGCGAAACGGCTGAGCGAGTTCCCAGGAGGGGAATGTGTTGGTGCTATAGCGCTGGTGGACAACGGCCAAGGCGCTCTCGAACAGGGGCTGGTTGACGTCCAGGTAGAACGCCGGGATCTCGGTTGCCATCATGAGGCCTTTGTAGACCACGGTGTGGCACGAGAAGCTGGGAATGTAGAAGCGAGCGTCGGCGCCCAGTCTCTCGGTCACCGCTCTCTCGCACTGCCTGCGGGCGACGTAGAGCTTGCGCTCGAGCGCCTCTTCGCTCAGTCCGGCCGAATCGGTGAAGCACTGCCAGACCGCCGGACGGGTCGCCCGGGCCGCCTCGCCCAGAGCGGCCGGCTCGATCGGCACCTCGCGCCAGCCGAGGACGCCCAGACCCTCGCCCGCGAGGGCCTTGTCCACGACCGCCTGACAGACCATGTAGGTCTCGGGATCCAGAGGCATGAACAACATGGCCACCCCGTAGCAGCCGACTTGCGGCAGCGAGAACCCGAGCGAGCGGCATTCGTCCTCGAAGAAGCGATGCGGAATCTGAACGAGAATGCCCGCTCCGTCACCGGTGCCCGCGTCCGCGCCGGCGGCGCCACGATGCAGCAGGTGGTTGAGCACCTCGATACCACGCTCCACGATGGAGTGAGAGGCTTTGCCGCCTACGTCACAGACGAAACCGACCCCGCACGAGTCCTTCTCGTTGCGGGGGTCGTAGAGGCCCTGCGGCGCGGGCAATCCCCAGGTGACAGGAGCGCTCTCGATGTTCTTTACGTTCTCCATGAACCTCGTGTATGGCAACCGCCGGCTGGTGCGCTGTGACGGCCGGCGTCTCCGCGAGCAGGGATAGTGCAACCCCAGAACATGGACATACTTCTCATAAGTTCGCGCGCCACCCCTGTCGCAGTCACTCTGATCCGGACCGCCGCTTGCGGCAATTCCGTTGAGGTAGCATACCAGCGGACCACCCTCTGGCGTGTGTCCACATGGCCGTTATTAGCGGCTACCCCATATACATATGGCTAAAACCGCTCAGTCCGGTTCGAAGGGGACTCCCAGGCTTCGCGGCTGAACCACGCGCAGCGAGCGAAGGACACGCGCGACGCGCCTACGGGACTGCTCAGGCAGGGACGCTAGCACCCGCTCAACCCACTCGGCGTTGCCGATGTTCACCAGCAAGAGGGTGAGGATCATGAGCGGGAATGGGGCCACCTGGAGCACTTGGGAGGGGATCCCCTGAAGGCTGGGCTGCAAGACCACGCTGAGCCACTGCAACAAACCGAACAGGTACGCGCCCAGGGCCACCCGCACCGGGTTCCAGGCGCCGAAGATGACGATGGCGAGTACGATCCAGCCCAGACCGTCCAGACCGGAGATGGTGCCTTTCCAGCCGGCCTTCACGCTGAGGGAGAACATCGGACCGGCCAGCCCCACCAGAGCCCCGCCGAGCACCGTGTAGACGTACCGGAGCGCGTTGACCTGAGCTCCTCGGGCGAACGCCGCTGCCGGGCGTTCGCCCACCGCCCGCAGGGTGAGCCCCGGCCGGGTGCGGAAGATCCACCACCAGGCCACGATGATCAGGACGAAGCTGAAGTAGGTCATGACGTCATGCTTGAAGAACAGCGTGCCGAGCACGGGGACGTTCTCCAGGCCCGGGATCGGATGCACGGCCAGCCTCGGTCCCTTTTCTCCCATGAACGGGTTGCCGAGGAAGTACGCGAGGTCTCGGCAGAAGAGCGTGAGGACGAAGCCGATCGCCACCTGCGACTGTCGCAGCGTGATGCTGCCGAACGCCACGATGAGGGCCACCGCCGCTCCGATCGCCGCCCCTGTGATGAAACCGAGCACCAGGCTGCCGGTGGTCACCGCCACCGCGAAGCTGCCCATGGCCGAGAGCAGGATGGAGCCGTTGACCGACAGGTTGATGACCCCGGACCGCTCGGCGAACGTCTCGCCGATGGCGGCTACCACGATAGGCGCAGCGGTCGCGAGCACGCCGGCCAGGCCCACGAGGATGGTCGGGCCGTCCATCAACTACTTCCTATCCGGACGCGCGACCGGTGACGATAGCGTTGGCGTGCCCCCTCGACCAAGATGACGAAGAGGACGAGCGCGCCCTGGAGTACCCCCGACAGGGTCGAGTCCAGCTTGAGCACGATAGGGAGCTGGATGCTGCCGATGTTGAGCGCCGCAAAGAACAGGGCGACCGGAGCCACCCATATCGCTCGATAGAGGATGAGCATGCCGATCATCAGCCCCAGATAGCCATACCCGCTGGAAATGGACGGGATCAACCGGTGGTAGACAGCGGTCACCTGCACGGCTCCCGCCAGCCCGGCAAATGCCCCGCATACAAGGAACGCAAGCATCCCGTACTGCCACGTGGGCACACCGAGCAGGAACGCGGCCCGGTTGCCGGCCCCGGTCGCCTTGAGCTTGAGCCCGAAATAGGTCCTTTCCAGCAGGATGTACACCACGATGACCGCCAGGATGCCCAGGCCCAGCGACCAGGGACTGAGGCGCAGGCCGGCGATAGTCGGCAGGGCCAGGCTGTCCGGGAAGGGCTCGGTCCCGCTCATGGATCCGATGCCCGGGCGCTTCCACGGACCGAAGATCAGCCAGAGTGTCAGCGCGGCGGCGACGTAGTTCAGGCCCAGCCCTCCGAAGATCTCGTTCACTCCCCCGAAGGTCTTGAGGACTCCGGCGAGGCCGGCCCACAGGGCGCCCCCTACCATGCCGGCGAGGATGGCCACGAGGATGATGAGCGCGGGGGAGAGGCCCGCGTCCTGCAGGAGCCGGAGCGCCCAGGTAGTGAGCACCGCCCCGAACACGATCTGCCCCTCCACCCCGATGTTCCACAGACCGGCGGCAAACGTCACCAGCACGCCCGACGCGGCGAGCAGCAGCGGCACCCAGGCCACGAGTACGTTGGAGAAGCCGGTGACCGACCCAAAGGCGCCCGTGATGATCTCCTTGTAAGCGGCGAGCGGGGGAGCGCCGGCGGCCAGAAGGATGATGGTGGTGAAGACCAGGGCCAGCACCAGGGCGCCTATCTGGAGCCCTATGTCGATCCACCTCTCTCGGGTGAACGGCCGCGTTTCTCAGACATCCGGGCCTCCCGCCGAGCCATCCTCTTCCTGGTCGGCCGCCACACCACGGCCGCCTATGAGGTGCCCCAGTTGGTCGACGCTCGTGCTGGTCGCCTCAAGCGGTCCGGAGACCCTGCCGGCAAAGAACACGAGGATCCGATCGCTATAGCGGAGCAGTTCGTCGAGGTCGCTCGACGTGAAGATGATAGCTCCGCCCTGGCTGCAGCGCTCCTTGAGCTTGGTCCAGAGATAGACCACCGATTCGATATCCAGCCCGCGCGTGGGCTGCTCCAGCAGCATGACCTTGGCGCCCGGTCTGACCAGGGCCAGCAGCGCCCGTTGCTGGTTGCCACCGGAGAGTGACTCCACCGGGCTGGCCGGCGTCCCCTTGATGTTGTACTCGGCTATTCGCTCCTTTGCCAAGCGGCGTCCGCTCTCCCGGTCGATGAACAGGCCTGGCTTCCGCTGGGTCAGGAGGAAATGTTCGGTGAGCGAGAGGCCGGGGATGAGGCCATCCTCCAACCTGGAGGCAGGTACGTAGGCTATCCCCTTCTTCTTGAACTGGTGGTAGTTCTTGCCGGCCAGGTCGGCGTCCTCAAGATAGACCCGGCCGTCGGTCGTGGGTGCGAGTCCCGCGCAGGCGCGCAGGAACAGGCTCTGCCCGCTGCCCTCCATCCCCGCCAACCCGATGGTCTCGCCTCGCCGGACGTCGAGGTCGACCGGGTCGAGCTTGACGCGGCCATGCTCGGCGCTCATGCCCGCCAGACGGAAAAGGCCTGTCTCCGGGAGTGCAGGACATCCGCTCCCCAGGGGACACCTCGCGCTCGAACATCATCGAGACCAGACGGTCGACCCGGAATGGAGGCAGAGCCTCTCCGATGAGCCGGCCCTGTCTGAGCACAGCGACGCGGGTGCACAGCTCCTGTACCTCCTCGAGCTTGTGTGACACGAAGAGGACCGTCTTGCCTTGGTCCGCCAGGCGGCGGAGCGTGTCGAAGAGTTGCTCGCGCTGGACGGCACTGATGCCCGTCGTGGGCTCGTCGAGGATGAGCACGCGCGCTCCCAGCCACAAGAGGCGGAGGAGCTCGAGTTGCTGCCGCTCACCCACGCTGAGGGACTCGACGTCGGCCTTGAGGTCGACGGACAAGCCCAGCGACGCGCCCAGTTCGGCGACCGACCTGGCTGCCTCCGCGCGTCGGGGGATGAGCCGTCCCGGGGCGCCGATAAGCAGGTTGTCGACAACGCGCATGGGCGGAAAGTCCAAGGGGTCCTGGTGGAGCATGCCGACGCCGTGGTGGATGGCGTCGGCCGGGGAACGCATGCCGACGACCTTGCCGTCAAGCCTTATCTCTCCGCCATCCGCCGGCTGGAAGCCGGAAAGGATCTTCATCAGAGTGCTCTTGCCGGCCCCGTTCTCGCCGAGGATGCCCTGGATGGTGCCCGCGGGCACGGAGAGGGTGATGCCGTCGTTGGCCTTGACCGGGCCGAAATACTTGCGGATATCTCTGACTTGTACTTCCACGCTAGCTCCGGCCCGGTCCCGTTCGGCAGTCTCCGATAGAACCAGAAAGGGGAGACCGTCCCGGTCTCCCCTTTCCTGGATGCTTTCTGTGACTAGGAGTCAAACTCTACTTGGATACGCTCTGGCCTTCCATGCCCTGCAGGAGCTGGGGCAGGTACCAGATCTGCTGCGGAGTGGCGGCTTCGCCGTCCTTCAGATAAACAGTGCCGTCCTGAAGGTTCAGGGGGCCCTTCCAGAGGTTCAGACCGCCGGCCAGCGCTTTGATGAACTCGTCGACCTTGGCCGAAGCATCGGCGGAGAGGCCTTCGCCCTTCTTGAAGCCCACGGCCGAAGTATCGAGGTTGTTGATGTCGGCCCAATCGGGAGCGTTCCAATCCCAGAAGCTTGTCCACTGGCCCTGGCTGGCGGAGGTGACGGCTTTGAGGTAGGCCGGTCCCCAGTTGAAGTAGGGAACCCCGAGGGCTACCGTCGGCGCTTCGTCCAGCGCGCCGGGGGAGTCGTAGGGGATAGCCCAGACCTTCTTGCCGGAGGCAGAAAGTTTGCCCGCTTCTACCAAGGCCTCGGTGGTGTCGATGCCAGACACGACGACGTCATATCCGGAGTTGTAGAAGTTGTCGGCGACCTGGGTGGGGTCGGAGGTGACGCCCGGGATGTTGAACCAGAAGCCGATCCAGTTGACAGTGAACTTCAGGTCGGCCGGGTCCTTCTTGAGCACCTGGGTCCACTCGTACAACGCGCCCAGATATACCGAGGAAGCCAGACGGCGAGTCTCGTCATTGATCAGCGGGCCGAGGTAGCCGATCTTGCCGGTCTGGGTGGTGAGAGCGGCGGCGGCGCCGGCGATCATCTTGCCGTATTCCATCTGACCCATGACGTCGCTGAGGTTCGGCAGATTCTGGTAGTCCTTGCCGTCCTTCCACGCCGAGTCACCGGAAGTGAACAACACAGGGATCTCTGGGTGGGCCTTGGCGAACGCGACGGCGCCGTCTTTCATGTCGTCAGACGTGAAGAAGATCATCTGGGCGCCCTGGTTGACCAGGTCCTCGGCGAGTTGATCGGGGGTGGTGCCGGGACGGTCGGAGGTGTTGGCCTTGTCGACGTAGATCATCTTCGCTCCGGGGAGCTTGGATTCGACGTAGGTGCCGCCTTCGTAGTTGGCCTGGCTCCAACCGTGGTCGTTGTAGGGACCCACGAGGAGCATGCCGAAAGTGAAGGGCTTGCTGGCAGCCACACTGGTGGTTGTCTCGGCGGAAGCGGCCGTGGTCGTCGTGGCTGGCGCGGCTGTCGTCCCCGTGGTGGCGGGCGCAGCAGTCGTCGTCGTGGTCGTGCTGCCGCAGGCGGCGGCAAACAGGCCAACGGCGACGATCATGAGCACGAGTGCACCACAGAGGAGAACGCGACGTGATCGGGATGTGGGCATTGCGGACTGCACCTCACACTTCTGGTAATGGACTACGCCAAAGGATCACAACAAGCGTCATCAAACGCCGAACGATGCTCGGTGGCCCCTCCTTTCATCCTTTCTCCCGGCGCGCGCGTCCCAGGCGGCGACCGCCTCGGGAGGCAGAGCCATTCTAATCACTTCGGGCCTCTCTGTTCCAGAGGCTGTCGAGAAATGAGGTCTCGCGCCTGGGGCTGACGGGTGGTCAGAAATCGATGATCTTCATCTCGTAGATCTCGTCCATCTCGAGGCACCGGTCTATCGCCTCTTGCGGGACGTCGTTGTCGAGCCCCAGGATCATGATCGAATCGCAGCAGACGTTGTTGTCGCCGCTCGACGTCACCATGCGGGAGATATTCACGCCGTACTCGCCCATGATCGTACCCACTCGCCCGATGACCCCGGGGACGTTCTCGTGCGGAACGTAGGCGATCTTGCCTTCGGGCACGAACACGATGGGAAACTCCCCTATCTGCACGATCCGGGGATGCTTGTGTTCCAGCACGGTGCCCGCTATCTCGAACGTCTGGTCCTCTCCCTCGGTCACGATGAGCCGTATCAGGTTACGGTAGTCGCCACTCTCGAGAGAGATCGTTTCGCGTACCTGGATGCCTGTCTGCTGGGCCAGCAGGCCGGCGTTGACGAAATTGACCGTACCGGAGGCCATGATGCCCTCGAGTATGCCCTTCAGAGCAAGCAGGGAGAGGATGCGCGCATCTTCGGCATCGTCAATCTCCTTGCCGGCGAAGATGGTCTCGACCCGCTTGACGCTCTCCCGCCGGATCTGCCGGTACATGATGCCCATCTGCTCTGCAAGCCGAAGGAAGGCCTGAAGTTTGGTGAACGTCTCGTCCGAGAGTGCCGGCATGTTGACCGCGTTCTTGACGATCTGGCCGCGAAGCCCGCTGATGACCTCCGCGATGACCTCTTCGCCCACCCGTTTGGAGGCCTCCAGGGTCGACGCGCCCAGGTGCGGCGTCCCCACCACCGTGTCGAACTCGTAGAGCGGGTGGCTCTCCTGCGGTTCGTGTACCCAGGTATCGACGCCTAGGGACGCGATGTGACCCGATTTCAAGCCCCGATACAAGGACTCCTCGTTGAAAAGGCCGCCGCGAGCGCAGTTGACCAGACGGATGCCCGGCTTCATCATCGCGATCTGCTTGTCGCCGATCATGTTGACGGTCTCTTTGGTGCGAGGTGTGTGGATGGTCACATAGTCCGACTCGCGGAGGAGTTCCTCGAGCGTTTCCCTCCGCTCCACGTTCAGGTTGCTGAACCTCGAATAGGGGATGTAGGGGTCGTAGGCGATCACCCGCATCGAGAAGCCCCGGGCGCGCTGCGCGACGAGGCTGCCGATGCGGCCCAGCCCGATGATCCCGAGAGTCTTTGCGTATAACTCGCTACCTTCGAATTGCTGGCGTCCCCACTTGCCGCTCTTGATGAATCGGTCTGCCCAGGGGATGTTGCGGGTGCTCGCCAGTAAGAGGCCCATGGTGTGCTCGGCGGCCGAGACGATGTTGCTCTCCGGGGTGTTGCAGACGATGACGCCCTTCTGGGTGGCGTAGGGGACGTCGATATTGTCGAGCCCCGACCCGGCGCGGCCCACGATGCGAAGGTTGACGGCGGCGTCGAGCAGGCTCTGGTCGATGAGCGTCTCGCTGCGTACCACGATGCCGTGATACGCGGGAATGATCTCGAGGAGTTGCTCATGGCTCAGGCCGTATCTGACGTCGACCTGACAAGCGGCTTTGAGCTTGGCGAGGATCTCTTCATCCATGAGCTCGGCGATGAGCACTCTCGATTGTGCGAGATCTTCCAATCCTGCCTCCCATGCGTGGCGCGTGACGGCCCCGGCGGCCCCTCGTCCGCCGGGTATCAGGCTAACACAAGGTTACGGAGGCGTTCCACAGCGTGCCAGACGGCGCACATGGCGCCGCTATGTGCGCTTCCAGCATCGTCCCCGGGCGCTCGCCCATCGCGCCCCGGCGGCGAGACTCAGGCGTCACCGCCGGGCCAGCGCGAGTAAGAGGATGCGTTCGACCGGACGCCGTTCGGGCACCGGAACGTTGGCCACCGTCCCCTCGTTCCATTCCTTCGAAACGTAGAGGTTGCAGTAGCAGCTCCCGTACTCCTTCACGTCGGGCTCGCGGTAGTCGCACGGACAGATGATGTCCCGGTCGGCCTCCCGGTCCCTCAGCGCCAGGCGGCAGGGGCAACACATGTAGCCGTAGCGCTCCTTGTTGGTCAGCAGGCCCTCGAGGAGCGCCATGGTGAGCTCGCGGTTCTTGTTGAAGTAGTAGCCCTTGGCTTCGTTGACCTTCTTGAGCCGTTCGTAGAGTTCGTCTGCCGCACTCACAGCCCCAACGCCTCCAGAATCTCGAGTTCGCGGTAACCCACTATCACTTTGTCGCCGATGATCACAGTGGGGAAGGCCACTTGAGGATTCACCTTGCGGACCTCTTCTATCGTCTTGCTCATCTCGTCGCGAGGAAGAAGGTCAACGTCGACGAAATCATACGTGACGTTGTGAGCGTCCAGGAACTTCTTGGTGTTCCTGCAGTGGCCGCAGGTGCTAAGTGCGTAGAGGAAGACCTTAGGTTGATCCATATTCTCACCTTTCGCATGTCCGGAGGACGTTCCTCACTAGTCTACTTCGCATCGACCATACCCGTCGATGGGTGACAACATGCATTGGCGAGTCCGCGGTAATATGGCGGACGAGCGAAGGTCGAACCACCTGAGTCCGCCGAGGGGACAGACATGAAACATGAGCCGGTGCGCCGTGAAGCCTAGCCCAAGCGGACCGAGGCGGTTCTTCGCACGGAGGTGGGTCCGGCGGCTCATACCCTTCGCCTTTGGCATGGTCTTGGCGGCCGGCCTGCTCGTCGGGGCCCAGGCGCAGGCGGCCACGGCTCCCGCTCGGCCGGCCGGCACGATCGAGCCCGAGGGGGGTTACGAGAAGACGGTTCAGGCTCTGGCGCTACGGCATATCGCCAACGTCCCCGGAGATCCCTCCTTCGCCCCCACCGACGGGGTCACCCGCGCGCAGATGGCCGTATACCTGGCTCGCGCCCTCAGACTCCCCGACGACCGATACAGCGCTTTCGTGGACGTCAAACGGGGGGACTGGGGGTTCGGCGCGATAGGAGCCCTGTACAGAGCGGGGGTTATTGACGGGACTACCCCGTTGACCTTCTCGCCCAACCGGCCTGTCTCCCGCCAGGAAGCGGCGGCCCTGCTGGTCGCCGCTCTACGCTACTCGGTGGAGAAGCAAGGGGCCGTCGTCGGCGATTCACTCACCCCATACCGCATCAAAGAGTTACTGGCCGGATTCAGGGACAAGGGGCTCATCGGCCCCGCCTATGCCACCGATGTCGCCATCGCCTATCGGGTGGGGTTGTTCGACGCCCCTTCCGAAGGCTTGCTCTTCCCTTCGCTCAGTCTCACTCAGAACGAACTGACCGCCATGCTCGAGCGTGCCTTCCTCGCGCGCGTCGCGACGAGGGCCATTTCGACGAGCGCCACTTCTCCTGCGGCGGTCGATCCCTGTCGGCGCGTATCCCAAGCTGTCGCGAGGCTCGAGCGGGCCGATGGTTCTGCTGCTGGAGTCGCGGCTGGCGGGGCTGCATTACCCCTGCGGCGCGATCGACGGGAAGTATGACTCCCGTACCCGGGACGCGGTCTTGGCCTTCCAGAAGTACGAGCGGCTAAAGCGCACCGGCGTGGTGGTCGACCAGGTCTGGCAGCGTCTGCTCGTGGCTAGGGCTCCGGAGCCTGTCCACATGAAGAGTGGGCGGCGGGTGGAGGTGGACCTCACCAGGCAAGTGTTGATGATGATCGTCGACAACAAGGTAATCATGACCATACATGTGTCCACGGGCAAGTACGGCACCCCCACCGGCGAGTGGCGCATCCGGACGAGGACCAAGGGCTGGCGGCCGACCTCCCTGGGGCCGGTCTGGTCGCCCTGCTACTTCATGGCCAGGAACGCCATCCACGGCTACGCAAGCGTGCCAACTTACCCGGCGAGCCACAACTGCGTCCGCACACCCATATGGGTGCAGAACTCGCTTGTAGATCAGATTGAACTCGGGATCGTTGTGGACGTCTTCTACAACAAGGCGAAGTAGGGGAGGCGACCTGGGCCCGGCAGGCGCTCGCACTCGGTCGGCCGGCGAAGGCCGCCCGCTACACCCCCGCTGATCGCCGGATTAACCGCCTGCGCAACAAGTCGAGCGCCGCAAGAGCCGCCCGTTCGCGGATCTGATCGCGGCGCCCGAAGAGTCGCAGCCGCTCCACTTCGGTCACTCCATCGACCACGCTGCCGATGAAGACCAGCCCGACGGGCTTCTCCTCGGTCCCCCCGCCGGGTCCCGCCACGCCGGTGGTGGAGAGGGTGCAGTCCGAAGAGAGCAGCCGTTGTACGCCTTGCGCCATGGCCCCCGCGACTTCGACGCTCACCGCTCCGTGCTCCGCCAATAGCTCCGCCGGGACGCCCAATACCCTCGTCTTGACCTCGTTGCTGTACGCCGTGATGCCGCCAAGGAAGTAATCGCTACTGCCGGGGACGTCGGTAAGCCGTTTGCCCACCAGACCGCCGGTGCACGACTCCGCCACGGCGACTGCGAGACCGGCCGCCAGGAGCAACCGTCCGGTGATCTCGGGAAGCCCCGGCCCGTCGACGCCCAGGACCCGTTCGCCGAGGACCGAGCAGACCTGGGCCTGGATCTCATCCAGACGCTTGCTGCCGGCGGGTGTGGCCGGACCCCTCAGGATGATCGTCAGTTCCTCGAGGCTGGCCCGCGTGCCGATCTCGACGTCCGAGCCCCGCCAGGGCAGGTCCGCGAGCTTCTCGGCGGCCGTGGACTCGCCGACGCCGAATACCCTGATGCGTCTCACGGCGTGCCCAGCGCCGGATCCCGGCCGGGCGGCAAGCCGCGGCTCGATGGTACTCTCCCACATCTCCTTCAATTCCCAGGGGACGCCGGGGAGCGCCACCACGAGAGTTCCCGCCCGGTCAAGGAAGAATCCCGGGGCGGTGCCGGAGATGGGGATGGCGGTAGCGCCCCGGGGCAACTGCGCCTGCTTGTTGTTGCTTTCACCCATCGCGTAGCCTCGGGAGACGAAGCGCTCCCTGATCTGCTCGAGCAGATCCTGGTGATGCTCCAGGGGGATCCCGAGAGCCTCTGCCGTGGCCTCCCGGGTGAGATCGTCCTCGGTGGGTCCCAGCCCGCCCGAGAGCACCAGTACTTCCGGGCGGCGGGCGAGCGAGTCGCGGATGGCTGCCACGATGGCGCCCAGATCGTCCGAGACCGAGACAGCGTGCGTGGCGAAGATGCCCAGGTCGAGCAGCCTCTGGCCAAGGTAGGCCTGGTTGGTGTTGACGATGTCGCCTCTCAGCAGCTCGTCGCCGGTGAAGATGAGTTCTGCGTTCCTATCCATAAGCGTGTATCATACCCGCACTATGACCGCCGGCACGACATACGCGAGTTCGGGGCGCTCTGCCGCCCAGCCTTCGGGTGCGGCCCCGACCGGGTGCCGCAGCGGTCATGTCGACAGTTCTCCGGCTCGGCATTGGGTGTGGTCCTAGCCCCTCGCCTTACGCGAGGGGCGACTCCAGCGGCTGGCTGATCTTCGATCGGTCCGCCGGCCTCAGGCGCGGTGACGCGCCGTCTGACAGGACAGCGACCACGAAAGAAGAGACATGCCAGAGCAGACCGACATCCCAGAACCGACTGCCGACACCGTTCCGGCCGATTTCGCGCCGGCTCTTGCGGCGGTCAAGTTCGACGCCAAAGGACTGGTGCCGTGCATAGTGCAGGAGTGGACCACCGGCGAGGTCCTCATGCTGGCCTACATGAACGCCGAATCGCTTCGCCGGACACTCCAGACCGGCACCACCTGGTTCTTCAGCCGCTCGCGTAACGAGTACTGGAACAAGGGCGCCACCTCGGGGCATTTCCAGAAGGTCCATGAGTTGCGCTACGACTGCGACGGCGACACGTTGCTCGCCCTCGTCGAGCAGACCGGTGCCGCCTGCCACACAGGAGACTTCACCTGCTTCGACGGCCGATGGCTCAGCTCTCCCACCGGAGAGAAGCCGCCGTTTCTCGCTTACCGAGAAGGGTAGGCGGCCATGACATCCGGCATCATCGCGACGTCGCCTTCGCTGGAAGAGGCGCGGGGGCTCAGCGCCGGCTATAACGTCATCCCGGTCTCCCACCGCTTCCTGGACGACACCGAGACGCCGGTCTCGGCCTTTCTCAAGTTGCGGCAGCCGGCGGGGTGCTTCCTGCTGGAGAGCGCCGAGCAGGGTCTGCGGCTGGGCCGCTACTCCTTTCTTGGCGTCAAGGCCTGGGAGAGCGTCCGGCTGAGTGGGGAAACCGTCACGATCCGCCGCGGAGGCATCGACGCTGCCGAAGATCTGGCCGCGCAGGGCGGCGACCCTTTCACGTACATGGCCCGGCATCTGGCCAAGTATCGGGTGCCCCCCCTTGAATACCTGCCGCCTTTCGTGGGCGGCGCCGTAGGCTACTTCGGCTACGACTGCGTGCGCCACGTGGAACATCTCCCGGCGCCCCCGCCCGACGATCTGGGGCTGCCCGACATGGCCTTCTTGCTGACCGACGTCATCGTGGTGTTCGACCACCTGCAGCACACCATCACCCTTTTGACGAACATCTTCACCGACGAGCAGCCCGATATCGATGCGGGCTATGCGGCCGCCGTGGCTCGTCTGGGAGAGGTCAAGGCCCGGCTGAGGGCGCCGCTTCCGGTTGCCGGCCGCACTTCGCGGGACGAGGCGGGCACGGAGGGACGCGGCCCAGCGGGACGCGACCCCGAGGTGCGGTCGACCTTCGAGCGTGAGCGTTTTCTGTCCGGTGTCGAGCGGATCCGAGAGTATATCCGCGCCGGCGACGCGTTCCAGGTGGTGCTCTCTCAGCGGTTTGAGGTGCCCGCGTCGGTCAGCGGGTTCTCCATATATCGGGGGCTGCGGGCGGTGAACCCCAGTCCGTACATGTACTACATCGCGTTCCGCGACTTCGAGGTGGTGGGGTCCAGCCCGGAACCACTGGTGACCGTGACCGGCCGGTACGCCGAGACCCGTCCCATCGCCGGCACCCGGCCTCGGGGAGCCACCCCCGCCGAGGACGCAAGGCTGGCCGAGGAGATGCTCAAGGACGAAAAGGAACAGGCAGAGCACCTCATGCTGGTCGATCTGGGCCGAAACGATCTCGGCCGGGTGTGCAGGCCGGGGACGGTCCGCGTGGACACCTTCATGGACGTGGAGCGGTACAGCCACGTGATGCACATGGTGTCGTCGGTGTCGGGTGAGTTGGAGAGCGGGATCGGGGCCATGGACGCGTTGCGCGCTGTCTTCCCCGCGGGGACCGTGTCGGGTGCGCCTAAGGTGAGGGCAATGGAAATCATCGATGAGCTCGAGCCCTTGCGCCGCGGGCCCTACGCCGGGGCCATCGGCTATCTCAGTCACTCCGGCGACCTCGATTCCTGCATCTACATCCGCACCATCCTCGTACGTGACGGACGGGCCTACGTGCAGGCAGGGGCAGGCATCGTCGCCGATTCCGACCCGGAGAGCGAGTTCCGGGAGACCCAAAACAAGGCCGGCGCGATGTTCAGGGCCATCGAACTGGCGGCTGCTCAAGAGGAATGGGAGTAGGCGAGATGATGATCGATCGGAGCTTCAGCAGGGCGGAGCATGGGGCGGGTCTTCCTGCCCCCGGTCTGAGCGACCTCCGCATCCTTGTGATAGACAACTATGATTCGTTCACCTACAACCTGGTGCAATACCTCGCGGAGATATCGGGCACGAGAATCCATGTGTTCCGCAACGACGAGGTGACGGTGGACGGCATCCGTCGGCACGGGCTCACCCATCTGGTGGTCTCGCCGGGACCGTGTACTCCCGACGAAGCGGGAGTGAGCCTGGAGGCCATAGCGGCGCTCGGTGGGGTGTGCCCGGTCCTGGGGGTCTGCCTGGGCCACCAGTCGATAGGGCAGGTCTACGGCGGACGGGTCATCCGGGGGGATGCGCCTGTCCATGGCAAGACCTCTCTCATCCATCACGACCGCCGCACGATCTACGCCGGACTGTCTCAGCCGTTCGTGGCCACGCGGTATCACTCGCTGGTCGTCGACCGCGACCTGCCGGCCGTCCTCGAGTGTTCCGCCTGGACCCAGGACGGGGTGATCATGGGAGTGCGCCACAAGGAGTTCAATGTGGAGGGTGTGCAGTTCCACCCGGAGAGCCTGCTGACGGCGGTCGGCAAAGAGTTGCTCCAGAACTTCCTCAGCAACAGGAAGGCCGTCCGATGAGCGTGCCGGCACGGACTGCCGGCATGGTGGCGCCTGCGCAGACGGCCCCTGCGGAGGCGGCCACTCCCACGCCGGCCATACCGGACTGCAGCGGGCCTCCAGGTCCGCACCCCTTTGGTTTGAGCGACGCCGTCCGGCGTCTGGCGGAGAAGCAGGACCTCACGCGTCAGGAGGCGGCCTCGGTCCTCGACGAGATCGCCGGCGGCGACGTCGACGACGCGCGGGTGGCCGCTTTTCTCATGGGGCTCAGAGTCAAAGGGGAGACCGCCGACGAGGTTGCGGGACTTGCCGACGGCATGCGGCGCGCGGTCATCGCCGTAGAGAGCGTCCACCGAGACACGCTCGTGGACGTCGTGGGCACCGGGGGTGACTACCTCGGTACGTTCAATATCTCGACCACCGCAGCCTTCGTCGCGGCGGGGGCGGGGGTCAAGATCGCCAAGCATGGTAACCGGGGTGCGAGCTCGCCTTGCGGCTCCGCCGACGTGCTGGAGGCGCTTGGCATTCAGATCTCTCTGGGGCCGCGGGAGGTCGCCGTTTGCATCGACGAGGTGGGGATGGGCTTCATGTTCGCCTCGCTGCACCATCCGGCGGCGGGAAGGGTCGCCGGCGTGCGGCGCTCTCTCGGCATCCGTACGGTCTTCAATCTGCTGGGCCCGCTCGCCAACCCGGCTGGGGCCCGCCGCCAACTGATGGGAGTGAGCAGTCCACACCATCTCCATCTGATGGGCGACTCGCTCGCGCGCATGGGCTGCGAGCACGCCCTCGTGGTCTGCGGAGATCTGGGCATGGACGAGCTCTCAGTCACGGGAGCGAACAAGGTGATCGAAGTGACCCGTGGTGTGGCTCACCGCCCGTTCCGCGTGGCGCCCGAGGACTGCGGCCTTGTCCGACACCCGCTTGCGGCTCTCGCCGGAGGCGATGCCGGGACGAACGCCGCTATCACCCGCGAAGTGCTCCAAGGCGGCTCGGGCGGGCCGCGCGACGCGGTGTTGATGAACGCGGCCGCGACTCTGTACGTCGCCGGCGTGGCTCTGTCGCTGTCCCAAGGGGTGGACCTGGCCCGCACGTCCATCGATTCGGGACGGGCGCTGGGCGTGCTCGAGCAGATGATCGCGGTGACCAACCGGCTCGCGCGCGACCGGGACCCCGTGGCGGAGGATGCGTGTGACTAGCGGCTCCTATCTGGACGCCATCCTTCCCGACGTCCGGCGCCGTCTGGCCGAGCGTAAGGCCAGCCTGCCGCTAGCCGACCTGAAGAAGGTAAGCGTTCCGGGCCCTCGTCGCTCGTTCGCAGAGGCGCTCGAAGCTCCGGGCGTCTCGGTCATCGCCGAGGTGAAGCGATTCTCTCCGAGCAAGGGGGCGATACTGCCGGATCTGGACGTCGGTTCGCTCGTCACGGCCTACCAGGCAGGTGGGGCCGCGGCCGTCTCGGTGCTCACCGAGGGCGACCACTTCGGTGGGAGCCTGGCGGATTTGCGGCAGGCGGCCGCGAGCACGGGACTGCCTCTGCTCCGCAAGGACTTCATAGTCGACGCCTACCAGCTTCACGAAGCCCGCGCCTTCGGGGCTTCGGCCGTGCTGCTGATCGCCGCCATTCTCGACGATCCGCCTCTGCGCGCCCTCAGTGCTCTGGCCGCGGACCTCGGTTTGGACGTATTGTTGGAGGTGCACGACGATAGGGAGATGGCGCGGGCGATTGAAGTGGGGAGAGCGGTCATCGGCATCAACAACCGCGACCTCCGCACGTTCGAGGTCTCGCTCGAGACGAGTCTGCGGTTGGCCGGGCTCGTACCTGCCGGCCGACTGCTCGTCGCTGAGAGCGGCATCAAAGACCGCGGTGACCTGGAGGAACTCGCCTCGGCAGGCGTAGACGCGGTGCTCGTTGGGGAAAGCCTGCTGAGGGAAGCAACAGCGGCAGCGGTATCCGTGCTTGCGCACCCCGCTCTCGTCGTAGCCCCACGGTCCTGTGACAAGGCGCACGCAGAGGAGGCCTCATGATCACATCTTTGCTCGTGGCAGTCGACTCGTCGGTATACGCACGCTCGGCCCAGGAGCAGGCAGTGGCCCTCGGCAAGGCGTATCACGCACGGGTCACCGGCCTGTACGTGCTCGACATCCGCTACGTCGAGATGCCGCCGTACGTAGACTATTCCTACGGGTTCGTGGAAGTCCCGCCCACCCTTGCGCCTCTCGACGTGATGCAGAGCTTCAGAGCGAAGAGCGAACGGATACTGAACGATCTCCGAGAATTCGTGAGCACGGCCGGCCTGGTCGTCGACGCGCGCACCGAGGAAGGAGTTCCGAGCCAGATGATCGCCGACGCCGGCCGGGCCCATGACCTCATCGTCATGGGCAAACGTGGCGAGCATGCCAGATGGGGGAGGGACCTTCTGGGGTCGACCGCCGAGAACGTGGCCCGCCGTTCTCCTACGCCTGTATTGCTGGTAGAGGCTGAGTACCGGCCGCTCGCCAAGGCGCTTGTGATGTTCGACGGAAGCAATCCGGCCAACCGGGCGCTGAAGCTCGCCGCCGACCTTGCCACCCGCACCGGTCTCAGCCTCAGGGTGCTCACGGTGGATGACGACACGTCGAGGGGTCACGCTACCCAGGTGGAGGCGTCGGGGTACCTCGGGCCGCTCGGGCTCGAGGCGGAGTACCTGGTAGTCTCTGGGCGCGCGGCGAAGACGGCCGCCGCCACCCTCGCAAAGGAGCCGGCGGACGTGGTGATCATGGGCATGCGCGGCCACTCGGTGCTCCACGACCTCATCCTGGGCAGTACAGCGGAGCAGCTCATGCGGTCCGTGGAGTTCCCGATCCTGCTTGTGCCGTGACCGGAGTGGAGCACAAGGCCCGGGTGCTCACTTCGTCCGGGCTGCGGGAGGTCGCCCTGTCTTCGCTGCCAGACGTCCTCGCCGGGCTGCACGCGCCCGGTCTGGAAGTCACCTGGGTCCACTGCGACCCCGACGCCTCCGTGGTCCAGGCTCTGGACGACATGGGTCTCGACGAAGTCGGAGTCCGCAGTCTGCGGGATGGACCGGAGCGGCCTCGGGTGGAAGAGTTCTCCGATCATCTCTATATATCGCTGTTTTCAGCCGACAACACGGTGCGCAAGACCACCAGGCGGACGTCGCTTGCCGCCGACTCTGCCGTGGATACCCAGACCGGCGGGGAGGACACCCTTCTGCCTCGACTCAACGAGCTGCGGCTCTTCCTGGGGCCACATTGGCTCATCAGCGTCGGCCATCTTCAACACTCCGAATACTCCGAGCTCGCCGAGCGGGTCCGGCGCCAGGTGTTCTCCCGAGAGCGAGGGGCCAGCTTCATCGCCTACCACATCTGTGAATGGTTGGTGGAGACCCTGCAACCCGCGCTGGAGCGGCTCGACGAGCACATCGACTCGCTGGAGGACCAAGTCGTACTCACCACGGGAGAGTCCGCCATCCAAGCGCTCTTCAGCCTCAAACGAGACCTGGTCGACCTGCGGCGGCGGGTGGCGCCGTTGCGCGACGTCATGCAGCGCCTCGGCTCTCATGGGGTCCTGTACGTGGATCACGAAGCGGAGGTCTACTTCCGCGATGTGCACGACGACATCATGCGGGTCATCGAGCTGCTCGACACATACCGCGACATCCTGTCGTCGGCGCTGGACCTCCACCTCTCGAGCGTGTCCAACCGCTTGAACCGGGTTATGAAGCAGCTCACGGTGGTGGCTACGGTCTTCATGCCCCTGTCATTCATCGTGGGGCTGTTCGGAACCAACTTCGACTTCATGCCCTTTCACAATTTCGCCTGGTTCGTAGTGATGTTCGGCCTCATGCTCGTTTCGATCGGTTCGATCCTGGTCTATACCTGGCGGAGGACGTGAACATCCAGTCGCCGGTGAAGATATGCGGCCTCACTCGGCCACAGGATGTCGCCCTGGCCGTGGAACTCGGTGCCTGGGCGGTCGGCTTTGTGTTCGCGCCCAGCCCCCGGCGGGTGACGGGCGACGTGGCGCGCCGGCTCGTACTGGTGGCGCGGGACGCCGCGGCCCGGGGGCCCCTCGCGGAGACGCACGCCCGAGAGCGCGACCGGCGCGAGTCGGTCCTGCACGGCCCTGTTCTTCACGGGCCGCTGGCGGTGGGGGTGTTCGGCGACAGCTCGGTGGAGGCGATCGCGGACATGGTGGACGCGGTCGGGCTCGATGCGGTGCAGTTGCACGGGGCCCGGCCGGCTGCGCCCCTGGTGCGCGAGGCGCTTGCCGACCTGGGGCTGCCGACGCTGGTCATCCGAGCCATCCCGGTGCCGGCGGACGAGGCAGATGGGCAATGGCTGCGGGAAGCAGTCGTCGCCGCCCGGGAGGGAGCGGACTTGATGGTGTTCGACACACGGGTAGGAGATCGCTGGGGAGGCACGGGGAGCACTTTCCCCTGGGAGTTGGCCCGCGAGGCGGCCGGCGATTCGCCCTATTTGGTGGCGGGAGGTATAGGGCCCCACAACGTGCGGAGAGCGCTCCAGACGTCGGGTGCGTGGGGCGTGGACGTATCGAGCGGAGTGGAGCGCTCGGCCGGGGTCAAAGACGGAGGGCTGCTCCGCTCTCTGTTTGCCGCAACCCAAGAACAACGGGAAGGAACGACGATTTGAGCACAGCCCACCGTTTCGGCCCCTATGGGGGCCGTTACGTGCCCGAGACTTTGGTGTCGGCCCTCGAGGAGCTGGAGGCCGCCTACGACAGGTACCGCGACGAGCCGGTCTTCGTCGCGGACCTCCAATCTCTTCTGGCCGACTATGCCGGGCGCCCCACGCCCCTGTTCCGCGCCGACCGCTTGTCGCAGCGTGCGGGATGCCGCGTGTACCTCAAGCGGGAAGACCTGGCCCACACCGGAGCCCACAAGATCAACAACACCCTCGGCCAGATACTCCTTGCCACGAGGATGGGCAAGAGGAGGATCATCGCCGAGACCGGGGCCGGCCAGCACGGTGTGGCTACTGCGACGGTGGCAGCGCTTTTCGGCTTGGAGTGTCACGTCTATATGGGTGAGGAAGACATCCGCCGGCAGGAGCTCAACGTGTTCCGCATGAAGTTCCTCGGGGCCGAAGTCGTGCCGGTGACCTCCGGCAGCGGAACCCTCAAAGACGCGACGAACGAAGCCATCCGCGACTGGGTGGCCAACGTGGGGGACACCCACTACATCATCGGTTCGGTCGTGGGTCCGGCCCCCTATCCCGCCATGGTGCGCGACTTCCAGGCGGTCATCGGCCGGGAGACCCGGTCTCAGGTGTTGGCGAAGGAGGGACGGTTGCCGCACGCGCTCGTGGCCTGTGTGGGCGCTGGAAGCAACGCCATCGGGCTGTTCCACGATTTCGTGGACGACGCAGATGTCCGCATGGTAGGCGTGGAGGCAGGAGGGCTAGGCCTTGAGAGCGGCAAACACGGAGCATCCCTGGCCCGGGGCGGGGCGGGGATCTTACACGGCTCCTATTCCTACGTGCTCCAAGACGAGGATGGCCAGATCCAGGAGGCCCACTCTGTCGCCGCCGGTCTGGACTATCCCTCGGTAGGTCCGGAGCACGCCTTTCTCAAAGACTCGGGGCGGGTAGAGTACACGACCGCCACCGACCAAGAGGCCCTTGCGGCCTTTCAGACCTTGTCCCGGCTCGAGGGCATCATCCCGGCCTTGGAGAGCGCCCACGCGATCGCCTTTCTGCTGAAGGAAGGCCACGGTTTCCGCGAGAGTGACGTGGTCGTGCTCGGTCTGTCCGGACGGGGGGACAAGGATGTGTACAGTGTCGCCGGCCAGCTGGGCATGAAGCCGTGAGCGCGCGGGTGGAGAGCGCCTCCGAGAGCCGTCTGACCGAGGCGTTCCGGGAGGCCGCTCACCCGCTGCTGGTCCCCTACGCTGTCGGGGGCTATCCGGACCTCGACTCCTGCAGAGACATCCTACGCGTCTACGCCGAGAGCGGCGCCGGGATCATCGAGATCGGGGTGCCGTTCTCGGATCCTCTTGCCGACGGGCCCGTCATCCAGGCTGCGTCGCAGGCCGCGCTGCGGGCCGGGACGCGGCCCGCCGACGTGCTGCATCTGGCGGGTGAGGTGGCCGGATCAGGCGTGCCCGTGGTCCTTCTCAGCTACCTGAACACCATTCTGGCCTACGGGACGGCGCGCTTCTTCGCGCACTGCGCAGGCAAGGGTGTGGCCGGGGTGGTGGTGCCCGACGTTCCGGTCGAAGAAGCGGGCGATCTGCAACACACGGCTCGGGAGCGCGGGGTGGACGTGGTCCTGTTGGCAGCACCCACGAGCACTGACTCGAGGCTCGCTCGGATCGCCGCCGCGGCCTCCGGGTTCATCTACTGCGTCTCCACTACCGGGGTCACAGGTACGAGAGCGGCTCTACGGGCCGATCTGCCCGAGTTCGTCGGCCGGGTCAGGCGGCACACCCCGCTGCCCCTGGCGGTGGGGTTCGGGGTGTCGACGGCCGTGCAGGCGGGCACCGTGGCCCGCTACGCCGATGGAGTCATCATCGGGAGCGCCCTCGTGGACGTGGTGACAAAGAGCGAAAGCGTCGAGCAGGCTCTACCGCGGTTGCAGTCGTTTCTGGAAGAAGCCCTCCGAGCTGTCGCGGCCGCGTAGGCGCCCGGCGGCGGCCTTCAGTGAGTGATTAGGACGCCCTCTTTTTCGAGGTAGTCCTTGAGGAGCTGCGGTCGGACGCCGTAGAGGCCGGAAATGTAAGCGAGGTCGTCCTTGCGGATGGTGAGCAATTCCTGAGAGGGGTCGCCCCGCAGCTTCCGCAGGAAGGCCAGGTAGGTCTCGAGCGGACGGCGCTCCTCGGGCTCCAGCCTGTCGAGAAGATCCAGACGGATGCGGAGAGGAGTGCCTTTGCTCAAGGTGCGCTGGAACTCGGGCTCATCCTCGACATCGAGGATCGACATGGGCGACTGCCCGTAGATGGTGGCGAGTTCGTACAGCCGTTCCAAGCTGAGGCTGCGCTTGCCGCGCTCGTAGGCACTGAGAGTGGAGACAACGAACGAATCCCCGGACCGCTCGCATACCTCTTGGAGGCTCAGACTGCGGTCCTGGCGAAGACGCCTAAGCCTCTCGCCCACCAACTCAGCGTATCGTCGTTCTCTTGCTTCTTGTTTCTCATCCATATTCAAAAAGTGTAGCAGTGTCGCAGAACGAAATCTACGGTAGCAATAGCTCGTGCGACTCGAATCTTCGCGTCTGGCGGAAGAAATCCTTCACACCCCCCCGCATGGTTCGCCCCCTAGCGAGCAGCGAGCGCCGAAGCGCGACGATTCAAGTGCCGAAGGCGGGGGTCGAACCCGCACGAGGTGTGAGCCTCACTGGAGTTTGAGTCCAGCGCGTCTGCCAATTCCGCCACTTCGGCCGGCCACGGCGATCGGGCCGTATTATAGTCGAAGCGAAACGCCCTGGAGGGGCTATCCACATGAGCCGATGATTGCCACCAAGCGGAGAGTGGTACCGCTGTACAGTATGGGCACGGAGCGCTCTCCCAAACGACTAAGCTGTCGTCCGTTCGGAAACGGAATGGTGTAGAGTTATCGGCGAACTCGCTTTCCAAAGTTGAGTCGTGATCCGGGTCTCCGGGTCGTTTTTGTTCCGCCCGCCGGGGTCATTGTGGTGCGTCCCCATGCCCATCGCCGGGTCGTATCGACAACGGGACGTGGAGGTTGACATATGGAGAAGCTCATCATCACGGTGGCGACCACGGGGGCGATGACCACCAAGGAAAACACGCCCTACCTGCCGACCACTCCCGCTGAGATCGCCGAAGAGGTTTACCTGGCCTATCAGGCGGGCGCCGCTGTCGCCCACATCCACGTGCGCACTGACGAAGGCAAGGCCACGATGGACATGGAGAAGTTCCGCGAGACCGTCGGCCTTGTCCGGGATAGATGCGACATCATCGTCAACATGACCTCCTCCGGTGGCCTCGGTTTCAGCGACGAGGAGCGTATCGCTCCCCACGTCGAGATCAAGCCCGACATGGGCACGTTCGACGCCGGCTCCATGAACTTCTACAAGGGTGTGTTCCTCAACCCGCCGCTGTTCCTCGAGAAGCTGGGGGCGGCCTACATCGAGAACGGCATCAAGCCCGAGGTCGAGGTCTTCGACGCCGGCATGGTGTGGAACGCCAAGCGGCTCCTGAAAGACGGCTTCCTCCAAGCCCCTATCCACTTCCAGTGCTGCATGCACGTGCACGGCGGGATGGAAGGCAATGCGCGGAACCTGGTCCACCTGGTCGACTCGCTGCCCGAGGGCTCTACCTGGTCCGCGTTCGGCTGCGGCCCCACGGCCGACCTGATCACGGCCATGGCCATCAACATGGGCGGCCACGTTCGGGTCGGGATGGAAGACAACGTCTACCTGAGCAAGGGCGAGCTCGCCAAGCACAACTACGAGTTCGTCGAGAAGATGCAGCGGTTGGCCAAGGAGTTTCACCGCCCGGTGGCCAACGTGACCGAGGCCCGGCAGATCCTGGGCCTGCCTCCCAAGAAGTAAGGACTTACCGACAAAGCGACCACGGTCGCCGAATGTAGGGAGTGAGGGATGAAGAAGGTTTCGATCAGTGATGCAGTGCGGTACTTTCCCCCTGCCCACAATGACTGCGCCTGCTTCAGGTTGCAGGGCCAGGAGCAGACGGGCACCACCCAGTTCTCGCTGGGTTGCACGCACTTCCTGCCCGGCGGCGGAGCTGATTTCAGCCCCAGTCGGCCGTTCGACACTATCTACTTTTGCATCGACGGCGAGATCACCATCACCGACAAGGACGGCGTGGACGTTGTTCTCGAAGCGCATGACTCGATCTATATCGCCGGCGATGAAGGCCGTTCCATCCAGAACAAGACCCAGTATCCGGCGAGCATGATGGTGATCTTGGGGACCCCGAAGCAGGCCTGAGCCGGCCGAGCTGCGACGACAAGAACTGATCGACGTATAAGAACTGATCGGGAGGTAAGAAATGGCTGAAGACACCCCAAGAAAGTCCGTCGAAGAACTCAGGAAGATCTTTGATCTGACCGGCAAGGTGGCGGTAGTCACTGGCGCGGGCGGCACGCTGGGCCACGCCTTGGCCAAAGGCCTCGCGGTGTTCGGCGCCGACGTAGCTTGCTGGGACATCAAGCCCGAATTCATGGATGACGTCGTGGCCGACATCAAAGGCCTGGGCCGCAAGGCAACGTCCGCTGGCGTGGACGTGACCGACGATGCGAGCGTCAAAGCCGCCATGGAGGGGGTCATCAAGGACTTCGGCAAGGTCAACATCATGGTCACCGTCGCCGGGAGCGCCGGCGTCCGCCAGCCCGCCGAGACCTTCGACATCGACGAGTGGCAGAAGATCATGAACATCAACGTCCGCGGCACCCTTCTCTGCGCCAAGTACGCGGGCGCCGAATACGTCAAACAGGGCGACGGGGGCAAAGTCATCACCATCGGCTCGGTGCGCGGATTTCTCGGCCATCCCGGCGGCTACGCGGCCTACGGTACCTCCAAGGGGGCCGTCCACCTGCTCACCAAACAGCTCGCGACCGAGTGGGCCAAATACAAGATCAATGTCAACGCCATCGCTCCGTCCATCTTCTGGACTCCGCTCACGCAGCAGATCAAGAACGATCCCGAGATGGTCAAGATCTTCATGGCGCGCATCCCGTTGGGCCGGGCCGCCGAGTTGGACGACTTCATCGGCGCCGCCGTGTTCCTTGCCTCCCCAGCCTCTGATTACGTGACCGGTGTCATCCTTTCTGTCGACGGTGGAGCGGTGGCCGGATGATGAAGCTGGAAGACGTCAAGAAGATCGCCATCGTCGGGGGCGGCAGCATGGGCCACGGCTGCGCGATGGTCTTCGCGGCGGCCGGCTACTCGGTGGGCATGTACAGCCGCAGACTCGAGACCCTGGAGAAGGGTGTGGAAGCCATGCGGAACGACCTCACGTTCCTGGCGGAGCGGGGACTCGGAAAGCTGGAGGACGTGGATAAGACCATGGCCCGCGTGAGCACCACGCAGGACTTGGCCGACGCAGCTGCCGACGCCGACTTCGTGCTCGAGTGCGTGGCGGAGGACATGGCCCTCAAGCAGGATATGTTCCAGAAGCTCGACCAGATGTGCAAACCGGATGCCATCCTGGCGACCAACACGTCGGTCATGAGCCCGACGGAGATCGCGAGCACGTCCCAGAAGCGGGACCGCATCATCGGTACGCACTGGTGGAACCCGCCGTTTCTCATCCCCCTTGTCGAGGTCGTACAGACGGACGAGACGCCGGATTGGGTCATCGACGTCACCATGGAACTTCACAAGGCCATCGGCAAGCGTCCAGTGCACTGCAAGAAAGACGTCCCGGGCTTCATAGCCAATCGCCTGCAGCACGCGCTGTGGAGGGAAGCGCTCTCGATAGTCGAGCGCGGCATCGCCGACGCGGCTACCGTGGACGAGAGTCTCAAGTACGGCCCGGGCCTCCGGCTCCCGGTGCTGGCCCCCTGCGAGAACGCCGACATGGTCGGTCTGGATCTCACACTGTCCATACACAACTACGTGCTCAAGCATCTCGAGGACTCACACGAGCCTTCGCCGCTGCTCAAAGAAAAAGTGGCGAAAGGCGAGCTGGGCTTCAAGACGGGCGGAGTCGGCTACCAGACGTGGACGCCGGAGGAGCAGAAGGCCCTTCGTAGCCGCCTTCTGACCTACCTCACCAAGGCAGTCCGCGAGATGAACGAGGCCGAAGCCAAGTAGGTCGTAACGGACGAACCGGGCGCATTGTGCGCCCGTGAGTCGATAGGTAACGAGAAAAAGGAGAAGAGTAGGAACCATGGGGAAGAAAGTATTCGTTGACCTGACCCACCCATTCAGTGTGGAGATTCCTCGTTGGCCGTACTTCGTAAAGCCGGTCATCGATTCGATGCACACTATGGCAAAGGGCGGCGTCCTCACACAGAGGGTCGATTGCGTTCAGCACACAGGCACTCATGCCGACGCACCTCGTCACGTTATGGAAATCGATTTCGACGGCAAAAGAACTCGGTATACCCATGAAATGCCTGTTGATGCATACACGGGTGATGCAGTTTGCCTTGAGATCAAAATTGACCGTTGGGGCCTGATCCTGCCTGAGCATCTTGAGGATGCCTGCAAGAGAGCGAACATCAAGCCGGAGGACCTCGAGGGCATGATCGTCTGCTTGAATACCGGTATGCATCGCAAATTCGACGACTCCAGAGAGTACTATCATTATTCATGCGGTACCGGCGTCGAAGCGGGAAAATGGTTTGTGAAGCACAAGGTCAAGTGCGTTGCAATGGATTCGCAGGCGCTGGATCATCCGCTTCATACGGCTATGGGCAAAAACGGCCCGCCGCAGATGAATCTGCCCGGATCTTCCGGAAAGCCCATCACGGTGGAATACGCCGAGCAGTTCGGTGAAGAAGCGTATGCCGAATTTGAGAAAGCGGCCTACATCAGGCTGCATGGCCAAGCCGCTTATGATGCCAAATTCGGTGATCTCGAAGCGATTGGAAATGAAGGAACTTGGGAGCCCTGCCACAAGCAGATGCTGGGTCACGGCATCGTCGGCGTCGAGAACCTCGGCGGGGATCTGGACAAAGTGTCTGGCAAGCGCTTTAGGTTCTTCTGCTTCCCGATCCGCTGGTATATGGGCGACGGCTCGATGGTCCGCTGCGTGGCCGAGATCGACGAAGATCAGGTCAACAAGGACGTTCCGGAACGTACCTACACGTACTGCGGCACGGGGTACGGCCCAGTCTCGGGTTATTGACATTCGGTCCAATCTCGCTCGTCACGAGGCGAGGGAGTTGGTCGGGTTCGGAATGTTGGATGGAGCCCCCCGCCGGACGTGTCCGGCGGGGGGCTTTGTTCTCGCGAGGTGGGACCACGATGCGGCGTTGCGTTCCATCAGACGGCATAGGCCGCGGACTTTCTTCTCCGCCGAGGGGCGTGATGGTCCGTCTGGCGTAGAGTATGAGGGGGCGGGGTCCCACGATGTACGGACCGGCAAGCGAACGTAACCGCGGTCACCGACAGCAAGCGGAGGTCAGGACAATATGGGAAAAGTTGAAAGACTCACAAACTGCACGACCGGGGGGCCGATGTTCGTCGATGTGGAGGACGGCAAGATCGTCCGCATGATCCCCATCGACCTGGACGAGAACGATCCTGAGGGCTGGACTATCCAGGCTCGCGGCCGGGACTTCAAGCCGCCCAGGCGTACGACCCTGTCACCGCATGCGGTGGCGCAGAAGTCCATGGTCTACTCGCCCAAGCGGATCCTCACTCCGCTCAAGAGGGTGGACTTCGATCCCAAGGGCGAGCGCAACACCCAGAATCGCGGGGTCTCTGGATACGAGCCGATCAGTTGGGACGAGGCGCTGGATATCGTGTGCGACGAGATCGTCCGCCTGCACCGCGAAGTGGGCCCCGCCGCCATCTTGACCACCCCCGGCTCCCACCACTTGTGGGGCAACGTAGGCTACCGGCACAGCACGTACTTCCGGTTCATGAACCTGATCGGATACACGTACGGCGAGCACAACCCGGATAGCTGGGAAGGCTGGCACTGGGGCGGCATGCACATGTGGGGCAACAGCCACCGCTTGGGCATCCCGGAGCAGTACGACCTCCTCGAAGACGCCCTCAAGCACACCGAGATGGTGGTGTTCTGGTCGTCCGATCCCGAGGTGTCCGGCGGCGGTATCTACGCCGCCTTCGAGAGCACGCCGCGCCGCTTCTGGATGAAAGAGCTCGGCATCAAGATGGTTTGTGTCGACCCGCGCTTCAACGACACGGCGAGCCTGTTCGCCGACAAGTGGTTTGCGCCACGGCTGGGCACCGACGTGGCTTTCGGCCTGGGCATCGCCTACACCTGGTTGACGGAGGATCTGTACGACAAGGACTACATCGCCAGCCGGACCACGGGCTTTGACGAGTGGAAAGACTACGTGCTCGGCAAGAGCGACGGCGTGCCGAAGACCACCGAGTGGGCTGAAGTAGAGTCGGGCATCCCCGCACGCGAGATAAGGGCTCTGGCCCGCGAGTGGGGCGCCAAGAAGACCATGCTTGCCGCCGGCGGTCTGGGCGGATGGGGCGGCGCCTGCCGTTCCGCCACGGGTAACGAGTGGGCCCGCGTCATGATCGCCCTGGCGGCCATGCAGGGCTACGGCAAGCCGGGCAGCAACATCTGGGGCACCTCCCAGGGCGCTCCCAGCGACGAGCAGTTCTTCTTCCCGGGCTATGCCGAGGGCGGCATATCCGGCGACGTCGACAACTCGGCCGCCGGCTACGAGATGGTGTACCGGATGTTCGCGGGCAAGCGCGGCGCGACCCGCACGGCCCATCACTCCACCGAGGGCCAGACGGTCCCGAGGATCTGCATCCCCCAGGCCATGATGCACGAGAAGGTGGAGTGGCACGGCAAGGGCTTCTGCGGTTCCAGCATCGAGTCGCAGTTGCAGAAGTACACGTATCCGGCTCCCGGCTACCCGCACGTGCAGATGTACTGGAAGTACGGGACCTCCTTCATCGGCACCATGACCGAGACCAACCGCTACGTCAAGGCGTACCGCGAGGGCAAAATCGGAATGGTCGTCAACCAGTCCATCTGGTTCGAGGGTGAAGCCCGCTTTGCCGACATCATCCTCCCGGCTTGCACCAACTTCGAGCGCTGGGACATCAGCGAGTTCGCCAACTGTTCGGGGTACATACCGCACACCGGCGCCCAGGTGAACCACCGGATGATCGTGCTGCAGAAGAAGTGCATCGAACCGCTGGGCGAATCCAAGTCCGACTACGACATCTTCGCCATGTTCGCGGAGCGACTGGGCATCGGCCCCATCTTCACCATGGGCGGCAAAGACGAGTACCAGTGGGTCAAGGATTACTTCTATGCCACCGACCTGCCCAAGATCATCACGTGGGAGGAGTTCGAGGAGAAGGGCTACGTTGTAGTGCCCTTCCCCAAAGACCACCAGTCAACGCCGGCCATGCGCTGGTTTGCCGAGGGTCGCGTGCGCGACACACCGGACTGGGGTCCACACCCGGCCGACACCGTGGGGCTCAAAGGCCTGCAGACCTCCAGCGGCAAGATAGAGTTCGTGGCCAGCAGCCTCAAGCGCTTCGAGGCCGACGGCTTCATAGATCCCGAACGGCCGGCGATGGGCCCGCAGTACATCCCCTCCTGGGAAGGGCACCACACCAAGGAGCTCTACGGCAAATACCCGCTGCAGATGGTCTCGCCCCACCCGAGGTTCAGCTTCCACACAATGGGTGACTCCAAAGAGAGCTGGCTCAACGAGGTCAAGGACCACCGGGTCCTCATCGATGGCCACCGCTACTGGATCATGCGTCTGCACACCAAAGACGCGGCAGCTCGGGGCATCAAAGAAGGCGACCTCGTCCGCGCGTTCAACGACCGCGGGTCGGTCATACTCGCCGCGCAGGTGACCGAGCGCGTGCCGTCCGGCACGGTGCACTCCTACGAGTCGTGCGCCGACTACCTGCCGCTTGGCGAGCCGGGCTATTCGCCGGACACCAGCGGTTGTATCAATATTCTCTCGCCCAAGCGGTTCGTCACTCCGACGTCCACCGCCATGGCCAACAACTCGACTCTGCTTCAGGTGGAGAAATGGGAGGGACAAGCATGAAGAAGTGGAACATGGTCATCGACTGTGCCCGCTGTCATGACTGCAACGACTGCTTTCTCGCCGATAAGGACGAGTTCGTTGGCAACGATTTCCCCCCGTACTCGGTGGCGCAGCCGTGGTCCGGCCATCGCTGGATGAACATCGAGCGCAAGGAGAGGGGACAATATCCCATCGTCCAGACCGGGTACCTACCCAAGCCATGCCAGCACTGCGTGGACGCTCCGTGCATCGACGGTTCGCCCGCGGGGACGATCTACCGCCGCGAAGACGGCTTGGTCATCATCGATCCCGAGAAGGCCAAGGGCCATCCGGAGATCGCCGAGACCTGCCCGTACGACGTCATCTACTGGAATGAGGAGAAGCAGGTCCCGCAGAAATGCACAGGCTGCGCTCACCTGATCGATGCCGGTTGGACCGAGACCCGATGCTCGCAGGTCTGCCCGACCAACGCCATCCAACTCGTTCTGGCCGAAGATGACGAGTTCGCGACTTTGGTGGCCAAGGAAGGTCTCCGCGCGCACAAGGCCGAGCTGAACACCAAGCCGCGGGTGATGTACAAGAACCTGCATCGTTGGGACAAAGTGTTCGCTTCCGGCAGCGTCGCCTTTGGAGACACCGATGACTGCGCCGAAGGCGCCAAGGTCACCGTGTCGGCCGCCGGCGCGGTCGTCGGCGAAGGTGTTGTGAACAACTACGGCGAGTTCGTCGTGGACTGTCTCGAGCCGGGCAAGAGCTACGACGTGGCCATCGCGGCTGACGGCTACAAGGCCGTCGCCAAGACCGTCACCCTGGACGAGAGCCTGAATCTTGGCCTCGTCATGCTCGAGAAGGCATAACCAGCCTCTTCTCTGCACCAACGCTCGGACTGTCGGGGCCCGCCGAAAGGCGGGCCCCGACGTCGTTCCGCCTCGGTCCCGCCCGCGCCGCTCCGCCGGCGCTTCGCGGAGTTATGCTTATGAGCGAGGGCGGACCTCCGACCGGTCGGGGACGTGCGAAGGGGGCGACATGCGGGACGGCGAGAAGAACCGGACGGCACAAGAGCGGACGATCGTCCGCGACCTGAGTTGGTGCGGAGTGGGAGCGGGCGCGAACGCCGCCATGGTGGACACGAGGGACGGCAAGATACTCCGCATCCGTCCGGCCCGGTATTTCGAGCGATACACGAAGGAACAAGTGAGACCCTGGGTGATGCACGCCAGGGGCAAGACCTTCGAGCCGAGCGAGAAGAGTCTCATCCCGCCGCTCAGTCTCGCCTACAAAAAGCGCGTGTACTCCCCGGCGCGGATCCGCTTCCCGATGAAGCGGGTGGACTTCGATCCGGCGGGCGCGCCGGGCTCCGATGGCCCGGCCGGGCGCAACATCGGGAACCGGGGCCTGAGTAAGTACGTGCGCATCACGTGGGATGAGGCCCTTGACATCATCACCAGCGAGATGCTGCGCATCAAAGAGAAGTACGGGCCCACCGCCATCCTCTACCAGTCGGACCAGCATGGGGAGAACAAGGTCGTCCACGGCCCCCACGGGTGCGGACGAAAGCTCCTGCGCCTTTTCGGCGGCTATACCCTGCAGGTCCGCAACCCCGACAGCTGGGAGGGCTGGTGGTGGGGAGCAAAGCACGTCTGGGGCTGCGAGCCGGTCGGGCAGCAGATGCCGCAGAAGAACCTGCTGTGGGACATCTCCAAGAACGCCGACCTTCTCCTGTTCTGGGGCTGCGACCAGGAGACGACCACCTGGGGCTGGCAGGGGCAGCTCCCCAGCCGGTTGAGCTTCTGGTGGACGGAGTTGGGTATCAGGCAGATCTATATCGCCCCCGACTGCAACTACGCCAACGCGGTGCACGCCGACAAGTGGATCCCCATCCTCCCGAACACCGATGCCGCTCTCTACCTGGCCATCTGCCACCAATGGTTCAAGAATGGGACGTACGACAAGGAGTACCTCGAGACCCACGCGTTCGGCGTCGACAAGTTCGAGGACTACGTGATGGGCCGGGAGGACGGGCAGCCGAAGAGCCCGGATTGGGCGGCGCCCATCACCGGGGTACCGGCGCGGATCATCAAAGCCCTGGCCGACGAATGGGCCCGCAAGCGCACCACCGTCGTCATAGGGAACGGCGGCCCAGGCATCCGCGGCCCGTATGCCACGGAGCCCGCCCGCCTGCAAGT
The DNA here is from genome assembly GCA_963843455.1 of uncultured Actinomycetota bacterium. GTDB lineage: Bacteria > Actinomycetota > Thermoleophilia > RBG-16-64-13 > RBG-16-64-13 > CAIQPS01. The sequence goes on from CAWJKE010000007.1 coordinate 270,648, forward strand.
CCTTTGCCTTGCCATGCAGGGATTGGGCAGGCCCGGCTGCAATCAGTCCAAGATGATCGAATGGGGGCTTCACCACGACATCGAGCAGCTCTCGCCGCCGGCGCCGTCGGTGTTCACCAGCCTCCTGGCCGCGTACACCGGCGGTACCCCAGGCGACACCAATCCGAACTTCGTACCCAAGAGCCTGGTGCCCAAGGCCATCCTGGAGGGGTCGGTAGAATGGTGGGGCGCCGAGGAGGAATTCGCTCCCCGGGAGAATCAATTTGTGCACTATAGATATCCGGTCGAAGGCGCTTCCCCCATCCATCTGATCTGGACGGATTCGCCCTCCTGGATCACCTGCTGGAACGACGGCAACAACTTCATACGCGCGATGCGGCATGAATCGATCGAGTTCATCTTCTGCCAGCACCCCTGGCTCGAGAACGACGCCCTGTTCGCCGACGTGCTTCTGCCCGCCAACACGAAGCTGGAGGAGGACGACATAGGGAGCGACGTGTTCGGGGGGCAGATGAACCTGCTCTTCCCGGAGCCGCGTTGCATCGAGCCCCTGGCGGAATCGTTCAGCGACTACGAGATCGTCTGCAAGATAGCCGAGCGCCTGGGGATGCTGGAGGAGTACACAGGGGGCAAGACCGTGGCGGAGCTGGTCAGGATCGGCTACGAGACCTCGGGCGCCCGCGAGCTGGTGACCTGGGAGGAATTCAACGAGAAGGGCTATTACGTCGTCCCGCCCGATCCGGACTGGGAGAAGATCCCGTCCGGCATGATCGAGTTCTACGAGGACCCGGAGGGGCATCCGCTCACCACTCCCACCGGCAGGCTGGAGTTCTACTCCACCGGCCTGGCCGAGCACTTCCCGGGCGACGACGAACGCGGGCCCGTGCCGAAGTGGATCGCACGGGGCGAAACGCACGAGGAGACTCTGGGTACCGAGCGGAGCAAGAAGTACTCGCTGCTGGTCATGAGCAACCATCCCCGCTGGGGAGTCCACTCGCAGCACGATGACGTGACCTGGTTCCGGGAGATCGCGACGTGCAAGGTGCGGGGCGCGGACGGATATCACTACCACCCCTTGTGGATGAACCCCAAGGACGCCGAGGCCCGGGGCATCCAGCCGGGCGACGTGGTCAGCATCTTCAACGAACGGGGAATCGTTCTGGCCGGCGCCTACGTGACCGAGCGGATCATGCCCGGCGTGGTCGGGATGGACCACGGTGCAAAGTACGATCCGATCGAGCCGGGCGAGATCGACCGGGGCGGGGCGATCAACACCATCGTGCCGCGCAACACCACGTCGAAGAACGCCGTGGGCATGGTGGTCTCGGGTTTCCTGGCCGAAGTGGAGAAGACCGACCTCGAGGCGCTCAAGCGCAGGTATCCGGGGCCGTTCACGCGCGAGTGCCACGCTACGGCGGGCCCCTGCATCGCGGGGGTGCTCATGGAGCAGGCGCGTGGCTAGAGCGGGAGGGCGCCAGCGCGCTTCGCTGGGTGGGCGATCCGAAGAGGAGAGCGAGCTCTATGTTCAGGCCCTGGCCCGTGGTCTGACCATTCTGGCGCTATTCGACGTAGAGCACCCGGAATGGAACCTGAATGACATCTGCGCTCGGACCGAGATCTCGAAGACGACCGCCTATAGGATGCTGAGAACGCTCGAGTGGAAGGGGTTCGTCGTCTTCGACCCCGAGACCGAGCGCTACCACCTGGGCAAGGCGATGATCCCAGGTGCCTATCTGGCGCTGTCGTACGTGAGCTTCGTCCGCTCCACCCACCCCTTCCTGGAGGATCTGGCAAAGGAGACGGGGGAGACCGTCGAGCTCACCGTGGAGAGCGCCCGGGGCGCCGTGGTGGTCGACCAGGTCGCGACGTCCCATCCCTTCAAACCCAACCTGCCCACGGGCCGCATACTCGGGAATATGGCCAACTCCGCCGTCCGGATGTACGTGGCGACCCGGACGGCCGAAGAAAGGGCCCGCCTGCTCAGGGAGCCCCAGATCAAGTTCACGCCGCACACGCGGATCGATCCCCAGGAGCTCGACGCCATGCTGCGTACGGCGGCCGAAGAGGGGGTCGCTTACGACCTGGAAGAGCAGGATCTTCGGGTGTGCGCGGTGTCGGCTCCCGTCTTCGCTCCGAGCGGCGACATACTTGCGGTCCTCACGGTCGTCGCTCCCTCGGATCGTTTCGGCGCCGAAGGGCGGTCCAGGAACACCGAGGCCGTCAAGAGGAAGGCGGCGACAATGACGGCCTACTTTCGTAGCGCCTCGATCGCCGACAACTCTCTGCGCTAGCAGGCCGGGCGTCGGCCGCGAGGATTGACTGGGAGGGGCCAAGCGTGCCAAACTAGATAGATTGCAGTGACGGAATAGCTATACCGCTAGACGGAATAGCGAAGAATAGGGAGGAGGTAGGATGGCAGAAGACCGAGCCCCGAACGGCAAGTCGGGCGAGAAGACGCTCATAAGGGACATCAGCTTCTGCGGGGTGCCGGAAAACGGGTCCAATGCCTCGATGGTGGATGTCAAGGACGGCAAGATCATTCGCATCCGCCCGATGCACTACGACTGGAAGTACGACCCCGAGAAGTCCATGAACCCCTGGAAGATGGTAGTGCGGGGGCAGACGTTCGAGCCGAGCATGAAGACGCTCATCCCGCCCTATTCCATCGCATATAAGAAGCGCGTCTACTCGCCGGCCCGGGTCCGCTATCCCCTCAAGAGGGTGGACTGGGACCCGAACGGCGAGCGCAATCCGCAGAACCGGGGCACCAGCAAGTACGTTCGTATCTCCTGGGACGAGGCGCTCGACACCATCGTCGGCGAGATGAACCGCATCAAGGAGAAGTACGGCCCGACCGCCATCCTCTACCAGTGCGACCAGCACGGCGAGAACAAGGTGGTCCAGGCCTGTCACGGAGCCGGCCGGAAACTTCTGCCGCTGTGGGGTGGCTATACCCTCCAGATCCGGCAGCCCGACAGCTGGGAAGGCTGGTGGTGGGGCAGCAAGCACTTCTGGGGATGCGAGCCGGTGGGACAGGGCAAGCAGAGCAACCTGCTGTACGACGTGGCTAAGAACTGCGAGTTGCTCCTCTTCTGGGGCTGCGACCAGGAGACCACCCCGTGGGGATGGCAGGGCCAACTCCCCAGCCGTTTGAGCTACTGGTACACCGACCTGGGCATCAAGCAGATCTACGTGTGCCCCGACTTGAACTACGCGGCGGCAGTACACGCCGATCGGTGGATCCCGGTGCTCCCCAACACGGACGCCGCCCTCTACCTGGCCATCACCTACCAGTGGTTCAAGGACGGCACATACGACAAGGAATACCTCAAGACCCACGCGGTGGGCGTGGAGGCGTACGAAGCCTACGTCATGGGTGACGAAGACGGTGTTCCGAAGACTCCCGAATGGGCCGCTCCCATCTGCGGCGTCATCGTCGCGAGTCATCAAGGCCCTGGCGAAAGAATGGGCGTCCAAGCGCACCAGCGTGGTCATCGGCAACGGCGGCCCCGGCATCCGCGGCCCGTACGCCACCGAGCCCGCCCGTCTGCAGAACATCTGCCTGGCCATGCAGGGCCTGGGCAAGCCGGGCATCAACCAGGTGAAGATGATCGAGTGGGGTCTCTTCGACTTCCCCGATCAGTACGCCCAGCCCAAACCGTTCCGGGTGCCCAACCTGCGCACCGCATACACCGGCGGCCATCCGTCCGACCTGAACCACCCCTCGCTGCCGAAGACCTTCATACCCAAGGCTATCCTCGAGGGCGAGTGCGACTGGTGGGGATGCGAGTCCGAGACGGCTCCGCGCGAAGACCAGTTCGTCCACCGGTTCTATCCGGCGGAAGGCTGCTCCAAGATCCACGCGGTGTGGACCGACTCGCCGTCCTGGATCACCTGCTGGAACTCCGGCAACGACTACGTCCGGGCCATGCAGCATCCCGACATCGAGTTCATGTGGGCGCAGCATCCCTGGCTGGAGAACGACGCGCTGCTTGGCCGACATCATCCTCCCGGTGAACACCAAGCTGGAAGAGGACGACATCGCCGGCGACATCTTCAGCGGCCAGTACAACCTGCTGTTCCCCGAGCACAAGTGCATCGAGCCTCTCGCTGAGTCCTTCAGCGACTACGAGATCGTCTGCATGTTGGCCGATCGTCTGGGCCTGCTCGAGGAATACACCAAGGGCAAGAGCATCCCCGAACTCATCAAGTATGGCTACGAGACGTCCCGCTGCGCGGACCTCATCAGTTGGGAAGACCTGAACGACAAGGGCTACCTGGTCATCCCGACGGCCGAGAACTGGGAAGATGAGCCGGCCGGGTTCCAGAGGTTCTACGAAGACCCGAAGGCGAACCCGCTTACCACCCCCACCGGACTGCTCGAGTTCGAATCGACCGGGCTCAAGGAGAACTTCCCCGACGACCTCGAACGGCCGGCGGTCCCCAAATGGGTGGCGAAGGGCATCAGCCACGAGGAGACCATCGGGACCGAGCGCGCCAAGAAGTATCCGCTTCTCGTGTGCTCCAACCATCCGCGTTGGAGCGTCCATTCGCAGCACGAGGACATCACCTGGCTTCGCGAGATCGAGACCTGCAAGATCACCGGTCCGGACGGCTACCAGTACCATCCGGTCTGGCTACACCCGTCGCTGGCCGAGTCCCGCGGCATCAAGCACGGTGACGTCGTGTCCATCTTCAACGAACGCGGTACCGTCCTCGGCGGCGCGTACGTCACCGAGCGGATCATGCCCGAAGTGATCTACATCGACCACGGTGCCAAGTGGGACCCCATAGAGCCCGGCGTGATCGACCGCGGCGGCGCCATCAACACCATCGTTCCGGCCAAGACGACCTCCAAGAACGCGGTGGGCCACGCGGTGAGCGGTTTCCTGGCCGACGTGGAGAAGACCGATCTGGAGGCTCTCAAGCGGAAGTATCCGGAAGCCTTCGCTCGGCCCTTCCACCCCTGTGCGGGTCCCGGTCTAGACGCGTGCGTTCTGATAGGTGGTGAATGATGGGCAAGATCCTGGTGATCAACTACGACATCTGCAACGGGTGCTACAACTGCCAGATAGCGTGCAAGGACGAGCACGTGGCCAACGACTGGTCGCCTATCGCCAAACCGCAGCCCGACACCGGCCAGTTCTGGAACAAGGTGTACGACAACGTGCGGGGCCAGGTACCCAAAGTCAAGATCACCTACGAGCACAGCATCTGCCAGCACTGTGACGACGCCCCGTGCATCAAGTCCTGCAACGTCAACGCCATCTACAAGCGTGACGACGGGATCGTCATAATCGATCCGAACAGGTGCCGCGGCAACCAGATGTGCCTCACCGCCTGCCCCTACGAGAACGTCATCTACTTCAACGACGCTCTCAACATCGCTCAGAAGTGCACCTTCTGCGCACACCTGCTTGACGACGGCTGGACCGAGCCCCGGTGCGCGGACGCCTGCCCGACGGGCGCCTTCACCTTCGGCGACGAGGACGATCCGAAGATCAAGGAGCTGGTCGCCAAGGCCGAGCCGCTCAAGCCGGAACTCGCGGTCAAACCACGGGTGTATTACATCGGCAAGCCCAAGAAGTTCATCGCGGGCGCGGTGTTCGACCAGGAAGCCGACGAGTGTCTCGAGGGCGTCAAGGTCACCGCGATCAACAACGACACCGGCGACAAGCTGGCTGCCGAGTCCGACAGCTATGGCGACTTCTGGCTGCGCGACCTGAAGAATGGTACCTACACCCTGCTCATCGAGAAGTCCGGCTACCTGGCGCAGAAGGTCGGCCCGGTGGACGTGACCAAGAAGGATATCAACGTCGGCGACGTCGCCATGTGGAAGGCGTAGACCTGCCGGCCTGGGCAAAACGGGTCTGTATGACCGATGAACAGCTGGGGGTCCGCCCCGTGGGGCGGACCCCCGCCTTGCTGTTTCGGCAGCTTAAGGCCCATGGGGAGGAGGAAGCGACAGATGAGCGTCAAGATCGAGCATGTCGAATGGCCCGACCGGCCCGACGTCATGATGCCGTACTCGCCGGCCATCAAGGTCACCGGCGGGAGCATCCTTTTCTTCGCGGGTGTGACGGCCGCGCCCGTCTATCACAGCCACCCTCACATCGCTGCTGAGTTCGACGACATTCCGCCCGACATGCTCACCCAAGCGCGCCTGACGATGGAGAACCTCAGGAAGTCGGTCGAGGCCGCTGGTGGCACGCTTGGGAACGTCGTCCACTGCAAACGCTTCCTCACCAACCTCGATCTGCAAGACGACCTCAACACGGTGTGGAACGAGTATATGGGTCGATACAAGCCGACCTCGACCACCGTCCAGGTGCAGCGCCTGGCCACCGACCCGCGCTGCCTGGTAGAGATCGACGCCATAGCGGTCGTCGATGAGTAAGGAGTGATTATGCGTTTCATAGACGCTCACCTGCACACCGACATGATCGAGGACAAGCAGCTCCAGAAGCTGGTCATGATGGGCATGGAGGCGGCGGTCGTCCCCAGCCCGCACATGTTCCTGGGCAGCCGCGACGCGGATGCGGTGCTGCTTTTGTGGGAGCGGTTTCTGGGCATGGAGACGACAACAGCGAAGACACTCGGCTTCGAACTCTTCACCAGCCTGTCCGTGCCCTTCTTCGGCGTCAACCGGGCGGACACTGAGAAATGTCTGGCCAAACTGCCCGAGTTTCTCGACAACGAACGGGTCGTGGCCCTCGGGGAGATCGGCCTCGACACGGCCACTGAGTACGAGAAGGACCTCTTTCGGGAGCACCTGCGGCTCGCGAAGGCGCACGATCTTCCCGTGATCCTTCACACTCCCATCCGGCTGGCTCCCCAAGGCAAGACCGTGCTTCCTCAGGTGTTCGACATCATCAAGGAAGAGGGCTTCCCCGTAGAGCGCTGTGTTTTCGATCACGCCGGGGAGGAGTCGTTGGAGTACCGGGCAAAGACCGGGGGCATGGTCGGCCTGTCCATCTGTTGGGACAAGATGCCGCCCGAGCCCGCGGCCCGCTACGTCATCGATCACCCGGAGATGCGCGACAAGATCATCATCAACTCAGAACTGGGCGGCGAGGGGAACGACTACTTCATGGTGCCGCGGGTCATGTTGGCAATGAAGTTGTTCGGCCTCGACAAGGCCGCCATCGACAAAGTCTGTTACCAAAACCCAAGGGACTTTTTTCACCTCCCGGTCGAGTGACGGGACCGGGCGAGATAGAGCGACAGTGGCAACAGGGAGTTCGGGACGTGGAAAGGGGGCGGTACGGGGGGTCAGACAGTGATCGGACGTATTCTCCAACGCGTGCTCTAAGTAAAGGTAATCAATCCCTAGGAGGGGACGATGTCAGAAAAGGATGAAGGGCTGCTGAAGGCTTCAGTCAGCCGCCGCGAGTTCCTCAAAGTCGCCGGTGTCGCGGGTGCGACGATCGGTGTTGCCGGCGGCCTGGGCGGTCTTCTCGCCGCCTGCGGCAGCACCGAGGAATCGACCACCACTACCGCCGGCGGGGCTACCACCACAGCAGGCGGCGCCACCACCACGACCGCCGCGGGCGCGACCACTACCGTCAGCGCCGGCGCCGAGATGGGCCGCGAAGTCAAGATCGGCTTCGTCACGCCTCAGACCGGGGGACTGGCCTCATTCGGCGTGCCCGACAAGTACTGCGTAGAGAGGGCGAAGGAAGCCATCGGCGAGGGCGTCGTCTGCGGCGACGGCAAGAAGCATCCGGTCACGATCGTCATCAAGGACACCCAATCTGACGGGGCCCGCGCCGCCCAGGTAACGGGCGACCTGATCAACAACGACAAGGTGGATATTGTTACGGCCGCTTCCACGCCCGACACCGTAAACCCGGTTGCGGACCAGGCTGAGGCGGGCGGAACGCCCTGTGTCACGAACGACTGCCCGTGGCAGCCATTTATTGGTGGCCGCGCCAATAACGACCTGACCAAGGTGTTCAAGTGGACTTACCACACCTTCTGGGGTCTGGAAGACGTCCAGGCGACGTTCCTCGATATGTGGAGTCAGGTGCCAAACAACAAGGTCGTCGGCGCCATGTACCCCAACGACGCCGACGGCAACGCGTGGCTCCCCGGTTGGGAACCCGTGTATGCTCCGGCCGGCCTCACCGCGGTCGTACCCAGCCAGTACCAGGTCGGGACCGAAGACTTCACCAGCCAGATCGCCGAGTTCAAGAAGGCCGGCGCGGAGATCGGCATGGGCGTGTTCATCCCGCCGGACTTCACCAACTTCTGGAAGCAGGCCATCCAGCAGGGCTGGAAGCCTAAACTGGCTACGTACGCCAAAGCGCTACTGTTCCCGCAGTCTGTGGAAGCGCTCGGGCCTATCGCCAACAACCTGACCACCGAGGTGTGGTGGACTCCCAACCATCCGTTCACCTCCTCGCTGCTGGGCGAGACCTGCAAGCAGTTCGCCGACAAGTTCACGGCGGCAAACGACAACGCTCAGTGGACTCAGCCGCTGCTCCACTTCATCGTCTTCGAGATGGCGATCGACGCTCTGAAGCGGGCCACCAGCGTGGACGACAAGGAAGCCATCATCACCGCAGTCAAGACGACCAAGCTCGACACCATCGGCGGCCCGATCGACTTCACCGCCCCAATCGTGGGGGCGAAGCCGCCGTTCCAGGTCGGCCCCTGTCACATCGTCGAGAACGTCTACAAGACCCCCCTCGTGGGTGGTCAGTGGCGGACAGGAACCACCTATCCGTTCGACCTCACGATCGTGAGTACAGCGGCTGCCAAGGATCTGAGCATCCCGGTTCAAGACACGGTGAAAGAGTACGTCTAGGCAAGCTGTCGCGGAGTTCTAAGCATTGTGACGGGCTGCCGCGCGGGAGACCGCGCGGCAGCCCTGTTTTGGCGCGACGAACGGGGTATTCGAGGGCCGTTTCGCGGCTGGTTTTTCTTGACCTGAGGCGGCGTCGTATGAAATGCTGTGTGACTGCATGCTGGGACCATTCCGGGACGGGCCCTGCGAATTAGAAAGTACACAGGGAAGGAAGGAAGGGGGACTGGGATGACGCATGGAGGTGGTTCCACTTGACGGTAGCTCTTGAAACCCAAGGCCTTCGGAAGTCTTTCGGAGGGGTCTTGGTCATAGACGACTTGAGCATCAGTGTCGACGAGGGAGAAGCGCTCGGCATCGTCGGACCCAACGGGGCGGGCAAGACCACCTGGTTCAACCTCATCACAGGCGCGGTCCATGCCGACGCCGGCAAGGTAGTGTTCGGCGACAAGGACATCACCCACCTCTCCAAGCACGAGCGATGCCGTCAGGGCATCGGCCGCACGTTCCAGATCCCCAAGCCGTTCTCGGGGATGACCGTGTTCGAGAACGTCCTGGTGGGAGCCACCCACGGTCGTAACCAGCGGGAAAGGGCCTCCTACGAGCACTGCGTGGACATCCTGGAAACGACCGGGCTGGACAAGAAGATAAACGTCCTGGCGGGGTCGCTCACCCTGCTCGAACGCAAGCGCCTCGAGCTGGCTCGGGCATTGGCGACCGACCCGAAGTTGCTGCTGCTGGACGAGATCGCCGGCGGCCTCACCGAGGCCGAGGTACAGGAACTCCTTGAAGAGATCCGCAAGCTGAGGGCGACCGGGATCACCATCGTGTGGATCGAGCACATCGTTCACGCTCTTCTCGCGGTGGTCGACCGCATCACAGTCATCCAGTTCGGACGAAAGCTGTGCGAAGGCGATCCGCACGAGGTCATGAACAGCCAGGAGGTCCAGGCCTGCTACATGGGAGGGACGCCGGCATGAGCCTTCTTGAGATCGAAGACGCCAGCGTCTACTACGAGGATTTCCAGGCTCTCTACGATCTCAACATCAAGATCGACGAGGGCGAGATCTTCGCCTGCATCGGCGCCAACGGCGCCGGCAAGTCGACGATGTTGAAGACCGTGGCCGGCGTGCTCGTGCCCCGGAGGGGCCGCATCCTCTTCGACGGCCAGCCGATCGACCACATACCCACCTACAAGCGGGTGGAGATCGGCATCTCCTCGGTACCCGAAGGCCGCAGGGTGTTCCCGAGCCTCACCGTGCACGAGAACCTCATCATCGGCGCCTATCGAAACCGCAAGGGCCCTTGGACGACCGACACTATCTACGAGCTTTTCCCGCTGCTTCAACCTTTGAAGAAACGCCAGGCGGCGGGGCTCTCGGGCGGCGAGCAGCAGGCGCTGGCCATCGGCCGGGCGCTGATGGCCAATCCCCGTCTGATCCTCATGGACGAGGTCTCGCTGGGTCTCGCCCCGGTGGTCATCAAGCGCATCTACGACTCGTTTCCCACCCTTATTTCCAACGGCACGACGATCCTGGTGGTAGAGCAGGACGTACAGCACGTGCTCACCGTGGCCAGCCACGTAGCCTGTTTCCTTGAGGGGCGCATAGCGCTCCAGGGTCGGCCCTCGGAGCTGACCAACGAACAGATAACCGCGGCCTACTTCGGAGTATAGACATGGACTGGTTAAATGCTGCTGTCCAGGGCATCCTCCTAGGCGGCCTCTATTCTCTCTTTGCGGTCGGCCTCTCGTTGGTGTTCGGCACCATGCGGCTCACCAACCTCGCTCACGGCGACTTGACCATCCTTCCGGCGTACGTCGCCCTGATGCTCGTCAACGCCTTCCAATTCAACCCGTTCTATTCCATCCCGATCACAATGGTGATCATGTTCATCGTCGGTTACCTACTGCAGAGTGGACTACTGAACTTCGTCGTTGGCAGGGGTGATGTCGCCGGGGTGATCGTGACCTTCGGGCTCTCCATGGTGATCCAGAACGGCTTGCTGCTCGCGTTCACCGCCAACTCGCAAGGTCTCGACGCGGGAAGGGTCGAGAACCTCAGCATCAAGATCAACGACAGGCTCGCAGTCGGTTGGCTTCCCCTGATCATCTTCCTCATGGCGATCGTCGTCATCACCGTACTTCAGGTCTACATGGGGCGGACCAAGATGGGCCGCGCGTTCCGCGCTGTCTCCGATGACACGGAAGCGGCTCGCTTGATGGGCATCAACACCAAGCATATCTGGGCCATGGCCATGGGCGTCGCGCTTCTGATCGGCGCCATCGGAGGCGTGATGATGGGCATCCGCACCACGTTCGACCCGCTCCTCGGTAGCCAGCGCCTCATATTCGCCTTCGAGGCGGTCATCATCGGAGGTATGGGCTCGGCCTGGGGCACCCTCCTCGGAGGCATCATCCTCGGGCTCTCTCAAACCCTGGGGGCCCAGGCGTTCGGCTCGGCGTGGTCGATACTCGTAGGGCATATGGTCTTCGTGATCGTCCTCGCCTTTAGACCGCAAGGCCTGCTGCCAAAGACGGTGACGGCATGAAAACGGCCACCACGGCTCCAGTGGACAGCAAACGGTACCAGGTATTTGTCGCGAACCGCACCAACCTTATGATCGGCATCTTCGGGCTTCTGGTCGTCATCGTGCTCGTACTGTTCCCGCTCTTCGGCGGGACTCCGTGGACCCGCCGGCTGGTGGACTTCTTCACGCTGCTGGCGCTGGCCCAGTTCTGGAACCTGATGCTCGGCTACGCCGGCCTCATTTCGGTGGGACAGCAGGGTTATATCGGCATCGGCTCTTACACTTTGTGGCTCTTTGCCGACGTCTTGCACATCAACCCGTTCATCGGCGTGATCTTTGCCGCCATCGCTGGAGCCCTCATCGCCCTTCCGGCCGCGAGCCTGGTGTTCAAGCTGAAAGGCGGATACCTGGCCATCGGCACCTGGGTCATCGCGGAGATCTTGCGATTGATAGTCGCAAACATCAAGCGAACAGGCGGTGGCTCCGGGATCACTATCCAGGCAGCCACCAAACTCGGCACCGACGTGCGTGTGCCGGGCAGCTACTGGTGGGCGTTGGGCTCTTCCCTCATCGCTATAGGCTTCACCTACGCGCTGCTGCGGTCGCGCACGGGTCTCGGTCTGAAGGCCATCCGGGACAACGACCTGGCGGCTGAGAGCACGGGCGTGAACCTGTGGCGGATGAAGCTATATACCTACGTCATCGCCGGCGCGGGCTGCGCCTTGGTGGGTGCTATCGTGGCCATCCACCTCTTGCGCGTACAGCCGGCGGCCGCCTTCTCCATCAACTGGACGGGGTATCTGATATTTATCACGGTCATCGGCGGCATCGGCACCCTGGAGGGGCCGATCATCGGTACCGTCATCTACTTCGTGCTTCGAGAGACCACCAGTAAGTACGGTGAGTGGTACTTCATAGTGCTAGGTATCCTCGCCATCGTCGTGACCGTTTGGAGCCCGACCGGCATCTACGGTTTCGTCGTTCGGAAGACCAACTTCTTCATCTTCCCGCTCCAAAGGAAAGTCAGATTGGCCTCGGCCGCCGAGGAACCACAGACGGTCGCCGCCGAGAGCGGAGGAGCGTCCGTCTAGCTTCCCTTTCACATCCGTGGCGCATGGACAGGCCGCCCTTCGGGGCGGCCTCTTCCTTTGGCGGGCAAGCCGCTCAGATGGTATCGTGCGCTCATCCCGTATAACGGTGCAATGTTCCACTGAGTGGCAAAGAAGGCGAATCCTATGGCGCGATCAGCCGACCGGCGGGCCGGAGCGGACAACTCGGATCTCAACGTACGCGCCGTCGTCCGCGCGGTGTCGATCTTGGGGCAATTTGATCTCGAGCGTCCGGAACGAAATCTGACCGAGATCAGCGCGGGCATCGGACTCAGCAAGAGCACCACGCACAGGCTGCTCAGCACCCTGGAAGCGACCGGGATGGTGGAGTTCGACAAGGGGACCGCGCATTACCGGTTGGGGCTCAAGGTGTTTCAGCTGGGCGGCATCGTCGCGAAGAGCATGGAGTTGGTCAAGCAGGGCGATCCCCTGCTGGCCGCCGCGGCGGAGGAGACCAGCGAAACGACTTTCCTCGTCTTGGCCGACGGGAACGAAGCCCTCTGCCTGCGTCGTTTTGACGGCAGTCACCAGATCCGGGTGCTGTACCTCGAACCGGGCAAGCACTCCGCCTTCAATTGCGGGGCGGCACAGCGCATGCTCCTAGCCCATCTCCCTGATAGCCGGTGGGAAGAAGTGGTCGACGGTCACGTGCGCCGCTCGACGCAGTATTCCCTGGTCTCGCGAGACGAGCTCGAGCGCGACCGGCGCGAGATAAGGGAGCGTGGTTATTCGGTGAGCTGGGAGGACGTCACCCTCTACGCCTGCGCGCTCGGGGCTCCGGTGCGGGACGCGGGCGGAGGCGTGGTCGCTGCGGTGAGTATCTCTGGGATCGTTCAGCGTTTCTCCGCGGAGCGTCTGCCCGGTCTTATCCGCAGCGTGATGAAACTTGGAGACGACCTCTCGCGGAGGCTCGGCTACCTGCCTGGGGACGCGCGGCAGTAGTCGTGCCGCTAGTCGCAGTGGAGTGTGACTTCCCTCGTCTGCTAGCCGGCAAGTCTGGCCGGCTGCTCCAGCAGATCGCGGATCTTGCTCAAGAAGCGGCCGGATGGCGCTCCGTCCAGCACGCGGTGGTCCGTCGTCAGCGACAGTGACAGCATGCGTCGCTTGACGACTTGATCCTGTTGGAACACCGGGGTCGGGACGATCGCGCCGACGCCCAAGATGGCGGCTTGGGGCGGCACTATCAACGGGTTGAAGCTCTCCACGCCCAGGGAAGCCAGGCTGGTGATGGTGAAGGTGCCGCCCGCGTAGTCGTCGGGCCCGAGCTTGCTCGCCCGGGCCCCCGAGACCAGCCGATCGAGTTCGGCGGCGGTCGCTCTGATGTCCAGGCGGTCGGCGTCATGCACCACCGGGATCACCAGACCCCGCTCCTGAAGGTCCACCGCCACGGCGATGTTCACCTGCGGGAGGAGCAGGATGCCCTCGCCCTCCAGCCACTGCGAGTTGACCTGGGGAAGATCGACCAGGGCGAGCGCCACGGCTCGCACCAGTAGCGCGTCGAACGACACCGCAGTCCGCTCTCCGCCCGCGCCCGTCTTTAGGCTGCGGCGGAGCGCCAGGGCCTCAGTGACATCGCAGCGCAGGGTGTACGTCACTTGAGGGACCGTGGTGGCGGACAGCGTCATCCTCTCGGCGATGATGCGGCGCGTCCTGGTGAGCGGCATGACCTGCCGCTCCGGACGCTCGATTCTGTCCCGATCCTGGGAAGCCTCTGTCGTCATGGCAAGCACATCCTTCTCGGTAAGGCGGGAGGCGCCGGAAGGCGCTGCCGCCAAGTCTATCCCCAGGCTCCGGGCACGCGCGCGCGCCCGGGGGGAGGCGTGGGCCCGACCCGGGGCAAGAGCGGCGACTGCCGCCGGCTCTGCCGGCGGCGTCCTTGCTGCTTGCGGGCGCGCGGCCTCGGGCGGAGCTCCGGCGACGCCTGCGGGGCCTGCGAGGAACCCTTCCAGGTCTTCGGGTGTCTCGGCGAGATAGGCTATCACCCTTCCGACGGGGACCGTTTCGCCCTCCGCGCTGAGGATGCGGGCCACTATGCCGCGGGCCGGGCAGGGAGCGTCGGACGTGGCCTTGTCCGTCTCCACCATGAAGAGGGGCTCGCCGGGCGCCACCTCTTCGCCCTCCGCCTTCAACCAGGTCACGATCGTGCCTTGCTCCATGGTGAGCCCCAGCACGGGCATGGTCACTTCGAGGATCATCGCTCCCCACCTCTGGACGGGGGCAGGCCGCGCACGAGACGGCGCGCGGCGTCCACGATATCCTCTGTCTGAGGGATGACCGCGGCCTCGAGTCCCAGGTTGTAGGGGATGGGCACATTCTTGCCGCATACCCTCACCGGGGGCGCGTCGAAGTAGTCGAACGCGTCCTCGAGTGCACAGGCCACGATCTCGGCCGCGGCCCCGGCCCGTTCCGGAGCCTGGTGAGTCACGAGGAGTCTGCCGGTCTTCACGATCGACCGGGCCACCGTTTGGCGATCGTACGGGACGAGGGTGCGGGGATCGATGACCTCCAGCTCTATCCCTTCGGCTACCAGCATGTCCGCGGCCTCCAGGGCCTTATGATTCATGAGCGAGATGCCCACGCACGTCACGTGGCTTCCCTCGCGGAGCACCGCCGCCTGCCCAAAGGGCACCGTGTAGTCACCCTCGGGGACCGGCCCGCTTACCCCGTAGAGCATCTTGTGCTCCAGAAAGACCACCGGGTCGTTGCTGCGGATGGCGGTCTTGAGGAGTCCCTTTGCATCGTGGGGGGTGCTTGGAAGGACCACGGTCAAGCCCGGGGTGTGGGTGAACCAGGCCTCCAGGCTCTGAGAGTGTTGCGGTCCGTTCCCCCGCCCGGCGCCCTGCTGGGCCCGGATAACGAGCGGCACGTCCACTCCACCTCCGAGCATCCACCGGATCTTCGCCGCCTGGTTGCAGATCTGGTCCATGGCCAGCATCGCAAAATCGACGTACATGTATTCGACGACGGGGCGCAGGCCGGCAAGAGCCGCCCCCAGGCCCACTCCGGTGAACCCGGCCTCAGAGATGGGAGTGTCGCGCACCCGGTCGGCACCGAACTCGTCGAAAAGCCCGCGCGTCACGCCGAAGACTCCTCCGCCGCCCCACACCGCTATGTCTTCACCCATGAGCATCACGGCCGGATCACGCCGCATTTCCTCCCGCAATGCCTCGTTCAAGGCCTGAGCATAGGTGAGCGAGCGGGGTTCGCTCATGAATACAGCCCTTCCATGACGGTCGCCATCTCGGGTTCGGGACTGGCTTCGGCGTAGTGGACGGCCGCTTGCACCGCCTCCGCGGCGTCCTCTGACCACTTCTCAAGGTCGGTGGCCGAGGCGATCCCTTGCTCTACCAGCAGACGGCCAAAGTTGGGGATGGGATCGAGCCGCCTCCACAAGTCCGGTTCATCCTTGTCGCGGTAGGTGAGCGGGTCTCCGACGTGATGGCCCAGGAACCGGTAGGTGTGGGCGATCACGTAGCCGGGTCCCTCTCCGCGCCGTGCCCGCTCCACGCCCTCCTTCACGGCGAGGAACACGTCGACGACGTCCATGCCGTCGCACTCCGCCCCGGGGATGCCGTATGCCGCCGCACGGCCGACGAATCCGCCTTCTCCCAACGCCAGCATCTGGTCTACCGGCCCGCTCATGCCGTACAGATTGTTCTCGCAGAGGAACACGCAGGGAAGCCTCCAGATGGCCGCCAGGTTAGAGACCTCGTGGAGGATCCCCTCGTTGAGTGCCCCATCGCCAAAGAAGGCGAGCGTGACCCTACCGTTGCCCAGCATCTGCGAGGCAAGCGCCGATCCGGCCGCCATGCCGACACCTCCGCCCACGATGCCGTTTGCGCCGAGGATCCCTCTGCTCATGTCGGCTATGTGCATGGAACCGCCACGGCCCCGACAGTAGCCGGTGACCTTGCCCATCAGTTCGGCCATGCAGATCTTTTCATCGGCGTCCTTGGCCAGAACGTGGGCGTGGCCGCGATGTGTGGACGAGATGTAGTCGTCCGGCCGCAGGGACCAGACCGCGCCGACGGCGACGGCCTCCTGGCCCTGGTATGTGTGAGTGACGCCTCGAATGCGCCCCGAACGGTAGAGTGCGGCGGACCGTTCCTCGAACTCCCGGATGAGGCTCATCTTCTGGAAGATCCTCGCGAGACGCTCGCCGGTCAGCCCGGTCAGTCCCGCGAGGGAGGCGTGCTCGAGGCGGGCGATCGTCCGAGAAAGTGGTTCGGCCGGTGGCTTTCTGAGCGATCCGGGCATGCGCTCTCCTGCGTGCGTTGCAGACGGGCGGCAATGATAGTGAGTCGCCCCGGCAGGTGTCAACCGGGGTCAGCGAGTGTGCTTAAATACGGGCGAAGCCACGCTGGGTTCCCGTGCGGAAGGCGAGGTTCGTATGGCCGAGCGAGAGAACTTCGTCTATCTGGAAATCGCCGAGACTATGCGGCGGCTCATCGTATCCGGTCAACTAGCACCCGGAGAGCGTCTTCCGTCCGTCCGCGAGTTGGCCGAGCGCTGGAATTGCACCCCCAACACGGTGAGCCGGGCGTATGCCGTGCTCGGCAGGGAGGGCCTGGTATCGGCCCACCGGGGCGGCGGCACCCGGGTCTCTTCGCGAACTGGTCCGTCTGACCTTCTGGCGCCACCTGAGTGGCGTTGGGCCGACTTGGTGAACCGGGCCGAGAGTTACCTGCTGGAGGCGATCGGACTGGGGCACAGTCCCGGCCACGCCGAAGCCGCGCTCGCCGCGGCCATCGGCCGCTGGGAGGAAGTGCGCACCACGCGGACCGTCACCGTTGAGTCCGCGCAGCAGGCCGTCCCCACGACCATACGCTTCGCGGGAAGCCACGATCTATCGGTGGAACTGCTTGCGCGGCTGCTTTCCGAGCGGGCCTCCCCCGTCATAATGACCACAGATTTCGTGGGGAGTCTGGGTGGCTTGATGGCGTTGGCGCGTGGCGAAGCGGACGTCGCCGGAGCGCATCTGTGGGACGAAGCGACGGGCCAGTACAACATCCCCTTCGTGCAGAAGATCCTTCCCAATCGCCCGGTCACGCTGCTCAACCTCGTCAAGCGGCTGCAGGGCTTCATCGTTCCCGCCGGCAACCCTCAGGGACTGGAGCGGGTGGCCGACCTGGCCCGGCCGGGGATCCTGCTGGTGAATCGGCAGCCCGGGTCGGGGACCAGAGTCTGGCTCGATGTGCAACTCAAGCGGGCGGGTGTGGATCCGGCGGTCATCGGCGGATACGAGCGCGAGGAGACGACCCACATGGGGGTGGCCCGGGCGGTGGCTGAGGGGAGAGCGACGGTCGGACTGGGCATCCAGGCCGCGGCGACCGCCTACGGGCTTGAGTTCGTACGGCTGGGGGAGGAGCGCTACGACCTGATCGTGCCACTGGAGTGGTGGGACGAGGAGCCCCTGGAAGCGCTCCGTTCGGTAGTCGGCTCGGCCGCCTTCAAGCAGTCACTGGTCGCTCTGGGCGGTTATGAAGTGTCCCAAACCGGCGAAGCGACCCGGCTGGAGTGAGTCTGCCCAGAGACGAGGAACGAGAACAGATGGAGCCTGTCTGCTCTGTCTCCCAGCCCGAGCGGGGACCACTCTTTCTGCTCGACGGGAACAACATCGCCTACAGGGCTTTTCACGCGCTGCCGCAGGAGATATCCACCACCGACGGCCTCCCCACCAACGCCCTCTACGGCTTCTGCGCGATGGTGATCAAGATCCTTGCCGAGTATCACCCCGGCGCGGTCATCGTCGCCTGGGACTCGCCGGGGAAGACGTTCAGGCACGGGGAGTTCGAAGAGTACAAGGCGCAGCGCAAACCTATGCCGGACCTACTATCGCAGCAGTGGCCGTACTTGCCCGAGATCTCGGAAGCGTTCGGCTTTGTCAACCTGGCGGTGCCGGGCTTTGAGGCTGACGACATACTCGCGACTCTGGCCCGGCAGGCGGAGGCCGAGGGGAGGGAAACGTTCATCGTCACCGGCGATCGCGACGCGCTGCAGCTCGCCGGCCGGCATGTGCGCATCATGGCCAACACCCGGGGCGTCACCGACGTCAAGGTCTACGATCCGGCCGCGGTGGAGGAGAGGTTCGGCGTGCCTCCGCGGCTCATCCCCGACCTGATCGGCCTGAAAGGCGACAGCTCCGACAACATCCCCGGTGTCCCGGGGATAGGTGAGAAGACGGCGGCTCAGTTGATCCAGCAGTTCGGCGACCTCGACGAGGTGCTTTCGCACATCGACCAGGTTGCGGGTCCCAAGCGCCGCGAGTTGTTGAGAGAGAATCGGGAGATCGCCCTTCTGTCCCGGCGACTTGCGTGCCTTGAGCATGACGCTCCCATAGACATCCGTACTGCCGAGTTGTTGCCGCATCAACTCCAGAGCGAGAAGCTCCAGGAGCTCTTCGAGCGTCTGCAATTCCATACCCTGCTCGACCGGGTGGCGACACTGCAGACGGAGCCGCAGGTGTCGCCGGGCGAGCGTAAGGGCTCCCCAATCCCGGTCGCCCAGGTCTGGCCGGCGGCGGACGACGCCGCACGCCTCTTCGACTCCTCGCGGCCGCTGGGAGTGGCGGCCGATGAGGCGGTCTGGTTGGCTCAGGCGCCGCCGGATGCCGGAGAGGACTATGCTCGATTCGTCGTTGCCGGGGTGGGCAAGGACCAGCTCGACGCTCCGTCGCTGGCCGGGCTTGTCAAGAGTAGCGGTGCGGTCTGCCATGACCTCAAGTCGTCGTCCGCGTTGCATCCGCTGGTGCGCGAGGCCGCGCACGACACGTACATAGGCGCCTATCTCCTCGCGCCGGGCAGCAGGAGCTATCGGCTGGACGAACTGGCGAAGCAAGCCGGGATAGTCCTGCCCGAGTGCGGGCCGGTGGACCCCGTCGCCGCAGCCACGGCCGTCTTGGTTCTGCCTGTGGCGGCCCGCCAGGCGAGGGCTCTGCGGGACCAGGGCATGTGGGATCTCTTCCGGGACATCGAGCTTCCGCTCACCCGGGTGCTCATCGAGATGGAGAGCGCCGGCATCTTCCTCGACTGCTACCGACTGGGGGAGATCACGGGCAAGATACAGGACCAGATGGAGGGCCTGGAGACCTGCATATACGAGCTGGCCGGCGAGACGTTCAACCTAGGTTCCCCCCAGCAACTGGGCCGTGTGTTGTTCGAGCGCCTCGGTCTGGCCCGCCGGCGCAAGACCAAGACCGGTTACTCCACCGACGCCAAGACGCTCGAGAGCCTCCGCGAGCACCACCCGATAGTGGGACATCTCCTCAACCACAGGGAGCTTTCCAAGCTCATGTCCACCTATCTGCATGCACTGCCGCAGGCCGTGGATCCCGACACGGGGAGGCTTCACACGACCTTTCATCAGACGGTCGCGGCCACCGGCAGGCTGTCGTCGAGCGACCCCAACCTGCAGAACATCCCCGTCCGCACCGCTGTCGGCGCGCAGATACGCCAGTGCTTCAGCGCCGAGCCCGGCAACCTACTCGTGGTAGCGGACTATTCGCAGATCGAACTGCACATCATGGCCCATCTCTCCGGCGAACCGGCGCTACTCGAAGCGCTCGCCCGCGGAGAGGACATCCACTGCCGCACGGCGGCGGAGGTCTTTGGCATGCCTGCGGACCAGGTGGACACCGTCCACCGCCGTTACGCCAAGGCGGTGAATTTTGGCATCATGTACGGGATATCAGCCTTTGGCCTCAGCGAGAATCTGGGGATAGAGAGGGAGGAAGCGGCGGCCTATATCCAGCGGTATTTCGAGCGTCTGCCGAGGGTCAAGGCCTTTATCGAGGCCACCATCGAGACTGCCCGGCGGCAGGGATATGCCACGACGGTGTTCGGCCGGCGCCGGCCGATCCCGGAACTGGCTTCGGGCAACTTTCAGGAGCGCTCGCTTGGTGAGCGGTTGGCGGTCAATTCGGTCATACAGGGGAGCGCCGCGGACATGATAAAGGTCGCGATGATCCGGTGTCACGACCGGCTGTCGAGGGACTTTCCGGCCTCTCTCCTGGTTCTGCAGGTTCACGACGAACTGGTGTTCGAGGCGCCGGAAACCGACGCCTACAGAGTGCGCGACGCCATGGTAGAGGAGATGTCCGGGGCCTATCCTATGGAGCCTCCGCTGCGAGTGGATGCAGGGGTGGGGCCGGACTGGCTCGCAGCCAAATAGCGCCCGCGTCCGTTTGCTTTTCCCCCGGGCCTGCGTATACTACCCCGCACGCGAGCCATGCGGGGGCATGGTTCAGTTGTGCATTGCTTTATAAAAAGGAAGCGGAAACTACATGTCAGACGAACACATCGACGACAACGCGCAAATCGACGACAGCGTGGAAACGCTACAGGGTGGCCAGGACCTGATGATCGAAGTAGACGGGGTGATGGTCCCCAACTACGACGCCACCATCCTGACTTTCGAAGAGGGGGACATTGTCACCGGGACCGTGGTCCGGGTGGACAAGGACGAAGTTCTCGTTGACATCGGCTACAAGAGCGAAGGGGTCGTCCCCGCCAACGAGCTGTCCATAAGAAAGTCGGTCGACCCTGCTGAAGAAGTGTCGGTGGGCGATATCGTCGACGCCCTCGTGCTGACCAAGGAAGACGCCGACGGACGGCTCATCCTTTCCAGGAAGCGCGCCCGGTTCGAGCGTGCTTGGCAGCGTATCGAGAAAGCGGCCGAAGAAGGCACCCCGGTCTCCGGTTCGGTCATCGAGGTGGTCAAGGGCGGCCTCATCCTGGACCTGGGCGTGCGGGGCTTCCTGCCCGCGTCCCTCGTCGACATCCGGCGGGTGGCCGACCTGGACGAGTTCCTGGGCCAGACCCTCGAGTGCCGGGTCATCGAGCTCAACCGCTTCCGTAATAACGTGGTCCTCAGCCGCCGCGCCGTGCTCGAGGAAGAGCGCCGCGGAGCGCGCGAACAGATACTCGACCGCATGAACGTGGGCGACCTGGTCACCGGGACCATCTCGAATATCGTGGACTTCGGTGCTTTCGTCGACCTCGACGGCATCGATGGGCTTATCCATATTTCGGAGCTCTCGTGGAGCCACGTCAACCATCCGTCCGAAGTGCTCGTCATCGGACAGAAGGTGGAAGTCCGGGTGCTCGATATCGACCGCGACCGTCAGCGCATCTCCCTGGGTCTCAAGCAGACCCAGAAGGATCCCTGGCAGCAGGTGTTCGAGAACCGGCAGGTCAACGAGATCGTGCACGGTAAGGTGACCAAGCTGGTCTCGTTCGGCGCGTTCGTCGAGATCGAAGAAGGGGTCGAAGGCCTCATCCACATCTCCGAACTGGCGCAGCACCACGTTGAGGATCCCTCCGAGATCGTGCGTCCCGGCCAGGAAGTCAACGTCAAGATCATCGAGATCGATCCCGAGCGGCGTCGTCTGTCGCTGAGTCTCAAACGCCTCGAGCCCGAGTACCGCATCCATGAGGACGCCATGGCGGAGGAAGGCGAAGAGGGCGAAGAGGGCGAAGATCTCGATATGGCCCAGGACGAGGAAGCCGGCACTGAACAGCCGGTCGCCGCGGCCGCTACCCCTTCCGAGGAGGAGGCAGCCGAAGAGGCCCCCGCCGCTGAAGATGTCGCGGTTGTTGAAGATGTCGCGGTTGTTGAAGAGAGCGCGGTTGCTGAAGAGGCGCCTGCCGTTGAAGATGCCGCGGTTGCCGAATCCCCTGCCGTTGAAGAGCCGGTGGTCGCCGAAGAGGCGCCTGCCGAGCCTGAGCCTGAGCCTGAGCCCGAGGTCGAGACCGTGCCCGCAGAGGAAGGTTCTGCCGGCGAAGAAGCCGCCGGGGACGCGCCCGCCGACGAAGAGGCGCAAAAAGAATAAGACTGACCGTCCGGAAGATAGGGCATGATAAGGGAGCGCCTCGGGGCGCTCCCCGTCTTTGTGGAGGCGACTTGACGCTCGAGCGACCAGATGTGGTGGCCGTCGGCCTCACCGGCGGTATCGGAGCCGGTAAGACGACCGCCGTGCGGTTTTTCGCTGACGCAGGCGCTCTCACCTTGTCTGCCGACGAGGTCGTTC
This sequence comes from uncultured Actinomycetota bacterium, assembly GCA_963843455.1. Taxonomy (GTDB): domain Bacteria; phylum Actinomycetota; class Thermoleophilia; order RBG-16-64-13; family RBG-16-64-13; genus CAIQPS01. The sequence goes on from CAWJKE010000007.1 coordinate 293,119, forward strand.
ATCAGTTGTATGGGCGAGCCGACGTCAAGCAGGCCCTGACCGGCTACTTTGGTCCCAGCGTCCTCGACTCGCAGGGCGAGGTGGATCGGCGCTGCTTGGCTGAGGCGGTGCGCGGACGACCCGATCGGCTCGCGTGGCTGGAGAACCTCACACACCCCCTGGTGGGTGAGGAGCTGTTCCGGTTCATCCGCGAGGCGCCGGCCGGATCGGTCGTGGTCTGTGAAGTGCCCTTGCTGTTCGAAGCGGGCATGGAAGGCCGCTTCGACCTCGTTGTCACCATCGAGGCTGCAGCGGAGGACCGCCGCAAACGATCCACCCACGACTTTGGCATGGAAGTGTTCGGCGAGTTTGAGGCGCTGCAGGCCTCGAGCGAGCGACGCGTGGCCGGAAGCGATCTCGCTTTCTTCAACGATGGCGACTTTGAGCACCTGCGCGCGTTCGTTCGCCGGGCGCACGAACGCGCCCGGCTGATGGCCTCGGAGGAACGGTGAGGGTGGCGCGGCGCCGCAGGCGCCGCCGCCGTCTGCTGCTCGTTGTGATCCCCCTGGTGGTAATCGTCGCCATTGTGGCGGTGGTCGCAGGCTTGCTCACGGGGCGGCTGGTGGTCCCGGCCGTTTCGGGAAAGGTCTATCCCATGCGGTACGAGAAGGAGATAGCGGCGGTAGCCAAGACGTACAACGTGGACCCCTATCTTCTTGCCGCCGTCGCCCGGACGGAGAGTGGCTTCGACCCTGAGGCCAAGTCTCACGCGGGTGCTGTGGGCCTCATGCAGCTCCTGCCCAGCACCGCCAAGTGGGTCACCGGGCTCAGCGGCTGGAAGGGGCCCGACAATCCCGCCCTTACGAACCCGCAGGACAGCCTCGAACTCGGTGCCTGCTATCTGGCGTACCTGCAACGTACGTTTGACAACCCTATCGCGGCACTCGCCGCCTACAACGCCGGGCAGAACGCGGTGCGAGGCTGGGTCGAAAAGGCCGGCGGCTCGGACTCGTTCGGGCCTGAGGACATCCCCTATCCCGAGACGCGGGAATTCGTCCGCCGGGTCCAGCGCTATCAGAGCCTCTTCCAGAGAGCGCACCCTGATGCCTTCTCGCTCGCCCAGCGAAACACGTGATGCAGGTCTGAACCCATGGCCGCCTTCCGCCTCCGCGCCGATTACGAACTCAAAGGGGACCAACCTCAGGCGGTAGCCAAGCTTGCCGAGGGGCTGAACCGAGGTGACCGCTTTCAGACGCTCTTGGGGGTGACGGGCTCCGGCAAGACCTTCACCATGGCCAACCTCATCGCCGAGACCGGCAAGCCGACATTGGTCATGGCGCCCAACAAGACCCTCGCCGCTCAACTCTGCAATGAGTTCCGGGAGTTCTTGCCCGACAACGCAGTGGAGTACTTCGTCTCGTACTACGACTACTACCAGCCCGAGGCGTACCTGCCGGCCACCGACACCTACATCGAAAAGGACTCATCGATAAACCAGGAGATCGACCGCCTGCGGCACGCGGCCACCTCGGATCTGCTCATGAGGGACGACGTAGTCATCGTCGCCTCGGTGTCCTGCATCTACGGCCTTGGTTCCCCCCAGGAGTATCTGGGGCAGGTGGTCCTTCTGAAGCAGGGGGACGACATCAGCCGGGACGAGGTGTTCGCCAAGCTGGTCAAGATCCACTACGAGCGTAACGACATCGGTTTTACTCGTGGCAAGTTCCGGGTGCGGGGCGAGAGTTTCGAGGTCTGGCCGGCCTACGACGACTACGCCCTGCGGGTGAGCCTCTGGGGTGACCTCGTGGAAGAGATCGTGAAAGTGGATCCCCTCACCCAGGAGGTGATCGCCCGGCTCCCCAGCGTGGCCATCTACCCGGCCACCCATTTTGTCACCTCCGAGGACGCCATCCAGCGGTCGCTGGCGGAGATCGCCGCCGAGTTGGAGACCCGCGTGGGCGAGTTGGAAGGTCAGGGAAAGCAGCTCGAGGCCTTCCGACTTCGTCAGCGCACTCAGTACGACATGGAGATGCTCCGCGAACTCGGCTACTGCAACGGCATCGAGAACTACTCGCGCATCTTGGCCGGTCGTCAGCCAGGTGAGCCACCCTACACCCTCCTCGACTTCTTCCCCGATGACTTCCTGGTGCTCATCGACGAGTCCCACATGACCGTGCCGCAGTTACACGGCATGTATGAGGGAGACCGCAGCCGCAAGACCATGCTCGTGGAGCACGGTTTTCGACTTCCCTCGGCGCTCGACAACCGACCGCTCCGCTTTGAGGAGTTCATGGAGCGGGCGCCGCAAGTGGTGTTCGTTTCGGCCACGCCCGGGGTGTGGGAGACGTCGGTGTCGACCCAGGTGGTGGAACAGTTGGTGCGGCCCACCGGCCTGGTGGACCCTGTCGTCGAGGTGCGGCCCACCAAGCACCAGATCGACAACCTCATGAACGAGATCCGGGAGCGCGTGGACCGCGGCCAGCGGACCTTGGTGACGACGCTCACCAAGAAGATGGCGGAGGACCTCACCGACTACCTCCTGGAGATGGGCTTCAAGGTGCGCTACCTGCACTCGGAGGTCGACACCATCGAGCGGATACGCACCATCCGCGAGCTGCGGCTGGGCGAGGTGGACGTGCTCGTGGGCATCAACCTGCTCCGCGAAGGACTGGACCTGCCCGAGGTCACTCTGGTGGCCATCCTGGACGCCGACAAGGAAGGATTCCTCCGCGGCGAGACCGCGCTGATCCAGACGATCGGCCGGGCGGCGCGAAACGTGGAGGGCAGGGTCATCATGTACGCCGACAAACGGACCGTGGCCATGGATCGGGCGATCTCCGAGACCGACCGCCGGCGCGCGGCCCAGCTTGCCTTCAACGAGGCCCACGGCATCGAGCCACGCACCATCGTGAAGGGCGTGTCGGACATTGCCGAACTGTTGGGCATCAGCGCGACGGTGCCCTACAAGGAGCGGCGCAAGACGGCCCACGGCGAGGAGATGTCCGTCGAAGAGATGGAGCGGCTCATGGCCACCTTGGAGGAGGAGATGTTCCAGGCCGCCGAGGAACTCCGTTTCGAGTACGCGGCCAAACTCCGCGACGAGATCAAGGACCTGGCGCGCGACCTGGGCCGGCTGCGCGGCGAAGGTGGAACGGCTACAGGCGCGGGTGGCGCCGCGGTACGCAAGAAGAGTGGCGGGACAGGTGGCCGCCATCAGAACAAGGGTGGCGGCCAGGCCGCCGGTGACCGGACTACTCGATTGTGACCGTCCGCACCTCGCGGAGGTCGGCGATCAACGCGGTGAGTCTCGTCTGGTCGAGGCTGTGGGGAAGGTCGAGCAGCAGATGCACCGTGTCGTTGTCATTCTCGCCCGGGACCACGCCCATCTCTTTGACCATCACGTGTGCCTGCTGCAGCACACTCACAAGCTCCGCAAGGGGTGAGTAGCCGGACGACGTGAAATGCACGCGGACGGAGACTGGATGTCCCCTCCGGGCGTAGAGGAGACGGTCCTCGATCATGCGCAGCGCGTACAAACTGACGATCACCACGCCGGTGGTGACGAGAGCGGCGGAAAAGAACCCCTGCGCGGTCAGTAGTCCGACGGCAGCCACGGTCCAGAGACTGGCGGCCGTCGTAAGTCCGCGCACCGAGACACCATAGCGAATGATCGCTCCGGCTCCAAGAAAGCCGATGCCGGTGACCACCTGGGCGGAGATGCGGTTCGGGTCGAACGTTGTGCCCTCGATCCCGTAGGACGACGCCAGGGTGAAGGCCGCTGCGCCGACCGAGACCAGGATGTGCGTCCGGAAGCCCGCGGTGTGCTCACGGAACTCGCGCTCGATCCCGATAGCGCCGGCAAGCACGGCGGCGATCAGAATGCGTATCACGACGTCCCAGATGCTCATGCCCCCATACTAGGGCGCGTGCCGTCCGGGGGCAAGCGACCGCCGGGCGATTTGACCAGCGAGCCTACAGCCTATAGAGTCCACAACAAGCAGCCGGGAGTCCCCGCTGTCATTCCTCAGGAGGCCTGGTTGTGGATACCCTGATCTTTGCCGCTGCCTCAATCCTGGCTGTGTGGGGCGGCGCCCATCTCTTCGCCACCCGAGGGGTGCTAGCCGGCTTCGGCGAACTGACGACGGACAATCGACGGATTGTCACCATGGAGTGGATGGTAGAGGGGGTGGCTCTCATCGCGACGGCCGCGTACACCGGCACCGTCACCGCTCTCGACTCGAGCGCCTCCGCGTCGAACGGCGTCTACGGGGTCACGATCGTCACGCTGGTCGTCCTGGCGATAGTCTCCCTTCTCACCGGCTTTCGGGTCGCGTTCCCGCCCTTCCGCCTCTGCCCGATCATTTTCACGCTGGCGGCGGTCCTGATCGCCGTCGGGGCGTGGGCCTGATGAAGAGCCGGTTCTCATACGGCTGGGTCATCGTCGCCGCCTCGTTCATCCTGCTGATCGGCTCGTTTGGCACGCAGATGTGTTTCGGGCTGTTCGTCAAGCCCCTGACCGAGCAATTCGGATGGTCGCGTGCAGGCGTATCGGGTGCGATGTCTCTGCTCATGGCCGTCTCGGGGCTGGTGGGAGTCGCCATGGGGAGAGTGACGGACAGATACGGGGCCAGAGTCGCGGTCGCGCCGGGAGTCGTGATTGGTGCGCTGTCGTACGCGCTCCTGTCCAGGATGCACTCTCTCTGGGAGTTCTACCTCTTGTTCGGCGTGGGGGGTGGCATCTTGGCCGGATGCAGTTACACACCGGCGGTCGCCGCCGTCTCCAACTGGTTCGATACCCGGCGGAGGACGATGGCGATCGGCATGGCACTCCTCGGGCCGGTCGTGGGCCAGATGATTCTGTCTCCGGTGATCTCCGGGGTCATCGCGGGCGATGGCTGGCGCACTGCCTGGCTGGTCCTCGGGATCGTAACCTTCGTGTGCGGCCTGCCGGCGATCGTCGTGATAGGCAAGAAACCGGTGGCCGCGGACCAAGAGGCTGGGACCGAAACCGCCGAGGGTCGAGATGCGCTGCGACCTGCCGAGGGACTGTCAACAGGAGAGGCCGCCCGCACGCTCGCCTTCTGGATCTTGATGGGAGCGGGCGTCGTGCTCGGTCTCGGCTTCTACGCTTTCACCGCCCACGTCGTGCCCTACGCCACCGATGTGGGGATGTCCACCACGGCCGCCGCTCTCATCCTGACCGTGAGTAGCGTCGGCGGCGCTGCCGGCACTCTTCTTGCCTGGATCATCACCGCGAAGCTTGGCTATCGATGGACCCTTCTCGTGCTCACGGCCCTGAACGGGATCGCCATGGTCCTGTTCATCGTGGCGGGAAGCGTCTGGGCGTTCTACCTCTTGGCTGTGATCATAGGCTTCGCGTTTAGCGCGGTAGTCCCGGTGAGGATGGGGGTAGTCCCTCCGCTCTTCGGGCTTCGAGCGATCGGTGCGATCATCGGGTTCTCGGCGCTGGGCTTTTCCCTGGGGGCGATAGTAGGACCCTTCCTCGCGGGCTTTGTGTTCGACTCGACGGGCAGTTATGACCTGGCTTTTCTCATCTGCGGAGTGCTATTGATGATCGGGGCCGCCAGTCTCTATTATCTCCGGGTTCCGAGAGCGAATCCGGCACCCGCACCGGCTGCTGTTTGGCGAGCGGAGGACGTGCTGGAATAATTGCCTGGCGGGACGCGGCGGGCGAAGGGTCGCCCACGCGGTGAGACTGGAGTGAAGACGGCGGAAGGACGACGCATGGCGCGCAAGTACGATCCCGAGCGGATTGAGACCAAGTGGCAGAAGGTCTGGGAAGAACAACGGACGTTCGTCATGGCCAACCCAGAGCCGGGATCGAATTTGGGAGGCAAGGGCAGGGACGCTACCTACGTCCTCGAGATGTTCCCCTACCCTTCGGGCAGCGCGCATATGGGGCATGTGAAGAACTACACCATGGGCGACGTCATCGCCCGCTTCCGCCGTCATCAGGGGCAAAAGGTGCTGCATCCCATGGGGTACGACGCCTTCGGCCTCAACTCCGAAAACATGGCCATAAAGACGGGCGAGCCGCCGGCGAAGTTCACCGAAGAAGCGATTGCCGCCATCAACCGGCAACTTCGGCGCCTGGGGGTGTCTATCGACTGGACCCGCGAGGTGGTCACCTCCCGGCCCGAATACTACAAGTGGACCCAGTGGCTATTCCTCCAGTTCTACAAGAAGGGCCTCGCCTACAAGAAGGAAGCCCCGGTCAACTGGTGCCCGTCGTGTCAGACGGTGCTTGCGAACGAGCAGGTCGTGGAGGGCATGTGCGAGCGGTGCGACACGGTGGTCGAGGCGAAGAAGCTGACGCAATGGTTCTTCCGCATCACCGACTACGCGGAGCGGCTGCTCAAAGACTTCGACAAGCTCGAGTCGTGGCCGGAACGGGTCGTGACGATGCAGCGGAACTGGATCGGCAAATCGACCGGGGCCGACGTGGTCTTTACCATCGCGGCCGCCGGGAGTGGCGAGGCCGCCGCGACGGACGCCCCGGTCACTGAGGTCACGGTCTTCACCACCCGCCCGGACACTCTGTTCGGGGCGACCTTCTTCATTCTGGCCCCGGAGCATCCGCTGGTGGACGAGTTGGTCGCCGGCCTTCCCCAAGAGGCTGAGGTCAGGAGATATGTCGCCAAGGCCATGGCGACGTCGCATATCGAGCGGGCCAGCATCGAGAAGGAGAAGACCGGCGTCTTTATCGGGCGCTACGCGGTCAACCCGGTTACCGGCCGTGATATCCCGATCTACGTCGCCGACTACGTGTTGATGGACTACGGCACCGGGGCCATCATGGCAGTCCCCGGTCACGACGAGCGTGACTTCGCCTTTGCCAAGAAGTACGGGTTGGACGTGCTCGAGGTCATCACCAGCCCTGACGAGTACAAGGACTGCGAAGGCAACCTGCTCCAACCCTATAGCGGGGATGGGCTCGTGGTGAACAGCGGGCAGTTCGACGGCCTGCCGAAGGCGGAGGCCATCGTCGAGGTCACCCAGTGGCTCAAGGAGCAGGGCAAGGCGGACTTCGCGGTCAACTACAAGCTGCGCGACTGGCTGCTCTCCCGGCAGCGCTACTGGGGTGCCCCGATCCCCATCCTGTACTGCGATGCCTGCGGCGAAGTGCCGGTCCCGGAAGAGCAGCTGCCCGTCTTGTTGCCCGACATCACCGACTATGCGCCTAAGGGCAAGTCGCCCCTGGCGGCGGCTGAGCACTGGGTGAACACCACCTGTCCGGAGTGCGGGATGGCCGCCCGGCGGGAGACCGACACGATGGATACCTTCGTCGACTCCTCCTGGTACTACCTGCGGTACGCCTCGCCTTGGCGGACCGACGTGGCCTTCGACCGGACAGCGGTGGACTACTGGCTGCCGGTTGACCAGTACATCGGCGGGGTGGAGCACGCCATTCTCCACTTGATGTACTCACGTTTCTTCACCAAAGTGCTCTTCGACCTGGGACTTGTCGGCTTCGAGGAACCGTTCAACAACCTCTTCACCCAGGGGATGATCTACTACAAAGGCGCCAAGATGTCCAAGAGCAAGGGCAACGTGGTGAACCCGGATGACCACGTTGCCAAGTACGGCGCCGATGCCCTGCGCTGCTACATCCTGTTCATCGGTCCTGCGGAGAGCGACGCGGAGTGGATCGACCAGGGCATCGAGGGTGTCTACCGGTTTCTGGGCCGGGTGTGGCGGCAGGTGACCGACGCGCTCGACGAGGGACTGCTGGGCGCACACGTCACCGACGGAATAGGCGCTGCCACGGTACCTGGAGCCGACGAGATCGCGCCCGCGGAGCGCGCTCTACTGATCAAGGCCAACCAGGTGGTGCAGAAGGCCACCGTGGACATCGGCAGACGTTTCCATTTCAACACGGCCCTGGCCGCCATCATGGAGCTCAACAACGACATCGGCGCCGCGCGGGCTTCAGGTCTCGCGGCGACTCCATCCGGCCGCGCCGCGCTGGGCCACGCCTTGGGCACGATGGTGCGGCTGCTGGAACCTTTCGCCCCGCACATGGGGGCGGAGCTATGGGAAATGATGGGTCACGCGAACGTCTGGGACGAGCCCTGGCCCGAACCCGATCCCCGGTTTCTGGCCGCCGACACCGTGGAGTTGGCCGTGCAGATCAACGGAAAGGTGCGCGACCGGGTGGAAGTGGCGCGCGACGCGGCCCCCGCGGACGTTCTGGCGGCCGCAAGGGCTTTGCCGGGTGTAGCCAAGTACCTGGAGGGTATGGCCGTGGTCAAGGAAGTGGTGGTACCCGGCCGCCTGGTGAATATCGTCGTGCGGTAGACCGTCGGAAAGCGTGCCGCGCGGGTCGCCGCCGGCGCATACTCACTCGATCCTGCGAATACAGAAGGGGCGGCCTTACGGCCGCCCCTTCGTGCTTCACTCCCGGCCGGCCGCATGCGCGGCCGACCGCCATTCGGCGAGGCTACTGGTTGGCGCGGTGCTCCACGAGGTTCTCGACCACGCTTGGGTCGGCCAAGGTGGAGATGTCGCCCAGATCGCCGACATCGTTGGCGGCGATCTTCTTGAGGATGCGGCGCATGATCTTGCCACTGCGGGTCTTGGGTAGACCGGGAGCCCACTGAATGACGTCGGGAGTGGCGATGGGGCCGATCTCGGTGCGAACGTGCTTGACGAGTTCCTTCTTCAGCTCATCCGAAGGCTCGATGTCGGCGTTCAAGGTCACGTAAGCGTAGATGCCCTGACCCTTTATCGGGTGAGGCATGCCTACCACGGCGGCCTCGGCCACGGCCGGGTGGCTGACGAGGGCCGACTCGACTTCGGCGGTACCCATGCGGTGCCCGGAGACGTTGATGACGTCGTCCACACGGCCCGTGATCCAGTGATAGCCGTCCTCATCACGCCGGCAACCGTCGCCGGTGAAGTAGAGGCCGGGATATTGGACGAAGTAGGTCTCGTGGAACCGCTCGGGCTCGCCGTACACTCCGCGCATCATGCCCGGCCAAGGCCGCTTGATGCACAGGTTGCCGACGCCGGGGCCGATGATCTCGACGCCGTCTTCGTCAACGAGGGCCGGCTCGACACCGAAGAACGGCAGGGTGGCCGAACCGGGCTTGATCTTCATCGCGCCGGGCAGCGGCGTGATAAGGATGCCACCGGTCTCGGTCTGCCACCAAGTGTCGACGATCGGGCAGCGGCCGCCGCCGATGAGGTCGTGGTACCACAGCCAGACTTCGGGGTTGATCGGCTCGCCAACGGTGCCCAGCACGCGCAGGGACGAGAGGTCATGCTTCTTGACCCAGTCGTCGCCTTCACGGGCTATGGAACGCAGAGCGGTGGGAGCGGTGTAGAAGATATTGACCTTGTACTTCTCGACCACCGTCCAGAAGCGGTCCGGGCTGGGGTAGCTGGGGACGCCCTCGAAAAGGATGCCGGTAGCGGCGTTGGCCAGCGGGCCGTAGACGATGTAGGTGTGACCTGTGACCCAGCCGATGTCGGCGGTGCACCAGTAGATCTGCTCGGGATGGTAGTCGAAGATGAGCTCGTGGGTCATGCTCGCGTAGAGGAGGTAGCCTCCGGTGGTGTGCATGACGCCCTTGGGTTTGCCCGTGGAGCCCGAGGTGTAGAGGATGAACAGCGGATCTTCGGCGTCCATCTCTTCGCACGGGCAGTCGGTGGTTATGTCGCCGGCCGTCAGTTCTTCTTCATACCAGGTGTCGCGGCCCTTGGTCCAGGGGATCTCGGCACCGGTGTGCTTGACCACGATGCACGTTTTGACATCGGGGCACTCAGCCATGGCCGCGTCGGCCGCGGTCTTGAGCGGGGTCGGGCGGCCGCCGCGCAGACCGGTGTCGGCAGTGATCATCAGCGTCGCGCCGGCGTTAAGCACCCGGTCGCGTAGAGCCTCGGCGGAAAAGCCGCCGAAGACCACGCAGTGGACGGCGCCGATGCGGGCGCAGGCCAGCATGGCCACGGGCAACTCCGGGATCATCGGCAGATAAATGACGACCCGATCGCCCTTCTTGACGCCCTTCTTCTTGAGGACGTTGGCGAACTTGGTGACTTCTTCCCACAGTTGTCGGTAGGTGATCGTGCGGGTCGAATCCGGAGAATCACCCTCGAAGTAGTAGGCCACCTTGTCGGCGGCCGGGGTGTCCAGATGGCGATCCAGGCAGTTGTAGGCCACATTCAGCTTGCCGCCCTCGAACCAACGTACCTTGGCGTCGCTGAAGTTGTGGTTCTGCACATAGTCCCACTTCTTGAACCAGTGCAGCCGCTTTTCTGCCTCCTCCCCCCAGAAGGCATCGGCGTCGTCAAGCGAACGCCGGTACATCTCCTCGTACTGTTCCATGCTCGAGATCCAGGCAGTCTTCCTGAATTCGGCCGGTACGTCGAAGATCTTCTCGTCGAGAGATTCGTTTGCCACCATCATCCTCCGCTTGTTGTTTTGCGCACTACGAACGCAGCGTGCCTGGGGTATCAGTTTCTGAGAATCGAAACCTCGGCCGCCGGACCGCTCTGGGCGGCGCATGCGTCATCGTAGATCGCACTCGCAGCGCTGCTGCGAGTGCTCCCTGCGTTCTAGCATTGCGCGTGCCCACGGCACTCCGGCGGGGGGCGTCGTGTCTCAGTATCCCTGGGCGCACCAGCGTAGAATAGCACAGACGTCTTTGAGACCCGCCCGGGCCGAGGGCTCCGGGGCGGGAGAGTCGGAGGAGGATGGATGTTCCTACAGGTCTGTGGAGCCGCCCGTGAGGTCACCGGGTCGAACTACGTGGTGGAAGTCGGGCAGACCCGCTTCCTGGTCGACTGCGGGATGCATCAGGGCGGAGAGAAAGAGGAGGCGCTCAACTTCGCCCCCTTTGCCTTTGACCCCCGGGAGATAGCGTTCGTCCTGCTCACGCACGCTCACATCGACCACTCGGGACGGCTGCCGCGACTCGTCCGGGAGGGTTTCTCCGGCCCCATCTACGCCACCCCGCCCACGTGTGACCTGGCCGAGATCATGCTCCTCGACTCGGCCTACATCCAAGAGATGGAAGCCGAGTGGCGCACCCGCAAGGCCCGACGGGCCGGCCGCGGTGGGCTCGAGCCCCTGTACGATCAAGATGATGCGCGCAAGGCGATCCGGTTGTTCAAGCCTCTGGAGTACTCGCAGCCGGTCCCGCTCGCTCCCGGCGTGACGGTCGCGTTCCACGATGCCGGCCACATCCTCGGGTCGGCGTTTCTCGAACTGCAACTCGAAGAGCAGGGGGAGAAGGTCAAGGTCCTTTTCAGCGGCGACGTGGGGCAGCCGGACCAGCCGATCATCCGCGATCCCGACATCGTCAACCAGACAGACTACCTCCTCCTCGAGTCCACCTACGGCGATCGACTCCACGAGTATGACGGCAGTCCCCGGGACAAGCTCGCCGAGATCCTCAAGCAGGCCAAGCGGGAGGGAGGCAACGTCATCATCCCGGCTTTCGCGGTGGGACGGACCCAGGAGCTTCTCTACTTCCTGCGCGAGATCTTTCGAGCAGCAGCACCTCGATATGCCGGTGTACGTGGATAGCCCGTTGGCGACCAGGGCGACGGAGGTGTTTCGCCGCCATCCCGAGGCGTTCGACGAAGAGGCTTGGAAGCTGGTGAACGAGGGCGGCGTCTTCGACTTCCCCCAACTGCACTACACCCAGAGCGCCGACGAGTCACGCGCGCTCAACGGCCAGCGGGGCATCGTCATCATCTCGGCGAGCGGCATGGCCGACGCCGGCCGGGTCAGACATCACCTCAAACACAACCTGTGGCACCCGGAAGCCCACGTCGTCATCGTCGGGTTCCAGGCACGGGGCACGCTTGGCCGGCGCCTGGTCGACGGCGACAAGCGGGTGCGCATCTTCGGCGAAGAGATCGCGGTGAAAGCCCACATTGACGAGATCACCGGACTGTCGGCGCACGCCGATCAGGCTCAACTCCTGGCCTGGGCGTCGAACTTCGAGCCGCCACGGTTGACCATCCTCATCCACGGCGAACTGGAGTCGGCCCTGACACTCGAGCGGCTGCTGGAGGAGAGACTCCACTTCAAGACCGTCGTGGCCGAGCCGAACGAAATCTTCGACCTCGACGGAGAACCGGGTGTCGGCCCCTCGTAACGGACTTAGCCCCGGAGAGCGAGGAGGTGTGATGCGCGCCATGCTGTTGGAGCAGGCAGGCGTGCCGCTCCGCTTGGCCGAGGTCGGCGTTCCTGAACCCGGGCCTGGTCAGGTCAGGGTAAGGGTCCAGGCCTGCGGGGTCTGCCGCACCGATCTTCACATCGCGGATGGGGAGCTCCCGCTCCACAAGAGGCCGCTTATCCTCGGGCACCAGATAGTGGGCGTGGTCGACAAAGTCGGCCGCGGCGTGACGGACCCTGCGGTGGGCTCGCTCGTGGGCATTCCGTGGCTGGGCTGGACCGACGGTGATTGCCGTTACTGTCTGAGCGGCCGGGAGAACCTGTGTGACCATGCCAGGTTCACGGGCTACGATGTCGACGGTGGGTTCGCCGAGTTCGCGGTGGCCGACCACCGCTACGCCTTTCCTCTTCCCGCGGGATATCCGATACCGCAGGCGGCACCGCTGCTCTGCGCCGGCCTCATCGGCTACCGGTCGCTCTCGCTGACCGGGGAGGCGTCCATCGGGGAGCCGCAGAGGCTGGGGCTTTTCGGCTACGGCGCGGCGGCACATATCGTCACGCAGGTGGCGCGACACCAGGGCCGTCGGGTCTTTGCCTTCACCCGGCCGGGTGACACCGCCTCCCAGGAATTCGCTCGGCAGATGGGGGCGGAGTGGGCGGGGGATACAGCCACCGCTCCGCCGGAGGAGCTCGATGCCGCTATCATCTTTGCTCCCGCGGGAGAATTGGTGCCCGTGGCCCTCAGGTCGGTGGCCAAAGGGGGGGTGGTGGTCTGCGGCGGCATCCATATGAGCGACATTCCTTCGTTCCCCTACGACGAACTGTGGGGCGAACGGATGATACGCTCGGTTGCGAACCTCACACGGCGTGACGGCCGGGAGTTTCTGGCGCTCGCGCCGCAGATCCCGGTTCACACCAATGTGGAGTTGTTCCCGCTCGAGCAGGCCAACGAAGCGCTTGAGCGCATGCGAAACGGCACCATACAGGGTGCCGCCGTTCTCACGATCGCAAGGGGGTAGAAGCGTGCCGATCCATCCGCTCGTCTCGTACTCTATCGATCGCCTGGAGGTGCTACGAGAAGACGGTACCGTCGACGAAGCCTTGATGCCACCGCTGTCCGCCGCGGACATCAAACGGCTGTACGCGCACATGGTGCTCACCAGACAGTTCGACGAACGCATGTTCAGTCTGCAGCGCCAGGGGCGGCTGGGCACCTTCGCCCGGGTGGCGGGTCAGGAGGGGGCCCAGATCGGCGCCGCCTTCGCCTTGCGCCCGGACGATTGGCTGGTGCCCGCTTTCCGGGAGAACGGCGCGCTGCTGCTGCGCGGCATCTCGATGGTGCAGCTTCTTCAAGTGTGGAGCGGGGACGAGCGGGGGAACGCGTTCCCGCACGAGCTCCGGACGCTGCCGATCGCCATCCCGGTGGGCACGCACATGCTCCACGCCGTGGGCATCGGCTGGGCGATGAAGGCAGCTGGAGAGGACGCGGCTGCGCTGACCGTCTTCGGTGAAGGGGCGACGTCAGAGGGCGACTTCAGCGAAGCCATGAACATGGCCGGTGTCTTTCAGGTGCCGGTGGTCTTCTTCTGTCAGAACAACCAGTACGCCATCTCGGTCCCCTACAGCAGGCAGACAGCCTCCCCCACGGTGGCCCAGAAGGCGCTCGCCTACGGGATGTTCGGCGTACAGGTGGATGGCAACGACGTGTTCGCTGTCTACCGGGCGGTCTCTGAGGCGCTCGAGCGGGCGCGGACGGGTCATGAGCCGACGCTCATCGAGGCCTATACCTACCGCGTCACCGATCACACCACGTCCGACGACGCGCGGCGCTACCGCCAGGAGGAAGAGGTCGACGTGTGGCGGCGCCGCGACCCCATCGAGCGGCTCGCGCGCTACATGCGCGCTGAGGGTCTAATAGACGAGGCCGGGGAGGCGGAGGTGCTGGCCGAGGCCGACAGACAGGTGGCCGAGGCGGTCGCCACTTTCGAGGCTCTCGCTCCCCCCGGGCCGGAGGAGATCTTCGCCCACGTCTTCGCTGAAAAGACCCCCCAGCTGCTCGAGCAAGAGGCGGATTTGAAAGCCCGCCTGGCAAGGAGGGCTTGAGATGGCGCGGCTCAACATGGTCGACGCTATCGACCAGGCGCTTCTTCAGGCCATGGAGCGAGACCCCAAGATCGTGGTGATGGGTGAGGATGTGGGCCGGGACGGCGGGGTGTTCCGGGTGACCGACGGCCTTATGCAGCGGTTCGGCGAGCAGAGGGTCATCGATACACCCCTGGCCGAGTCCGGCATCGTGGGGATGGCGATCGGCATGGCCGTTGCAGGCTACCATCCGGTCGCCGAGATCCAGTTCGCGGGGTTCGCCTATCCGGCGTACGATCAGCTTGTGTCGCACGCCGCTCGTATGCGCACCCGTAGCCGGGGTGAGTTCACGGTTCCTCTCGTTGTCCGTATGCCTTACGGCGGCGGGATCCGTGCCTTGGAGCATCACTCGGAGAGCATGGAAGCGATCTATGCGCACGTGCCGGGGCTGAAAGTGGTCATCCCGGCCGATCCGTATGAGGCCAAGGGCCTCCTTACCGCTGCTCTCCAGGACCCCGACCCGGTAGTGTTCTTCGAGCCGGCTCGGGTCTATCGCGCTATCAAGACGGAGGTGCCGGAGGAATCCTACGTACTGCCCCTTGGGAAGGCCCGCATGGTCAGGGAGGGCCGGGACGTTACGCTGATAGCCTGGGGTGCCCAGGTGAGGACGGTCAAGGAGGCCGCGGACCAACTCGAGGCCGTGGGCGCCGCCGGTGCCGAGGTGATAGACGTCCGCACGCTCTCGCCCTTCGATTACGCTACCGTGATAGCGAGTGTGAGCAAGACCGGCCGCGCGGTGATCGTCCACGAGGCACCGAAGACCTGCGGCTTTGGAGCGGAGATCTCGGCCGAGATCATGGAGAGGGCGGTGCTGCACCTCCAGGCCCCCGTTGTCAGGGTGGCCGGGTTCGACACCATTCCCCCTCTCGCGAAGCTGGAGGATTATTATCAACCGGACGCGGCCATGGTGGTGGACGCGGTCAAGGCACTGATGCGGTTCTGAGGCAGCGCCGGCGCCGGGGCGCCGGCGGGCGAGGACGAAGGAGTGGCGATGGAGTACGAGGATTTTCTGGAGTTTGTCAAAGGCCGGCGCACGCTGCGGGCCATCAAGCCGGACCCCATCTCGAACGAGTTGGTCGACAAGCTCCTGGAGGCCGCCCGTTGGGCACCGACGGGATTCAACATGCAGCCTCTCGAGATGCTGGTCGTCAAAGACCTCGATCTTCGGCTGGGTATCAAGAAGATCGTCGACGACTACAAGAACAGCGACTTCTTCGCGCTCGAAGCCACCCGCGAGGAGTGGCAGGGTTCGCCATGGGCCATCGAGACCCACGGCCGGTGGGATTGCCCCTTGGCGCCGGTGGACATCCTGGTGATGGGCGACACCCGCCGGCGGGTCGGCCTGCCGATGGCCGCACGCTACTCCAAGCAGAAGGGCGACTCGATCTTCGAGTCGTCTCTCTCCAACGCGTTCATGTACATGTGGCTGGCCGCCCACAGCCTCGGCCTGGCGGCGCAACCGGTCTCGGCGGTCAAATATCCGAAGGTGCAGGGGCTGGTCAAGCATCTGCTCAACCTGCCGGACTTCATCTACGTGTACGACATCTTCCTGGTGGGCTACAACGCCATGGAAGGCGGCCCCTCGGCCAAGCTGATGCGCCACCTCGCGACCTGGTGCACTACGACCGGGCGGCCGACGACGAGTTCATGAGCGAGGAGGCGCTGCGCAAGGAGATGGTGAAGCTGCGGGCAGGCAATGTCGCCCGCCACATGGAGGCGGACAGGGCGGAGGAGTGACGGCCGACCGGCGAGCTACCCAAGGAGAGGCGGCAATGGCATTTGAGTTCAGATTCCCCGACGTCGGTGAGGGCATCGTCGAGGGCGAACTGCTCTCCTGGAAGGTCAAGGAGGGGGATCAGGTCGCCCAAGACCAGACCCTCGCCGAGATGGAGACCGACAAGGCGGTCGTCGAGCTGCCGTCGCCCCGAGCCGGACGGGTGCTCAAGTTGCATGCGGGCGAAGGGGACATGGTCAACGTCGGCGACGTCCTAGTGAGCATAGAAGAGGGGCCCACGCTCGGGATGCCTGCCGTGGTAGAGGCCGAGCACCCAGAGCCCGCAACCTTACACAGGATCGGTCGTTGGACGACTCGAGGAGGCGCCTGAGGAGGAGGAGGCGCCGCGCCCCCAGCAGCCGGAGCCGCAAGGGCAGGAAGCGCCGGAGATCCTCGCCATGCCCTCGGTCCGAGCCCTTGCCCGGGAACTGGGCGTCGACCTGAGCAGTCTTCGCGGGACCGGGCCGGGACGCAGGATCCTCAAGCAGGACGTGGAGGATATGGCCCAGTCACTGGCCTATGGCGTGGCCGCCCCCGTGGGACCCGCGACGGCCATCCCGGTTTCGGGCACGGAAACGGCACCGCCGACGACAGCCGTGCGCGAGGAGGCGGCGGGGCCGGTGCCGATTCTCGGTGGAGTCATCGAGAGCGACGGCCATGGACCGGTGGAGAGGGTGCTTTTCAGGGGCGTCCGCCGGAGCATGGCCCGGCGCATGGCCGAGGCTGTGGCCAAGCAGGCCGAGGTGACCGTCATGGACGAGGCAGACGTCACGATCATCAAGCGCATCCGCGAGAAGGAACGGACGATCGCAGCAGAGCGCGGCGTTCGCCTCACTTACCTCGCGTTCGTCGTCAAGGCCTGCACGGCGTCGCTCAAACGGTTCCCCCGCTTGAATGCCGTGCTCGAGGAATCGGGAGAGGAGTTCCTTCTCAAGCGGTACTACAACATCGGTATCGCGATCGATACCCGCAGCGGACTCATGGTGCCGAATATCAAGGATGCCGATCGCAAGAGCATCTTCCAGATCGCCGAGGAGATCGTCGACCTGGTCGACCGCGCGGAGGAGCGCAGCATAGGCCTGCAGGGGTTCCGAGGAGGCAGTTTCAGCATCACCAACTACGGCGCTATAGGCGGCCTCTTCGCTACGCCGGTGATCAACTACCCGGAGGTGGCTATCCTGGGGATGGGACGGGTGAGGGAGATGCCCGTCGTCCGGGAAGGTAAGACAGTCACTCGCCTGATCTTGCCGCTGGCTCTTACGTTCGACCATCGCCTGGTAGACGGAGCCGAGGCGACGAGATTCCTTAACCTGATCATCGGCTACCTCGAGGACCCGGATCTCCTGCTTCTCGAAGGGGCTTGAGGAGCACCGTCGGTGGGGCGTACGAGCTGTGACGATCTGCGCGCGGCCACCTTGGGCTGTGAAGTGGTCCTACTGGTCGCCACCGACGCCGAGGCGGCGCTTCTAGCTCAGGAGTTGGGAGACGCGCAGGTACTTCTGGTGGCCGGGAAGAGGCTCCTGACGGGCCAGCTCGCACCATCTGGTCCGCCCGCCGCCGGCCGGCGGGTGGTCGTGGCTGTCAGCGGCATGGACAAGGTGAACGCCGCTCACCTGCTCACCTGCCTGCTCCAGGCCATGGACCCCGCGCCGCGGCTGGTGCTGCAGGTGGGGATCGCCGGCGCCTTGCCGGGGAAGGGCAAATCCGCCCCGGCCGCGGTGGGCGACGTCGTGATCGCCACTCGCGAAGCTTATTCGGACACGGGCAGCTCAAGCCCCGGGGGCTGGATCTCGGCTCGGGATCTCGGATGGCCTATCGCCTTGGCCGATGGCACCGAATCGCATGGCGTCTTCGTTATCGATGGCCCGCTGGTGATCGCGGCGCTGGACGCCATTTCGGACGCGGTGACTCGCGCCGACGCCGGTGCGTCGGGGGCTATCGGGCCCGATCAGCATCCACGCGTTCTGGCGGGCGCGTGCGTGACTGCCTCGCTGGTCACAGGCGTGGCCTCAGAGGCCCGGGAGCTCTCCGACCGGTGGGAAGCGGTGGCCGAATCGATGGAGGGTGCCGCGGCGGCCCATGTCTGCGCGCTTTATGGGACCCCCTTTCTGGAGGTGCGCGGAATAAGTAACCTCGTCGGGGACCGAGACCGGGCGGCCTGGGAAGTGCCGAGGGCGGTGGCTGCCGCCTCGTGGGCGGCGCGGGCGATCATCGACAGGCTCGACAGCCTGCCCTTGCCGGAGGTAGGCCCGCCAACCCGGACAGAAGCTTGACGTGGACGCTCTTCGCCTCGCCTACTCACCCTGTCCCAACGACACGTTCATATTCCACGCTTGGGTGCAGGGGCTTTTGCCCGACGCTCCCCCGGTGGAGGAGAGGCTCGAAGATATTGACACGCTGAACCGGCTCGCCTCACTCGGAAAGGCCGATGTCATCAAGGTCTCGTTCTTCGCCTTCGCCCATCTGCGCGACCGGTACGCGCTGCTCCATTCGGGCGGGGCGCTAGGGCGGGGCTGCGGGCCGTTGATCGTCGCCCGCAAAGACTCCCCGCTCCGTCCGGCGGACGCCGCCGGAGGGATGGCATCTCTTGCCGACGCTCTCAGCCGCGCGCGGGTGGCCATCCCGGGAGAATTCACCACAGCCGCTTTGCTCTCGGGCCTTTTTGCCGGCGGACTGAGGCAGCGGGTCGTGATGCCGTTCGACCACATCATGCCCGCCGTAGCCGCGGGTGAGGTGGAGGCTGGAGTGATCATCCACGAAGGGCGCTTCACCTTCGGGTCGTACGGGCTGCGGCGGCTGGTAGATCTGGGGGAGTGGTGGGAGTCGACGACAGGTCTCGCCCTCCCGCTGGGAGCCATAGCCGTTTCGCGGGCTCTCGATGTCGAGGTGCAGCGACGGGTGGAGAGGGCGGTCTTGGATAGCGTGTCCTACGCCCGGGAACATCCCGACGCGTCACGCGAGTATGTTGCTGCTCATTCGCAGGAGATAGACCCGGTGGTGTGTCAGGCCCACATAGACCTCTACGTCAACGAAGCGACGCTTGACTACGGGCAAGAGGGGGAGGACGCGATCGAGCGCCTTCTGGCCGCCGCGAGCGACGCGGGGCTCGTTGACCCATCGGACAAGAGCCTGTTCTGGGACCGCCCGTAACCCGGGGCGGAGGCCGGCCGGAGACCCGGCACGCCGTGCGGCCGAGACCTGGCGTCCCGGCTGGTATCCTACCCGTCTGATGCTTCACCTCACCGACATCTCCAAATCGTTCGGCACACAGACCGTCCTCGACGAGGCGAGTCTTCATGTCAAACCCGGCATGAGGATCGGCCTCGTCGGTGCCAATGGGGCCGGCAAGACCACGCTCCTTCGCCTCATCGTGGGGGAGATGTCGATGGACGGAGGGGAGATCAGCGCGCGCAAGGACCTCCGCGTCGGCTTCCTCCCTCAGGAGATCGAAGAAATCGCGCACCACGCGGTCATCGAGGAGGTGCTCGCCTCTCATCTGGAGATCCTGGACGCGGAGCGCCGCATGGCAGAGCTCGGTGAGCAGATCGGCCGGGCGTACGCCGACCGACCGGCCGGCGCCCGCGGCACCGGCCGGGCCGACAATGCGGCGGACCACGAGGCCGACGACCTCCTCCACGAACTGGGGGCTCTGCAGACTGCGTTCGAGAGCGCTCACGGCTACGAACTCGAGACCCGAGCTCAGACCATCCTGCGCGGAATGGGCTTTCGGGAGACCGACTTCCGGCGTCCCATCGCCGAGCTGTCCGGCGGCTGGAGGATGCGGGTCGCGCTGGCCCGCCTGCTCCTCGAGCAGCCCGACCTACTGCTCATGGACGAACCGACCAACCATCTGGATCTGGAAAGTCTCATCTGGCTCGAGGAATTCCTTCTCAACTGGCCGGGCGCACTCGTGGTGATCAGCCACGATCGCTACTTTCTCAACCGCATGGTCACCCACATCGCCGATCTGGATCGAGGGGTCATCGACCTCTACGCGGGCGATTACGACCACTACGAGGAGGAGAAGAGGCAGCGCTACGAGGCGTTGGTGAGCGCCGCAAGGAACCAGCAGCGGGAGATAGATTCCGCCGAGGCCTTCATCCGCCGCTTTCGGGCCAAGAACACCAAGGCCAAGCAGGTGCAGCAGAAGATGCGCCAGTTGGAGCGCACCGAGCGCATCGACGCCCCCACCCTTGAGCGAAAGACGATCAAGTTCCGCTTTCCCCAACCACCCCGCACCGGCCGGGTGGTGGCCGAGGTCAAGCATGTCCGCAAGGCGTACGGGGACAACGTGGTCTACAAGCGTCTCGACCTGGTGGTCGAACGCGGTGAGAAGATCGCGCTCGTAGGCCCCAACGGCGCCGGCAAGTCGACTCTGCTCAAGCTGCTGGCAGGCGTCATCGAGCCCGACACGGGCACGGTCAAGCTGGGCCATTCCGTGCGACGTGAGTACTTCGCCCAACACCAGTTGGAGGTGCTGCGTCCCGAGAGCACGGTCCTCAGGACCATGGAGGAAGTTGCCGGGCCGGTCGGGCGCCTTCCCGAGGTGCGCGGTTATCTTGGGACATTTCTGTTCGGCGAGGACGATGTCACCAAGAAGGTGGGCGTTCTCTCGGGAGGTGAGAAGGCGAGACTGGCTCTGGCCCGGATGCTGATGGACCCCGCGGGGCTACTGCTGCTCGACGAACCGACCAACCACCTGGATATGGACTCGCGCGCCATCCTGACGGAGGCGCTCCGTCAGTTCGAGGGCTCAGTCGTGTTCATCAGTCACGACCGGCACCTCATCAACGCCATCGGGACCAAGGTGATCGAAGTCAGGGACGGCCGGTTGGCCCACTACCTTGGAGACTGGGAATACTACCTGTGGAAGAAGACCCAGGAAGCTGTTCCGGCCCCCGCGGTATCCTCCGGACCCGCTGCCACGCCCGCAGCTCCTGTCCCGGCTCCGGCCGTCGTCGAGATCTCTGCGAAGGCGTCTGCCGCCGATCCGGACGGCGCCCAGCGGCTGGGCTACCAGGAGCGCAAAGATCTGCAGCGCCGCTATCGCAAGGCCGAGAAGACGGTGTTCGCCTTGGAGGAGCGCCAGAAAGAGCTGGCCACTCTGCTCAGCGACCCCGCGCACAGCTCGGACTACGAGCTTCTCTACGCCACCAGCGAGGAACTGACGACCGTCAGGGAGCGGCTGGGGGCCGCGAACACCGAATGGGAGAAGCTGGCCGAAGCGGTCGCCGGACTCGAGGAGGAGCGCTCCTCCGCTACCGGTACTTGATCAGTGTGGGATAGGGGTTGATCGCGGCCCCGCCGTGAGGTCGGATCTCGAAGTGGAGGTGCACCGCCCCTCCGCTCGCGTTGCCGGTGTTCCCGGCGTAGCCGATCACCTCGCCGGCGCTCACCCGCACTCCTGCCCGTATTCCACCCTTGATCGAGGCCAAATGGGCGTAGTAGTAGACTGTGCCGTCGCCACCCCGCAGGTGGATGGTTACGCCGCCCAGGCCGGCGTCGTACGGCTCGGTGCCGGTGATGACACCGTTGACGACCGCCACCAGGGGCGTGTTGCGGGCAGTCATGATGTCACAGCCCTGGTGCCTCCGCCCGCCTGAACGCGGCGCCCCAAAACTGTTGACGAAGCTATTCGGGCCGTCCACCGGAAAGACGAAATCGGCGAGCACGATCGGTGGCCGCGTGGTGGTGGGCGTCGTCTTGCGGGTGGTGGTGCCGGTGGTCTTCTTCTTCGCGGCGGCCGCCGCGGCCGCCGCGGCGACCTTGCGGGCCTCCTCGGCTCTCCGGGCGGCCTCCTCGCGCTGACGTGCTTCCTCCTGCAGTGTGGCCACCCTCTTACGCAGCCGGCTGTAGTCGCCCTTGGCGTTCTCCAGGCTGTTCAGCGTTTTGTCTCGGGCCGCGTTGTACTTTGCGGTCTTCTTCTTCTCGGCGGCCTTCTGTGCGGTGAGATCTGCCTTGAGGCTCTTCAACTCAGCCACCCGCCCTACCACAGACTCGACCAGCTTGGAGTCGGCCTCCGCGATGTGGGTAACCATGGCGAGACGCTCGACTATGCCGGTCAGCGACGTATGGTCACCGGCGAACAGGGCATTCAGAAAGGTGATGGCGTCGTCGGAGTTCCGGTTCTTGTACATTCCGGCCAGGCGGCCTGCCAATTGCACCCGCAGTCCGGCCAGATCGTCTTCGGCCGCATCTATCTTGGTCTGAACGTCTTGTATGCGGATCTTGGTGCTCTCAAGATCGTTCTCCGCGTCCGCTTGCTGCTTGGCAAGCTTGTCGAGCTTTGCCTGCAAGGCCTTCAGTTCCTTCTTGGCCTTGGCGAGATCGGCCTTGGTCTTGGCCAGACTGGACGTGGCCGCGAACGCGGGAGCGGGGCCGAAGCTGGAGGGAAGAAGCGACCCTATGAGGGTGAACACCATGGCGGCGATCACCGCCCACACGGCGATGTGCGCTACTCGTGGCCCGGAGGCCCCTGACAGTCCGATGCGCGACATGCCCGGGAGTGTACCAGCCGCGACCAGGGTCTGCCACTTAGCCTCTACAGGGATTCCTGAGGTATGCTGGGAAAGAAGCTGTCTTCACAGAAGCTCTCGTCGCGAGTCAGGAGGTAAAGGATGCCGTC
This sequence comes from uncultured Actinomycetota bacterium, assembly GCA_963843455.1. Classification (GTDB taxonomy): domain Bacteria; phylum Actinomycetota; class Thermoleophilia; order RBG-16-64-13; family RBG-16-64-13; genus CAIQPS01. Next base: position 315,787 of record CAWJKE010000007.1, read on the forward strand.
CTTCGACGTGGTCAGCCGCGTGGATATGCAGGAGATGGACAACGCCGTCAACCAGGTGAAGAAGGAGATCGCCACCCGCTTCGATTTTCGGGGATCCAAGACGCAGATCGATCTAGACCGCAAAGAGGGCGAGATCCACGTACTCACCGAAGACGACATGAAGGTTCGGGCCATCAAGGACATGCTCATAGCCAAGGTGGTCCGGCGCTCCATCGAGGCCGATGCCCTGGTCTTCAGCGACAGCGAGAAGGCCGGCGGAGACATGGTCCGGCAGACGGTCAAGATCACCAACGGGATCGATATCGAGACCGCGCGCAAGGTGGTCCGACTCATCAAGGACGCCAAGCTGAAGGTCCAGGCGGCCATCCAGGGCGAAGAGGTCCGCATCACCGGCAAGCAACGAGACGACTTGCAGGATGCCATTCAGATCCTCAAGGAAGCCGACCTGGGAATGCCCCTGCAATTCGTCAACTATCGGGAATGACCGGCGTCCCGCCCGATCCGCGCGGGCACGTGTTCTTCTCCGGCGATGACCGACTCGAAGGGATCCTGGAGTGGCCGGCCGCCGCCGGTTCGAGCACGGCCGAGAGCGCGGCTGCCGGGGGGGAGGGCGCTCGGCGGGCGGCAGCGGGAGTCGTAGTAGCCCACCCGCACCCCCTGTACGGGGGAACTATGGCTCAGCCTGTTGTGTACCGGGTGGCGCAGGCCTGCCGGGAGCGGGACTTCGCTTCACTGCGCTTCAACTTCCGCGGCGTCGGACAGAGCGCCGGGCGGTACAGCGGCACCGAGGAGTACCGGGACGTGGAAGCGGCCGCGGCGTTCCTGCGCGGCCGGTTGGCCGCGGGCGCGGGAGGCTCGGAAACCGGCGGTCATAGGCCTCCTATCGTCTTGGCGGGCTATTCGTTCGGAAGCGTCATGGCGGCCATGGCCGCCGGCGCCGGGGCCGTGCCTGTCGCGGCACTTGCGCTGATAGCGTTCGTCGTCGGCTGGGAGGACTCGCCGCCGGAGGCTCTGGACCGTCTCTCCAGATTCCAGGGCCCCGTGCTTGCCGTCTGCGGAGAGTCGGACGATCTCGCGCCTCCCTCGGTGGTGGAGCGGGCGCTGTCGGGGTTGAAGCTGGATTACCGCCTTTCGGTCGTGAGCGCGGCGGGCCATCTTTTCGAGCAGAAGCAGCGGGAGGTGGGCGAGAAGGTGGCCGCGTTCCTCGCCGACGCGCTGACCGGGAGGCGGCCGAGCGAATGGGAGTAGACCCCGGAAGTCCGGGGTAGCATGGCTGAAGAGGCGTCGAGTGAAAAGGAGCTGGGCCGGATGAACATGAAAGGTTCGATGACCGAGCAGAATCTCATGAAAGCGTTCGCAGGGGAGTCACAAGCGCGTAACCGCTACACGTTCGACGCGGCAGTGGCGGCCGAGGAGGGTTACCGGCAGATCGCCAACATCTTCCTCGAGACCGCCGATAACGAGCGCTCGCATGCACTCCAGTTCTTTAGTCTTCTCGAAGGGGGCATGCCCGAGTTCACCGCCTCGTACCCGGCCGGGCCGGTTCGAACCACTGTGGAGAATCTGCGCGCGGCGGCCGAGGGCGAACTGCTTGAGTGGGACACGCTCTACCCCGACTTCGCCACGACGGCCGAACAGGAGGGGTTCAAGAAGGCCGCGGCCACGTTCCGCAAGGTAGCGGGAGTGGAAAAGTATCACGAGCGCCGCTACCGCAGACTCTTGGCGAACGTCGAGGCGGCAAGGGTGTTCCGCAAGGATGGCCCCGTTATGTGGAAATGCGAGGAGTGCGGGCACGTGCACGAGGGCGAGGAAGCGCCGCGGGTGTGCCCGGTGTGTGGCAAACCTCAGAGCTACTTCGAGATCTACTGCGAGAACTACTAGACTAGAACGAGGGTGTCGGGGTCGGCGCCCTTGACTGGGAGCCGGCGCCTACCTTGGGCCCCCGGCCTGGCAAATCGGTGAAGGAGCGGCCAATCTAGTCCCGAGGTCGTATGTCCGGGCGTGGAGACGCGCGATAGGCTCCACGCATGCCCGCCATCCCGAAAAAACGGCTCCTCGTCTACGCCCTCGCCGGCCTTGTTGTTCTCGGGGTGGGCGCCATCGGCCTGCTGGTGATGCGATCGCCCGGTGGCGTGCCAACTCAGGGTATGGTGCTGGACATCTCCGGGGCTCAGGGTGGGGCTGAACAAGTCGCGGACTCGCCGATCGCTTCGTCCGTCTCGGCCTTGGATGCCTCGACGACGGCGAGCAGCACGACCACCACAGAAGCTCCACTCATATACGTTCAGGTCGCGGGGGCGGTAGTGCGCCCGGGTGTCTACCGGGTGTCGCCAGACGCCCGGGCGTTCCAGGCGGTTTTGCAGGCCGGAGGCTTCACAGAGGAGGCCGACCAGGAAGCCGTGCCCTTGGCCGCTCTCATGAGCGACGGCTGCAGGCTCTATATTCCCCGGCGCGGGGAGACGGCAACGGGACCGGTCCTGTCCGCCGACCCTGCCGCCGCGGGCGGGAAAGACGCGCCGGCAAGCGGGCCGGTCTCGCTCAACTCGGCGAGCCTGGAGGATCTCGATACCCTGCCCGGAATAGGTCCAGCCCTCGCGAAGCAGATTATCGCGTACCGCGAGAAGCAGGGTCCCTTCACCTCTATCGATCAACTCGGTGAGGTGTCCGGCATCGGCCCCTCCAAGCTCGAGCAGTTGCGGCCGCTGGTCGGTCTCTAGAGTCCTCATGCCCGGCGCTGCCAGTGGCCGTGGGCCTACCGCCTGGTTCGTCCGGCGCGCGGGTCTCGCCCGGTGCACGACCATCGCGTGCACCGCCGGCCTCTCTCTGGCTGCAGTCTTCTCCGGGCGCTATCTGGTCGCCTTCACCGGCCTGGCCCTGGCCCTGGGGGGGATCCTCGCCGGCTATGTACTCTCGCGGCTCCGCCCCCTCTCGGACAAGGGTCTGGCCGTGACCTTGGCTTCCGTGGTGCTGATGGGGCTTCTTTCCGGCTTTCTCCTAGGCACGGTGAGAGTCTCATCGCTGCTGGACGGTGGGCTCTCCTCCCAGACGGGCGAGACCGTGCAGGCAGAGATCGTGGTCACCGGGCCGGTACGCTCCAACGCGGGGTGGCAGAGTGCCACGGCCGTCATACAAACGATCTCGGGGGTGGCAGGCAGGACGGAGGGGCCGCGCGGTGGCGTCGGAGCCGGCGAGAAGGTGCTGCTCGAAGTGGCGCCCACCGACACGAATGCCTCGGCCGATAGGGGATCCGCGTTCGCCGACGAGAGCGCGGGGCGGTCCCTCACTCAGGGTGCTCTGCTTGCCGTCAAAGGCGTCCTTCGTGCCCCTGAGGGTCCGTCGGCTTCCGGGTTCGACCAAGCAAAGCAGCTGCTGCATCAGGGGATCCAGGTGGTGTTGCGGGTGGAGGGTTCGGCCGGTCTGTCCTTCAGGGGACAAAGGGGAGGGGTGAGCGGCTGGTTCGACCACCTGCGTGCCTCGGCCAAAGAGCATCTCAGTCTTGGGCCCGACCCGCGGGTGAACGAGGTCCTGCAGGGCGTGGTGATGGGCGACACCGCCGGGATCGACCAGGGGTGGATGGATGCGTTTCGCCGCTCGGGCACGGCGCATATGCTCTCCGTAAGTGGCCTGCACGTCGCCTGCCTGGCCGCCATCATCATCGCGCTGGCCGGTTATGCTCGGCTTTCCCGCAAAGCCGGCTTCGTGCTGGCGGCTGCCGCCGCAGTGCTCATGGTCCCGTTTGTCGGCTCGTCCCCACCTATCCTGAGGTCCGCGGTCATGATCGTGGTCGTCCTTGGCGGACGCTTGGTGGGGAGGCGCCGCGACCAGTGGCAAGGTCTGGCCTTCGCCGCCCTCATTGTCCTGATGCTCAACCCGTTTGCCATCTTTGACGTGGGGTTCCAGCTATCGTTCTGCGCCTTTGCCGGGATGATTGCTCTGGTGAAGCCGGCCGAGCGACTCTTGCATGGCCTTCCGGATTCTGTTCGCGCAAACTTGGCCGTCTCCGTGGCCGCCACCCTGGGGACCGCTCCGGTATCGCTTCTCGTGTTTGGCCGGACATCGCTTATCTCCCCTCTGGCTAACCTCCTGGTGGTGCCCACACTCGCAAGTGTCACTGGCCTGGGGATGGCAAGCGTGCTGCTCGGCTTCGTGTGGAGGGGCTTCAGCGCGGGGCTCGACACCCTGGCCTCACTTCCGATGTCGTGGACCATCCTGGTGTCGACGCTCTGTGCACGCGCCCCGGTCCTGGGCGCCGGGGACGTAGGACGCGTCCTGTTCGCAATCACGGCGGGCGCGCTGGTCCTTCCCGTTGCTCTCGCGCTGTCCGGCCGGGCCGTCGGCCCGCCGTTCGGCCTGCGGCTGCCCGCGTTCGGGCGTTCAGTCTCCTGGGTGCGGGCGCATAGGCCGCGCGATCGGCGACGAGGTGCCGCACTGGGCGCCGTCTCGGTGATTGTCGCGCTTGCCCTGGGAGCCGCGTGTTACCCTGCCGTGGCGGCCGGATTGCGGTCGGCGGAGCTGTTCGCCGGCGAGCGGGGCTGGCCCACTCAGGTGGAAGTGAGGGTGCTCGATGTGGGACAGGGTACCGCCGTCCTCGTCCGGACTCCCGAACACCATGCCGCGCTTTTCGATGCCGGTCCCGCCGGTTGCGCTCTGGCGGGGCAACTGCGCTCCCTGGGAGTGACGCGGCTGGATCTGGTGGTCATCTCCCATCCGCACGCCGACCATTTCGCCGGTCTGCTCGAGGCCCTCGATTCGCTGCAGGTTGGCACTTTCGTGGATCGGACCGAGGTGATCGGCTCCGACGGCGTGGACTCCGCCGGCGGCGCGCCGTACGCGGGCGTGGGGAACAAGGGCGGCGGGGAGGCCAAACAGTACTTGCAGCTGCGCCGCAGCCTGGAAGCGAGTGGCTGTCGAGTGCTCCGGGCCTCGCCGGGCTCGACTCTTGACGTCGATGGCGTTCACATCGTGTTCTTCGGCCCGTCGCGTTCCCTGGCATTGCTTGGCAACGGGGATCCCTGGGGCGAGGGACGGGATCCGCCTTCCGGGGACGAGATGAACGGAGGCTCGCTCGTGACCGTGCTTGCCGTAGATCAGGCCCGGGTGTTGCTTCCCGGCGACGCCGAGGCCGATATTTTGGATTCGTATCGCCTGCCGAGCCTTTCCGCCGTCGTCGTCCCCCATCACGGTAGCCGGGGCGCTGTGTCCCATGGGCTGCTCGCCGGCCTGCAGGGCAAGCTGGCGCTCATATCGGTTGGCGAGAACAACACGTTCGGGCATCCCGACGGGGCTACGCTTACGATGCTGGCGGCTGCCGGAGACACCATCGTTCGCACGGACGAGTGTGGTTGGGTATCCTTGAGCTTGAATAACGCGGAGATGACCATCTCTACCGAGAGGACCCGAGCGCCATGACCGACGCTCCCCGAGCAACTGCCCCCACCACCGAGGCTCGCCGACCCCTCAAGCCCGCATATCTCATCGTGGGCGACGACCTTCCCAAGATCGAGGAGGCGCTCAAGCGTCTGAAGCTCAGGATCGTCGACGAATCGGGGTCCGAACTCAACATCTCGGAGTTCGAGGCACCGGGTGACGCAGGACCCCAGGTGGTGAATGCCGCCAACACCATGGCCTTCCTCGGGGGAACCAGGCTGGTACTGGTCCGTCACGCGGACGCGTGGCCGAAGGCCGACAAGGAGGCCGTAGCCGTTTACCTCGCCGCGCCCGCCCCCGACGCCTGTCTCGCCCTCGTCGCAGAGAAGATGACCGCTTCCGACCCGCTGCGGACGGGTATGCAGAAGTACGGCGAGGTACTCGAGTACCTCGCTCCCAAGGAGAGTGAACTCCCCGCTTGGCTGGTCCGCGAAGCGGGCCGCGCGGGTGTCGCGCTCGGCCTTCAGCAGGCCCGCCATCTCGTAGAGCGCTGTGGTGACAACCAGACCATCTTGCTGAAAGAAGTGGAGAAACTCGACCTTTACGCCACCGGACGGCGAATCACCGACGACGACATCCGCCTGCTGACTACGGCGACCGTGGAGGCGAGCATCTTCGATCTGCTCGACTCGCTTGCTTTGGGCAGAGGGGCGGCGGCGTTCTCCGCGGCCGACGAACTGCTCGGCGCGGGGGAGAGGCACGAGGTGCTTTTCAACCGGGTCCTGCGCCACTTCCAGTCCCTGAGCAGGGTGGCGGCCCTCCGCGACGCCGGTTACGACCGAGACGCAATCCAGGCTGAGATGAAGCTCAAGTCCTTTCCCGCGCGAAAGCTGTGGGAACAGGCGGGCCGCCTGGGCGCGGAGGGGATAGCGCGGAGGCTGGCGGTGCTGGCCGACACGGACGCCCGAATGAAGGGCATGGGAACATTGCCCGCGGAGATGGAGCTACAGTTGTGCCTTGGCCGCCTGCTTGCCGCGTGAACGCGGCAAGCCTCTCGCGGCAGGCTGGGAAGCGTCTAGGGCTAGAGCTGGGAGAGCAAACGCGCCACCCTCGACTTCTTGCGGGCCGCGTTGTTGCCGTGGATAGCGTTCTTGGCGGCAGCCTTGTCGATGGTGGAGGTCAGCTTCTTGGCTGTTGTGGCAGCAGTGTCGGAATCGCCGGCGGTGATGGAGTCTTTGAGGCGCCGAAAGTGCGTCTTGATGGACGACTTGTAGCGCAGGTTCTCCAGACGCTGCCGCTGGGCGATACGCACCCGTTTGCGCTGCTGTTTGGTGTTAGCCAACCTCGATCCTCCCGTCTTCCCTTCAGAGTCGACGGAGTTTAGCATAGCCCTCGCACATGGGCAATGACACCAAGAGACGTCTGGCGACGGCGGCGGCCTTCCTCGTGCTGGCTACCGCCGGCTCCCGCTTGCTGGGTCTGGTCCGGGAGATCGTCATGGTCTACTACCTGGGGATAGGCCCGCAGATGGGGGCCTTCACGGTCGCCAACAAGGTACCCAGCCTGGTGCGGACCCTGCTAGCCGACACCGCCCTCTCCGCAGCCTTCCTGCCGGTGTTCTCCGGCCTGCTCGAGAAGGAACGACGGCGGGAGGCCTGGCAGGTAGCTTATACCGTGACGGTGATCGCCACGGCGGTCTTCGCCGTGGTCACGGCTCTCGGCGATGATCTTCGCGCCGACGGTGGTCAAGCTGGTCGCACCGGGCTTCAGAGACAACCCGGCCATCGTCGACCTCACCGTCCACCTCATGCGCATCATGTTCCCGACCGTCGTGATCATGGGCGTAGCCGGCATCTTCATGGCTATCTTAAACTCGTACAATCATTTTACGCTGCCGGCATTGGCGCCGATCGTCTGGAACCTGATCATAATCGCGGTCGTGGTGATGTTCTCCGCTGGCTACGGAATCCAGGCCCTTGCCTGGGGCTTTCTCATCGGGACGGTGTTCGAATTGCTCATGCAGGTTCCGGCGGTATGGAAGCGGCGCTGGCGCCCGGGCGTGGTGGCCACGGCTCCGCCCGGAACGGGCAGGACCGCCCCCGACCCGCCCGGGCCTTCGCCTTGGCGCTTGGACCTCCGCAATCCCGAGGTGCGCCGCGTAGGGCTCTTAATAGGGCCGGTCATTCTCAGCCTGGGAGTGATCAATTTCAACGCGTTCATCGACACCATCGTTGCGACGCTCATCAGCACCCCGGCGGCGGCGTACATCGACAAGGCTTTCCGGCTTTTCCAACTGCCCCAAGGAGTCTTTGCCATCGCCATCGGGACGGTCTTGTTCCCGGCGTTCTCCCGGCACGCCGCTGCCCACCGCATGAAGGAGTTCCGGGAGGATCTCTCCACCGGCCTCCGGCAGATCTTCTTCGCCACCCTTCCGTTCGCCGCGTTCTTCGCCGTGCTTGCGCTGCCCACGGTGCGCCTCATCTACGAGCACGGCAAAGTGACTCCTCACGAGGCCGAGATGGTGGCTTCTGCCCTGACCTTCTTCAGCATCGGCATGGCCTTCGTAAGCGTCAACACCCTGCTCAACCGAGCGTTCTACAGCATCCAGAAGCCCTGGTTGCCACTGATCGCCGGAGTGGTCAACCTGGCTCTCAACGCCGGTCTCGACCTTCTGCTCTACAAACCACTGGGAGTCGGCGGCATCACGCTCTCCACGTCCCTGGTGAGCCTCTTCAACTTCTTTGCCCTCATGTTTCTGCTCAGCCCCCGCATCGGCGGGGTCGACACACGCAGGGTGGCCTGGTCTGCCGGCCGGTCGATCATCGCCCTTATCCCTCTCGGAGCGGTCTCATACGCCGTGTGGTGGGCGCTCGATGGCGCTTTGGGCCGCGACCTCTGGGCGCAGATCATCTCGGTGGGGTTGGCTTACGTGGCCGGCGGTGTCGCCTACATCCTGGCTGCATGGGTCATGCGCATGCCTGAACCGCGGGAGCTCATCCGCGTCATCCGACGACGGCGGGAACCCCGGAGTACGGACGACGTCATCGATCGGGAGCCGGAAGCCTAGACCGCCGCGAGTGCCTGCCAGGCGTCTCCTTCGATCGTGCTCGGGAGGGCGCTGGGTGGTGCGCTAGAATACGTCGCCCATGGCACGCTTCGAACACATCCGCAATTTCTCCATAATCGCTCACATCGACCACGGCAAGTCGACGCTGGCGGACCGCATCCTGCAGATCACCAACACCGTGGCCGAGAGGGAGATGCGGGAGCAGGTGCTCGACCGCATGGACCTGGAGCGAGAGCGGGGCATCACCATCAAGGCCCAGGCGGTGCGGATCTACTACCAGGCCGAGGACGGCCAGGAGTACGAGTTCAACCTCATCGACACGCCGGGGCACGTGGACTTCACCTACGAGGTGTCCCGCAGCCTTGCTGCCTGCGAGGGTGCCATCCTGGTGGTCGACGCCACCCAGGGGGTGGAGGCGCAGACTCTGGCGAACACGCTGCTTGCCCTCGAGAACGACCTGGAGATCGTCCCTGTGCTCAACAAGATCGATCTGCCCGGCGCCGAGCCCGAGAAACGGGCGGACGAGATCGCGAGCGTCATCGGCTGCGCTCGTTCCGACATTCTGCACGTCTCGGCCAAGACCGGAGAGGGAGTGCCGGCCGTGCTCGAGGCGGTGGTCAAGCGCATCCCGCCACCTCGGGGTGATGCCGAGGGATCGCCCCGGGCACTCATCTTCGACTCGGTATACGACCAGTACCGGGGAGTCGTCGCTTTCGTACGCGTCCGCGATGGCAGCTTTCGCAAGGATGACTCCCTGCTTGCGATGGCCACGGGTCGGCGCAGCGATGTCGAAGAAGTGGGCATCTTCAGTCCCGACATGCTCAAGGCCGACGTGCTGCTGGCAGGCGAAGTCGGCTACATCATCCCGGGCATCAAGGAAGTGGCCGACCTACGGGTGGGGGACACCTTGACCAGCGCCGCCCGGCCCGCGGCGGAGGCGCTGCCGGGCTACAGGGATATCACCCCGATGGTCTTCTGCGGACTCTTTCCCATCGATGGCGAAGACTACCCCGTCCTGCGCGACGCGCTAGAGAAGCTCAAGCTCAACGACGCCTCCCTGTTCTACGAACCCGAGACCTCGAAGGCCCTGGGCTTCGGCTTCAGATGCGGGTTCCTGGGCCTCCTTCATATGGAGATCATTCGGGAGCGGCTGGAGCGCGAGTTCGGCCTTGACCTGCTGGCCACCACGCCCAACGTGCGCTACGAGGTCGAACTGCTGACCGGAGAGGTGCTGTCGATCAGCAATCCGGTGGAATTCCCTGATGCCGGATCCATCAAAGAAGTGCGCGAGCCGTATATCGACGCGAACATTCTCCTGCCGGCGGAGTACGTGGGCCCCGTAATGGAGCTGTGTAATGACAAGCGGGGTCGGTTCGTTCACATGGAGTACCTCACGACCGATCGGGTGAGGCTCGAATACGACCTACCGCTGGCCGAGATCGTCCTGGATTTCTTTGACCTGCTCAAGACCCGCAGCCGGGGCTACGCCAGTCTTGACTACGAGTTGAAGGACTACGAGCCTGGAGATCTGGTTCGGCTTGACATTCGCATAGCCGGCGACATAGTCGACGCCCTCAGTCTTATCGTACATGCAGACCGTGCATACACTATCGGCCGAGGGTTAGCGGAGCGCCTGCGCAAGAAGATACCCCGGCAACTGTTCGAGGTGGCCATCCAGGCGGCGGTGGGCAGCCGGATCATCGCAAGGGAGAGTGTGGCTCCGCTGCGCAAGGACGTGATAGCGAAGTGCTACGGCGGTGACATCAGCCGAAAGCGCAAGCTTCTCGAGAAGCAGAAGGCTGGCAAGAAGCGCATGAAGATGGTGGGCACAGTAGAGATTCCGCAGGAGGCGTTTCTTGCGGTGCTCGACCTGGGCGATGGTAAGGACGGCAAGAAGTGACCGTCGAGTATCTGGTGCTCGGAGTCATCCTGATCCTTATGGGCGCCGGCCAGATCTACCTTCGCCATTTCGCCGGGGGAGACGACACGCAGGCGGCGGCCGGCCGTCAGGGGGCGTCACGCCGGGGTGCACGCAGCGGCCGGGTGTGGGAGAGTTGGACGGCGATCCTCGGCTTTCTGGGGCTGGCGATGGGCATCGCTCTCCTTGTGCTGGGGGTGCTCGGTCGCTGATGGCCCGGCCACGTACGTGGTGAAGCCGACGGCCGTGCGCGGCATCATGCCGCCCCGTCACCTCTACGTCCATGTCCCCTTCTGCCGCTCGCGGTGTGCCTACTGCGATTTTGCCTCGGAGCCGATCGGACCCCACCTACGCGCGGGTAGGGTAGAGGCATACCTGGAGCGACTCTCGACAGAACTGAAGGAACGGACGGGGGGTAGAAGCGCTGACCCCTACGAGACCATCTACCTCGGCGGCGGCACTCCCACCATCCTGCCCCGTAGACTTCTGCTGCCTCTGGTCCGGCACCTTGCTCGGCTCCACGAGGGCGCCCCCGACCCGGAATTCACGATAGAGGCCAACCCGGGCGGTGTGGCCGCGTTCCTGCTTCTGGAACTGGCCGAAGCCGGGGTGACCCGCGTCTCGCTGGGCGTTCAGTCGTTCGCGCCCAAGCTACGCGCCGCCCTCGGCCGGAGTACCCGGCAGGGCGAGATCGAGGAAGCGCTGCGCGACGTGCAGTCCGCATTGGCTGCGGGAGGCGGCCGCCGGCTGAAGGAATGGAACATCGATCTCGTTTTCGGCATTCCCGGTCAGTCCTGGTTGGATGTGGCGGCTGATATCGATACAGCGGTCGCAGCGGGAGCGACGCATATCTCTTTGTATGACCTGACCTACACGCCCGCCTTCGCGGCTCGGGTCGCGAGGACCGAAGGCGCCGGCGCCCAAGCGACGGCCGCCGCCTTTGCCGAAGAGTACCTTCCCGCGGCTGCCGGCCGGCTTGAAGCTGCTGGGTACAGGCGGTACGAAGTCTCCAACTTTGCGCTGCCCGGCCACGAGTGCCGGCACAATCAAGCGTACTGGCGGGGGGAGGACTACATCGGGGTCGGGGCGGCGGCGGTCTCAACCATGGGGGGGGAGCGCCGCACCAACCCGGTCTCGGTGGGCGACTATATCGCCGACAAGCCACCTTCGGTCGAGCCGCTTTCACGCCGGACCCGATTGTGGGAAAAGGCCATGCTCGGGCTGCGGACGGCGGAGGGCGTGAACGAATCGGAGGTCCTACCGGTGCTGGACCGTGTTGCCCGTGACCGGCTTCTCTCCCAGGACTGCCTCCAGAGACGCTGTGGTAGACTTCGCTTGAATCCAGGCTTTTTGGATGTCAGCAATACGGTCATCTCGACTCTTCTCGCTTCACCCGAAGAGTCATAGTCATTGTGCGGATGATGGCACTCACAGAACGACAACGTAGGATCCTGAACGCCGTCACCGAGCGCTACATCGGCACGGGTGCCCCCGTCTCCTCAAAGGAGCTCGTCGGCGTCGCCGGGCTCTTCGTCTCTTCATCCACCGTGCGCAATGAGTTCGCGCTGCTCGAGGAGAAGGGCTACCTGACCCACCCGCACACGTCGGCCGGCCGGACGCCGACCGATCAGGGCTACCGCGAGTTCGTGGACTATCTGATGAGCGTGCCGCAGTCGCGGTCTCTTAGCCGCAACATGGGGATCCCCCGGGTTCCCGCCTCGCTCCAGCCCGAGGACCTCACCGGCGAGATCGACACCGCGCTCCGCCAGGCCACCGACGCCATGTCCCGAGCGACCAACCTGCTCGCCCTCGCCGTGGCCCCCAGACTGAGCGGCGCCCGCCTCTGCCACGTCGAACTGCTGACCTTGCACCCCACGGAACTCATGTACGTGTTCATCGTGTCCACCGGCGGCGTGATGAAGGGGGTCATCGACTGGCCTCGCCCGGTCGACCTCGGCCTCGTGGAGTGGGCCCGCACCTACCTCAACGAGACGCTCAACGAGCACACCCTCAGTGCGCGGCTCATCCGGCGGGCGCTGGACGACCCCGAGCGCAGCCCTCGGGAAGCCGCGTTCCTCAAGGCTCTGGCGCCGGCCTTCGAACGGCTCGTTGACGAGCAGTACCAGGAAGAGTTGTTCGTCGGGGGTACGTCTCGACTATTCGTGGAGTCTGAGCTGAAGGACATCTCATCGCTCCGCGATCTACTCTCCCTGCTCGAGGAACGGTTCCTGCTTCTCCGGGTCATGCGGGCTGTCTTGGGCACGGGGGCCGTCGTGGTTCGTATCGGCCGCGAGCACGAGGCTACGGCCCTGCAACCGTTCTCGGTCGTCGCCGCCAGCTACGGATTGCCTCAGAGACGTTTGGGCACGGTCAGCCTGGTCGGCCCCACCCGCATGGACTACGAGAAGGCCATCGCCACGGTGCGCGAGACGGCGCAGTCGTTGTCGGAGTTGGTGGGAGAGCGGTACGAATGACCCCCGAAGCATGAAGCGCGACTACTACGAGGTGCTCGGCGTCCCCCGTGACGCCGATCTCCAACAGATAAAGAAGGCCTATCGCAAGTTGGCTCGGCAGCACCATCCCGACGTGGCCGTTGACGGCCCGGACGGCGAAGAGAAGTTCAAGGAAGCCACCGAGGCGTACGAGGTGCTTTGCGATCCGCAGAAGCGCAGCGCCTATGACACGTACGGGCACGATGGCCTGCGCCGTGGCGCCGCGGGCGCCGGCGGCTTCGACTTCGACGGCTTCCCGGGCTTTGGCGACCTCTTTGAGAACCTGTTCGGAGGGGCGTTCGGCGGCAGTCCCTTCGGGGCGGCTCAACAACGGGGGCCCGCCGGCGGGGACGATCTTGCCATCGAGGTGGAGCTGACGCTCGAGGAGGCGGCCTTCGGGGTAGAGAAGGAGATCACGTTCACCGCCCAAGGAGTCTGCGCCACCTGTGAAGGCGCCGGCACGACGGATGCTTCCTCGGTCAGGACCTGCTCCGAGTGCAACGGTCGCGGACAGGTCCGGGTCGTCCGCCGCACAATGCTCGGACAATTCGTCCAGGCCGGGGTGTGTCTGCGGTGTTCAGGGACCGGGCAGATCATCGAGAAGCCCTGCGCCGAGTGTCGGGGTGCCGGCCGTCGTCCGGCCGAGCGCAAAGTGACGGTGCAGATACCGGCCGGTATCGATGAGGGCCAGCGCATCCGGGTGTCGGGCAAGGGAGGAGCGGGGGAGCGAGGCGCTCGCCCCGGCGATCTCTACGTGCGCATCCGGGTGGCACCGCATGAGTTCTTCGAGCGGCACGGCGACGACATCTTGACCACGGTCGACCTGACGATGGTGCAGGCGGCTCTCGGCGCCAAAGTGACCGTTTCGAGCCTCGATGGGGAAGAAGAACTCGAGTTTCCTCCGGGCACGCAGCCGGGCGATGTGAAGGTAATGCGCAACAAAGGGGTCACACGGCTGAACGGTCATGGCCGTGGTGATCAGGTGCTCACGGTGCGCGTTCTCGTACCCCGAGATCTCGACGACAAGCACCGGCGCCTGCTCGAAGATTTCGACGAGGCGGTCGGTACCGAGCACTACGCCGAGCGCCCCGAGGGAGTACTCCACAAGCTCCGCAGTTTCTTCACCGGCTGATGGCCGGAGGCCCCCGCGGGGCTGCGGGCGAGGGCGGGGAAGATCGCTCCGTCCGAGTCTCCGTTCCGGAGATGTTGGCGGATGAGGCCGGGGCCATCCTGATGGATCGTTCTCGGCTCGTTCGAGGAGGAGCGCCCGGGAATCGGGGGACGGGAGGGGAGCGTCACTCTGGTGTTCTATCCTCCCCTCGACGGTCCCTGCAACCGCGAGGAATTGCTCCCGCTTCTGCCGTCGGCGTTCGCTCAGCCCGGTGCCTTGCAGGTTGAGATCAAGAGCGTATCTCGCGACTGGGTGGAGGGTTGGCGCGAACACTTCCGGCCGATTCTCATCGGCACCGTGCGCATCCGCCCACCGTGGGAGCCGCCGCTTGAGGTGCTCGCGCTCGTGGAAGTGGTCATCAACCCCGGTCTCGGCTTCGGCACGGGTCTGCATCCCACAACACGGGGCACGCTCAGGCTGCTCCAGGAAGGTACCCGCCGGGCGGCCGGCTCTACAGCCGAGCACTCGGCCTCTCTCCAAGCCGGCCCCATCATCGACCGTGGCTCCCTTGTCGACGTGGGCACCGGATCGGGCATCCTCGCCATCGCGGCGGCGAAACTGGGGTGGGCCCCGGTTGTGGCCTTGGACAACGACCCGGTGGCGCTGGTGTCGGCTCGGGAGAACGCCGCGGCGAACGGCGTTCAGGACGAGGTGGAGATCTACGAAGTGGATGCCGTCGGGGCCGATGAAAGATGGTTCCATGAGGCGACCATCCTTGCCAATATGACCTTGGAGCCTGTTTCGCTTCTGGTGCGGCGGCTGGGCAGCGGGGCCGCCCGTCCCCGCAGGCTCGTCGTCTCCGGCATCCTTGCCGGGAACCAGGAGGAGCGGCTCATACTCACCGCGCACGAATCCGGGTTCACGCCCGGGGTCCGGGTGTACGAGGAGGACTGGGTCAGCCTGGAACTGTTGCCGGAATCCTCCGAGGACTAGGGGGGCGTCGTGGCCCGCCACCGCAAAGGTCGCAGCCGCTCCGACCGCCGCCGGGCGACCCTGGTGAGGGCCGGTCTCATTCCTCCGGGCGATCCCACCGGCCGATCGTCGGCCATCGCCGGGATGATGGTCCGGCGGGGGAAGAGCCTGGAGGTCGAGCCCCTCTTTCAGCCGGGTCCGCCCCTGCCCATCGAGCGCGCCCCCGCGAAGCCGCAGCCCGGGGATCTGGTGCTGTTCACGTTCTCGTACGGGTTCAAGGCCCACATCGTCCGCGTGCTCGGCAAGAGCGGCGTACTGAACGACGTGATGGAGGCTTTGCTCGCGGACAGCGGCATCCGGCGCGGCTTCAGCCAGCCGGTACTCGCGGAGGCGGCAAAGGTCGCGCCCCTCAACGAGGTTTCCGACACCGACCGGGTGGACCTGCGCGGCCTGTTCACCTTCACAGTGGATCCGGTGATGGCCCAGGATTTCGACGACGCGCTCTCGTTCGTGAGACGGGGCGACGGTGCCGTGGGCGTATACGTCCACATCGCCGACGTCTCGTACTTCGTCCCCGAGGGCACGGCTCTGGACCGCGAGGCTCTGCGTAGAGGCAATTCAGTGTACGTCGCGACTGGAGTCGAGCCGATGCTCCCGCCGCTGCTTTCTTCGGGCGTCTGCTCCCTCCGTCCCGACGAAGACAGGAAGACCGTCACCGTGGAGATGGACGTCGACGATGCCGGCCGGGTGCTGCACACCCGCTTCTATCGCTCGCTCATCCGCAGCGACGCCCGCCTCGACTACGAGAAGGTGGAGCGGATGTTCCGTGGCCTGGAGCCGGTTGGCTCCGACCTTGCCGCTCCCCTTGCATGGGGCCGGGAGCTCGCCCAGACCCTCCGTCGGATCAGGCAGGCGCAGGGGAGCCTGCGGGTGGAGTCGACGGAGCCGGAGTTCGAATGGGACGAGGGGGGGAATGTCGCTTCCGCCGACCCCGGGGAGGAGTTGGAGAGCCATTGGTTCATCGAGAACTTCATGGTGCTGGCGAACGAGCAGGTGGCGTCGTTCCTGGAGCGAGAGCAGGTGCCCACCGTTTACCGCGTCCACGACCTTCCCGATCCCTTCCGCGTGGACCGTCTGCTGGACATACTCGCGAGCCTGGGACTGCCGACTCCGCTCTTCGACCCCATGATGGCCACGTCAGACGACGTGCGCCGAGTGACCAGGGAGACCGCCGAGTGGATCGACACCCACGCGGCAGCCGGCCTGGGGAAGGCGGCCCTCACCCAGCAGGTTCTACGGGCGCAGGCTCGGGCCGTCTACGCCACTGTCAACATCGGGCATTTCGGGCTGGCCTCGCCCACGTACTGCCACTTCACGTCGCCCATCCGCCGCTATCCAGACCTGCTGGTGCACCGCTCCCTTCTCAGCCGCTTGGGGCCGACGCCTGGGCCGGCCGGCGCCTTCCTGTCCGAGTGGGCCGAACACTGTTCGAAGACCGAGCGCGCAGCGGCCAAGATCGAGCTGAAGGCCGACGACATCGTCCTTGCCCATCTGCTCAGGCGGCGACTCGACGAAGACGGCTGGAGGGGTGTCTTCGAAGGCCAGGTACTGAGTCTGACGCGGAGAGGGATGTTCGTGCTGTTCGATCGCCTCTTCCAGGGCTACCTCGCCATCAGCGAGTTGCCTCGTGACGACTACCGGCTGAACGAGCTCGAGACCGCGCTCGAGGGCAGGCGATCGAGCCGGGCCTACAAGTTGGGCGACCTGCTGCCTGTGAGGGTCCTTGCGGTCGACGAGGTACGGGGGAGGGTGGACCTCACTCTCGCAGGCCCGTCCCTCGAGGATGACGTGGTGCGTTCCCGGACGTCGAACAGCGCCCGGCAACCGCGTCGCGGTAGCCGCTAGGCGACTTGCTATACTCCCCGCCCATGAAGCCCATCGGTGTCAAGCTCATCGCTCAGAACAAGAAGGCCTACCACGATTACCACATCGAGGAGACGTTGGAGGCCGGCATTGCCTTGACCGGGACGGAGGTCAAGTCGCTGCGCGCAGGCAGGGTGAACCTGCGCGATTCCTACGCGGCCGTCGAAAGCGGCGAGCTCTATCTCATCGGCGTGCACATCAGCCCGTACGAGCAGGGGAACATCTTCAACCACGACCCCCTTCGCAACCGTAAGCTCCTGGTCCACGCGAGCGAGATCCGCCGGCTCTACGGAAAGGTGAGAGTGGCGGGCTATACCCTCGTGCCGACCAAGCTCTATTTCAAAGACGGCCGTGTCAAGGTGGAGATCGGCTTGGCCAAGGGCAAGACCACCTATGACAAGCGCGAGACCCTTGCCAAGAAGGAGGCTCAGCGGGACATGGAGAGAGCCTTCCATTCCCGCGGCCGCGAGCGGGAGTGAGCGCCCCTCCCGGGTGCCATCTGGGATATACTGTGGATGCTCAGAAAGTGCGGCGTCAGGGTCGTGCTGACTGGGTCTCGTGGGGGCGATATGGTTTCGACGGGGCTCATGTCTGAGTTTGGGTAGCGAGCCGAGATTCCAGCAGTTCTCGTTAAACAGGCTGGAAAAAAACAATTGCCAAACCTGAATTGGCTCTGGCCGCTTAGTCTGAACAAGACTTAAGCGCCTGTCGCGCCTCCCGTGCCTGCCGGGGAGGGGCGCGGCATAAACCAGGCGGGCTCACTCCCGGCGAGGGCCGCCGGCGTCGGGGGAACATCAAGGTGGTTGGCCGGACGCACCCAGCTCCTACGGGGGCGCGAGGCGAGAAACATAGTAGGGGCTACGCTCGTAGACACCTGAGCCAGACGGGTTTCGGACGGGGGTTCAATTCCCCCCGCCTCCACCTGATCAGCTGCCCGACCGGCGGGAACCTGACGTCGACCCGAGGGGTGGGACATCGGCGACGAACGCATCAGCTACTACAAAGCGGGACTCACCGGTGCTGCAGAGCAGCCGCCGGTCAAGGAGGTCGACCCCGGCCGAATACGCCGCTTGTGGATCCTCGTGGCCCTTGCCGTCGTGATCGTGGCCATGGTGGTCGCCCTGATCGCGCTGAGCATGGCCGATGGGGGAGTCACAGACTCTTCTTCGCGGACCTCGATCTGGACTGCTTCGGCGTCGATCGTCGTCTGCGCTTAGCCGGGCCCCGGGTCGGGCAGTCATCGCCCTGCCCTGGCGGAACTGAGCTATACTTCGGGCGAACAGGCAGCCCGGCCCGGCCTTTTGCGCAAAGGGTACGCGGTGTAGCCGGGCTTCGATGACCGAGCAGCAGATGCGGAAGCTCTGCGGGACGTTGTGATCCTGCGGAGCTTTGTCGTATCTGGAGGTGCTGATGGTCGAAGTCGGGCAGAGTAGGACCGGGGCCGGACCCGCGCCCGCGCCCCCACCGGTTACGCCACCTCTCGGGGGATCGGCCACCAGTCGCCGGAAGACCGGCGTGGCCATCTTGTCCGTCTGCTCCAACACCGCCCTCATTCTCCTGAAGATAGCCGTGGGGCTTCTCATCGGGTCTGTGGCAGTCCTGTCGGAGGCCATCCACTCCGCCGTCGACCTGATCGCCGCCCTGATCGCCCTCTTCGCGGTGCGAAAATCGAGCGTGGCCGCGGACGAACGCCATCCATACGGCCACGGCAAGTTCGAGAACATATCGGGCACTGTAGAGGGCTTGCTCATCTTCTTGGCGGCGCTGTGGATCATCTACGCCGCCGTACGCAAGCTCGTCCACGGTGGCGAGATCGAGATGCCCGGTTGGGGGGTGGCGGTCATGCTCATCTCGGCGATAGTCAACACCCTGGTCTCGCGGCGGCTCTTCAAAGTAGGCCGCGAGACCGACTCGGTCGCCCTGCAGGCGGACGGCTGGCACCTGCGGACAGACGTCTACACCTCGCTGGGCGTCATGTTCGGCCTCCTCGTGATCTGGGTGGGCGGCCTCGTATGGCCCAGTGCGAATCTGGCCTGGATCGACCCGGTGGTAGCCATCGCCGTCGCCCTCATGATCATGAAGGCGGCGTACGATCTGACCTTGAACGCGGCCCGGGATCTGCTCGACGTCAGCCTCCCGGACAAGGACGTGGAGTGGATACCGGTCTTCGTGAAAGAGCGCTGGCCCCAGGTCCGCAGCTTCCATCGTCTGCGGACGCGGAAGGCCGGCTCCACGCGGTTCATCGACTTCCACCTGGCTGTCGACGACAGCATGTCGGTAGGCGAAGCTCACGAACTGGGTGACAGTATCGTCGTGGCCATCAAGGAGCGATTACCCGACTCCCGGGTCCATATCCACGTGGAGCCCTGCGCCCACCACTGCCCGGAGTCGTGTGAAGTCGGCTGCTCGGTGCCGGTGGAGGCGCGTCACGCCGTCGAGGAGGCGAAATGAGCAGACCAGAAAGTGAGCTGCCCCCGGGGCGCCCGCTTATCGAGGCAGCCCTGGGGACCGGGACTTCGGCCCTGGACGAGGCCGCCGGCAAGGAATTGTTTGCCGCATACGGCATCCCCGTCCCCCGGGGTCTCACAGCCCGCTCGGCGGACGAGGCCGTGACCGCGGCCGCGGGTCTGGGCTATCCGGTCGCGATGAAAGGCTCGGCGCCTGAGTTGCAGCACAAGACCGAAGCCGGCCTGGTGCTCCTGGGTCTGTCCGACGAAACGGAGGTCCGCGAGGGCTACCGCACGTTGCAGGCGCGGGCGGCGACAGTTCGCGCGACCCTGGACGGCGTGCTGGTCGAGCGCATGATCCAAGGCAGGCGTGAGTTCGTCGTCGGCTTGATGCGTGACCGTCTCTTCGGTCCGGTCGTGATGTTCGGGCTGGGCGGCATCTTCACTGAGGCGCTCCACGACGTGGCTTTCGCGATCGCCCCGCTATCCGACGACGATGTGGAAGAGCTTCTGGATTCGATCCAGGCCAAGGTCCTCTTGGGGCCTTTTCGGGGAAGTCCCGCGGTCGACCGGCCCGCGCTGGCCGGCATCATCAAGGCCGTGGCCCGGATGGGCGAGGATCATCCTGAGATACGCGAGATCGACGTAAACCCCCTGATGATAGACGGGGCTACGCCGGTGGCCGTCGACGCGCTGATCGCGATCGGCGATCCGGTCCCGGTGTCTACGCGCCCGCCGGCGGACCTCTCCCGCCTCGACGCTCTGGTGGCTCCCCGGAGCGTCGTCGTCGTTGGCGCCTCGTCCGACACGAGCAAATGGGGCGGCATGTTGGTTGCCAATCTCCGGCTCGGCGGCTTTCCCGGGCCCATACATCTGGTGAATCCCAAAGGCGGGACCATCCTTGGGCTCCCTGTCCGCCAAAGCGTGTCTGAGTTGTCGGAGGCGCCCGATCTGGCGATAGTGGCCGTTCCCGCGGCGCTGGTCGACGGGGTGGTGGACGAATGCGGTCGAAAGGGCGTGCGGGCGGTGGTCGTCGTCTCGGCCGGCTTTTCGGAGACGGGGGAGCAGGGCCGGGCGCTCGAGGATCAGGTAGTCCGGACGGCCGAGAGCTATGGAATGGCCCTTGTGGGTCCCAACTGCATGGGAGTCATCTCGTCGCACCACAGGCTCTACGCCACCGGATTCACCCTGTTGCGACCGGAGCCAGGTGGGGCGAGCATGGTGTCGCAGTCGGGCAATCTGGGCACGCAGTTGCTCGTGGCCGCCGAGCGCCGAAAAGGGGGGGTGGGCACGTTCGTGGGGGTAGGCAATGAGGCGATGATCGACGCGGTGGACTTGATCAACTACCTCCGCACGGACCCGCTCACGACCACAATCGTCGCCTACATGGAGGGGTTCGATGACGGCCGCAGGCTGCTGGACGTGGTAGGGCAGACCTCATTGGAGAAACCGGTGGTGGTTCTACGCGGGGGCATGACGGACTATGGGGCCAAGGCCGCGGCCTCGCACACCGGGGCCCTCACCTCGTCAAGTGCTGTGTTCGCGGCCGCGGCGCGTCAATCGGGAATGATCGTCACCACCGATCCCGACGAGTTCATGGACCTCACCTTCGCTCTGGCGTACATGCCACTTCCTCGGGGAAAGCGGGTGGCGGTCGCCACTCTGGGCGGAGGCTGGGGCGTGCTGGTCTCCGACGAGATCGCCCGCTGCGGCTTGGAGCTTGCGGCCCTTTCCCCGGACGTCATCGCCGGGCTCGACCGCCTGCTGCCCCCCTTCTGGAGCCACTCCAACCCTATCGACCTCGTCGCGACGATCACCCCCGGGGTTCCCGAGGCCGTCGTCGAGATGCTGGCGGCGAGCGACAGCGTGGACGCGGTGTTGGTGATGGGGGTCATCGGGTCTATGAGCGAAAGCCGCCGGGCGCTGAGAGAGATCGAGCGGCTCAAGCAGTGCGCTGCCGACGGCCTTTCGCCCGAAAGTGGCGGCAGCTGCGACGGGGAGGAGGCGGAGCCCGAGTTGAGCGAGCGGGAGTCGGTGTTCATCCAGGAGATGGCGACTCTGATGGACCGTTACTGCAAGCCAATAGTCAACATCTCGTTCAAGCCCATGACTCAGGCTGTCTTCTCTGCGGGGGGCAGGTATTCCACACTCGTTCTCCCTTCGCCGCTGCGGGCCGTGAGGGCGCTGGGCAAGATGGCGGACTACAGCCGGTTCCTGCAGAAAAGGGGCCGCGACCTGCGCTGTTGAAAAGTGGCAGGCCGGGGAAAGCCTCCGGTCCGCGCCGCGGGTCAATCGGTAGGCGCGGGCGTCCCGAGCCACGCCTGGTCGCCCGAGCGGGTGAGCTTCGCCCCGAACGAAGCGCTCAGTCTGGTGAGGCGATCGAGGATGGCTGCCGCCGCCTTTCCGGTCACCGGGGCCGGGATGCCGTTGGCGTCGCTCAGATAGACCGGGATAATCCGGGCCAGCGGGGGACCGGTGGGGCGCAGAGTCACCCGTAGGACGAAGGCTTCGCCTGTCGCCCTGGAGTGGTGGTCGAACACGAAGTCACCCAAACTGTAGGCGATCAGCTTGTCGTGGTAGATCTCAAGCCCCTGGATAACGTGGGGATGGTGACCGAGGATGAGATCCGCTCCCGCGTCGATAGACTTGTGGGCCAGCGCACGCTGGTATGCAGCGGCTTGGGGCGTGTACTCGGTTCCCCAGTGGAAGCTGACGATGACGTACTCCGCCTTCTTGTGGGCGGCCGCTATGGCCGCGAGGAGTTTCTTACCGTCCGATATGGTAGCCACCCCTGGGTGGTCGGTCCCGGCCGCGAAGCCGGCGGCGAACTTGTCGGTGAACGCGAGCACGGCGACCTTGCCCGCGGGAGTATCGACTATCGCGGCCGTCCTCGCGGCCGATATGTCCTTTCCCGCCCCGGCGTGCGCGATGCCGAGCTTGTCGAGCCGAGCGATCGTGTCGAGCAGGGCCGCGGACCCGCAGTCCACGGCATGGTTGTTGGCCATACTCACCACATCCACTCCGGCCGCCGCCAGGCCCGACGCCAGAGCCGTGCGGCTGCGGAACGTATACTCCTTCCACGCCAACTTGGTGCCCTTGTCGGAGATGGGGCCCTCCAAGTTGATGAACGCAAGGTCGGCCGTCTGAAGGTAGGGCTTGACTTTGGCAAGGGCCGCCGCGCCGCCATGTGCGTCGATGTACTTCCCGACAAGCCGGTCGCCCTGCACGTCGCCGCCGGCCGCGACAGTGAGCGACTCCAGAGCCTTCTCCGTGGTCGACGTCGTACTCGCCGGAGGCTGGGTGGTAGGCGGCTCCGTGGTAGAAGGCAGGGTGGTGGGCGGGGAGGTCGAAGCGGTGTGAACTGTGGACACGGTGGACGAAACAGAAGCGATCATCGCCTCGGAAGTGGTGGTTGCCGTCGCCGACGCGCCCGCATGGGAGCGTTGAGTCGCGTAGGTCGCCACCAACGCGAGGGCGCCCACCCAGAGCACGATGGCGGCCACCGCCAACCTGCGGTCGACTATCCGCCTCCTATTTGATGTGCCCGCGCCGGCCATGTCAGTGAGTATAATAGCCGAGCCTCCCGAGCTGGTGGGGCACTCATCATCTCAGGGGACCGGCATGCCGCGTAGCGGCGCAATTCGTTCGGAGAGGCGCGGTTGATGCGTCCCGTTGGCAGAGGCAATAAGGGCAAGCAGGTGGTCGACATACAGACCCGGCTCGCCGCGCTCGGCTATTTCCTGGGCGACGAAGGGGCAGATGGCTTCTTTGGCCCTCATACCGAAGGCGCCATCCGCGCCTTCCAGCAGCAGCGGCTTCTCTTCGCTGACGGGATCGTAGAGGACAACACGTGGACCGAACTGGTGGAAGCCGGGTACCAGCCCGGTGACCGGCTTCTCTATCTGCGCGTGCCTTACATGCGCGGTGACGACGTCCTCTTTCTGCAGCGCAGACTCGACGAGCTTGGTTTCGATTGCGGCCCGGTCGACGGCATATTCTCGCCGCTGCTGGAGGTGGCCGTCACCGATTTCCAGAGAAACGCGGGCCTGAACGTCGACGGGATCGTGGGCGAGACCACCATCGACAGGATCCGGCGTCTGCAGAAAGTCGGGGATGAAGGCCGGATGGTCAATATCCCGGACCGCATGGACGGCTATGTGGGGCTGCGCTCTCTAACCGGGCTGCGGGTGAGTATCGATCCCGCCCATGGCGGCCGGGACAGGGGCGTCCCGGGGCCTAACGGGACGAGCGAGAAGGATGTGAACCTTGTTCTTGGCACCCGACTGTCGGCGCTCCTCGAGGACGCAGGGGCGGAGGTGCTTCTCCTGCGGGAGACTGACGTGGATGTGCCGTTATACGAACGGACCGATGCCGCGAACGCGTGGGAGCCGCATATACACATATGCCTCCATCACGCTCACGCTTCCGACCCGAACGCCCAAGGGGCGACCTCTTACTACTTCGCGAACTCCGTATATCTATCCAAGGCCGGCAAACGCCTGGCGGGGTACTTGGTCGACTCTATCAGCCGGGAATTGGGGCGGGCGGATCTTCACAAGCACGGCCGCAACTACGCTTGCCTGAGGGAGGTCAAGCCGCTTGCCGTCATGGTGGAGCCAGGCTTTCTGAGCAATCCCGAGGAAGGCCGCGGGTCATCCGATCTCGAGGTTGTCTCCCGCGAGGCCGAAGCGATACTGCACGGCATCGAGGCCTATCTGGCTCGTCTCTAGCGGCGCCCGCGCGCCGGCGGACGTCCGCCGGCCAGGTCGGCACCCGTGGCCAAGCTGGCGGCTTGGGCCAGGAGAATGGTATAGTGAAGCCGAACTTCCAGAGGGGTGGTCTGAGCACTGCTCCGGTCGGGAAAACGTTCAGGGAGGCACCGACATTACCGGCAACGCGAGCGGCATCGGGCGGCGTCTCATCCCATTCTTCCTTGCTTGTGTAGTGATCGCGGTCATGACGGTCGGCGTTGCGCGGGCCCAGACGCCCGCGATAAGCAAGGCCAAGAGTCAGGCCGAAGCTCTGCGCGCACAGGTCGACGAACTGGACGCGCAGGTAGAGGCCGCAGTCGAGGAGTACAACACCGCCAACGCCCAGCTGGAGCAGACCCAGGCCGCGGCGCGAGACAACGAGAAGAGGCTGGCGGTCATCCAGGCGGACCTCGACGAAGCCAGGACGCGGCTCTCCTCCCGGGTCGTGGAGATCTACAAAGAGGGTCATCTCGGCGTCCTCGACACTCTCGTCGGGTCCGCCTCCTTCTCCGATCTCATCAACCGGCTCAACCTCATGGAGCGGCTGAGCAAGCAGGACAGCGAACTCGTGGCTCAGGTGACGGCCTACCAAGACGAAGTGACCACCCGCAAGGCCGAATTGGCCAAGCAGATGGAGGACCAGAAGCGGTACATCGCCGACGCGGCCGCCGCCGAGCGGAAGGTCGAGGCCCAGCTCGCCGCGAAGAAGAAGGCCCTCGCGGGCAAGGAAGCCCAGATAGCCCAACTTCAGAAGGAAGAGGCGGCGCGCCAGGCGGCACTCGCCGCCGCCGCGAGGAAGGCCGCCGAAGACGCACGAAAGGCGAGAGAGGCCGCCGCGGCCGCAGCCAGGGCGACCACGACGACGACTCACCGCGCGACGACCACCACTCACACCGTAGCGCCCGGAGGGCGCACCACCACAACTGGGCACACCGGCACCACTGGGCGCAGCACGACCACCACCAAGCACATGACGACCACCGCCAGGGCGACCACCACGACGGACCCGCCGTCAGCGGGAGGCACCTCGGGTGGCGACGTGGTCGACTATGCTCTCAAGTTCCTCGGTACACCGTACGTCTGGGCTGGGTCCGGTCCCTCCGGGTTCGACTGCTCGGGCTTCACCATGTATGTCTACCGGCACTTCGGTATCTCCTTGCCGCATTCGAGCAGTATGCAGTCGGGATACGGGTCGGCGGTGGCTCGCGCCGATCTGCAGCCCGGCGATCTGGTGTTCTTCTACAGCCCCATCCATCACGTGGGCCTGTATATCGGGGGCGGGAAGATGGTGAACGCGGCCGGCACCGGCAAGGGGGTCCGCATCGACTATCTCTGGAGCTCCTACAACAGCGCTCGGCGGATAGTCCGCTAGTCGCCGGCACGTATGCCGCCCATCGCCGTCTTCTACCATCCGCTGTTTCTCGAGCACGAGACCGGCGAACATCCCGAGAACAAGCGGAGACTGGTTGTGGCCCGCCAGGCGCTCCTCAAGAGCGGACTTGACCTTGAGTGGGTCACGCCCGAGCCGGCGCCCGTCTCGGCGATCGCCCGCGTGCACGACACCGGCTACATAGAGTCCGTACGGACGCTGGCCGAGGACGGGGGCGGTTGGCTTGACATGGACACGGCGGTGTCGCCGAGATCCTACGAGGCGGCTACTCTGGCCGCCGGCGCCGGGCTGATGGCGGTGGATCGGGCTCTCGAGACCGGACAGAAGGCCTTCATGCTCGTGAGGCCGCCCGGCCACCATGCCTGCCGGAGCCGAGGGATGGGATTCTGCCTCTTCAACAACATCGCGGTGGCGGCCGCCCACGCCCTGGAGGAGCGGGGGTTGGAGCGGGTGCTCATCGTAGACTGGGACGTACACCATGGTAACGGTACCCAGTCCATGTTCTATGGCGAGCCTCGGGTGCTCTTCTTCAGCACTCACGAGGCCGGCCATTATCCGGGCACGGGGATGGCGCGGGAGGTGGGCTCGGGTGACGCGGCCGGGTACACGGTCAACGTCCCCCTGCAGCCTGGAGAGGGCGACGGCGCGGTGCTGCAGGCATTCGAATCGCTGCTGGCGCCGCTGGCGCGGGCCTTCGAACCGCAACTGCTCCTGCTGTCCGCCGGCTACGATCCGCAGTGGGGCGACCCGCTCGGCGACCTCCGCTTCTCTCGAGCCTCCTTCCAATGGATGGCCGCCCGCCTGGCGCACATGGCCGAGCAGACAGGCGCGGCCGGTCCACTGTGCTTTCTCGAGGGGGGGTATGTCCCCGAGATGATGGCCGAGTCGGTGGTGGCCACTCTGACCGGTCTGGGAGGGGAGACGCCGCCCTTCGAGCCGGTCGTCACCGCCGACGAGCGGGCCGACGTCCGGGAGACCCTGGAAGAGATCAAGCCCTACTGGAAAGGCGCCTTCTGACCCTTCGGGCGAGTGGCTCGTCCCAAGCCCCTCAAGTCCCGGGCGGTTTCCTCCGACACTCTAAGAGGAGGACGTTTGACGCCCCACCCGGGTGCCGCTCCCGAACGCCGCCGGAGAGGTCTCATGAAGAACATCGACGAGTTGTTGTTGCAGGTCAAGGAGGCAGGCGCCTCCGACCTTCACCTCAAGGTCGGCAGCCCTCCTATAATCCGCGTGGATGGCGAGCTGAGCGAACTGGACGAGCCGACGTGCTCGCCGGAGGATACGAAGGACTACGCCGCCTCGCTCATGAGCGAGAAGCAGATCCGGCGCTTCAGCGAGACCAACGAGATCGACTTCGCCTATAGCGCTCCCAACAGTGGGCGCTATCGCGTGAACGTGTACCGGCAACGAGGATCAATCTCCATAGCCATGCGGCACGTCGTGACCCGGGTCCCCAACTTCACCGAACTGAACCTGCCTCCGGTGGTCCAGACTCTGGCGCTGGAGCCGCGGGGGATGGTGCTGGTGACGGGTACCACGGGGTCGGGCAAGACGACGACCCTTGCGGCCATGATCGATCACATCAATCACAACATGCGGCGCCACATCGTGACCATCGAGGATCCCATCGAGATCCTTCATCGAGATGTTAAATGCATCGTCAACCAGAGGGAGATCGGCCTCGACACCGAGAACTACGGGACGGCGCTCAAGTATGTGCTGCGTCAGGACCCGGACATCGTCCTCATCGGTGAGATGCGTGACCAGGAGACGGTGAGGACCGCACTGACCGCGGCCCAGACGGGGCATTTCGTGATGAGCACCCTCCACACAATCGACGTTGCCGAGACCATCAACCGGATCATCGACTTCTTCCCGCTCTACCAGCAGAAGCAGGTGCGGATCATGTTGGCCGGCTCGCTTCGGGGGATCATCTCGCAGCGACTCCTGGTACGGAGCGACGGAAAGGGCCGGGTGCCGGCGGTCGAAGTGATGGTGATGACCGGGCGCATCCGTGACATGATCCTCGACCCGGGGCAGACCCACAACATCAAGACGGCATTGCAGGAAGGCGATTTCTACGGTATGCAGACCTTCGATCAGAGTCTTCTGGACCTCTTCGAAGCCGACCTCGTCTCGCTTGCCGATGCCCAACTGGTCGCCAGCAGTCCGCACGATTTCCGGCTTCTCGTCCAGTCGCACGGACACGAGATGCCGGTGCTCGCCTAGTAGGCCGCCGAACAGCAGCCTGTTTCTCGGCTCAGCCGCGGGCGGACTTTCGCCCGTTGGATCCCTTGGAACCCGGCGAAGGCTTCTCCCGGATGACGGGGCGAGGTCTCTCCGTGCGGTTGAAGCCCACCAGCCAGTTGATAAGCCCGGTAAGCAGAGTGACGAACGCCGCCGTGAGCAAGACCCAGACAAAGCCCTGGGTGGTCACATCTGCGCCCACCCACACAAAGATCTGAATGAGTATGGCGTTGGCCAGCACTGTCAGGAGGACGACGAGGGATGCCCTGAGGGGTTTGCTCCCGGCGCGGCGAAGGGGATGGACGAAGCTGTTGACAAAACCGAGGAGTATCGCGGCGACAACTGCGGCCCAGGTAGCCTCAAGCCGGAAACGTCCGTGCGCCAGCGAGTCCACCAGATAGAGCCCCAGGAAGATGGCCACTCCGTTTGCCAGCCAGCGTAGCCAGAACTTCATGGCGTATCTCCCTGCTGGGTGACGGGGTCGCTCTGGTAGCGGGTGCCAAGCGCGGTCGCGAGGTCTCTGATCCTATTTCGGGCTGATTGAGGTCGTTCGAGGACCGCTTCACCGAGAAAGCGGAGTACCTCGTACGCCATCCAGCCTTCGTCCGCGTAGGGTATGCGGGCCTCCAGCCCCCCGCCGGCAAGCGCGGAGAACTCTACACCCTGGTCCTCTAGATGCCTGCGCCAGCGGGGTTCGAAGCGCACCGTCGCCCAGGTGGCGACATCGCCGGGGATGAAGGCTTGCCCGCTGCGACCCGAGGTCAGGTCTACTTCGGGGCGCGGGACGTAGGATGTGCCTGTGAGCCGGGCCGAGCGTATACGCTCCAGCTTGAACGTCCGCTGTCCCCCGGCAACGAGGCAGTACGCCTCCACGTACCACGACTCTCGACCGCGGAAGAGCAGGTAGGGCTCCACCCGCCGGCGCGTGACCTCCAGCCGGCCCTTGGTGAGGTATTCCAACTCCACCACAAGGCGGTCCCGAATTCCGCACTTGAGAGCCTCGATCACCTCGGGGTCGGGAGGCAGCACGTCGTCCAGCACTACGGCCCGCTCGCCCGGCTTGGCGCCGACGAGCGCCCCGATCTTCTGCCGTACCGGAGCCAGCGATTCGAGCCCAGGAACGGTGAAGGCGTTTCCGAGCAGATCCAGCGCAAGCAGAAGAGCTCTGGCCATAAGGGGCGACAGGCGGGCCGGCCGCGAGAAGGTGTCCGCCATGACCTCAGGTGTCACCCGGACGCCTCCACTCTCGGTCTCTGCCATGACCGCGTAGGTCCCGCCGCCGAAATTCACCAGGTTGATGAGCGACAGGTCCGCCTCGATCTCGTTGCGGCTAAGGCCGAGGTCGCGCTCCACGACCGTCCAGGGGATGAACTCCGGCCGCTCCGGCTCCACCAGATAGTGAAGCAGGGCGACTGCCCGGGCCAGATGCTCCGGGGCTATGGGCTGTATCGTCTCCTTGGCGGCCTTCTTGGCCTGGCCGGCTCGTGCCGCTTGCCGAGTGTCGTCGCCGGACGGGTGCTCGCCGACGGCCGGCTGCGGTTGCTCGGGTGGCCCTTCGTGTGTCCGGCGTACCCGCTCGAGGGCTTTGCGCAGCCGGAGACGGAGTTCAGGCGGCTCTATCAGTTCACCGCAACCGCCAAGGGCGACCACCCAGGAAAGGAGCACGTCGGCATCGGCGTAGGGAGCGCGGAACCGGGCGCACGCGTCGTCCTCCACGGCGACCGGCAGCACGTGCGGGGCCAGTCGTTCGACGAACCAGGCCAGGTCGTCACCGACGCTTATGGTGGCGGCGCCCGCGACGGGTCCGAGCAGCCAGGGAGGCCGGGCCCGGTACGTCGCGGGGTCGTAGTCTGCGGGCACGTAGAAATCCCGGTTCTTCTCGGTAAGAAAGGACACCGGGCCGGCGATCCGCGTCACTCGGAAGGTCCGTACCGCCTGGCGGACGTGATCCCGTCCGACGACGTACCAGTGCCCTTGAATGAAGAAGAGGCTGTACGGATCGACCGTGCGCGTCATGACCGGAGCCTCGGGGTCCACGCGGGGGTACGAGAACGACACCGACCGACCTCGGGCCACCGCGTCTTCCAGACGGGCCAGTTGCCTGCCGGCCTTGCGGGCATCCTCGTCGGGCGCCAGGGCGACCGGAAGGAGATCGAACTGTCCGGTGAGCACGTCCTGACGACCATGGCAGATGGCGGTCAGCGCCAGGCGCAAGGGGCGCGCGTATGCAAAGCGGCCGTCCAGCGCGGCCAGGGCCATGGATAGCGCGGTCAACTCCGCGGGGGTGAAGTCGACCTGGGGCAGGCGAAAATCCTCTTCCGTCAGGAGATAGAGCTGCGCCTCGGCGGCGTCGTTCGCCTCTGAACCGCTCAGCGCCCGGATCTCGATCCCTATCTTTGCCAGGTCGGCCCGGTCGCCGTGAAAGCGTCGGGTGAACGTGTCATCGCTCATCTCCGAATAGCCTTCGACCGATTCCTGGATCTCCCGCGCGGTGAAGGGCCTCGTCTTGCTAAGGAGAAAAGACAGGAGAGATAGCTGCCGTATGAGTTTGTCTTCGTCCCGGCTCATGCCGTAAGACTAGCGCACAAGACCGGCCGGGTCACCTCGGCCCTGCCCGGTTCGTCGTTCGGGACACCGACCTGCGGTGCGCGTAGTCCCGTCCGTCCGCTGCTGCCCCTACAATGTGTACTGACATGAGCACATCATCTCCCTCCGGCCTCACTCTCATCCTTGGCCCTGCCAACTCGGGTAAGTTGGGGCACGTGCTCGGGTGGTGGGAGGCCAGGTTGGGATCCCGCCCGCTGGTGGTCGTTCCCACGGGGCCCGACGCCCGTGGTCTCTCCGCCGAGATGGCGCAGCGGGCCGGGGCTCTGGTCGGCCAGTCGCCGGCCATCACCTTGGATGGCCTTGTCCGCCTGTTGCTCGGGCGGTCCCCTCGCTACGCGGGCGATTTCGAACGCTCGCTTCTGATCTCCCAGTTGTTGCACGAACGCCCGCCTCAGGCTCCCGGATTCTCGGCTCGGTTTCCAGGGGTGGTCCCGGCCGCCGGTTCGCTGCTCGAACAGCTCGGCGACAGCGGCCGGACTCCAAACGAGATCACCGTGGCGCTCGAGCGCTGGGCGTCGGTAGACGCGGACTCCGCGCTACTAGCGGCCGATATCCGCAGCCTGTTGGTGACCTATCGGGGCCTCCGGGAGCGCCTTGGATTGTCCGACCGGTCCGACTCTCTCCGGGAGGCCGTGGCGGCGGCCGGCAGCTGGACGCGACCGCTGGCTCTGTACGGTTTCACCTCCTTCACCCTCGCGCAGAGACGTTTGATCGCGGCCCTCGCGCAGGCCACCGAAGTCGTTCTCGCCTTCGACTACGAGCGCTCGAGGGCTCGGGGGCTGACGACCCAGAGCGAACTCGCCTCGTGGGAGGCACTCGCCACACAGACGGTCGAGCTCACGCCCCAGAGTCTTGCCTACACCTCTCCGGCCATCGGCTACCTCGAGCGGCACTTCATGGACGATGGTCCTCGCCCGGAGCCACCTCGCTCGTGGACTGGGTCCGAAGGCGTGCGGTTCTTACTGGCCTCGGGTCAGAGGAACGAGGCAGAACTAGCGGCTATCGAGGTAGCCGATCTCATCCGCTCGGGACTTTTCCCAGGCGAGATCGCCGTCGTCGTCCGCCACATGAAGACCTGGGGCCGACTGCTACAAGACGTCTTCGCCTCCTGCGCCATCCCGTGCGAGGTGGACGAGCGGCTCACACTCGGCGAGACCGGACTCGGCCACGTCTTCCTCACCGGTGTGCGCGGCGTCGCCGGCGACGACCCGATCGCCGTCCTCAAATACCTTCGCAGTCCCTTCAGCGGTCTGACCCTGGAGCAGGCGAGCGATCTGGAGCTGGACTACCTGCGAAAGACGGCACGAGGGGTGGACGCCCTTGAGCGGTGCGCCGATCCTGTGGCGCGGCGGCCCCTCGAAGAGCTTGCTCGGGTCGTCGCACGGCAAGCCGAGGGTGTCTTTGTGAACCTCGCCGCGGCCCAGGCGCTGGCCCGGAGGATGCTGGAAGACGGTCTGCGTAGCTCTGCTGCAGCCCCTGCCGACGTGGCCGCCGATGCTGCCGCCGACGCACGGGCCTTCCGTGCTCTGCAGGATGCTCTGTCGAGGCTCTCCCGGCATGGAGAAGAAGGAGAGCTTCCCCCAGCGGCCCTCCGAACGGACGTTCTCCTGCCTGCGCTCGCCGGCATGGCAGTACCAGGAGGCTCCCTGGGGTCCGAGAGCGCTGTGCAGGTCCTCACCCTTCATCGGGCGCGCGCCCGCCGGTTCCAGGCCGTACTGGTCCTCGGCCTGGTGGAGGGCGAGTTTCCCGGCCGCGTCGATCGCCCAGCGCTGCTGACCGCGACCCAACAGGCCCGCCTGGATGCCGTCGGCGGGGGCCTCTTCTCGCCTGAGGCCGACCAGGAGGAGGCTCTCTTCGCGCGGGCGATATCCCGGGCCTGGAAGGTCTTGCTGCTCAGTGCACGTGACGCCGATGACGGGGGTGGTCACGCCGGTCAGTCGTACTACTGGTCGCACTGCAAGACGGTTCTCGGGGTCGGCGAACGTGAGCACGTCCACCGCACGTTGGCCGACCAGGTGTTCGACCTTGCCGGCGCTCCCTCGCCGCGGCAGTATCTGCGGGCGTGCGCCGCGCAGCGTTGCGAACCCCATCCCGGCAGCGGGCTGCCGGCGCTCGCCCTGCCAGAATGGGGGCCGCCGGCAGGACCGGCTCGGCTGCTGTCCCCGCAAATCCTCGACGAGCTGGCGGCGACCAGGTGTTTCAGTCCCTCTGGGCTCGAGAGCTATCTTCGGTGCCCGTTCGGATGGTTCGTGGAGAGAGTCATCGGCGTCGAGGATATGGAGTCGCTCGTTGACGGCCGCCTGGTGGGACAGCTTCTGCACACGGCCCTCAACGACACCTACCGCGAACTCCGCTCGGCCGGCGTCCTGCCGCTTCGAGCCTGCGACATCTCGTACGCTGAGCGTACCGCCTATGCGATCATCGAGGCCCTCGTGGAGAGCGACCAATGCCCCGGTACTCGCTCTGAGCGCCGTCTTGTCGAGTGGCGGCTCAAACGGATGGCGGCCAATCTGTTCGCGATGGAGGTCGCCGCCGGCAGCTCTCTTACCCTGGAGGCCACGGAGTTGAGCGTGGGTGGAGCGAATGGAGTCGACGTAGGCGGGCTGGCCATACGCGGCCGTATCGACCGGGTGGATTCCACACCCGAAGGAGCGCTGTTCATCGTCGACTACAAGAGCGGCGGCGTTCCGGCAAAAAGCAAGATCGGGACGGCCGAGGGACTGCAGTTGCCTCTCTACATGCTCGCTCTCGAGAAGGAAAGCCCGGGCCGCCGGATAGCAGGAGGCGTCTACCTTTCGCCGGGCGCGGGGGAGCGTTCGGGTGTCGTCATGGCCGGGTGTGAGGGCGCTTTGGGCGGGGAGAGGGGTGGCTGCCTCGTAGCGCAGCCTGACGAACTGCAGCGGATGCTGCATGACGCGCTGATGCTGGCGCGTGAAGGCGCAGAGGGCATAAGGAGCGGCAGGATCGCACCCCCCGCCGATCGTAGCTGCCCCCCGTGGTGCCGACTGGGTCCCGTTTGCAGGGCGCGGAGGGGAGGATTCAGGCGATGAGCTATCTCGAAAACGCACCATTGTCCCCTGCGCAACGCAAGATCCTGTCCAATGGCAGGCCCCGGGGCCTGGTCGCCGCCGGCGCCGGCAGTGGCAAGACGCGCCTGCTCGTAGCCTACTTCCTACACGCTCTGCTCGACCAAGGCGTACCGTTCGAAAGCTTGGCCGCCGTCACCTTCACTCGCAAGGCAGGCTCCGAGCTGGCCGAGCGCATCCGGCAAGAGCTCGTCGCGTATGGCCGCCCCGACCTCGCCCGTTCGGTCGACGGGGCCGCTATCGGTACCATCCACGGGCTGTGCAGGCGCCTGCTGAGCGAGCAGGTGCTCAAAGCTGGGATCGATCCCTCGTTCTCCATTCTCGAATCCGACGCCGGGAGTCTGATCAAGGAGGAGATATCCAAGCGCGCCTGGGGCCGGGTGATCGAAGAGGCCGGCGAGAGCGAGCTGGAAGCCTTGGCTTCGCGGGGGGACGGCCTGAGAAAGCAGACTCTTCTTCTCTACGACCGGTTGCGGGGCATGGGGCAGGAGCGGCCGCAACTGCACATCGAGCCCGGTCCGGCGGAGACAGGCCTCCGCCAAGCTCTCGCTTGCGCATGCCGCGACGCGCTCGCCCAAGCGGGGCGCCTTTCCAAGCTTGGCCCCTCGCTCGAAAGCGATCTCGAGAAGATCGTCAGATGCGGGAAGTGGCTCGAGCGGACGGCACCCGGGAGTCCGGAACTCCGGGTGGCGGCGACCACAGCTTTCTTCCCCAGTCGCAGGACCGCGTCGGCCGAATCGTGGCTGGCTCCGGTCAGAGCGGCTCTTGCCCGGTATCGCTGTGCCCTCGCCGAGCAGGAACTTCGCCCGCTCCTGAGCGTCACGAACCGGCTGCTTGCGCTGTTTCACGAGGAGTACGAAGCGTACAAGGAGTCCCGCGGGGTCCTGGACTTTGCGGATTTGGAGCTGCGGGCGAAGGCGTTGCTCTCTGCTGCGGGCTCCAAGACTGCTCTCGATGTACCGGCTTCTGTATCGTGTCTGCTCGTCGACGAGTTCCAGGACACGAACGAGCTTCAATGCGCCATCCTCGAGGGCCTGGGGGCCCAGCGGGTGCTCATGGTCGGTGACGAGCGCCAGAGCATCTACCGCTTCAGGGGAGCCGATGTCGACGTGTTCCGCCGACGCAAACAGGTGAGTGATCTGAGCCAGCACCGGCTCGACACCAACTACCGCAGCCGCCCGGAGATCCTCGGCTTCATCAATAGGCTGTTCTCACAGGGGACCTTCTTTGGCCCGGCAGGGTTCGAGAGTCTCGTCGCGGGCCGCGATGTGGGCGCCGGCGTCTCGAGAGACGGGCGAGATTCCTGGGCGACCGAGGTGCTCATCGCGGAGCGGCCGCTCGCAGACGGAGGCCAAGGACCGGAGTCAGCGTTCCAGCAGGCCGAAGCCCACGTGGTGGCCGAGCGTGTCCGGCGCCTTCTCGACGAAGAAGGCTTCTCGCAGGGCGACGTAGTCCTCCTGCTCCCGTCGATCACCCATGTAGGGCTCTACCAGCAGGCGCTGCTCGGCCGGGGGATAGACGTATACGTGGTGCGCGGCAAAGGCTACTACTCCCAGGACGAGGTGGCCGATGTCGCGGCTCTGCTGCGGCTTCTGGTGAATCCTCACGACGACCTGTCCCTCGTTACCGTCCTTCGCTCGCCGCTGGTGGGGGTGTCCGACGACTGCCTCTATCTGCTCGGGCGCGCGGCGCACGGCCCGCGCGCCCGCTCGCTCTGGGAGGTGGTGCGAGAGGGTCGCACCGACCAGATAGATCGGCAGGACCGGGAGAAGTTGGATGCGTTCACCCGGCGCCTGGGTGCGTTGCGCAGCCGAGTGGGGCGGCCGGGTCTCTCTCGGCTTATCGACGAAGCTTTGACTGCATGCGACTACGACCTCTGCCTGCTTGCCGCACCCGAGGGCAAGCGCCGGTTCGCAAACATCCGCAAGTTGATGAGGATGGCAGCCGACTTCGAGAGTCTGGAGGGTCCCGATCTGGCGGGTTTTGTCGATCTTCTGGGCTCGTTGGGCGACGTGGGGGCCGATGAGGGCAACGCCCCCAGCCTGGCGGAGGGCGAGGACGTGGTGCGCGTGATGACGGTCCATCAGGCCAAAGGACTGGAATTCCCGGCCGTACTGGTGGGGGGACTCGGCTCCGATGCCTGGCAGGACAGTCCGGGCGAGTTCATCGTCGGAGACGACGGACGAGTCGCCGCCCAGGTGACGGGGGTGAAGACCACCTACGAAGCGAGCGCTCCGCACTGGGGACCGGCGCCGGAGATACTCGCCGATGAGCAGGCCCACGAAGAAGAGGAGGACATCCGTCTGCTCTATGTGGCCATGACCAGGGCCAAAGACAAGCTGGTCCTCGTCGGTGCGCGGCCTACCGGGAACAGGGCCGATGCTCGTCGTATCGGCAGGATCGTGACCGCCCTTGGACTGGACGCCCTCCCCCAACCGGGTACTGTCGTGACTTTGGACGACATCGGCGCAGCGATCATCGGGGTGCTGTCGGATGCCGCCGAGGGCGCAGGGCCGTCCCCAGGGGACGCGGCGGCACCCTCCGCCTGTGGGCCATCCTCGGCTCCTGAACCCGTGTGCTTCCTCAATCTTCCGTCCCCAGGTCCGGCTCCCCGGCAGATCAGCTTCTCGGCGCTCTCGGCCTTCAGCCGCTGTCCGCGGCGCTACTACTTGGAGCGGGTTCTGGGTCTGGCCTCTTTGTCGGCGCTCGGGGCCGCCGCCAACGATGGTGACGGTGGCACTGCGGACCGACTGCAGACACTCCTAGACGACGCTGAGACCCACGCCGGCCGCGAGGTGGGGCTGCTGGTGCACTCCCTCTTGGAGCAGGTCGATCTCACGGCGTCGGAGCGCCCGACACGCGAAGATCTGCGCAAGCGAGCAGAGACAATCTTGGCCGACGAAGATCTTCGCCTCGCCAGCAATGGGATCGAGCGCGCGCTGGAACTGGTCATCGCGTTCTGGGATTCTCCCCTAGCCGGTGACCCAGAGATAGGCTCTGGGTTACGGGAACAGACGTTCTTCTTTCTTGAGGGCGATATGGCCGTGCACGGGGTCATGGATCTACTATGGCAAGGAGAGAAGCGGTGGCGCATCGTGGACTACAAGTCGAACTCGTTGGGCAGCCGCACTCCGGGGGAGGTCGCTGAGAGCTACCACATGCAGACAGCCGTCTATTGTCTTGCGGGCCTGAAGGCGGGGGCGCCGGCCATCCGCATGGAGTTCCTGTTTCTCGAGAAGCCGCGTGAGCCCGTGGTCTTCGAGTACCGGCAGGAGGACCGGAGGTACTTGGAGGGTCTGCTCGACGAAGCGCTCGCGGGGATCAGGGAGGGCAACTTCACGGCACGGGTCGGCGCCGCCTGCGGCGACTGCGCGGTCGAGGGTCTCTGTCACTCGATGACCCGCTTCTGACTGGTGGTAGAATAGGCGACCGGCAAGGGCGTCAAGGCCCATGAGGCGGGGTGTAGCGCAGCCTGGTAGCGCGCATCGTTCGGGACGATGAGGTCCCGGGTTCAAATCCCGGCACCCCGACCATCAGAGAGAGGGGCATACAGATGCCCCGGTTGTCTACTCAGCTATCCAGATGACGATGATGACGTGCGTCCCGGCCTCATCGGGCGTCGTATCGGCAGTTCCAGACTGCTCGCCCGGGGCGGGTGCCAGGCTGGAGGTCGTGAAGTCGTAGCCCCAGACGGCGGGCTGCAAAGCACGATGAGCGGCGAGCACTGGGAATGTCTTCTTCTGTCCGAGCAGGCGTTCCGAAGTTCCCTTCGCCGTAGCCGGGGGACCTGCCTCCACCCTCACCACGAGTCCGAGCGAGACGCCTATGGAGCGCACCATGTCGACCAACTCTTCCGCATCGATCCGAGGCAAGAAGGCCGCAAAGGTGGGTCCGCTAAGCCACATCGACTGGTCGACGGGCTGCAGCCCGGTGAAGCCGATGATCTCCTGGACTATGCTCGCGGCCTGCTCTTGGGAGACAGTCGGGAGGGTCAGGGTGCTTGTGACGGTGGTGGTCGTCTCCGTCGCCGCCGCGCCCGTCGTCGGGGCCCCGGCCGTGGCCGTCGAAGCCGTTCCCGCAGCTGCGCTGGTGGTCGGGCTCTGAGCGGCGGTCACAGGGGTGTCGACGGCGGCCCGGAATGAGACGTAGGCCGGGGCATTCGTCGTCGCCAGCGCGTTGATCATCGCCTTGCGGTCCTGCGTGGCGGGGACTACCAGCGGAGCTTCGTCGGTAGCTGGAGGCCCGGCGGTGAGGGCCGTAGTACTCGTGGCCCCTGCGCTGGTGGGCGTGGCTGTAGCACCGGCCACAGTGGTCGCGGGGGCCGCTGTGGTGGCGCTCTCGGCCATCGTGGTCATGCCGGCCGACCGATTGGAGTCGGTGACCAGCTCAGCCCCCGGACCGGTCCGCGCGATGCTGTACATGGTCACGGCCGCGAGGAGCGCCACGACCGCCAGGGTGGCTGGTATCCACGCCCGGAACGCGCGATACCACCTCGGGGTGCGGGCGACCTTCTGCACGGCGCCCGGCCGAGCAAGTGCCTGTCCGCCGGGGGAGGGGAAGATTATCTCCCCGATAGCCCGGTATTCCAGGTCCTCCGGCGGGTCGTCCAGAGCGGTCTCCTGGAGGAATCTGACGACCGATTGCTGTCTGCGCAGACGGGCGGCGCAATCGGGGCAGCCGGCCAGGTGGCTCTCCACCGCGCCCCTTGCCTCCGAGTCGAGTCGCCCGTCAAGATAGTCGACGGCCACCTCGGCCCAATCGTCTACGTGTTGATCGCCCCTGATCATCATCCTCTGCGTTCCCCCGTTGTACCCTGCGGTGTGACGCCGGTGCCCGAAACGGGGTTCCGCTCCCCGGGCAGGCCGTAGCCCGCCTCGGTCAACGCAGCCGCGAGCGCCTCTCTGGCCCGGAAGATCCGGGACTTGATCGTCCCCTCCTGCACCCCCAGTATCTCTGCCGCCTCGTCATAGGGAAAGCCGAGCAGATCGCAGAGAACGACCGCGAACCGGAACCCTTCGTTGAGGCTCATGAGGGCGTCGCGCAACGGGTCCGAAAGTCCATCGAGGGCCGGATCGATCCCGGCGCGTCCCGAGCCCACGACGGCGCCACCGCCGCTGGGTCCGGATATCTCCTCCAGTATGTCCCCGTCCATGGGCTCCGGGCGCTGTCTGCGCAGATGATCGTATGCGGCGTTGACCACGATGCGGTGGAGCCAGGTGGTGAAGCGGGCGTCGCCTTTGAACGAGTCGAGGTTCCGGAAGGCCTTTATGAACGCTTCCTGAGCAACATCCGCCGCATCCCAGGGGTTGCCAAGGGTACGAAGCGCCAGGTTGTAGACCCGGCGTTCGTGCCTACGGTAGAGCTCGGTCAGGGCGTCGGCATCCCCGTTGCGGGCTCGTTCTATGAGATGAGTATCGGCGTCGCGTACCTGCGGGGCCAGGCTCAAGCGTCGTCACTGCTCCTTAAGCTTCACGTCCTCTCACGCGCTTCACATTCTAACAGGGTCGACTATGCTAAGGTCGATTTGACCTGCATGTGACCGCGAGGAGAGGGGTGGCACCCATGCCGGAAGAGGATGTCGACGGCACGGAGAACAGTCAGGTGCACGCGGACGAGATTGAGGCCATGCAGCGCCTGCAGGAGGAGATCGGACGCTTGTCGGTCGCCGATCACCTGTCGCTGATGATGCACTCACTGTCGTCGCTGGCTGTCGATCGGTTGGGAATGGGTCAGGAGCCCGGTAGGCGCAAGGACTTGGATCAGGCCCGTCTGGCCATCGATGGCTTCAGGGCACTCCTGGGCGTGCTCGAAGGGAAACGGCCGGCCGAAGAGATCACAGCTCACCGCGCGGCGCTTTCCCAACTGCAGATGGCCTACGTGGGCGCGCTCGAGGACGGGGATGGTGACGGAGCGGCCGGAGGCTCGTGATACGCTGGCTTTCCGACCGTGGCCAGGCGTCAGGGGGCTGTAGGTCGCCAACAAAGGAGGAGCATGTCCGTCCAGATCGGCATCATCGGCGGGAGCGGGCTCTACGATATGGCGGAGTTGACAGACCGTGAGGAAGTCCGGTTGTCGACGCCGTTCGGTGATCCCAGCGGTCCCTACGTGCTGGCCACGCTGCGCGGACACCGGGTGGCCTTTCTGGCACGCCACGGAGCCGGGCATCGGATCCCCCCCTCGGAGCTCAACTTTCGCGCCAATATCTTCGGGTTCAAGCTTCTGGGCATCGAGAGGATCTTCTCGGCCAGCGCTGTCGGTAGCTTGAGAGAAGAGTATCCGCCGCTCGACATCGTCGTCCCCGACCAGTTCTTCGACCGGACCCGCGGACGGATCAGCACGTTCTTCGCAGGACAGGGTCTTGCCGTCCACGTGTCGTTCGCCCACCCGATCTGCTCTGAACTGAGTGTTATTGCGTTCGAGTCTGCGCAAGCGGTGGGCGCGCAGGCCCATATGGGCGGGACCTACGTGTGCATGGAAGGACCCCAGTTCTCTACAGTGGCCGAGTCGCGGCTCTACCGCAGCTGGGGGATGGACGTCATTGGGATGACCAACCTCCAGGAAGCGAAATTGGCCCGCGAAGCCGAGATCTGCTACACGACCATCGCGCTCGTCACCGACTACGATAGTTGGCATCCTGACCACGAGAGCGTGACCGTGGACATGGTCGTGGCGAATCTGTCGCGGAATGCCGAGATGGCCCAACAGCTTGTCGCGGAGGCCGTCGGACGCGTGCCGGCCGACCGTGGCTGCACGTGCGGGAGCGCGTTGGCCACCGCCATCATCACCAGCCCCGGCGCGATCTCGGCGCAGACGAAACGGGATCTGGCTCCCATAATCGGCAAGTATGTGGGGCAGTGAGCATGCTCTCTGACACGGGGGCGGGCCCGATCCTGGCCGTTGGCTCGGTCGCCTTCGACAGCATCAAGAACCCATTCGGCGAGGCGACACGGGTGGTGGGCGGCTCGGCTACCTACTTCTCCCTGGCGGCCTCGTTCTTCACCGACGTGAGACTTGTCGCCGTAGTAGGCGAAGACTTCGCGGCCCAGGGTGCACAGGTGTTCGACGGTCGGACGATAGATCTCACAGGCCTGCAGACCGTTGCAGGGGAGACGTTTCGTTGGAGGGGCGAATATGGGTTTGATCTCAACCAACGCGAGACCATATACACCAAGCTGAATGTCTTCGAGCAGTTCCAGCCGGTCATTCCCGAGGCGTACCGCAATTCCCCGTTCGTCTTCCTGGGTAATATCCATCCCCGGCTGCAGTCGGAAGTCCTGGATCAGGTCACGGCGCCCCGTCTGGTGGCCGCCGACACGATGAACTACTGGATCGAGGGCACGCCCGACGAACTCCGCGAAGTGCTCAAGCGCGTGGATATCCTGATCATCAACGACTCCGAGGCGAGAGAGCTGTCGCGGCAGGCCAACCTGGTCAAGGCCGCCCGTATCCTTCGAGCCATGGGCCCCCGCACGGTCGTCATCAAGCGCGGCGAGAACGGCGTATTGATGACGTGCTCGGGCGAAGGGGAGTTCTTTGCGGCTCCGGCCTTACCGTTGGAGGAAGTGTTCGATCCCACCGGTGCCGGCGACACATTTGCCGGAGGCTTCATCGGGTATCTGGCGGCGTGCGGGGACATCAGCGACGCGGCCATGGCGCGGGCGATCATCTACGGCAGCACGCTCGCGTCGTTCGCGGTCGAAGACTTCAGCATCGATCGGCTTCTACGCCTGACCAAAGATGAGATCGCGGGGCGCTTCGGGCACTTCAAGCGTCTGACGCATTTCGACGAGGGCTAGGGCTCCGGACGCTCAGCGGGTGGTGCCTGCCGCGGCCGGCTTCCGCGAGGGGCTTGAGCGGCCGCCGCTTCCCCCCGGGCGGGTGTCTGAGAAGCAGCGGCGTCCGTCGCGCCTTCGGTCGGCGACCCCGGGGCCTGCGCGACCGGCGTCTGGGTTGCCCGCGACTCGTCGGCCGCCGGGTGCTCCACAACCAGTTTGTCGCCCTCGCGGCGGATCGTGGTGTTCTGGAGGTAGGCGAGAGTAGACGACTTGCGTGTGTCGTCGGCTTCGCCGGCCAGCGCCACGTCCATGTCGAGCACGCTCCCGTAGAGCTGCTCGACCAGACGGATGGCCTCCTCGGCGGTGAGATTCAAAGGCTTGAGCTGCGAGGCTACCTTGGACAGGATGGCCTTGAGGGCGGTGAGGGAGTCGCTTTCCTGGATATCACCCTCGCCGGACCGGCGCTGCTGCTCATCATCGGGCTGGTAGTCCCGGCGGTCGAAGTCCCGTCGGTCGCGGTCGCGACCGTCTCTGTCCCGGCCGTCTCTCTTGCTCATCACTTCTCACTCTCCATCTGATTGCGATAGAACTCCACGGCGTCCGCCACGCCCTCGACGAAGCCGACCTTCCAGCTCCACCCGAGCTCGCGTTCGGCTTTGGAGGCGTCCAGCGCTATGTGCTCGACCTCTCCCGGCCGCACGGGCGCGAACCTGGGAGCCATCTCCGACCCTACTGCGGTGCGGACGGCCTCGAACACCTCGAGGTCGCTCACCTCGATACCTCGTCCCAGATTGTAGACGCCGCTGACCGGGCTGTTAAGGGCGAGGACGTTGGCGGCGGCAATGTCGGCCACGTTGCAGTAGTCACGGGTCTTGGTGCCGTCGCCGAAGATGGTGGACGGTTGCCCAGCCAGCATCTGCAGCGCGAAGATGGCCACGACCCCGGCCTCGCCGTGAGGATCCTGGCGGGGACCGTAGACGTTGGGGTAGCGGAGGACGACATAGTCGATGCCATGATTGGTCTTGTAAGCGAACAGGTAGTGCTCCACGGTATGCTTGCTTACTCCGTAGGGCGAGAGGGGGTCGATCGGGTGGGCCTCGTCGACCGGCAAGTAGCTCGGCTCTCCAAAAAGGGCGCCGCCCGTGCCTGCATAGATGACCTTCCGAACGCCGTAGGCGCGGCAGCATTCCAGGAGGTTGAGAGAACCGAGGATGTTGACGGAGGCGTCGTAGGCCGGTTCGCGGACAGAGCGGGTGACGTCGATGTGCGCCGCGTGATGGACCACGACTTCCGGGATCTCCGACCGGAAGACTTCTCGGAGCGCGTCGTCGCGGATGTCGACCTCGTAGAACCTCGCCCCGGCAGGGAGGTTCTCCCGTTTGCCGCTGGCCAGATTGTCCACTATGGCTACGTCGTGGCCCAGGGCCAGCAGGCTGTCACTCACGTGCGAGGCGATGAAGCCCGCTCCTCCGGTGACCAAGATCTTCACGCACCCTCCTCTTCGCCGCGCAGCCGTTCGTGGATGCTCCCAGTGTAGTGCAGAAACGGGCCGGGGGTCGGCAAGGCATGGGCGTCTGAAGGGCCAGGGGTGCGGCCGATACGCTATACTCTCGCGGCCGAAGCCAAGGGAGTGCGGCTGTCGGGACGTGGCGCAGCCTGGTAGCGCACCTGCTTTGGGAGCAGGGGGTCGGAGGTTCAAATCCTCTCGTCCCGACCACGGTCCGGCTGGGGCGGCAGGGTGTAGCGGGCGGGTGTAGCTCAGTTGGCAGAGCGTCAGCCTTCCAAGCTGAATGTCGCGGGTTCGAACCCCGTCGCCCGCTCTTCCGCCGGCCGCTCGCCACAGCGGCGGTGTTGGGGTGTGCGCCTGTAGCTCAGCTGGATAGAGCAACGGACTTCTAATCCGTGGGCCGCAGGTTCGAATCCTGCCAGGCGCGCCTCAGCGTGGTGTCTGGGACCGGGGTGGATGGCGCTGGTTGTAGAGACATGGTGAACGTAGCTCAGTTGGCAGAGCACTGGGTTGTGGCCCCAGCGGTCGCGGGTTCAAGTCCCGTCGTTCACCCCTTGGGATCGAGCCGCGAAGCGTCGGCGGGTGTGGCGGAATGGCAGACGCGCATGATTTAGGATCATGTGTCTTTGACGTGGAGGTTCGAGTCCTCTCACCCGCATTCGGGTAACACCGCCGTAGGAGCAACGAAAGGAAGAACGTGAAGACGACCCTCAGCGAGCGCGAAGGAAACACGGTCAAGCTTGCGGTCGAGGTTTCCGGCGAGGAGCTGCAGGAAGCATTCGATTCCCGTTTGAAGCAGGTGGCCAAGGAAGTCCGGATCCCTGGTTTCCGCCAGGGCAAGGTGCCTCTGGTCATGGTCAGACAGCGTTTGGGCGATGACGCCATCCTGGTTGACGCCGTGGAGGATGCCATGGGGCGCTGGTTCGCCTCCGCGGCGATCGAACTCGGCATCGACCCGGTCGATCGGCCGCAGATAGAGGTGGGCGACGAAGTACCCGAGATGGGCAAGCCGTTCAGCTTCACCGCCTCTGTCACCGTGATGCCCGAAGTCGAACTGGGCCAGTACTTGGGCGTGGAGGTGCCGAAGGACGCGGACGAGGTGACCACCGAGGAAGTCGACGCGCAGATGGACCGGTTGAGGAACGAGTTCGCCGAGCTCAAGCCTCTCGAGGGCCGGGCAGTGCAGAGCGGCGATTTCGTGACTGCCGATTTCCGGGCGGAAGTCGAGGGCGAGCCTGTTGAGGGGCTCGAAGCGGCCGATTTCGTGTTCGAGGTGGGTGCGGACCGGATCTTCAACGAAGTGGAAGAAGCGGTCGTCGGCATGAACGCCGGAGAAGCCAAGACGTTCCCGCTGCCCTTGCCGGAGGGCTTTCCCGACGAACTGGGGGGCAAGACGGCAGACTTCACCGTCACGGTGAAGGAGATCAAAGAGAAGGTCATGCCTCCGCTCACCGACCTCTGGGCTTCGGAGATCAGCGAGTTCCCGACTCTGCTCGAGCTTCGGCAGGAGATCCGAGGCAAGCTGCAGGCCGGCAAGACCCACTCCGCGAATCAGCGTTTCCGCTCCCTGGCCGTCAAGGCCGTGACCGATAATGCAAGTCTCGACCTGCCCGACGTGGTCGTGCGGGAGCAGGCCGAGGAGATGCTGGCAGACTTCAGGCAGTCGCTTGAGGCCCAGGGTGGCGATCTGGACACCTACATGCAGGGAACGGGGACCACGGTCGAGCAGATGATCGGGGATTTGAAGCCCGCAGCCGCCAATAACGTCAAGACCGGTCTGGTCCTCGATGCTGTGGCTCAGGCCGCGGGCCTCGAAGTCACCGACGAAGAGGTGCAGGCGGCGGTCGCCCAGATGGCCGCGTCCGGCCGGGTCGATGCGAAGACGTTCGAAGACCGCCTGCGCAAGAGTGGCCGGATCCAGGCCGTCAGGTGGCAGATACTCCGCGATAAGGCGGCCGATTTCATCGCCGCCAACGCCGTTCCCCTCACCGAGGGTGCGGCGGCGGTCGCCGAAGCCAAGGAGGCTTTGGCGGCGGTCGCGCCCGAGGCACAGGCCCCGACGGAAACACCGGAGGCGGAGGCGACGGCTCCCGCTGCTGAATAGGCGTC
The DNA here is from genome assembly GCA_963843455.1 of uncultured Actinomycetota bacterium. Lineage (GTDB taxonomy): Bacteria > Actinomycetota > Thermoleophilia > RBG-16-64-13 > RBG-16-64-13 > CAIQPS01. The sequence continues at coordinate 360,556 of CAWJKE010000007.1, forward strand.
TAGTCCCCGCGTAAAGGACGGTAACCGTGAGTCCACTCATACCAATGGTGGTCGAGCAGACCAGCCGAGGCGAACGCGCGTTTGACATCTACTCGCGCCTGCTGAGCGAGCGCATCATCTTCCTTGGCAGCCCGATCAACGACGCGGTGGCCAACTTGATCGTTGCTCAGCTTCTCCATCTGGAGTCCGAGGACCCCGACAAGGACATCTCCATCTACGTGAACAGCCCGGGCGGCCACGTGTACGCCGGGCTGGCGATCTACGACACTATGCAGTTCGTCAAGCCCGATGTGTCGACGATATGCGTGGGGATAGCCATGTCGATGGGTGCGCTGCTACTTGCCGGCGGGGCAAAAGGTAAACGCTTCGCTCTACCGAATTCGAAGATACTGATCCATCAGGTGTCGGGCGGGTTCGAAGGTCCGGCGACGGACATCGAGATCCACGCCCGAGAGGCGCTAAGCCTGCGGAAGCGTCTTGACGAGATACTTGCCAAGCACACGGGACAGGATCTGGAGAAGGTCGAGCGTGACACTGATCGGGACTACTTCATGACTGCCGAAGACTCGCTCGCCTACGGGATCGTCGACAAGATCATCGAACACAGGTAGGGGGTCGACTCGTGCCGAAACCGCCGGGAGGATCCGAACAGCTGCTCTGCAGCTTCTGTGGCAAGAGCCAGCGCCAGGTCAAGAAGCTCATAGCCGGCCCGGGTGTGTACATCTGCGACGAGTGCATCGATCTGTGTAACGAGATCATCGACGAGGAGTTCGCGCCGCCGGCGACTCTCGATCTCGACAACCTGCCCAAGCCCAAGGAGATCTACTCGATCCTTTCGGACTACGTGATCGGGCAGGAAGAAGCGAAGCGGGCCCTCTCGGTCGCCGTCTACAACCATTACAAGCGGGTGCGGATGGCCTCCGCCGATGATGAGGTGGAACTGCAGAAATCCAATATCCTCCTGCTCGGCCCCACCGGCTGCGGTAAGACCTTGCTTGCCCAGACTCTGGCCCGCATCCTCAATGTCCCGTTCGCCATCGCCGACGCCACCGCCCTCACCGAGGCCGGATACGTCGGCGAGGATGTGGAAAACATCCTTCTGAAGCTCATTCAGGCCGCGGACTTCGATATCAAGAAGGCCGAGACCGGGATCATATACATCGACGAGGTCGACAAGATCGCCCGCAAGGCCGACAACCCCTCCATAACCCGCGACGTCTCGGGCGAAGGGGTGCAGCAGGCTCTGCTCAAGATCCTAGAGGGCACCACGGCCAGCGTGCCGCCGCAAGGCGGGCGCAAGCATCCGCACCAGGAGTTCCTCAGCATCGACACGACCAACATCCTCTTCATCTGCGGGGGAGCTTTCGCGGGCTTGGAGAAGCTCATCGAGCGGCGCATAGGCAAGAAGGGGGTCGGCTTCGGCGCCGAGATCGAGAGCAAGAACCAGCGCGACGTAGGCGAACTGTTCGCTCAGGTGCTTCCCGAGGACCTGCTCGATTTCGGGCTCATCCCCGAGTTCATCGGGCGGCTCCCGGTCATCTGCAACGTGCACCAACTCCGCCAGGAAGACCTGGTCTCTATCCTCACCGAACCAAAGAACGCGCTCACCAAGCAGTACCACAAGTTCTTCGCGTACGATGCGGTGGACCTCATCTTTCAGAAGGAGGCGCTCGAGGCCATAGCGGCTGCGGCGCTGAAGCTCGAGACGGGCGCTCGGGGGCTGCGCTCGATCATCGAGTCGGCGCTCATCAACGTAATGTTCGAGCTTCCCAGCCGGCGCGACGTCACCAAGTGCGTCGTCACGCGGGAGGTCATAGAGAAACGCATCGACCCGACTCTGGTGACAAGCACCGCGCGCGAGGAGTTGGAGCTGGGTCAAGAATCAGCATAGGCGGGACGAACATGGTTGAATCAAGACGGGCGGTCCCGCTACTGGCTACACGCGACCTCGTCCTCTTTCCGGGGATGCTGGCGCCCATATTCGTCGAGAGGGACAAGGGCGTCCGCGCCCTGGAGCAGACCCAGCAGACCGGCGGGATGCTCGTGATGGCTGCGCAACGCTCGGCCGCCACGGACGATCCGGAGCCCGAGGATATATACCCGGTCGGGACCCTGGCCAAGGTGGTGCAGTTCTCCCGCCTGTCCGACGGCACTCTGAAGGCCCTTATCGAGGGACGGGAACGGGTGACCATCGACTCCTTCCAGGCGACGGCACCCCTGTTCACTGTCCGCTATACCCCGGTGGAGAACAAGACGCCGGCGAAGTGGCCGCGCATGCGGGCCCTCATGGACTCGGTGGGGCGGGAGTTCGCCAACTACGTCGGTCAGACCCCGCAACTTCCCGAGGAGGCCGAGACCGCGCTCGAGACCGTCACCGACCCCGAGAACATGGTCAATGTCATCGCCTCGAACCTGATGATCGGCCCCGATCGCAAACAGGAACTGCTGGAGGGCGACGAGCCCGAAGCCCGATTGCTGCTGCTCCTCGAGACGCTCATCCAGGAGAACGAGTTCATCGCCCTGGAAAACGAGATCTCCGAGCGGGTGCACGACAGCTTCGAGCGCCAGCAGCGGCGGGTGTTCCTGCACGAACGGCTCAAGGTGCTCCAGGACGAGCTGGGCGAGGAGGGCGAAGAGGACAGCGAGCGGGGCGCCTACCTCAAGCAACTGGAGGGCAAGAAGTTGCCCGAGGCCACGGCGGCCGCGCTCACCAAGGAGATCAAGAGGCTCAACGACCTGCCGCCGCTGTCCGCCGAGGTCGCGGTGGCAAAAACGTACCTCGACACTGCGCTGGGCCTGCCCTGGGGGACCAAGTCGGGCTCGGCAATCCCCGACGTGGTGGCCGTGGCGCGAGTGCTCGACGAGACCCACTACGGTCTCAAGAGTGTCAAGGACCGCATCATCGAGTATCTGGCCGTGGCGTCGCTGAGAGGCGGAACGCCGCCCAACGCCATCCTGTGTCTCGTCGGCCCGCCCGGTGTGGGCAAGACTTCGGTCGCCATGGCCACGGCCAAAGGCCTTGAGCGTCCCCTGCAGCGCATCAGCCTGGGTGGCGTCCGCGACGAGGGCGAGATCCGGGGGCACCGGCGCACGTACGTGGGGGCCATGCCAGGCCGCATCATCGACGCGCTCAAGCGGGCCGGCGTCGACGACCCGGTCATCGTGCTGGACGAGATCGACAAGATGGAGGCCGATTGGCGGGGGGACCCGGCGGCGGCCCTCATGGAGGTCCTCGATCCCGTGCAGAACCGCACCTTTCGCGATAACTACCTCGAACTCGAGTACGACCTTTCGCACGTGTTCTTCATAGCCACGGCGAACTACGACGAGGACATCCCCGAGACGCTCCACGACCGCCTGGAGATCATCAGGCTCCCGGGCTACACCGACCGCGAGAAACTCGAGATCGCGGCGCGCCATCTGATCCCGAAGATTGCTGAAGAGAGCGGGCTTAGCGACCTGGGCAATGTGCTCACCCCCGCGGCCGTTCGGGCCCTCGTGCGCGAGTACACGCGGGAGGCAGGGGTCAGGGAGGTAGCCCGCCTCATAGGCAAGATCTACCGGCGTTTGGCGCGCCTGAAGGTCGAAGGCAAGCAGGTGCCGCGCCGGGTGGGGCCGGCTCAGCTGGTGCAGTTGGTCGGTCCGCCACCCTTCCTGGCCGCTCGTCTGGGCATGGAGCCACAGGTCGGCGTCAGCCTCGGACTGGCCTACACGGGGGCTGGGGGAGACGTGCTGCGCATCGAGTGCGTGGTAACGCCTGGCAAGGGCGATTTCCACTTGACCGGGCAACTCGGCGAAATCATGCAGGAGAGCGTCACCGCCGCCTGGGGCTATCTCAAGACCTCACTGGTGAGAGACCCGGTCTTGGGCGGTCTGTGGGCCGACTCGCCGGGGCGCGCCTATCTTCTCGACAATTACCAGCAGCCGGATCAGGCCGAAGACTCAGGCGGCCTGGGCCAGGCCGGTGATCTGCGCCGCCCCGGCGGCAGACTGATCGAGACGGGGGCCCCGGAGCCGGGTTTCCGCCCGGATGAGCGCGGCGGCGAGTGCGAGCCCCAGCAGCCGTCGGACCACGAGTTGCTGTCGGGGCTTGAGGTGCGCATGCATTTCCCCGAGGGCGGCGTTCCCAAAGAAGGGCCCTCGGCCGGTATCGCCGTGGCCACCGCCCTTCTCTCGGCTTTGCTGCAGATTCCGGTGTTGCCGAGGATCGCGCTATCGGGGGAGATAACCCTCACAGGCCAGGTGCTGCCGGTGGGCGGTCTCAAGGAAAAGATGCTCGCCGCCTTGAGGGAAGGCGTCCGGACCGTGGTCTTGCCTCGAACGGTGGCCCCCGAGATCCATGAGCTTCCTCTGGAACTCAAGAAGGGTCTGGAGATCGTCTACGTGGACAGCTTCCCCGACGTGCTGCCGCACGTGCTGCACGTTGGGCCGGGCGAGCAGGAGGGGACTGAAGGGGCATGACCGATGTGAGTCTGGGCGCGCGCTACGCGCCCCACGAGGTGGAGGAGCGGTTGATGAGGGGCTGGCTGGCCCGCTCCGCCTTCCACGCGTCGGCCGACGATCCCCGTCCGGCCTACACCGTCTCGATACCGCCGCCGAACGTCACAGGCTCGCTGCACATGGGGCACGCCCTCAACGACACCATCCAGGACATCCTGATCCGCTACAAGCATCTTCGCGGCTACAACACCCTGTGGGTGGTAGGGACCGACCACGCGGGCATCGCCACGCAGAACAAGGTCGAGGGGCAACTGGCGAGCGAGGGCCTGCGCAAGGAGGACCTCGGGCGGGAAGAGTTCGAGAAGCGCGTCTGGGAATGGCGCAGGCAGTACGGGTCGACGATCATCCACCAGCTGAAGCGCTTGGGCTGCGCTTGCGACTACGAGTCCGAGCGCTTCACCATGGACGACGCCTACCGGGACGCCGTCGCCAAGGTCTTCGTCGCCCTCTATGAGAAGGGCGATATCTACCGCGATGTCTATCTGGTCAACTGGTGCACCCGCTGCGGATCGGCCATCTCGGATCTCGAAGTGGAGCATGAGGACCAAGCGGCTAAACTCTATTACGTGAAGTATCCGATTGCCGGATCGAACGAGGCGCTGACGGTGGCTACCACCCGCCCGGAGACGATTCTCGGCGATACCGCCGTCGCGGTCAATCCGAAGGACCCCCGATACGGACGCTTCGTGGGTAAGACGGCCGTGGTGCCCCTCGCGGGGCGCGAGGTGCCGGTGATCGCCGACGAGCACGTGGACATCGGGTTCGGCACGGGCGCCCTCAAGATCACGCCGGGACACGACCCAGACGACTGGGAGATAGGGATGCGGCACGGGCTGCCCAGCCTATCGGTCATCGGTCTCGACGGGCTGATGACGGCCGATGCCGGTGAGTTTGCCGGCATGACAGCCGCCGATGCCCGGACGGCCGTTCTCGAGCGCCTGACCGAAGAGGGTCTGTTCGTCAAGGCCGAGGACTACAACCACGCGGTCGGCACCTGCTACCGCTGCGGCACCACCATCGAGCCGCTGCTCTCGCTGCAGTGGTTCATGGACATGAAACGGCTGGCCGCGCCTGCCATCGCAGCGGTGGAGGACGGACGTGTGCGCTTCGTCCCCGCGCGGTGGGGCGACGTCTATCTGGACTGGATGCGGGGCATCCGCCCTTGGTGCGTCAGCAGGCAGTTGTGGTGGGGACACCGTATCCCCGCCTACTTCTGTGAGGACTGCGACCACGTGATGGTCGCGGTGTCGGCGCCTGCCTCCTGCGAGAAGTGCGGCGGCCCGGTCCGGCCCGAGGAAGACGTTCTCGACACCTGGTTTAGCTCCCAACTCTGGCCTTTCGCCACTTTGGGCTGGCCCGAGCCGACAGACCGGCTCAGGACGTTCTATCCCACCGCAGTGCTCTCCACCGCTCGCGACATCATCTACCTGTGGGTCGCGCGGATGATCATGATGGGCTTTGAGTTCATGGGCGACGTCCCGTTCAGGGACGTCATCATCCATCCCACCGTTCTGGCGGCAGATGGGCGGCGCATGAGCAAGAGCCTGGGTACCGGGGTCGACCCGCTAGAACTGATCGCTGACTATGGGGCCGACGCCACCCGGTTCGGCCTTGCCTACATGAGCTCCGTTCAGGATGTGCGCTTCAGCGCCGAGCGGATCGAGATGGGGCGCAACTTCGCCAATAAGCTGTGGAACGCCTCTCGGCTCATCCTGCAGGGGGCGGACCCAGAGGCCGGCAGCGCGGAGGGTGGGCCCTCCGTGGAACTGGCCAACCCGGCCGATCGCTGGATATTCAGTCGGCTGGAGGCCGTGGGCGCCGAGGCGGCCTCGCTCTACGAAGCCTACGAGTTCGACGACGTGGCCCGGTTGCTCTACCGCTTCGTGTGGAACGAGGTGTGCGACTGGTATCTGGAGATAGCCAAGGCCCGCCTCTACAGCGAGGACGAGGCCGAGCGCCTTCAAGTGGGAGGTAACCTCCTGGCGCTGCTCGAGGCGGTCATGATCCTGCTGCACCCGGTCATGCCTTTTGTCACCGAGGAGATCTACGGTTTTCTGCCGCAGGTGGCTTCGGGCCAGCGTCCTGCCAGCCTTTTCGACGCGAGCTATCCGGAGCCCCGGCCTGAATGGGCCGACCCGGCCGCCGAGTCGGCGATGGAGGCCTTCACCGCGGTCGTGGCCGGCCTGCGTTCGGCCCGCGAAGAGCTGGGCCTGTCCCGGGACGTGGTGGGCAAAGTCACGCTCGCCGAGTCCACTCCCGGGGCGGCGGAGGCGCTGGTGGGCCTTCCTGCAGCGTTCCGGCAACTCTGCGCGTGCCAGATCGTCGCGGTACTGGACCAGACGCAGCGCGGGCAGGGGCGTTTTGCCTCCATCGAGGGGCCGGGCGTCAAAGCCATGCTCGACCTCGAAGGCCTGGTGGACCCGGAGCGCGAAGCGGAGCGTCTGGTGAGCAAGGCCCGCAAGGCGCACGCAGAGGCTTCCAAAGCACGCGCCAAGCTGCAGAGCCAGGGCTTCGTGGCCAAGGCGCCCGAAGCCGTAGTGGCCGAGGAGCGCTCGCGCCTGGCGGCCGCGGAAGCGGCTTTGTCCGAAGTGCGCCGGCACTACGAGGAGAGGGTCGGAGGGCGGTTGTCGCTGCCCGGGGAGGAAGAGCAGTGAGCCAGTGCGACCCGCGGGAGGTCTGGGAATACGTCAACGGCCTCGAGCGGCTCGGCACCCGTCTGGGTCTCGAGCGAGTGAGAAAACTGGTGGAAGCCCTCGGCTCCCCCCAGACTGCCTATCGGACCATCCATGTGGTGGGCACGAACGGCAAGACATCGACTACTCGGTTCATTTCCGCGCTGCTACAGGCACAGGGGCATAGGGTAGGGGCGTACACTTCCCCCCATCTGATCAGTTTGGCCGAGCGACAGATGGTCGATTCCATCCCCTCGACCGATGAGGAATTCTGCGACCTGATGAACCGCATCCGGCCGGTCGTGGACGAGTTGGAGAAGACCTTCGAACCCGGGGAATGCCTTACGCAGTTCGAGGTGCTCACGGCCGCCGCGTTCGTGTATTTCAAAGAACAGGGTTGTGACGTGGCCGTTATCGAGGCCGGGCTGGGGGGGCGTCTTGACGCCACGGCTGTTATCTCCTCTGAGGTTCAGGTGCTCACCAGCATCGGCTTGGAGCACACCGAGCTTCTCGGCGATAGCTTGTCCGCCATCCTCAAAGAGAAGGCCGCGGTGATACCTCCGCACGGCCGGGTGATCGCCGGGGTGCTGGAGCCCGACGTCAAAGCCGAGCTCAAGGAGTTCTGCGCGGCCCGGGAGGCGGAATGCCACTTCTTCGGCGACGATCTCGTCGTGCTCGCCGATCCTCGCGGTGAGTCCTTCGACATCTTCGGCCTCCACGGCTGCTATATGGATGTTCGCCTCAAGGTCCTGGGTGGCTACCAGCGGGTCAACGCCGCGGTCGCCGTAGCGGCCGTCGAGTTGTTCGTCGGGGGTGAACTGGACCCCGAGCAGGCGCGGCGTGCGCTCGCCGCCACGGCCGCTCCCGGCCGGCTGGAGATAGTCAGCACGCAGCCGCTGTGCATCTTCGACGGCTCGCACAATCCTCCGGGGATGGAAGAGACGATGCGCTCGCTGGATCAGATTCTCGAACGCCGGCGTCTCATCGCCGTCGCGTCGATCCTCAGGGACAAGGAGGCCGAGGAGATGATCCGGCACCTCGCGCCCCGGTGTGACATCATCTTCGCCACCCAGAGTTCGAGCCCTCGAGCTCTTTGCGCGGACGAGCTGGCGGCCATCATCGCCGGATTGGGCAAGGGACCGGAGGTGTTCGTCGACCCTGATCCTCATTCGGCCATGGTCAGCGCGTACAGGCTCGCGACCTCCAATCAGGTCGTGCTGGTGACCGGCTCGCTGACCCTTATCTCCGACCTCAAGCGAGGGATGAACTAGACCGTGGCGACGCGGAAAAAGGCGAGGAAATCAGCACATCCCGTGTTGATAGCAGTGCTCCTTTTGGCGATTGTGGTCGTGATATTCTTTACGCTCGGCTACGTGCTTGCACGGGTCCTGATCTAGGGGGCAGAAGGTGGACAACCTCTTTCAGACCATCAACAACATCATCAGCTCGCCGTACTGGATGCTCACCCTCTACGTGGCCCTCTTCTGTGCGGGGGTGCTCTGGCTCGCGCTCGTCTTCTGGACGTACAAGGATGCGCGCAAGCGCATCGACGATCCGGTCATCGTGGGCGTCGCGGTACTCACCTCGCTCATCCTGCCCTACATCGGGACCTTGATCTACGCCATCCTGCGGCCGGCGGAGTACCTTGCCGAGGCGCGCGAGAGGGAACTGGAGATGCGGGCGATGGAGCAGGAGCTTCACACCCTGCGCGCCTGCCCCTCGTGCGGCGAGGTCATCCGGCCCGACTATCTCGCGTGTCCGAGTTGCCGGCGGCCTCTGCGCACCGCGTGCCCCTCATGCGACCGGGTGCTCGAGCCGGGTTGGAAGCTCTGCCCCTATTGTGCCCACGATCTCAAAGCCCGGCGGGTTCCCCCGCCCGTCGACGCCCCGACGGGGCTCGTCGAAGCGCAATAGACAGTCACTTTTCGAACAGCGCGGTCTTCGCGCCTTAGAGCCGGGAGGAACTGGTGGAACATACGTTGGTGCTGGTCAAGCCGAGCGGGGTCAATCGCGGTCTGGTGGGAGAGGTCATAAGCCGCATCGAGCGGCGAGGGCTCATAATCAGAGTCGCCCGCATGTTGATGGTCACCCGGGACATGGCCGAGCGGCACTACGCTGAACACAAGGGCAAGGATTTCTACGACGATCTCGTGGCCCACATCACTTCCGCTCCCGTCTTTGCCATGGTGGTGGAAGGTCCGTCGGCAGTCCGGATCGTCCGCATGATGATGGGAGCCACCAATCCACTCGAAGCCGTACCCGGTACGGTGCGAGGCGATTTTGGGCTGGATATGCGCCGCAACGTCGTCCACAGTGCCGACAGCCTGACCAGTGCCGAGAGGGAGATAGCCATCTTCTTCCCCGAGGGCGTCGAATTGCCCTCGTAGGTCGCGTTCAGCCAGGCCGACGCCGGTGGATCTTCGGCCCCCCTTTCCGGGCGACTTCCGGCTTCTGCTGGCCTCACAGTCGCCTCGGCGCCATTCACTTCTCAGGGATATCGGGGTGCCGTACGTGGTCGTGGCGACGGATGCCGAAGAAACGACTCTGGGGGGTGTCGCCGCCGCTCTGGCGGCGGCCAACGCAGAGGCGAAGGTGCGCGGGGCCGTCTTGCCCCGCGGTCCCCTGGACCGGGCCTTCATACTGGGCACCGACACTCTGGTGGCGCTCGCCGGGCGGGTGATGGGCAAGCCTTCATCGCGTGCCGAAGCTGCAGACATGATCGCAGCCTTGTCGGGCAGGACGCACCAGGTCATCTCGGGAGTGGCGCTGCGGCGCATCGCCGGAGAGGGACAACCGGCCGGCCGGTTGTCCGAGGAGCACTTCTGCGCAGCCACGGCTGCGACAGATGTCACTTTTATCCGTCTGGACGAGGCCCGGATCGAGGCATACCTCGCATCAGGCGAATGGACCGACAAAGCGGGGGCGTATGGGGTCCAGGGCCTGGCCGGAACGTTCGTCTCGGAGGTGCGTGGTGAGTACAGCAACGTGGTGGGATTGCCGCTGTGCTTGCTTGCACGCCTCTTTCGCGAGGCCGGGTTCGACCTTCTGCGGCGGCAGTGGCTATAATACCCGGACGCCCCGGTAGCGGCAGAGGGGCATTCGAGAGCAGCGTGAGGGAGGTAGGGCCATAGCTTTCACCGAGTACATCACCGGGTTCGCCGGTAGGGATATGGCTGTCGACTTGGGTACCGCGACCACGCTGGTGTACGTCCGAGGACGGGGTATCGTCCTTTCCGAGCCCTCGGTGGTAGCTATCGACTCCCGTTCCGGAGATGTCCTTGCGGTGGGCGCCGACGCGAAACGCATGCTGGGACGCACTCCGGGAACCATTTCGGCCATCCGGCCGCTCAAAGATGGAGTCATCGCCGATTTCGACGTCACCGAGCAGATGCTCCGCCATTTTATTCAGCGGGTGCACCAGAATCGGTGGGCACATCCCAGAGTCGTGGTATGCGTGCCTTCGGGGGTCACCGGGGTCGAACGGCGGGCGGTGGAAGAAGCAACGATCAGCGCGGGGGCCCGGGCCGCCTACCTGATCGAAGAACCCATGGCCGCCGCCATCGGCGCGGGCCTCCCTGTGGGAGAGCCGACCGGCAGCATGATTGTGGATATCGGAGGCGGAACCAGTGAGGTAGCGGTCATCTCGCTCGCTGGGATCGTCGTGGCGCAGTCGGTGAGGATCGGTGGGGACGAGTTGGATGAGGCGATCATCGCCTATATCAAGAAGGAATATAAGCTGATGATCGGCAGCCAGACAGCCGAAGAGCTGAAGCTGGAGATCGGCTCGGCTTTCCCCTTGGAGCAGGAGGAGCATGCGGAGATCCGCGGGCGCGACCTGGTGACCGGCTTGCCTAAGACACTGGTCGTTTCCTCTGAGGAGATCAGGGAGGCCATCGCCGAACCGGTCGCCGCGATCGTCGATGCTATCAAGTCCACCCTCGACAAGACTCCTCCCGAACTGGCTTCCGACGTCATGGACCGCGGGATCATGATGGCCGGCGGGGGATCGCTGCTCCGGGGGATGTGCGAACGAGTCCGTGAAGAGACGCAGATGCCGGTGAATCTGGCCGAGTCACCCCTCACGTGCGTGGCTGTCGGCTCCGGTCGGTCTTTGGAGGAGTTCGACACGCTCTACAGAGGTTCGCAGAGAGTAAAGAAACGCCGCTACTAAGCTAGCGAGGTACTACATGCCACGCAACAAGGTGGCCTGGCGACGGTTCGTCTTCGTCGTCCTGATCATCGCGTCGCTCGCTGTGCTCACAGTGTCGTTTCGGGAGACCAAAACCGGCCCGGCACACGCCGTTCAGCAGGCCGCTGCCGGGGTTCTTGCCCCGCTGCAGTCGTGGGGTTCCCGCGTCGCCCAACCTTTCCAGAACGGATACGCCTGGGTCCACACCCTCTGGTCGGCGCACAAGGACGCCGACCGACTGGCGGAGCAGGTGCAGGTGCTTCAGGGTGAGGTTGTCAAGCTCCAGGAGCAGGGCGAGGAGAACCGGCGCCTCAAGAGCCTGCTCGATCTCAAAGACAAGGGCACCTTTCCGGCCGGCACCGAATTCTTAGTAGCCCGGGTGACGGGCAAATCGCCCACGCGCTGGCAGGCCTGGATCCAGATCGACAAGGGCTCTGATGACGGGCTCCGGGTGGACCAAGCCGTGGTTGGCGCCACCCCCCTGGCCGGGGAGACCCTGGCGGGCAAGGGTCTCGTGGGCAAGGTGATAGAGGTGACCGCCCACGCGGCGAAGGTTCTACTGATCACCGACTCCGAATCGAGCGCGGCAGCAAAGATCCAGGGTTCGAGAGGAGAGGGGATCGTCGAAGGCTCGATCTCGGGCGCGCTCACCATGGACTATGTGGACCGGGATATCAGCGTCGACCCCAAGCTGGTCATCGTCACCTCGGGCTTCGGCGGCGTGTACCCCGCCGATATCCCCATCGGGATCGTTTCAAACGTGGGCGAAGCGGATGTCAACACTTACAAGAAGATCGATGTCCAGCCCTTTCTCGATTTCCGGGTGCTCGAAGAAGTCATGGTCCTGATCGTGCCCGAGAACTCGAGCACCATCGTGACCCCTGGCACCACGAGTACGGCGGGGTAACAGCACCATGGGCCGCAAAGAATTCATCGTCATTGGAAAAGTGGTCCTACTGCTGGTGTTCGCCGTCGTGCTTCAGACCGTGCTGCTCTCACACGTGAGCGTACTCGGCGTCACCGCCGATCTATTCCTGATCTTCACGGTGATCGTGGCGGTGACCAGAGGATCTCTCGAAGGGGCCGTCTTCGGCTTCTTCGCCGGCCTCGCGGCCGACATCGCCTATTATCAGCCCCTGGGCGTGCGTGCCCTCATCTACGTCTTGGTCGGCTATTTCGTCGGCATGTTCGTGGCCCGGTTCGGCACGGCGAACCCTTGGAGCGTGGCCCTTGTCGCCGGTGTGGCCTCCTTTCTGGCCCAGTTCCTATTCGGGCTGTTCCAGTTCATGATGGGACCGCGTGCCGCCCTGCTCACCATGATCGGCGCCCAGATGCTCCCCGAGGCCGTCCTTGACGGTCTTATCACCGCTCCGCTGTACGTGTTCTTGGTGCGCGTACGGCTACTGCCGGGCATTCATCTGGATGCCGCCCGACCGCGGGGGGGCGACGAGTGATTCTCGAGCCTGCCAGGAAGAAGCGCTCGCCGGAAGACGACTCGTCCGTGGGTATGCGGGTGGGCGTGCTGCTCATCATCGCCTTCGCGCTCTTTGGGGTCCTGGGATTCCGCCTGTGGTTCCTGCAGATCCTGTCGGGCGACGCGTACGTCGCCGTGGCGAAGGACAACCGGCAGAGGGACGTCAAGATCGAGGCCGCGCGCGGCGTGGTGTACGACCGCAACGGCAAGATCCTGGTCGAGAACAGGGCTGGCCTCAGTGTTGGCTTTCTACCCATGGACATGTACGACCCGAAGAAGCAGCCGGCGGAGTTCCGGAAGGAGATCTACGGCTTGTCACAGATCCTCGATATCAGCGAGACCGACCTCATGGCGGCTTACAACAAGGCCAAGAAGGACCCCTACGTGACCTACGTAGTCAAGGAGGACGTGCCCGAGAACACCGTGGTGGCGCAGATCAAGGAACACAGCCTGGAATACCGGGGTGTCGAGGTAGAAGCTTCCTACTTGCGCCAATACCCGCTCGGCGCTCTCGCCACCCATCTGCTGGGCTACGTGGGCGAGGTCTCGCAGGACGACCTCGACAAGGAGGAGTTCGCGACGCTCCGACCGGGGGCGACCCTGGGCAAGGACGGCGTCGAGCGCAAGTACGACTCCTTCCTGAGAGGCACCGACGGCTGGAAGACCGTCGAGGTCGACGCCGCCGGACGCCCCAAGCGCTTTCTCGATCAACGAGCCCCGACCCCGGGAAGCAACTTGACGCTCACCATCGATGGCGACCTGCAGAAGGCGGCCGAGGACTCGTTGGTCCAGGGGATTCAGGCGGCGCAATCCACGGGTTTTCCCAAAGCTGCCGGCGGCGCGGTAGTGGCGATGGATCCTCGCACGGGAGAGATCCTGGCCTTGGCCTCCTACCCCGACTACGATCCCTCTCTCTGGGTCGGGGGGATGTCTGCGACCAAGTACGCGGAACTCAACGCACCGCAGGCCCACTTTCCGCTCTTTGACCGGGTCATCGACGGCCTGTATCCGGCGGGGTCCACTTTCAAGCCCTTCGTCGCCGCCGCAGCTCTCAACGCCGGCCTCATCACCCCCGATACGACCTTCGATTGCGCCGGCAAGTTCTCCGTGCCTGGGCAGACCTGGAAGGACTGGAAAACCGCTGGACACGGGAACGTGAACCTGCTGCAGGCCATCTCCCAGTCGTGCGACGTCTACTTCTACAATGTGGGTAATCTGTTGTATCAGCAGCCCAGTCCCGTCCTCCAGAACGGCGTGCGGCAATTCGGCTTCGGGCAGCCCACCGGCATAGACCTGCCGGGGGAGAGCACCAACAGTCGCGTACCCGACAAATACTGGAAGGCCGAGACCGGCAAGACCGCACTGGACAAGCTCTGGAAGACGGGGGACGAGATCAACCTGGCCATCGGGCAGGGCGACCTATTGGTCACCCCCATGCAGATGGTCGTCGGCCTGTCTGCTCTCGCCAACGGCGGGACGCTGTGGATCCCACATCTCGGGCTTCGCATCACCGATGCCTCAAACAACACTATCCACCAGTTTGAAAGCGAGAAGCGGAGCGAGCTGGGGATGAGCTCGGAGATCCTCAGCCTCATCCGCACCGGCATGACGCAGGTCACGGCGGATCGCTCGGGCACCGCCTACGGGGTCTTCAAAGGCTTCCCCATAAAGGTGGCGGGCAAGACCGGCACGGCCCAGAAGCTGCCCGACGACGACTATGCTCTCTTCATGGGATACGCGCCCGCCGACGCGAACGGAGTGCCCGAGATCGCGGTCGTCGCGATCATCGAGCAGGGCGGGCATGGCAGCTCCATCGCGGCCCCGGTAGTGCGTCGGGTGCTCGAGGCGTATTTCCACACCGAATCCGGCGGCACGAACATCGTCCCTGTCACTGAGTAGGGGAGAACGATGGCTCCCCCGCTCAAGTTCCTCCAGAACTCACGCGAACGGCGCCAACCCCTCGGTTTCTCTCTGAGCGGCTATCTGCGTGGTCTGGACTGGATACTGCTCGCGGCCACCCTGGCCCTCGTCACTTTCGGTCTGCTCATGCTCTACTCCGCTACCCACGCCGACACCAACATCTCCACCCCCTTCTACTACGTCCGGTCCCAGGGAGTGGGTCTCGTCATCGGGCTCGTTCTTCTCCTGATGATCAGCGTGGCCAACTATCGCCGCCTCGCGCGCTGGCGCACCTACATTTACCTGGCCATTCTGATCCTTCTGGTCGCGACCCTTGTTGTTGGAGCCGGCAGCAAGACGGTCGGGGCGAACCGCTGGATCCAGTTGCCGTTCTTCCGGCTGCAGACTTCGGAAGTCGCCAAGTTGCTGTTGGTCCTGGCACTGGCCGGAGTGCTCGCGGAGGGGGTAGCTCTGCGCCACCGTCTGCGTTTTGTCATCCTGTGCGTTGTCTACGTGCTCGTCCCCACGACGCTCGTCTTCCTGCAGCCCGACCTGGGGAGCGCCCTTGTCTTCGCCGCTATCCTAGTCACCATGCTCGTGGTGTGGGGGATCCGCCTGCCCCATCTCGGGATCCTGGCAGGCGCGAGCATCCTGACGGGGGTGATGGTGTTGCGCGTGCTGCCCAGCGCTTTCGGCGTGCACCTGCTGAAGGACTATCAGTTGCAGCGGCTCACCCTCTTCCTCGATTCTCAGAAGGATCCGACCGGTTTGGGCTACCAGCTGTCCCAGAGCAAGATCGCTGTGGGTAGCGGCATGTTCACCGGCAAGGGTTACCTGGAAGGTACACAGACGCACCTCAACTTTCTTCCGGCCCACCACACCGACTTCATTTTCGCGGTCATCGGCGAGGAACTGGGGTTCATGGGCGCTGCGCTACTCATAGGGCTCTTTGCCGTCATTATTTGGCGAGCGCTCCGTATCGCCCGGCTGTCGGAGGATATGTACGGGCGGCTGATCGCCGCCGGGGTCGCGGGGGTCCTCCTGTTCCAGGTGTTCGTGAACATCGGTATGACCATCGGTATCATGCCGGTCACCGGGATCCCGCTGCCGTTCGTGAGTTTCGGCAGCAGTTCGCTCGTAGTATTCTTGATGGCGATCGGCTTGTTGGAGAGTGTCCACGTTCACTCGGTGGCCGGGCAGGCCAAGTAGGGCCCCCGGCTCTGACCTGAGGAGGCTGGAGTGGCGAAGCTGCCTTTGAACCTCACGAAGAGCTTGAAAGCCCTGCGGGAAGCATCCGCGAACGCGACTGAGTACGCGTCGATTGTGCTTGCCGGCGATCAGGCGCTCGTTGAGCGAGCCAGGGAGCGGTTCGCCCAAGGGGGCACAGTCCCTTCCACCTTCGTCGGGGATTTGGCCGGGCCGGCGGGTGCAGCCTCGACTCCGGGTGAGTTGCTGCTCGTCCTGACCACTCCCGCGAGGGAGGCGGAGATCGTGGCCTCGCTCGGCGCCGTCGCCGCCAAGGGGTCGGTCATTTTGGCCGTCGATGGGGGACCGGACGCGAGAAACAGGGCGACCTACCTGCCCGACGGCATCGTCCGGCTGTCATTCTCCGATAGCGACACCGGCTGGGACCGTGTCTTCTCGCTGTGTGCGGAGGCCGCGGGGGACCGCGGGATCGCCTTGGGTCTGCGATATCCGGTCGTGCGGCGCGCGACAGCTCACCGGCTCATCGCCCGGACCTCGGCGCAGAACGTGTTCATCGCCCTTGTCTTCTTCATTCCTGGGTCCGACATGCCCGCGATGACGCTCAACCAGGTAAGGATGCTCCTCAACATCGCGGCCATGTACGGCCAGCCGATCGACAAGGAACGAGCGGTCGAATTGGCGGGGATCGTGGCCTTGGGCTTTGGCTTCAGGGGTCTGGGCAGACGGCTTGCCCGCTCCGTTCCCGGGCTGGCGGTGGTCATGAGGATGATCACAGCCTACTCTGCCACTACCGCCGTCGGCCTGGGTGCCATCGCCTACTTCGAGAAAGGGGCTCCCGCCTCGACCAGCAAGATGATCGCGCTGGCAGGCTCGCTGAGGCGTTGAGAGTATCGCGGTACGATAGCGCGCTTGAGGCCATCCTCGGTGGCATCCGGCAGCCGGCCCGGCTCATCGGCGAGGAAGCGGGGGTAGGACCCGGGTTCAGCGGAGACCCCGCGGAGTTGCGGGTGGTCCTTGGCTTTCCGGACGCGTACGAGATCGCCATCTCCAACCAGGCCGTCCAGATCCTCTATCATCTGGCGCGCCGGACGGGCGGGGTGGGGGTCGAACGTGCCTATCTACCGTGGGTCGATGCCATCGCCGAGATGCGCCGCCAGAGGGTCCCGCTCCTGACGCTCGAGACATGGACCGCCGTGGCCGAAGCCCACCTCCTTGCTGTGACCCTTCAGCATGAGTTCCATTACACCAACCTGCTGGAGATGCTCGACCTGGCCGGCATCCCCCTCCACGCGGCGCTCCGCACCGAGGAGCATCCCCTCGTGCTCGTGGGCGGCCCGGCCTGCGCCAACTTCGCGCCGATCAGCCGTTTTGTGGACGCTGTCGCGGTCGGCGACGGGGAGGACCTGTTTCCGGAGATCCTGCGCGAGATGGTGGCGGCGCGGCGCTGTGGAGTGTCGCGGGAGGAGACCAAACGCCGTCTTGCGCTCCTGGAGGGTGTGTTCGTCCCGGGCGTGAGCACCCGGGTGAAGCGAAGGGCTGTAGCCCGACTCGAGGGGACGCCATATCCGGCGTCGTGTCTCGTGCCCTTGGTCGCGGGGGTGCACGACCGGGCCTGGGTGGAAGTAATGCGGGGCTGCACCCGGGGCTGCCGCTTCTGCCAGGCCGGGATGTGGTACCGCCCGGTGCGCGAACGGTCTCCGGCCGAGGTCCTGGAGTTGGCCGATGACGAGCTGGCCGAGACAGGACATCAAGAACTCGCGTTCGCTTCGCTGTCGACCACCGACTATTCCGGTCTGCAGGAAGTGTTGAGCGGGGTGGGGGCGCGACACCCCGAGGTAAGCCTTTCCCTGCCTTCCTTGCGCGTCGACACGGCGTCGGTACGCCTCGCTTGGCTGGCGTCCCCAACCGGGGCCTCCCTGACGCTGGCGCCGGAGGCAGGCAGCCAGCGGATGCGCGACGTCATCAACAAGAACGTCAACGAGGACGACGTGCTGACGGCAGCCGAGGAGGCATTCCGGACCGGGCGGACGACGCTGAAACTCTACTTCATGATCGGCCTCCCCTGGGAGACCGACGACGATGTCGAGGCCATCGCCGACCTGTGCCTTACCATACGGCAGGCGGGGCGGCGCATTCTTGGCGGGCGGGCCGGAAGACTCCAACTGAACGTGAGCGTGAACACCTTCATCCCCAAGCCGCTGACCCCGTTTCAGTGGGCGGCTATGGCCGATCGCGACACCGTGCTGCGCCGCCAAGGGTTCCTCAGGGCCCGTCTGAGGAAGCCGGGCATCCGGCTGTCAATGTCGGACCCGGCGAAGAGCTATCTCGAGGCGGCGCTGGCGCGAGGTGACGAGGGAATGGCCACGGTGATCGAGGCGGCGTGGCAAAAAGGCGCACGGTTCGATTCCTGGACGGAGGAGTTCCGGGCTGGGGCCTGGGCCGAGGCGTTTCTGGAAGCCGGAGCGCCGGCGGAGATCCGAGCTGCGGCCCCCCTCGCCAGGGACGTGCCGCTCTCGTGGGACGTGGTCGACGGCGTGCCCGATCGCGACTTTCTTTGGGCCGAGTGGGAGAAGGCTTCGAGGAGCGAACTGACCGGCGATTGCCGCTGGGATGGCTGCGTCTATTGCGGGGCCTGCGAGGATCCTCCGGGCAACGAGATAGCCAACACGCACGGCGGCGCCGAGGTCTTGGCGGTCCCCGGGACCAGCGATGCCGCGCGCGCCGGGCGGGACGACGGCCCGTGTGCGGGTGAACCGGGTGGTCCGCCGGCAGCTGGCCGACCTGTTTGGCGCTATGTCGCCCGCTTCTCGGTCACCGGTAGGGGCCGTTTTCTGGGCCACCTGGACCGTATGGAAGCGTTTCGCCGGGCCGTTCGACGCGCTGGAGGTCGCCTAGCTCTTTCCGCCGGCATGCGGCCCAAACCGTTGCTGAGCCTTGCCCTCCCTCTGGGCGTGGGGATCGAAGGCCTGGAGGAGTTATGCGAGTTCGAACTGGCGGAGGAGCCCGTCGCAGGTTTTGCGGAGCGGCTGGCGGCTGCGCTGCCCGGGCACATGCAACTGCTCGACCTGCAGCCCTACGACGAAGCGCGGCGCTTGGCCGCCCGGGTGACGGACGCGTCATACCAGGTGCTGTTCTCGGCGTCCTTGCCGGAGGGGGGCGGGGCTGCCCCGAGCTCGGCCGGCGTCCCCGGATCGGCCGGGGTAGGCGTAGCCGCCGCTCTGTCCGAAGGGGAGCGTCGTTTTGCGGAAGCGGAGGAATGGGTGGTGGAGGAGACCCGCGAAGGCCGCCCGCGAGCGGTAGATGTGAAGCAGTACGTCAAGAAGGTCCACGTGAGTCGGAGTGCCGATGGCGAGTGGGTCGTCGAATTCACTGCCGTGGTCACACCGGCCGGCACCGCGCGCGCGGCACTCGTTTTGCGGGCGTTTGAGCAGGCGTCAGAGCTGAGTCTCGTGCCTCTATCGGTGCGTCGCACGCACATCCAGATCGACTGAGACGGGGATGGGGTGAAGCAACTCATCATCTCTCGCGATCATCTGGAGACTCGGGTCGCCGTGCTCGAAGACGGGCAACCGGCGGAGATGTACCTGGAGCGTTCGCACCGGCAATCGCTTGTGGGCAGTGTGTACAAGGGCCGGGTGGAGAACGTGCTGCCAGGCATGGACGCGGCTTTCGTCGATGTTGGGCTGGATCGCAACGGGTTTCTGTCGGTCGCCGAGGTGGTCGCTCCCGAGCTGCCGACCGGCCGCCCGCGGAAGATTGGGGAGTTGCTCAAAGCCGGCAAGGAACTGCTGGTGCAGGTCACACGAGACCCCATGGGCGGGAAGGGCCCACGCCTGACGATGGAGGTGGGCATCCCCGGCCGCTACGTGGTGTACCTGCCGGGCGGGAAGGGAGCCGGGGTGTCGCGGCGGCTGGACCACGGCGAGCGCGAGCGCCTAAGGGGGATAAGCCGCGAGGTGAAGCCCGAGGTCGGCGGGGTCATCGTGCGGACGGCGGCGGAAGGGGCGGGCAGGGAGGCGATCGAGCGCGATCTCCGTTTCTTGCAGCGGGTATGGGCCGGAGCCGAACGGCGGGCGCGGGAGGCGCCGGTGCCATCCATCGTGTATTCGGAGGCCGAACTGGCTGTAAGAAGTGTCCGCGACCTCGTGGGCCCCGACTTCTCCGCGGTCATCGTAGACGATGAGAAGCTGTACCGCCGCCTCGTCAGTTATCTGCGCGCCGTGGCTCCCGATTTCAAGGATCGTGTGGAATATCACAGCGGCGGGATGCCGCTCTTTGGACGCTTCGGACTCGAGAAGGAGATGGAGAAGGCGCTGGCGCGGCGGGTGGGCCTCCCGTCCGGCGGACATATCGTCATCGATCACACCGAAGCGATGACGGTCGTCGACGTCAACACCGGCCGCTATGTCGGCAAGCGTCAACTGGAGGACACGACGCTCAAGACCAACCTCGAGGCCTGTCGGGAGATCGTCCGCCAGCTCCGTTTGCGCGATATCGGCGGCATCATAGTCATCGACTTCATCGACATGAGCGCGAAGACAAACCGGGAAGTGGTGCTCGCGGCTCTGGAGGCTGAGTTCACTCTGGACCGTACGAAGACCTACGTGGTGGCGATCTCTCCTCTGGGACTGGTGGAGATGACGCGGCAGAATGTGACCCAGGGGCTGCGTGAGATCGTCACCGCCCCCTGCCCCGTCTGCGGAGGCCAAGGCCGGGTCATCTCCGAGGAGTCGGCACTTATCGCCGTCGAGCGCCGCCTGTGCGATCTCCTTCGATCTTCGCCGCTTCCGGTGCTGGTCGTGGAAGTGCATCCGCGGATCGTCTCTCGGCTCGCGTGCACCGGTGGCGGGATGCTGCGGCAGGTGGAGGCCGAGACAGGGCGGCGCGCGCAGGTGCAAGGAGCAGACGGGGACGTGCCGCTGGCCCACGTGGAGATCGTGCCCGACTGACGGGCGGGGCTCGGTGTTCCGTGGCGGCGGGTGGCAGCCCCGAACCAACCTTGCTATACTGCCTTGCTCGCGGCCGCCTTTAGGTGGCCGCCGCTGTCGGATGAGAGTACGCGAGGAGTCGGGATGTTCGCCATCGTCAAGGTCGGCGGTAAGCAATACCGGATAGAAGAAGGCCAGGAGGTCGTGGTCGACCGCCTTGCTGCGGCTGAGGGCACCACCGTCGAGTTGCCTACATTGCTCGTCTCCGACGGGGGCGACCTCCGTCTGGCCGCCGATGGGAAACAGGCAACGGTGACGGCCGTTGTGGTCGAGCACTTTCGGGGACCGAAGATCACCATCTCGAGGTTCAAGCCCAAGCGGGGTTTTCGCAAGAAGACCGGCTTCCGCTCGGGGCTAACGAAGCTCGAAGTGCAGAAGATCGCTTAGGAAGGGATAGGGAATGGCTCACAAGAAAGGCGGCGGCAGTTCCAGGAACGGCCGCGATTCGAATGCCCAGCGTCTGGGCGTCAAGGCCTTCGCCGGCGAGACGGTCACGGCCGGCTCGATCCTCGTCCGCCAGCGCGGCACTAGGTTCCGTCCGGGCGTTAACGTGGGCATTGGGTCCGACGACACCCTTTTCGCGACCGCCGCAGGCAAGGTGGAGTTCACCACCGGCAAGGCGGGGCGCGTCATCAGCATAGTAACCGAGTAGTCGCCAGCACTCGCGGCCGGGTTCGCTCCCGTCGGCGGCGTCCATGTTCTTCGATCACGCAAAGATCCATGTGGCGGCCGGGAATGGCGGCAACGGCTGCGTTTCTTTCCGCAGGGAGATGCACGTACCCCGTGGGGGCCCCGACGGCGGTGACGGGGGCCGCGGGGGTGATGTCATCTTCATCGGCGATCCCCAACTCCGCGATCTGCAGTCCTTCACCTTCAAGGTGCACTACAAGGCAGGCTTGGGCGAAGCTGGAGCCGGTGCCCGCAGGCACGGGGCCAACGGTGAGGACGTCGTTATCCGGGTCCCGCTCGGTACCCAACTGTGGCGCGTGTCCGACGGCGACGACGAGGACGAACTTCTCGCCGACGTGACCCATCCGGGTCAGCGTGTGCTCGTGGCAGGGGGTGGCGCGGGGGGCCGGGGGAACGCCAGGTTCTCGAACTCCGTCCGTCAAGCTCCGCATTTCGCCGAGCTGGGGGAGGAGAGCGACAGCTTCTGGATGCGCCTCTCACTCCGGCTCATGGCCGATGCAGGGCTCGCCGGTCTGCCCAACGCCGGCAAGTCATCGCTGTTGCGCCGGCTGTCGAACGCCAAACCAAAGGTGGCGGACTACCCCTTCACGACGCTGGAACCCATGCTGGGAATGGTCGATTGGACCGGGGAGGGCGACGTGTTCACCCTGGCCGACGTGCCGGGGCTGCTGGAGGGTGCGAGCGAGGGGATAGGGCTCGGCCACCAGTTCCTCGCCCATCTTGAACGATGTCAGCTTCTACTGCACGTCGTGGATATCACTGGGTACTACGGGGTGGAGCCGGTCGAGGGGTTCCGCACCATCCTTGGCGAGTTGGATGCCCATGCTGCCGGCCTGGCCGGCAAGCCCCAGGTGATCGTGCTCAACAAGATAGACGCCGTGCCGGCCGAGGCCGTCAGAGAGTGGCAGGAGGTCTTCCGCGGCGAAGTGGAACGTCTGCGAAACGAAGGGCATCCTGCCTTCGCTTATGAGGTGGACGGGGAGGTTCCGGCTGCCGGCCTGCTCGTCCGTCCGGTATCCGCTGCCACCGGCGCGGGGCTGAGCGCGCTGCTCACCTGGGTGGGGCCCTTGGTACAGCGACTGACGGCTCCCGAGGGGCCGCTCCCCGAGCCGGCGGAAACGGCGGCGCCTTCGGGCGCGACCGTGGAGGAGCGCTCGGAAGGACGCCACATCACCTACCGCCCCGTCCCCACCGGCGTCCGCAGCTTCGTCGTGAGCCGAGACGAGTCGGGATTCGTAGTCAAGGGAAAGGCCGTCCGGCGTCTGGTCAGCAGGTTTGACCTCGACAACGAAGAAGCTATTCAATATCTCGCGGAGCGGCTCGACCGTCTTGGGGTGTACGCTGCACTGAGGGCGCGAGGGGCACAACCCGGCGACGAAGTGGACATCGAGGGCTACATGTTCGAGTACCAATAGTGATGGGAGCGCGGTGACGAGCAGGGGCGCAAACAAAACGATCGTCGTCAAGATCGGCTCGACCACGCTTACCAACGAGCGCGGGACGTTCCGCCTCGCCCCCGTGGCGGGGCTCGTCGCGGAAGTGTGCGAACTCCACGCTGCCGGTCATCGCGTGCTTGTGGTCTCGTCCGGGGCGGTCTCGTCCGGCATGGGCGTGCTGCGGCGCAAGCGCCGCCCCACCGCTGTGGTCGATCTGCAGGCGGCGGCCGCCGTGGGTCAGGGGCATCTTCTCCATATCTACACAGAGCTCTTCGCCCACGAGCATGTCGTGACGGCCCAAGTGCTCCTCACAGCTTTCGATGTCGCGGCGCGCGCCCAGTACCTCAACGCGCGTAATACTCTCAAGCGGCTGCTCGACTGGAAGGTCGTGCCGATCATCAACGAGAACGACACCACCTCTACCGACGAGCTCTGCTTTGGCGACAACGACGCGCTCGCGGCGCAGGTCGCGCTGCTGGTGAAGGCCGATCTACTCGTGCTCCTGACCGACACAGACGGGCTCTACACCGCCGACCCGCGGGAGGAAGCCGATGCCCGGCTCGTCCCGACGGTCGGGGATCTGAGTGATCTGGAGTGCGTGACGATCGGCGCCATCAGTTCCCTCGGCCGCGGGGGCATGGGCAGCAAGGTGAACAGCGCCCGGATAGCCACAAGTGGGGGAGTCGAGACGGTCATCGCCCGGGGCACGCGTCCGGGTGTTCTCACGGCCTGTCTGGTGGGGGAGGATGTCGGCACGCGTTTCCCGCCCCGTCCGCTCGGTCTGCCAGACTACAAGCTGTGGCTTCTTTACGGCAAGCCCGCGAGCGGCAAGGTGGTCGTCGACGCAGGGGCGGCCCGGGCCTTGCGCGGCAAGGGTAGCCTGCTGCCGGTCGGGGTGACAGCGGCGGAGGGCGACTTCGTGGCCGGAGACGCTGTCATGGTCGTCGACGCGAACGGTGTGGAGCTGGCCAAAGGGTTGGTCAGCTACTCTAGAGAGGAACTGGATAGGATCAAGGGGTTGCAGAGCGCCCGGGTGGCCGAGATGCTTCCCGCCGCCTCTCCCGAGGCGATCCACAGGGACTATCTAGTGCTGGTTTGTTAGCGGACCGGGAGGATACTTGAAGACGACGGATCTGGCGCAATCGGCCAAGAAGGCATCACGGCGGCTGGCGCTCCTCACGGCGGCCGAGAAGAATCGGGCGCTCATCGAGATGGCCGAGGCGCTTGGACGTCGCTCGGCCGAGATACTGGTGGAGAACGCCAAAGACGTCGCCGAAGGTCGCAAGAAGGGGCTCTCGCCGGCTCTTATCGACCGGCTGCTGCTTGACGAGGAACGCCTCCGCGGCATAGCCCGGAGCCTGCATGATGTCGCCGCCCTACCCGACCCGGTGGGAGAGATCGTGGCGGGGTGGCGGACCGCCGAGGGTCTGGAGATCCAGAGGGTCCGGGTGCCTTTCGGGGTCATCGCGGTAGTGTACGAGGCGCGGCCGAATGTGACCGTCGACGCGGCCGCCCTTTGCCTCAAGACCGGGAACGCGGTCATCCTGCGGGGCGGCAGCGACGCATACCGTTCCAATCGCATCCTGGCCGAGGTCATCACCGGAGCGGCTCTGGAAGCGGGGCTCCCGGGCGACTCGATCCAGTTCATGGCCGACCGGGACCGGGCTTCCCTCATCGACCTGCTGCAGATGAGGGACCAGGTGGATCTTGTCATCCCCCGCGGCGGCGAGGCGCTGAAGGACTTCCTGCTCGAGCACTCGAAGGTACCGGTCATCTACGCGGCGGGTGGCAACTGCCACGTGTACGTCGACGAAACGGCCGATCTCAAGCAGGCGCTCGACATAACCATCAACGCGAAATGCCAGCGGCCGGGAGTATGCAACGCGGCCGAGACCCTCTTGGTGCATCAGAGTGTCGCCCCGGACTTCATGGCCGCCGTCACCAAGGGTCTGCAGGAGCGCGATGTGAAGCTCTATGTCGACTCTTCCACCCGCTCCCTGGCCGGCGACACGTCGGCTCCGCTCATCGATGCTACAGAGGCGCACTATGCCACGGAGTTCCTCGACATGCAGATGGCCATCAAGGTGGTCGCGAACCTCGACGAGGCTGTGGAGCACATCACCCGCTATGGCACGGGCCACACCGAAGCCATCGTCACCCGGGACCTGGACGCCGCCCGCCGGTTCGCCAGAGCCGTGGATGCCGCTGTCATCTGCGTGAACGCTTCCACCCGTTTCACCGATGGGGGCGTGTTCGGGCTGGGGGCCGAGATCGGCATCTCCACGCAGAAACTGCACGCGCGCGGCCCGTTGGCGCTCAAGGAGCTAACTTCGATCAAGTATGTGGTCACCGGGGAAGGGCACGTCCGCTGACCCCGGGGGGTTGGAGGTAGACGGAAGGAGACGAGTGGACCAGGCCGACCCCATCACCCGGCTGAGCACGCGGACCGGCCTACGCCTGGGCATCATGGGAGGGGCTTTCGATCCCATCCATATCGCCCACCTGGTCACCGCGCAGGAGGCCCTGGTCCAGTTCGCTCTTGACGAAGTCGTGTTCATGCCCTCCGGCCACCCCCCGCACAAGAAGCGCCAACTTGCTTCCGCGGAGTTCCGCTACCTCATGGCGGCCGTCGCCACCGCTTCCCACCCGAACTTCTCGGTCTCCCGTCTGGAGATCGATCGGCCCGGGGTGGGCTATACGGTCGATACCCTCGAGTATCTCGCGGCCGGTCTTGCCTCCGATGCCCGGCTGTTCTTCGTCACCGGGGCCGACGCCGTCCTGGATATCCTCACCTGGAAGGATCCGCCGGGAGTGCTGGAGTTGTGCACGCTGATCGCGGCCACGCGTCCCGGCTTCGACCTTTCCCGGCTCTCCGCCCTCCTGGCCTCATTGGGGCCCGAAGTGGTAGGACCGGGGCCCGATGCCCGGGTGCAGGTCATGGAGGTGCCGGGCCTGGATATTTCCTCGAGTATGGTCCGGGGGAGACTGGCAGCGGGTCTGCCCGTGCGGTATTTGGTTCCTGATGCGGTTTGTCACCTCATCGACAAGACCGGCGAGTACAGCGCGCGAGACCGAACGTGAGCCAAACCGACGGGGAAGATCGCCTCTTCCGCTACAGCCGGCAGATGCTCGTGCCCTATATCGGGCGGGCGGGCCAGGAGCGGTTGGGGCGGGCAAGTGTGGGCCTCATAGGGTGCGGGGCGCTCGGGTCTGCCATCGCAAACAATCTGGTGAGGGCCGGCGTGGGACGGCTCCGTATCGCCGACAAGGACTATCCGGAGATCCACAACCTACACCGGCAGGTCTTGTTCACCGAACAGGATGTGGTCCGCCGGGTCCCGAAGGCCGAAGCCGCCGCCGCGCACCTGAGGGAAGTGAACGGCGACGTTGTCATTGAGCCGTTGGTAGGAACGATCGATACAGACACGATCGTCCCCTTTGCCGAGGGCGTCGACATTCTTGTCGACGGTACCGATAATTTCCCGACGCGGTTCCTCATCAACGACCACGCCATCAGTCACAAGATCCCTTGGGTCTACGGGGGAGTTATCGGATCGGGTGGCATGTCGATGACCATCTTCCCGGGTGATGGGCCCTGCCTCCGCTGTCTCGTGCGCGAGCTCCCCAGCCGCGAGCACTCTCCTACCGCCGACGTGGCCGGAGTGCTCAACACGATCGTGGCGCTCATAGCGAGCGTGGAGGCGAATGAGG
The DNA here is from genome assembly GCA_963843455.1 of uncultured Actinomycetota bacterium. GTDB lineage: Bacteria > Actinomycetota > Thermoleophilia > RBG-16-64-13 > RBG-16-64-13 > CAIQPS01. Next base: position 387,321 of record CAWJKE010000007.1, read on the forward strand.
TGGTGAAGCTGGTGGTCGACCCGGGGGCGCGAAGCCGGCATCTGCTGGTGGCCGATATTTGGGACCTCGCTTTCGAGCGACTGCTCGTGCCGCGCGATCCCGCCTGTCCTTGTTGTGGCGGGTGAAGGGTGAGTATCGTGAGCGATGCATCGAGCGATCTAGCTCCGGCCGAAGCCGAACTCCGGAACGTCCTCCGGGAGGCGGCGCCCGTGCTGGTGGCCTTCTCGGGCGGGGTGGATTCAACTCTCGTGCTGAAGATGGCTCTCGATGAACTGGGTGCGGAGAGGGTGCTCGCCGTCACGGTCCACGGCGATGTACATACCGAGGACGAGTCGGGCGCGGCCCGCGAAGGGGCCGCGCGACTGGGGGCGCGCCACCTGGTCGTCCCCATGGACCAGCTCGGCCTTCCCGGCTTCGCGGCCAATCCGCCTGAGCGGTGTTACCTCTGCCGGCGGGCGATCTACGAGAAACTGCTCGCCGTAGCACGGTCCGAGGAAATCAAGACCATAGTAGATGGGGCCAATCTGGACGATCGCGGGGACTATCGTCCCGGCATGCAGGCGGCGGCCGAGATGGGGATCGTGAGCCCGTTGCTCCTGGCCGGCATGAGGAAGAACGACGTCCGCAGCCTCGCCCGGACCCTGGGACTGCCGAATTGGGATCTGCCGGCGTCGCCATGTCTCGCTTCGCGCTTTCCCTATGGAGAGACAATCACGGCCCAGGGACTGCGCATGGTCGGCGCGGGGGAGAGATACCTCAGGAGCCTCGGATTCGGCTCGATTCGGGTGCGCCATCACGGGGCCGTGGCCCGGATAGAGGTAGGTGAGGACGACATACCCCGGGCAGCCGAAGCGCCGGTCAGGCGTGCTATCGTAGAGCACCTGCGCGGGCTGGGCTATAGCTATGTCGCGCTGGATCTTCAGGGCTTTAGGAGCGGAAGTCTCAACGAGGTGCTGCCCGGGCCGCAGGACGAGGAGGCGGAGTGAGGGAGTTGCGCGCTAGCATCGTCAACAACGCCGGTGGAGTTTGCCGGTCCGCCGTGCGCACCGCCATGGCCAACGCGGCGCTGGTCTACTCTCACGCGTACGAATCCGGCAAAGAGCTGGCCGGCACTATGTCGCACGACATGCAGGCCATAAGGCAGCGGGACCCGGCCGCGCGGAGCGATATCGAGATACTCACCTGCTACCCCGGCCTCCACGCTCTGTGGTTCCACCGCGCGGCGAACGCCCTCTGGCGACGCGAGGTGCCCCTGGCTCCCCGGCTGGTATCTCAGGTCGGGCGCCTCCTGACCGGCATCGAGATCCACCCAGGAGCCACTCTGGGCGAGGGATTGTTCATCGATCACGGAGCGGGGGTCGTCATAGGCGAGACCGCCGAGGTCGGCGAGAATGTCACCATCTATCAGGGCGTCACCCTCGGGGGTACCGGTAAGGAGACGGGCAAGCGGCACCCCACCGTGGGGGACAACGTGATCATCGGAGCGGGGTCTTTGCTGCTCGGGTCCATCAAGGTCGGCGATAACGTACGGGTGGGGGCCGGTAGCGTGGTAGTTCAGAACGTGCCCTCCAACACCACCGTGGTAGGCAACCCCGGGCGGCCTGTCATCATGGACGGGACAAGAGTGGGCATCCCCGATATCGACTATACCCATCTTCCCGACCCCGTCGCCGAAGCCATGAGGTGCCTGGTGCGCCGGGTGGTGCAGCTCGAAAACGAGTTGGAGGAGGTTCGCGGGACGGCTGCGGCATCGACACCGGGGACCGGCTCCGAGGGCCGGCCCCTCGACACTCACAGAGCTATCCCGCACCCTCCCAGGCCCATGCCGGCCGCGGAGGTCGCGTGCGATCCCCTGAGACTCGATGGCGTCCCCGACGTCTGAGCTCCGCGCGCGTCTCGCACAGGACCTCAACGAGCGCCAGCAAGAGGCCGTCTTTCATCCGCCGGGGCCGCTGCTGGTCCTCGCAGGAGCCGGCTCCGGAAAGACCCGGGTCCTCACCTACCGGCTGGCTTATCTGATCGAGAGCGGGCAGGTCCGGCCGCATCAGTCACTGGCCATCACCTTCACCAACAAGGCTGCCGGCGAGATGAAGGAGCGGGTGGCTCGCCTTCTCGGGGCTTCCTCGCGGTGGACCTGGGTGTCCACCTTCCACTCCGCATGCGCCCGCATGCTCCGGCAGGACGCCAGCCTCCTGGGCTATCGCACCAGCTTCAGCATCTACGACGAAGATGATTCCGTCCGTCTGGTGCGCCACTGCATGGAAGACCTCCGGCTCGATATCAAGAGGTATCCGCCCCGAGCCTTGCAGAGCGTGATCTCCGACGCCAAGAACAAGCTGGTCGACGTTGACGACTTCGCCCGCGGGGGGGTGACCGGCGGGGGCCGGCAGGAGGCCGAGGGAGACGACTACGGCGCGTCCGGCTTCCACGACGTCACCGCGGCGGTCTACCGCCGTTATCAGGCTCGCCTTCTCGAGACCAACGCCCTGGACTTCGACGACCTTCTCATGCGAATGGTCGACATCTTGCAGCTCTTCCCCGACAGGCTGGCCTACTACCGCGATCTCTTCCGCAACGTCCTAGTGGACGAATATCAGGACACCAACCGCGCTCAATACATGCTGGTCAAGCTCCTCACCGAGGAGCACCGGCAGGTGACGGTCGTCGGCGACGACGATCAATCGGTGTACTCCTGGCGGGGAGCGGATATCCGGAACATCATGAGTTTTGAAGACGATTTCCCTGAGGCGACCGTGGTCAAACTGGAGCAGAACTACCGTTCTGTCACCACCATCTTGGAGGCGGCCAACGCGCTCGTCGCCCACAACCGGGGGCGCAAGCCCAAGAACCTTTGGACCGAGCGGGGTGAGGGCGAACCGCTGGTCGTGCTCGAGTGCTGTGACGAGCACGAGGAGGCCCGACTGGTCTGCGACGAGATCGTCAAGCTACTGAAGTCACGGCCGGCATCCGAACTGGCTGTCTTCTACCGGGTCAACGCGCAGTCTCGCGTGCTCGAGGACATGCTCGTTCGCCAGGGCGTGGCCTATCGCGTCATCGGCGGCACGAAGTTCTACCAGCGCGCGGAGATCAAGGACCTTCTCGCCTACCTTCGAGTGGCCCTGAATCCCTCGGACGACATCTCCCTGCTCCGGATCGTCAACACCCCGCGGCGGGGCCTGGGCGATATCGCCCTGGGCCGTCTTCAGAGTCACGCGCAAGAGAACGGCATCTCTCTCCGGGACTCTCTGCTTCACGCGGACGATGTGATCGATCTGACCGGGGCGGCGCTGGGGGCAGCCCGCAGGCTGGGCCAAGACTTTGCGCGCTGGGAAGCCGCGTCGGGCAAGGTGGCGTCGATAGTCCGCCTCATCCTGGACGAGAGCGGACTCGCGACCGCGCTGAAGTCCGAGCGGACCCTGGAAGCGGAAGGCCGATTGGAGAACCTGGAAGAATTCGTAGGGGTGGCCCAGGAGTTCGACCGTCTGAACCCGGAGGGTACTCTCGCCGACTTCTTGCAGGAGATAAGTCTCTACGCCGATGTTGACAGCCTGGAGGAAAGCGAGCCCCTGGTCACTCTGATGACCCTCCACAACGCCAAGGGTCTCGAGTTCCCCGTGGTGTTCATCACCGGGATGGAGGAGGGGCTGTTCCCTCACTCCCGCTCTCTCGACGAGCAGCGTCTCGAAGAGGAGCGGAGGCTCTGCTACGTGGGCATCACGCGTGCCCGAGACAGCCTCTATCTCTCACACGCACGCTCCCGCACCCTGCACGGCGCGGCAGGGTACAAGATGCCCAGCCGGTTCCTCAGCGAGATCCCCGATCGATTCAAGCAGCCCGTTCGGGGCGATGCGCGGGGTGCTACCCGTCCTGGCTACGGGCGCCGCGAAGCTGCGGGAGCAGGCTGGGGAAGCGAAAGGACCGCGCAGCGCGACCTCCCGGCGGGCCAACGGGGGCCTGCTCGAAAAGAGGTGCCTGCAGGTGCGTTCTCGCCTGGCGACAAGGTGCTCCACGCCAAGTTTGGGGAAGGCGTAGTGCTCGGCCTCGAGCCGGGCGGGATCATCCGGGTGTTCTTTCCGAGTTGCGGAGACCAGAAGCGGTTGCTGCTCGAATATGCACCGCTTCGGCGCCTCTAGGTACGCGTGGGCAGGTTTGTGTAGAGCAAAGTCGCAAAGGTGTTGCGTAGTGGGTTAAAGTGGCGTAAAGTGGTGACATGGATGAGCTCCTGCTATCCGGCACCTTCGACCACACCCTCGACGCCAAGGGCCGGGTGACCCTGCCCGCCCGCTATCGGGAGTACTTCCAGCAGGGCGTCGTCCTCGTGCGTTTCCCCGATGGCGAGCCGTGCATCAGCGTCTATCACCCCAACCGGTGGGTGGAATTCGACGCCCGGCACATCGAACCTCTCGACGTGTTCGACAGTCAAGCGGATGCCTGGCGCGCGCGCCGGATCTACATGAACCAGGATACGGTCGAGCCGGATGGCCAGGGTCGCGTGCTGCTCTCGGCCCGGCAGATCAAGGAAGTGGGCCTGTCGGGGAAAGTGACGATCATCGGGTTCCGCGACCATCTGGAGATATGGGACCCGGATACCTTCGCGAGCCGCCAGCAAGAAATGGGGGGCCACCGTGCCTAGCGCGGCGGCTTCATTCGTGACGGAGATGGCCATGGCGCATGTCCCGGTCCTGACCCAAGAGCTGCTCCGCCTCCTCGACGTCCGTGAAGACAGCCGGGTGGTCGATTGCACCTTTGGTGCAGGCGGACACGCTGAGGCGGTCGCAGGCCGGCTCGGGGCCGATGGTCTGCTTATCGCCTGCGACCGCGACCCCGTGGCCGAGGAGTACTACCTGGCTCTCACCGAGCGGCTGCAGTGCCCTTCGCGCTTCTACGCGGGGAATTTCGCCGACAGTCTCGCGGCTCTGCTGGACGAGGGAGAGCGGGTGACCCACGTATACATGGATCTGGGCGTCAGCAGCATGCAGATCGATACTCCGGAGCGGGGGTTCTCCTACAGCTACGACGCGCCGCTCGACATGCGCATGGACCCGACTATCCGAGTGACCGCGGCCGACATCCTCAACACCTGGCAAGAACCGGCGCTGGCCGATGTGTTCAGTCGGTACGGGGAGGAAAGGTACTCGCGGAGGATCGCCCGGGCCGTCGCAAAGCGCAGGACGAGCCGGCCCTACAGCCGCACCTCGGAGCTCGTCGACACCATCAAGGCATCTATTCCCACGCCCGCGCGTTTCGCTGCCGGTAACCCCGCCCGCAGGGTGTTTCAGGCCCTCAGGATCGAAGTGAACGGAGAGTTGGAAAGCCTAGCGAGAGCGCTACCGGTGGCCTTCGACCTCCTCAGCGGCGGGGGTGTTCTCGCAGTGGTCAGCTTCCACTCCCTCGAAGACCGGATGGTCAAGGAGTTCTTCATCGGCAAGGCCAAACCGTGCATCTGCCCCCCCGATTTTCCGGTATGCGCTTGTGGCGGTAGGGCGACGGGGGCGGTCATGACTCCCAAGGCCATCGTTCCGAACGCCCGAGAGCTCGAGACGAACCCGCGCGCCGGGTCGGCCAAGCTTCGAGCACTCAGGAAGCTGTAATGGCCGTGCCTGCGCGCTCTACGTGGTTGGAAGCGTGGGAGGGGGACATGGTCGCTTCCCCTGCCTCCAGGCGGAGTGAAGCCAGGACGACGGCGCGAAGCCGGGCGACGCGGTACTACGGACGAGAGGCGACGGCCCGTCTCCCTCAACCGTCACCTGAAATCGAGCGCACGCGGCCTCTACCTCAGCCCAGGTTGGTGTCCCGGCGCAGGCCTCAGTGGCCGAGCATCGCGGTCGCGTTGCTGTTCGCCGGCCTGCTGCTCGGCGCGTCGATCGTAAGCCCGATGTTATTGGCCTCCGGAGCCACCGGGTTGGAATCTCAGGTCGGGCGCATGGAGAGCCACCAAGCTGAGTTGTCCGCCAGCATCGGCGCTCTCTCATCGCAGATTTCAGCGCTCTCGGCACCGGAACGAGTGGCGGAGCAAGCGACTCAACTCGGGCTTCAACCTGCGGAGAAGGTCCATTACGTGCAGGGCGGGATGGCGGGAACGGAGGGTGATACCACGGTCGCGGGCCGATGACCGCTAGCCGGACGCACCTACGTCTCGCCCTGTTCATGGGTCTTGCCGTCGTCTTCCTCTTCGCCCTGTTTGGCAGGACGTTCTACGTACAGGTCGTTGCCGCCCCCGGGTTGCAGCAGACGGCTGAAAGCCAGCACGTGAGGACGATAAAGCTTGACGCTCCTCGCGGCACCATCTTCGACCGTAACGGCGAGGCGCTTGCGATGTCTCGTACCATGGCCAGCGTATACGCGGACCCGCGGCATGTGACCGACGCGGCGAAGACCGCGGCAAGACTGGCCCCCATTCTGGGCGTACCGGAGCAGGATCTGCTGACCAAACTCAAGGATGACGTGGGCTTCAAGTACCTGGTGAGAAAGGTCGACCCGGCGATAGGGGCGAGAGTCAAGGCGCTGAAGCTCGATGGCATCGGCGTCCTTTCCGAACCTAAGAGAATCTATCCAAAAGGCGCTCTGGCTCCACAATTGCTGGGCTTCGTCGGCGGAGAGAACTACCTCGGCATGGAAGGGGTGGAGTACGAGTACGACAAACTGCTCTCCGGCCAGGCGGGAGAGACCCAGGTGGTGCGGGACCTTTCCGGAAACCGGTTGTCGACCATATCGGCAACGCCCGCGATCCCCGGCTCCTCAGTCACCCTGACGATCGATTCCGAGATCCAGTTCGAGGCAGAGAAAGCGCTCGCCGCCGCGGTCAAGGAAGACCAGGCGACCAGAGCATGCGCGCTGGTGATGGATCCAAAGACGGGCGAGATCCTGGCGATGGCCAGCACGCCGGTCTTCGATCCCGCCACCTACGGTTCCCAGGACCGCAAGACGGGCGGCGTTCGCAACTGGGCCGTCACCGATCAGTGCGAACCAGGCTCGACCTTCAAGATGGTGACCGTGGCCGCCGCTCTGGAGAATGGGCTGGTCACACCCGAAACTCGTTTCACTCTGCCGAACGAGATCAAGGTATACGACAAGACTATTCACGAGGCGGATGCGGCCGTGCCGGCGACTCGCACCCTCACCGTCACCGAGATCCTGTCCAAGTCTTCGAACATAGGCGCGGTGACGCTCGGCAAGGAAGTGGGCAAGGAACATCTGGTCGACATGATCGAGAGGTTCGGCTTTAGAAAGAAACTCGGCATCGACTTCCCGGGCGAGGCCGCGGGCCAGCTGCCTGAGAAGTGGAATGGGGTGACCATCTATCAGGTGCCCATGGGCCAGGGCGTGGCCGTGACGCCTTTGCAGCTGGCCGCGGCCTACGCGGCGATCGCCAACGATGGAGTGCTGGTGCAACCGCATCTGGTCAACCACGCCCTCGAACCCTGGAGTCGCCGAGTGGTAAGTCCGGTCGTCGCCGCTCAACTGCGGGCGATGCTCACGGTGACCGTGGAGGAAGGGACGGGCACGAAGGCGCGTCTCCAGGGCTACAAGGTCGCCGGCAAGACCGGGACGGCCCAGAAACCGAACGAGAAGAGCAGCGGGTACTCCAACAAAGTGATAGCGTCCTTCGTGGGCATGGTACCGGCGGATGCACCTCGCCTGGTGATCCTAGTCATGATCGACGAACCGAAGACCCAGCGCTCGGGCGCCAAGGTGGCCGCACCGGTCTTCGCCACGATCGCCGACTTCGCGCTCAAACGTCTCGGCATAGCGCCGACCGCCGCGACGCCGGCGCCGGTCACAACGACGCAGGCCTCCCCGCAGCCGGGAACCCCGGAGGAGGAAGCGACGGACACCGAGACGGCGGATCAAGACAGCTCGGAGTGAGACTCCTACGGGCTGCGTTCGGAAGCCGCCACGCCGGTGGTAGAATCGGTGACTGTGAGACTATCTGACCTCTTCGCGGGTGTCGAGGGCCGGCGCCTGGCGGGTGCCGATGTCGACATCGGCGCACTCAGCTACCGCAGTGATCAGGCGGGTCCGGGGACGCTCTTCTTCTGTGTGCCGGGGTTCGTCCGGGACGGTCACGATTTCGCTCCCGATGCGGTAGCTCGGGGAGCGGCCGCCCTGTGCGTGGAGCGGCCGCTCGATCTTGCCGTTCCTCAGGTCGTGGTGCCCTCGGTCAGATGGGCCATGGGCGCCGTCGCGGCGGCGTTCTACGGGCATCCGAGTTCCCGGCTGCTCACCGCCGGCATCACCGGCACGAACGGGAAGACTACCTCCGCCTTTCTCACGGCCCACCTGTTGGATAGAGCCGGCTTTCGTGCGGGACTCATGGGTACCGTAGAACGCCGCATCGGGGGCCAGACTCTGCCGGCGGGCAGGACCACTCCCGAGGCGCTGGACATCCAGCGGGACTTCGCGCAGATGGTCGCCGAGTGGCGACAGGGCGGCGGTGATGGAGGTCTCGTCGCACGCGCTCGACCTCGGTCGCGCGCGAGGCATCGACTTCCGCACGGTGGCTTTCACCAATCTCACGCAGGACCACCTGGATTATCACAGGACGCTCGAAGACTACTTCGCCGCCAAGTGCCGGCTGTTTCTGGACGACGAGTTCGCCACGAGCGGGGTGCCGGCGGTGATCAACGTCGACGACCGCTTCGGGCTCCGTCTGGCCCAAGCCTGCGACCGGCGAGCGTGTAGTCAGCTTCTCCACGGTGGGCGCGGTGCCCGGCTGGGGGCCGGCCGACCTCGAGCTCAGCGAGTTCGACTATGACTGCCGGGAGGGACTCGGGGAATGCTGGCGGTGCGGGGGACGGCGCTGGCGCTCGCGGGCGGCGACCTCGCCGGCGAGGGCCGGGTGGGCGAGATCCGCCGAGAGATCTTCACGAGACTGGTGGGAGCCTTCAACGTTGCGAACTACCCTCACCGCCCTGGGGTGTGGTCTTGGACTTGGACTGGATCTGGAGCGCATGCTGGCCGATCTGGGCGACTTCGGCGGGGTGCCGGGAAGGATGGAACCGGTCGACGCCGGACAGGACTTCGTGGTGCTCGTCGACTACGCTCACACGCCCGATTCGGTCCGCAACGTGCTGAAGACGGCACGGCAGTTCACGCGGGGGAAGCTGATCGCCGTCGTCGGATGTGGAGGCGACCGGGATAGGACCAAGCGGCCCCTCATGGGCCGGGAGGCGGAGGAGTTGGCCGATGTGGTGGTGGTCACCTCGGACAACCCGCGCAGCGAGGATCCCGAGGCCATCATCGCCGAGATACTCGGGGGGCTTCGCCGACCCGAGAGCGCTGAGGTACAGGTGGATCGGCGGCTCGCCATTCAGCATGCCGTTGCTCGGGCGCGGAGCGACGACGTGGTCTTGATCCTCGGCAAGGGCCACGAATCGGGGCAGGAGTTCGCGACCGAGACCCTCCCGTTCGACGATCGCCAGGTGGCCCGGGAGGTCCTCGTCTCGCGTAGGCCAAAGAGCTCATGATCGTTCTCTCGGCGGAAGAAGCCGGTCGCGCTTTGGGGACAGGCCCATTGAAGTCGGAAGTCTTGGGAGTCGGCACCGATACCAGGTCGCTGAAGCCGGGAGATCTCTTCGTCGCACTGCGCGGAGAGCGCTTCGATGGACACGATTACGTGGAAGCCGCGCTCGACGCGGGTGCCTGCGGTGCAGTCGTCGAGCGCACCGCCTGGACGGCGAGGAGTGCGCCCCCTGGGCGACCGCTGGAGGGCGATCACGGAGCGGAATATCTACCTTGTCGACAACACCCTCGTGGCCTTGGGAGCGTTGGCCCGGGAGGTCCGCCGCAAGTCCGGCGCGCTTGTCCTTGCGGTCACCGGGAGCGCGGGCAAGACCAGTACCAAGGACATTCTGGCGGCCATGGTGGACCGGGTGAGCCGGGTGGCGGTGACGGCGGCCAATCAGAACAATGAGATAGGTGTTCCCCTCACTCTTCTTCAAATCGAGCCCGACACGCAGACCGTGATCGTCGAGATGGGGATGCGTGGCCGCGGCCAGATCGCCGCCCTCGTCGAGATAGCCGAACCCGACGTCGGAGTCATCACGAACGTGTATCCAGTTCACCTTGAGCTTCTGGGCAGCCTGGAGAATGTAGCTCAAGCCAAGGGTGAGCTTATCCAAGGCCTGCGGCCGGGGGGGATAGGGGTGGTACCCCTTGTGTGCGAACCCCTCGAGCCCTGCCTCGCGGCCGCCGAGCGGTCCGTGGTCCGGTTCGCAGCTGGGGGCGGGTTGCTCTGCGCGAACGAGTGCGCCGACGTGTTGGGCTGGCTGGAGCCCGAGGACAGCGATCGCATCCAGACTCTCCGTATCCGTTGGCCCGGAGGCGAGGCGAGGCTGGAGATCCCCGCGATCCCGCGCCACACGCTCGAGAATGTGGTGGCCGCGGCAGCGGCGTGCTACGCCGCCGGCCTGCCGGTGGAGCGCTGTCTTCCCGGCTTTCTAGACTCCTGCCCCAGCGAAGGCCGTGGCGAAGTGATCGACCTTCCCGGTCTCTGCGTGATCGACGACACCTACAACGCGAATCCCGCGGCCGTCCGAGCCGCTATCGACAACCTCGTGCGGGTGGCGGCACGGTCGGGAGGCCGTCCCGTCGCGGTGCTCGGAGACATGAGGGAGTTGGGTCCGGAGGAGCATATCTATCACCGGCAAAGCGGAGAATATGCGGCCGCGGCTGGGGTGAGGCTCCTATGGGGAGTGGGGCCGCTGTCCGGGTCCACCGCTGACGGCTTCCAGGCCGCAGTCGAAGGGGGACGCGCTGCGTCGGGCGTGGCAGGACATGTAGCTTCTCCTGAAGAAACTTCTCCCGTGGCAGATTCGCTGCGCACCGGTGATGTCGTGCTTTTCAAGGCCTCGCGGGGTGTGAGGCTCGAAACGATGGTGGACGGCATAACGCAGCAGGCCCTTGCGGGCAGGTGGGCGGACGCGGCCGCCGAAGCTACCGACAGTGCAACTACTAGGAGATCGGTGCCGAGGGAATGATCAAGATCCTCGCCGCAACATTGGTCGCCTTGGTGATCGCCTTGCTCGCGGGACCGCGGTTCATCCGCTGGCTGCAGAAGCGTGGCATCGGTCAGAACATCCGCGACGTGGGGCCGGAGCGCCACAACGCGAAACAAGGAACGCCCACCATGGGTGGGGTGCTCATCCTGGTCGCTGCGCTCATCCCGTATCTCATCTTTGCCCACAAGAATTGGGCCAGCCTGGTGGTGATCATCCTGACCTATGGTTCCGGAGCCATCGGCTTTGCCGACGATATGTTGAAACAGCGGCGGCAACGATCCCTCGGGCTGAGCGCGAGGGTGAAGCTGATGCTGCAGGTACCGTTGGTGGCAGTGGCATGCTATCTCGCTCTTCGCTACGGAGGGGCCGACAGCAAGCTTATGGTGCCCTTGATAAGGCAGGGGTTGGAGATCGGCGCCCTCTACTACATCTTCGCCTTCCTTCTCATATCCGGCTTCTCCAACGCGGTCAATCTGACGGACGGGCTGGACGGCCTCGCGGCCGGTACGGTCGCCGTCGCCATGTTTGCCTACGCGGGCATAGCCTTCTTGCGCGGCGAGACGGACCTGGCGATCCTCGCTTCGTGCCTCACGGGAGCCTGCGTCGGGTTCATGTGGTACAACTCCCACCCGGCCGAGGTCTTCATGGGGGACACCGGCTCCCTGGCGCTGGGAGCCGGTTTGGCTGCCATGGCCGTCGCCACCGAGATGGAGCTGCTGCTGATCCTTATCGGGGGGATATTCGTGGTCGAGGCGGTCAGTGTCATCATCCAGGTATTCAGCTTCCGCGTATTCCACCGGCGGGTCTTTCTCATGACCCCCATTCATCACCACTTCGAGTTGCGCGGCTGGTCGGAGACCAAGATCATCGTGCGTTTCTGGATCATAGCCGCGATCCTCGCCGGCGCGGGGTTCACCTTGTACTACCTGGGCAACATCGCGAAGTGAACCACCGGCGGCTCTGTGACAGGCCGGAGCGGCGGCGGTGCCCGTGAGCCGGGAAGCCAAGGCAGGACTTCCCGCGGGGATCCGCCGAGCTCTCGTGCTTGGGGCGAGCCGCTCGGGGATTGCAGCGGCCCTGGCCCTTTCCGACCTCGGCGTCAAGGTGACGTTGAGTGATCGGCGCGATCAGGCGGCCCTGCCCGGAATGGATGCTGCTTTACGCGCCGGCGTACGGTTCGTGAAGGAAGAGTCCCTGGCCGTGACGTGGCCGACCCCCGATCTCGTGGTGAAGAGCCCTGGCGTTCCGGGTGAGGTGGCCGCAGTGGTCAGGGCCCGCGAGGACGACATCCCGGTCTGGAGTGAGCTCGAGCTGGCCTATGCCGTCCTGCCCAACCCGTTTGACGCGGTCACCGGGACCAACGGTAAGACGACGACCACGGCTTTGCTCGGGCACCTGCTCAAGACCGCCGGCCGGCCCGTGCGCATCCTCGGCAACATCGGCGTGGCGGTGACGTCGGTGGCTGGTGAACTCGCGGCCGATGAAGAACTGGTGGTCGAAGTGTCCAGCTTCCAACTCGAAGACACGCACCTGTTCCGGCCGGCCGTGGGGGTGTTCCTGAATCTGACCCCCGATCATCTGGACCGCCACGGGACGATGGAACGATACCTGGAGTGCAAGGCCAACCTCTTCGCCAATCAGCAGGCGGGGGACGTAGCCGTGCTCAATGGGGACGATCCGGCAGTCGCGGGGTTGGGGGCGGAGCTGGTGGCTCGCGAGGAGGGCCCGACGGTGACCTTCTTCTCCGCGCACGGCAAAGCGGCCGGTGGTCTGGACCGGGTCCCGCAGACGGCCCCCGACTCGTGGATCGAAGACGGGTTCGTCGTCATCAATGGAGAGGCGGTCCTCCCGGTGGGCGACGTCCGGCTGCCGGGCCTTCACAACCTGGAGAACTGCCTCGCCGCCGCCACCGCGGCGGCGGCCCGGGGAGTCGGCGCGGACGCTCTCGCCGAGGGATTGCGGACCTTCCGGGGAGTGGTCCACCGGCTGGAGCAGGCAGGAATGGTCGCCGGGGTGACGTATGTCAACGACAGTAAAGCGACCAACGTGGAGGCGACCCTTAAGGCCTTGGATGCCTACCCGGAACGAACACATCTCATCTTGGGTGGGCGCGACAAGGCGTCGGACTACCGCCCTGTGGCTCGCGCATGCGCGCGGGGATGCAAGGGCGTCTATCTCATCGGCGAAGCCGCTCCGCTCATCGCGGAGGCCTTCGCCGAGGTGGCCGCTGGCGGCGGGGTCGACCGCCTGCCCCAGGTGATCCCAGCGGGCGATCTCGTGAGCGCGGTGGAGGCGGCGGCCCGGGCGGCGGTTGCTGGCGATGTTGTGCTGCTGGCGCCTGCCTGCGCGAGCTTCGACCAGTACAGGGACTTCGAAGAACGGGGAGACCATTTCAAGAGTCTGGTATTGCGGCTTCAGAGGGGAAGACCGTGACGGCGAGTACCGTCCGTAGGTCCACGCGCTCGCCTCGACCCGCAAGCGAGCCCACCGAGGCGGGTAAGCCCCAGCCCGAGCGGCGCAAGCGATCGAGCCCGCTCAAGCAGGGACTGCCGCCGTCCTTCCATCTGGTCTGGCTCTGCACCGCCGTTCTATTGATAGCCGGCCTCAGCATGATGCTCTCTGTATCGACGGCGGTCACGAGTGCCGACAAGTTCGCGTACCTGAGGAATCAGGGCATCACCGCGGCAGTGGGCGTGTGTGCGCTCGTGGCGCTGTCTCGCGTCGACTACAGGCGCCTCCGGACCTGGTCCGTGGTCTTCCTGTTCGTTGTGGGAGCCTCGCTGCTTCTTGTCCACGTTCCTGGAGTGGCTCGGAGCGAGGGAGGGTCGGCGAGTTGGATTCCGTTGGGACCACTCTCCTTTCAGCCGTCCGAGTTCGCCAAGCTGGCGGTCGTCTTCCTCGGAGCCCATCTGTTGACGAGCCCACGGGTCAGCGATGGCCGCTTCTGGTCGTACATGTGGCCGTTTGGCGTGGCCAGCCTGGGGATGTGCCTGCTCGTGTTCCTGGAGGGCGACCTGGGTACGGCCATCATCATCGCGGGACTGATGATGGGGATCCTGTGGCTCGGGGGCATGAAGGGCCGCCACTGGGTCATGATCTGCGCGGTAGGCTGCGTCGGCGCCGTCGGCATGATCATGCTCAACGCCGAACGCATGAGCCGCGTGCTCTCCTTCCTGAACCCCTCGAGCGACCCGCAAGGCTCGAGCTACCAATTGACGCAGTCGCTGGTGGCCCTTGGCCGGGGGGGCTGGCTGGGGGTAGGTCCGGGTCAGAGCGTGCAGAAGTTCCAGTACCTTCCCAAGGCGCGCACGGACATGATCTTCGCTATCCTGGGGGAGGAATTCGGCCTTATTGGAGCGGGTTTTGTCATTCTGTTGTTCGGTGTGCTCGCGGTCGCCTGCTGGCGGCTGGCCCGCCGCTCCGGAGATCCCATGGGAAAGCTGCTCATAGCCGGCTGCGGGATGCTGATCATCTTGCAGGCCGCGGTAAACATCGGGGGCGTTATCGGAGCCCTGCCTTTGACCGGGGTGCCGCTTCCGTTCATAAGCTATGGCCGCAACAGCCTCCTAGTGATGCTGCTGGCGGTCGGGTTCATCCTCGCGGTCGGCAGACGGCCCTCGGCCGCCGCCTCTCGGTCGCGAGGGGAGAGGTATGACAATGTCACGCATATTGATCGCCGGGGGTGGGACGGCCGGGCACGTGGTGCCCGCGCTGGCGCTCGCTGACGTCCTCGCCGCGCGGGGTCATCAGATAGCCTTCTGTGGCACCGAACGGGGAATGGAGAAGCAGCTCGTCCCCCGGGCGGGCTACCCGTTCTCGCTGGTGCGCATTCGCGGTTTCCAGCGCAGGCTCGGACTCTCCACGGTGCGTACCCTCGCATCGATCCCCGTCGCCGGTGTCGACGCCTGGAAGTTGCTGCGCTCTTACCGGCCGGATTGCGTCATCGGGGTAGGCGCCTACGCGTCGGGGCCGGTGGTTGCGGAGGCGGCCGTGACCCGGATCCCGGCCGTCGCCGTCGAGATGGACGCGCACATGGGGTGGACCAACCGGATCCTCAGCAAGATGGTCGACAGGGTGTGCCTGTCGTTCCCCCAGCGGGAGATGAACGGCGGCAAGTACGTCTACACAGGCAGACCGCTGCGACCCTCCCTCCTGGCTGCCACGCGGGAACAGGGCTTGGCTCGTTTTGACCTCGACGCAGGGCGGCCCATCCTTCTGGTCTTCGGGGGCAGTTTGGGAGCGCACACGCTCAACCAGGCCGCCATCGAGGCGTTCGCTCACGCGGCCGCGCCGATTCAGATCCTCCACGTCACCGGCGAAAGGGAATACGCGGCTGTGAGCGCACAACTGGGTACCGCCGGCGCGAACCCGGACTACCAGGCCTTTCCCTTTCTGGACGATTTCCCCCTCGCGCTCGCGGCGGCGGATGCGGTGGTGGCCCGGGCGGGCGGCTCGGTGGCGGAGATCCTGGCCCGCGGCACGCCATCACTCCTGGTGCCCTACCCGTACGCGGCCGGAGACCATCAGAGCAAGAACGCCCATATGGTCGCGGCCGCGGGTGCGGCGATCACCGTCCCGGATGCCGAACTCGACGCTGAGAGGCTGGCCATTGCTGTCTCGACCCTGCTGGATCCCAACGTCAACGAACGGATGCGGACGGCCGCTCTGCGGCTCGCACGGCCGGACGCGGCCGACCGCATCGCCGACGTCGTAGTAGAATTGGTCGCCGCGCGAGCGGAGAGGGGCCATGACTGAATCACCACCCAGCGAAACGATGAGCATCCCCGCGCCTGAGTGGCTGCGGAGTTTCCATTTTGTGGGCATCGGCGGAGCCGGGATGAGCGGCATCGCATTGGTGCTTCACAAACGGGGCTACAAAGTCACGGGGTCCGACCTCAAGCCTTCCCGGTACGTCTCGCTTCTTGAGAAGGCCGGCATCGCCGTCAGCATCGGCCATAGGGCCGGCAACTTGGACGGCCCCGATGTGGTCGTGATCTCTTCGGCCATTCCCCCACACAATGTGGAGCTCATGGAAGCCCGGCGCCGGGGGATCATGGTGGTCAAACGAGCCCAGGCGCTATCCTGGCTCATGCAGTCCGGACGAGGGATAGCGGTCTGCGGCACCCACGGCAAGACCACCACGACCTCGATGATCAGCAGTGCCCTCGTCGATGGCGGCTACGATCCCACCTTCCTGGTGGGGGGCGAGTTGAATGATCTGGGCTCCAACGCGCGGCACGGCGACGGGGAATTCGTGGTGTGCGAGGCGGACGAGTCGGACGGTTCGCTGCTCCTGCTCAGCCCCGAAGTGGCGGTGCTGACCAACATGGAACTGGATCACCACAGCCACTACTTGCACGTGGAAGACGTCCAGCGGGTGTTCCGGCAGTTCACCACCCAACTGCCGCCCGAGGGCCTGTTCGTCTACTACGCCGGGGATCCCCGGGTGACGGCGCTGGCGGGCGAGGTGGCGTGCCGGACATGCTCGTACGGACTCGACGGCGGGTCGGCGTACCAAGCGCGGGCCGTGGTCCCCGAGGCTCCCGGGAGTCGCTTCGAGGTGTGGAACGAAGGGCGCAAACTCGCCTCGGTCACTCTGCGGGTACCCGGCAAGCACAACGTGCTCGACGCCCTTGCCTGTTTTGCCACGCTCTGCGAACTCGGCGTGCGGCCGGAGAGGATCGTGCCCGCGCTCGAGTGTTTCACGGGCGCCGTCCGCCGCTTTCAGTTGAAAGGCGAGCGCAACGGCGTCACCGTGGTCGACGACTATGCCCATCACCCTACCGAACTGCGGGCCACTCTGGCGGCCGCCCGGGAGGGGAACTGGTCTCGGGTGATCGCGGTGTTCCAGCCCCACCTCTACTCTCGCACCGAATTCCTGCAGGCCGAGTTTGCCGAGGCCCTTCTCGAGGCCGACGTGGCGGTCGTGACCGATGTCTACGGAGCGCGTGAAGACCCGCGTCCCGGCGTCAGCGGGAAGCTCATCGTCGACGGGATCCTACGGCTCCAGAAGAGCAAACCGGTGGTCTACCTGCCCCGGCTGGGTTCCGTCGTTGACTACCTCGACCGGGCGACGGCGCCGGGCGACCTGGTGTTGACCCTTGGAGCGGGCGACGTGCACCGGGTAGGCGAGCGTTTCCTGACCCCGGCTTAGCGCCGGCCGGACATGGACCGGATGTCTACCCTTTCCGTTGTGCTACGTTCCGTCGACGGAGTGCGCTTGTGGGCCAATGCTCCCCTGGCTCCCTTCACGACTATCGGCACAGGGGGGAAGGCCGGCCTTCTGGTGACTGTGCGAGGCGTGCCGGCGCTCGCGCAGGTGCTGGAGGCTCTGGAGACCTTCGAGGCCGATTGGTTCTGCCTTGGAGCGGGCTCTAACCTGCTGGTCGCCGACCGCGGCTATACGGGCGTGGTCATCAAGCTGGACGAGAGCTTCCACTACGTCGAAGGGATCCCCACGGCGACGACGCCGGCGTGCACCACGGTGGTGCTCACCGTAGGAGCGGCGTCGTACCTGGCCCGTCTTGCCGCCGTCGCGGCGGAGGCCGGGCTGACGGGGATGGAGCATGCCTGCGGCATCCCCGGCTCCGTCGGCGGCGGGGTGGCCATGAACGCAGGTGCGTACGGCTGGTGCATGCGGGACGTCATCCAAGAGGTGGAGATAGTCACAGCGGCCGGCGCCTGCTGGGTGCCGGCCGATGAACTCGAGTGGGGCTATCGCTTCTGTCGGCTCCCGGGGCGATCGATAGTCACCGCGGCCCGGATCGGCCTGGGGGAGGGCGACTGCAGCGTGGTCATGGAGTGCCAGCGCTCCTTGCTGCGGCAGAGGCGAGAGAAGCAGCCTCGCTCGGTCCGCACCTTTGGCAGCGCGTTCAAGAACCCTGCGGGACAGCACGCCGGCAGGTTGGTGGACGCGGCCGGACTCAGAGGAGTGCGCCGGGGCGGCGCCGAAATATCCACTGTCCACGGCAATTTCTTGGTCAACACAGGCGACGCGACCACCGCGGACGTGCTCGCCTTGATGACCCTGATGAGACAGGGGGTCGAACGGATGAGCGGGATAGCCCTCGAACCCGAGGTCAAGCTGCTCGGTGCCGCTTTCCCCTGGGACTCCCAGGTGGACCGGTCGCCCGGGCGACCGGCGGTCGATGGATAGACGAGTCCGGGAACGGCGGCATCTGGTCAATCGGGAGCGCGGCCGCCGGCGAGCCGGCCTGATATTCGTGTGCGTCTTGGTGGTCGCGGCGGTGGCCCTCTTTCTGTGGCTGCGGTCATCCGACGTCTTCGCGGTGAAGCAGGTCTCGGTCCCTGTCGCCCACCACGTCACCCAGGAGGAGATCGCCGGAGCCGTGTCGTCCGCACGGGGCGTGAGCCTTCTCAGATTGTCCACGGGGGCGATCGAGAGGAGTTTTGAGGCACTGCCATACGTTCGCAGCATCCATGTCTACCGGCAGTTCCCGAACGGTCTGGAGATCCAACTGGAGGAGTACGAGCCGGTCGCCCGGCTCCGGACGGCCGATGGCAAGTGGTGGCTGCTGGCCGACGACGGCCGTTTGCTCGAAAAGGTCGGAGCGCAGTCGAACTCTCCGCTCCCCGTCATCGTTGCGGCCGGCCAGTTTGCCGCGAAACCGGGGGGGACGGCCTCCCAAGCGGTGGTGGCAGTTCTGCCGGTCGTGTTGATGCTCCGGACGCCGCAGTTGGCTGAGAGCCTGCCGACCGTGGAGCAGATATCGGTGTCGACGGGCGGCGACGTGGTCGTGCATCTGGCAGGGGGCTCCGAGTTGCGGCTGGGGGTGCCCACAGACCTTGAGCAGAAGATGACGGTAACCATCAATATCATCCAGGAGTACTTGAGGGATGGAAAGACCCTGGAATATGTTGACGCGAGTGCCCCTGACCGTCCGGCAGTCAAGGGGAAATGAACGTGATATCGTGGCCGTTTGAAGGAAAGATAGAAGATGGCGCGTACTGTCGAGTAGTGATAGAGGGCTTCGCACAAAGGCTCAAGTTGGAGTCCTGTGATTTGAAGATCTTGGAGGTTCGAGGACTATGAACGACACGGGATCCAGCTATCTCGCGGTGATCAAAGTGGTCGGAGTGGGCGGAGGCGGTACCAACGCGGTCAACCGTATGGTCGACGCCGGGCTCAAGGGCGTGGAGTTCATCGCCGTCAACACCGACGCGCAGGCGCTCCTCATGTGCGATGCCGACGTCAAGCTGCACATCGGAGGCAAGATCACGCGGGGGCTGGGAGCTGGAGCGAACCCCGAGGTCGGCCGGGCGGCCGCCGAGGAGAGCCGGGACGAGATCCGGGAGATCCTCAAGGGCGCCGACATGGTTTTCGTCACCGCCGGTAAGGGGGGTGGGACCGGCACTGGAGGCGCCCCGGTGATCGCCGAGGTGGCCCGGGAGTTAGGGGCGCTGACCGTGGGCGTCGTCACCAAGCCCTTCAGCTTCGAGGGCCGCAAGCGGGCCTCTCAAGCCGAGGCCGGAATCGATCAACTGGCCAAGAAGGTCGACACCCTCATCATCATCCCCAATGACAGGTTGCTCCAGGTGGTCGAGAAGAGGACCTCCATCATCGAGGCCTTCAAGGTCGCCGATGACGTGCTGCGGCAGGGCGTGCAGGGCATCACCGACCTCATCACCGTGCCCGGTCTCATCAACCTGGACTTCGCCGACGTGCGCACCATCATGAGAAGTGCCGGCTCGGCGCTCATGGGTATCGGTATGGCGAGCGGCGAGAACAGAGGGGTCGAAGCTGCGCGGATGGCCATCTCGTCTCCGTTGTTGGAGTCGTCCATCGAGGGAGCCACCGGTATTCTTCTCAATATCAGCGGTGGGCCGGACATGGGCCTGTTCGAGGTCAACGAGGCGGCTGAGATCATCTCCAAGGCGGCCGACACCGAGGCCAACGTCATATTTGGCGCCGTCATCGATGAATCTCTTGGCGAGCAGATGCGAGTGACGGTGATAGCCACCGGCTTCGACCGGCAGCGTCACGCCGAAGCGGAGGCCGACAGGTCCATCGAACGGCCGGCCTCCAAGATGCCCGACGTGCTCCCGCAGAAGACCAATTCGTTCGACGTGGACGACGAGGTGCTCGAGATCCCTCGCTTTCTGCGCGACAAAGACTGACGACCACACGGTGCGGGAGGAGGGCGCCGGTCACGTGAGCGCGGCGCTTGCGGAGAGGATCGCCCCCGAGGCTCGCCCCCGCTTCGTCGTCCGCACGATCGGTGATACCCCGGCGTTGGAGCCCCGTCTGCCCCGGCCCTTCCGGGTGTTGTTCACCACCCGCCTGGGTGGAGCGAGCAAGGGATCGTATTCATCCTTCAATCTCGATCCCCGCTCGGCGGACAGTCCGGCGGCGGTGGCTCGCAATCGCGAGCGTCTCGCGCGCGAGACAGGACGGCGGTTGGTGAGCCCTATGCAGGTGCACGGGCTGCGCGTCGTGGGGGCGTCGGAGTATGCCGACGAGCCCGAGCCGACGCCGTGCGATGGACTGACTCTCAATTCCTCGCTGGACCACGAACTGGCTGCCGTCCTGCTCTTTGCAGATTGCGTCCCGCTTGTGCTCTGCGGCGAAGTCGACTTGGCGGTGGCGCACGGTGGATGGCGGGGAATCCTGGGCGGGATCGTTCAGCAGGCCGGCGCGGCGATGACCAGTCCGCCCGGCAGCGCGGTGATAGGTCCGAGCATCGGGCCGTGCTGCTTCACCGTGGGCGACGAAGTGGCGGATGCCTTCTCTCAGCGGTTCGGACCGGGGGTGTTGGTCGCTCCGCGCGCACCCGGCGGGTCCCCTCGGATAGACTTGTGGGAAGCAGCTACCACCGCCCTCGGCGAAGTGGGGGTGCCTCGAGGCGGCGTGGTCAACCCCCGGCTGTGTACCGTCTGCAATCGGGATCTCTTCTATTCATACCGCCTGGAGGGCCCGGTCACGGGTCGCCACGCATGCGTGGCGTGGGCCTCCGCGGCGTGAACATCGACGTAGATAGCCTGCGGTCGAACCTTGCCGCCGTCGAGCAACGGATAGTGGATGCCTGCTCGCGGGCCGGCCGCGATGACTCCCCGCGCCTGCTCGCGGCCTCCAAATATTTCGATGTGGACGAGATGGACCTGCTGGCGCAGGCAGGAATCGGGCTCGTGGGGGAGAACAGGGCAGAGGGATTGGAGATCAAGTGGGACCGATGGAAGGACTCGTTCGAGTTCCACTTCATCGGCCACCTGCAGAGCCGCAAGGTCCGGCAGGTGCTGCCGTACGTGTCGATGATCCACTCGGTCGAGTCCATCTCTCTGGTGGAGGAATTGGATAGAAGAGCGCGGACAGAGGTGCGGGTGCTCTTGGAGGTCAACGTGAGCGGGGAAGAAACCAAGTATGGTATCCTCCCGGCGGCCGCGGAGACCTTTCTGGAGCGGGCGGCGGCCCATCGGCGGGTCAGTTTCGCAGGCTTGATGACGATGGCTCCGCTGACGCCGGACCCGGAGTCCAGCCGCCTCTTCTTCAGAGAGTTGCGCGAGCTCCGTGACCGTTTGGCTGTCGCCTTTACCGGCCGGTACGAGCTCACCGAGCTTTCGATGGGGATGAGCAACGACTACGAAGTGGCTGTAGAGGAAGGCGCGACCATATTGAGGATAGGCAGCGCGCTTCTTTCCGACGCGCAAGGAGGATAGGATGGCCAGCATGTGGCACAAGACGCTCGTCTACTTTGGGCTCTCCGACGAGGACGACGACTACTACGAAGACGAGCAGCCGGTACAGCAGCCCGATCTTGAATCGACGTATCGGCAACGCGCCAACGTGCGAAGGATCGAGACCAATTCCAGGCGCCGTTCGTCCTCGGACTTCGATGATATCTATGCTGAAGAGGATTATCGCTCCTCTCAGTCGCGGTCCAGCTCGACGCCTTCGCGCACCTCGCCGGTCCGTCCCGTGCCCAACGCTCCCGACCAGGCTCCGGTGCGCGTGCACCTTGTGGTGCCCAAGAACTTCAACGACGCCCAGATCATCGCCGACAAGTTCAAGGGTGACGTCCCGGTGATCCTGAACCTGCAGCAGAGCGACACGGAACTCGCCAAGCGGCTCATCGACTTTGCCAGCGGACTCACCTATGCCCTCGACGGGGGCATGCAGAGGGTGGCCGACAAGGTATTTCTGCTCACGCCCAAGAACGTCGAAGTCTCCGCGGAGGAGCGCCAGAGGCTGCTCGAAAAGGGCTTCTTCAATCAGTACTGATGCTCCGGGCGTAGTGCCGGGCGTGACGGTCGGTGTGGTGAAGAGTGCGGCCGGCGGCCCCTCGGTAGCGGAGTTCTGGCTCGGGGCGGCCGGCGGACCCCGAGAGATCATCTTCGTCCCCCCGGCCTCGCTCGAGGAAGTGGGGCGGCTTTGTAAGCTCGTCCTGCTCGCGCTCCCCGCCGACGAACTTCGGGAGACTCTCCTCTCCCTCCGCGGCGGGACGAGCCCTGGAACCGCGATCGTCTCCACCTGTCCGGTGGTGTCCCTAGGACTCATGCGATCGCTGCTGGGCGACGGACCCGCTCTCTTTCGGGCCATAATCCCTTGGGGTACCGCGCCTGGTGAGGTAATGGTGGCTCTCGCGCCGGAGCCCGGAACCGCCGGCGACGCGATCGAGGATGCGAGAGGGTCCCTGGCTTGGATCGGCTCCGTAGAGATCGTGGCTGAGGAAGCCCTCGACGCTGTGGCCGCGCTCGTTCTCGGCGGGCCCGCCTTCCTGTGTGCAGCACTGGAGGGTATGGAGGAGGGGGCGGTGCGGGAGGGTCTTGCGAGGGAGACCGCGCGATCGTTCACATATCAGACAGCCGTAGCGACCGCTTTGCTTCTTCGAGAGCACGCAGGGTCT
The DNA here is from genome assembly GCA_963843455.1 of uncultured Actinomycetota bacterium. Lineage (GTDB taxonomy): Bacteria > Actinomycetota > Thermoleophilia > RBG-16-64-13 > RBG-16-64-13 > CAIQPS01. Next base: position 410,182 of record CAWJKE010000007.1, read on the forward strand.
CCCGCCGATCTGAAGGATCAGGTAGCGTCTCCGGGGGGCACGACCATAGTCGCCCTTGCGACTCTCGAGGATGTCGGGGTGCGAGGCGGGTTCATCAGAGCGGTACAACGAGCGGCCGTCGAAGTGCGCATACGGCGAGACGCCACCCTGCCCGACGTGATTGAATAGTATCGATCGGTTAGGAGTAGCGGCCCCGGGGGGAGAAGCGCCCCCTGCGAAGGGAGTGCGAATTGAAAGTGACGCCTCTCGACATCCGGCGGAAGGAGTTCAAGCGCTCGGTGCGCGGGTACTCGGACGAGGAGGTCGATCTCTTCCTCGACGAAGTAGCCGACGAGATCGAGCGGCTCTCCCAGGAGAACGTCGAGCTACAGGACCGGATCCGCAGGCTCGAGGAGCAGCTTGCCGGACACGCCCAGCTACGAGACGCCCTCGAGAAGACGCTGGTGACTGCCCAGTTCCAGGCCGACGAGACAAAGGCCAATGCCCATAAGGAGGGAGAACTCATCCTGAGGGACGCGGAGCTCAAGGCCCGCGGCATCGTCAGCGAGTCCTACTCCGAGATTCAGCGGGTGCAGCAGGCACTTATCCAACTAAAACATCTGGAAGAGGACTTCCGCTTCAAGTTCCGCTCCTTGCTCGAAGGCCACCTGAAGCTGCTCGACGAAGCCCCCATCAACATGGGAGCCGGCCAGCCCGTGATGGCCGAGGCACCTATGCCGACCGTCGAGGAGACCCCGTTTGTGGTCCCTGCCGCCGTCGTGGAGGTCCCCGAGTATCCAGCGGTCGTTCAGACCGCCATCAAGCCCGAATCGCCGGTTGTCGCCGAGGAGGCCCCGTCCGCTGCGGAGCCGTCTCTCGCCGGGGAGGCGTCCCAGAGGGCTGAGCCGCCCGCCGAAACGGAACCCGAAGGGGCCGACCTCTGGGGCGAAGAATCGCCGACGGAGGGCAGCGGGGAGGCCGACACCGCCGAGCAGGCGTCCATTTTCGCGGAGGCTGACAAGACGGACGCGGCCGGCCGCCCTGACGGGGACTCGGGAACACCGATAGCACCGCGGGAGGAGGATCCCCTGAGCGGGTTCTTCTTCAACACCAAGCCCGAAGGGCCGGACGAGGCGTATCTCGAGGGCGACAAGGGCGGAACAGGCAAGCCGCGTGACTTCGAGTGGTGAGGACGACAATATAGGCTCCACACCTTTGGCGGTACGTCCGCGGGGCGGGGCCTTGCTGGTAGGGGTCAGGGTCATACCGTCCGCGGCCCGCACCGAGATACGAGGCTTCTATGGAGACCGGCTGAAGGTCGCAGTGAGCGCCCCTCCCGAGGGTGGGAAGGCGAACGCCCGGCTGGTCGAGTCGTTGGCCGGCTGGCTGAACATGCCCGCGGACGACATCCGGGTGGAATCAGGCCACGGCGGGCGCGACAAGGTGGTAGGCTTCTCCGGCATAAAGGAAGAAGAGTTGCGGGATAGGCTGGACAGATTGCTCCGCGGAGCAGGCCGATGAGAAGAACCGCCCATGGATGATGAAGCCCTGAAGAAGACCCTCTTGGCCGAGCGCGAGCGCCTCAGCCGGGAGATCGCCGAGCTCGACGCCGACCTGTCCGAGTCGTTGGAGGACTCCTCGGAGGAAAGCCCATACGACCAGCACATGGCCGAGACAGCGGCCGTGACCCTCGACCGAGAGATCGATCTCACCCTCGAAGAGAACGCTCGGGCTGCCATATCCCAGATCGACCGGGCGCTGCACAAGCTGGAGACCGGCAACTACGGCACTTGCGACAAGTGCGGCAAGCCCATAGGCGACGAGAGACTCCAGGTGGCCCCCTTCGCCACTCTCTGCATCGAGTGTAAACGCCGGGAAGAACGGGGCAGATGAAGTCCGCGAAGCCGGTCGAGCCCGATGAGGCGCCCGGGGCTGCAGGATCGAACAGGCGGCGCCTGATCCTCAAATGGTCCCTACTCGTGGCGGTGGCCGCTCTCTGCACCGGCCTGGCGATGTGGACCACCTATCTGGTCGAGCAGCGGCTGGTGCTCGGCGAGGTCCGCCAGATACTGCCCTTTCTCTCGTTACAGCGGAGCGCGAACAGCGGAGTGGCCTTCGGGCTGCTCGGCGGACGGCTGGCTGTGATCCTTCCGGCCAACGCTATTGCCATACTCGTCGTGCTGATCTACGTTCACATGGAGCGGCGCCCTGTGTTGGCGGGAATAGCCGGTGGTTTGATCATCGGCGGCAGCTTGGGGAACATCGTCCAGCGGGTCAGCGGTGACGGACATGTCACCGATTTTCTCAAGTTCCCCTACTGGCCCAACTTCAACCTGCCCGATGTCTTCATCGTGCTGGGTATCGCCATCGTCTTCTTGGGGTTGATCGTCGAGGGGATCCGAGTCCTCCGAGCGGGGCATGAGGCTCCTGCCTCCCGGTAGTGGAGACCGGGACCAGCAACGCCGGTCGGACGAAACTCACCTTCGTCGTCGGTGAGCAAGACTCCGGCACGCGGCTTGACGTCTTCGTCGGCAGACTGAGCGAGGTCGGCAGCCGGTCGCAGGCCGCCGCGCTCATAGCCGCGGGGGCGGTAGGCATCGAGGGAGGAGCCGCTGCCAAAAGCCGGCTGCTCGCTATCGGAGAGACGGTGACAGTGTTGCTGCCCGTCGACGTCGAGCTGGATGTGACGAGTCAGGCAGCGGTGCCTGTCGTATACGAAGACCGGTGGCTGCTCGTGGCGAACAAGCCGGCCGGGATGGCCGTTCACCCCTCCCGCGGACACGCCAGCGGGACGCTCGTCCAGGCGTTGTCCGGCCACGGGCCGGCCGGGGGCGAGGACTTCCGCCCGGGAGTGGTGCACCGGCTTGACAAGGACACGAGTGGGCTGCTCGTGGTCGCGAAGTCCACCGAGGCGCACCGGCGTCTGGTGGCGATGATGCGCCGGCGAGCGATCGAACGGCTCTACCTGGCTCTGGTGCGCGGCGGCATTGCGGCGGAGAGTGGGACCATCGAAGCGCCGGTGGGCCGCGACCCGGTGCGGCGCATCTCCATGACCGTCGGGGGATTGGCCGCGCGAGAGGCCACCACGCATTTCACCGTGCTCGAACGCCTTGGCGATCTGACGCTCGTCCAAGTCCGGCTGGAGACCGGCAGGACCCACCAGATCCGCGTCCACTTCGCGGCCATCGGCCACCCGGTGGCCGGCGATCCTCTCTATGCCCGGCGCGATTCCCTGGGACTCGGGCGGCAGTTCCTCCACAGTCACCGCCTGGGGTTTCCGCACCCCTTCACAGGGGAAGACCTCCAGTTCGAAGCCCCACTTCCGGACGACCTCCAAGCGGTGCTGCTCCGGCTGAGAACTGAGGGGGCTCGCGGACATGAATGAGGCTCCAGGTGACACCGGAACGCCGGCGGTCGCTTTCTTCGATCTCGACGGCACTCTGGTCGTCGGCCAGACACAGGTCCTGCTGGTGAAGTTCTTGCGCAAAGCCGGCGTCGTGAGCCGGTCTTTCGTTGTGGGAACGACTCTATGGTTTGTCGCCTACAAGGCCGGGCTGGTCAAGGTCACCGAGGCGTCGCGGGCGAAAGGCATCGCGATCTTGAAGGGCTTGGGCGAGGAAGAGGTGAAGTCGCTCATGGCGCGGTTCACCGACGAGGAGATGGTTCCCCGGCTGCATCCGGCAGCGACCGCCGCCTTAGCCGAGCACCAGGCCGAGGGAGACGTGGTGGTTGTGGTATCGGCGGCGCTCGATCCGGTCGTGGAGGCATTGTGCAGCCGCCTCGGGGTAGCCGAATACGCCGGGGTGCCTTGCGAGGTAGTGGACGGCCGCTACACGGGCCGGCTGGACGGTCCCATCCCTTACAGCGCCGAGAAGGCCCGCATCGCGGCGCGCATCATCGCCGAGCACGCGGCCGATCCGGCGGATTGCTGGGCATACGCCGACCACGACACCGATTTGGACCTGCTTCGCTCGGTGGGACATCCCGTCGCCGTCAATCCTCGCCCGGGCCTCCGCTCCGAGGCTGAGCGCGAGGGCTGGCCCGTCCTCTTGAGTCCCGACCACTATCCCGGAGGTGTTCGAAATGGCTGACGCATTCCCCGCGAGCATGGCCGAGAAATGGGATCTGGACGACCTGGCCGTCGCTACCATCCGCACTCTGGCCATCGATGGTGTACAGAAGGCCAACTCGGGGCATCCAGGGATGCCTCTGGGGGCGGCCCCCATGGCCCACGTGCTCTGGACCCGGCATCTCAGGTTCGATTCGGCCCATCCCGAGTGGCCGGACCGCGACCGGTTCGTTCTGAGCGCGGGCCACGGCTCGATGCTGCTCTACGCTCTGCTTCATGTTGCGGGCTACGGTCTTTCCATCGACGAACTGGAGGCCTTCAGGCAATGGGGTAGCCGCACGCCCGGGCACCCAGAGCACGGGCTCACTCCAGGGGTAGAGACGACCACCGGGCCTCTGGGTGCCGGCTTCTCCAACGGCGTAGGTATGGCGATCGCCGAAGCCTTCCTCGCCGCCACCTTCAACAGGCCGGGCTTCGATCTGGTCGACCATCACACCTACGCCATCGTCAGCGACGGTGACCTCATGGAGGGGGTGGCCTCGGAGGCCGCCTCTCTGGCCGGCCACCTGGGTCTGGGCAAGCTGGTCTACCTGTACGACGACAATCAGATATCCATCGAGGGGTCCACGCAATTGGCCTTCACGGAAGACGTCGGGGCGCGCTTCGAGGCGTACGGCTGGCAGGTGGTCAGAGTGAGCGACGGCAACGACCTGGCGGCCATCGATGCCGCGATCTCGCTCGCCCGCGCCGAGAAGAGCAAGCCGTCCCTGGTGATGGTGCGCACCATCATCGGCTGCTGCAGCCCCCATAAGGCCGGTACCGCCGACGCGCACGGCTCGCCTCTGGGCGCCGACGAGGTCAGGCTTACGAAGGAAGCCCTCGGTTGGCCCGGCGACCTGTTCTTCGCCGTCCCCGACAGGGTGCGCGAACAGTACTCGGCCGTGACCGCGGCCGGGAGAGCACTACGAGTCCGGTGGGACGAGACGTTCGCTCGCTACGAGCAGGAGCACGCGGACCTGGCCAGGCAATGGAAGGGCGCCATGGCGGGAAGTCTGCCCGAGGGGTGGGCCGAGACATTGCCGGTCTTCGCACCGGGTGAGAGCTTAGCCACCCGCGCGGCCTCCGGCAAGACTCTCAACGCGCTTGCTCCCTTGCTGCCCACACTCATCGGTGGTTCGGCCGACCTTGCCCCATCGAACAACACCTATCTCTCCGGGCTTGGCGACTTTGAGCCTGGGTCGCCTGGCGGGCGCAACCTGCATTTTGGGGTGCGGGAGCACGCGATGGGAGGCGTGTTGAACGGCCTGGCCGCTCACGGCGGGATGTTCGCCTACGGCGGGACATTCCTGATCTTCTCGGACTACATGCGCCCGGCCATCCGGCTTGCCGCGCTCTCGCACTTCCCGGTCATATACGTGTTCACCCACGACAGCATCGGATTGGGGGAGGACGGTCCCACCCATCAGCCCATAGAGCACCTGGCCTCGCTGCGGGCGATTCCGGGCCTCGTGGTCATCAGGCCCAGCGACGCCAACGAGACGGTGACGGCCTGGCGCGCCGCCCTGGAGCGGCGAGACGGACCGACAGCGCTGGTGCTGACTCGACAGAATCTCACCGTGTTCGACGGCGGGGAGCTCGCCACCGCGGACGGGCTGCTGCGCGGGGGCTACGTGCTCAAAGATGCCGCGAACGGACGGCCGGACGTGATTCTGCTGGCCACCGGGTCCGAGGTCGAGATTGCACTGGCGGCGGCCGGCACGCTCGCCGGCGCCGGGGTGGCGGCGAGGGTGGTGGCTCTGCCTAGCTGGGAACTGTTCGAGCGGCAAGAAGCCTCGTATCGGGACGGCGTGCTGCCGCCCGGCGTCACGGCTCGGGTCTCGATGGAGGCGGCGTCGACTTTCGGATGGGACCGGTACGTGGGCTCTGCGGGAGCGTCGATCGGCATCGACCACTTCGGAGCTTCGGCTCCGGCAAAGGTGCTGTATCGGGAGTTCGGCATCACCGCCGAGAACATGGTGGCGACCGCGCTTCGCCTGCTCGGCGGGGAAGGGGCGTCGTAGCCGGCCGTCGGCGCCGACGACAGCGGGCCGCGGGCCGGTTCTTGACGCCGCAGCGGCGAGCGGGTAGCGTGCGGGGGGGCGGTACGGGAAATGCCGGTGATTGTGGCGGCATGGCGAGAAAGGCTGGGTGCACGCCGTGACGGGCAAGAACGGTGAGAACATTCGCAAGTGCAAGATCCTGCTTGACGAGGAACAAGTGAGCCGCACCCTCGCTCGCATGACGCACGAGATCGCCGAGCAGTCCCCCGACCTGGCGAACCTGGCGCTGGTGGGCATCCAGCGTCGAGGGGTGGAGTTGGCGGCACGACTTGCCGGCCTGCTCGAGTCGTTCTACAACGTGCGGCCGCCCACAGGTGCCATCGACATCACCTTCTATCGAGATGATATCGACGCCCGGGCCGGGAGGGACTACGAGCAACCCCAGGTCCATTCGACCGATCTGCCTTTTGACGTCAACGACAAGACCATCGTGCTCGTGGACGACGTGCTCTACACCGGCCGCACCATCAGGGCTGCTATCGAGGCCCTCTTCGACTACGGCCGGCCCCTGGCGGTGCGGCTGGCGGTCCTCGTCGACCGGGGCCACCGCGACCTGCCCATCCGCCCAGATTTTGTGGGCAAGAACGTCCCGACCAGCCGGGGCGAGGAGGTCGTCGTCCACCTCGTCGAGACGGACGGGTCGGACGAAGTGGCCATAGAGGAGTAGCGCAGGCGCGCCCTCCGCCTGCGGGCGGCAGCGCCCCGGCCGCGGGTGCGGCGGCGAGCACTGCGGCCCTCGGCGCGGTAGAATCGGGAAGCAGACGAACCTTTTAAACGGGTCCAGCGAGGCCGAAAGGGTAACGAAATGCATCTCATCTCCATCGACGACCTCACCGCCGCCGAGATCGACAACCTGTTCAACCTGAGTGACGGGTTTCTCGAGATCGCCTCCCGTCCCATCAAGAAGGTCCCGACGCTCCGTGGCCGGACGATCATCAACGTGTTCCTCGAGCCGTCCACGAGGACTCAATCCTCGTTCGAACTCGCCGGCAAGAGACTGTCGGCCGACGTGATCAACATCAAGGGCTCTTCGTCGAGCGTCTCGAAGGGAGAGAGTCTCAAGGACACCATCCTGACTCTCGAGAGCTACCGCCCCGACATCATCGTCATGCGTCACCCGCAAGTGGGGGCGTCGCGCATGGCCACGCGGTATACCAACGCATCGGTGGTCAATGCCGGCGATGGCACGGGTGAGCATCCCACCCAGTGCCTGCTCGACCTCTACAGCCTGCGGCGCGTCTTTGGGGACGTGAGGGGGCTGAAGGTGGCCATCGTCGGCGACATCCTGCGCAGCCGGGTGGCTCGCTCCGACCTCTTCGGCTTCCGGAAGATGGGCATCGACGTACGGCTGGTCGGACCGCCGACTCTGATACCTCCGGGAATCGAATACTGGGACGTGCCTGTCTACAACGGGCTCGACGCTCTGGAGGACGTGGACGTGGTGTATCTCCTCCGCATGCAGCTCGAACGGGCCAAAGGCAAGGTACCCCCGGTACCCTCGTTGCGAGAGTACAGCCGGGTCTGGGGCCTCTCGCCATATCGTCTCAAGCCCGGACAGCGGGTGATGCACCCGGGTCCCATCAACCGGGGGGTCGAGCTCTCGGCCGACCTCGCCGACGATGACCGCTCGTTGATACTGCACCAGGTGGAATCGGGGCTGGCCGTCCGTATGGCCATCCTCTACCAGTGCCTAGCGGGAAGCTTGAGCGAAGAGGCCGCCGTCTAGCCCTCCGCAGACTTTGGTCTAAATGCTTGACATTAGAATTTAGAGTCAATATTCTAATACCGGCGCGACTCTGATCCCGCCGACACTCGCGACTTCGAGAGGGGACCGCCGTGGCAGGCAGTGTGGCAGTTATCGATGGGACCGAGGCGATTGCCCACGTCGCGCACAGCGTGAACGAGGTCATCGCCATCTACCCCATCACCCCTTCGTCTCCCATTGCGGAGCACGCCGACGCTTGGTCGGCCGCCGGCAAGAAGAACTTGTGGGGGAGCGTCCCTCTGGTCGTGGAGATGCAGTCCGAAGCGGGGGCGGCCGCCGCCGTGCATGGGGCCCTTCAGGCCGGCTCGCTGTCCAGCACTTTTACCGCGAGCCAGGGGCTTCTGCTCATGATCCCCACCATGTACAAGGTGGCCGGGGAACTCACTCCCACCTGCTGGCACGTGACAGCCCGCTCCATCGCCGCCCAGGGTCTCAGCATCTTCGGCGACCACCAGGACGTCATGGCCGTTCGGCAGACCGGTTTTGCCCTCCTTGCTTCGGCGAGCGTGCAGGAAGCCCACGACCTCGCTCTTGTGGGCTCGGCTGCCAGTTTGAAGAGCCGCATCCCCTTCATCCACTTTTGTGACGGATTCCGCACTTCCCACGAGGTGCAGAAGATCGCCCTCATGCCCGAAGAAGTGCTGCGCGCCATGATCGACGAGGAGTACGTCCTTGCTCACAAGGCCCGGGCCATGACCCCGGACCGGCCCACCCTCCGGGGCACGAGCCAGAACCCCGACGTCTACTTCCAGGCACGGGAGAGCGTCAACCCGTACTACCTCGCCTGTCCAGGGATCGTCCAGGACTACATGGACCGCCTTGCCTCTCTCACCGGCCGCCCCTACCACCTCTTCGACTACCACGGGGCCGCCGATGCCGAGCGGGTCATCGTGCTCATGGGCTCCGGATGCGAGACCGCCCACGAGGCCGTCGACAAACTGGTTTCCTTGGGGGAGAAGGTCGGTGTCCTCAAGGTCCGCCTCTACCGCCCCTTCTCCGTGGTGCACTTCGCCGCCGCGCTCCCGGCGTCGGTCCGATCGATCGCCGTCCTTGACCGCACCAAGGAGCCGGGCTCGGCCGGCGAGCCCCTCTACCTCGACGTGGTGGGCGCCCTATCGGAGGCGGGAAGGAGCTCGGTGCGGGTCATCGGGGGCCGCTACGGCCTCTCGAGCAAGGAGTTCACGCCCCAGATGGTGAAGGCCGTCTATGACGAGCTTCACAAACCGTCGCCCAAGAACCACTTCACGCTGGGCATAGAGGACGACCTCACCTACACCAGCCTCGCCCCCGACTCGAGCTTCCAGAGCGAACAACCGGGCGTCTTTCGGGCTCTCTTCTACGGTCTCGGCTCCGACGGCACTATCGGGGCCAACAAGAACTCCATCAAGATCATCGGCGAGGACACCGACAACCACGTCCAGGGCTATTTCGTATACGACTCCAAGAAGGCCGGGGTCCTCACCGTCAGCCACCTGCGCTTCGGCCCCGAGCCCATCCGCTCCGCCTATCTGGTGGACAAGGCCGACTTTGTCGCCTGCCACGTCTGGTCGTTCCTCGAGCGCTACAAGACCCTCCTCGCCGCCCGCCCCGGGGCCACCTATCTCCTTAACGCCCCCTACCCGGCCGAAGAGGTGTGGGACCGACTGCCCTACGAGAGCCAGGCGCGCATCATCGAGCTGGGCCTCAAGGTCTACGCCATCAACGCCTACGAGGTGGCGAAGAGCACTGGTATGGGCGGTCGCATCAATACCATCATGCAGACCTGCTTCTTCTATCTCTCCGGCATCATCCCCCCGGAAGACGCCATCGCCGCCATCAAGGGGGCCATAAGGAAGACCTACGGCAAGCGCGGCGACAAAGTGGTCGAGATGAACTACCAGGCCGTGGATCAGGCCATCGCCAACCTCCACGAGATCACCTACCCCGCGGTCCCCAGCTCGACCACCCACAAGCCCCCACTGGTGCCCGAGGATGCCCCTGACTTTCTCAAGCAGGTGACGGCCCCCATCATGGCCGGCTTGGGACACCTGCTACCCGTGTCTGCTCTTCCCGACGACGGCATCTGGCCCACCGACACCACCCGCTGGGAGAAACGGAACATCGCCCTTGAGATCCCGGTGTGGGAGCCGGAGCTGTGCATCCAGTGCGGCAAGTGCTCGCTTCACTGCCCGCACGCCACCATCCGCACCAAACTCTACGATCCGGCGCTCCTTTCCGGGGCGCCCCTGGCGTTCAAGTCCGTCGCCTGCCAAGGGCAAAGAACACGAGGGATCGGCCTGGACGGTGCAGGTAGCCCCCGAGGACTGCACCGGCTGCGGGGCGTGCGTGGAGATCTGCCCGGGCAAAGACAGGGCGGACCCCGGCAGGAAAGCCATCCACATGGCCTTCCAGCCCCCGCTGCGGGTGCCCGAACGGGAGAACTACGTCTTCTTCCTTTCGCTTCCCGATCCGGACCGCACCCACGTCCGTGTGGCCACCGTCAAGGGGAGCCAGCTACTCAGGCCCCTGTTCGAGTACTCCGGGGCCTGCGCAGGCTGCGGGGAGACCCCTTACGTGAAGCTCCTCACCCAGCTCGTCGGCGACCGGCTGCTTATCGGTAACGCGACGGGTTGCTCCAGCATCTATGGGGGCAATCTGCCCACGACCCCGTACGCCAAGAACGAGGAAGGTCGCGGTCCCACCTGGAACAACTCTCTCTTTGAGGACGCCGCCGAGTTCAGCTATGGCCTCCGGCTCACCGTGGATAAGCAGACCGAGTTCGCCCGGGAACTCGCAGTCGAGCTCGAAAGACGCGATCGGGGCGCGGACTGGTGGAGGCTCTCCTTGCCTCCAAGCAGCAGGATGAGGCCGAGATCGCCCGCCCAGCGGGCCCGGGTGGCCGAGCTTAAGCTTCGGGTACAGGTTGCCACGGCGACCAACGGCAATGGATCCGACCCCCGCTACGCCCAACTGCTCTCGGTGGCCGATTATCTGGTCAGGAAGAGTGTCTGGGGCGTCGGCGGCGACGGGTGGGCCTTCGATATCGGCTACGGCGGCCTGGATCACGTCCTTGCCTCCCAGCGCAACATCAACCTGCTCGTCCTCAACACCCAGATGTACTCCAACACCGGGGGGCAGTGCTCCAAGGCCACCCCTATGGGCTCGGTCGCGCTGTTTGCCGCCGGGGGTAAGACCATCGGCAAGAAAGATCTGGGCTCTATCGCCATGACCTACGGCAACATCTACGTGGCCCAGGTGGCCATGGGCTACTCCGACGCCCAGACGGTGCGGGCCTTCGTGGAGGCCGAGTCCTTCGACGGTCCTTCGCTCATCATCGCCTACAGCCACTGCATCAGCATGGGGTTCGATCTGCGCAAGGGCTACGAGCATCAGAAGGCAGCGGTGAATTCGGGAGCTTGGTTCCTCTACCGCTTCGACCCGCGCCTGGCCGCCCAGGGGAAGAACCCCCTGCAGATCGACTCCCGCGAGCTGAGTCTCCCGGTGGTCGACTTCGTTCCCACCGAGAACCGCTACAACATGCTCAAGAAGTTCGCCCCCGACGCCGCGGAGATGCTGTGGCGGAAGGCGCAACGTCACGTCGCCACCCGCTGGGGGATACTCAAGCAGCAGGCGGAGATGAAGTACGATATCGAGAATCCGTTCGACCTCGGGGTCATCGACCGGGAGATCCATGCAGCGACGGGCGCGCGGGCGGTGACTCCCGTCAGCACCGGGCTCAACATGCCCGCCGGCGGAGACGTGGATGCCGCGGAGACCTCTCTCGACCTATACGACTCGAACGTCTAAGCGATATGGAGGTGGCACCATGCCGGTAAGGAAGTCTGAAGCGGTCTGGCGCGGGACGCTCAAGGAGGGCAGCGGCAAGATGCGCTTGGCGAGCGGCCTCTACGAGGGGCCGTATACCTACTCGTCACGGTTCGAGGAGGCGGCGGGCACCAATCCCGAAGAACTGGTCGGGGCGGCTCTGGCCGGATGCTTCTCGATGTTTCTGGCCGCTCTGCTCACCGACAACGGCCATCCCCCCGACAGCGTGCGCACCACGGCGTCGGTCCATCTGGGGGCGGGGCCGACCATAACCAAGATCGAACTGGACGTGTGAGGCTCGGTGCCCGGGGTGGACGATGCGCGATTCCAGGAGCTGGCTGCTCAGGCGAAGGCGGCCTGCCCGGTATCGAAGGCTCTTGCCGCGGTACCGGAGCTAGTTGCTGAATGCGCGTTTGTCGGGCTGACGGCCTGTGGTGACCCGCATCCCGGAGGGCGAGGCCGCCACGGGGTCGCCGGCGTTCACGGTGCGCGTTAGCGATCGGGCTCGCCACGTGCGCCTGGTCATGACAAACGGTGGAGACCTCACCGTCGTCGTACCTCGCCGCTTCGATCGGCGCGCGATCCCCGCCATCCTCGAGGCGAAGCGTCCGTGGATCGAGCGCGTGCGGGCGAAGATCGAGGCGCGGCCGCTCTCCGCGCCCGCGCCCCCGGCGTTGCCCGAGTGCGTCGTACTTCCGGCCTCTGGGCGAGACGTGGCAGGTGGAGTACCGGCTCCGGCCGGCCTCGGCAGGTGCTGCGAGCCGGAGGACCGCGGTGGCGCGAGAGGCGCGGGACGGCAGGCTGTTGGTCAGCGGACCAGCCGACGATGACGAGGCCTATCGCCAGGCCCTGATCGAGTGGCTGCGCAGACGAGCGCGCAGCACGTTGGGGCCGCGTCTGGAAGAACTGGCGCGTCTGCATGCGCTGGCGTTCGAGCGGGTGAGCGTGCGGCACCAACGCACCCGCTGGGGAAGTTGCTCGCCGCGCGGCGCCATATCGCTCAACCTCCGGCTGCTGTTTCTGGAGCCGGCTCTGGTCGACCACGTTCTTATCCACGAGCTCTGCCACACCAGGGAGTTGAATCATTCGAAGCGATTCTGGGCCCTCCTGCAGGCCCACGACCCCGAGTGGGCGCTCCACCGGCAGCCAGACCCGCGACGCCTGGAGGTCGCTGCCCTCCTGGATCGACGGCAAGAGCGTGGCGTCGCGCCTCTGATCCTCCGTCTCCCGCGTTGGATGGCTGGACCGCGCCCTCCGTTCGCGATACCATGGTCTAGCCTTTAAACGAGCCCAGTGAGGCCGAAAGGAGTCATGGATGGACATGGGTCAGCGTCCCTCCGCGCCCAAACTTGCCTGTCGCGCGTTTCCCCTTGAACGCTTTCTCCTCCCCGCGGTGCATCTGTTCGACCCCGGCGAGGGCGTCGACTTCCTGGGCGATCTGTTGATCGCGGAGGGAAAGATCGCCGCGATGAGTGACCGCCTGCCCAGAGATCCGGGAGTGGAGGTCGTCGAGGACGTGTCGGGCTGCTGGGTCTTCCCGGGCTTTGTGGATCCACACGCGCATCTGCGCACTCCGGGCTACGAGTACAAAGAGGACCTGTCCTCCGGTTCCAGGGCTGCCGCGTCGGGCGGGTATGTCGCTGTGGTCGCGATGGCGAACACCGACCCCGTGGTGGACTCCGGGACTGTCGCGTACGCCGTGCTGACTCAAGCCGCGCGCGATGCGGTGGTGCGCGTCGGACAGGTAGGGTCGGTGAGCAAGGGCCTCAAAGGTGAAGAGCTCTCCGAGATGCGCGAGCTGGCGGACGCCGGTGTGGTGGCCTTCGCGGATGACGGCAAGCCGGTCGCCGATGCCGACCTCCTGCTGCACGCCCTGCGCTACGCTCGGGGCACCGGCCGACCTATACTGCTCCACCTGGAGAACAAGAGCCTCTCGCTCGACGGGGTGATGCACGAAGGCAGGTGGAGCGCCCGTCTGGGGCTCCGAGGCATACCGGCCGCAGGCGAATCCGGGCCGCTTGCGCGTGACCTCGAGTTGGTCCGCTATGCCGCGGCCGAGCAGGAGCGCCTTGCCGCCGCGGGGCGCGAGGCGCGGCCGGCGGCCGCGCCTGGGGTGCCCCTGGTCCACTTTCAGCACCTTTCCGCGGCCGACAGTGTGCGGTTGGTGGCCGGGGCAAAACGGGAGGGCTTGCCCGTCACCGCGGAAGCCACGCCGCTGCATCTGCTCTTCACCGACGAGCGTCTTGTCAGCTTCGATCAGAACCTCAGGGTGAATCCGCCGATCCGATCGGCGGCCGACCGAGAAGCTCTCGTGGCCGCGTTGGCCGACGGCACCATCGATTGCGTCGGGACCGACCACGCTCCTCACGCGCCCCAGGAGAAGGAAGTGCCGATAGAGGAGGCCCAGAGTGGCAGCACCGGGCTGGAGACGGCCTTCGCCGCCCTCCACTCGGGTCTGGTGCTCAAAGGCACGTTGCCGCTGGCGCGGCTGGTGGAAGCAATGTCGAGCGGGCCCTGCCGGGTACTGGGGCTGCCCACGCCCCGGCTGGTGGTGGGCGCCCCGGCCGACCTCTGCGTGGTGGACCGGGACGAGGTCTGGACGGTCACTCCGGCAACGCTTCGGGGCAAAAGCCGCAACTGCGCGTTTCTGGGCGAGACCCTCACCGGCCGGGTGCGACTCACGGTCGTGGATGGGGCGCGCCGCTTCGCGCGCGCCCGCGGGGAGGCCTGATGTATCGGGGTGACACGCCGGGCTATGTGGTGCTCGACGACGGCACCGTGTTCACCGGCTTTGGGTTCGGGGCTCAGGGGAGCGTGCTGGGCGAGGTGGTCTTCAATACGGGGATGACCGGCTATCAGGAGATCGCCACCGACCCGTCGTATCACGGGCAGATGGTCACCTACACCTATCCCATGATCGGCAACTATGGGGCCTCCGACCACCTGCTCGAGTCGGGCGAGGCCCACTCGCGGGCGATCATAGTGCGGGAGATAAAGAACACTGCCTGGAACAGGACCTGTCCCGAGGCTTGGGTCGACTGGCTGACGGAGCGAGGTATCGTAGGCGTCGCTGGGGTGGATACCCGGGCGTTGACCAGGCGCATACGCGAGCGCGGGGCGATGTCGGCCTGTGTCGCCGCCGGACCCCGTGTGAAGGTCGACGAGCTTCTGGCGTCGGTGCGGGCCTTTCCCAGTATGGCGGGTAGGGATTTGGCGAGCGCCGTCACCTGCGCGGAACCATACGAATGGGACGGCGGGCCTGGATCGCCGCAACCGCTTGGAGCGGCGGAAGCTCGCTTCCGAGTCGTAGCCTATGATTTCGGCTTGAAGCGGAGCATCCTCCGGAATCTGGCGGCGGTGGGCTGCCGGGTGACGGTGGTCCCGGCATGGTGGACCGCCGAACAGACACTGGCGATGCGGCCTGACGGCGTCTTTCTATCCAACGGGCCGGGCGACCCGGCCGCTGTCGGCTACGCGGTGGAGACCATCAAAGGTCTTCTGGGTAAGGTGCCTGTCTTCGGGATCTGTCTGGGGCATCAGTTGCTCGCCCTAGCGGTCGGCTTCTCGACCTACAAGCTCAAATTCGGCCACAGAGGCATCAACCACCCTGTCCGCGACTACCTCACCGGCCGCGTCGAGATCACCAGCCAGAACCACGGGTTCGCGGTCGAGCCGCCCGAGGCGGTGCGGGTCGCCCTGGAGAGGGGATCGGTGGTGGGCGAAGGGGGCATCGCCGGGTTGAGCGTGGACGACATGATGCTGGACTCGGAGTACGGGCCGGTCCAGGTGACCCATCTGAACCTGAACGACGGTACGGTCGAGGGGCTTCGTCTGCTGGACATCCCCGCCTATTGCGTTCAGTATCACCCGGAAGCCGGACCCGGACCGCACGATAGCCACTATTTGTTCGGCCGGTTCGCGGACGCGATGAGCGCTTCGCGTTAGCTCCGCGTTGGCGTCGTTCCAACGTCGGTCGGAAGAGAGGAGAGATCATGCTCGCTGCAGGTGACAGTGCGCCGCTCTTCGTGGCGGCAGGAAGCGACGGAGAGGTCGACCTGGGCGCGCTTCTCAAGAGCAAGCCGGTCGTTCTCTACTTCTTTCCGCGAGCACTGACCCCCGGTTGAACGACGGAAGCGGTTGAGTTCAACCAATCGCTCCCCGAATTCGAGCAGGTCGGCGTCACCGTGGTGGGCACGTCGGTCGATCCGGTCGCCAGACTGCAGAAGTTCCGCGACAAGTATGACATCAAGTTCCCCTTCGCCAGCGATCACGACCGGGCCATCGGCACGGCCTACGGGACGCTCAAGGGCGGTCCTGAAAGCTCGCACGAGCGGGACACGGTCGTCATCGGCCGGGACGGGGTGATCTTGCTGGCCTACCGCGCAGTCAGCGCGAAGGGCCATGCCGCCAAGGTGCTTGCCGACGTCAAGCAGTTGCGGGCCGAGGGCCGTATCTGACCGGCTCCTACTTGGCCTGGAACAGACCTATCGGGATGCCGTCGGGATCGGCGAACATGGCCCATTGACCCACGCCTTCTATGGACGTCGGCGGCACCAGCATCGTGGCCCCCGCCGCGACCGCCCTCGCCAGGGTCTGCCCGACGTCGTCGACGCCGAAGTAGGTGTTGAGCGCACAGGCCGGCGAGGCCTCGGGTTTGACCCACATTGCGCCTCGGGGTTCCTTTCCGGCATCGATCATCGGGTAGCCAGGGAAAGCCGACGCTTCCTCGATACTCCAGTCGAAGACCCCGCGGTAGAACTCTTTGGCTTTCTCCAGATCGCTCACGATCAGCTCCCAGTGCACGATAGGATTGCCCATCAGATTGCCTCCTTGAATCGTGGGTCCCGCTGCCGGGCGTCAAACCCCGGCGATGGCCGCTCATCAACCTGCCGGCAAGAAGATACCCGGTTCACTTCTTGGCCAAGTCCTTCAGGTGAGAAACGGCTCGACCACCGTTTCCCGCCGACAGGGTCTTGTAGTCGGGGATGGTGTAGACGCGGATCGTGTTGTCCAGGAAGTCCGAGAACGCCAGAAGCTTGCCGTCGGCAGATAAGTCCAGTCCGGTGCACTGATTGCCCCCCACGATCGCGTCGAGGGTCTTGCCGGTGGCCGTGTCGATCGCTAGGACCGAGCCCCATTCGGGACCGGCGATGTAGTAGGTCTTGGGATTGTCCTTGCCACGGCAGGACACGTAGAGCACTTTGCCGTCGGGACTGAGCCCCATGGTGTTGGGCCGCTGATCGGTGTTCGCCAGCTTGGCGACCTTCTCCGTGGCCAGATTCATCACGTATACCGCGTTCGAGGTGAGGTCGTCCACGTAGAGCAGCTTCCCCTGCTCGTCCGCGACCATATGACGCATGGAGCCACCTGCCTTCTTGAAGATGACCTCTCCCTTGCCGGTAGCCACGTCGATCCGTTGGATGTCTCCATTCTTGAAGCCCGCTACGAAAAGGCGCTTGCCGTCCGAGGTTTGGTAGAGACCGCGCGGATTGGCGACCGTCTTGATCCGTCGGACCACTTTGCCGGTCGCTAGATCGATCTCGGAGACGTCGTTGCTCACCCAGTTGGAGGCCCACAGGGTCTTCTCGTCGGGAGAGAGCAACAGCACCTTCGTCCAGCTGACCTCCCGTCTTGAGGACGCGCAGTATCTTTCGCGTGGCCGGGTCGAGTTCGTAGACGGAGGCCGTCTCCATCTGGCTGACGTACAGCCTGGTGCCCGCCCGATTGAACACCATCTCCACCGAGCCATACTTGCCGAGCTTGATTTGGTCGAGTTTCGTGCCCGTCGTGGGGTCGAACACCTCGATGCCATGGCCGCCGAGCAATGAGACCCACAGCTCCTTGCCGTCGGGGGAGAATTCGACCTGTTTTGGGTTGGGCCCGCATTTGAAGCGGACCAGACTCTCATGGAGCAGGCCCGAGGGGTCCAGCCACACGGTGATCGACTGCGGACCGTCGAGCGACAGGTTTCGGACGGTGGTGTTATAGCCCGCCTTGGCAAGGGAGACGATGATGTTTCCACCCGGTACCTGATCGGAGAAGGGCGTGGTCCCGGTCAGCGTCTTCTTGTCCTGCAGAGTGACGGTGAGTTTGGCGCCCACGGGTTTGGTCGCGATCTTGAGGGATTGCGGAGGCCCGTTGGCGATGACGGCGGCGACTGTGGTCGGGGGGGCTGTTGTCGGACCGGCAGTAGTGACCCGACCGGGTATGGTCGTTGGACCGGCCGCGCTGCGACCGGGTGATTCGGCAGGCCTCGCCAGGAGATAAGTCCCCAATCCGATAGCGGCGAGCACAGCGAGCAGCACAGCGGCCGCGGTGAGCCGCCGCCTCGCGTAGGTCTGCCGGCCGCCGCGGGACGGGGACGAGCGCGTCCGGCGGGCGCTGGCATTCGCGGGTGGAGTCGTCTCCATGCGGCAAGTTTAGCGGATGGTCCGCTTCTAGGAGTGTCGCCCCCGACCCCCGCGCAAAGATAGAATGGTCGAGCATGGGCACTCACCCGACCATCGTTTGGTTCAGACGCGATTTGCGCGTGGCGGACAACCCGGCGCTGCTGTACGCCGCCTCCCAGGATGCGCCCGTCCTGCCTGTCTACGTCGCCGATTGGGAGCAAGGCGACCGCTGGGCTCCGGGCAGGGCGGGGAGTTGGTGGCTCGCGGAGTCACTCGGCCGGCTTTCCGCCTCTCTGGGGTCGCGGGGCGCACCTCTCAGAGTCGTGCCCGGCAGGGCAGAACAGGCCATCCCCGAACTGGCCCGGTCCGTCGAAGCCAGGGAAGTGGTCTGGAACCGTCTTTACGAACCGTATTCACGTGATGTAGACGGCCAGTTGGAAGTCGCACTCGAGCGGCAAGGGGTGTCGTCGCGCAGTTTCAATGCTGCGCTGTTGTTCGAGCCGGAGGAACACTACTCCCGATCGGGCAGGCCGTTCGTCCAATTCACGGCCTTCTGGCGAAGTTGTCTCGCGTTGCCCGAACCAGGCGGCCCGGGACCGGGATTGGGAGCCCTGAGGGCACCGGGCGGAGAACAGGTGGCCGCCAGGGCCGCGACTGAGGCAGTCTACGGCTCAGCGCGGGAATGGGGAGCCACCACGTGCGGGGCCGGCCTCTTGGGAGCCCGGCGAGGCCGGCGCGAAGGTCCGTCTTGAGCGGTTCCTGGAAGACGGTCTGACTGTCTACGCCTCGGCGCGCGATGTTCCAGGCCTCGACGGTACCTCCCGGCTCTCGCCCCACCTGCACTTTGGGGAGATCAGTCCGCGGGCAGATATGGCACGCCGTGCGAGAGACGGCGCGGACCGGGCGCGAGCGCCCAGCCGCGGCTCCCGGTGCCGAATCGTTTCTGCGTCAGCTGGGCTGGCGCGAGTTTGCGCACTACTTGCTCTTCCACTTCCCCGATATGCCTACCGAGTCCTTCCGTCCGGAGTTCGCGCGCTTCCCCTGGGAGGACGACGCAGACGGGTTGGAGTCTTGGAAGCGTGGAGCGACCGGCTACCCGCTCGTCGACGCGGGGATGCGTCAGATGCTCGTTGAGGGGTGGATGCACAACCGGATCCGGATGGTGGCCGCGTCCTTCCTTACGAAGGATCTGCTGATTCCCTGGCAGCAAGGTGCCGCCTGGTTCTGGGACCGGCTGGTTGATGCCGACTTGGCCAATAACTCGCTCGGCTGGCAATGGACGGCAGGGTCCGGTCCCGACGCGTCTCCCTACTTCCGCATATTCAATCCGCTGTTGCAGGCTCAGCGTTTCGACTCGGATGGCGCCTACACCCGCCGGTGGGCGGTCGATACGTCCGCGGGCGCCGCTGCAGGCGTCGCTTCAGCCCCGATCGTCGATCACGGCGAGGCCCGAGCGAGGGCGCTTGCAGCATTCAGAAGAGCGCGAAAGCACTGAAAAGGATGCCGGCGGGCCGCTGTTTGCTCTTGCGAAGCCTATGCAAGTATGAGACGTTCTAGTCACCGCTCCGAGAGCAGATCAGAGGGAGCTCCTGTTGGACGATCAGACTTCTATCGAGGAGCAGACAGCGACCCAGGCACCGCTAACGCCGGCGCCTGAGACCTACAGGGGTGACGTCGTTCCGCCGTCCCCTCCGCCTCCCTACCCTCCCCACAGGGGCAGGCATGCGGGCGGGTGGTTGTTGGGGGTCATCGTCATTATCATCGGGGTCGCCTTTCTCGGTCAGAACCTGGGCTGGTGGTCCGGGTGGGCACTGCAGAACTGGTGGGCGCTCTTCATCCTGATCCCGGCGTTCGGGTCTCTGGCCCGAGCGTGGAGGCAGTACGTCGCGAACGGCCGCCGGTTCGGCGGAGATGTCGCGCGTCCGCTGCTGCTGGGGCTTCTGCTTGTGTTCGTGACCCTTGTGTTCCTGTTGGGGCTGGACTGGGCGTACGTGTGGCCGGTAGTGCTCATCTTGGTGGGTGTGGGGTTGTTGCTGGGCCGGTGGCGCCGCCGGGACGGCTGATGCAGGCGCATGGAGTGACTCGGGTACGGTAGACAATCGACTGAGGAGGGGTGGGGTCATGGAGAGCGGAGCAACGTCATCAGCGGCGAAGGAGATAAGCGTTGAGCGTCAGATGCTCAAGCGATCTCTGACGCTGCTGCCCCTGTTCGGGATCATCTACTTCACTGTCTCCGGGGGGACCTTCGGCATCGAGCCGGTCTTCACGGCGGGCGCCGGCCTGGCGCTGCTCCTGATTGCCATCACCCCCTTCGTGTACAGCGTCCCGAACATCCTGATGGTGCGGGAGTTGCAGTCGATGATGCCGGTCGAGGGCAGCTACTACCATTGGACCAAACAAGGCGTTCAACCCTTTCGTCGGCTTCTTGACCGGGTGGATGAACTGGGTGATGTCCTGGGTCGACGTCTCGATCTATCCCGTCTTGGGGGCCACCTATCTCAGCTTCTTCATCCCCGCGTTGAGCGACGGGGCAGGTGGCATTCCCGCCTGGGTGCTGCAATGGCTGGTCGCCATTGTGATCATTTGGCTGATCTCCTTGCTCCAGATCCGAGGCGTACGCCTGGCGGGTCTTACCAGCATCTGGCTGGGAGTGATCTTGATGATCCCGATCCTGATCATGACAGTGCTGGGCTTCTGGAACTGGGGAGCGCACGGCAGCAACTTCCAGATGACGTTCCTCCCCGAAGGCACGGGAGTGACCACCGCGTTCAGCCTGGGGCTATGGGTGGTCATGTGGAACTACATGGGCTGGGAATTGCCTACCTCGGCCGGGGACGAGATCGTCAAACCCAAGCGGACCTACCCGCTGGCCATGCTCATCGTGCTGATCGCCGCGATCGCCACATATGCCCTTCCGTCCGTCGCTGCTCTGTACGGTGGCGCGGGGGAGGACAACAAGGTGTTGCTCTGGGGGATCGCGGAGTCGGAAGAAGGAGCCGGGATCGGCCCGGACCTGGAAGCGGCCGGGATGACGCCCGAGCAGATGGAAGCAGCCGGGGTCGATCCCGACTAGCGCCGAAGGCTGGTGGCTCCCCGACATTGCCAAGGCGGTCGCTGAGAAGACCACCGGATCCGGCGGCGGATTCGCCGGCTTTCTGGGCAACTTCATGACCGTGGCGGCAGTTCTGAGCATGATCGGCCTCTTCATCGGTAATAGCGTCTCGTCCACGCGCATCCCGTTCGCCATGTCGGAGGACGGGATGATGCCCAAACCGCTCGTGCGCGTCCACCGAAAGTTCGGCACCCCCTGGAAGGCCATCATCGTCTGCGGGGTGATATTCAGCATCTTCTCGCTCAATGCGTTCGCCGCCCTCGTCGTGATCGACGTGCTTCTCAACTCGCTGACCCTTCTGCTGCAGTATTCGGCGCTGTGGCGCCTCCGCTTCACCCGGCCCGATATCCCGCGGGCCAAGATCCCCGGCAGTTGGGTCGGCCTGGTCATCGCCACGATCCTGCCGACCGCGATCATCGTCTTGGCCATCTACCTCCAGATCCACGACGAGGGACTGTGGGCGATCTATGGCGCCCTGGCCGCCATCGTGCGTCGGGGCCATCCTCTATTTCGTCATGAAGACGTGGGTGAAACCGGGCATCCCCGATATCGATCCGTACGCCTCTGATGAAGACGCGCGCCGGCCGGGCCGGCCGCGGCCCCGACAGCTCGGTCAAGTGAGCCGGAGCCGCTCTAGAACTGTCAACGAGTCGAGGAGCCAGACATGAAGGTTCTCCTGGTGGGTGTAGGAGGAGTCGGCGAAGCGATGGCCGTCTTGTGCAAAGACAGGCCCTGGGTCGAGAAGCTCGTGCTCGCCGACTACAACGTCGAGCGAGCGAAAGAGGTCCAGGCGAAGGTGGACCGCGCCGGTCGCATGCCCGTGGAGTTCATCGACGCGGGGGACAAGGAACAGATCGAGGCGTTGGCCAGGCGCCATGGGGTCGACCTCATCCACAACGCGGTGGACCCGGTGTTCAACGAGGCCATCTTCGACGCGGCGTACGCGGCCGGCTGCAACTACATGGACATGGCCATGACTCTGTCCACGGCTCATGCCGACCGACCCGTACTCCACATGCGGCGTCAAGCTGGGCGACTACCAGTTCGAGCGGGCCGGACGCGTGGGAGAAGAAGGGATTGCTGGCGTTCGTCGGAATGGGCGTCGAGCCCGGCATGGCCGACGTGTTCGCCAAGTATGCCGAGAAGCATCTCTTCGACGAGATCGACGAGATCGGGATCCGCGACGGCGCCAACCTGGAGGTCCGCGGCTACGAGTTCGCCCCCAACTTCTCCATCTGGACCACGATCGAGGAGTGTCTGAACCCGCCCGTGGTCTGGGAGGAAGGCAAGGGCTGGTGCACCACCGAGCCGTTCTCGGAGCCGGAGGTGTTCGACTTCCCCGAAGGCATCGGTCCGGTGGAGTGCGTGAACGTGGAGCACGAGGAGGTGCTGCTCGTGCCCCGTTGGGTCAAGTGCAAGCGGGTCACCTTCAAGTATGGGCTGGGCGACCAGTTCATCAATGTGCTCAAGACCATCAAGATGCTCGGCCTGGACAACCGCTTCCCCATCGACGTCAAAGGCGTGCAGGTGGCGCCCCGCGATGTGGTGGCGGCCACCCTCCCCGATCCCGCGCATCTGGGCGACCAGATGTTCGGTAAGACCTGCGCGGGGACGTGGGTGAAAGGCATCAAGGACGGAAAGCCCCGCCAGGTCTACCTCTATCAGGTGGCCGACAACGAGACCTGCATGAGGGAGTACGGAGTGCAGGCCGTGGTGTGGCAGACCGCGGTGAGTCCGGTCATCGCTTGGGAACTCCTCGAGACCGGGGTGTGGAAGGGCAACGGGGTTCTCGGCCCGGAGGCTTTCGACCCCGATCCGTTCATCGAGATGATGCCCAGGTACGGGTTCCCGTGGGGACTCAAGGAGATGACTGCCTGAGGTGGGCCGGCTGTTCAACCGGGAGCAAGTGCTCTTCCGGACGCACCGCCCGCCCTCTCGGGCGCCGGAGTGGGCCGTGGGAGCGCTGGTGGATCACGAAGGGACCCTCTACCGGATCACGCGCTGGAGAGAGCTGCGTCCCATCGCGCTGGAGCGGGGCGGGTCGGTACACGAATGGGAGGTCCTGGGTCGCAAGGCTTCGGGCCAGGCAGATCCAGGAGGAATTGGCCAAGGGAGCCGAGTCGCTGCTGCGGGACGCGGAGGCTGGTGAGCTGTGACCTGACGGCGCGGAGGCAACCTGTGGCCCTCTGCGGGGCGGGTATCATGGGCAGACAGACTGAAGAGGACCTGGACGACCGAGAGTCGGGGGTTAGTGAGATGTCAGCCGGAAACGATGAGGGTGGACCGCAAACGCATCGCTGAACTGATGGAGCGGGAAGAAAAGCGCCTCGAGGACGCTACTCCCAGGTCCTACGAACTGTTCGAGAGGGCCTCCAAGTCGCTCGTCAACGGCGTCTCGTCGAGCTACCAGATGCGCGACCCCTACCCCGTGTATTTCACCCATGGGAAAGGCTCCAAGATCTACTCGGTGGACGGCCAGGAGCTCAGCGACTTCCACAACGGCTTCGGCTGCATGGTGCAGGGCCACGCCCACCCGGCCATCATCGAGGCCATCAAGAAGCGCTGTGAGTTGGGCACCCAGTTCGCCCTACCCACCGAGGACTCGATCATCGTGGCCGAACATCTGGCGCAGAACTTCCGGCTGCCCAAGTGGCGCTTCGTGAACTCGGGGTCGGAGGCGACTATGGACGCCATCCGCATCGCCCGGGCCTTCACCGGCCGCGAGCAGGTGATGAAGATCTTCGGTTCGTACCACGGGCACCACGACTACGTGATGGTGAGTCTCGGCGTCGCCGACTGGGGCGATATCGGCGAGCGCGACAACTACAAGTCGATCTCCTACGGCGCCGGCATTCCGAAAGCGGTCATCGATATGACCGCGGCGGTGCCCTTCAACGACGCGCCCATGATGGAAGCCCGGATCCAGCACCTCATCGACGAAGGCCGCAAGCCGGCGTGCGTCATCATGGAAGCGGCCATGATGAACCTGGGTGTGGTGCTTCCCGAGCCCGGTTATCTGCAGGCGGTGCGCGAGATCACCAAGAAGTACGGCATCGTGCTTATCTTCGACGAGGTCAAGACCGGCATCTGCACGGCTGCCGGTGGCGCGGTCGAGCGGTGGGGCGTGGTCCCCGACATGGTGACTCTGGCCAAAGCCCTTGCGGGGGGCCTGCCCTCGGGAGCCATCGGCGGGTTCGGAAGAGGTCATGAGCATGGTGGAGACCGGCAAGGTCTACCAGGTGGGCACGTACAGCGGCAACCCGCTCTCGATGGCCGCCGCCCGGGCGAGCCTCGAAGAAGTGATGACCCCGGATGCCTACAAACACCTCAACTACCTGAACGATCGCCTCATCACGGAGTGTGACGCCGTCTGCGCCAAGTACGACTTCCCCGGCTACACGGTCGGCATCTCGTCCAAGGGCTGCGTGAACTTCGCCAGCGGCAAGATCACCGACTATGAATCGTTCATCCGCTATCAGGACTTCGAACTCTGCAACCTGGCGTGGCTCTACAACATCAACCGCGGTGTCATCATGGCGCCCGGGCCGCGAAGAGGAATGGACGCTGTCGGTGCAGCACACCGACGAGGACATCGACCGATACGTGGACGCGTTCGAGGGTCTGGTGAAGGAAGTGATCGTCTGACCGGGCGAGTTCACGAGTGACTGGAGGGGTCGTGGACCAGCGGGCCGTTTCTCGCGTCTACTACATCGACTGGCTGCGGATCCTCGCGGTACTGCTGCTGTTCCCGTTCCACACCCTGCGGGTGTTCAACAACGAGCCCTTCTACGTCAAGGCCTCGACTCTCTCGAGCGTCGCCGACTGGGTCATCGGCTTCATCGGCGTGTGGCACATGCCACTGCTGTTCTTCCTCGCCGGCTGCTCCACATATTTCGCGTTGCGCAAGCGGACCGCCGGCCGGTACGCGTGGGAGAGGGTCAAACGTCTGCTAGTACCTCTGATCTTCGGGATCTTCGTGCTCATCCCCCCGCAGACCTGGTACGGCGCTCGCTTCAACTCGGGCTACACCGATTCGTACTGGCACTATCTGTCGAGCGGCGACTTCCTCGAGTGGAACATCCAAGACGGCGGAGACTATTACGGCGGGTTCGGCATCGGGCAGTTGTGGTTCATCCTCTGGCTGCTCCTCATCTCGCTGATTCTTCTTCCCTTGGTGGTCTGGGCGGTCCGCGGCAGCGCCTCGGGCTGGGTGGAGCGGCTGAGCCGGCGGCTATCGCACCCGGCGTGGTGGCTCGCACCTGTCGTCTTCTTGTTCGTCGGCGAGGCCGCTCCGGAACAGGTGGGCAAGCCGTCGGTGCTTTATGCCTTCGTGTTTTTGCTCGGTGTTCTCGTGGTCAGCGACTCCAAGTTCCCCGATGCGGCGGAGCGCTTCCGCTTCCCAGCGTTCCTCGGCGGGATAGCACTGACAGTGTTCTGGGTCGTCTCGGGTGACTTCCGCAACTCCCTGCCGGACCCCTCGTGGGGCAGGGCAGGATTGGCCTTCCTGGGCTCGGCCGCCCTGTGGCTGATGATCATCGGAGCCGTGGGGATGGGCAAGCGGTATATGAACCGGACGTCGGCCACCGAGAAGTATCTGGCCGAAGCCTCCTATCCCGTCTACATCATCCACCAGACCATGATCGTGATTCTTGCGTTCTACGTGGTCGACTTCGCCAGTCCCGAGCCGGCTCAGTGGATCGTGCTCTTGATTCTGGCCGTGGCTGCCACCTTCGCCCTCTACGAGATAGTCCGACGAGTGAATGTTCTCCGCTTCCTGCTCGGGATGCGCCTGCGTCGGCGGGCACCGGAGCCCGTGGAAGTAGCGCTGGGGCCAGAGGCAGGCTGAACGAATGGACCGTCACGCGCCGACCGAGGGAGGGTGGTTGGACGCCATCATGACTCGCCGCAGTATCCGCAAGTACACGGACCAACCCGTGTCGGAAGATACTGTCACCGACCTACTCAGAGCGGCTATGGCCGCACCTTCGGCCGGGAATCAGCAGCCCTGGCAGTTCGTCGTCGTGCGCGACCGGGCGATCCTCGACCAGATAGCCGCCGCGAACCCCTACGGGGGGATGGCTCGCCAGGCCCAGTTGGCGATTATCGTCTGCGGCGATCTGGAGCGTGAGAACCGCGAAGGCTTCTGGGTTCAGGATTGCGCGGCGGCAACTCAGAACCTGCTGCTCGCAGCCCACGCCGCGGGGCTTGGAGCGGTGTGGTGCGGGACGTATCCCCGGGAGGAGCGCGTGCAGGGCGTCCGAGCGGCCGTCGGGTTGCCGGAACAGGTGATCCCGTTCGCGGTGGTCCCGATAGGGTATCCTGCCGAGCGGCCCGATCCCGCGGAACGGTACGATCCCGGCCGGGTCCACTTCGATCGTTGGTAGGGAGGAAGCATGAAGAAGTCACTGGGTCCCGGTACTTGGCTCTACCCGACTCCGGTGTTTGTCGTGGGCACCTATGACACCGCCGGGAAAGCGAACGCCATGACCGTGGCGTGGGGTGGGATCTGTTGTAGCAAACCGCCGTGCGTGGCGATCTCGGTCCGGAAGGCCACTTACACCTACGGCAACCTCACGGAACGTCGAGCGTTCACGATCAGCCTGCCCAGGGAGGATCAGGTCGTAGCCGCCGACTACCTGGGCACTGCGTCTGGGCGTGACAATGACAAGTTCGCGGTCGCCGGGCTTACCCCAGTAGCCTCCGACCTGGTTGATGCGCCCTATGTGGGCGAGTTTCCTTTTGTGCTCGAGTGTACGGTGGTCCACATTGCCGAACTCGGTCTCCATACCCTGTTCGTCGGTGAGATCCTGGATGTCAAAGTAGATGAGGGGTGTCTGGACGCCAAAGGCCGGCCTACCGCCGAACTGGTGCGGCCGATCTGGTGGGGGCCCAGTGAGAATCAGTACTACGGGCTGGGAGCAAGTCTTGGGCGAGGCTTCTCCGTCGGCAAGGCTCTCGAGACCGGCACCGATGGCCGGGCGCCCGAGTGAGATAGGAACGATTCCATCAGGAGGGGAACCACGCCCGGTCGGGTGAAGAGCAGAACGGTCGTCTTGGGGACCGCCGCCGTGATCTTACTGGTGGTAGCCGTGCTGATCCTCGTTTTCGCGTTGCCGAGTGAGCCCCCGGGCACCAGTTCGACCACCCAAGCGGGCTCCGGCAGCGGCGCGGTCCTAACAGTGGACCAAGCTCTGGTCGCCGAGGAGGGCCAGGATCTCAACGTACAGGGGGCAGTGCTGGCCGCAGGCGGCAAGACGGTGCTCGCGTCTGCGCTGGCCGAATCGTTTCCTCCTAAGGCCGGCGGGGCGATTCTACCGCTCCAAGGGCTCGATCTGACGTCCCTCGTGGGACTGAGCACCAGCGCCGGACAAGCGGGCATGGCCGAAGCCACGTGGTCTGACTACTGGTTGACCCTGCGCGGCGTGATCAAGGCCGGGGTCCTGCACGTCAGCGGGACACCCCGGGTTGTGGAAGATACGAGCAGCATCGTGGGGCTGCGGTTCAGTCCGGTGAGCGAGCCGGTGGAGTCGGGCGATCAGGCCTGGTGGGCCCTGGACGTGACCAACACCGGGACGACTTCGGTGGATGTCAAGTTCTCGAGCGGCCAGCGGGGCGACGTGATCCTGCGCCAGGGAGACGTGACCGCATACGAGTGGAGCGAAGGCAAGACCTTCACCCAGGCCGAAGAAACCGTGACCCTCCAACCGGGCAAGTCCCTTTCCATTGTCCTGAACGATTTGCTCAACGTGCCCGCGGGCGAGTACGATGTGTTCGCCCGAGTGACGGCGATGGTGGGCCAGCCCGGTGCCGAGGCGCCTCTGCCCGACATCGCGACGACGCTCACCGTTCGCTGAGGCGGGCGCTTCCACTGCCAGGTCCGCTTCCGGAGCGACCACTCAGTAGGTATCATGAGACGCGTGAACTATCGCGTCGGGGCAGATGTCGGGGGGACCTTCACCGACCTAGTGGCCATGGATGAAGTGGGTGGGATCATCGTGGCCAAGGCGCCGACGACTCCCGCCGACCAGTCCGATGGGGTGATGGAAGCGATCGCCAAAGTGGGGGTCGACCTAAGCCAGGTCGACTTCTTCTCTCATGGCACCACGGTCGGGGTCAACGCCGTCATCGAGAGCAAGGGCGCGCGGGTGGCGGTGATCACGACCGAGGGCTTTCGGGACTCCCTGGAACTCCGGCGGGGTCAGCGGGTCATCGACAACCCAGACGACATGTACAACTTGCAGATGGACCTGCCGCAGGACTACGTCGGCGGCTACGACCCCCTCGTTCGTCGGCCGCTCCGGTTTGAGGTTCCCGAGCGCCTCGATTTCCGCGGCAACGTCGTGAAGCAGTTGGACGAGACTGTTGTCAGGCAGATCGCCGAAGAACTCCGCAAGCAGGACGTAGAAGCGGCGGTCATCTGCTACCTCTTCTCGTTCATGAACCCACTGCACGAGCAGCGCACCGCCGAGATCCTGCGAGAGATGCTTCCCGGGCTGCGTCTCTCAATCTCGAGCGAGATCCTGCCGGTCATCCGCGAGTACGAGCGGCTGAGCACCGCGACCGTCAACGCCTACGTGATGCCCACCATGCAGTCGTATCTTCAACGGTTGCGCGACCGGCTGAGGGCGGGCGGATTCCAGAAAGAGCTTTACCTCATGCAGTCGAGCGGTGGGATCATGTCGGCGGCTGTCGCGGCCACGCGCCCGGTCTACACCATCGACTCTGGTCCCGCGGGAGGCGTGTCCGCGGCTGCGCATCTCGGCGTCTCGCTCGGCTATCTCGAGGTGATCTCCTTCGATATGGGGGGTACCACGGCCAAGATCTGCGTCGTTCGGGACGGCAGGCCCGAGGTGACTACCCGCTTCTGGCTGGGGGGACGCTATTTCGTCGGTGTCCCGGTGATGGACATGGTGGAGATCGGCGCCGGTGGGGGCAGCATCGCTTCCGTGGACCAGGCCGGAGCGGTACATGTGGGCCCGCGCAGCGCGGGCGCGATCCCGGGCCCTGCATGCTATGGGAAGGGGGGCAAGGAACCGACGGTGACCGACGCCGATCTGGTGCTCGGGTATATCAACGCAGACTACTACTTGGGTGGCGAAATGGCCGTGGACGCTGAGGCCGCCCAGCAGGCCATCAGGGAGAAGGTGGCCGATCGGTTGAACATCGGTGTCGCCGAAGCCGCGCATGGTATCTACCGGCTGGTGAACGCCAACATGATCGGGGCAACCAGGGTGGTGACGATCCAGCGCGGTCACGATCCCCGCGACTTCACCCTCGTGGTGTCAGGAGGTACCGCGGCGATTCACGCGGTTCGCATGGCCCAACAACTTCGCATTCCCCGGGTGGTGATCCCTCTCAACGCAGGGGTGTTCTCGGCCGTCGGACTCATCACCGCCGACGCGCGATACGACGTTCATCGTTCTCACGTCGTCCGCCTCTCTCGGGCCGAGCCCGAACGACTCACAGCCATCTTCAGGGAGATCGCCCTCGAGGCTGCGATCCAGATCGAGGCACTCGGGTTCGCGCCGAAGGAGATCGTCACACGCTACGAGATCGACATGCGCTACCTGGGCCAGGCGCATGAAGTGCCGGTAGAGGTGCCGTCAGAACTAATAGAGGATACGGACGGGTTGATGCTCGCCAAGTTGGGCTCGCTCTTCCACGAGAAGCACCTCCGTCTTTCCGGACACGACTCCCGGGATTCCGAGGTCGAGTTAATTACTCTGTCGGCGTCCGCATGGGGTCCCAGAGGCAAAGCCGAGATGCCGGAGATCGCCGCAGGTACTGCCGACCCGGGCGCTGCGCACAAAGGTGCAAGAAGAGTCTACTTCGAGGAGGCTGGGGGCTACGTAGACTGCGACACGTACGAACGGTCGCGGCTGGCCGCGGGTAACGTGATCTGCGGGCCAGCCGTCATCGAGCAAATGGACACCACGACAGTGCTGCCCCCGGGAGAGACGGCGAGGGTGGACCGTTTCGGCACGCTGATAGTGGAGTTGGCGCTGTGATCCCCGCCGGCGCCGGTACCCCCGACGAAGGGAGGCGCGTTGCGGCGACGGGCAACCGCGATGCCTTCACCCTGGGGGTGCTGCGCAGCTTGCTCGAATCCGTACCCCTGGAGATGGCAGAGGTCCTCAAGCGAACCTCCTATCACCCTATCTTCAACGAGGTGCTCGATTTTTCGACGGCGCTCCTCGACGGCGAGGGGCAGTTGATCGCCTCCTCGATGGGTGTGACCGTGCATCTGGGCGCACTGGAGCTCAGCGCGAAGGCCGTCATAGACCGGTTTGGCGGGGAGCATCTCGGGCCAGGTGATGTTCTTATCCACAATAATCCCTTCCCGGGTGGCACACATCTTCCGGACGTGGATGTGATCACCCCTGTCTACCACGAGGGGCAGTTGGTCGCCTACGCAGTCTCCCGAGGACATCATGGCGACATCGGAGGGATGCACCCGGGCAGTTTCGCAGGTGACACTATCAGCATCTTCCAGGAGGGGGTGCGCATCCCGCCGATCAAACTCTACGAGGCCGGCGTGCTCAACGAAGGAGTGCGCGATCTCTTCCTGGCGAACGTCCGGGTGCCGCAATTCTCCTGGGGCGACCTGCAGGCCCAGGCGGCCGGATGTCGTTTGGGGGCTCGGCGCATGGGTGAGTTGTTCGACAAGTATGGAGCCGCAGACATGACGGCGGCCATGGAATGGGCCATGGACCATTCCGAGCAACTGATGCGCGCCGAGATCGCGAAGATCCCCGACGGCACCTACGTGTTCGAGGACTTCCTCGACAATGACGGCATAGACAAGAACCGCCCCGTGAGGATCCACGTCCAGTTGACTGTCGACGGCAGCAACTTCACCGCGGACTTTAGCGGGTCTGATGCGCAGGTGAAGGGGCCCGCCAACTGCGTCCTGGGCGTCACCTATTCGGCCACATACTGCGCCCTGTTCAACCTTACGGACCCCTCCATTCCCAAGAACCACGGCTGCTACCGGCCCGTGACCATCATCGCCCCCGAGGGGCTGGTGGTGAACGCCCGGTTCCCGGCTCCGGTAGTGAGTGGCAACACTGAGACTTCCTTGCGCATCATCGACACGGTAAGCGGCGCTCTGGCCAGAGTCATTCCCGGAAAGGTGATCGGGGGAGACTCGGGGACGGCCACCGCTCATACCGCCGGTGGCCTCGACCCTCGCACTGGGGAGTACTACGCTTGGTACCTCGGGTCGGACCCGACCGCGTGGGGGGCCAGGGCCACCAAAGACGGTTTCGAACTCGCCGGCGGGCCGCGCATCGGGGGCAGCGTGTCGCAGGTGTCGATGGAGGTATTCGAGACCCGCTACCCGTTCCTGGTGGAGCGATACGCTTTCTACCCTGACTCGGGGGGGCCCGGGAGGTTCCGGGGCGGCATGTCGGGGGTGACGATCATGCGCCCCCTGGACCATGAGTGCGAGGTGGGGGGCGCGAACGACCGCTGCATCATCCCCCCGTACGGGATCTTTGGCGGTATGCCCGGATTGCACGGCGAGAACAAGATCCTCCATCCGGACGGCACCGAGACGCCGATCGACCGAGCGGGGGGTAAGATAGCCGTACCCGGAGATATTCTCTATTTCCGGGCACCGGGAGGGGGCGGCTACGGGGACCCCTTGGAGCGGGACCTCGACTATCTGCAGCACGACCTGGATATCGGGCTCGTGTCGGCGGAAAGTGCCGCACGGGACTACGGCGCCGTTCTCGACAGGTCCGGCGAGGTCATAGACCGGCCGGCTACTTGCGAGAGGCGGGCCAGGCTGAAAGGGGAATGGAAACGCGACCGTATCTTTATCGACCAGGAGACACGTCCGTTCGCTCGCAGGCCGTTCCGGACCGTGGGCATGGACGAGCAGATTACGTGACTGGGAGTAGAGCATGAGGAAGAAGACGTACCCGCTGTACTACGGGGGGCAGAAGCAGAAGTTCGCCCGCTCGGTCGTGGTAGGTGACCTCGTTTTTCTGTCGGGCATGAGCGGCCGAACCATGGAGACGGGGGACGTCTCCTCCGACGACGTGAGGGAGCAGATGCTGGTGGCTCTCGATAAGGTCCGGGCGGCGCTGGACGAGGCGGGCAGCTCCATGGAGCACATCGTGAAGACGACGATCTATCTCAAAGACGTCAAGAACTACGATGTGATGCGGGCCACCGAGTACGAGTACTACCAGACGTACGCTCCGGGTCTCATCGAGGAGCCGGCGGCGAGCACCTTCGTCGTGCCGGCCTCTCTGGCTCGGCCGAGCATGCTGGTAGAGATCGACGTCGTCGCCTGCCTCAAAGATTGACAGCGACCCCGACGCCTACGCTGAGGGACAGCACGGAGGAGCGAGCATGACCATGAAGCTGTACATCCTCGACTGCGGCCAGATGTGGACCGAGCACGGGTTCCTGTGGCACTTCGGCACCTGCGACGCGACCGGTGAGGAATACAGGGAAGGACCCTTTGGCATCCGCAACATCCAGTTCTTCATCGACCATCCGAAGGCCAAGATCGTCTTCGACCTGGGCTTCACAAAAGAGTGGTTCGATCAGCTGGTCGGGTTCCCCCATCGCAAGGGCCCTGAGGGCTGGCACCTGAAGCAGGCTCCCGACCAGAACCCTATCGCGCAACTGGCCAAGATCGGGGTCAAGCCCGAAGACGTGGACTATGTGATCATCTCCCATCTCATGAGCGAGCATGCCGGCTATTTGCCACGGTTCGCCAACACGAAGGCGAGGATCGTGGTGCAAGAGGCCGAGCAGGAGTACGCGACCCGGATAGGTACCCCGCGCCGCCCGGGAGACGAACCGGCAGTGGAGCAGTTCCACACCTGGATGTACGTGCGCAAGTACTTCGAGGTCGCGGGACTCGATTTCATGTATATCAACGGGGATCACGCACTGCTCGGCAAGGACGTGGAGATACTCTCTCTGCCCGGCCACACGCCCGGATTCCAGAACGTCATGGTGAGGCTGCCCAAGACCGGCCCGGTCTTCCTGTCGGCCTGCGAACACCGTGGCATGTACTACGACATCCCGATCAACGGGTACGCCCCCGGGATCCCGCATGCCTTCACCTGGTCGGCCGCCGGCGAGCTGTGGAGCTTCAAGCGCGTGCGCGAGCTGGTTGAGAAGGAAGAAGGTCAGATCTTCTTTGGACACGACCAGGAGCAGTTCGAGACGTTGAAAGCGTGCCCGGAGTACTACGAGTAGGGGAGAACATGCATCGGGTCCTGCTGCCCTTTGAATTTGCCGAGCCGGTCACGGTCGCGGAGGCGGTCGCGCTGGTGGACGGCGACCGAGCCAGGGCGCTCGCCGGCGGGGTCGACTTGGTGCTCAGAATGCGTCTGCGCCAGATTCTTCCTGCCAAAGTGGTGAGTCTGCAAAAGATACCGGGTCTAGATTACGTGCGCGTAGACGCCGACGCGCCCCCGCGGGGAGAAGGAGCGCTGCGGATCGGTGCGCTCGCCACTTTGCGGCAGGTCGAAACGGCTCCCACTGTTCGGCAGAGCTGGCCTTTGCTGGCCGAGGCTCTCGGCTCCATCGCATCGGTGCAGACCAAGGTGATGGGCACCGTGGTGGGCAACCTCTGCGTAGGCACGCCCGCGTCCGACGTCGCGCCGGCCTTGTATGCGCTTCGGGCCCGCGTGAGGATCGCGGGTGCTGAAGGCGAGCGCGAGATACCTGTTGAGCGATTCTTCGTGGATGCCGGGAAGACGGCAGTCGGTCCGCATGAGATCGTCATGGAGATCGTCGTGCCGGCGCCGGCCGCGGGCAGCGCCGGCGCCTTCCTCAAGCTCTCGAAGACCGCCGAGGACATCGCCAAGGTGAACGTAGCCGTGATGGTCACACTAGCCGGCGGCGTCTGCTCTTGGGCGAGCATCTCCGTGGGCTCGGCTGCGCCGACCCCGGTGGTTGCGGTGGCCGCGCAGCAGGCTCTCGTGGGGCAACCCCTCGGCCCCCAAGCCGTAGCCGATGCCGCCGATGCGGCGGCCCAAGCGGTCCGCCCGCTCTCCGATGTCCGTTCCACGGCGCGGTATCGGGAGCAGATGGTGCGGGTCTTGGTGAAGGACGCGCTCGAGCAGGCTGCGACACGCGCGGCCGCCCGCAAGGAGGGGTGATGGCTAAGGAGATCGCCACCTTTCTAGTGAACGGACGCGAGTACGACATCATCGTGGAACCGCACATGCTGCTCATCGACGTGCTGCGCGATGCCCTCGGACTGACCGGGACGAAATACGCCTGCGGTGCAGGCGACTGCGGCGCCTGCACCGTTCTCATCGACGGTAGGCCCTCTTTCTCGTGTCTGACCCTTGCGGTCACCGCCAGAGGCAAGAGCATCCTGACGATCGAAGGAGTCGCCGAGGGGAACGAGTTAGACCCTATCCAGCAGGCTTTTGTCGATAGGGGCGCCGTGCAATGCGGGTTCTGCACGCCCGGCATGATCCTGTCCGCCAAAGCGTTGCTCGACGAGAATCCCGAACCGACCCGCGACGAGATCAAGACTGCTCTCGCAGGCAATCTCTGCAGGTGCACCGGCTATGTAAAGATCATCGACGCGGTCGAAGCGGCAGCCGGGGCGATGAGGAAGGGGGGTGCGCAATGACGGCGGACACCTCTTTGCGCATGGGTTTCTCTTCGGTCGGCAAGCGGCTGTCCCGCCCGGACGTGGCGGCGAAGGCCACGGGGGCGGCCCTCTACGGGGCCGACATCACGCTTCCGGGCATGCTCGTTGGGCGCATCCTGATGAGCCCCCACGCCCATGCGATGGTGCTGAGGATAGACTCCTCCAAGGCCGCGGCGCTCCCCGGGGTCGCGGCGGTCATCACCCATGACGACGTTCCCAAGCGCGGTTTTACCCGCTCGGTGATGGCCGAAGGTCTGCCGCCCTTTGCGTACGAGGGCGAGAATCAGGACCAGTTCATCCTGTCCGACAAGGCCCGGTACGTCGGGGACTGGATCGCCGCGGTCGCCGCGGTCGACGTCTACACCGCCGAACGGGCCCTCGACCTGATAGAGGTGGAGTACGAGGTACTGCCGGGGGTATTCGATCCCGAGGAGGCGCTCAGGCCTGGGGCTCCGGTCGTCCACGAGGGCTGGAGTTCCAACATAGCGGCTGTAATCGATCACCCCTTCAACCGGGGGGATCTCGAGGCCGCGCTGGCTGCTTCCACTCACGTCGTGCAATTCTCCGGGTGCAACTCCCGCCAAAAGCAGGCCCACATGGAGCCGGACGTGGCTATCGCCGCGTGGGACTCCTCGGGGAGGCTGACGGTGTGGTCGCCCTGCCAGAACGCCCACCTGGCCAAGAAGGCGATGGGGCGGCGGGTCTTCGATATAGGCGAGGGAAACGTGCGCTGGATCACCCCGGCGGTGGGCGGCGGCTTCGGGGCCCGTCTGAGCTTCGGCGTGGAGCCGGTGGCGGCCATGCTGGCCAAGGTCTCTGGCAAACCGGTCAAAGTCATGGTGACCCGCGAGGAGGATTTCAGCGGCTGGAACAGCCGGACCGAGCAGCGCCAGACCATTCGGATCGGGGTGGATGAGGGCGGCACCATCAACGCCATCGAACAGAACGTTCTCTCCGACGCCGGGGCCTACTTCTCTCACAGCGGCACGATCAGCGCCGTGAACATGCAGTCGACGCTCGGCGTGCTGCGCTCGCCGGTGGTGCGCGGCAAGGCCACCATGGTCTACACCAACAATCCGACTTCGAGCGGCATGAGGGGCTACGGCAATCCCGAGGGCTCGTTCATCTTGCAGCAGGCGGTCGATATGGCGGCCGAGAAGTGCGGGATGGACCCGGTGGCCTTCCGCTTGAGGAATGCGAGGGGAGTGGGAGAGCCCAGCATGTGGGAGCCGCAGAACCTCACGAGCTGCGCGCTTCCCACCTGTATCGAAAAGGGTGCCCAGGCCATCGGCTGGAGCGACAAGTGGAAGGGCTGGGGAGCGGAGAAGGAAGGCCGCTACCGGCGCGGAGTAGGAATGTCGATCATGACCCACGCGAGCGGAGCCGGCGGGTTCTTGCTGGAGCACTCGACGGCGGTCATCAAACTCAACGAGGATGGCTCGGCCCAACTGACCGTGAGCCCCTGCGAAATGGGGCAAGGCATCCTGGGGGCGCTTTCGCAGATCGCCGCTGAGGCGATCGGCCTGCGTTATGAGGACATCCGGGTGGTGACGGGAGATACGGACGTTACCCTTTTTGACATCGGCACCCATGCCAGCCGCTCTACGTATGCGATTGGCAATGCGGTGCTCGACGCAGGCAACAAGGTCAGGGCCCTGATCCTCGACCGAGCCGCGCGCCGGATGGACCTATCCCCCGAGGAGCTGTACGTGCGCGATGGCTGGGTCCACGCCAAGGCCGGCTCGGGAGCCACGGTCAGCGTGGCAGACATAGCGCACGAGGCGATCTACGACTACGGCACCGATGCTCAGCACATCACGGCTACGGGCAAGCACCAGAGCGTCATGCACTGCCCCAACTTCCAGGCGGGGTTCGCTGAGATCGAGGTGGACGTCCAGACGGGGGTTATCGACGTCCTTCGGCTCGTGATAGCGCACGATATCGGTAGGGCGATCAATCCGCTCACCGTGGAGGGGTGCCTCGAGGGCGGCGCGGCTCAGGGCCTCGGCTACGCCCTCACCGAAGACCTCGAGATCGATAGGCGCACGGGAAAGGTGGTCAGCGACAGCTTCGCCACCTACAAGATGCTCTCGACGCTCGACATGCCCGAGGTCGACGTCATCCTCGTCGAGGAGCCCGATTTCACCGGCCCCTTTGGAGCCAAGGGAGTCGGCGAGACCGGGATCACCAACGTAGCGCCTTCCATCGCCAACGCTCTGTACGACGCGGTCGGGATCAGAGTCCACACGTTGCCCATAACCCCCGAGAAGGTCCTCGACGCCCTCGAGGCGCGGCGGGCTTCGGAGGCGGGCCCGGGCGGATCGGCCACGTGACGCACCCAGCGGGGAGAAACCTGTACGCTATGCGGAGGACAGCGGCAAAGGCTGATGCGGGAGGAGGGCCATGACCGATCGAGAGAGCGCCGAAGTAAGGGAGCGACGGACGACGACCCTTCAGGCGAGACCCGAGCCGGTCCCGATAGAGCTTAGCCGTACCGCGGTCATCGTCGTCGATATGCAGAACGCCTTCGTCAGCAAAGGCGGCATGTTCGACGAAGCGGGTTACGACCTATCAGGCGCGTCTGCCTGCGTCGCCAACAACGCCCGACTGTTGCCGGCATTGCGGGCGGCAGGGGTCAAAGTGGTCTACCTCAAGATGAGCTACAACCAGGACTACTCCGACTCGGGCGGACCGGAGTCGCCCAACTGGCACAAGGAGCTGGGGCTGCTTCTCATGAAAGCTCGGCCTGAGAACTGGGGCAGGTACGTCACAGAGGGCACCTGGGACGAAGAAGTGGTGGAGCAGATCGCACCTCAGGCCGGTGACGTCGTGGTGCGCAAGCAGCGCTACTCGGGCTTCGCCGGCACCAACCTCGACATGATCCTCAAGACCCATGGGATCCGCTACTGCCTCTACACGGGGGTGGCAACGAACGTCTGCGTCGAGACCACGCTACGGGACGGCTATCTGCTCGACTACTGGCCGATACTGGTGGCCGACGCGTGCAACAATTCGGGGCCGGACCACAACCGGCTGGCGACCGAGTGGAACGTGGAGCATGCGTTCGGGTGGGTGACTTCCACCGACGATGTCTTGAGGGCGCTGCCCACCGGATAGCCCTCGTGGCGAGCGTCGGGACGGTGTCCCGGCGGAGTATTGAGCACCGTGGGAAAGGAGAGGGCGACCATGCCGTACGTAATGATCCAGCATAACGTGGCGAGCTACGAGAGGTTCGAGCCCGTGTTCCAAGACGACGAGGCCCGCAGGGAGCGGAGCGGCTCGAAGGGCGGCAGGCTCTATCGGAACGTTGCGGACCCCAACAACATCATCGCGATCTTCGAATGGGATACGGTCGAACGAGCGCGGGCTTTTGCGGGTTCCTATGAACTGAAAGAAGCCGTCGAGTGGGCGGGAGATGCGACACCTCCCAGGGCCATCGTGATCGAAGAGTTCCTACGCTCGAGCGCATAGTTCCAATAACGAAGAGGGGGGAGAAACGATGAGTGGTGCGAGTCGCTTCACTCTCGACGACGCCCGGATGGTCGGCGATCGTCTGGGCGTCGACTGGAAGAGCATCGCTGTCGAGCAGTTCCTCATGGGGATGGAAGTGGAACTTGAACATGGAGCTGACGATCCGGAGACCAACGTGACCGGCGACGACATGCTGCTCACCGGCAAGATCGCCTGGGCCCACCTGAAGGAATTCCCGGACTACTACGACCGGTTGGAGCGCATGGAAGAAGAAGCCGACGCCTACTGGGACGCCCAGACGGCCGGATAGGAGCGGGCGATGATCGTGACCACCAAGGAGCTCTTCAAGGTCGCCTACGGCAGATTCGCGGTAGGGGCGTACAACATCAACAACATGGAACAGACCCTGGGCCTGTTCCGGGGGAACATCGATTCCCGGGCTCCCTTCATCATCCAGATATCCAAAGGCGCCCGCTCCTACGCCGACAAGCGCATGCTCGAGGCCATGATCAAGGCCGCCGACCAAATCTTCCCCGAGGCCGTCTTTGCTGTGCACCTGGACCACGGCGATCTGCCGACCGCGCTCGATTGCATCGAGAGTGGCTTTTACTCCTCGGTAATGATCGACGCCTCGGGGGAGCCGCTGGAAGAGAACATCCGCATCACCCGGCAGGTGGTGCAGGCCGCGCACTCTCGAGGCATCTCGGTGGAAGCCGAACTGGGCCAACTCGGCGGGGTAGAGGAGCATGTGCAGGTGGAAGAGAAGAACGCCCATCTCACCGACCCGGCCGAGGCGGAGATCTTCGTGCGGGAGTCAGGCTGCGACAGTCTTGCCGTGGCCATCGGGACGAGCCACGGCGCGTACAAGTTCGCGGGCCATCAAGGGCTGCACCTGGATGTCGCAGCGGAGATCCAGAAACGGCTGCCCGGCTTTCCTCTGGTGATGCACGGCTCGTCCTCGGTCCCGCTAGAGGAAGTGGCGCGCATCAACGCGGCCGGAGGCGCTTTGAAGGGAGCCAAGGGCGTCGACGAGAACGAGTTCGCCCGGGCCGTGCCCCTGGGGGTGACCAAGGTGAACATCGACACCGACGGCCGTCTGGTGTGGACCCGAGTACACAGAGAGTTCTTCCGCGACCATCCCGAGAAGTTCGACTTGCGCGACCCGGGCAAGATCTTCATGGCCGAGTACGCGGCGTTCATCGCCCACAAGAACGAGAAGCTACAGTCCGCCGGCACACTGGACACAGTCCGGGAGGCCGCAGCGCGGTAGGCTACCGCGACGCAGTGCCCGGGGATACATGGTATTTTTTGTCACTGGCAGCCTGCGCGGGCTGATGGAGAGGGTCCACCATCCGCGCGGGGAGGCCGGTCGCGAGACTGAGGGCAGCCCGCGCCGGCCTTATGTGTTTGAGGACTTGACGACAGACTCGCGACCGTTCACCGCGAGGGAAGGAGACAGGATGGCGGCTGCGCTTGACGCGCTCTCTCAGCACGGAGAGCTGCTTGCTTGGCTTAGGGATGTGGTCGAACTTTGCCGGCCGGACAACGTGTACACGTGTGACGGGTCCGAAGAGGAATACCGGTACATGTGCGACCTGCTGGTCAAGCAGGGGACGTTCACGCCGCTGAACAGCACGCTCAGGCCCGACAGCTTCCTGGCTCGCTCTCACCCGAGCGACGTAGCCCGGGTGGAGGACCGTACCTTCATCAGCACCACCGATATGATCGAGGCAGGCCCGACGAACAACTGGGTGCCGCCGCAGCAGATGAAGCTCAAGATGGCCCGCATCTTCCAGGGGTGCATGGAAGGCCGGACCATGTACATCATCCCGTTCTCCATGGGGCCCGTCGGCTCGCCGTTCTCCAAGATCGGTATCGAGGTGACCGACTCGCCGTACGTGGTGGTCAACATGACGATCATGACTCGGGTGGGACTTCCGGTTCTCGAAGCGCTCGGCACCTGTGGCGAGTTCATTCCCTGTCTGCACTCGGTGGGTGCTCCGCTGACACCGTTCCAGGGTGACGTGCCCTGGCCGTGCGAGCGCGACCCCAAACACAAGTACATCGTCCACTTCCCCGAAGATCCTTCTATCTGGTCGTACGGGTCGGGTTACGGCGGTAACGCCCTCCTGGGCAAGAAATGCCTGGCACTGCGCATCGCCTCGTCCATGGCGCGCAAGGAGGGGTGGCTGGCCGAGCATATGCTCATCCTGGGGCTCACCTCGCCCGAGGGCAAGACCCACTACATCGCCGGAGCCTTCCCGAGCGCCTGCGGCAAGACCAACCTCGCCATGATGAAGCCGACGCTTCCCGGCTGGACGGTCACCTGTGTCGGTGACGACATCGCCTGGATGCGCCTGGGTGAAGACGGCAGGCTCTGGGCCATGAACCCCGAGACCGGGTTCTTCGGGGTCGCTCCGGGGACGTCCTACCAGTCAAACCCGAACGCCATGGACAGCGCCACCGCGAACACCATCTTCACCAACACCGGCCTCACCGATGACGGGGATGTATGGTGGGAAGACATGGGGGTCGCGGCGCCGCCTCACCTCATCGACTGGGAGGGCAACGACTGGACCCCCGAGTCGGGGACCAAAGCAGCTCATCCCAACTCCCGCTTCACCGCTCCGGCGCGGCAGTGCCCGGTCATCGACCCCAAATGGCAAGACCCCACCGGTGTTCCCATCTCAGCCTTTCTGTTCGGCGGACGGCGTGCCGCCACCATCCCACTGGTGAACCAGTCCTTCGATTGGGAGCACGGCGTGTTCATGGGATCGGCTGCCGGCTCCGAGACCACGGCGGCCAACCTCAGCAAGACCGGAGTGCTCCGACACGACCCCTTCGCCATGCTGCCGTTCTGCGGATACAACATGGGTGACTACTTCGCCCACTGGCTCTCGTTCGCCCAGCGCACCGACGCGGCCAAGCTGCCCAAGGTCTTCTTCGTCAACTGGTTCCGCAAGGACGACGAAGGGCACTTCCTATGGCCCGGGTACGGCGAGAACAGCCGCGTTCTCAAATGGATCTTCGAGCGGGTCGAAGGCGGCGGCGAAGCGGTGGAGACGCCTATCGGCTATCTCCCCACCGCCGGCGCGCTCGACCTCTCCGGTCTGGATCTCCCGGAAGAGAGCATCGACGAACTGCTCGCTGTGGACCGAGTGGGCTGGAGGCAGGAAGCCGACGGCCTGGCGAAGTACTACGACGAGTTCGGGGACAGGCTGCCGGCCGAACTTCGTAGGCAACTGGCTGCTCTCAAAGAACGTCTCGGCTAGGATCGGGTTGTAGGAGGAGTCATATGAACCCCCTGGCAGTCGAACTCAACCAGACGATCGAGCGCGAAGCGCCCGCCATCATGCGGATGCTCTCCGAGCTGGGCCGCGAGCTCTACTTCCCCAAGGGCATCCTCACGCAGACGGCAGAGGCGAATCAGAAGGCGCACCGCTATAACGCCACCATCGGCGAAGCCCGGGAGGCCAAGCGCTCCATGGGGCTCGACTCGATCATGCGCCACTTTTCCGACCTGGGCGCGGACGCGGTCCTGCCGTACGCCCCTTCCGCGGGGCGGGCGGACATCCGCAAGGCCTGGCGCGAAGAGATCAGGAAGAAGAACCCGTCATTGGGCGACGCCCCCGTCAGCCTGCCTGTCGTCACCAGTGGTATCACCCACGGGCTGAGCACGGTGGCCGACATGTTCGTGGACGAGGGCGACCTGCTCCTTCTGCCGGACAAGCTGTGGGGTAACTATCTGCTGATATTCGCCGTCAAGCGGGGCGCCAAGACCGGCCGCTATCCGCTTCTCGACTTGGAGCGGGGCGGCCTCGACTTGGAGGGCTTCCGGCGTACGATCGCCGACAACGCGGGCCGGGGTAAGCTCATCGTGCTCTTCAACTTCCCGAACAACCCGACGGGCTATTCCATCACCGCCGCCGAGGCCGACGCCATCCGGGACATCCTGGTCGAGACGGCCGAGGGTGGATGCGACATCGTGGCCGTATGCGACGACGCGTACTTCGGTCTCTTCTTCGACGACGAGGTCATGAAGGAGTCGCTCTTCACCCGGTTGGCGGACGCTCACCCGCGCCTGCTCGCCATCAAACTCGACGGGGCCTCCAAGGAGGACTTCGCCTGGGGGTTGCGGCTGGCCTTCATGACCTACGGTATCGCCGGAGGGCAAGGCGCGTACGAGGCCCTGGAGAAGAAGACCGGCGGCTGCATCCGAGGCACCATCTCCAACTCCCCCAACGTGTCTCAGGAGCTGTTGATGCGGGCCATGAACGACCCCGACTACAACGAGCAGAAGGCGGAGAAGTTCGCCGTACTGCAAAGGCGGGCGGCCATCGCCAGGACAGTCCTCGCCGATCCCAAGTTCACCGAGTCCTGGACGCCGTATCCCTTCAACTCGGGGTAC
The DNA here is from genome assembly GCA_963843455.1 of uncultured Actinomycetota bacterium. Lineage (GTDB taxonomy): Bacteria > Actinomycetota > Thermoleophilia > RBG-16-64-13 > RBG-16-64-13 > CAIQPS01. The sequence continues at coordinate 452,914 of CAWJKE010000007.1, forward strand.
TTCATGTGCCTCAAGATGCACGGCGTCGACGCGGAGGCGTACCGGGTGAGACTACTGAACGACTACGGGGTCGGGGTGATCTCGGCCAGTGATACCGACATTCGCGTAGCCCACTCCTGCGTGGACGAAGCCGACATAGCCGATCTCTACGACGTCATGCTCGAGTGCGCGCTCGCGATGCGTGAGGGCTGACGCACCCGGGCCTGCACTCCCCGGTAGCTCACGATAGGAGTCTCTGCATGCAGGAACGGGGAGCAACGGCGTCTGACCAACCGGCGTCGCCAGACGCCGGCCAAGGGGCGTCACCCCTCTTCCGGGAAGCGCAGCGCTTCAGGATGTGGATGTTCTGGGTACCCATCGCCATCGTCACCTTCGTGGTCTGGTGGCAGTTCACCGAGCAGATCATCCGAGACAACCCGCAGGGAAGCCAGCCGATCCCCGATTGGGCCGCCTGGCTGCTCGCCATCGTCTTCGGCCTCGGATTCCCGGCCTTTGCTCTTGTCGTGCGACTGTTCACCGAGGTGTATCCCGGCCGGCTCGATCGTCGGCCTCTACCCCTTCCACAAGGCCTGTATCGATCTGGCCGACATCGAGAGCGCAGAGGTGCGTGACTATTCGGCCCTGCGAGAGTTCGGGGGCTGGGGCATACGCACTGGCCAGAGCGGCAAGTGCTACAGCGCCTACGGCACCCAGGGCGTCCAGTTGTGGCTCAAAGGTGACAAGCGGATCCTGCTCGGTTCGCAGAAGGCGGACGAGTTGGCGGCCGCGCTGCGGGACGCGGGTGCCAACGTGCGCTGACCCGAACCGGATGAGGAGGCAGCATGAGGATCGTGGTCGCGCTCGGAGGCAACGCTCTTCTCAAGAGGGGTGAGCCCCTCACCGCGCAGAACCAGCGGGAGAACGTCAAGGTGGCGGCGCGCTCGCTCGCGCCGCTCGCCCGCGATCACAATCTCATCATCACGCACGGCAACGGTCCGCAGGTGGGCCTGCTCGCTCTCGAAGCGGCCGCGGTGACCGGCGTCGAGCCCTACACGCTCGACGTCCTCAGCGCCGAATCGGAAGGCATGATCGGCTACATGATCGAGCAGGAACTGGGTAACGCTCTTCCCGAGGAAGTCCCGTTCGCCACGATCCTCACTCAGGTGGAGGTCGACCCGTCCGACCCGGCCTTCCAGAAGCCAAGCAAGCCGATCGGGCCTCAGTACGACCGGGAGGAGGCCGAGAGGCTCGCTCGCGAAAACGGTTGGACCGTCGGACCCGACAACGGTAAGTACCGCCGGCTGGTGGCGTCCCCGCGGCCTCTGCGCATCTTCGAGTTGAGAGTGGTGGAGTGGCTGGTCGAGCGCGGTGTGGTGGTCATCTGCACCGGTGGAGGGGGCATCCCGACCATGCTCACCGCCGACGGAGTGCTCATAGGGGTGGAGGCGGTCATCGACAAAGACCACGCCGGAGCCTTGCTCGCCCGCTCGCTCAAGGCGGAGGTATTCCTGATGCTCACCGACGCCGAGGCGGTCTGGCAGGACTGGGGCACGGAGCGGGCCCGCGCCATCAAGCGGGCCTCGCCGGACGGGCTCCAAGGTCTCCCGTTCGCCGCCGGGACGATGGGCCCCAAGGTCGAAGCGGCGTGCGACTACGCCCGGGCGACAGGAGGACGAGCGGGCATCGGGTCCTTGGAGGACGCGGTCGCTATCATCCAGGGCCGCGCGGGCACGCTCATCTCGACCGATTTCGAGGGGATCGAGTACTGGCCCTCGCTGTTCCACCAGTCGGAGTAGGCGGCCGTCACCCCGCCCATGGTCAACGGTTACTTCATCGCCGCGCTCGCCGGATTGCTCGTCGTCGAGGCGATCAACTGGACCGCCCGCCTGCTGAACCTGAGGGCCCTCCGACCGGATCTGCCACCCGAGTTCGCCGACATATATGACGCGGAGGCGTACCGCCGCTCGCAGGAGTACACCCGAGTCAACACCCGCTTCCACTTCGTGGAGAGCATGTTCGATCTGGCCGTGCTTCTGGCCTTCTGGTTTGCCGGTGGCTTCGGGTGGCTGGATGGACTCGTCCGCGGTTGGGGTCTTGGTCCGGTCTGGACCGGGCTCCTCTTCCTTCTGATTCTTGCGGTCGCGCGGGGCATGCTGAGTCTTCCTTTCAACATCTGGGCAGTCTTTGTCATCGAAGAGCGTTTCGGGTTCAACCGCACCACGCGGGGCACCTTCGTCCTGGACCTACTCAAGGGGCTGGCCGTGGGGGCCGCGATAGGCATCCCCCTCGTGGTCGGCTTCCTTGCTCTGTTCGAATATGCAGGCTCATTCGCCTGGATCTACGCGTGGATGGCCGTAGTCGCTTTCTCGTTCCTCATGCAGATCCTGGCGCCCGCGCTCATCATGCCTCTCTTCAACAAGTTCACCCCGCTTGCGGACGGGGAGCTGAAAGACGCCATCCTGGATTACGCCAAACGGGTGGACTTCCCCCTGGAGGGCGTCTTCTCCATCGACGCTTCTCGGCGCTCCAGCAAAGGGAACGCCTTCTTCACCGGATTCGGTAAGAGAAAGAGGATCGCGCTTTTCGATACCTTGATCGAGCGGCACAGCACCGAAGAACTCGTTGCAGTTCTTGCTCACGAGGTGGGCCACTACAAGAAGCGGCACGTGCTCATCGGGACCATCGTCTCGGCCCTCGAGACCGGCCTGTTCCTGGGTCTGTTCTCGATCCTCCTCGACCAGACCGCGCTGTTCACGGCATTCGGGGTCGACACGCCGGCCGTGTGGACCGGAGTGATCTTCGTGGCTATCCTGCTACAGCCCCTGGAACTGGTCCTCTCGGCCGGCGGGGCGGCGCTGTCGCGGCGGCACGAGCGGCAGGCCGACCGCTTCGCCGTGGCGACCACCGGGCGGGGGGATCTACTCGCCTCGGGGCTCAAACGGCTGTCGAAGGACAATCTGAGCAACCTGACCCCGCATCCGTTCTACGTGTTTCTCAACTACTCCCATCCCCCTACCTTGGAGCGCGTGAAGGCGCTGGAAACGGCACAGGCCGGATGAGTCGAGTCGGCACACGGGGCGCCACAGGCTAGAATCAGAAACAAGCGAGACCGCGACGGGCCCGAGACGAGGTCCAGAGTAGGAGGGGAAGATGAGGATCGCGTTGATCGGGCAGGCTGCTTTCGGCGAGAAGGTATTGAGAGCTTTGGTCGATGCCGGCGAGGAACTGGCCGCGGTCTACATGCCTCCGGACCCTCCCGGCGGCAAGGGCAACTCCTTCCGCGAAGCCGCCGAGGCGCGCGGCGTTCCCGTCCGCCAGCCGGGGCGCATGCGCGACCCGGAGGTGTTCGAAGACTACAAGACCTTAGGCGCCGACCTCAACGTCATGGCCTTCGTCACCGACATCGTCCCGCTCACCATCCTGAATCACCCGCCACTGGGAACCATCCAGTATCATCCGTCGTTGCTGCCCCGCCACCGGGGCGCGAGTGCGATCAACTGGGCCGTCATCAACGGAGAGACCAAGACCGGCCTCTCCGTCTTCTGGCCTGACGATGGTCTCGACACCGGCCCCATCCTGCTGCAGAAAGAAGTGACCATCGAGCCGGACGACACTATCGGCACCGTGTACTTCAACAAGTTGTTCACCCTCGGTGTGGAGGCCCTGCTCGAGTCCGTTCGAGATGGTCAAGGCGGGGAATGCGCCAAAGGTCGTCCAGGACCTCACTCAGGGTGAGTACGAGCCAATCTGCAGGCGCATGGTGATCGACTGGGCGTATCCTGTCGGCGTAGTCTACAACGTCATTCGCGGCTGCAACCCGTCGCCCGGGGCGGTCACCACCTTCAACGGGGCGGAATTGAAGGTGTTCGACTGCGAGAGGCGGGCGCTGAGCGGGCCGCAGGCGCCGGGAACCGTCCTGGAGATCTCGGCCGACGGGTTTTTGGCGCTCGGTTGCGGCGGCAGCATCTTCGTCAAGCGAGTGCAGCCGGCCGGATCGGGCAAGGTTGCGGCCGCCGACTTCGCGGCGAGCGCCGGGCTCAGGGTGGGGGATAGGCTGGGATAGAGGCATGGAAGATCCGACCCTGCCATGAAGGCTCCCATTGATTGGCTGTTGGCCGGTGAGCCTTTCATCGAATACCGGACCAGGGTCGATCTGCTCGGCCGCGGACCCGATGACCCGCTGGTGCGCTCCGCCCGGCAGAACATGCTGAAGGCGCGAGCAGGCGGTCTCGCGTTTGCCGCGCCGGAGCACGAGGAATAGCCTCTCCAAGCCCATCGCCGCCGACAGAACTGTTGACCAAACGATAGGAGCCCCGATGACGGACAGTATTAACGTAGGATCCATGACTTTCACAAAACCGAATGACACAACGCTCGTCGCCGACCGGACGCTCGAGGCGGCCCGGGAACTGGTGTGGGCGGCGCACACCGAATGCCGCCACATCAAACAGTGGCTCCTGGGCCCCGAGGGATGGACCATGCCCACCTGTGAGATCGACCTCCGGCCGGGGGGCGCGTGGCGCTACGTGTACCAGGGGCCGGATGGCGCGACGTTCTCGATGAGCGGAGAGTATCGGTTGGTGGAGGCGCCCGAGCGGGTGGTCAATACCGAGACGATGGACGACGCGCCGGTCCAGACTCTCAACACGCTGACACTCGTGGAGGAGGAGGGCCGGACGGTGCTGCACACGGTTGTCGAATACCCTTCCAAAGAGATCCGGGAAGCGATCATCGCGACCGGGATGATGGACGGCTGGGCCGAGAGTTACGACCGGCTGGAGAGGTATTTGCGCCCCATGAGCTAGGTCTCCCGCGCGTACGGTCTCCGTCGGGTGATAGAGTGCGGGCCATGAAGCAGCCCAGTGTCTTCGATCTCTTGACAGCCAACGCTCCCTTCGCCGAGGATGCGGATAGGCTGACGCTCTACGGACGCTTCGTGGGCTCTTGGGATATCGACGCCACCTGGTTCGATCAGTCGGGACCCACAAGCGAATGCAGGGGGGAGTGGCAATTCGCCTGGATCCTCGGCGGTCGCGCGATGCAGGACGTATTGTTCGCCACCGGGATGCCTTCAGATCGATTCGGGACGACGTTGCGTTGCTACGACAGAGTCTTGGATGTCTGGCACATCTTCTGGATGCAGCCCGCTGCGCGAGAGTTCGTACACCTCAAGGGCCGTGAAGTCGGGGATAGGATCGTCCAGGAGGGTGTCGACCTGGCGTCCGGCAGGCACCTACGATGGAGCTTCACCGAGATGACCCCAGACTCCTTCGTCTGGCTGGGAGAAGTCTCGTCAGACGAGGGTCGCTCCTGGTTTCTCGAGCAGGAGATGCATGCGACTCGTCGCGCCTCTCCTTGACTCCGTCGCCAGCTGCGGACACTGCCGCGCCTTCCCACTCCCCAATTGATGCGCTACGATTAGGCGACCTTTAATCGAGGCCTGTGAGCCCGAAAGGATGAGTGGTTGACGCATGCCCCGCCGCGCCGATATCCGGAAGATTCTCCTGCTTGGTTCTGGCCCCATCGTCATCGGGCAGGCGTGCGAATTCGACTACTCGGGCACACAGGCCTGCAAGGTCCTGATGGAAGAGGGCTTCGAGGTCGTGCTGGTCAACTCGAACCCCGCCACCATCATGACCGATCCCTCGTTCTCCCACCGCACCTACATCGAGCCGCTCGTCCCCGAGGTGGTGGCCAAGATCATCGAGGTCGAGCGTCCGGATGCCCTTCTGCCCACTCTCGGCGGGCAGACGGCGCTCAACTTGGCGGTCGCCCTTTCTGAGGATGGGACCCTGGAGAGGTACGGCGTCGAGTTGATCGGGGCCGACTACGCCGCGATACATCGGGCCGAGGCGCGGGACGAGTTTCGGACGACCATGGCTTCCATCGGTCTGCGGGTCCCCGAGAGCGCTGTTGTGAGGAGTGTCCGCGAGGCTCGAGCGGCACTTGAGGATGGCTTGCACCTTCCTCTCATCATCAGGCCCAGCTTCACGCTTGGCGGGCACGGGGGAGGGGTAGCGACGACCGAGCAGGAGTTCGACAGCGTCGTCAAGGCGGGGTTGGACGCGTCGCCCACGCACCAGGTGCTCCTCGAGGAAAGCGTCATCGGTTGGAAAGAGTTCGAGCTCGAGGTGATGCGCGACCTCAAGGACAACGTGGTGATCGTGTGCTCCATCGAGAACATCGACCCGATGGGCGTGCACACAGGCGACTCCATCACGGTAGCGCCCCAGCAGACCCTCACCGACGTCCAATACCAGCGCCTCCGCGACGCGTCGCTCGCCATCATCCGCGCTATCGGGGTGGAAACGGGAGGGTCCAACATCCAGTTCGCATTCTCCCCCGAGACCGATGAGCTGGTGGTCATCGAGATGAACCCGCGGGTGTCCCGCTCCTCGGCACTCGCCTCCAAAGCCACCGGCTTCCCCATCGCGAAGATCGCGGCCAAGCTGGCCGTGGGCTACACCTTGGACGAGATCGCCAACGACATCACTCGCAAGACTCCGGCGTGTTTCGAGCCCACCATCGATTACGTGGTGGTGAAGACCCCGCGCTGGGCGTTCGAGAAGTTCCCGATGGCCGACGCCCGCCTCACCACTCACATGAAGAGTGTGGGCGAGAACATGGCTATCGGCCGGACCTTCAAGGAGGCCTTCCAGAAATCCATGCGCTCCCGGGAGCTTGACGTCAGGCCTGACATCCCGAACGACAACGACGCTCTTGTGGCCATGATCGCCATCCCTTCGGCGGAGCGCTACGACCTGATCCTCGAAGCATACCGCCGGGGCGTGACCCTCGAGACCTTGTTTGCGGCCACCCTCATCGATGAGTGGTTCCTGGAAGAATTCCGGGAGATCGTGGAGGCTGAGAATCACCTTAAGTCGTACGCTGAGAAGGGTGGTCTTGTCGTCCTCCCGCGAGAGGAGATGTGGCACGCCAAGCGGCTGGGGTTCAGTGACGAACTCATCGGCCGGTTCCTGGGGGCCACCGAGCCGGAGGTCCGGGAGCGACGTATCGCCGATGGCATCATCCCCACGTACAAGGCCGTCGACACCTGTGCGGCCGAGTTTGAGGCGTACACGCCGTACTTCTACTCCACCTATGAGGAGGAGAACGAGGCACTACCCGTCCCCGACAAGGAATCGGTCATCATTCTGGGGAGCGGGCCCAACCGGATCGGCCAAGGTATCGAGTTTGACTATTGCTGCGTGCACGCGGTCCAGGAGATGCGCGAGCTGGGCTATCAGGCCATCATGGTCAACTGCAACCCCGAGACGGTCTCCACCGACTACGATACTTCCGACCGCCTGTACTTCGAACCGCTCACGTTCGAGGACGTTCTCAACATCATCGAGAACGAGAGGCCCAAGGGAGTCGTCGTACAGTTCGGGGGACAGACGCCGCTGAAGATAGCCGAGCGGCTCCATGCCGCCGGAGTCCCTATCCTAGGCACCTCGCAGGACGCAATCGACCTGGCCGAGGACCGGGAGCGCTTCGGCGAGGTGTTGCGAAAGCTCGACCTCAAGGCTCCACCGTTCGGCACTGTTCGCAATGAGCAGGAGGCGCTGGCCGTGGCCCAGCGCATCGGCTACCCGGTCCTGGTGCGGCCCTCCTATGTCCTGGGGGGTCGAGCGATGGAGATCGTCTACGACCAGGAAAGTCTCCAGCGCTACTTGAGGACGGCGGTGAAGGCTTCGCCGCGCCACCCCGTTCTCATCGACCGCTTTCTCGAACACTCCACCGAGATCGACGTGGACGCCCTCTGCGATGGAGAGGACGTGTATATCGGCGCTGTAATGCAGCATGTAGAGGAAGCCGGTATACACTCCGGCGACTCCGCCTGCGTCATCCCCACTGTGTCGCTTGGCGAAGCCGCGGTGTGGCGCATCGAGGAGCAGACCGCGGCCCTCGCTCGGGAGCTGGGTGTGGTGGGTCTGATGAACGTGCAGTACGCGGTGCAGCAGAGCGACCACGGGGGAGCGAGCATCTATGTGCTCGAGGTCAACCCTCGGGGTAGCCGTACAGTACCTTTTGTAAGCAAGGCGACCGGCGTCTCGCTGGCCCGGATGGCCACCCGGGTCATCGCAGGACAGAAGCTACGCGACCTGGACCTTCCCGGCTGGGACGAATCGATAGCCGCCGGCCGGGTGCCTTGCCGGCGCGACCTGGAGCACGTGGCGGTCAAGGAAGCCGTTCTGCCTTTTCCCCGGTTCCCAGGCGTCGATACCACGCTCGGTCCGGAGATGAAATCCACCGGAGAGGTGATGGGGGTAGGGACGAGTTTTCCCGAGGCCTTCGCCAAGGCGTCTCTCGCCGCCGGCGACCGGCTGCCCCGGAAGGGATCCATCTTCATCTCGGTGGCCGATGCCGAGAAGGATACGGTCGTCCTCATGGCGCTGATGCTCAGCACTCTGGGCTTCCGCATCTTGGCCACCGAGGGGACACACAGGACCCTCGTGCTCAATGGCATCGACTCGGAGTCCGTGCTCAAACACACCGTGGGTCTGCAGATGCGGGCGGATCTGGAGGCGGCTCGCGAGAGATCGGGCGACGGCGAGACGGCCCAAACGGTCACTACAGTGGTCGATCTGATCGAAGCCGGCCAAATCGACATGGTCATCAACATTCCCCGGGGCCGCGGTGCCCGGTCCGACGGCTACGAGATCCGGCGCGCCGCTCTTCGCCAGGGGGTGGCCACCATGACCAACGCCGCCGCCGCCCACGCGGCCGTGCAGGCCATCGCCAACGACCACAATCGGCGGGAGATCAGTGTCGTGTGCCTTCAGGATCTCCACGCCCGGCTCGCGACCGCTGCCAAGGGTCGAGTGGCCGGGGAAGCGGTGTGACCGCTCAGGCTCCGAAAGCCGGAGCGCAGGCCGATGGCTTGCGGGCCGGGCGCCTGCTCGCCCGGGTGGTTGCCAGCCGGGCCGTCGGTAGTTTGACTTGGCTCACGCTGGAAGTCCCCGGCTGGCTGGGCGCGCGCCCGGGCCAGTTCGCCCTCCTTCAGGCCGAAGACTCGTGCTGCTTCCTGGGCCGTGCCTTGTCCGTGTCCTTCGAGGAAGGAGAGTCGGTCTCGCTGTTGATCGCTCCGGTAGGAGCCGGCACCCTCGAACTGTGCGGGCTGCGCCCGGGCGACGCTGTGTGGGTCCTCGGTCCCCTCGGCAATGGATTCGATCTGGAGGCGCTCACTACCAGCGCGTCCCGGCTCGTGGTGGTGGCCGGCGGGGTCGGCGCCGCGCCGTTCCCGCTACTTCTTGCGCGGCTGGGGGTCGAGGACGGCCGCCCAACCGCCCAAGCCGCCGAAGTCCTGGTTCTGCTCGGTTTCCGCGATGCCGCCCAAGCGGCCGGCGCCCGACCGGTCATCGACGCGGCCGCGGCTCTGCGAGAGCGGGGCGTGAAGTGCCGTACGGAAGTGGTCACCGAGGACGGCAGTCTCGGCAGGGCCGAGAGGGTTACCGAGACCCTTCAGCGTGAGCTGCGTCCTGGCGATCGCGTCGCGGTTTGCGGGCCGTGGGCCATGAGCGCCGCCGTGGCCCGGAGCTGCGGCGCGGTTCCCGGCGTGCAGGCGTGGTTCAGCCTCGAGGCCGGGATGGCGTGTGGCGTCGGATCGTGCCATGGTTGCGTCATCCCGCTCGTCGACGGTACGACGGCCCGAGTGTGCCGCGAGGGCCCGGTCTTCCCCGCCGAAGCGGTGGAACTATGAACGGCGCGAGCACCCCGCCGTCCGCCGGGCGGCCTGACCTCTCGGTCCGCTTGGGCCCGCTCCGGCTCGAGCATCCGCTCATCAATGCTTCGGGCACCATGGAGATCTTTGAGCTGGCGGGGGTTCTCGGTCCCGAGATTCTCGCCCACCCACCCGTGGCCGCTTACGTGCCCAAGACGATCACCGTTGGGGCCCGCACCGGCAACCCGCCGCCGCGCATACTCGAGACGCAGGCAGGGATGGTCAACGCCATAGGTCTGTCCGGCGAGGGCCTAGAAGCATTCGTGGCCGGCCTACTTTCGCGCCTTCTTGAGCTCCCCTGCCCGTTGATTTTGAGCGTCGGGGGGTTCTCACTCCAGGAGTATGTGAGACTGGCGTCGGGTTTGCGCGACGCGCTCGCCGCCGTACTGGGCGACGGCTGGCCGGCAAGGGCCGGGCTTGAGCTGAACATCTCCTGCCCCAACGTGCATACAGGGTGTGCCTCCATAGGCAGTGACTCGGGGGAGACCGGACAGGTGGTCTCGGCGGTCAGAAAGGTGTGGCCCGGTCTTCTGGTGGCAAAGCTCACGCCCAATGTCACCGATATCGGCGTCATTGGGCGGGCGGCCGAGGCGGCAGGCGCGGATGCCATCGCGGCGGTGAACACCTACAAGGGGCTTGTCATCGACCGGAGGACCCTCAGGCCATATCTGGGCAACATCACCGGAGGGTTGTCGGGTCCGGCGATCAAGCCGCTGGCTCTTCGCGCCGTGTACGAGCTGTTCGAAAGCGTGCAAGTGCCTCTCATCGGGATGGGCGGGGTGGCGTCCGTCCAAGATGTGCTCGAATTCATTTCTTGCGGTGCTCGGGTGGTAGCGGTGGGGTCGGCCGGCTTCCGCGAACCCACGCTCGCCACGAGGCTTGCCGGCGAGCTGGAAGAGGCGTTGGCGACACGCAACCTGACGCTCGAGGTTCTTCGTGGCCGCGCACATTCTCCCTGCTGAGGCGCATTCAGGAGCTCCGAAGTCCGCACTCCGGCGATGGCCAAAAAGCGTATTGCGTCCGCAAACCTCGTGTGTATAATGGCGCCTGTGAACCAGCCCATCAGCATGATCCCGCAGACCCCGGAGCGCAGCCAGCAGCAGCGTATGGACGCGTTGCGCAGGGCAAACGATATCCGGTCCGAGCGGGCACGGCTCAAAGAAGCGCTGCGCACCGGCGATATCGCCATCAGCGATGTCCTGTCCGATCCTCCCCCCTGCGTGGCCACGGCGAAGGTGCTTGATCTGGTCCTGGCCGTCCCCAAATACGGACGGGTCAAGGCCAACAAGCTCCTTGAGCGGTGTCGGGTCAGCTCGTCCAAGACGGTCAACGGCCTCACGCCTCGCCAGCGCAAAGAGTTGCTTGACATGCTCGGCAACTGACCCAGTCTCCCCGTCTAGGAGCGGTCATCCCCAGGCTCATCGTCATCTCCGGCCCGTCCGGCGCGGGTAAGGGCACCCTCATCCGGCAGGTACTGCCACTCTTTCCCGACTTGGTGCTGTCCGTCTCGGCCACCACTCGGGCGCGCCGGTCGAACGAGGTGGAGGGCCGCGACTACTTCTTCCTGACTGACGAAGAGTTCGAGAACAGTATCGATAGGGGTGACTTCCTCGAGTGGGCCCGTTTCGCCGGCCACTTCTACGGCACTCCTGCGAAGGCGGTCGACGAGAATCTCGCTGCCGGAAGGGGCGTGATCCTCGAGATCGAGCTCGAAGGCGCCCGCGAGGTCCTCGAAAAGCGGCCGCACGCGCTGATGATCTTCATCACCCCCCCCTCGTTTGAAGAGTTGAGGCGGCGACTGGAGGCGCGAAGAACCGACGATGCAGCGTCGATCGAGCGCCGTCTGGCCAGGGGCAAGGAAGAGATGGCGGCGGTGTTGAGCGGAGCCTGGCAGGCACCCCGGCAATTCGACTATGTTATAGTAAATGAAAGTATCGGCGAGGCTGGCGAAGAGCTCGCGCAAATCATCCGGATGACCAAGGAAGAGAATGGATAAACCGACAGTCGACGAGGTCCTCACAGGTTTGGCCGGCGCGCGCGAGGGCGACATCGAGGAGCCGAACCGCTACACGGCCGTCATGGTTACGGCCAAACGGGCGCGTCAGATCAACTCTTATTACCACAGCCTGGGCGAGGGGGGTGGCTTGGACACCTTTGCTCCGCCGGTCGCGAATTTCCAGAAGAACTATCTGAGCATCGCCATGGCCGAAGCGGCCAGGGGCGAGATCGTCTACAAGCTGCGCGTCCCCCGGTAGTCTTCGCCGCAAGGAGCGCTTGATGGCCGACCGACCCGTCGTACTCCTTGGGGTAACGGGGGGTATAGCCGCTTACAAAGCTGCCGAGTTGCTGCGCGGCCTGCAGAAGGCAGGCATGGATGTGCGCGTCGTTATGACGCGCGCCGCGACTCGTTTCGTCGGGCCCATGACTTTCGAGACGCTCTCCGCCCATCCCGTCCGTCTGGATGAGATCAGCGAGCTCACCCCCGAGTCGCGGATCACCCATATCGACGACAGCCAGCAGGCCGACATCATGGTGATAGCACCGGCCACGGCCAACACCCTGGCCAAGATGGCCAACGGCATCGCCGACAACCTTCTCAGCTCCATCTATCTGGCCTTCGCCAAGACCGTGGTGGTGGCTCCCGCGATGAACACCAACATGTGGGAGCACCCGGCCACCCAGCGCAATGTGCTGCTCCTGCGCGAGCGGGGAGTGTTTGTGGTGGAGCCGGGCGCGGGCGAGCTTGCCTGTGGGGACTACGGCTCGGGTCGGATGGCCGACCCGGACAGCATCGTGGCGGAAGTGAAATTGCGGCTACAGGTGCAGCGGAAGCGCGACCTGCGCGGCCTGCGGGTGATGATCACGGCGGGCGGCACCCGCGAGCCCATCGACGCGGTTCGCTTCATCGGCAACCGCAGCTCGGGCAAGATGGGGTTCGCGCTGGCTCGCGCTGCCTTCGACCGGGGGGCCCACGTCGATCTCATCCAGGCCAACGTAGACATGCCCGCGGTGCCGGGCGTGCGGCAGATAGAGGCTTCCACCGCCGGCGAGATGCACGCCGAGGTCATGAAACGTCTACCCGACACCGACATCCTCATAATGGCAGCGGCGGTGGCCGACTACCGGGTGGCCGACGGTCCCACGGGTGGCAAGATAGGCAAGGGTCGCGACGAGTGGTGCATCGACCTCGCGGCCACCACCGACATCCTCTGCGAGGTGGCGGCGCACCACAAGGGCCAGTTCCTCGTGGGGTTCGCCGCGGAGTACGGGCTGGAAGGCCTCGACCGCGCGCGCGGCAAGATGGAGCGCAAGAACCTCGACATGATCGTGTTCAACGACATCTCGCGCAGCGATATCGGCTTCGATTCCGACTACAACGAGGTACGTGTGCTCTCGAAGGACTCTGAGGTGATCATAGAAAAGGCGCCCAAGGAGACCGTCGCCGAGCTTATTCTCGACAATGTCGCCCAAGCGGTGCGGGCCCGCAGAGGGGAGACCCCGCTGCCGGCATGATTCGCGCGGCCGGTCGGTCAGTCGGCCTATCCTTCGGTGCGCCCCACGCTCTCGATGAGCCATCTCCAGGAGAAGCCCACCGTGTTCTCATCCGTCCGCAGGTCTGTGATGTGCTTCACCACCCTGTACTCGTAGGTCGCCTGGACGCCACCGTCTCTGTGGAATTCCACCACGTCGACGAGCGCCTCCACGGTGTAACCAGCAAGGCTATCGTCCGAGGGCATCGGCTTGTAGCCGGGGAGTTGGACGTCCACGATGTCGTAGCTGTCGAATGCCCCCGAAGCATGGCGGGCAACCAGTTCGGCCGCCCCGGACACGGCCTCAGGGCTGAACGAGTCGCCAGCGAGCGTGCCTTCCAACGCGGCGGTGTACACTCCGGTAACGGCTCTCTCGGCGTCGAGCACATCTCGGGCCGCCTGCTGCACGTTCTGCTGCCGGTTGGTTTCGGCGTTGCTCCGTGCCCAGTTCACCAAGCCAAAGGCGAAGACCCCCAGCACTAGGAGGAGCATCAGGGCCCAGAGGCCGGCGGCGACAAGCTCCCCCTTTCCTCGCCGTGACTCCCCAAGGTCTGTGGCGAGAACCAAACGGGTGTTGCCGCCCACGCGCACTCGTCGGAGCCCCATGATGTTCATGCCTGTGGTTATGTGACCGCGCTGTCGCCGTTTCCGCACCCACCACCACACGGTCAGAGCGAGGACCGCGGCCACCCACGCCCAGGCGAGCGCGAAGACGAGTGTCGAGCGCCCTCCGTCGAAAGGAAAAAGGAGTACCGCACTGATGAGTACCCAGAGAAGCAGGAGCCAGCGGGTGGCGTCCATGATAACCGCGGCCCACCGCATCCATCCCGGGGCGCTGGGAAGGCCTTGGACTTCAGTGATCAGGCCCCGCTCCTGGAGGATCCGGGTGGCTAGAAGGTCAGGCCCGTCGAATCCGGCGAGAGCCAGGGCCTCGTCTCCGCCCGACTCCGCAGTCGCGTCCGCGATGTGACTGCGGATTTCGGCCAGTACCTCCGTCCGGTCGGCCGGAGCAAGCGCGTCAAGGCCGTCGGCCAGTTGTTGGAGGTAGCGTTCGGTCTCGGTGGCAGTGTCAGGTGTCCTCTTGCCCATCGCTGTCCTCCTTGGTCAGACGGCTCACGGATTGAACAAGCGCTTCCCATTCGCGCTGGGCGTCTGCGAGAAAGGCGGTGCCCTCACTACTCAGTGCGTAGTACTTGCGTGGAGGACCCGAGTCAGAGGCCGCCCAATGTGAGACCAGTAGTCCGTCGGCCTCCAAGCGCTTGAGGACGGGATAGACGGTACTCTCGCCCGCGACCAGGGGACCAAGGGACAGAAGTTCCTTAACGATCGAGTAGCCGTGGAGCTCGCCGGTGAGGGTCAGCAGCCTGAGGACGAGGAGTTCGACCACGCCCTTCCTCACCTGGATCAACCACTGGTCGGTATAGTCCACCGCTGACTCCGTCACGGCTCGTGCCACGCTGAGAATGGTACTACGTTAAACACAGTACAACGCCATGCATACTAGCGTCAAGCGAGCACGGCCCAACGAAAAAGGCGCGCCCGCGGGCGCGCCTTCATGACGATGGGGGGGAGGGAATTCCGCTTAAGAGTGGACCCTAGGCCGACTCCCTCATGGCCCGGATCTCCTCCGAGGCCTTGATCTGCTCGAGCGCCTTGGCTTCTATCTGCCGGATGCGCTCGCGGCTGACGTTGAAGCGGGAGCTGACCTCGGCCAGCGTCCGCGGATGCTCGCCCTTGAGGCCGAACCGGAGCTCGACCACCTTGCGCTCGCGTTCGTCCATGGCCTTCAGCACCCGGTCGAGGCTCTCCTTGGCGATGATGCTGGAGACCACGTCGGCCGGATCGGGTGTGCTGGAGTTCTCGATGAAGTCGCCCAGTTCCGCGTCTTCCTCGTCGCCGATGGGGGTCTCGAGGGAGGTGGTGCGTTGCGCGATCTTGCGCATCTCCTGCACTTCCTGCGGGTCGATGCCCAACTCGAAGGCCAGTTCGTCGTCGTTGGGCTCCTTGCCCGTTTCCTGGAGCAGCTTCCGCTCGGTGCGGACCATCTTGTTGATCTTCTCGATCATGTGCACCGGGATGCGGATATTGCGGTCCTGGTTGGCGATGGCCCGAGTGATGGCCTGCCGGATCCACCAGGTGGCGTAGGTGGAGAACTTGTAACCCTTGCGGTAGTCGAACTTCTCCACCGCACGGATCAGCCCGGTGTTGCCCTCCTGGATGAGGTCGAGCAGATCCATGTCCTGGGTGTAGTAGTTCTTGGCGATGGAAATGACCAGGCGCAGGTTGGACTGGATCATCCGGTCTTTCGCGCGCTTGTCACCTGCCTCGATGCGCTTGGCCAGCTCGATCTCCTCGTTCTTGGTGAGGAGAGGGATCTCCCCGGCCTCCTTGAGGTAGAGGCGGAGCGGGTCGTGGGTGACCGTCTGGATCGACAGATCAAGGGTCGGCTCGACTGTCTCCAGCACGCCCTGGCTCACCGGGCTCTGCTCGTAGATCTCGATGGACTGATCGAAGAGCTGCGAGTAGAGGTCCTCGATCTCCTCCATGGTCATGTCGAAGTCTTCGACCAGCGCCATGATCTCCTCGCTGGTGACGTAGCCCCGTTCCTGTCCGGCGAGCAAGAGATCCTGGACATCGACTATCGGACGGGCCTCGAAGGTGGAAGTATCGCTATCTTTGTGCACGGTCCCCTGCTATCCTAGTGAAAGACTTACGCTTTCTCTTTGTATACCATCTTGCGGCGCAAACCGCAACAGAATACTCGTTCTACGCTCTATCGTCAATCCCCACGCAACTCATATCTCTCACCATCATACCTGCCAATCCTTAGTAAGGCAAGTAGGTTTCTTATGTTTCGCTTCTTCCCGAACGCCGCCCTTTGTGAGACATTCTCTTTGCCTGCCTATCCGCCTCCGACCAAGGGAGATCCAGGTTGAACAAGGATCCCGAACTCGCGGTGCAAGAGGGCCCGATCACGCTGACGCTCGACGCAGAGGGGGGCGACAACGCTCCCGGAGAGATCGTCGCCGGTGCGCTTCTCGCGGCCTCCGCTGGACTTCGGGTACTGCTCGTCGGGCGGCCCGAGATCGTGGAGCCCCTCATCGGTACTTCTGACCACCCGAACATCGAATTGGTTCCGAGCGCTACAGTCATCAGCTTTCACGACGAACCTGCGGCGGCAGTCAAGGCCATGCTCGACTCTTCCATCGTGGTGGGGGCGAGGACAGTGGTCGAAGGCCGCTCGCAAGGCTTCGTGTCCGCGGGTAACACCGGAGCGATGCTTGCGGCGGCGCTGCTCGTGGTGAAGCGGATGAGCGGTGTCCGTCGCCCGGCCATCGTGACCACTTTGCCGGGACTCGCGGGTCCGGTGGTGCTGTTGGATTCGGGGGCGAACGCCGACTGCAGGCCTGAACATCTGCTCGAGTTTGGCGTTCTGGGGAGCGCCTACGCCCGGACCGTCATCGGGCTTCCCGCTCCCCGCGTGGGATTGCTGAACATCGGCGAGGAGGATAGCAAGGGGAGCGAACTGGCTCAGGCGGCTCATGCGCTCCTTCGCGACTCCGGACTCAACTTCGTCGGCAACGTGGAAGGTCGGGACCTGCTCAGCAACGTCGCCGACGTGGTGGTCACCGACGGCTTCACTGGCAACGTGGCCCTAAAGTTGCTCGAGGGCTGCGCGTCGGCGTTCTTCACCCGGATCAAGGGCGCGGCCGACAGCGGGATGCGGGCCAAGGCCGGAGGGATGCTGCTGCGACCGGCCCTGCGCGGATTGCGAACGGCACTCGATCCGGACGAGGTCGGTGGCGCTTATCTGCTCGGTGTGCGGGGTCTGGTCGTTATCTGCCACGGCAACTCGACGCGCCGGGCGATCGCCAACGCGCTCCTTCTGGGAGCGGAAGCGCTGCGCAAAGGAGTACTGCCCGCCGTTCGCACCGAAATGGAGCGCTCTGCCGCTTCTTGAGCCTCGTTGATACAATGGCCGCGTCGCGGAGTTGAACGCGGCTATCGTCCCGTGATTTCCGGTAAGGAGCAACAGATGAGCAAAGACGAGATCCTCGCCAAGTTGCGCGACATCCTGGCAGATCAGGTCGACGCGGATCCCGCCAAGGTGACGCTGGACGCCACGTTCCAGGATGACCTTCAGCTCGACAGTCTGGATCTGGTCGAGCTGATCATGGAACTTGAAGACCAGTTCGGCATCAAGATCTCGGATGAAGAAGCCCAGGCACTGACCACGGTCGGCGAGGCCGTCGACTTCATCGCCGCCCGTAGCTAGCATCCGTCCGGAGGAAAGGACTGGAATGCGGGGACTGCCGGCGCTGTGGCGGGCAGTCCCCGCGTCGTTCCGGAGACTGGTGTCCGCGGGTGGGGACCAGTCCGGGGCCGGCCCGTCCCAGAGCGGGGCGGCGGTCGACGCTCGTGCCGGCGCCACGCTGATGGACCTCGTCAGTTCACTCTCTCCCGAGCTTCGTCGGCATGCCCTTACTCATTCCTCGTGGGTGGGGCAACGCACCGGATCGTATGAACGCCTTGAATTCTTGGGCGACAGCGTTCTTGGCCTGGCCATCGCGTCGACACTCTACAGTCGCTTTCCCGACCGGGAAGAGGGCGGCCTCGCTCGCTTGAAGGCGTTCGTGGTCAGCCGCGCAAGTTGCGTGCAGGTCGCGGAGAAGATCGGAGTGGCTTCTCTCGTCCTCGAACACGCCCCTGCCTCCGAGCGTAAGCGGCGAGAAGCAGTGCGGAGCCCCAGCATGCTGGGAGATGTGTTGGAGGCGCTCATCGGTGCCGTCTATCTTCAGTATGGCTTTGAGCGTGCCCGACCGGCCGTCATCGCGGTCTTCGAGGAGCAGATACAGTACGCTGCCACCGCTCACGTCGATCACAAGACCGCGTTGCAGGAACTACTCGCTCCCCGCGGGCAGCAGCCGGTGTACCGTCTGGTCGAAGAGACCGGCCCCGCGCACGCGCGCAGCTTCACGTCTGAGGTCGCGATAGACGGGGTGGCGCGCGGCCGGGGAACGGGCACGACGATCAAGATGAGTGAGCAGGCAGCAGCCCAGGAGGCGCTGGCCGGCCCTCCGGTCGCTGGTCCCGATCGGGATTCCACCGGGGGTACTCGTGGCTGAGTCGCCGCGGCTCATGTCGATCAGATTGCGGGGTTTCAAGACGTTCGCAAGGCCGACCGAGCTGGCTTTCGAGCCGGGCGTCACGGTCATCATCGGGCCGAACGGCAGTGGCAAGAGCAACATAGCCGATGCCGTGCTGTGGGTTCTCGGAGAGCAGAGTCCGGGCAGTCTGAGGGGCCGCAGCATGCAGGACGTCATCTTCTCCGGTCCTGACGGCCGCCGTTCGAGCGCGGTCGCCGAAGTGAGTCTGGTTTTCGACAACGAGCAGGGTTCCATGCCCATCGACGCCGGTCAGGTGGAGCTGACGCGGCGGCTTGAGCGCGAGAGCGGCTCCGAGTACCGGGTGAACGGCAGCCTGTGTCGTCTGCTGGACGTGCAGGATCTCGTGGCCGGATTGGGCATCGGGCGGGAGATGCATAGCGTGATCAGCCAGGGCAAGGTGGAAGCGCTGCTCAATTCCACCCCGGAAGTCCGCCGCGCGATGATCGAAGAGGCCGCCGGCCTCGGTAGGTTCAAGAAGAGGAGAGAGCGGGCGCAGGTCAAGCTTGAGAAGACCCGGCAGAACCTGCTCCGTATGGCCGATATCGAGCGCGAGGTCAAGAACGCCCTCAGGCCCCTGCGCCAGCAGGCGGCCGCGGCGGGACGGTTCGCGGAAGCGAAGGAGGAGTGGGCTCTGGCCAAGAGTCGGTTCCTGGTGGCCCAGGCCGTCTCCGCCCGGGAAGCGTCCGGCCGGACTGAAGTTGAACTGAAGGGGTTGGAGGAAGAGCGCGCCGCGATCGAGGCAGAGCTCTCGGGGCTGCGTCGGGGGAGAGCCACCGAGGAGGATAGGTTCGCGTCCGCTCTTCAGGAGAGGGAGCGGGTGGGAGCGGTCCATCACCGCTTAGCGGTCGAGGCGGAGCAGTTGCAGGGCAAGGCGACGTCGCTGCGCCAGCGCCTTGCCCGCATCGAGGCGGACTTGGATCGCGCCCGCAGGCGTCTGGAGACGGCCCGAGCTGATGCGGATGTGCTTGGGCGAAGGCTCGCGGAGGTGACGGAGCGGACTGCAGACGAGAGCCGGCTGGAACGGGTAGGTGGGTGGGGTCAAGTCCTTCGCTCCGCGCTGGATAGCGTGGTCGCCGAGTTCCGGGGGGCGGCGGCGGCGGAAGACGAGCTGAAGGACGCGGCGTTCGAGATGGAATCCACAAGGTCTCGAGCCCTGCAGGACCGGGAGTTCCTGCGCCGGGAGATCGAGGCACGGCGACGCATCGACGCCGAGCTGGCGGCGCTGACCGAGCAGATACAGGCCCGAGTGGCGTCGCTTGAGGCCGAAGCGGCCGGGCATGCGGAGGCCCTGCGCGTGGGGGAGGAGGCTGTGCGGACCGCCGAGACCCAATTGCGGGTGGCCACGGCCGCGCGCGATGCCGCGCGTAGCGCTAGCTCGGAGGCCGCCCGGCGGGAAACGTCAGTCGCGGAGGCGCTCGGCGGCATCGAAGCTCGGCGGGGCGTGCTCGAGGATCTGGTGGCGCGCCGTGAGGGAACGTCGCCCGGCGCCCGGGAATTGATGGCTCGCAGCGATGGCTGCCGCCTCCTGGCCGAGTCGATCGAGGTGGAGGCGGGCTACGAAAGAGCGGTGGCAGCCGCACTCGGGCCTCTGGTTCAGGCCGTCGTACTGGGGGTGTCGGAGGATGTCCGGCTGGTGCTCGAGGGTGACGAGGTCGTCGAGGCGATCGTGCTCGAGGGCGACCGGCGGGGTGGCGCCGCCGGCCGCGCGGCCCCGGTCGGCACGAGGGATCTGTGGGAGCTCGTCAGCGGCCCGTCCGAGATCATTGAGACCTTGCGTGGGCTCCTGCCTCCCACCGCCGTCATCGTACGAGATACTCGTCTGAGTCTCGCGGACGTGGCTGCAAGCCGGGGACCCTACCGGTTGGTGAACCGTCGAGGTGAGATGCTGCACGGCGGGGCGCATGTAGCCCGTCGCCGTGAGATGGGGGTGGAGACGCTTCTTCGAGCGCGAAACGAGCTACAGGCGGTCGCGGGCGAGCGGCTGATCCTCCTTCAGACTGGTGAGGATGCGCGGGCCGCCGCCGGGGAAGCCGCAGCCGAACTGGAACGAACCGATCTGCTCGTGCGCGAGGCCCAGGCTCGGTTGAACGAGACCGAGCGTGATCTCGCCGGGCGCAGGAATGATGATGACCTTTGCAGGCGGCGCCGGGAGGAGGCAGGCCTGGAGTGGGCCGAACTCCTTGCTCGAGGAGAGAGCGATAGCGGTCTGGCCGATGGGCTGGCTGCCGATCTGGTCCAGGTGGAGGAGAGGATCGTCAGCCGCGAGTCCGAGTTGGACGGGGCAAGGGCCGAACTGAGGGCGATGCAGACCCGCCTGACACGGCTGCGCGAGACCGTCACCATCCTCGAGCAGAAGAAGGGCCAGGCGGGGTTGGTAGAGGTGAGGCTGCGTGAGCGCTGCCGGGCCCGAGAGGGCGAGCGAGAACGTCTGTCGGCCCAGAGGGACGCGGCCGTGGCGGCGGTAGGCCGGTGGGAACGGCGCTCAGCCTTTCTCGAACGGTACCTTCCGCTGCTCGCGGAGCTTCTGGCCTCAGTCGATCGTGTGACCGAGCACGGCCGGCTGGTGAAGACCGTCTACGAAGCTAGACTCGAGGAGGCGCGCGCGGCGGCTGAGGGCGCCGCGCGCCTCATGCGCGACACAGCGGGCTCCGAGACCGGATTGCAGCAGAAGTACGAGACCCTCGGGACCCGGCTGACCGAACTCCAGGTCGGCCAGGCCCGCCAGGAGGAGCGGCTGGCTCTGGTGGAAGAAGAGCTTACCGAGTTACGGCGCAAACATCTGGCACCACGCTCCGTGACGCCGGCTGAGATCTCGGGGGAGAACCTCGAACTGCTGGCGGCCGCCGAGGAACGAGCGGCACGCCGTCTGGACCGGCTGGGGCCGGTCAACCCTTTGGCCGAGCAAGAGTGCGCGGAGCTGGAGCAGCGCGCCGAGTTTCTGGCGGAGCAGCGGCGCGACCTGGAGGCCTCGCTCACCCAGCTCGAGGAGGTCGTCTCGGACCTCGATCAACACATCGAGACGGCGTTCGCGGGCATCTTCGAGACGGTCAAGGAGAACTTCTCCGCGGTCATCGCCACCGTCTTCCCCGGTGCCAAGGGAAGTCTGAAGCTGGTTGAAGCGCCCGCGGCCTCCGCGCCGAACGAGGAGGGGGCGCAGGGGGGACTCGATGAGATCGGAACCGATGACTCCAGACCACCGGTCCGGGGGATCGGCCTGGAGGTGAAGTTCGCGAACAAGTCGCCGCGCAGCCTCAGCCTTCTGTCCGGGGGCGAGAAGGCCATGGCTGCCATCGCCTTCCTGTTCTCGCTCTTTCTGGCTCGGCCGTGCCCGTTCTATATCCTTGACGAGGTGGAAGCCTCACTCGACGACGTCAATATCCGCCGTTTCCTCTCTCTGGTAAGGAGATACCGGGACAGGACTCAGTTCATCATCATCACCCATCAGCGACAGACCATGGAGGTGGCCGACACGCTGTACGGCGTGACGCTCGAGAGCGACGGTACCTCCCACATCCTTTCCAGGAGATTGACGGCAGCGAAGGGAGCCTAGAGAGTTGAGCCACAACTGGTCGGAAGTGTTCATAGGCGTGACCGGTGGCACGGTACCGGACCCTGTGGACGTGGAACAACAAAAACGGGGCGGCTGGCTGTCCCAGCTCAAGGACGGCCTCTCCAAGAGCCGCAAGGCGCTGCAGCAGCAGTTCGCCTCGGTCATGTTCGACCGCTTCGACGAGGAGCTGTGGGAGAAGATCGAGGAGGCGCTCATCTACGCGGATGTGGGCGTCGATACCACGGTCTCCATCGTGGAGAAGCTCGAAAGCGAGGCAAACGCCGGGGAGATCAAGGACTCGGCCGGTCTGCTCCGCAGGTTGCGCGAGATCACCGCCGAGCATTTCTGCCAGGACGACCGGCGGATAGACGTGGCTCACTCCCCCGCTGTCATCCTCATGGTCGGTGTGAACGGCACAGGCAAGACCACCACCATCGGTAAGATCGCCTGGCATCTCAAGCAGCTTGGCAAAGAGCCGCTGCTCGTGGCGGGCGATACGTTCCGGGCCGCGGCGGTGGAGCAACTCAGCGAGTGGGGCAAGCGGGTGGGCTGCGAGGTGGTCAAGCACGAGCGTGGGGGCGACCCGGGAGCGGTCGTCTACGATGGGCTGGCCGCGGCGGAAGCCCGCAAGGCCGACGTCGTGATCATCGACACCGCGGGACGCCTGCATACGCAGGTGAACCTCATGAAGGAGCTCGAGAAGGTCTCGCGCGTCATCAAGAAGCGCATGCCGGACGCGCCGCACGAATGCCTGCTGACCATCGACGCGACCACCGGGCAGAACGGCCTCATCCAGGCCCGGATGTTCAAGGAGGCCGTAGATCTGACCGGGGTGGTACTGACCAAGATGGACGGCACGGCGAAGGGGGGCATCGCCTTGGCCGTCTCTCATGAGCTGAACCTTCCCATCAAGCTCATCGGCACGGGGGAGAAGCTGGAGAGCCTACAGCCCTTCGACCCGCTCGAGTTCGCCTCCATGCTCTTCGACGATTCGTTGGGCCGGGGCTGAGCAGCGGCTTGCCGCCTCGCGTCGCCTGCCGTCTCCGCGGCGTCCGCGGAGGGAGCTTCGCCGGTCCGCGGTTTGACGGGAGTTATCGCGGCGAGTAAACTGCCTCATTCGCGGCCCGGGAAAGGCCGCCGCGAAGCGGTGCCCTTGAAGCACCCTGCGACGACAAGGTGACAGGTGTTCGAATCCCTTTCAGATAAGCTGCAGACCGCTTTGGACGGCCTCAAGGGCCAGGGCAAGCTCACGGAGAAGGACGTGGAGCGGGCCGCCCGCGAGATCCGCCTCGCGCTGCTCGAAGCGGACGTCAACTTCAAGGTGGTCAAGCAGTTCGTCGACAGGGTCAAGGAGCGTGCGCTGGGCGCCGAGGTCCTCGAGAGCCTCAGTCCGGTGCAGCAGTTCATCAAGATAGTGAACGAAGAGCTTACGGCCATCATGGGGTCGTCCTCCACCAAACTGACCTTCTCCCCGCGCCCGCCGACAGTGATCATGATGGTGGGCCTACAGGGATCGGGCAAGACCACGGCCTGCGGCAAGCTGGCCAAGTTCCTGCTCTCCGAGGGCAAAAGCCCGGCAATGGTGGCGGGGGACGTGTATCGCCCCGCGGCCATCGACCAACTCAGGACCCTGGGCGATCAGCTGGGCGTGCCCGTGTACGACGAGGGCACCAAAGCCGATCCGGTGGACATCGCCAAGCATGGGGTGGAGTGGGCCCGCACCAAGGGTCGCGACGTCCTCATCGTCGACACTGCCGGGCGTCTGCATATCGACGAGAAACTGATGGACGAGATCGCCCGCATCCGCAACACCGTCAAGCCGCACAACATCCTTCTGGTCCTGGACGCCATGACCGGGCAGGACGCCGTCAACGTGGCGCTCCAGTTTCAGGAGCGGGTGCAGTTCGATGGGGTTATCCTCACCAAGATGGACGGGGACGCCCGCGGAGGCGCGGCTTTGTCGGTCCGCGCTGTCACCGGCAAGCCCATCAAGTTCGCCAGCAGCGGCGAGAAGCTCGACAACTTCGAATACTTCCATCCCGACCGGGTGGCCTCGCGGATCCTGGGAATGGGTGACGTCCTGTCGCTCATCGAGAAGGCCGAGAAGACCATTGACGAGAAGAAGGCGCGGGAGCTCGAGCAGAAGCTGCGCAAGAACACCTTCACCTTCGACGACTTTCTCGACCAGATTCAGCAGGTGCGCAAGATGGGGTCCCTCACGAGCTTGCTCGGCATGATCCCCGGCATCCCTTCCAACAAGTTGAAGGGTCTGCAGGTCGACGACACGGCGTTCGACAAGATTCAGGCGGTCATCTTCTCCATGACGCCTGAGGAACGCCGCCATCCTGATCTCATCAACGGTAGCCGCCGCAAGCGCATCGCCGCAGGGGCGGGTTCGGATATCCATTCCGTCAACCAGTTGCTCAATCAGTTCAAGCAGGTCCAGAAGATGATGAAGCAGTTGGGATCGGGCAGGATGCCGAAGAATCCCTTCCAGATGTTCGGAAACCCGAGTTGAAGCGGAGGAGGTGACTAATGGCGACAGCGATACGACTGGCACGGAGGGGCAGTAAGAAACATCCCACTTACCGCATCGTAGTGGCCGACTCTCGGCGGGCTCGTGACGGACGCTTCATCGAGAGCATCGGCTTCTACAATCCACTGACCGATCCCTCGGAGATCGTGGTGGACGAGGCGAAGGCCAAGGAATGGCTCAAGACCGGCGCTCAACCTTCCGATACGGTGCGCAAACTCTTCAGTATTAAAGGAATCGTCTAGTTGAAAGAACTGCTGGAATTCCTGGCCCGATCGCTCGTGGACCATCCGGAACAGGTGCGGGTGGAGCAGATCGATACGGCCGACGGCGTGCTGTTGCGGCTGACCGTCGCCAAAGAGGACGTGGGGAAGGTCATCGGCAAGCAGGGCCGCATAGCGCGCGCCATCAGGACGGTGGTCAAAGCGAGCGCCGTGCGTGACGGCAGGCAGGCCACCGTCGAGATCGTGGACTAGGGACTCGAATCGAAGTGAAGCCGCGGCCCGAGTGGATCGAAGTGGGGCGCATATCCCGGCCCCACGGGGTGCACGGAGAGGTGCGGATCGCGCTTGGTTCGGACAATCCCGAACGGTTCCTGCCCGGGGCCACGCTGTACGCGCGGCCGGGGCGCAAGGGGGTGGCGGGCGCGCTGCTGGCCGAGCAGGTCCCGCTGACGATCGAGACTGTCAGAGGCAATGAGGATTTCCCCATCGTGGCCTTTCGGGAGATCGAGGACCGCGACCGGGCGGAAGCCTTCAGCGGCTATGTGCTCGAGATCCGATCCGGCGACCTGCCGGAGCTGGAAGAGGACGAGTACTACCCCTTCGACCTGATCGGGCTCGAAGCGCGCGATCCCTCCGGATCGGTCATAGGCCGGGTAGTCGATGCGCTTGAATCGCCTGCTCACGCGATCTTGGCCGTCTCGCTACAGACGGGGGGTGAGGCGCTGGTGCCGTTCGTGCAGGCCGCCGTTCCCGTCGTGGACACGGACGCCGGCTATCTGGTGGTCGATCCCGAGCTCGCCGCCATCGCCGGAGCCTCGAACGGCGAGCGCGCCGACGACGGGCTGAGCCAGGCGTGAAGCGCCTCGACGTCTTCACCCTGGTTCCCGACGCCTTCGGCTGGTTCTTGCGTCAACACCCCGTCTCCACCGCTATCGACACCGGGTCGGTGGCGATAGCCATCCACAACATCCGGGACTACAGCCCCTTGCCGCATCGTGAGGTAGACGACTCTCCCTACGGTGGCGGTCCCGGCATGGTGACGCGGGTGGACATAGTGGGAATGGCGCTCGAGGCCGTGTTCGGCGCTCCCGCCACCACGGTTCGCGACAGCCGCGACGTATACGTGCTGGCGGCGGGTGGCAGGCCGTTCGACCACCACATGGGTCTCTCGCTCGCGACGAGCGAACGCGACCTGGTGCTGCTCTGCGGCCGCTTCGAAGGTTTCGATGCTCGGGTGGAGGAGCTGCTGGCGACCGGCTCCCTCTCTGTCGGCCCCTACGTGCTCGCCGGCGGCGAAGTGGCGGCGCTCGCGGTCGTCGAGGCAGTCGTCCGGCATCTGCCCGGGGCGCTGGGCAACGAGGACAGCGTCCGCGAGGAGTCGTTCAGCGCCGGGCTGGAAGGCAAGGTCGAATACCCCCACTACACCCGTCCCCGGGAGTATGGAGGCGCAAGGGTCCCGGACGTGCTGCTGAGCGGGGACCACGCGGCCATCGCCCGATGGCGGCTGCACAATGCCCGTCCGTCTCCATGGGGCCCAAGGGAAGGTGCGGCATGAGCGACGATCTCGACCCACGGGCGGAGCCGCAGCCCGCTGCGGCTCCGACTGAGATGGGGCAGCCGTCCTCGGAGACGTCCAAACAGAAGAGATCGAGCATCCCGGGGACGATCATCGAGATAGCGGTGATTATCGCCGCTGCGTTCGTCATCGCCCTGCTGGTGCAGGCCTTCCTGATGAAGCCGTTCACCATCCACCAGGTCTCGATGAGGCCCACCCTCGAAGAGGGAGACCGCATCCTGCTCAACCGGCTCTCCTACCGCTTCCGCGCCGAGGCCCGCGGGGACATCGTGGTGTTCCATTCGCCGATCAACGTCGACGAGGATCTGGTCAAGAGGATCGTCGCCATAGAGAACGATCGGGTGGCCGTCTCCGGGGGCAAGCTGTACGTGAACGGGGTGGCCCAGGACGAACCTTACCTTCTGGAACAGGACTTCAGCGGGGAGATGCCCGAGATCCGTGTGCCCGCCGGGCACGTGTTCGTGATGGGGGACAACCGCAACAACAGCGGGGATAGTCGGCTGTTCGGACCTATCTCCACCGAGTCGATCATCGGCAGTGCCTTCGTGGTCTATTGGCCTATCCGGCACTGGAAGACGCTCTGAGCCGGTGAGGTAAGGACCGCCTCGGTGCGTGAGGCGGGTTGCAAAGCGCTGTCCGATGCTCTAAAGTCTGCTGGCTTTTTTGCGGAATGGCGTGTTGGGACGATGCAGGCGAGTCAGGACTGGGAATACACATGGGCGCGATAGAAGAATTCGAGCGGGCGCAACTTCGGGACATCCCCGCTTTCAAATCCGGCGATACCGTCCGGGTGCATTTCAAGGTCGTCGAAGGGAGCCGGGAGCGCATCCAGGTCTTCCAGGGTTTCTGCATCAAGAAGCAAGGACAGGGAGCACGCGAGACGTTCACCGTGCGCAAGCAGTCGTTCGGGGTAGGCGTCGAGCGAACGTTCCCGGTCCACTCTCCCAAGATCGAGAAGATCGAAGTCATCGCCGTCGGTGACGTCGCCAGGGCCAAGCTCTATTACCTCCGCGAGAAGCTGGGCAAAAAAGCCCGCGTCAAGGAGAAACGCATCTGAGGGGAGTGAGGGCCGGGTGACCGAACCCGATTCCGGCTCTCTGACCGTACCCGAGCCGGCCGGTGGAGAGGACGCATCCCGCGTTGCCCGGGCCCGCGCTGCGCGGGCCGAAGGCCGGAGCCGCGCGTTGAGATGGGTGGCAGAAGTCATCGTCATCGTTGTGGCGGCCTTTCTTCTTGCCCTGCTGGTCCAGCAGTTCATCGTCAAGCCCTTTGCCATTCCCTCGCCCTCCATGGAGCCGACGCTCATGGAGGGGGATCGCGTGCTGGTCAACCGGCTGGTCTACCACTTCCATCCTCCCCGGCGAGGCGACGTCATGGTCTTCCACCCCCCTGGACGCCCTGGTTCTGACCCGTTCATCAAGAGAGTGGTCGCCGTGGCGGGGGATACCGTCTCGGTGCATGACGGAGCGCTCTACGTGAACGGGGTGGCTCAGGACGAGTCATACATCAAGGAGTACCCCATCGAGGGCGACTATCCCGAGACGACCATCAGAGACGGATACGTCTGGGCCATGGGGGACAACCGCAACAACAGCGGGGATAGCCGGGTGTTCGGCCCCGTCAGGCTGGACGCCATCATGGGCGAGGCGTTCGCGGTCTACTGGCCTTTGGGCCGGCTGGGCGGGCTCTAGTCTCTCCGATGCCTCCAAGCGGCAGCAGGAGGGGCAGACGGGTGTCCGATCCCTTTCGCTTTGATCGGAGTCTTCTGGCGGAGGTCGGAGCGAGCCAGGATGGTGCTCCTGATCTCCGTCTGGCCGGGGTGGACGAGGCCGGGCGAGGCTGCCTGGCCGGACCGCTGGTGGCCGCCGCGGTGATTCTCGACTACTCCTCCGCGCCTTTCGGGGGTCTCGAACGGCTCACAGACTCCAAACTGATGACTCCCGAGGCTCGGCAAAGCGCCTACCAGCTGATCCTGTGCCGGGCGGCCCGAGTGTCGTGCGTGGCATACTCGCCCGCGTCTATCGACCGGCTGGGCCTACACCGGTGCAACATGTGGGCGCTGGGAAAGGCGCTTGAAGCGTTTGCCGGCGGATACTGCCTGGCCGTGGTCGACGGTTTCGATCTCAAGAGGCCGGAGTTGAACGCCAGGCCGATCATAGGGGCGGACTACAAGAGCGCGGCCGTCGCGGCGGCATCGGTAGTCGCGAAGGTGGTAAGGGATCGGCTCATGCGATCTCTCGCCGTTGAGTACCCCGCGTATGGCTTCGAAGAGCACGTGGGCTATGGCACCGACCGCCACCGGGAGGCTCTGAGAGCCTACGGGCCGTGCGCCATCCACCGCCTCAGCTTCCACGGGGTGGCATGCCCACAACTCGAGCTGTGGGAAGACCGCGTCGAGCCCGGCGACAGCGGGGACCTGATCAGGTGATCCGATAGGTTCCAGCCTCCTTCGTCAGGAACCCCTCTGCGGTCAAGTCGTCGAGGACCGACGACAGTTCGTCAAGATTGCGCCGAGGACCGGGCAGCGCGGCGCAAAGCGCGCCGGGGTCGGCGGCGGCGGGGGATATCGATAGCAGCTCCCGCAGAACCTGCGCCCGCACCTCGCGGCGCGAGCCGGCGAAGCGCGACTGGATAGTATGATGCTGGCTCCTGCGGCTGGGGTTGCCGTAGGTCTTCTTCACCCACACACCGTAGTCCATGAGGGCGTAGAACCACTCGCGGGGGCCGCTTCGGTCAATTGTCTTCTCTACCAGAGGAAGGATGTCGTCGTCCGGGACCGAGTTCGACTCTTGGAAGAAGAAGTGGATGAAGGCCGACCGTATGTTCGTCTCGATGAACGCATGCGGCTGATCGAACGCGAACACGCAAACGGCCGCGGCGGTGGCGGGGCCAATGCCGGGCAGCCGGCGTAGGTCTTCCGGGGACGCGGGGATTTGGCACTGATATCTGTCGACGACGGTCTGCATCGCACTGTGGAGTGCAAGCGCCCGCCGGTTGTAGCCCAGGCCAGACCAGGCAGCGAGCACATCGGTGATGGGCGCCTCGGCGAGCGAACGCGCCGTGGGGAACTGCGCCAGGAACTCACTGTACCTGGCGAGCACCCGAGCGACCTGAGTCTGCTGAAGCATGACCTCCGAAACAAGGATCTCGTACGCGTCTCGGGTCCGGCGCCAGGGGAGGTCCCGGCGGTTGCCTCGGTAGTAGGCCCGCACTGCGGTACAGAAGGCGGTGATCTGAGCCTCGCTATAACCAAAGGTTGACTTCTGATTCGTCACTCTTCGCTAGTCTCCGGCCTGGAAACTCCCGTTCGCTCGCCGCAAGGAGGAAAGTTGGCCAATGACGTCCGTTCCGGCCTCGACCGAATGGTCAGAGGGCGCACTGGGGAGCAGGTCGCGGCCTCCTTCCTTTCCGACAGAGGGTACCGCGTGCTGGCCAAGAATCAACGGACTCCTCTCGGCGAGCTCGACCTGGTGTGCCGCACGCCCTTGCAGATCGTGATCGTCGAAGTCAAGGCCCGTTCGGGCAATGAGTATGGTTCCGGCCTCGAGGCCATCGGCCCCCGCAAGGCCAGGCGGCTGCGTGCAGCGGCCATGTGGTGGCTGTCCGAGCGGATGCTGCTTCCGTGCTCCCTGCGCTTCGATGCTGTGTTTGTCTCCTTGGATGCCGGCGGCCTGCCCCGCAGTCTCGAACATTTCAAAGACATCTTCGGAGAAGGTGTCAGTGACGGCCGGGGAAGGCGGCCCCTTATGCCGGGAGAGGGACGAGACTGATGCCCGTCGCCTCGGTTTGGGGCTTTGCGCTCGTCGGTATCGACGCCGTGCCCGTTCGCGTGGAAGCTCACGCGCGAAACGGCCTCCCGGGCGTGACCATCGTCGGCCTTCCCGGAGCGGCCGTCAGGGAGGCGAGGGAACGCGTGCGTTCGGGTGCGGCGTCGTGTGGCCTTCCATTGCCCACGCGTCGGATAACCATAAACCTTAGCCCGGGTGATGTGCCCAAGGAGGGATCCGGTTTTGATCTGCCGGTTGCCCTCGCCACGCTGGCCGCGTGCGGATACCTGCCGGCAGAGGCGGTACGTGATATCGGAGCGGTGGGCGAGGTCTCCCTGGATGGCGTGGTGAGGCCCAGCCGCGGCATGGTCTCGGTCGCCGAAGCGGCCGGCGCAGTAGGCGTGCGTCTGCTGGTGACACCCGTGGAGGGATTGCCGGTGGCAGCGGAGGTGTCGCAGGTGCCGGTGGCGGGGGTGCGTTCCCTGGCCGAGGCGGTGGACGTGGTGAGAAACGGTACTTCCAGAGAGAGGGTGCTCGAACGCGGCAGGCGATGGCTGCGTTCCCACCAAGAAGGCGCGGCGCCGGGGGAACCCGGCGAAGCACTCGATCTCGACCAGGTCCTTGGTCAACATCGGGCCAAGCGGACCCTCGAGATAGTCGCGGCGGGCGGACACCACCTCCTGATGGTGGGCTCTCCCGGGGCGGGCAAGACCATGCTTGCCCGCCGTCTGCCGGGCATCCTGCCAGGGCTCAGCAGGGACGAGGCGGTGGATGTGACCCGGGTGTGGAGCGCGGCAGGTCTGCAGGCGGCCAGGGCAGGCCTGATCAAGGAGCGCCCGTTCCGAGCGCCTCACCATACGGCGTCGCGCGCCGCCCTCGTTGGTGGCGGAATGCTCCTGCGCCCCGGCGAGGTGAGCCTGGCGCATCGCGGCGTGCTGTTTCTCGACGAGTTCCCGGAGTTCTCCCGAGATGCTCTCGAGTCGCTGCGCCAACCCCTCGAGGAAGGCCGGGTGGCGATATCCAGGCGAACAGGCACGTCCCTGTTTCCCGCCGCCTGCACGCTTGTGGCCGCGATGAACCCCTGCCCCTGCGGATACCTGGGGCATCCCACCAAACCGTGCCGCTGTGCGGCCGCAGCCATAGAACGATACCGCGCCAGGGTGAGCGGCCCCCTTCTCGACCGCGTAGACGCGCTCATCGAGGTCCCTCCACTGACGCTTGCCTCTCTCGACGACCGCTCGGCCCTCGAGCCGTCCGCGACAGTGCGCGCGCGGGTCACGGCCGCCCAGGAGTTTCGCCGGGTGCGTCGAGAGCAAGCCGAGCGGAGCGGAGAACGCTCGGCCGAGACCCGGAGCCGGCTAGCTGCCGACGCCCGTTCGCTACTGCGACAAGCTCTGGTGCGCGACGCTCTCAGTGGGCGGGCGTACGTACGGGTCGTTGGTCTGGCCCGCACCATCGCCGATCTCGACGGCCTCGAGGAGGTATCCGCCGATCACGTAGCCGAGGCACTTTCTCTGCGGCTCGATCAGCGCAGGCTGGTGTTCGCCTGATGTCGGGAGCGAGCGATCGCGACGAGAGGTATCTGTCGGCGCTCGCGCTGGCCTATGTCTGCCACTCGGGCGGCAATGCGATACTCAGGCTTCTCAAGACCATGAGGCCTGAGGAGATCTGGAGCGCCCCCCTATCCCGGCTGAAGGAGGCGGGCATGTCCGACCCTGTCGCGCTGCGCTTCATGGGATTGAGGCGGACGCTGGCGCTGCGGGAGGCGGAACGGAGCCTGGAGGCGGCAGGGCTGCGCTTCGTGGCCTACGGGACACGTCTCTACCCTACGCAACTCGCCGATCTGTCCAATCCACCCGCGGGGTTGTTCGTGAAGGGGGACGAGGAACGGCTACAGTCCCTGCTGGAACTTCCGCGCGTGACTATCGTGGGGACGCGGCGGGCTACCGGCTATGGCACCCGGGCCGCGCGCGATTTCGCTGCGGCGTTCGCGACGCGGGGCATCGCCGTGGTCAGTGGGATGGCGCTCGGCATCGATGGGCGATGCCACGAGGCTGCTCTGGATGCAGGCGGTACGACCGCCGCGGTGCTCGGCTGTGGGGCCGACATCGTCTACCCGCCCCGGCACCGAGCGCTTTACCAACTCATCGCGAAGAAAGGGGTGATACTGAGCGAACTGCCGCCGGGTGCTCCCCCCGCAACGTGGACCTTCCCCAACCGAAACCGGCTGTTGGCGGCGCTCGGAGACGGCGTGCTTGTCATCGAAGGTTCTCCGACCAGCGGTGCCATGCAGACCGCCGACCAAACCGCAGGTCTGGGGCGGCCGGTGTTCGCGGTGCCAGGGTCTATCTACCTCGAGAACCACCGCGGGTGCAATCTGTTGGTGCGCGATGGGGGCGGCGTGGCCATCGACCCGGAGGCGACTGTGGAGGAGTTCCTTCTCCTGACCAGAATCGAGAGAGGAGAGCGACGACCCCCGGAACGCCAGGCACGAATTGTCCGGGGTACGGGGCAGGATCCTTTCCGCGACTTGGTGACGGCCGGAAGGGAGGCGATCCTCGAAGCCCTCGAGGAGAGAGCGTACTCCATCGACGGCCTCGTCTTGCGGACGGGAATCAGCGTCCGGTACCTCGCTGGCGCTCTGGCGGAGTTGGAATTGGCTGGACTGGCCACGAGAGCGGGACCAGGACTCTACATCAGAGCGCCCTGAGCAAGAGGCGCGGCGGAGGCCGATGCAGGAAGCGGACGTGTCAGTGCGATCGAGGGTGCCGGCGGAGTTAGAGCAGGCAATCGCCGCCTTTCTGAGGGGGCTTGTCGCCGCAGACTACAGCATGCGCACCATCAAGGCGTCGTCGGCCGACCTGGAGCAGTTTGCCTCGTTTCTCGGCGAGCGAGGGGTCGAGTGTCCGAGCGCTGTCACGCGCCTCGATGTAAGCGATTTCGCGGCGGCCCTGGCCGACCCAGGGAACGCCGACGCCGACTCACAGGCGGGCAAGCGTTACGCGCGCAGCACCATCGCCCGCAAGCTGTCTGTCGTCCGCGGCTTTCTTGCGTTCTGCGAGGACAACGGCCTGCTGGATGCGACTCCAGCGGCTGGGGTAGGGTCCCCGCGGGTCCCGAGGCGGCTTCCCCAAGTGCTGACCCCCGTCCAGGCTTCCGATCTACTCGAGGCCATGGGTGCCGACAAGCCCCTGGAAGTGCGGGATAAGGCTCTGTTTGAGTTGATATACTCGAGCGGATTGCGGTGTCAGGAAGTGCTCGACCTGCGACTGCGGGACATCAATCTTGGATCGCGTGAGATTCGCGTCAAGGGCAAGGGGCGGAAGGTGCGGGTGATACCAGTCGGGGAGGTCGCGCTGATCGCGCTAGAACGCTATCTACGCGAGGTTCGCTCCCGGCTGGTCAAGGATGCCGTTGAGGAGGACCATACCTTCCTGAGCCGCAGCGGCCGGCCACTTTCGTCATCAGATGTCCAGCGCCGGCTGGCTAGATATCTTGCTCGCGCGGGGGCCCCCAGAGGGACATCTCCTCATACCCTGCGCCATTCGTTCGCTACGCATCTGCTCGAGGGTGGAGCAGACCTTCGGGTCATCCAGGAGATGTTGGGCCATTCCTCGCTGCGCACGACTCAGGTGTACACCCACGTTTCAGCGGCGCATCTTCGCCGAGCGTACCGCAAAGCCCATCCCCGGGCGTAGAGAGCGCTGCAGATGATCGTCGACCCCACCAAACAGCATGACATCGCGGAATACTGGCGCCTATACAAGACTGAGGGCGATCAGCGGGCGCGGGACCAACTGATCCTGGCCTACTCGCCTTTGGTCAAGTATGTGGCCGGCCGCATGAGCAGCGGGTTGCCGGCGCACATCGAGGAGGCGGACCTCGTCTCCTACGGGCTGCTGGGGCTGATCGGCGCTCTAGAACGGTTCGATCTCTCCCGCAGCATCAAGTTCGAGACGTACGCCATCTCGCGGATAAAGGGCTCCATCATCGACGAGTTGCGCGCGCTGGACTGGGTGCCGCGATCGGTGCGGAGCTGGGCCCGCAAGGTGGAGGCGAGCATCACCAGGCTCGAGAATCAGCTCACCCGGGCCCCCACGGACGACGAGATCGCGGCCGACCTGGGAATCGAAGTAGACGGTTTCCAGGAGATCCTCAACCAGATAAGCTGCGCCTCGGTGGTAGCGCTCGACGAGTTCTGGGACGCTCCGAGCCAGAGCCAAGACAAGATCAACCTTATCGATACGATCGAGGACACCGACGCGCCCGATCCCTCCCGCGCGTACCGTAAGCAGGCGGTCAAGGAGATACTCGCCGCGGCCATCCAGCGCCTGCCCGAGCGCGAGAGGATCGTCATAGGCCTGTACTACTACGAGGGCCTGACTCTGAAGGAGATCGGCGAAGTGCTGGGTGTCACGGAGTCCAGAATCTCGCAGCTTCACACCAAGGCCATCCTTCGCCTCCGCGGACGAATCAAGGAAGACCTGGATCTGGACGCGCTCGTGCAGTGAACTTCTCCGGCTGATCGCCGGCCGCCGGGCCGTCGCGCCGCGGCTGTTCGTAAGCGGTCCATTACCGCCCCACAAGTCACCGCAGCCCTTCTCTGAGCCGCTTTCTGAGACTTTCTTGTGGTAAACTGCTGCGGCTCAATATCAGCGATCCTGAGGACAAGAGCGCACCGGTGGTGCCGGGATACCGGTTCCGGAGCGAGCCTCAGGGGGAACGAAACAAAACCAAGAGTGAGGTACGCATGCCCGCAGCATCCATGAAGCAGCTCCTGGAGTCAGGAGTCCACTTCGGCCATCAGACGCGCCGGTGGAACCCCAAGATGAAGCCCTATATCTTCACCGACCGGGGTGGCATCCACATCATCGACCTTCAGCAGACCACCATTCTCCTGGACCGCTCCTATGATTTCGTGCGCAACATCGCGGCCCGGGGAGGGTCCGTGCTCTTCGTCGGCACCAAGAAACAGTGCCAGGACGTCATCCGCGAAGAGGCGGGGCGCGTGGGGATGCCTTACGTGTCTCACCGCTGGCTCGGTGGCCTTCTGACGAACTTCAGCACCATCGAAAAGCGCATCCAGCGCATGCACGAACTGCGTAAGCTCAAGGAAGAAGGTCAGCTTGGACTTCTGCCCACCAAAGAGCGGATGAGCATGGAGCGCGAGCTGGAGAAGCTCGAGATCAACCTGGGCGGCGTCAGTACGATGACCCGGCTGCCCGACGCTGTCTTCGTTGCCGACCCGAAGCGGGAAGCCATCGCCACCAAAGAGGTGACCAAGCTCGGTCTGCCTCTCATCGGGCTGGTCGACACCAACTGCGACCCCGACGAAGTCGACTATCTCATACCTGGCAACGACGACGCCATCCGGTCGTGCAGCCTGATCGTCAAGACCCTCATGCGTGCGGTCGAAGAGGGCCGACAGAAGTTCCAGGTCTCAGACTTCCTTGCCGCCGAAGCAGCTCGGGAAGCCGCCCTGGCTCAGGCCGGGCGTTCGTCGGAGGACGGCCGTGAGGGCGGGGGCGACGGCGGTCCCCGTTCCCGGGATCCTCGGGGGCAGCGGCCGCAGTCGGGTGACCGGCGCGGCGGTGCTGGCGGACCCGGCGGCCCGGGCCGCGGGGCCCGTCCCGGTGGAAGTCGCCCCTACAGCAGCGACCGTCCCGCTCCGCGGGACGATGCGGCCAGCCGTCCGGCCCCGGCCAGACGCCCGTCTGCGCCTCGGCCGCCCGCGGTTGAGAAGCCGGCCCCCGCTGTCGCCGAAGCGGTCGAGAAACCGGCCGATGAAGTGCTGGGCGACACCCGCGAAGAGGCCTGAGCGGCAGCCCCGAGCTCACGGGCTGTCGGACTGGCCTGGGACCGCGCGGCGGCCGGACATTTGAACGAACACTACCGTCTCTATGGAGGCAAACGATATGAGTATTGACGCCGGAATGGTGAAGAAGCTCCGCGACGCCTGCGGCGCCGGGATGATGGACTGCAAGATGGCCCTGACCGAGGCTGAGGGCGATATGGACGAGGCTCTCAAGATCCTCCGCAAGAAAGGGATGGCCTCCGCCGACAAGAAGTCGTCGCGGGCCGTCAACGAGGGCATGGTCGACTACTACATCCATCCTGGAGCAAAAGTCGGCGTGTTGATCGAAGTCAACTGCGAGACCGACTTTGTCGCCCGCAACGACGATTTCAAGGCGTTCGTCCACGATGTGGCCATGCATATAGCCGCCGCGAGCCCTCTGTGGGTTTCGCGTGAGGACATCCCCGAAGACACCAAAGCAGCGGAGATGGAGATCTACTCCGCGCAGGCGAAAGCGTCCGGCAAACCCGACACGGTCATCGGCAAGATCGCCGAGGGCAAACTGAACAAGTGGTTCGCGGATGTGGTTCTCCTAGAGCAGCCCTTCGTCAAGGATCCTGACAAGACTATCGAGGCCCTGCGCCGCGAGATCATCGGTAAGATAGGGGAGAACATCGAGATCAGGCGGTTCGCGCGCTTCCGTGTGGGCGACGGGGTGGCTTAGAGAACACCTGGCACCGTACACAGGACTTCGGGGCGCCGGCGCCCCGAGGGTGAGCCGAAGCGAGGAGATATGACCCAGCAACCGGTATGCAAGAGGGTTTTGCTCAAGCTCAGCGGCGAAGCTCTCATGGGTGACCTCCAGTACGGCATTGACCCGGGACGCCTCCGCGCAGTCGCTCAAGAGATAAGCCACGCAGTCGCGGGCGGTACCGAGATCGCGGTGGTCGTTGGAGCCGGCAACATCTTCCGGGGCGTGTCGGGCGCGTCGCAAGGCATCGACCGGGCTACCGCCGACTACATGGGTATGCTGGCCACGGTTATGAACTCCATGGCGCTGCAGGATGCTCTTGGCAAGTTCTCCACGCACTCCAGAGTGCTCTCGGCCATCGCGATGCAGGAGATCTGCGAGCCATATATCCGGGGCCGGGCGATCCGGCACCTGGAAAAAGGGCGCGTAGTGATCTTCGCCGCCGGCACCGGCAACCCGTTCTTCAGCACCGACACGGCCGCCGCTCTTCGCGCGCTCGAGATCGGAGCCGAACGCCTTCTCATGGCCAAGAAGAAGTACGACGGCGTGTACAGCGCCGACCCCGAGACCGATCCGACGGCCACGATGCTGGAGCACATCACGCATCGGGAGGCGCTGGAGCGCGGTCTTCGGGTCATGGACTCCACCGCCTTCGCGCTGTGCATGGACAACGGCCTGCCCGTCGTAGTCTTCAACATGAGCGACCCTGAGAACATCCGCCGCGTGCTCCGCGGCGAGCGAGTGGGGACGATAGTCACGGGCGAACCGAACGGAGGGGGCTAGCATGATCAAGGAGCTCATGGCCGATGGCAAGAGGCGTATGGAGAGCGCGCTCGAAGCGCTGCGCAGCGAGTTCAACACGGTTCGGACGGGGCGGGCCTCCGCGAGCCTGCTCGACCGGCTTCACGTGGACTACTACGGAACAAGAACTCCGTTGAAGCAGCTGGCAAACCTAGCCACGCCCGATCCTCGCACCATCTCCGTGACCGTCTACGACAAGAGCGCGGTGAATTCCGTGGTGCGCGCCATCCAGGAGTCCGATCTGGCGCTGACGCCCAACACCGATGGTACGGTCATCCGTCTGAACATCCCCGCGCTCACGGCTGAGCGGCGTAAGGAGCTCGTCAAGGTAGTGAAGAACATGGCCGAGGAGGCACGGATAGCGGTGCGCAACGTGCGCCGCGACATCATCGCCGACCTCAAGGACCTGAAGAAGGAAGGCGAGATCTCGGAGGACGACGAGCACCGCGCCGAAGAAGAGGTTCAGAAACTCACCGACGGCTATGTAGAGAAGATCAACGAGTTGGTCCATCACAAGGAACAAGAGATCCTCGAGATCTGATGTGAAGGCGCCCGCATGGCTCACTCGGGTCCTCCCCGGTAGGCGCAGCGCAGCCTCCCGCGACCACGCGGACGGCGTAGCGGGAGCCATGCCCTATCACGTGGCCATCATCATGGACGGCAACGGTCGCTGGGCCCGTCGCAGGCACGTGCCCGTCGGGGCCGGCCATCGGGCCGGGGTGCAGGCAGTGCGCCGGGTCATCGAAGAAGCGCGCGACCTGGGACTCGGGCAGCTCACCCTGTATTCCTTCTCCACCGAGAATTGGAACCGGCCCGCCGACGAGGTCGAGGGGCTCATGCAGTTGCACATCGAGATGATCGACTCCGAGGTACCCGCCCTCCACAAGAACAACTGCCGAGTCGTCTTCGTCGGGCGGCGCGACGGACTGAGCCAGGAGCTCCTGGCGCGGATGAAGTGGGCTGAGGGCCTGACTGCCGCCAACACCCGCATGACCCTCTTCATCGCCTTCAACTACGGCGGCCGGCGGGAGATAGTGGACGCGGCGCGGCGGGCGGTAGCGGCTGGGGTGGACCCGGCCGACCTCACGGAGCGTGACATCAACTCCCACCTCTACTCGCCGCTGATGCGCGATCCCGACCTGGTCATCCGCACCTCCGGCGAGAAGCGGCTGTCCAACTTCCTGCTCTGGCAGACCGCGTACTCCGAACTGTACTTCTCCGAGAAGCTGTGGCCCGACTTCGACAGGGCTGAACTGCGACGCGCCCTCGATGACTACGCGGCCCGGGACCGCCGTTTTGGCAGGCGCGAAGGGGACGGCGATGCTTAGGCACCGCCTGATGGTCGCTGCGATCGGCATCCCCATCGGGGCGGTCGCCATCATCATGGGTGGCTACTACTTCCTCGGCCTGGGGCTAGTGCTCGCCATCATCGGTCTGCACGAGTACTACACGCTTCTCCGTCCCTATCGTCCCAATCTTCTCGTGGGGTACGTCGCGGGGATTGCCACTCTCCTCGGCGCCTACTACTGGGGCATCCAGGGGCTGCTGGTCGGGCTTGTGGTATTGATGATCCTCACCTTCTTCTGGTCCCTCGTGGGTGAACTTGGAGCCCATCTCGTGGGCCGCATGGCTCTCACAGGGTTCGGCGTCCTCTGGGTGGCGATGGGCTTCGCGTACGTGCTCCTGATCCGTGAGTTGAACTACGGCATGACCCTCACCATCCTTCTTTTTGCCTGTACGATGATCAACGACACCTTTGCGTATTTCGTCGGGAGGGCGATCGGTAGCCACAAGATGGCTCCCCGGGTATCGCCGAACAAATCGGTGGAAGGGGCCATAGGCGGCATCATCGGGTCCGTCCTTGCCGCCGCCATCGTCAAGATCTACTCCCCCTGGCTAGGGTGGCGCGAAGCCGTACTCTTGGGCCTGGCTATTGGGTTCGTCGGTCAATGGGGTGACCTGTTCGAGTCTGCGGTCAAGCGTGACTTCCGGGTCAAGGACTCGGGCAAGATACTGCCAGGACACGGCGGCATCCTGGACCGGTTCGACGCGGTGCTGTTCGCCAGCTTCGTCACGTACTGGCTGGCCATCGTTCTGCTCGGCGACGTCGTCGTCAAATGAAGCGCGTCATCCTCCTCGGGGCGACCGGGTCCATCGGGGTGCAGGCCCTCCAGGTCGTCGCGGCCAGCAAGGACCTAACCGTCGTGGGTCTCTCGTGCGATAGGAATGTCAAGCTGCTGCTGGAGCAGGCCACCGCACTGGGGATCGACGACCTCGCTGTCGCCGACGAGGCAGCGGCCGCAACGGTCCCGGCCTCGCTCTATCCGGCAGCGAGGATAAGGACGGGGGCGGGGGGAGCGGCCCGTCTGGTGCGAGAAGTGGACGCCGACCTGGTGCTGAATGCCATCGTCGGCTTCGCCGGACTGGAGTCCTCGCTCGCGGCGCTCGAGACCGGGCGGCCTCTGGCCCTTGCCAACAAGGAGAGCCTAGTCTGCGCGGGTGGTCTCGTCACCGGACTGGCGGTACGCCGGGGCGCGGCCATCCTGCCGGTAGACTCCGAGCATTCCGCGTTGTTCCAACTCATGGCCGCAGCCGGACGCGACGCAGTCGACTCGGTGATCATCACGGCCTCCGGCGGTCCCTTCCGCGGCAAGAGCAGGAGCGATCTGGCCGGGGTCACACGGCAGGAGGCCCTGTCGCACCCCACCTGGTCCATGGGAGAGAAGATCACCATCGACTCGTCCACGTTGATGAACAAGGGTCTGGAAGTGATCGAGGCCCACCATTTGTTCCGATTGCCGTACGAGCGCATCGAAGTGGTAGTCCATCCCCAGTCGGTCGTGCACGCGCTGGTACGCATGGTCGACGGGGCGCTTCTGTCGCATCTCGGTTCCCCCGACATGCGCGTCCCCATCGCTTTCGCGCTGCATTACCCCGAGCGGCCACCGGTGGCGGCGCGGAAGCTGGACCTGGCTTCGGGGATCGCGCTCGAGTTCTTGTCCCCTGACGAAGCGACATTCCCGGCCATTCAGTTGGCTCGCGCGGCCGGCGTCAAGGGGGACAGGTGCACCTGCGCTCTGAACGCGGCCAATGAGGTGGCGGTGGGAGCGTTTTTGGCGGGCCGCATCGGTTTTCTGGGTATATACGAGGTGGTGGAGGCGGTTATCGGGGAGAGCGAGACGGGGGCCTTCGGAACATATGAAGAGGTCGTCGCCGTCGATCATCAGGCAAGGCTCATGGCGGAAGGCGTTTGTGCCGAAGTAGGCACGAGGTGAGATGCGGTGATTAGCGTCATAGGTGTGATAGTGGCTATCGTGGGGCTGGGGTTCCTGATCCTGGCCCATGAGTTCGGCCATTTCATCGTGGCCAAGTTGACCGGGATGCGCGTTGAGGAGTTCAGCATCGGCTTCGGCCGTTACCTCGTCAGCAAGCGCATCGGGGAGACGGTCTACGGCATTTCCATGCTTCCGCTCGGCGGCTACGTGCGGGTCACTGGCATGCACAAGGAGGAGTTCGAAGCCCGGATCGCCGAAGCCAGGGAGAAAGAGGCGGAATTGCAGGCAGAGGAGGACAGGCCGGGCAAGAAGCGCAGGCGTCCTCAGGACCCGGAAGACCGGCTGGCGGGGCCGCGGGCGTTGACCGCCGACGAGATCGCGGCGACGCCCCTCGAGCGGCGTTATTACTCGCACTCGTTCTTCCACAAGCTGGCCTTCATCATCGCCGGCGTGACCATGAACGTCATCGTGGCGTTCCTGCTTCTCTTCGTCGTGGCGCTCTACCAGGGCGAGAGCATCGTGAGCACGACTTTGGAGAAGGTCGAGCCCGGGACCCCGGCGGCGGCCGCAGGCCTGCAGACGGGCGACCGGATTGTGAGCATCGGCGGCAAAGAGGTGTCCGACTGGACGGCGATTCGGACAGAGATCCTAACCCACCCTGGTAAAGCCCTCCCGATGGTGGTCGAGCGGGGCGGGCAGCAGGTGCAGCTCACCGCCGAACCCAGGAAGGAGGCGGATGGTACCGGCTTCCTTGGGGTACAGCCTGGGGTCACCCACCAAGATCTGGGTTTCGTCGGCGCCATACGCAACGCGGCCCAGACGACGGCAAGCATGGTCAAGCTTATATTCGTCGGACTCAAGATGATGTTCACCGGCCAGGCTCCCGTCACAGGGTCGCAGGGCCTCGCCGGGCCGGTAGGGATAATCCAGTTGTCGAGCGAGGCGGTCCAGGGGGGCTACTACCTGACGCTGCTGGCCCTCATCAGCATCAACCTGGCCATCCTCAATATGCTGCCTCTGCTTCCCCTGGACGGAGGGCATGTGTTGTTCAGCATCATCGAGCGCATCCGGGGGCGGAGTGTCTCGCTGCGCGTGTTCGAGCAGGTGTCGATGATCGGGCTCATCATCTTCGTGGCGTTGTTCATACTCGCCACGTCCAACGATGTCGGCCGCATCTTCAAAGGCTGACCCGCTCGGATGGCGAGCCGGCTGCAGGTGATGCTGGGGGCAGTGGCGGTGGGGGGCGGAGCTCCTGTCGTGGTCCAGTCGATGACCAACACCCGGACCGACGACGTTGAGGCGACGCTCTCCCAGATCCGGGCGCTCGCGACCGCTGGGGCCGCGGTCGTGAGGGTGGCCGTGCCGGACTCGGTGGCCGCGGCGGCCCTGTCTTCTCTCGTACGCGAATCACCCGTC
Organism: uncultured Actinomycetota bacterium; assembly: GCA_963843455.1. Lineage (GTDB taxonomy): Bacteria > Actinomycetota > Thermoleophilia > RBG-16-64-13 > RBG-16-64-13 > CAIQPS01. Next base: position 495,002 of record CAWJKE010000007.1, read on the forward strand.
CCTCTGGTCGCCGATATTCACTTCGACCATCGTCTGGCGCTGGCGGCAATACAGGCCGGCGCAGCCGGCATCCGTATCAATCCCGGCAATATAGGGGGGAGGGACGCCGTCCGCGAGGTGGTGGAGGCGGCTAAGGAGAACGGAACGACCATCCGTGTGGGCGTCAACAGCGGCTCTCTGCAGCGCGATTTGCGCGAGCTGGAGGAGCGGGACCCCGCCGGAGCCCTCGTGGAATCGGCCGTCCGTTCCTGCGCGCTGCTCGAAGAGCTGGACTTCACCCAGATCAAGGTGTCGGCCAAGTCCTCGTCGCCGCTAGTGACGATAGCGGTGAACCGGCAACTGGCTGAGAGGGTGCCGTATCCCTTGCACGTGGGCGTGACCGAGGCCGGTACCAGATGGGCGGGCTCCATCCGTAGTTCTGTGGCCCTGGGGATCCTGCTGGCAGAAGGCATCGGTGACACCATGCGGGTCTCGCTCACGGGCGACCCCGTCGAGGAAGTGAGGGTAGCGCTCGAGATCCTGCGGACGCTGGGAATGGCGCCGCGGGGGCCGCGGGTCATATCGTGTCCCACCTGCGGAAGGACCGAAGTAGAGCTGGAGGCGCTGGCCCTGGAAGTGGAGCGCCGCCTGGAGGAGTCCGGTCTGGACCTCGAGGTGGCCGTCATGGGGTGCGTCGTCAACGGGCCCGGCGAAGCCAGGAAGGCCGATTACGGCATCGCGGGGGGAGCGGGCGAGGGAGTGGTGTTCGCTCAGGGGAGACCCGTGCGCAAAGTGCCGCAGGACGAACTCGTCGACGCCCTGTTCGCCGAGATAGCCAGGCGGTCGCCGGACCGGTAGGCTGCTATCCTGGTTGCGCGCGCCCTGCGCGCCGCACCGCTCTCACTGCTTCCGTTCGAGGAGGACCCGATGCGGGCCACAGAGTTCTTCATGCCCACGCTCAAGGAAGACCCGGCCGACGCCGAGGCGATCAGTCACAAACTGATGGTCCGGGGCGGGTTCGTCCGCCAGTTCGCATCGGGCATCTATCTCATGCTCCCGCTTGGCTGGCGGGTGATGCAGCGCATCTGCGCCATCATCCGGGAGGAGATGGACGCTATTGGGGCCAACGAACTCTCCATGCCGACCATGCACCCGGCCGATGTGTGGCAGGCGAGCGGCCGCTACGAGGCCATCGGCGACGAGATGTTCCGCCTGAAGGACAGGGGGGGGCGGAGTATGGTGCTGGCCATGACGCACGAGGAAGTGTTCGCCTGGCTCGCGTCCAGGGAATTGCGCTCTTATCGAGATCTTCCCCAGATCTGGTATCAACTCCAACTCAAGTTCCGCGACGAGCCTCGGCCGAAGGGTGGGGTGCTACGGGTCCGCGAGTTCCTAATGAAGGACTCGTATTCGTTCGACATGGACGAGGCAGGCCTCGAAGTGAGCTATGCGAAGCATATTGGGGCTTACGACCGCATCTTCAGTCGTTGTGGCGTGGACTTCTTCCGCGTGGAGAGCGATAGCGGCTTCATGGGAGGGGCGCAGGCCCACGAGTACATGGCGCCGTCGGCCGCCGGCGAAGACCGAGTCGCGCTGTGCGCCGGGTGCGGCTACGCGGCCAACGTGGAACTGGCGCGGTCGGTGGCTGTGCATCCTCCCGTGGAGCCGGTGGCGGGAGGGCCTCGCGAGGTGCCGACCCCCGAGCAGCGGACCATCGCAGAGGTCTCCTCGTTCCTGGGGATCCAGTCCTGGCAGCTGATCAAGTCGCTTGTCTACATGTCCGGGGACAAGCCGGTGGTGGCGCTGGTGCGGGGTGATCACGACCTGCACGAGAACAAGCTGGCGCGCTACCTGAAGGCCGATGTCCGTCCGGCCCATCCCGAGGAGGTGCTCGAATTCACCGGGGTGGAAGTCGGATTCGTGGGACCGGTGGGGCTGGGTGAGCGCGGCCTGCGCATCGTGGCCGACGAGACACTGCGCCAGGATGGGCCCGGCGGCCCGCGTGAGTACACGGCGGGCGCCAACAAGCCGCACACCCACCTCCAGGCAGTGGTCCCCGGTCGCGACTTTCAGGCCGAGTATGCCGATCTGCGGGAGGCGAAGGCGGGCGACGCCTGTCCCGAGTGCGGGGATCCGCTGGCTATCCGGCAGGTGATAGAGGTGGGGAACATCTTCAAACTCGGCACGAAGTACTCGAAGCCCTTGGGCGCCACTGTTCTGGACGAGAGCGGTCAGGAGAGGTTCATCGTCATGGGCTCGTACGGCATCGGTCCGGCCCGTATCGCCGCCGCCGCGGTGGAACAGAACAGCGACGAGCGGGGCATCATCTGGCCCAAGACCATAGCCCCGTTCGACGTGCACCTGGTTCAGGTGCAGCCCAAAGATGACGTGCAGACCGAGGTCGCCGAAGGGCTATACCGAGAGCTCATCGCCGCGGGCCGGGAGGTGCTGTGGGACGACCGTGAGGAGCGGCCGGGCGTGAAGTTCGCCGACGCCGAACTGATCGGGTGCCCGGTCCGGGTGACGGTGGGCAAGAAGGCCGCCGCGGGGATCGTCGAAGTGGAGCCGAGGGGGACGGGAATGCGCGAGGATGTGCCCCTGAAGGATTGCGCCGCTCAGGTCCGGCGGCTGTGGGAGGCCGCCCGGTAGCACCGGCCCGCAGCGAGCACCGCGGCTTTGCGGGGCGGAGCTACTTCCCCTGCGTGTAGCTGCTTTCGTTGCCGCGCCCCGGGGGCCGTGTTATAATCTGCCGGCAAATGAAAGCCAAGCGGTTGCGCGAAAGTGGGTGCAGATGGGCCCACTTTTGTTTTTGAGTCAAGGCGGGCGTCGTGGCATTGACGGAGGAGTGGTTCCAGCAGGTCATCGACCGTGCGGTCGATGGTGTGGAGTTGGTACTGCTGGAGGAGGCGGGGGGTCGAAGATACAAGATCCTTCGCCTGTACATCGATCATCCGGGCGGTGTCAGCCACGACGCGTGCGCGAAGGTGTCGGCTGCGGTAGGCAAGGCCCTGGACGAGGTGGACGCTTTCGAGGGCTCCTACACGCTCGAGGTCAGCTCTCCGGGTATCGAACGGCCCTTGCGCAAACGTAGCCATTTTGAGGCGCAGGTCGGCAAGAAGGTCTATGTCAAGACCAGGCAGCCGGTCGAGGGCAGCAAGATCTGGCAGGGGATCCTGCTGGAAGTGGTAGACGACACGGTGGTAGTTCACGAAGCGGGGCGCGAGGCGCGGATTCCGTTGGAAGAGATCACGAGCGCCCATTTGATGTACGAGTTTTAGACAGGGGGAAGGGAATGAACAAGGAGACGATCGAAGCTCTTCGCCAGATCGAGAAAGAGAAGAGCATTCCCTTCGACACCCTCATCGAGGCTCTTGAGGATGCCCTGCATTCCGCCTACCAGAAGACGCCTCACGCCGTCCCCTTCTCCGAAGTGAAGATCGACCACGACAGCGGACAGATCCATGTGTTCGAGCTTGTCTTCCCGGCCGGCCAAGAGCCCGAGGTGCAGGACGAGGAGACCGAGATCGACACCTCCATGGCCGAGCGTGTCGAGATTACCCCTGAGGACTTCGGCCGTATCGCGGCTCAGACGGCCAAGCAGGTCATCTATCAGCGCATCCGGGAAGCTGAGCAGGGCATCGTCTACAAAGAGTATTCTCGCCGCGTCGGCGAGATCGTCACCGGCATCGTGCAGCAGTCCGACAGTCGCTATACCCTGGTCGACCTCGGCCGGGTGGAGGCCCGCCTGCCCAAGAGCGAGCAGGTCCCCACCGAGCGCTATGAGCATGGCATGCGCTTGAAAGCGGTCATCAAAGAGGTGTCGCAGAATCCCAAGGAGCCGCCGATTATCTTGTCGCGGCGCAGCGAGGAACTGGTCAGGCGGTTGTTCGAACTCGAAGTTCCGGAGATATCCGACGGATTGGTCGAGATCGTCGGAGTGGCGCGCGAGCCCGGTTATCGTTCCAAGATCTCGGTCGTCTCTCACAGCGACGGGGTGGACCCTGTGGGGGCATGTGTGGGTCCCCGGGGATCCCGGGTGCGCATGGTGGTGTCGGAGTTGCGCGGCGAGAAGATCGACATCATCCCCTTCGACGAGGAGCCGGCGCGGTTTGTGGCCAAGTCGCTGTCGCCCGCCCGAGTAAGAGAGGTCATCCTCGACGACGACCGCTGCGAAGCGACAGTGGTGGTGCCCGACGACCAGCGCTCTCTGGCCATCGGTAAGGACGGGCAGAACGCGCGCCTTGCCAACCGGCTCACCGGCTGGAAGATCGACATCAAGTCCGAGACCGAGATGAACGAGGATGACACGGTGTACGCCGCGGCCGAGCCGGAGCATAAGGTGGCCGATGGGCGCTGCCACACGCTCACGGGGGGAGGCAAGCGCTGCCCCAACGCGGCCTTGCCCGGCAGTCTATACTGCGGAATAGCGTCACATCAGGCCACCGGTGGCGGCGACACCTGAGCGCCAGTGCATCGGGTGCGGCAGACGCGGGCCTCAGGGTGAGCTCGTCCGACTGGGTGTGGAAGAGCGAAACGGTTCTACCAGGACCGTAGTCGCCGGGCGAGGAGTGAAGGGCCGCGGAGCGTATCTGTGCAGGAAGCAGGCGTGTTTGGACCGGGCTCTGCATCGGAGGGCGTTCCAGAGGGCCTTCCGAGCTACGCTGGCAGTGGACGAGGAACAGATACGAGAAGCAGTGCGCACGGCCGAGGCCGGGTAGTGACCGAACAGGACGGGTGACTTGTGGCGAAACGACGGGTATACGACATCGCTAGAGACCGAGGTATGACCAACCAGGAAGTGCTGGATATGCTTCGCGCTACCGGCCTGGATGTCAAAAGCGTCTCCTCCACCGTCGAAGATGCCGACATAGCCCGCGCGTTCGCCCCGACTATCAATCCTGGCCGCAAGGCGCGAGCCGCGGCGGCAAAGCCGGCGGGAGGCACTCAGCAGGCCCCAGCGGCGCAACCCGTCGTAGCAGTGCCCGTAATAGAGGAGACGCCGGCCGAGACGCCCGCCGTGGCTGAATCTCCCAAGGAGACAGCGGAAGCCGAGGTTTCGCCTCAACGCTAAGTCCGCGCCTGTGGCCGACACCGGTGCGGCGAAGCCCGAACAAGCCGAGCAGCCGGGGCGGCTGGTGTCGGCCAAGCCGCCGGTCGCCAAACCGCCCTCCGTGGCTGGGCCGGCGGAAAAGCCCGAAGCTCCAAAGTCTTCTCAGATGGCCGAACCTGGGCCGGCAGCGGCGCCGCGGGACGAGCGCCCCGAGGGCCCCCGCGTCGAAGGGCCGCGGCCTGCGCCCCGTAAGCCACCCCTTCACTCCCGCCCAAGACCTCGTCTGGAGGACATGCCCACCGTGGTCGGCCCGGGCGTACCGCTGCGCAAAGGGGTCAAGCCGTCGGGGAATGTGGTGAGCAAAGAGGAACTGGCCCGTATCCAGGCTGAGAAGGAAGCGCGCGCCGAGGCCGAACGCAAAGCGGCCGCGGCGGCCCCCCCGAAGCCCGCTCAGCCCGAGGCCGCTGCGCCGCGAGGCCCAGCGCCCCGCCCGGCTGCCCCGGCACCCGCGGGAGCCCGTCCGGCGTACCGCGCCCCTGGTCCTCCGCGCGATGCGGGCGACAGGCGCGACCGCGCATTCCGACCCGTAGCGGCCCCTGCGCCTGAGGTGTGGGTCGATCCCGCCGAACCGGCTGCGCCGGCCGCTGCGCCTCGCCCGGCTGCACCTTCGCGGGTGCGTAGAGGGGACGACAAGCCCGCGCGGCGAAGGGTCATCATCGACTCGCAAGCAGGCCGCAAGGGCGGCAAAGGTGGGCCGCGCGACCGCCGCAACGGCCCCCTGAGCGACGCCGACAAGCCGGGCTTCAAGAAGAAGGCTCTGCCGGGGACAGAGACTCCGGTCAAGGTCAAGAGCGGCGCGAGCGTCAAGGACCTGGGCGAAGCGCTCGAGATAAGCGCCGGTGAGCTCATCAAGACCCTGCTCAAGCTGGGCGAGATGGTCACCATCACCCAATCGCTTTCCGACGATGCCATCGTCATCCTGTCGGAGGAGTTCGAGCGCATGGTGGAGATCGAGCACGCGGAGGAAGAAAAGGAGGGAGGCGACCAGTTCGTCGACGACCCCTCCGATCTCACGCCCCGCGCGCCGGTGGTCACCATCATGGGTCACGTCGACCACGGCAAGACCTCGTTGCTGGACGCTATCCGCGAAACCGAAGTCGTCAAGTCCGAGGCCGGGGGTATCACCCAGCATATCGGGGCCTATCAGGTCACCCACAATGACAGAAGAGTGACGTTCCTCGACACTCCCGGCCACGAGGCGTTTACCGCCATGCGGGCCCGCGGCGCCAAATCCACCGACCTCGCAGTCATTGTGGTGGCGGCCAACGATGGTGTCATGCCCCAGACTCTCGAGGCCATCAGCCATGCGAAGGCCGCCGAAGTGCCGATGCTCGTGGCCATCAATAAGATGGACCTCCCCGACGCCAACCCCGACCTGGTCAAGAAGCAACTCGCCGATCAGGGCCTGGTCCCGGAAACATGGGGCGGCGAGACGGTGATGGTGGAAGTCTCGGCCAAGCAGAAGACGAACCTCGACGAGCTGATGGACATGATCCTTCTGGTGACCGAGGTCCAGGAACTCAAGGCCAACGCCAAGGCGCCGGCTTCCGGTGTGGTGATCGAGGCCCAACTCGATGTGGGCAGAGGTCCCATGGCGACCGTCCTCGTGCAACGGGGCACCCTCGTGGTGGGTGACGCCATCGTGAGCGGTGAAGCGTACGGCAAGGTCAAGGCTATGTTCGACTTCACGGGCGCTGCGCTATCCAAGGCCACCCCGTCGGTGCCTGCGCAGGTCCTGGGCTTCAACTCCCTTCCCATCGCGGGCGACTTTGTCATGGTGGCCGGTGACGAGCGGGAGGCTCGGCAGCGCTCCGAGCAGCGCACCACCCGGCTTCGTCAGGAGCAACTGGCCAAGAGCCGCAGTGGCGCGAGCAGCCTGGACGAGTTCTACCGACGCCTCAAGGAGGGCCGGGTCAAGGAGCTGCCGCTGGTCATCAAGGGCGACGTAGGCGGCTCGGTCGAGGCCTTGGAAGAGGCCCTGCGCAACATCACGCATCCTGAGGTCAAGGTCGAGGTCGTCTTTGCCGGCGTCGGCGGCATCAACGAGTCCGACATCATGCTCGCGTCGGCGTCGAAGGCCGTGGTCATCGGCTTCAACGTGCGTCCCTCCGTGGCCGCCAAAGCTCTCGCCGAGCAGGAGGGCGTCGACGTACGGACGTACCGGGTCATCTACAAGGCCATCGAAGACGTCGAGGCGGCTCTGGTGGGAATGCTTGAGCCCGACCGCGTGGAGGAGGACCTTGGGTCTGCCGAGATCCGCCAGGTCATCCGGGCGTCCCGCATTGGGACCATCGCCGGCTGTTACGTCTTGAGCGGGAAGATGGTCCGCTCCGCGAGGATCCGGCTCGTGCGCAACGGGGCCATCATCCACGAGGGCAGCATCGGGTCGCTCAAGCGGTTCGCGGAGGACGTACGCGAAGTTCAGGCCGGCTACGAATGCGGTCTGCACGTCGATGGCTACGACGACATTCACGAAGGCGACATAGTAGAGGCGTACGAGATCAAGGAAGTTGCCCGTACCCAGTAGGAGCCAGAAGGGCTACGTCGGTATCCTCTCGGCCGAACTGCACTTTCCCGAGAGCGGCTCCCTCAAGAGCAAACGTATGTATCTGAGGCGGGTGCGGGACCAGGTGACCAGGCGCTTTGGGGCCACGTTCGCGGAGGTGGGACACCAGGATCTTTGGCAGCGGTCGCGAGTGGTCATCGCTGTGGCTGCATCCGACCTCCAAGTGCTTGAAGGGACCATGGACAAGATCAAAACGTACCTCGACTCGCAGGAGTGGGTACTCAGCTTCTGTAGCACTGAGGTGGTGGACGTGGATGCGTGACGTTGCGTCGTATCGCATGCGCCGGGTCAACGAGGCGATCAAGGAGATCATCGGAACGGCGCTCACCCACGATCTCAAGGACCCGCGCATTGGATTCGTCACGTTGACCGGCGTCGACACCGCGTCCGACCTGTCTCACGCCAAGGTCTTCGTCTCGGTGTATGGCAAGCAGGCGGAGAAGGATGCCACTCTTGAAGGGCTCCGAGCCGCCCGTTCCTATCTACAACGGTTGATAGCCGACGAGCTGAATACCAGGCGGACGCCCATGCTGGAGTTCGTGTACGACGTCAGCGTCGACCAAGGGATGCGGATCCAGGCCCTTCTCAAGTCCAGCGGAGCGGCGGACCTGCCCGCCCTCGAGGAGGAGGCCACCGAAGGCGCCCCGGGCTCCGGAGAGGATCTCGGCGACGGTCAAGACGGCGCCGGCGGCGAGTCCGCCGACAGGCATGAGTGACTCCGCGACGTCTGGACGGAGGGTGACGGCAGCCGAGGTGGCCGATCGTCTCCGGGACGAGAAGCACGTCTTGGTCGTCTCCCACGAATCGCCCGACGGCGACGCGCTCGGTTGTCTCTCGGCCTTCGTCCTCATGTGCGAGCGCCTCGGGGTCCCTTACCTCGCGTACGTGCCCGGAGAGGCGCCATTCCCGGCCGAATACGAGTTCTTACCTCGGTTGCACGACGTGGTTCGGGGAGCAGTCCCGGTGGTCGGACCCCAGACGACCGTCTACATGCTCGACTGCGCCTCGCTCGCTCGAGGGGGCTGCGAACTGTTCGGAGAAGGCACGACCGTGGTGACCATCGATCACCACCAGGACAATCCGTGTAACGCCGATCTCAATCTCCTTCGGCCCGAGGCGGCGTCGACGAGCGCGATCCTCTACGAGATCTTCCGGGCAGGGCGGTTCCCTATCGACGTGCAGATCGCGGCGGGCCTCTACGTGGGCCTGGTGACCGACACGGGGCGCTTCCAGTATGCGAACACCGGCCCCCAGGCTCACAGGATGGCCGCAGAGTTGCAGGAGATCGGGATCGACGTTGCCGCAGTTTCCCGGCAGATCTACGAGACTGTCTCGCCGTCCAAGCTGCGTTTACTGGGCATCGCGCTGCAGCACATGGAGCTTAGGCTGGGCGGCCTGGTAGTGACGTCGTGGCTGCGTGAAGAGGATCTCGCGGCAGTCGGGGCGGACGACACTCATGCCGAGGGCATCATCGACATGCTCCGCCAGGTAAGAGGAGCTGTCGCGGCCGTTCTGGCCCGGGAGAGGGCCCGGGGTGGGGGTGCGGAGACCAAGGTCAGCCTTCGGTCGATGGATGGCCGGGTGAACGTTGCCGCGATTGCGGCTCTCAAAGGCGGCGGCGGGCACAAGCAGGCGGCCGGTTTCACCGTCGCCGGCGACGTCACCGAGGTACTGCAGTGGACAGAGCACGAGCTTCAGAGCGTGCTGTGACCGGCGCCCTGCCCGGGACGGTCGGCGCCCGGGTGGTCCTGCTCGACAAGCCGGTGGGCCCCACCAGTTTCGACATGGTGCGGGCCGCGCGCCGCGGCCTGCGCGGGCGCGTGGGTCATGCGGGCACCCTCGATCCGTTTGCGACCGGGCTCCTGATGGTCATGGTCGGCTCCGCTACGCGTATCTCCTCGTTGCTCATGGGATTGCCGAAGGAATACGACCTGCTCGTGCAGTTGGGCGTAGTCTCCTCCACCGGCGACCCTACCGGGGAACTTGCTCCCTTCAAGCCCGATGGAAGCGGTGTCAGAGGCGTAACCGCGCAGGAAGTCGTGGCCGTCCTGGACCGGTTCAGAGGCCCGATCACCCAGCGGGTGCCCCTCACCTCCGCGGTAAAGGTGGACGGTGAGGCTCTCTACAAGAAGGCCCATCGAGGGGAAGTGGCGGACACCCCGGCGCGGGAGGTCATGGTGTACGACCTCGCTCTGCTCGACTTCGACGAGGCCGCCCAGACCGCCAGGCTCGTAGCGCTGACGGGGAGCGGCACGTACGCTCGGGTGCTCGCCGCGGATATCGGGAAAGCCCTTGGGTGTGGCGGTCATGCGGCTGCGTTGCGCCGGACCCGCGTGGGGATGTTCTCGGTGACCGACGCGCTTTCGCCGGGCGAGCTTTCCCCTCGGCGGTACGACGAAGGGGGCCGCGGAGTCCTCAGCCTCGATGAGGCTCTGGCGTTCATGCCAAGTATCGAGCTGAGCGATGCGGATGCACGCCTGGCGGCTAACGGGAACGAACTGAGGAACGGACCTGTCGGGCGCTTCCGCGCGCACGGAGCCGGACGATTGCTCGGCGTGTATGAGGGGACAGGCGAGCGGGCGCGTCCGCTGGTCGTGTTTCCCGGAGCGGCGTGAGCATGCTCACCTATCACTCTCTGGGGGAGGTGGCAGACCCACCGGCGGCCGGCCGGGTAGTCGCCATCGGTGTCTTCGACGGAGTGCATCGCGGCCATCAAGAGATCCTGCGAAGAGCGGTGGGAGCTGCGAGAGCAGTGGGGGCCTCGGCCGCGGCGGTGACTTTCTTTCCGCACCCCGACGCTGTCCTTCACCGCCGTTCGGCTCCACCGATGCTCACTCCCCTGCGCCGCAAGGAGGAGTTGCTCGAGGGTCTCGGTATAGACGAACTTGTGGTGGTGCCTTTCGACAAGGACTTCTCCCTTCTTACGCCTAAGTTGTTCTGCAGTGCGGTGCTATCGGACCATCTTGGTGCGCGGGCCGTACTTGTTGGCGACAACTTCCGCTTCGGGCACGGTGGAGCGGGCACGCCGGCTGAGCTTCGCGAGTACGGACGATCGCACGGCTTCGAAGTCGTCGCCGTTGCTCTCGCGGTGGAGGGCGAAGAAGTGATTTCGAGCACGCGCATCCGCGAGCTATTGAAGGCCGGCAAAGTCGCCGAAGCCGCCCGTCTTCTCGGCCGCCCTCATCGCATCGAGGGGACGGTGATTCGCGGCTTCGGGCGCGGGAAGGGTCTGGAGGCCCCCACCGCGAACCTTGCTCCCACCTCCGAGATGGCCCTTCCCCGGCTGGGGATCTACGTCACCAGATCGACTATCGAGGGGGAGGCGTCGTACCGTTCGGTCACAAGCGTGGGCACAAACCCGACCTTCGAGAGCGACGGCAAGGTCCACATCGAGACCCTGCTGCTTGACTACTCGGGGGGGCTGTACGGGGCGCATCTGGCTGTTGACTTTCTCGCTCGCCTCCGGGGGCAGCGGGCCTTCCCGGAGGGCGGCGCTCTGGCCGCGCAGATCAGGCGTGACGTAGAGGAGGCCAGGGCGTATGTGTTCCACGAGGATGGCTTGGCATGAGTGGACGCTCCTACCACCCGGCAGGACGCGGAGCTGGCAGTCGGATCTGGGATACGTCACTGCTGGAGAATTCGGCCGGTTAGTCGATTGGTCCCAGATGCTCGGGCCGAAGGGCTGAGCGGGTCGCCTGGAAGTGATACTGTGAGCGGCAAGGAGGGCCGGCGATAGGCGGCGTCTTCCTGGTCTTGGCGGTTGCAGGCCGGTCTGTTATCGGTTCGAAACGGAGGGGTCATGGCAGGTCCTGGCGCTTGGGCTGCGTCTCGCCGCGGGAGCGCGCTATCCGCAGTTGGGGGGTTACGCAGGCGGGTAGTGCTATGCACCCTTGTTGTCATCGCGATCGGGATGCTTCTACCGCTAGGGATCGCCAAAGCGGACCCTGGCCCCAGCATCGTCATTTTGGCTCCCGCGCTAGGCCCGACAGCCGGGGGCATCTCAGTGTCAATAGCCGGGACGGGTTTCACCGACGACTCCGGCATTTCCCTTGTTTCGAGCATTTCTTTCGGTGACGTGACGCTCGACGCGGCTGATTATCAGGTATTGTCCGCCACCGAGATCACCGCGACCTTACCTGCACACGATGCAGGCACCGTGCACGTAGTAGTGGTGACCAGCGAGGGGACTTCCGCGGAGTCTCCGAACGATGACTTCACCTACGTGGCCGCTCCCACCATCACGAGTCTCAGCCCCATCAGCGGCACTGCGGCCGGAGGAACAACGGTCACGATAACCGGCACGAACTTCATCGGCCTTGCCGGGTCTTCTGCGGTCAAGTTCGGCGATTTGGACGCGACCAGTTACCGCGTTGTATCCTCGACGGAGATAGATGCCGTCGCTCCCGCGAATGCCGCAGGAGCCGTCCCGGTTGTCGTGACGGGCGCAGGGGGCGCGAGTGCTGCGACGCCCGCCGACCTGTTCACGTATGTTGCCCCCCCTACCACCGCCACCTACGAGCAGACCGACTCCCACCTGGCGTGGAGCGGGAACTGGATCAGCGCCACCAACTCCGGGGCCTCCGGCAGTTCCTGGCGGTGCATAAACACCACTGGGTTGGTGACGGTGAAGTTCACCGGGACCTCGTTCAGCTGGATCTCAGTCACAAGCCCTAACTATGGCATCGCTAAGGTGACGCTCGACGATGGCACCCCCGTCTCCGTCGACCTCTACAGCGCGGACACGAAGTGGCAGCAGAAGGTCTGGAGCGCGACCGGCCTCACGGACGCGCTACACACCGTCACCATCGCCTGGACCGGTGACAAGAACCCCGCTGCCGCTGCCGCCTACATCGGGGCCGACGCGTTCGAAATCGTCGGTGACATCGTTGCGGTGCCCAAGCTCAACCGTTACGAGCAGACCGACTCCCACCTGGCGTGGAGCGGGAACTGGATCAGCGCCACCAACTCCGGGGCCTCCGGCAGTTCCTGGCGGTGCATAAACACCACTGGGTTGGTGACGGTGAAGTTCACCGGGACCTCGTTCAGCTGGATCTCAGTCACAAGCCCTAACTATGGCATCGCTAAGGTGACGCTCGACGATGGCACCCCCGTCTCCGTCGACCTCTACAGCGCGGACACGAAGTGGCAGCAGAAGGTCTGGAGCGCGACCGGCCTCACGGACGCGCTACACACCGTCACCATCGCCTGGACCGGTGACAAGAACCCCGCTGCCGCTGCCGCCTACATCGGGGCCGACGCGTTCGAAATCGTCGGTGACATCGTTGCGGTGCCCAAGCTCAACCGTTACGAGCAGACCGACTCCCACCTGGCGTGGAGCGGGAACTGGATCAGCGCCACCAACTCCGGGGCCTCCGGCAGTTCCTGGCGGTGCATAAACACCACTGGGTTGGTGACGGTGAAGTTCACCGGGACCTCGTTCAGCTGGATCTCAGTCACAAGCCCTAACTATGGCATCGCTAAGGTGACGCTCGACGATGGCACCCCCGTCTCCGTCGACCTCTACAGCGCGGACACGAAGTGGCAGCAGAAGGTCTGGAGCGCGACCGGCCTCACGGACGCGCTACACACCGTCACCATCGCCTGGACCGGTGACAAGAACCCCGCTGCCGCTGCCGCCTACATCGGGGCCGACGCGTTCGAAGTGTTCGGCGTTATCAACCAGGCGTATGTCTGGGCCCGTTTTGAAGAGAGTGATCTGCACCTGCTCTACACGGGGACCTGGTCGAGCTACCCGGCCGCGGGTGCCTCCGGTGGCACATACAAAGCGACCAATTCCGGTGCTGGTTCCCTCAAGGTCGCCTTCAACGGCGAGCGTCTGGAGTGGATAGCCAAGACAGGCCCAGATATGGGGATAGCCGAGGTTTCGGTGGACAGTGGCGCTCGGGCCAAGATCGACCTGTACAGCGTCACCGAGGTCTATAAGAAGGTGTGGACCACCGGGCTCAGGGTGAGCGGTGCGCACACGGTCGAGATTAAATACAGCGAAGATAACGGGGCTTCGGGAAGGTACATATCGGTTGACGCGTTCGATGTCCTTGGGACCCTGCCCTGGGAGGCTACCCAGACCAAGGAGCAGGCGATTTGGGTGGAGCAGCGCCTGACAGACCTGTCGTACTTGCCGGGCCCAGTGGACGGGGTGTTCGACTCCCGGACACGGGGCGCGATCATCGCCTTCGAGAAGTGGGAAGGGATGACGAGAGACGGCGTCGTAGGACTGGCAGTACTCGATCGTCTGCAGACGGCCAGCCGGCCAATCCCGAGCAAGAGCGGAGCGACAAACCCCTGGATCGAGGTCAACAAGACGAAGCAGGTGCTCCTGTTCTGCAAGAACGGTGCTGTGGTGTATACCCTGCACGTGTCGACGGGAAGCGCAAGTGTCAACATCATCACGCCGTCGGGGACCTTCAGCGTCTATCGCAAGACTCTGCAGGCGAGCGACATGTACAATCCGGCCTACTTCCGCAACGGCATCGCCATTCACGGGTACCCGACGGTGCCGATCTACCCGGCCAGTCACGGGTGCGTGCGTACCGAGGATTGGGCTCAGGACGTCATCTATCCCTTGATGCCGATTGGGACAAAGGTGTACGTGTACTGACCTACGTTTCGTCGCACGGTGGGTGGCCCAGGTTCGTCGGCGGTTCGAGTCCTCCACGCCTGTGGTACCCTACATCACCGCTAGGGAGCGAAGTACGCTCCTGCGAGGTGGGCCTGTGCCTGTAGCCGGGTCCACCAGCATTGAAACCTGCATCTCGGCTCGGACCGCAGCGTCCCGGCTGGGGGCAAGGAGCCCAAGGAGGCCATGCATGCTGACTAAGGATCGCAAGACCGAGATCATCGACCGGTTCAAGAAGCACGACGGCGATACCGGCTCACCCGAGGTGCAGATAGGCATCCTCACCGAGCAGATCAACGTCCTCACCGAACACCTCAAGACCCACTCCAAAGATCACCATTCGCGTCGCGGTCTGCTCAAGATGGTGGGGCATAGGCGCCGCCTGCTGACGTATCTGCAGAAGCAGGACGTCGAGAGGTACCGGACCGTGGTCAAGGATCTGGGTCTACGTAGGTAGCAGGGTGTAACAGTCGGAAAGAAGCGGCAGCGAAGAGAGAATCAATCGGCGGGAAAGAGGGCCACGGAGGCCCTCAGACGGGAGTGAAGAAAGTGGCAAGTGGAATAAGCAGGACAGAGGTAACGCTAGGCGACAGGACTATCACCTTCGAGACCGGCAAGCTGGCTAAACAGGCGAGTGGTGCCGTGGTCGTCCGTTCGGGCGACACGATGGTGCTGGTGACGGCCGTCGTGGCCGCTACCGAGCGTAACGTTGACTTCTTCCCCCTGACGGTGGACGTCGAGGCGGGGATGTATGCGGCCGGGAAGATCCCCGGCGGCTTTATCAAGAAAGAAGGGCGGCCGAGCGATCAGTCGATCTTGAACGCGCGGATGATCGACCGGCCCATCCGGCCCCTGTGGCCCAAGGGTTTCAATCGCGAGACTCACATAGTGGCCACGGTGCTCTCGGTCGATAGGAAGAACCCCTACGACGTGCTGGCGATAGCCGGCGCTTCAGCGGCCCTCTGCATTTCCGAGGCTCCGTTCGCGGGACCGGTGGGCGCCGTGCGGGTGGCCAAGGTCGATGGCGCCTGGGTGGTCAACCCCACCTATGAGGAGATCGACCAGAGCCCGGTCAACCTCGTGGTGGCAGGTACCAAGGAGGCCATCGGCATGGTGGAGGCCGGGTGCGAGGAGGTCGACGAGGCCGATATCATCGCGGGACTCGAAGTCGCCCACGAGGCCATCAAGAAGCAGGTAGCGGCGATATCGGCCTGGGCCGCCGAGGTGGGCGTGCCCAAGATGGAGTTCGCACCCAAGCTGCCCGACCGGGCCGTCATGGACAAGATCAAAGCGCGCGCGGGTGCCCAGATCCAAGCGGCTTCGAACGTGCTCGACAAGCACGGCCGGGCCGAGGCTCTAGGCGCTCTCAAGCAGGAGCTCGTCGCGACCTGGGTGTCCGAGGGAGCGACCGAGGAAGAGATCGCCGAAGCGGCGCATGTCGCGAAGGCCTTCGACGCCGTGGAGAAGGAAGCCGTTCGCCGGTCCATCGCCGTCGACAAGAAGCGCCCAGACGGCCGCGGAGTCGACGAGATCAGGACTATCACCTGCGAAGTCGGTGTGGCTCCGCGCACGCATGGTTCGGGCCTGTTCACCCGGGGCGAGACCCAGGTGCTGACCCTGCTCACCTTGGGTGCCGCCCGGGACGAGCAGCGCATCGACGGCCTGGACGTCGAAGAGTCCAAACGCTTCATGCACCACTACAAGTTTCCGCCCTTCAGCGTGGGGGAGACCGGCTTCATGCGCGGGCCCGGTAGGCGCGAGATAGGTCACGGCGCCCTTGCGGAGCGCGCCCTGGTCCAGGTAGTCCCGGACGAGGAGCAGTTCCCGTACACCATCCGCCTGGTCTCGGAGACTCTTGAGTCGAACGGCTCCAGCTCGATGGCCAGCGTCTGCGCGTCCACTCTGGCTCTCATGGACGCCGGGGTGCCGATAGCCCACCCGGTGGCGGGTATCGCGATGGGTCTCGTCAAAGAGGGTGACGACTACGTGGTGCTGACCGACATCGCCGGCGTGGAGGACCATCTGGGCGACATGGACTTCAAGGTCGCCGGCACCGACCAGGGCATCACCGCCTTGCAGATGGACATCAAGATCACGGGCGTGACGTTCGATATCATGCGCGACGCTCTGGCTCGCGCCCGCAAGGCCCGCCTCTTCATCCTCGACCGCATCGCAGAGGCCATCAGCGGCCCGCGCGCGGAACTGTCCGACTTCGCGCCGCGCATCGCCACCATCCGCATCGACCCCGAGAAGATCGGCGCGGTCATCGGCAAGGGCGGCGAGACCATCCGGGGCATGGAAGCCGAGTTCGAGTGCACCATCGACGTGGCCGAGGACGGCCTCATCAAAGTATTCGCCACCGACGGCAAGCTCGGCGACGGTTGCATCGAGCGTATCGGTCTACTCACCAGGGAGACCCAGGTCGGCGACATCGTCGACGGCCGGGTAGCTTCGACGACCTCATTCGGCGCCTTCGTCACACTCAAACCCGGGACCGATGGCCTGGTGCACATCTCTCGTCTGGCCGATCATCGCGTGGCCGTGGTCGAGGATGTCGTAAACCGGGGCGACCTGGTTCGGGTGGAAGTGCTCGACGTCCAGATGCAGGGTGGCAAGGAGAAGATCAGTCTACGGCTGCTGGAGAATCTGTCGGCGAAGGAAGGTTAGTGTCGACTGAGGGGTACCGCCTGGAGCAACTCCCGAACGGCCAGCGGCTGGCCACCGAGAAGCTCGACCACCTGAGATCGGTGTGTCTGGGCTTCTGGATCCCCGCTGGCTCTCGGGATGAGCCCGCCGCGCTTCAAGGGGCCAGTCACTTCCTCGAGCACCTCCTTTTCAAGGGGTCGGCGAAGTACACGGCGGAAGAGATCGCCCAGGTCTTCGACACCCTTGGAGGGGAACTCAACGCCAGCACCTCCCGTGAGTATGTCGTCGTGTACGGACGTTTCCTCGACGACCAACTGCCGGTCGCGATGGACGTGATCGCGGACATGCTCCTGACGCCCACCTTCGCCGACCTCGACCGCGAGCGGGAGGTGATCCTGGAGGAGATCGCGATGGTGGAGGACTCTCCCCAGGACCTCATCCACGACGTCCTCGCGGAGGTCGTGCTCGACGGTCACCCTCTCGCGCATCCGATCCTCGGCACCCGGCAGAGCATCGCCGACGCCTCTGAAGAAGACATCCGGGCGTATCACGCTCAGCGCTTCCAGTTCAGCGACATGGTGGTGGCCGCAGCCGGTAACGTCTCGCACGAGGCCATCCGCGAGTTGCTGCTCGAGCGGCAGCCCGTCTCCAACGGCGCCGAGCCCAAACGCATAGCAGCTCAACCAAGCGTGAAGCCGTGCCGTCAGTTCGTCGAGAAAGAGACCGAACAGATGCACGTCTGTCTCGGCGGGGTGGGCCTGGCACGCGACGACGAGCGCCGCTTCCAGCTCTCCGTGCTCGACAGCCTGTTCGGGGGTTCTCTCAGCTCCAGACTCTTCCAGGAGATACGCGAGAAGCGTGGTCTCGTATACAGCGTCTACTCGTTTTCCAGTCTTTATGAGGAGACAGGGCTGACCGGGCTCTATTTCGGGTGCCGCCCCGAACGTCTGGAGGCGGTCATGGAGACCGTGGGCCGGGAGTTGTTGCGTCTGGTGACCGAGCCGGTGCCCGATGACGAACTTCAGCGTGCGAAGGAGCACCTGAAGGGGCGGATGATCCTCGGCTTGGAGAGTACGTCCAGCCGGATGACCCGTCTGGGCAAGGGAGTATTGACCAAGACGGAGATCCTTTCGCTGGACGAGCTTGCCCAGCGGATCGAGGCGGTCACACCTGAGCAGGTGCTCGAACTCGCGTCTGAGGTATACCGGCCTGCTCGGCTTTCGGTCGTGGGCATCGGCTCCGACCAGTCTCAGTTTGAGGGAGTGGTCGCCGAAGACTGTCTGGCCAGCTTGGCCTGACAAGGGTCGAGGAGCGAAGCGCGTGGACGGCGGGATGAAGATCAGAGTGGCGGTGTGTGGAGCGCTCGGCCGGATGGGGCGGACCACGTGCGAGGCGGTCGACGCGGACCAAGAGTTGCGTTTGGTCGCGGCCGTCGACACGGGCTTTGCCGGCGGGGCCGCGGCTCTGCTCGGTTCGGAGGGGGACTTTTCCGACCTGGATAGTGCCCTGAGCCGGCTCGACGTGGATGTAGTGGTCGATTTCACCGTCCCGGCGTCGGTCCGCGCAAACGTCCTCACCTGCCTGGAGCACGGAGTAGCGGTGGTCGTCGGTACGACGGGTCTAGGAGCCGCCGATTTGGCCGAGATCGCGAAGGTCACCGAACGGCGGGCGACACCCGTTCTTGTCGCGCCGAACTTTGCGATGGGGGCGGTGCTCATGATGGAGTTCGCCAAGCAGGCGGCCCGGTATCTTCGGGCCTGCGAGATCATCGAACTGCACCACGACAAGAAGCTCGACGCGCCATCCGGAACGGCGCGGCTCACCCGGTTGCGCATCGAGGAAGCGTGGGGCGAGACCGGCCTAACGAAAGAGGTCCCCATCCATAGTGTCCGCCTTCCCGGGCTGGTAGCGCACCAGGAGGTCCTCTTCGGCGGGCTGGGCGAGACCCTCACTATCAGACACGACTCTCTCTCCAGGGAATCATTCATGCCTGGAGTGCTTCTGGCAGTCAAACGCGTGCGTTCTCTGCAAGGACTCGTCGTCGGTCTGGAGAACATTCTTTAGAACCGAAACGGCGAGGCGCGCACAGCTTGCGCCGGCGCCGGCCACAGGGTCTAACGCGCGCGGAGGTACCGAACCGGACTCGTGACTAAACAAACTCTCAAAGTGATACCGCTAGGCGGGCTGGGGGCCATCGGCAAGAACATGATGGTCCTCGAGTATGGCGAAGCATTGATCGTCGTCGACGCGGGTCTTATGTTCCCCGACGACGAGATGCTGGGGATCGATCTCGTACTGCCGGATTACTCGTATATCGTCGAGAACAAGCACCGGCTGTTGGGGATAATCCTGACCCACGGGCACGAGGATCACGTGGGGGCTCTGCCGTACCTGCTCAAGGAGGTCGATACCCCGGTCTATGGCACCAAGCTGACCCTGGGACTGGTCAACTCCAAACTGGGAGAGCACGGGCTGCAGGGCAAGGTGTCTCTGAACGAGATATCGAGCGCCAAATCGCTCAAGCTGGGGCCTTTCACTGTGGAGTTTCTCGAGGTGAGCCACAGCATCCCCGATGGGGTGGGCCTTGGAATCCACACGCCGGTGGGGACCGTCGTCCATACCGGCGACTTCAAGCTCGACCAGACTCCCATCGACTTCCGGCCGACGGCGATGCAACGATTTGCGGAACTCGGGAGCAAGGGAGTGCTGCTCCTGCTCTCCGACAGCACGAACGCCGACACCCCCGGCTTCACGACCCCGGAGAGGAATGTAGGGCGAGCCCTCGAGGGCATATTCGCGCTGGCTCCTGGCCGGGTGATCGTCGCCTCTTTCGCCAGCCACATCCACCGCATACAGCAGGTGATGGACACGGCCGCCCATCACGGGCGTTCGATGGCCGTCATCGGCCGTAGCATGGTGAAGAACGTCAACATCGCGCAGAATCTCGGCTACCTCAACGTGCCCGACGGACTTCTGATCAAGCCCCATGACATCGGGCTGCTTCCCGCCGATCGGGTGACGATTCTGTCCACGGGCAGCCAGGGGGAGCCCTTGTCGGCCCTGGCCCGGATGGCGTCGCGCGCCCATCCTCTCGTGGAGATCGTCAAGGGAGACACCGTCGTCATATCCGCGCGCGCAGTCCCAGGCAACGAGACCAGCGTGTACAGGACTATCGACCGCCTGTTCGCCGCCGGAGCCCGGGTCATCTACGAATCGTCCGCCGGTGTGCACGTGTCCGGCCACGCGGCCGCGGAAGAGTTGAAGGTCATGCTCAACCTGGTCCGGCCCAAGTACTTCATGCCTGTCCACGGCGAGCATCGTCACATGCATTTTCACGCCGAACTGGCCCGAGCGACCGGCATTGCGGCCGAGAACGTGTTCCTGCTGGAGAACGGCCAGGTCCTGGAGTTGGGCCCCGACGGCGCAGGCATCAACGGCCAGGTGCAGGCCGGAATGACGCTCGTCGATGGGTTCGCCATGGGCGACTTCAGGGATCTGGTGCTGCGCGACCGCCAGCACCTCGCGACCGATGGGTTGGTGATCATCGTGGTCGCTCGCGGCTCGCAGGACGGACGCATCGTCGGAGAGCCCGAGGTGGTCTTCCGGGGCTTCGCGCATGCGGGAGATCTGGATGAGCTCACCGAGAAGGCTAAGAAGAGGGTGGTGGAGGCGCTCGGTGGTGAAGACATGACGAACGTCTCGGATATCACCCTGGTCAAGACCAGGGTCCACGACGTGCTGCAGAAGTTCTTGCGCAAGGAAGTCGGGCGGCGGCCGATGGTGCTTCCCGTGATCGTCGA
Organism: uncultured Actinomycetota bacterium; assembly: GCA_963843455.1. Taxonomy (GTDB): domain Bacteria; phylum Actinomycetota; class Thermoleophilia; order RBG-16-64-13; family RBG-16-64-13; genus CAIQPS01. The sequence goes on from CAWJKE010000007.1 coordinate 515,740, forward strand.
AGTCTAGGCCGGAGGCGAGCCGATGGCAGGACGCACCAACAGTCAGCAGACGGCTCGGACCTCGGTCAAGAGCGTATCCCGCACGACGGCTGCGAGGTCGCCGGCCGTCGGCCCGAGCCCGGTGGAGGCTACGCCCCCGACTGCGCGCAACGCCCAGGGGAAAGGTCCCGCCAAAGGCGGCGCGGCAAAGACGGCAGCCCCGAAGCACCGGCGGGAGATCGTCGCCCTCGTGCTGTTTGGGGTGGCCGTGTTCTTGTTCGTGATCCTGCTGGCGGGTGGCGCCGGGGGCGTGCTCGGGCGGGGATCCGCCGCAGGTCTGGCTTTCGCTTTTGGCCATCTCGCTCTTGTAGTGCCGATCGTCTTGCTCGTCATAGCGGTGACCACCGTTATCGACGTCAAGATGCGGCGGTCCTACTGGCTGGCGGGTGGGCTGGTCTTCCTGTTCGGTCTCTTCCTGCTGGTCGCGGCCGGGGCGCCGCCCTTCGGCGGGCATGGAGTCGGCTATTTTGTTCGCGCCGAGTTCCAGAGTCGCTCGGGGGGCCTGGGTGAAGCCGTCTACGCCCTGCTTCACGGCCTAGCGGGGACCTTGGGAGTGGCGATCATCGGCTGGGTGGCAGTGGTCGCAGGCTTGAGCCTGGCCACGGGAATGACCGTGGGGAGACTGGCCACGGGAACCAAGCAGGCAGCGGAGGCGGTTCGCGACACGGCCGAACGAAGCGTGACCGTGGTCAAGAATCGGGGCGTGACTGAGCCTGGTCTGGCCGATGCGGGGCTCTTTCCTGGCGTGACCGCGATGGCCTGGCCGGGGAGCTCCCCCGGCGGGATCACCTCAAGTACGCGGTTGGGTCCCATCGATCTTGTCGGTGACGAACTCGGGCCTTCGGAGTCCGCTGCGGCCGGGGGAATGACGAGAAACCCCTTCGGGCAGGAGTTCGATGAGTGGTCTGATGGTCAGCCGGCCGGTCGCAGCCCTCTGGCCGCAGCGACCCCCAACGGTCCGAGCGTCGGGGTTCTCGACGGAGCACGAGCGTTCGCCGATCTCTACGGCCCGTCTGACGTGGACACAATGGGGTCGGGTGGCCCCGGTGCCCTGGCGCCTGGGGTAGCGGCCGGGCTCGCGGGAACGGTCGCGGGGGCCGGCGCTTCCACGGCGGCGACCGCCTTGTCGCCGGGAGCCGCGGGTGCAGCCGGCAGCACGCGTTCGCCGGTGACGCCGGGGTCGGGTGCGGCAGCTATTAGCGATGCCACCGAGGAATCCCTTGAAGTCGCGCAGGACACGCTGCCGGGGCTGGGACGGGCGCCGCGGCAGATCGAGATGCCGGTCGAGCAGCCGGCGTATCTGCTCCCCGATTCGGAACTGCTGAAGAAAAGCACGCCTCTGGCGCCCGGACGTGCGAATGAACGGGATACCGCGGCCGTGGTGCTCGAGGCTCTCGGCCAGTTCGGCGTCGAAGCCCGAGTCGTAGGCATGGTTGTCGGCCCGCGGGTGACCCGCTACGAGCTGCAATTGGCACCGGGGACCAAGGTGGCGAAAGTATCGTCGCTCAAGGACGACCTCGCCTACGCCCTTGCCACCACCGAGATACGCATCCTCGCTCCTATCCCTGGCAAGTCCGCCGTCGGCGTTGAGGTGCCCAACCAGCGGCCCGATTTCGTCACTCTGGGCGACATCTACCGCGAGTTCCCCAAATCTGCGGGCCCGCTCATGGTCTGGCTCGGCAAGGATATCTCGGGCAAGCCTGTTTACACCGACCTCGCCCGGCTGCCGCATCTGCTGATCGCGGGCACCACCGGGTCGGGCAAGAGCGGCTGCGTGAACTGCATCGTTTCGTCGATTCTTCTCCGCAGCACTCCCGAGCAGGTGCGGCTGATCATGATCGACCCGAAGAAGGTGGAGCTCTCGCACTACGACCGCATCCCTCACCTGCTCGTGCCCGTGGTGACGAACATGAAGGACGCGGCCGGTGTACTGCACAACGTCGCCAAGGAGATGGAAGACCGCTACGAGTTGATGGAATTGGAGCACTCGCGCAGCCTGGCCGACATGAACAAGGCCAGGGCCCGGCGCGGGGAGCGGCCGGTGCCCTACATCGTGATAGTCATCGACGAGCTGGCCGACCTCATGATGGTCTCTCCCCAGGACGTGGAGGACTACGTGATCCGGCTGGCACAGAAGTCCCGCGCCGTCGGCATCCATTTGGTGGTCGCGACGCAGCGCCCCTCGGCCGACGTCATCACCGGGATGATCAAGGCGAACATCCCGTCTCGGATCGCCTTCGCTGTCTCCAGCCAGACCGACTCGCGGGTCATCCTCGACGTCAACGGGGCGGAGACTCTCTTGGGCCGGGGCGACATGTTGTTCAAGCCCCTCGGCTCCAGTCACATGGAGCGTGTTCAGGGCGCCTACGTGACCGAGGAGGAGATCGCCCTCCTGGTGAATCACTGGCGGCGCCAGGCCGAGCCCGAGTTCCGTGAGGAGCTCCTGCGGCGGCCGCCTGATCCCAAGGACATCAAAAAGGGCGATGACGACATGTTCGATCCGGATTCCGACGACCTGCTCGCGGATGCCGCTCAGCTGGTCATCGAGACCGGCAGCGCCTCGGTGTCGATGCTGCAACGGCGCCTCCGTGTGGGCTACACGCGTGCCGGCCGCCTCATCGACATGCTTGAACGGCGGGGGGTCGTAGGTCCGTGGGAAGGTAGCAAGCCTCGGCAGATCCTCGTCGACGCCGATGAGGCCGAGCACGTTCTGGCTGCGCTGCGGGCCGGAGAGAGCGCCGGGGGCATGGGAGACGAGATAGACGGTGACTGACCTGCAGGTGCCCTCCATAAGCGCGGCAGAGGCGATGGGGGGTGGGTTCCAAGTGGTGGATGTCCGCGCCCCTTCCGAGTTCTCCGACGGCCATATGCCCGGTGCCGTCAACTTCCCCTTGCTGGACGACTCGCAGCGCGCAGCGGTGGGCGTCGCGTACAGGGAAGAGGGCGCGGCCCACGCCAGGCTCGTGGCCATGGAACTGGTGAGTGCGGGTCTGCCCGATTACCTGGGCGGACTCGTTCGTCTGGCTCGTTCCCAGCGAAAGGGTGGCCGGCTGGCCATAATGTGCTGGCGAGGCGGGGAACGTAGCCGCAACGTGTCCCTGCTGCTGGCGTTGGTGGGCGTACATGTGGTCACCGTTAGCGGAGGCTACCGGGCTTACCGCAGGGAAGTGCTGAGCGGATTGGCGAGATGGCGGGCGCCGGTGCCGGTGGTGACGCTTTACGGCCACACGGGGGCCGGGAAGAGTGCCCTCATCAGGGCGCTGATGGATGGGGCCTGCGCGGGGGTCTTGGCCGCATCCGGGGGCGTCCGTCCCTGGGTAGTCGACCTCGAAGACATTGCGCTGCATCGCGGCTCGCTCTTGGGCGGGCTCAACCAGCCGGGAGAGCGGCGTCAGAAAGACTTCGACGCCCTGCTGTGGGACCAGCTGCGTCATCCACAAGGGGACTATCTCGTGCTCGAGGGGGAGGGAGGCAAGATCGGCCGGCTCTTTCTCCCGGCGAGAGTAGCCGAGACTATCCGGACGGGTCTGCCTGTGCTGGTCACCGCGCCCTCAGAGGTGCGCGCGGAACGGATCTTGCGGGAATACGCGCCTGAGAGCTGGGACCACGTCGACCGCGAGCGCTTCTTGCGCGGCCTGCATCTGCTTGCTGCCCGCCTGCCGCGGGAAAGAGTGGCCTTCTTGGAAACAGCTTTCGCGGATGGTAGATTTACCGACGTCGTCGGGGGGCTTCTTGCCGACTACTACGATCCGCTGTATCAACGGTCGTGCGTAGAGGGAAGAGACTTCGTGCTCGAGTTCGAGACGACCCCCGACCCGTCCAACGACGCGTGCCGTTTCGCAGCCGACGTGGCGCGCCTGATGAGAGGGGCGTAACCGAAGTCTAGTGCCTGATATCGGCAACACCCTACGTGAGGCTCGTATACGAAGAGGCCTCACCATCACCGACGTCGAGACCGTCACAAAGATCCGCCACAAGTACATCGAGGCGCTGGAAGAGGATGACTTCGAAGTGCTTCCGGGTCCCACGGTGGTCAAGGGATTCCTGCGCTCCTACGCGGTCTTTCTAAAACTCGATCCCGAGCCGCTGTTGACCGAGTATCGGGGTCAGTTCGAGTACCACAAAGAGGATATCGGGCAGCTCCGTACCGACATGGCTCGACAACCACGCACCCGGACGAGCGCCGAACGCAAGAAGAGCAGGACAAGGCGCACGCAAAGGGGTTACGTCGCGGCCGGTGTCATCGCGGTCTTCGTCATCATCGCACTCGCATGGCTTACCTCCGGACGGGGGCAGACGGGGGCCACTCTCGGCGCAAGCGGCCTGACGACGCCCTCCTCCTCCAGCGCGTCCACGACGGCGGCTGTCGGGACGACGAGCACTTCCTCTACCATCCTTGGAGGCAGCGCCACCTCCGTCGAAGTGCCCACGACTACGGGCGAGAATGTGAACATGGTGCTAAAGGTCAACCAGGGGAGTTGCTGGTTGGTGGTGCACGAAGACAGCGAGAGCGGGGCTGAGCTGTACGCAGGGACCCTATCGGCCGGCGGGCAGCAGAGCTTCGACAGCGCCAAGCGCTACTGGGTCATGGCCGGCATCCCCGCTGCGCTCACGATCTCGGTGAATGGAACACCTCACAGTCCAGGCGGTGGGGCCGGTTCCTTCCTGGTCACCGAGACCGGTGTCGAGCGCGCCCAGCCAGCTCCGTAAAATGGGCGCTCGCCCGCCCGTCCCGCCGCGGGTGTACCTTCATACTCTGGGGTGCCCGAAGAACGAGGCCGACAGCCGGTCTGTCCGGCGATCGCTCGCTGCCGGGGGTGTCGAGGTAGTCGTCGATCCCACTGAAGCCACGCACGTCATCGTCAACACCTGCGGCTTTATCCGGGAGGCCAAGGAAGAGTCCATCGCCGCCATCCTCGACGCAGCCGCTTCGTACCCGGACAAGCAGATCCTGGCGATGGGCTGCCTGGTGGAGCGATACCGGGACGAGCTCCAGGGGGGCATCCCCGAGGTCGCTGCCTGGTTCGGGCTGGCGGGAGGGCCGGACGAGAAGGAGCTGATCCGCCGATTGACCGGTGGCAGCGCCAGGCAGGCGACTGTACGAGCCGAACAGACGGCGCTGCGGATATCACCGGGCTCCGCCGGTTCGTCCGCCTCTTATTCGTACGTGAAGATCTCCGATGGGTGCGACGAGCTCTGCACCTTCTGCGCTATCCCGGCGATCAAGGGGCCCTATCACGCCGCGACGCCCGAGGAGATCCTGCGCGAGGCCGATGTCTGCTTGACGGAGGGTGCCAAAGAGCTGGTGCTCGTCGGGCAGGACACGGCTCGCTGGGAGAGCGGAGCCTTGGATCTCGCCGGTCTGGTCGACCTGCTCGTGACCGACCCCCGGCTTGAGTGGCTGCGAATAATGTATTTGCAGCCAGAACACGTGACCCATGCCTTCCTCCGCCACATGGGCGAGCGGGAAAGGCTGTGCCGCTACTTGGATCTGCCCCTTCAGCATTCGCACCCGGAGGTGCTGCGCCGCATGGGACGAGCCGGCGACGCCGAGTCGTATCTGGAACTGCTCGCCACAGCCCGGCGCGTGGTACCGGGAGTAGCGTTGCGGTCGGCCTTCATCGTGGGCTTTCCTGGTGAGACCGACGCGCACTTCGAGCATCTGCTCGATTTCGTCCGCGAAGCGGAGTTTGATTACGCGGGTGGCTTCATATACAGTCCCGAAGAGGGGACTGTGGCGGCCGGGCTCAAGCCCCTAGTGCCCAGGCGGGTGGCGCGTGAGCGTCTCAACCGTTTGAACAGGGTACTTGGAGAGGTGGCGGAGCGCGTACATGGACAGCAGGTCGGCTCGACCGTTGAGGTCATGATCGATTCCATCGGCGGAGACGACGGCCAAGAAGGGTCTGAAGCCGTCGGGCGGACGAGGGGGCAGGCCCCCGAGGTGGACGGAGTGGTGCATATCGAGGGCAGGCTCCCGGACGGTGCCCGCGTGGGCGACGTCATCAGGGTCACCATCGACTCCGCAGTGGGCTACGACCTGGTAGGGAATTGCTGTGAATCTTAACGTTCCCAATTCCATCACCTTTTTCCGGGTGGTGCTCGTACCGGTCTTGATGGCGTTTCTGCTCGTGGACGTCCCCTACGGCGACATCTTCGCGTTGGTGGTGTTTGTCATAGCGGCCGCGAGCGACTCGTTGGACGGGTATCTGGCCCGACGCTTCCGGCAGACGACGGTGATGGGGGCTTTTCTCGATCCTCTCGCCGACAAGCTGATCGTGACCGCGGCTCTGGTCTCACTGGTGGAATTGGGCGAACTGTCCGCCTGGGTTGCTATGGTAGTCATAGGTCGGGAGCTGGCGGTGACAGGTCTGCGCATGGTAGCCGCCGTGCAGGGGACGGTGGTACCGGCGAGCAAATGGGGCAAAGCGAAGACCGCGAGTCAGATGCTCGCGATCGCCGCCCTCATCATCGCGCCTCGGTGGCTCGACGCGGAGTGGACTCTGGGAGGTCGGAGCATCACGTGGTATCTCGTCCTGCTCATGTTGGTGCTTACGGTGGTGAGTGGCATAGACTACTTCTTCCATGCGCGGCAGAGGCTTCAGGAGCACCTGGAAGCGACAGAGAGTTACCGGGCCGGCGCGCCGGCCGGGGTGTCCGACGGTAGGGGCGGGGAAGCTGGGGTTGGCGGCGGCGCGGATGCGGACGTCCCGACCGATACCCGCCCCGCCGACAAGGCCGCCGATGCCGGGGAGAGCCGGCACGAGGAAGACGTGACCACCGGCGGCGAGGCGGGGAGAAGCGGGTAGGAGCATGGCGGAGGGTGCCGGGAATGCAAGGCAGCGACTGTTCGTCGCCGTGCCTCTTCCCGCTGAGCTCGTGGCATTTGTGGGTCGCGCTCAGGAGTCGCTGTTGCCGGCTCATGGGCTGCGCCTACTCAAGCCGGAGCAGTTGCATGTGACTCTCGCCTTCATCGGCGCCGTCGACGCGGAAAGAGCGGCGGTCGCTCGGAATGTCGTGGAGGGTCTGCCCTGCGGGATGGGGGGTGAAGCGACCATAGACCGCTTCCTGCTTCTTCCATCGACGTCGAGGGCGAGGGTGGTGTCGCTGGAGTTGGCGGACGAGGAGAGGGTGTTCGCTTCCTTGTTCGAGAAGGTCGCGGACGGACTGGAGGCCGGCGGGGTCATGAAGCGAGAGAAGCGGCCGTTCCGCCCGCACCTGACCATCGCGAGGCTAAGCACGCCGTCTATCGTGCGACTAAGGTATGAGAGCGGGCAGGCGCGGTTTGCGGTAGAGTCGGTATGTCTCTACGAGAGTGAGTTGAGGCGCGAGGGAGCTGTGTACACGGTCGTCTACCGCAGATCGTTTGGGTGCGGCGACGCTGAAGAGAGGGCATAGGAGGGCACTGGTGGAAAAGGACAAGGCCTTGGAGATGGCTGTTCTGCAGATCGAGCGTCAGTATGGCAAGGGCTCAATAATGCGCCTGGGCGACGATTCCGCGGTGGTGAAAGTCCCCGCCATCTCCACGGGCTCGCTGGGGCTCGATCTTGCACTCGGTGTCGGGGGAGTGCCGCGAGGGCGGGTCGTCGAGATCTTCGGTCCCGAGTCCAGCGGCAAGACCACGCTGGCGCTGCACATGATCGCCGAGGCGCAACGCGCAGGGGGCAAGGCCGCGTTCATCGATGCCGAGCACGCCATGGACTCTGCCTATTCCCGCCGCATCGGGGTCAACATCGATGAACTACTGGTCTCTCAGCCCGACAGTGGTGAGCAGGCCCTAGAGATAACCGAGCTTCTCATTCGCAGTGGCGCGCTCGACATAGTGGTCATCGACTCGGTCGCGGCGCTCACTCCGCGGGCCGAGCTCGAGGGCGAGATGGGCGACGCGCACGTCGGTCTGCAGGCCCGGCTCATGAGCCAGGCCCTGCGGAAGCTCGCCGGAACCATAAGCAAGACCCAGACGACCGCTGTGTTCATCAACCAGCTTCGCGAGAAGGTCGGCGTCATGTTCGGCAACCCGGAGGTCACGCCGGGAGGCCGGGCCCTCAAGTTCTACGCGTCGGTGCGTCTGGATATACGCCGCATCGAGACTCTCAAGGAGGGCACCGAAGCTGTCGGCAACCGCGTGCGGGTGCGGGTCGTCAAGAACAAGGTCGCCCCGCCCTTCAAGGAAGCCGAATTCGACATCATGTACGGTTTGGGCATCTCCACCGAGGGGGATGTGCTCGACCTCGCGGTCAACAACAAGATCGTGCAAAAAAGCGGTGCCTGGTTCTCCTATGGCGATCAGCGGCTCGGCCAAGGCCGGGAGAACGTGCGCCAGTTCCTGCGCGACAATCCCGAACTGGTACAGCAACTTCGCCGTGAAGTCATTCAGGCGATCAACCCCGAATGGGATCCTAACGCCGCCGGGGCGCCGGATGAGAGCCCAGCGACCGCAGGGCCCAGCGCGTCTGTGGCCGATCCGGTCTCCGACACGGGGGCGGCGGCCGAGTAGATCGGTGTGGCCATGCCGGCCCGCGGGCGAGCACGGATCACCATATTCCGCGACGGCGTGGTCACGGCCCTCGTCGTCCGCAGAAGCCAAGCGGACCGAGTGAATGTCCACATCGACGGGCGATGCGCGTTCGGGCTGTCCTCGGTGGTCGCGGACCGTGCCGGGCTTCGCGTCGGCGACCCGCTGAGTGCCGAACTACAGCAGGAACTGGTCGAGCAAGATGCGCCCTATCGGGCGCGGGAACGCGCGGTCCGCTTTCTTGAGGCCCGTGACCACTCTCGGCGCGAGGTGGAGGTACGGCTCCGGCAGAAGGGCTTCGCTCCCGACGTCATAGGGGAGACGATCGCGTGGCTCGCCGGGCTCGGGTATCTGGACGACCGGCGCTTCGCGGCGGCGTATGCGGCTGAGAAGCAACGCACTGGGTGGGCGGCGCGCAGGATCCGGGCGGAGCTGGCGGGCAAGGGAGTCGAGCGCTCGGTCGTCGAGGACGTGCTGCAACTCCAGGAGGAGGTCGCGGCGGGCGGCGCGGCAGAGGCCGAGGGTGCGCTGGAACGGACGGTTCGACGGCGTTTCGCCTCACAGTTTGCCGCGGACCCGGAAGCGGCCGAGAGGCGTCTGGCGGGCTTTCTCGCGCGCAGGGGGTACGACTGGGATACCATCGGGCGGATGGCGCGAGCGTTGCGGGACGAAACGGCTAAGCTCGCTTCGTCGGAACCCGGTTCTCCGGGCGTTCCTTGACGTTTGACTCCCCCCAACGTAAACTCCGCACTGTGTGATGATCGGTCGATGGCGGCAGTGCGCGACCTTGCCTATTTGGCTATAAATGGCTTTGTAAGTCGGCGTATCTGGCTCGGTAGTCAGAGTCGAAGACTTAGATAGCGGGGAAAATAACCGTGCGGGGACTGCCGGTAGGCGGTCGGCTCGTCGGTATGGGCTGCCCCTCTGTAGGGCGAGGTCAGGGTATAGAAGTTCATCGGCCGGACGTTAGTTCGGCTTTTTTGATGCCCCGTACGGTCTTCGCACACCTTTGGCATTGGAAACCGCGATAGCGCGTGCGGAAGTGGAATGGTGATGTCGAGATGATGACAGTCGTGTGGATCGTAGTAGTCCTTGTGGTGGCGATAATCGGCGTTATCGGCGGGTTCTTGGCTCGTAAATATGTGGGAGAAGCCAAGATCCATTCGGCCGAGCAGGCCGCGGAGAGCATCATCCAGGATGCTCAGCGTCAGGCCGAAGCGACCCAGCGAGAGACTCGCGTTGAGCTTAAGGATGAGATGCATCAGCTCCGCACTCAGGCCGAAGCGGAGGTCAAGGAGCGCCGCCAGGAAGTCATGCAATTGGAGAACCGTCTGCTGAGCCGGGAAGAGGGCCTGGACGAGATGCAGAAGGACATCGCGCGGCGGGAGCAGTCGGTGACCGATCGGGAGGCTCATTACCGCCGGGTCATCGAGGAGGCCGAGGCCGCTCGGGCGGAGCAGCAGCACCAGTTGGAGGAGATCTCGGGCATGACCAGAGCCCAGGCGGCAGACATCATCCTCAAACGGACCGAAGACGAAGTCCGCCACGACATGGCCAAGATGGTCCGGGCTATCGAGGAAGAGGCGAAACACGAGGGGGACCGCAGGGCTCGGGACATCCTGTCCACGTGTATCCAGCGCACTGCAGCCAGCCATGTGGCCGATACCACCGTATCGGTCGTACAGCTTCCGTCAGACGATATGAAGGGCCGGATAATCGGGCGTGAGGGGCGGAACATCCGGACGCTCGAGAACCTCACCGGCATCGACTTCATCATCGACGACACCCCCGAGGCCGTCGTTCTCTCTGGTTTCGACACCGTCCGCCGCGAGATCGCCCGCCTCACGTTGACCAAGCTGGTCGCCGACGGGCGGATCCACCCTGCCAAGATCGAGGAGATGTACTCCAAAGCGCGGGACGAGGTCGAAAAGCAGATCCAGGACGCGGGCGAGCAGGCGGTTCTCGACGCCAACGTTCATGGGGTCGCCCCCGAGTTGCTCCGCCTTCTCGGCCGGCTCAAGTTCCGCACAAGCTATGGCCAGAACGTCCTTGTGCACTCTCTGGAAGTGGCTCACCTGGCCGGTCTGATGGCTGCGGAGCTTGGGGTCAACGCCAAGTTGGCAAAGCGCGCCGGCCTGCTGCACGACCTGGGCAAAGCCGTGGACCACGAGGTGGAGGGCTCCCACGCGGCCATCGGGGCGAACCTAGCTCGGCGCTACGGAGAGTCTGAGGCCGTTGTGCACGTTATCGAATCGCACCATGCGGAAGTCGAGGCGTCTACCGTGGAAGCGGTCCTGGTGGCCGCCGGAGATGCAGTAAGTGGCGCCCGTCCCGGTGCGCGCCGCGAGACCCTCGAGACCTACATCAAGCGCCTCGAGAACCTGGAGCGCATAGCTGAGAGCAAGCCGGGCGTGGAGAAGAGTTACGCCATCCAGGCCGGCCGCGAGATCAGGGTGCTGGTCAAGCCGGACGAGGTCGACGACCAGGCCGCCGGTCTGCTGTGCCGCGAGATCGCCAAAGAGATCGAGCAGGAACTCGACTACCCGGGCACCATCCGGGTGACCGTCATCCGGGAGAGTCGGGCCGTCGACTACGCCAAGTAGCGGCTCGGCTGCGGGGTAGAGTGCGGCCTCAGACCTACTACCTGCGCTCGTTCGGCTGCCAGATGAACGAGCACGATTCGGAGCGCATCGCCGGACTGTTGCAGGAGATGGGCCTCGTGGCGACGCCGTCGCCCGAGGAGGCCGACCTCCTCGTCTACAACACCTGCTCCATACGCGAAAAGGCCGATACGCGGCTCGCGGGGCACCTGGGGACGGCAGCGCGGCTCAAGAAGGCGCGGCCGTCGCGTGTGGTGGTGGTGGCGGGGTGTCTGGCGCAAAGCCGGCGTGAGGGATTCTTTCGAGACTTTCCGTTCGTCGACGTCCTAGTGGGCCCGCAGAGCCTTCACGAGCTTCCTGAGCTCCTCGAGCGGCGGCTGGCGGGTGGCGAGGCGGTGGGCGCGTTCGCCGGCGCCACTACCCGTTGGAGCGCGGATCTTCCCCGTGCCAGGGTGAACGGCCCCTCGGCCTGGGTCCAGATCGTGGCGGGCTGCAGCAACTACTGCACATACTGCATCGTGCCCTCGGTACGAGGGCCGGAAGCTTCGCGGCCGGCCGCCGAGATTCTCGCCGAGGTTCGGAGTCTTGCCGCTTCGGGCGTGCGCGAGATCACCTTCTTGGGCCAGAACGTCAACGCCTACGGCAAGGAGGCCGGCTTCGGGGGGCAGGAGACCTTCGCCAAGTTGCTGCAGACGGCGTGCGGCGTCCCCGGTATCGAGCGTATCCGCTTCATGACGTCCCACCCCAAGGACATGTCCGACGCATTGATAGAGGTCATCGCCGCGAGCAATCAGGTCTGCGAGCACGTCCACCTTCCGGTGCAGTCGGGCAGCGACCGCGTGCTGGCAGCGATGAATCGCCGCTACGACCGCTGTAGCTATCTCGATCTGGTCACGCGGCTGCGGCGGGCGGTACCCGACCTGGCTCTCACCACCGATCTTATCGTCGGCTTCCCCGGCGAGACCGAGGAGGACTTCCTGCTGACCCTTTCGCTGGTGGAGGAGTGCCTCTTCGACGGGGCCTTCACGTTCATCTACTCGCCGCGCCGCGACACCGCGGCCGCGGCACTCCCCGGGCGCCTGCCGGCGGAGGTCGCCGAGGACCGGATGACCCGGTTGGTCGAGGTGGTTCAGCGAGTGGGCCGGCAGCGCAACCAGGCGATGGTCGGGCAGACGGTGGAAGTGATGGTCGAGCGGGCCAGTCGGCACGCGGCAGGTGAGGTGATGGGTCGGACGCGCGGACACAAGCCCGTGAACTTCCCGTCGAGCGCCGGGCCGGGCGACCTAGTGCGCGTACTCCTGCTCGAAGCGACCTCAACGAGTTTTCGCGGGAGGCAAGTAGGGTGATCGGGGGCGGCGCCGCAGGTGGGAGCGCGGGAGTCGTCATCGGTCTTCTGGGCCCCACAGCGGTAGGCAAGACCGCGGTGGCCGCCGCCCTGGCCCGGTCGCTGGGAGTCCGAGTGATCTCATGTGATTCCATGCAGGTCTATCGGGGCTTCCCGGTGCTGACGAATCAGCCCTCAGCCGAAGAGCGCCGCGAGGTGGAGCACCTGTTGATCGGCTTCGTCGATCCCCGTCCGGAGCTTCTCCGCTGCCGAGTATGCCGACTGCGCGCGACCCCTGATCGCAGCCGACGTGGAGAGGAAGGGAGTGGCCGTCATCGCGGGCGGCACCGGGTTGTATCTCCGGGCGGCGGTGGCCCCGTTGGCGGTGGCGCCGGGCGATCCCGAGGTTCGTGCCCACCTGGAGGCGCGGGCTGCGGCGGAAGGCGCCGAGGTGCTACACACCGAGCTGGCCGGGCTGGATCCGAAGGCCGCCGCGGCGGTTGATCCCAGGAATGTGCGCCGGGTGATCAGGGCGATGGAGGCGGTCCTGGTAGGGGGGAAGGGATGGTCCGGTCGCGACGACCTGTGGAACCCTCGCTACGACCGTCCGACGTTGGTGGTGGGGCTCACGCTGGAGCGCGGCGAATTGTACGCTCGCATCGGGTCGCGGGCCGCCGGGATGGTCCGAGAGGGGGCCTTGGATGAGGTCCGGCGGTTCCGGGCGGAACACGGGCGGGAGGGGACGGCCCCAGGTGCACCGGGGATCAGAAGCGCCATCGGCTATTCCGAGGTCTGCCGATGTCTCGACGGGACGTTCACTGAGGAGGAGGCGGCCGATCAGATCGCGGGGGCGACGCGCCGCTACGTCCGGCGGCAACTCACCTGGCTGCGGAAGCTGGAGGACGCTGTTATCATTGACGTCCAAGACCGGGCCCCGGAAGAGATCGCCCGCGAGATCCTGGACCTAGCGCTGGCGAAGCGGACCGCCGAGGAGTCTCGTCATCATGAAACTGACTAAGTGGCACGGGCTGGGCAACGACTACCTCGTGGTGGAGGAAGCGCACCTCCCGGCCCCGCTCTCCACCGACTCGATCGTTCCTCTCTGTGACCGCCACCTTGGGGTCGGCGCCGATGGCATCCTGCTGCACTGCGCACCCACCGGGGCGATTCCCGGCGCCGTGGCCCGCATGCGCATATTCAACCCTGACGGCAGTGAGTCGGAGATGTGCGGTAACGGCATCCGCATCTTCGCGCGCTACCTGGCGGCGACCGGTGCGGTGAGGGAGCGCGAATTCGCTTTAGAGACACTTGCCGGTCCGATAACTCCCCGGCTGCTGGAGGACGGAACAGTCCGGGTGGATATGGGACGGGCCCGCTTTGTGAGCGAGAGCATCGACACCAGCTTGGTTGCGCCTACCACGTCCGATGGCGTCATCGATGCCGTTCTCGAGGCCTTAGGTTGCACCTACCGGTTCACCTTCGTCGACGTGGGGAATCCCCACTGCGTCATCCGGGTGGACGATCCGGCGGACATCGACCTGCCTACCGTCGGCGCCGCCATCGAGAAGCATTTCTTCTTCCCCAACAGAGTGAACGTGGAGTTCATCCATCCCGAGGCCGACGGCTCAGTGCGCATGCGGGTATGGGAACGCGGGGTGGGGGAGACCCAGGCGTGCGGGACCGGAGCCACCGCCGTGGGCGCGGCTGCCGTGCGGATGGGATTTGCCTCGAGCCCGGTGACGGTGCATCTGCTCGGCGGCGACCTGGTGATCGAGGTGGAGGCGGAGGACGGCGGCCCACGTGTGTTCATGACCGGCCCGGCGGAAGAGATCTGCACCTGCGAACTCAGCGAAGACTTGCTGCGCCGGCTGGGCTGGCCGGCGCCGTCCAACGATCGATAACGAGGAGGCCCCAGGTGCGATTCTCCCGGCGGATGGACAACCTGGCTCCCTATCTCTTCGCCGAGATGGAGCGGAAGATCTCGGAGAAGCGCAAGAGCGGTGTGGACGTTATCAGTCTGGGCATCGGTGACCCCGATCTGCCCACTCCGGCCTACATCGTCGAGGAGATGCGGCGCCAGGTTGCCGACCCCACCAACGATCGCTACCCGAGCAACTGGGGCCATCCGGAGTACGCCCAGGCAGCAGCCTCCTTCTACAGGCGCCGTTTCGACGTCGACATAGACCCCGCGCAGGAGTTCATGGCCCTTCTGGGCGCCAAAGAGGGACTTGCCCACATCTGCCTTGCGATGCTCGACCCGGGTGACCTCGCGCTGGTTCCCGACCCGGGTTACCCCGTCTATGCAGGGGGTTCCATCTTGGCCGGTGCCGAGGTCCGCTACCTAAGGCTGCTTCCCGAGAAGGGCTTCCTGCCCGATCTGGACGACATCAGCGAAGACGACGCCCGGCGGGCCAAGGTGCTCTTTATCGGCTATCCCAACAATCCCACCTCCGCCGTTATCGAGGACGACTTCTTCGAGCGTGTCGTGGCCTTCGCCAAGCGCTACGACATCGCGGTAGTCCATGACAACGCCTACTCGGAACTCACCTATGACGGCTACGTGGCGCCGAGCTTCCTGGCTGTTCCGGGTGCCAAGGACATCGGGGTGGAATTCTTCAGCTTTTCCAAGCCGTTCAACATGACCGGTTGGCGCACGGGCTTCGCCGCCGGCAACCACGACATCCTGGAGCACCTCTGGCGCCTCAAGACCAACATGGACTCCGGCATGTTCGACGCGCTTCAGCGGACCTCGGCCTTCATCCTCAACGGCCCCTGGGATTTCGTCCACGAGATGTGCGAGGTCTACCGGCGGCGCCGGGATCTGTTGGCCGAGGCTCTGACTTCGGTCGGCATGCGGGTGCCGACCATCAAGGGGACCATCTACATGTGGATCCCCGTCCCGGCCGGCTACACCTCGGCAGGGTTCAGCGAGCACGTGCTGGAGCAGGCGGGGGTCGTGATCACACCCGGCTCGGGCTATGGCCCCGCTGGAGAGGGCTTCGTGCGGTTGTCGCTCACCACTCCGGACGACCGGATCGCCGAGGCGGTGGAGCGCATCGAACGGTCGCTGCGGCTGTGAAGGCCTGGTCCTAAGCGTGGAACTCTTGGTGCGGCTCCTCCATCCCGCGGCGCAACTGCCCCGCCGGGCTCATCCTGGCGACGCCGGAGCTGATCTCTTCTCAGTGGAGGAAGTGGTGATCCTGCCGGGAGAGAGGAAGGACGTCGGCACCGGAATAGCCCTGGCCATCCCAGGCGGATACGCAGGCTTCGTTCAGCCCCGGTCGGGTCTGGCGTTCAAGCACGGCATCATGGTGGTCAACTCGCCCGGACTGATCGACGCCGGATACCGAGGTGAGGTACGGGTGTCGCTCTACAACTCCGGCCGCGAGCCTTTCACGGTCGCAGTAGGGGAGCGGATCGCTCAGTTCGTCGTGCAGAAGGTGGAGGAACCGAAGTTCCTCGCGGCCGCCGAGCTACCCGACACCAGCAGGGGCCAGGGAGGCTTCGGCAGCAGCGGGCGGTGATGAGTCTACCGACCGCACGTTCAGCTTGAGGGCAGCGCTCTCGTAGGACTCCGGCCGGGATTCTCGAAGGAATACCGTGCGTGCCCTCGAAGAACTCTGGCTATGACTCACGACCCGCCGACGTCTGACCAGTATTCCGCGGCGAAAGCCATCTGCAATTCCATGCACCGGGCCTACCGGGACCTGCGGCTCTATCCTCCTGGTCACCCCTCGGCACGCGAGAGTGTCGACGGCCTTGCCGAGCCTGTCGGCCAGTATGTCGACCAGTGGGGCACGCTCACTCTCGAAGTACAGGAGAACGCGCTGGCCTTAGAGGGTGAGGCGGTGTACCTGCACGAGACCAGCCGGGACAACATGGCCTTCTTGCTGTTCCGCGACGGGGTGCGGTCCCTGTCCCTGCATCCCGGATGCGAGGTCGAAGAGCTCGAGGCCTTGGTGGATTGTCTGGCCCACGCGGATGATCTGGCCGAGATGGAGCACGATATCGTCACAGCGCTGTGGGAGCGGGACCTACGTCACATCGAATACCGGGTGGTGGACCCCTTCCTGGGCGGCGCGATGCTGCGGCAGGGCATGATGGACGCTCTGCAGCAGACGGTAGCTCATAGGCTGGAAATGGTCCAGGCTCCGGGCCTGTCCCCGGGGGATCTCTCGAAGGTGGCGATATACCAGGTGACGCCGAGGCTCATCGACAATGCGAGCCTGCGACTGACGTCCCAAGAGGCCGAAAGGATCGAACGGGAGATGGCGGGCCTGTCCTCGGTGACCCAGGACTTTGCCGAAGTCCTCCTCGACATTGCGGGGAGCGGCGCCATCACGGCGGCGAACGACGTTGTCATCAGGTCGCTGACGGCTGTGGTGGCGGCGTTTCTCGACGCGGGGGACATGCAGGGCGCGTCTCTCCTGATCGAGCGGCTGGGGGATCTCGAAACGCAACTCTGGGTTCCTGCCGGTTCCACCGGCCGGGTGGCAAGCGGCGCCATCACGGCCGAGCACGTTCGGCGTCTTCTCGAGCCGGCCGGCCCGGTCTCTGAGGACCAGGCCAAGGAAGCGCTGTCCTTCCTCATGCCTCTGAAGCGGTGGATCTCTCAGCCGCTTCTTGAGGTCCTGGTCCAAACCGAGGATCGCGTCGTCCGCAAAGCGATTCTCGAGATGCTCGGAGTCGAGGACGCGGTGCGCTGGCAAGGTCTCGAGCCCCTTCTTGAGGATCCGCGCTGGTATGTCGTGCGGAACGCGGTGCAACTGGCGGCCAGCGCCGGCCACGAAGAACTGGCCGACCAGGCCTTGCGCTTGCTCGGCCACCAGGATGTGCGGGTGAGAAGGGAAGTGGTACGGGCTCTCGAGCGGCTGACCAGCCGCGGGGCTCTTGTCGGTCTTCTCAAGGCTTTGGCGGATCCCGATGCGTCCGTGCGCACGCTGGGTGCCGGCGCCGTCGGGCGTAAGGGAGGGCCCGAACACGAGGCGCTGATCCTCGGGCGCATCGAGGATCGGGGCTTTCCCTCCGTAACGGCCGAGGAGATGGAGGCCTTCTTTGGGGCCTATGCGGACCTGGCCCGAGATAGGGCGGTGCCGCTGTTGGATCGGTCCTGGAGAAAGAAAGCCCTTTCCGCCCGGCCGAAGGCCTTCCGCGTCGCGGCGGTTCTGGCGCTGGGCCGGGTGCGGACACCCGCCGCACGCGCCGCCCTGCAGGAGGCGGCCAAGTCCAGGGATCCTGAGATCAGGCGGGCGGCGGCGGATGCCGCGAAAGAAGGATCGTCACCCGCGTGGGGGAGCCAGTCGTGAGCGAGGCCCCGGGCTTCGTTCAGCCGTCTGAGGCCGAACAGGTGCTGGCGCTCAACCTGGCTGGCGCGATCCGAACGGCCGGCTATCACGACGCCGGCAATGCCGTCATGCAGGAGATGTGCTCCGCTCTGGCCGCACAACTCGACGAGCGAGCCGAGCTCGATGGTTACGTGAGGATCGGTGTCCAGAGCCACTGCGTCTTCGTCGGCCGGGGACGGATCCGCGCCTCGGTACTCACACACCAGCGCTTCGCGTACCTGACGAAGGTGTTCGCCGATTGGGGGATCAACGCTCTCACGTTTCATTCGGGCATATCCGAGTCCGATCTGCTGATTCTCACTTTGGTGCTTGCCCGGGAGCACGGGGATGGGCCGGATGAACTCACCGCGCTTCTGCGCCGGCAGGGGGTGGAGCGAGTGGATGCCGAACTGCTGGCCCCGGCCGGCGCGGCCCGGGCCATCGCTCCCGTGGAGGCGTACGCAGCGGCGCTCGACGTCGGTGAGAGGCTCCGCGAAAGCGCCCACCAAGCTGAATACGCCGACGTGCGAGTCGTACGCCACGTAACGCAGGTCATCGTGGACCAGATCATCGAGGATCCCCGCTCGCTGATCGGGTTCACCACCATCAAGGAGTACGACAGTCGCCTGGTCTCGCATTCGGCCAATGTCGCCATACTGTCGGTGCTGCTCGGACTGCGCCTGGGATTGGGCAAGGCGAGGCTTGGAGAGCTGTGTCTGGCTGGGTTCCTACACGACGCCGGCAAGCTGGAGGTGACTCCAGACGTCCTGGACAAGCCCGGACCCCTTGATTCCCGCGAATGGGAAGAGATGAGAAAGCATCCGATTAGCGCTGCGCACGCGCTCCTTGCTGCTCGGCGGCTGACGGCAGCGACCATGAGGGCGGTCGTGGTCGCGTACGAACATCACCTCAACTACGACATGAGCGGTTACCCACCGTCCAAGATGCGGAATCGCGTCTCTCTCTTCGGGAATATCGTAGCCATCGCGGACCGTTACGATGCGCTGACCACCACCCGACGGTATCGTCAGTTCAACCTGACTCCCCACGAGGTCGTGAGTTACCTGGCCATGCACGCAGGCACCTCCTTCGACCCAACGCTTGTCAAGCTGTTCGTGGAGACGATCGGCCTGTTCCCGCCGGGCACTCTTGTGGTCCTTAGCACCGGCGAGGTGGGAGTGGTATGCGAACCTCCCGTCGACGGACAGCCGTTCGACCGGCCGTCGGTCCGCCTTTGGACCGGGCGGGTCGGACAGATCGTCGATCTGAGCGAGAAGACGGACGGTAGCTACCGGCTGAGTGTCACCCTGGTGTTGAATCCGGCCGATACGGGACTGGTACCGACGGTGGAGCTGTCCGACTTCGATACGTAGCGGGGCACGTTCGTCGATGCGGGTATGGCCGCAGCCTTGCCGAGTGGCAGGAGCGGGCACCAGACGACCCCTGCGGTGCCCCCTCTGAGCATCTAAGCCGCTCCAACCCGGCTGTCCGGACCACGATGCCGGCAGCCTGGCCAACGATCATGGCTTGCCTCAGCCGCAGAGTCCCGTTTTAGGCGCTAAAGCCAGGCTGTCTTCTGGTCGATATAGCACGCAACGAGAGCGAGAGCATCGGTCTGTGCAATGTAGGTCGGCTTTCACGTCCCTGGTGAAGCGAGGTCGTGGTGAAGGGCAAGCACATCGCGTTGAAATCAGGTGGCGGGTTCACGCTTATCGAAGTCCTGGTGGCCGGGATGGTGCTGGTCATCGGGCTGATTGCGATGTCGCAGTTCTTTGCTTCTGCCGCAGCCCGCGTCCTGGATTCCGACATACGGTCGATGCTGCATCAGGTGGCATCGCAGGACCTGGAGTCCGTACGGGGGCTCCCGTACGAGGACGTGGGCACCGTGACCGGACACCCCAGCGGCGTATTGGCCGATGAGGAAGACCGCACTGTGCAGAATACCCTCGTACGGATCAATCGTGAGGTGATCTACTGGACGGACCCGAGCTATTCCGGGCCGTATCCAGCCAACTACCGGCGAGTGAAGGTGACGGTCAGCGCTGTGGATTACGCACGGCTCGCACCCGTGGAGTTGACCAGTAACGTGGCGGGCGGCACCCCGGGGGGAAACCTGGACGTCACTGTGACCGACCTGGAGGGAAATCCGGTGCCGGACGCAAGGATCGAGATAACCGATGACAACCTGGTGCCCCATGTCAACATCAATTCACTTGCGTTGCGGACCGACAGCACTGGACACATGCTCATACCGGGTCTGACTCCAGACGACACGCCAAACTACTACGTTAGGGTATCGAAGTCCGGCTACAACGACGACTGGACCGACCCGATGGTGGTTGTCCAGGACGGACTGCCGTACACGGTCGTGGAATTCACCATCGACCGACTGGCAGATTTCACGGTTCGCGTTGTCGACACTTTCGGCGCACCCGTGGAGGGTCTGAACGTCTCGGTCATCGGCCCGAAGGAGTTCGACCAGTCGTTCGTTTCTTCTGCCGAGGGACAACTGTTCGAGAACGTCCGGTACTCCACCGATCTCGACAAGTACGTCGTGCGCTTAGTGGAGGGTCAGGGGTATGACCCGGTTTCTGAAGGTGTGGTCCTGGAACCGGGCGAATCTCGAGAGGTCGTGCTGACTGTCCCGGCCGGCGGCCCGACGACGACTACCACAATACCTCTTACCACCACGACGACCCTGATCCCGACGACCACCACAACGGGATCTGGTGCGGGCAGTCTCACGGTACGGGTGTTGAGTACCGGGACCAATGGGCCGTTGCGCCGGGCCCTCGTGAACCTCGAAGGTCACACCCTGTTGACGAATGACGACGGCTACGCGTACTTCTCCAATCTGGAGTCGCGCACGTACTCGATCGTCGTGACGAAGAACAACTACTACGACTACAGGGGCCATGTGGTCATCAATGGCTCCACCTCAACCGTAATCCATCTCACGCGCGAGTATTGAGACGAGGCAGTGGATTCACGATCGCATAGCGGGTTGCTCCACCGTCATCAGGGTAGCGGTCTAACGGCTCGCCGAAGGCCCCGGTGGCGTCGGCTCGCCGGAGAGCGCGGTATGACGCTCATAGAACTCCTTTTAGTGCTGCTGCTGGTGGGGGTGGTGAGCGGCGCCGCTCTTGGCGTTCTCTTCAGCGTTACCGGCGTGTTCTACTCCCAGGAGGTGCGCGTCCTCAATCAGGACGATGCCCGGCTGGCCATCAACCAGATCACCCGCTACCTACGTATGGCTACCTCATCGGCGGACAATCAGACCAGCCAGTCGAACGCCGTTCTTACTGCCCTTCCGCGGGATGTCGAGTTCTACTGCGACCTCGACGGGGACGGTCTGGCCGAGAAGGCCCGCTACTACTTGCTGGGCGAGTCGCTGAGGATGCAGGCGGTCGATCCCGTTTGGGAGACATCGCCGGAGCCTCATTGGAGCTACCTAGCGTACGCCGAGGATGGAGTCGTGGTCCAGGATGCGGTACGGAACAAGACCGATGGAACTGACCCGTTGTTTCGCTACTACCGTTACGTCAGCGGCGCACTTCAGGAATTCTCGCCCACGACCGCAGCGCTGAAGCAGCAAATCGTGACGGTCGCCATTTCGCTGAGCGTGAACGAGGTTCCCGAGTTGGCCCGGGGGAATGTGCAATTGGCCACCCGCGTCCAAATAAGGCAGAGGTACGATGGAGGCCTGGAATGATGTCGTGGCGCCTCACCAAACGGTCAGAATCCGGCGGGCTTCGCAAGGGCGCAGCTTCGGCTCTCGGACGCTGGCGCCGACAACACCATGAGCAGCGGGGCTACATTCTCATTCTCATGATGCTGATCGTGATGGCGGTGGGCATGATGGCGGCAGTGCTGCTCGCGGCCTTGGTCGTGAACCAGGGCCACGTCGCCCGTGACCGTTCCTACACCGAGTCACTGGCCGTCGCCGAAGCCGGTCTGAATCAGTACCTGTGGATGGTGGCCAGCGGTCAGTCCTCAGAGATAAACGATTTCGAGATTCCCGGAAACCCGGGCCCTGATCCCCACGCGCAGACGTTCACCCTCGAGGATGCGTACGACGAGAGCGTCAAGGGCGACTACACCATAGAAGTGACGCCGCCCTCGGCGAGCGATTCGCGCATCGTCGTGAAGGTGACAGGCGCCTCCGAATCTCCCACAGTCGTACCCCGCACGGTGAGTGCGCACATAGGGAGACCGGCCTTTAGCGAATACGTCCTTCTGGTTGACGAATCCGTGTACATCGGTGGGCCACTGTCTCGCGTGTGGCACGGCAAGACGCACTCCAATACGGGGATCCGCATAGAGACGAGCGACATCAACGACACGGTCACCAACGCCCGGTCTACGTACACCTACGGTAGTCAGACGAAGGCGGGTATCTGGTCTCAGGATGTGCCGACGAGCGACCCGTCGAGGGCTCTGTGGCACTTCCCGGTTCCCCCGATCGACTTCGGGACTGTCACCTCGGACTTCGTCAAACTCAGCAGTAAGGCGACCGGGGTCCACAATCTGACATACGTGGACCCGACTGCCCCGGGACGCGCTCACGGCTGGTACATACGCATCAATTCCAATCAGACCTATCAGGTGGCCCAGGTAAGCAACGAGTTGGAGAGCAAGACCTATTCGAGCGGCAACAACAGGGGGGGATACCTGACCATTGGGGCACTCAGCGCCGCACGCTCCTTTCCGAATCAGGGTGTGATCTACGCCAACGACAACGTCTGGGTGGAAGGTGCGAACGTCACCGGAAGGCTGACGATAGCATGCTCCGGCCAGCTCAATCCCTCGGGCAAGCGGGACGCCACCAGCATCAACATAGTGGGCGATCTGACCTACGCTGTGAAGGATGGCACGTGTGCCATCGGGCTCATCGCCCAGAACAACGTAAAGATCCCCATGTATGCCCCGATGGGCCGGGCAGGAAGCCTCTCCACCATGAATATGGAGATCGACTGCGCTCTCATCGCCCAGCAGGGAGCGGAGTTCGTCAGCTTCGATAGTTCGGGCAGCTCGAGCGGCTGGGGCCCGCGCCGGAACCTGCTCACCATCTTCGGGTCGGTGTCCTCGTTCCAGACGCCGTTCCGACGTACATCTCCCATCGAAGGATCGAGCAACTACGCCGGTTTTGAGGAAGGCGAGAACGTGTATGACGGTTTTCTGCTCCATAACCCGCCGCCACATTTCCCGACCATTGGGTCGTACCAGATTCTCGACTGGCAGGAATTGCCCCTGAGTCAACAGATCGTTGGCGGGTGACCCGCAGTCGACTCCCGGGGGGGCGGACCCCGTATGACAAGCCAGCGGCAGCACGCATGACTACGCGTGTTCTGCGCGAGAGTCAGCATTCCACTAAAGTCGTAGAAGTTGTCCTAAAGTCCTGCCGCAGACTGCCGATAGAAGAGGCGACACGCTCATTTTGGCGTGCTGGGCCGCGAGGTGTTCGCGGTCCCACTAAAAAGGGTCCGCGAACAACAGGAGGAGGAACACAGACGATGTTCAGAAAGATCCACAAAAGGATGAAGGGCGAAAAAGGTTTCACCCTCATCGAACTCCTGGTGGTGATCATCATCATCGCCATCCTGGCGGCGATCGCCATCCCGACCTTCCTTGGCCAGCGCCAGAAGGCTCAGGATGCAGCTGCCAAGTCTCTCGTCCGTAACGCTATGACCGCCATTGAATCCACCTATGTCGACACACAAAGCTTCGCCACGATGACCACCGCAATGCTGGATGCGGTTGAGCCGTCGATCGATTGGCCCGCAATCGCAGCTGCTGCTGTCGGCAATGCCGCCGCGGCTGCGGCGAGCCCCACCGGGGCCGCGAACATCAGCGCGGTTAGCGTTGGCGTGGACACTGCCAATATCTACGGCGTAGGCAGTCTCTCGGCGTCGGGTCATGTGTTTGGAGTCCGCGTCGACAAGAACGTCGGCAACACGTACTACAAGGGCAACGCCGCCCCCGGTGCGGCACTCGCAGTTGGTGTGGCCTGGTAGACACAGGGCCGCGTGAAGTCACTTGGCTTGGGAGCCAGGGGGGCCGTCGAAAGACGGCCCCCCGTTCCTACAGAAGGGTGCTCCTTAGTTGCCGTGACACCTAGTAGGGGGCAACGGTGCAAGCACCTCCAGTGAGTTGGTGCATGAGGAAACTCTTCTGGGGCCCCAGGCATTGGGGCTCCGCGCGTCCGTGGTGAAGGCGAAAGAGCTACCCAGTCCGTGACCACGGAAGGAACTCAGCGGCCTGGCGGAGAAGACACCTCTGTAAGAGGCGAAACGAGGCGGTTGTGAGGTCGAGAATGCAGCGCGAGAATTGAGCAGCGCCGCAAGCGCACGGTCCCAAGACCGTTGCTTCGGCCGGCCCTTGGTGCGATCGTGCTGCTTACCTCGCTCGTGATGGTTCTGCCCTTCTTCTCCGCTGGCTGCTCGAACGAGTTGTCTCGGGCCGCGAAGGCCGAACAGGCGGGAGACCTCACCACGGCGGTCTCGCTCTACCGGAATCGACTCGAGGCAAGTCCCGACGATCTGGAGGCTATCAAAGCTCTTTCCGCGATCCTCTACATGGAGCGCGAATGGGACGAGGCTTTGCCGGTGCAGGAGAGAGCCATCACTCTCGATCCCAATGAGGCCCAGATCCGCGTGGAGCTCGGTTTCAACTACCTCAACCATCAGGGGCAGGCTGCCAAGGCTGTCGCCGTGCTTCTTGAGGCAGCCGTGCTCGAACCGGGAGCCAAGCACCTCTGTTTCCTAGCGCAGGCCCAATTGGCCGGGGATGATCAGCGAGCAGCAGAGGAGACTCTGGGGAAGGCGCTGGCCGCTGATAAGAGCTACGGCTACACGTATGTCTTATTGATACCACTCTTGGAGCGGCAAGGGAGAACGGCGGAGGCGGCTCAGCTTCGAGCTGCGGCCGGAGACGCTGGAGTGGCTCTTGAAGCTCTCAGCGACACGCAGTAGCGGCGCAATGGCTATCGCTGGTACTGCGAAAGGAGGTTTGGGGTCGAGTGGAGGTCATGAACAACAGTCGAAACGAGCGCATCGCCAACCGACTAGCGCGCCGGCTGCGGAGGTATAGCCCCGGCCAGGCAGGTTTCACCCTCATCGAGCTTCTGGTGGTGATCATCATTATCGCCGTCCTCGCGGCGGTCGCCATCCCGACTTTTCTCGGGCAGCGCCAAAAAGCCCAGGATGCGGCTGCATACTCGCTGGTGCGGAACGCACTCACTGCACTCGAGGGGGCGTTAGTCGAGACCGGAGACTATACGCAGATAACAGCAGCTGCTCTCAACAGTATCGAACCGAGCATCCACTTTCTGCAGGCTGGCGCGAATCTTGTCACCACAAGTCCTGCGTGGATTGCGAGCCCTCTTGCTGCGCAGGCCAACCGTAACGAAGTCGAGTTCTTTCCCGAGTCGCCGAGTACAGCTGATCTAGCCAACGTGAGCGCAAGTGGGAACTCCTTTGGTGTCCAGATCGACACTGTGAACCTCAGCGACACGGGTTACGTTAAGGTGAAGCTCATCGAAGGGAGTGCCGACCTGGGCTGGTAGCTCGCGCCGTGTTGTGTCAGCGACTGGCCAGTGTGAAGGGCTATTCCCTTCTCCATGCCCGCTTTGCCGATAGGCACTGCCACAGCATCAGCGGCACCTTTTCGGCATTCAACTGAATACCCTGACCGTCGACGAGACTGGCTATTACAAAGTCAAAGTGATCGACGGCCAGCCCGGTATCGGCTGGTAGTTGGCTTGCTCTAATCGGCGCCCGTGACCGCACAAGTACGTTGCGCTCCAGTCTAGTACCAAGGTTCTACCATCCGCTAGCCCGCCTGCCCCTAGCCTTGGCCTATGTCAAGGCGAACCCCCACAGGACCGAAACCCCCACGCTCAATCCGTCGGCTGGTCACTCCCGCCGGGCAGTGCGGTCACTCCCTGATCGAGATGCTGCTGGTCCTCGGTCTTCTCGGTCTTTGCTTTGCCGCCGGAGGTGTAGGCCTCACCCGCGGTGTCGCGGCCGCAGAAGCGAGGGGCGCGGCTCAGACCTGGCAGGCCGCCGGTGCATGGGCGCAGGTGGGCGCCGTATGGCAGGGGACCGACACTGAGGTCAGCTTCGAGTCCGGCCGCTTGGCCGTGCGGGCGGTGACAGGCACGGGTGGCGGCGATCTTGGGCCTGCCGCTCCCGCGGTGCCGGCGATCGCCAACGTGGTCAGGTGGCGGCAAGGAGAGGGAGTTATCGTCCGCTTCCTTGCGGCATCCGCCTATCCGAACTCGGCTGGCTCCCTCTATTTCCGGGCGCCGGGTGGCGACTACCGGGTGACCGTCCGCCTCGAGAGCGGACTGACGGTAAGGACCCGAGTGGAGGTCGCACCGTGAAACGCGGCCGGGTTCTGCCTATCTCAGACGGCAATGCGGGCTCCGTCCTACTCGAGGTGATGATGGCGACTCTGCTTGTCGGACTGCTCGTCGTTCCCTTGGCCACCTCTTTCGCCGGGATGGTCGGCGAAGCGCGCACCGTGAGACAACGGGCCCAGGGCGACGCCGGTGGGCGCACGACCTCACAGTCCGCAGAAGCATGGGAGTGGGGTCCGCGAGTGATCGCCGGGTGGTGGCGACCGGGTCCCGTCCTTCATCTCAGGGTGTCCGGAAGCTCGGGTGAGAGCCCGGCCGACGTTGAGGTCGGCGTTTGGGCGGATGGGTGGTTGGTGGGGCAGGAGGTGATTGTCCTGAGCGGTCGGAGTGGCTCCCCGGCGACCAATGACCTGCAAATAGGACCAGAACTGTGGATCGGGCTGGCCGACAGCGAGTTGGTGGTCCGGGTCCGCACGGTTACAGGAGTGTGGGGGCCGCCCTGGCGTCTCGCGGTTCCGGAACCTGGTGCGGGCTCTCCGGCCCTAGGGGCCGCTCTTCCTACCCCGCCGCAAGACCAAACCGTGGTTGTTCATCGGCCGGGCATCGGGACTTCTTCGCTGACGGCGACGTGGAATCCCGGCGACCTCACTTGTCCTCCCTTCGGGCTCCTCTTTGCTCTGACCCCAGCTGTAGAAGGGTGGGGCGGTGCAACTCTGGACGGACGGTCTCAGTGGTGGCTGATGGAGGAGGGGCGCAGTGTGGATCTCTACTTCTGACCCGACGCACGCTCGACTCAATCTTTCCCGGGTAGCGCGTGAGGCCGGCTTCTCTCTGATCGAGGTGCTTCTTGGTTTGTCTCTCGCCCTATGTCTGGCGCTCGGGGTGGCTCCCTTGTGGGTCTCATCCCAGTCGCTTGGGGTGCGAGAGGGAGACGAAACGATCTGGGTCCTCCAGGCACGGGTAGCCATCGCTCGGTTCGAGAGAGACCTGCGTCTGGCGGGGCCTCAAAACTGTCCGTTCGCCACTGGGACTGCTGTGCTCCAGGCGACCCCCTCGCAGGTGATCCTGCTCGTCGCGACATCCGGCTCGACAGTTCCGCTGCTGGTGGAGTGGGAACTAGTGAACGGTTCTCTCATGCGCCGCTGGGGAGTATGCCCCGCCACTCATCCCTCGACGTTCGGTCATGCTCTCTATGCCGACAACAAGACCATGCTCGAGAACGTCGACACGACTCGGTCGATATTCAAGTATTTGGTCGCGAGTTGTGCCGCGGCGGCCCCCTTGTCGGGTACCGACCTGCCCCTCGTCGACGCCGTAACGGTGGAGCTCAGCGCTGACCCGCGGCAAGCGTTCCCGCCCGCCCACGTGATTGCTTCGGGCCCGGTCGGCCGATGAGTGCCGAGCGAGGCTCCATCCTCCTGTTTGTGCTCTTCGTCTGCCTGGCAGTGGCTGTGCTCGTCCAGACCCTCTCGGTGGTCGTCCTGTGCGCCTCCCGAGCCCTCACCGCCGAGGACACCGGACGGGCACTGATGGAGCAGAAAGACAACGCTCTCGCGACGCTACGACAGCGTGCGTTCGCGGAGTGGGGGCCCATGCCCTGGTCGACGACCCAGGAGGATCCTACGGTTGAGGCAGCCATTGCCGAGCTACCGGACAGCGGCGGCGGGGCTCTAGCCGCCTCCGCGCGACACTCGACCGACATCTCCCCGATTGTCGTGTCGGCGTGGCTTGAGAGGGGCCGTGACGGGCTGGACGTCCCGCTCGCCGGGCTTGTGGCCGCGACCGTCATCTGGACCCCCGGTCGTCTCTCTCCTTGGCTGGAGGTCGACGGCGGAGTCATGGCCGCGCCCAGCGCCCGCTTCCGGGAGGTCCCGGCCGCGCCGTTGGTCGGCCCAGGCGCCGTGATCAACGGTATGGCGAGCTCTTGGAGGCTCGATGACAGCTGGCGGGCCTTCTTCGAAGACCTAGCGTTAGTGACAGGTGAGTCCGGGGCGACCCCGGGAGTGGCTCCGGGAGCAGGGACCGGCGCGATGCACGGTGAGCCCGGAACGACCCTGGAGCTTCCCCAAGGTTGGAACGGTTCCGCGGACGATCCCGGGCTGCTGGTGGTGACGGGCGGCGCCTTGCTCGATGCCCGTGATCGGGGAGACGTGTACGGGGTCATAGTCGTGGATGACGGGGGCGTCTTGCTCGACGGCACCACGGATCCATGGCGCACTCTTCGCGACCGGCGATGTCGATTTCGGTAGCACCGGCGCCGTGGTGTACTCCAGCTCCATTCTTCGCTGGGCCACCGACCGTTCTCTCACCCGGGCCCGCCTGGTGCCCGGCACGCGCCAGGAGAGCATCGGCTGAGCCGGGGCCGGGTATACTCACCGCCATGGACAAGCGCCCCCGCATCACTGCCAGATTCACCGCCTGGAAGCGCCGTCTGCACCGAACCCGCCTGGAGTGCCGGGAGTGTGAGGTCGTCTGCGAACGAGTCGTTTCTCCGCAGGACTGTCTGGATTCCGGCTGCTCGTCCGTCTACGTCTATGAAGACGACGACACCAAGATGTTCGGGTGCCTGCACAAGGTCTTCGCTCCCGAACTGGATCTGCGTGCGTTCGCCGAGAAGGGTGGCCGGGGACGGGGCTCCGCCACCTACGGACCCCTTCGGCTCAACCGCAGTCCTCGCCGGGAGTGCAGGATCACCGTGGAGCAGGCCTATCCGGCCGCGCTGGCGACAGCCTGCTGCAGCAACCCGACCTTCTTCCATCAGCCATCGGGAGCGCCCGAGGAGCGGATGAGGCTCACGACGAACACACCGCCCGAGCCTCAGCCTCAAGACTGGTAGGGGATATCTCTTTGGATCTTCATCTCGTATTCCTCGGTACCGCTGGAGCAACTCCCACCGTCGACCGAGGCTCGCCCGCGACCCTGATCGCCCGCGGGGGAGAGCGAATCCTCGTGGACTGCGGGGAGGGGACGCAGCGCCAGCTCATGCGCTCCGTCGGACTGGCCCGCATCGGCACCATCTTGCTGACGCATCTGCATGGGGACCATTATCTTGGTTTGCCGGGGCTGCTGAAGACGCTCAGCCTTGGGGGCAGAGAAGAGCCGCTTCAACTCTTCGGCCCCGAAGGCCTGTACGAGCTCTTGCGCGAGGTGGAGAGGATTATCGGGCGGCCCCGGTTTCCCTTCCTGGTGGAGGAGACCCGCGCTGGTAACGTGCTCGACACACCGGAGTATCTGCTGAGGACCGCCCGGACCGATCACGGGATGCCCGGTCTGGCCTGGTGCCTGGAGGAGAGGTCCCGCGTGGGCTTGTTCCATCCAGAACGGGCGATGGAGCTAGGCGTCGCCGCGGGCCCCGATTTCGGTAGATTGCAGAGGGGAGAGGATGTGACCGCGCCGGACGGACGGGTCGTGCGTCCAGATGAAGTGATGGACGAGGCGCGTCCGGGCAGGAAAGTGGTCATCACGGGCGATACGCGGCCGGTGGAGGCGGTGATCCAGTTGGCATCCGGAGCGTCGGTCTTGGTCCACGAATCCACGTTCGCCGACTCGGAGCAACAGCGGGCAGTGGAGACCGGGCATTCCACCGCACGCGAAGCCGCCGAGGTGGCGCGGGCTGCCGGCGTCGACGCCCTGGTGCTCACACATCTCAGCTCTCGCCATAGTTGGCGGGAGTTGCGCGATGAGGCCAGAGAGGTGTTTCCGACCGCGCTGCTCCCGCGGGATCTCGACGTACTCTCCGTCCCTTATCCCAACAAGGGCACCGCGCGGCTCGAACGGGTATAATGGCGCGTCGCCGGCCCCGCAGCCGGCCATCGATGGCGCCCACGTAGCTCAGGGGATAGAGCACTGGCCTCCGGAGCCAGGTGTCGCAGGTTCGAATCCTGCCGTGGGCATACCCGCTCGGTGCCGACGCCGCCCTCAGACCTCCAGCCCAAGTTCAGCCTCCACTCTGTCGAAAGTAGTGGAGCGGACGGGGAGAAGCTCCCAGCCAAAGACCTTCTTTACGGCGTGTAGATACAGTCTCTTGATTCCGGCCATGTCGGCTCTCTGCGCCCGTGAGCCGCTCGATGCTCGTCTGGCGCAGAACCGGCTCACCGCAGGACACGATGGCGTCGAAGAGAGCGAGATCGATGCTCACGTTGAGCGAGGTGCCGTGGCTGCTGACCCAGCGCTGGCAGCGCAACCCCACCGAGGAGATCTTGTCGCCGGCAGCGTAGACTCCGGGTCGGCCTGTCCGCCGTTCTCCGCGGATGCCCAGCCCGTCCAGTACCAGTATCACCGCTTCCTCGAGGCCGCGAACATACTCGCCGAGGTCTCGACCGGGGATAGGCACCACGGGGTAGCTGATCAACTGGCCGGGGGCATGTAGTGTGGCTTGGCCGCCCCGCTCGGAGGTCACGACGGGGATGGTGTCCCCGGCGCGATCGCCTGTGGCACAGCCGGGATCGCGCAGGTCGTGCACTCCGGCCCGGCTTCCAAGGGTGATGACCGGCTCGTGCTCGAGCAGCAGGAGGACACCCGGCAGCCGGCCGTCGGCCACCGCGGCGCGCAGCCGTCCCTGCAGCGCCTGCATCGGGAGATAGGGGGCCAGACCCAGGTCGAGGACCGCGATCTGGAGCTGCGATGGCTTGAGTGGGCGCCCCGAGATGTGAGAGACTCCTTGCATAGCGGGCAAGATACCGCACGAGCGCCGAGATGACCGGCGGACTGAGAGAGCGGGGGGAGCTGTGGCCAAGAAGAAGTACGATCCGCTGTGGGAGATAGTCGACGAGAAGATCGCACTCCAGGACCAGGAGCCCGACGTCGATGCGCCCTGCCCACACTGTCACGTAGTGCTGCACCTGGGTCCCGCCGCCCAAAAGGGGCAACGCGTCAACTGCGGGCTATGTGGAGGGACCTCGGAGGTGGCGGAAGGGCCGGATGGTCCCCGACCTCGAGGCGGCCGGCTAGTACCGGAGTAAGGGCCTGCCCAGATCGTCCCTAACGTCACCAAGCTCCTTCGCCAGGTCGCTGGGGGCCGAGACGGTAGTGGGATCGCCGTCTGAGATATACCGCAATCCGGCATGAGCCTTGAGGTCGGCGATCGCGTCCCTCAGATTGTTCTCGGTCACGACGATGCGCGGAATGCGCATCGCGTTGAAGAGGGTGGAGAAGGGTGAGGGCGAGGCCGTGTCGCCCAGCGTGACGGCCGAGGTGTATGCGTACGGCTTGCCGTTGTAGATCCCGCCGTTCAGTAGGCTCTCGTCCTTCGGATACTCTCCCGAGGGGACCGAAAGGCTGGTCACCGAATAGTCGCCGCCGACGAGTCCCTGGAGCTTGGCCTGTGACTCCGACAGTTCCTTCTTCACTTCGAGGGAATCGGCTTTGCGAAGGTTGAGATTGCTGACGGTGTGACTGCCGACCTCGTATCCCCAGTCCACCAGGTTGCGCAACTTCTCCTGCTGTCGGTCGGGCTGACCGAAAAGCTCGTGGTCCTTTGAGGCCACGTCGATGAGGCCGTAGAACGTGGCTTTTGAGTCCCATCCCCCGACGTCCTTGGCAGCCTGGAGCACTCCCACTGCCGATTCGGGGTCGAGGGTGCCGTCGTCGAGTATCCGGTACTGACCGATGGTGGAGTCGTCGAAGGTGAGCACCACGGGCGACATGCCGGCGGGGATATCGATGTTGCCGGACGCCAGGTCGCGCAGGTTGACCGGGTAGAAGCCTTCCGACTTGAGAAACTCGATGTCGCTTCGCCAGATCCTGCGGCCGCCGGTTGTCCTTGCCGGTCTCGTCGGAGATGTCGTGGTAAACGAGGACGGGCACCTGCCCCAGCTCGTTCGCCCCTATGGCAGCCGCCTTGTCGGCCGTCATGGGTCCCGAGAAGGTGGAGGAGGTGGATCCAGAGACGGCACCAGACCCGCTGCTGGCGCGGTCGGTCACCGGCGCCACCAGCCTCGGCGTGCCCAGGTCGGGAGCGGAACCGCCAAAAGCGAGTCCCGACACAAGCCCCAGAAAGGCTCCTATCACGAAGGCGATCCCTAAGAAACGAAGCACTTTGTCCCGACGCATGGTCGGACAAGTCTAGCAGAGCCCTCTGCTACAATACCGCCACCATGAGCCAGGCGACACCAAACGGGCGGGCTTCTCAACGTACTCCGCCCCGCCGCCGCAGGGGGGCGAGAGGCACACTGGTGTTCATCGGCCTCGCAAGCGTGGTCCTGTTCGCAGCCGGCTTCATTCTCCTTTGGTCTCTGGGCAGCGTCATTGTGGGCGGCCACGGTTTTCCCTGGACCACGAAGGCGGACGCCGCCATATCTCCAGTCGCTTTGCAGGCCCAAGTGGACCACCCGCTTGAACCGCTCGTCGACCTCCGGGCCTTCCGAGACCTTTCGTACGTCCCGGTAAAAGGCATATATATGACCAGCTTCGCCGCCGGAAAACCTGCGTCTTTGGCGAAGATGATCGCCATAGCCGATCAGACCGAGATCAACGCGTTCGTCATCGATGTCAAAGACGACCAGGGGAGACTTGCGTACGAGGCGGACGTCCCGCTGGCGAAGAGCCTGGGCCTCATCTCCGTCCACATCCCCGACATCGACGCGCTGATCGCCACCCTGCGCGAGCACAACATCACACCCATCGCCCGCCTCATCACCTTCCAGGACAGCGTCCTGGCCGAGGCCAGGCCCGATCTGGCCGTCCAGAGCATCAAGGGAGGGATCTGGCGAGACTACAAAGGCATGGGATACACGAACCCCTACAACCATGAAGTGTGGGAGTACGAGGTCCAAGTAGCCGAGGATGCCGCCCGGCACGGATTCCGGGAGATCCAGTTCGATTACGTCCGCTTCCCCAGCGACGGCGTGCTGGCCGACGCACGGTATCCAGGGGGTTACTCGACAAAGGAAGACGCCATCGCCGGATTCCTCGGCTATGCGCGGGAGCGTTTGGAGAAGATGGGGGTGTGGGTGTCGGCCGACGTGTTCGGCCTTAGCACCACCGTCAAGAAGGACTCGGGTATCGGTCAGCAGTTTGAGAAGATCTCTCGCAACGTGGACGTTATCTGTCCCATGGTCTATCCCTCGCACTACGACCCGGGGACGTACGGCATCGAATCGCCCAATGCCTCGCCGTATGAACTGGTGACCCGTGCGATGAAGGACGCCATACCGAGACTTGTAGGCACGGGTGCCATCGCGCGGCCCTGGCTGCAGGACTTCTCCATGCAGGGGGTCATCTATGGGGTGGACCAGGTGAAGGCCCAGATCAAAGCGGCCGAGGAGATGGGCTTCGCGGAGTGGTTGCTCTGGGATCCATCCCTCAAGTACACTACCGGAGCACTGCGCAGCGAGGCCAACTAGCGGGCGCAGCCGCAGCGCCGGCGGGCGCGGGCCGCACAGTCAGCCTAGTCCTCGACCACCGGAACCAGCCTTTGCGCGTCCACGTCGAGTAGGCCGTCCAGAGTGAGCCTCAGGCGGGGGATCACGCTCAAGGTGATGAAGCTCAGCATCATGAACGGCTCCTCGGCATCCACTCCAAGCCCCGCAGCCGCGGCTTCCAGCGCGCGCAACCGTCGCGCGACCACGTGGGCCGGGAGATCGGTCATCAGGCCGGCCAGCGGGAGCGGAAGAATCTGAGTCATCTCTCCCTTGACAACGGCCAGTCCGCCGCCGGCCGCCGCCACGGCGCGCGCGGCGGCGAGCATGTCGGCGGGGTCGGTCCCCACAACGAGCAGGTGATGAGCATCGTGGGCGATCGTCGTAGCGATCGCGCCGCTCCGCAGGCCGAGCCCGCTGACCAGACCGTGGCCCACCCGGTTCCGCCCGTCCGCTGACCCCGAGGCGGGGCGGCGCTCGACCAGGGCTGCCAGGCAGATGTCTTTCGCGAGGTCGGGCAGCACCCGGCCGCCCTTGGACGTCACCTCCACGAACCGTTCGTCGCTGACGATGGCCCGCTCGGTCAGATGGATCGCCCGCGCGCGGTGTCGGCCGTCCGCGGCGGGCGGGGCAAGCGCGTCGGGTCGGACAGTTCGAGGCGGAAGGGAGGCGACGCCAGGCCGGGGGTGGCCGGCAGGGGAACCACGAGAACCCCCTCGTGAGCGACGACGGTACCGGCCTGAATGACTTCCCGGGGGTGCGGAAAGGCGGGGTCCTCCACTATGAGGATGTCCGCTCGATAGCCGGGAGTGAGGCTGCCGCGGTCGTGAAGACGGTAGAGGGTCGCCGGGTTTACGGTCGCCGCACGAAGGGAGTCCGCGACCGGAACTCCGGCCCGGCAAAGGGCGGCGACCACTCCGTCGAGATGATGGTGCTCTGCGAGCGCAGCCGCGTTGCGGTCGTCGGTGCACAGGGCCGTTCGTTCGGTGCCGTACTCGACGAGGAAGGGAAGCGCGCGCACCAGATCACGCGCGGCAGAGCCTTCGCGGATGAGGGTCCACATGCCGAGCCGCCTTCGCTCGAGCAGCAGTTCGGGGTCGGAGGTCTCGTGATCGGTGATGGGCCCGGCGACCATATATGCAGCCAGTTGCCGTCCGGTGACGTCCGGAGCGTGTCCGTCGACCACCCGATGCCCGGACAGATCGAACAGACGACCCGAAGCCTCCCCGGAGATGAGCCCCATGTAGTCCATGGCCTCGCCCATGCCGGTGACGCCGTCGCGGGCCAAGAGATCGGCGACGTCGGCGGCGTCCAGCCGGCCGGCGGCATACTCGAACGGGGACGCCGGCACCGTGGTGGGGATCATGATGCGCAGATCGAGCGGCAAACCCGCGCGAGCTTCGAGGTAGAAATCGATCCCTTTCCGACCCATCACGTTCGTTATCTCGTGGGGCTCGGAGAGTGTGGTGGTGATGCCGTGCACTACGAGAGCCTCTGCAAAACGGGAAGGAGAGAGCAGCGACGTCTCGGGATGCACGTGGGCGTCGATGAAGCCGGGGAGCACGAAGGCGCCCCGAGCGTCGATGACCCTCTCAGCTTCCCCAGGATACTGACCGACGCCGGCGATCAAGGAGCCGCAGACGGCCACGTCGGCGGCGAACATCTCCCCTGTGAAGGGCGAAAAGACACGGCCGCCCCTAATCAGGAGGGTCGGCGGGTCGAGCGCCAAGGCCACCCGGCGGCATTGTTCACGTTCGCGCATACTATGCACTAGAATAACCTGCGCTCCGGCCTGGCGGACCGGACTTGGACTCAGATCGTGGTTGGGGGTATCAGTGAGCGTTCCGCAACTCTCGGTGTTCGTCGAGAACAAGCCTGGCCATCTGGCCGAGACGCTCGACACGCTGGCCAAGGTGGCCATCAATGTCCACTCGTTCACGATAGCCGACACCAGCGACTACGGGATACTCCGCTTGGTGGTCGACCACGTGGAGCGTGCGAAACAGGCGCTTGGACAAGCCGGGTATGTGGTGGTGGAGCATGCTGTGGTCCGCGCGCTGCTTCCCGATCAGCCCGGAGCCCTGGCCGCGGTCGTCCGGCTCATCTCTGAATCCGGTCTGGACATTGAATACGTGTACCAGGGGAACCGCGATACCCTTCTCGTGAGGACCGAGGAGCTCGAGCGC
Organism: uncultured Actinomycetota bacterium; assembly: GCA_963843455.1. Taxonomy (GTDB): domain Bacteria; phylum Actinomycetota; class Thermoleophilia; order RBG-16-64-13; family RBG-16-64-13; genus CAIQPS01. The sequence goes on from CAWJKE010000007.1 coordinate 551,442, forward strand.
ATGGAGGAGCTTCTCGTCGAAGCCGGTTTCCGGGTGCTTGGCCCCGGCGACCTGGCTTGACGCACGCGGGACGGCGCCGGTCGTGACCTCCGACCAGTTTCTCCAGTACATCTTCAGCGGCATCACCAGCGGCAGCGTGTACGCGCTGACGGCCATCGGCTTCACCCTGGTGTTCAGCGCCACCCACATCATCAACTTCGCCCAGGGACAGATGGTGATGCTCGGGGGGATGCTGGGAGTCAGCCTCTACGAAGCCGGCCTGCCCATGTGGGCATGCTTTCTCGGCGCCGTCGTGATGGTGGCGCTTATAAGCGTGGGGATGGAAGAGGTGGCCATACGGCCCCTCATGAAGAAGGGCGTCCTGGCGCAGATAATCGCTACTGTGGGCGCCTCCTTCGTACTCGAGACGGCGGCGATGCTCATCTGGGGACGCGACGCCAAGACAATGCCGGCATTCTCGGGCGAGGATCCCATCACCATCGGCAAGGCCACCATCGTCCCTCAGACGCTGTGGGTGCTGGGCCTCACCCTTGTCGTCGTGGTGGCGCTCACCCTCTTCTATCGAAAGACCCTTTTCGGCATCGCTATCCGGGCGTGCGCTGTCAACCCGGGTGCCGCCCGTCTGCAAGGTATCTCGTACCGGCGGGTGGTCCTGTTCACCTTCGCCCTCACGGGCGGCATAGCGGCGGCGGCCGGGGTAATGATCACCCCGATCAGTTTCGTCAGTTACTCGTCGGGCACTTTGCTGGGCTTGAAGGGTTTCGCAGCGGCGACGCTGGGCGGGCTGGGGAACCCCCTGGGGGCGGTCGTGGGCGGGTTCGCCCTCGGTATCATCGAGGCGCTTGGCATCGGGGTGGTATCGGCCGGGTACAAGGACGCGATCGCCTTCGTGATCCTGTTGATCGTCCTGTTCGTGCGCCCGGCCGGCCTGCTCGGCGCGCGGGTGGTCAGCCGGCAATGACGGCGGGCGCATTCGTGCGCAGGCACGCCGGCTACCTGGCGTTCGCCGTGATCGTCATGACGATCCCCGCGTACCTGTCCAACGACTACTACCTGTCGGTCCTCGCCTTCGCGGCCACCAGATTCATGATGGCCCTGGGGATCAGTCTGCTCCTGGGGCAGGCCGGGCAGATCTCGCTTGGCCAGGCGGCCTTCGTCGGCATAGGGGCATACGGCTCGGCCATCTTGACCACCCGGCTTGGTTTCAATCCTTGGGTGGCGATGCTCGTGGCCGCGGTTCTCGCAGCCGCCATTGCCGGGCTGGTGGGCATCCCCACTCTCAAGCTCAAGGGCTACTACCTGGCCATGGCGACGTTGGGCATCAACGAGATCATCTACATTTTGCTCGTGCAACTGAAGCCCCTCACCAACGGGACGGACGGCATAACCGGCATACCCTCCCTGTCCATAGGCGGCCTCGACCTCGGCAGCCCGCGGGCCTATCACGTGGTCGTGTGGGGGGTCGCGCTGGTCATGTTCAGGTTGGCCCTCAACCTGTGCCGTTCACGCGTCGGCCGCTCGCTGCGCGCGGTGCGCCTTTCGGAGCCGGCCGCGGAGTCGCTCGGTGTAGATTCCTCATACCGCAAGGTGCAGGTGTTCATCGTGGCCGCGGTGTTCGCGAGCATCGCGGGGAGCTTCGACGCGCACTACGTGCACTACGTGAGCCCCGAGAGCTACACCATCACGTTCTCCATCATCCTGGTGACCGGGGTCATCATCGGAGGGCTGCGGACTCTGTGGGGGGCGGTGTGGGGGACGATGGTCATCGTTATCTTGCCCGAGCTGCTCAAACGGGTGAACGAGGACTTGACGAACCTTGTGTTCGGCGTCCTGCTGATCGCGATCATGGTGCTGTCGGGTGGGGGGGCCAACAGCGTGTGGCCGCGGCTGAGAGGTCTGTGGCCCCGGCCGTCCGGGGACGACGCCGGTCGCTCGGTGTCGGAGGACTAGGCCGGCCATGCCCTTACTCAGCGTGCAAAGCGTCTCCAAGAGGTTTGGCGGCCTCGACGCCCTCAAGCAGGTGACGTTCGGGGTGTATCGAGACCAGATAAAGGCGCTCATCGGCCCGAACGGGGCAGGCAAGACCACCTTGTTCAACATCGCATCCGGTTCGTACAGGCCCACCGAGGGCCGGGTCCTTTTCGGCGACGTCGACGTCTCCGGCAAAGCCCCGCACCAGATATGCCGCATGGGAGTCGGTCGGACCTTTCAGCACAGCCTGGTGTTCGACGACATGACCGTCCTCGAGAACGTCGCGGTCGGGCGCTATTCTCGGACGAGAGCCGGTCTGTTCTCGGGGGCGCTCACCCTGCCCAGGCATCGCAGGGAGGAGGAAGAGACGTTCAAGGCCGCGCACGAGGCCTTGCGGCGCGTAGGCCTCGACCGTGTGGCTGACGAGCCGGCGGAGAACCTCCCCATGGGCGAGCGCCACCTGCTCGAGATCGCCCGGGCCCTGGCGTCTGGGCCTCAGCTCTTGCTTCTGGACGAGCCGGCCGCGGGGCTCAACGAGGACGAGACCCGGCGTCTAGCTGATACTGTGAGGAAAATTCGGGACGATGGTGTGACCGTGTTGCTGGTCGAACACGACATGACCTTTGTCATGGAGATATCTGACGAAGTGGTGGTCCTCGACTACGGCAAGAAGATCGCCGAGGGGCCGCCGCTCATGATCCAGAACAACGAAGAAGTGATCAAGGCGTATTTGGGAGAGGAGTTGGAATGACAAATCCAGAGGTCAAGAGGAGAGGCTCACGCCGCCGGGCCGTTCGACTCGCCGTCGTGCTGATGCTATTGGGCGCGCTCGCGCTGGTCGGGCTGGTAGCGGCAGGGTGCGGCGGGGAGACGACCACGACGACCGCGGCCGGAGGAGGGACCTCGACCACCGCGGCGGCAGCGGCCCCGACAGGGGACCCCGTCGTGATCGGCGCCATCGTGTCGGCCACCGGGCCGGGAGCGGCCTTGGGCGAACAGGAGCGCAACACCCTCAAGATGCAGCAGGATCTCATCAATGCGGCCGGCGGCGTGCTGGGCCGGCCCCTGACGATCGTCATCGAGGACGACAAGAGCGACCCAAAGGAAGCGGTGACGGCGGCCAACAAGCTGCTGCAGCAAGACAAGGCCGTGGCGCTCATCGCCTCCACGATCTCTTCGTCGGCCCTAGCGGTCAAGCCGATCACGGCGCAGAAGGGCATCCCGCAGATAGCCATGGCGGCCGCCAACGACATCACCGACAAGGCGCCGATCGACTGGATCTGGCGGACCCCGCAGAAGGATGCGCTCGCCGTCCAGAGGGCGCTCGACTACATCGCCAACACGCTGAAGTTGAAGAAGATCGCGGTGCTGCATGACGAGAACGCGTTCGGCTCCTCAGGAGACGCCGAGATCGCCAAACAGGCGCCGAGCTTCGGTCTGGAGGTCGTGGCTTCGGAATCGTACAAGACGAACGATACCGACATGACCGCGCAGTTGACCAAGATCAAGGGCGCGAACCCCGAGGCCCTCGTCGTGTGGGGGACGAACCCGGGACCGGCCCTGGTTGCCAAGAACATGAAACAACTGGGCATGACCATCCCGTACATCGGTAGCCACGGCATCGCCAATCAGACGTTCATCAAACTGGCCGGTGACGCCGCGGAAGGCGTTGTCTTCCCCGCCGGTCGCCTGCTGGTGCCGAGCTCCATAACCGATCCCAACCAGAAGACTGTCACCGACAAGTTCATCAGCGACTACCAGGCTGCCTACGGCTCCCCGCCCAACCCGTTCGCCGGCTACGCGTTTGAGGCCATCACGCTTCTGGCCGACGCCATCAAGAGGGCGGGCAGCACCGACGCCGCCGCTATCCAGACGGCTCTCGATTCCACCACGGGGTTCCCCGGTCCCGACGGGCTCTACAACTACACCAAGACCAACCACGACGGACTCGTGGCCTCCGACATGATCATGGTCAAGATCCAGGGAGGCACCTGGGTGCTGGCCGAATAGGCGGCAGCACGCAGGGCGCGAGCTTGGCGGAACGGAGCGACGTACGTGCTTGAACTTCAAGGCGTCCGCGCCGGCTACGGGAAGATCGAGGTCCTCCACGGCCTCGATCTGACCGTGGCCGAAGGCGAGATCATCACCATCATCGGCGCCAACGGTGCCGGCAAGAGCACGCTGCTCAAAGCCCTCTCCGGGGTGGTGCGGCTGGCGGCGGGCCGCATCAGCCTCGACGGCGAGCGCCTGGACACACTCGGTGTTGAGCAGATCGTCTCCCGCCGCCTGGTGCAGATACCGGAAGGCCGGCAGCTTTTTGGCCCGCTCACCGTCGCGGAGAACCTCGCCCTCGGATCGTATTCTCGCCGCCGGCAGGGCCTCCCTGTCGCCGAACGGCTGAAGAAGGTCTTCGCGCTCTTTCCCCGCCTGGAAGAGCGCCGAGGGCAGCAGGCCGGCACGCTCTCCGGCGGCGAGCAGCAGATGCTGGCCATCGGCCGCGCGTTGATGGCCGAACCTCGCCTGCTGCTCCTGGACGAGCCGTCGATGGGACTGGCTCCCATCGTGGTCCGCGACATCTTCGCCACGCTGCGCACGCTCAACGAGGAGGGCCTGACTATGCTCCTGGTGGAGCAGGACGCCCGCATCGCCCTCAGCCTCGCCCACCGGGGGCTGGTGATGGAGCGGGGAAACATTGTGCTCTCGGATTCGGCCGAGGCGTTGCTGAAGAACCCGGAGGTGCAGGCCATCTACTTCGGCCAGCGCAGTGAGGGTCGACGCCAGGGCCAGGGACAGGACCGGCCGACTGTGGAGACGTCCAGGGAGTAATGATGAACGAGATCTGGAACCCTGAGTACGAGACGATGAGTAGGGAGGAACTGCGCGAGCTGCAGTTCAAGCGGCTGCAGATGACGCTGCGCTGGACCTACGAGAACGTCTCCTTCCACCACGACCGCTGGTCGGCGATGAAGCTCAAACCCTCGGATATCCGGTCCCTGGAAGACTTGGGAAAACTCCCCTTCACCGTCAAGAGCGACTTCAAGGCGGCATACCCCTACGGATTGTTCGCTCTGCCTCTGGAGAAGATCATCCGCATCCATTCAACGTCGGGGACCATTTCGAACCCCACCGTGGTCGGCTACAGCCGAGGCGACCTCAACACCTGGTCCGAGTTGTGTGCCCGGGTGGCTGTGGCCGGTGGGGCCCGGTCGCACGACGTGGCGCAGATCAGCTTCGAGTACGGCCTGACCACCGGCGCGTTCGGCATGCACGCCGGGTTGGAGCGAGTGGGCGTTACCGTCGTGCCGGCCTCCACCGGGAACACGCAGCGCCAGTTGCAGATCATGCGGGACTTCAAGACCACGGTCCTCGTGGGCACGCCCTCGTACGTGATGCACATGACCGAGGTGGCGTCCCTGCTCGGCTACGACCTGAAGGCGATGGAACTCAGGGTGGCTCTGCTGGGGTCCGAGCCGTGGACCAACCAGGTTCGCGACGAACTTGAGAGGCGCAGCGGCATGTCCGCCAGCGACATCTACGGGCTCTCGGAGGTCATCGGCCCCGGGGTTTCGTACGAGTGCTGGAACAAGGACGGTCTTCACATAAGCGAGGACCACTTCATCGTGGAGGTGGTCGACCCGGCGACGGGAGAGCCGCTACCCGATGGCAAAGAGGGGGAGCTAGTGTTCACCTCGCTGACCAAGGAGGCGGTCCCGGTGATCCGCTACCGCAGCGGCGACCTGGCCAGCATGAGCAATCGGCCGTGCGCCTGCGGGAGAGTGTTCTCGCGCCACAGCAAGGTATACGCCCGAACCGACGACATGCTCATCATCCGCGGTGTGAACGTGTACCCCTCGTCCATAGAGGCCGTCCTGCACGACATAGAGGGCGTCGAGCCCCGGTACCGGATGATCGTGTTTCGCGAAGGCGCTCTCGACCAACTCGAGATCCAGATCGAGGTGGAGCCGTCGTTCATGGCCGACACAGTCCGCAGGCTGCAGACCTTCCAGCAGCACGTGGAAGAGCGCATGCGGCAAGAGCTGGGCATACGGCCCCGGGTGCGTCTGGTAGAGCCGAGGACCATTCCCGACTCGCCGGACCAGTCCGGCTGGGTGATCGACGGTCGGGGCCGAGCCGGGTAGGGCGTATCTGGTACACTGCGCGGACGGCACTAGAGGGGCGGCAAGACGCCCTTGCGAGCGATATTCCTGGAGGTCAAGAGCGGTGGAGAACCATGATTTCGTGTTCACGTCGGAGTCGGTGAGCGAGGGACATCCCGACAAGATTGCCGACCAGATCTCGGACGCCGTGCTCGACGCGGTATTGCGGGACGATCCTACCGGTCACGTCGCCTGCGAGACGCTCATAACCACGGGCCTCGTCGTTGTCTCCGGCGAGATCTCCACCAGCACCTACGTGGACGTGCCTTCGCTCGTACGCAAGACCATCGAACGCATCGGCTACACCAGGGCCAAGTACGGCTTTGACGCGTCTACCTGTGGCGTCATCACCACCCTCCACGAGCAGTCCCCCGACATCAATCAGGGGGTGCAGGCTGCCCTCGAATGCCGTGTGGATCCCACTGACCAGGACGCGCTGGACTGCCAGGGGGCGGGCGACCAGGGGATGATGTTCGGCTACGCCTGCCGGGATACGGCCGAACTCATGCCCATGCCTATCTCACTTGCTCATCGCCTTGTCCACCGCCTCAGCGAGGTCCGGAAGGGCTGCGTCGTCCCGTACCTGCGCCCCGACAGCAAGAGCCAGGTGACTGTCAAGTACTCGAACGGCAGACCGGAGTTCATCACCGCGGTGGTGCTCTCCACCCAGCACGCCGACGGCATCGACATCAACACGTTGATGCGGCCCGACCTGATCGATCACGTCATCAAGCCGGTGCTCCCCGAAGGCCTGTACGACCCCGAATTCATCAAGACCAAGTTGTTCGTGAACCCCACCGGCAAGTTCGTCATCGGCGGACCGATGGGCGACACCGGTCTTACCGGTCGCAAGATCATCGTCGACACCTACGGGGGCTGGGGTCGTCACGGCGGCGGCGCGTTTTCGGGCAAGGACCCCTCGAAGGTCGACCGCTCCGCGGCTTACGCCGCCCGCTACGTCGCCAAGAACGTGGTGGCAGCCGGGCTGGCCGATCGGTGTGAGGTGCAGATCGCATACGCCATCGGCGTGGCCCATCCGGTAAGCGTTATGGTCGAGTGCTTCGGCACCGAGAATGTGAGCCAGGCGACCATCCAGGAACTCATCCTCAGCCACTTCGACCTGCGCCCGGCGGCCATCATCCGCGATCTCAGGCTGCTCCGACCCATCTACGAGAAGACTGCCGCTTACGGCCACTTTGGGCGCGAGGATGCCGACTTCACCTGGGAGAGCACCGACAAGGCCCAGGCCCTCCGCAGTGACGCGGGTCTGAACTAGGCGGTCCTCCGCCGCAAGAACGGCGGGGTGAGCTGATGGCAGCGGCCGAGGATAGCGGGCGAATAGCCCGGGTCATCGTCCTGTTGCGGCTGCATCATCTGGGCGATCGACGCTTCGACTATGTCATCCCCGAGCAGCTGACCGCAGCTGTGTCTGCCGGCTCTGTCGTTACGGTGCCGTTCGGCAAGAGGACTGAACAAGCCGTGGTTCTCAGCACGGGGACGAGGGCAGACGTGCCCCCGGAAGGTCTGCGCGCTATCGAGGCCATCAGTCCGGACCGGATCCCCGAAGAACTACTCGACCTCGCCCAAGATCTGGCTCATCGATATCTCTGCTCGCTTGAATCGTGCCTGCGTTTGGTCGCTCCCTTTGGAAGCATGAGCGGACGGGTGACAAAGGCGTCCCCCCGCAGAGACTTGGTGGTACGGGTCGACCCGCCGGACCCAGCGTCCGGTGCCAAGCTCACCGCCAAGCAGCAGACCGTGCTGCAAGCGATCCCGGACTTGGGCGTATCGAAGAGGACGCTCTGCGAACAGACAGGAGTGGGCAGGGGGGTGCTCGACACTCTCGAGCGGAAGGGGCTTGTCGAGTTCCGCGAGACCGGCACCGACGAGGAAGAGCTTTTGCCCCGGACGGACTCGCCGCTCCTCTGGCCTGAGCAGGCGCAGGCCGTCGCCGGTCTTACGGCGGCTCTCGACGAACCCGGGCTCGCCGTCCGTCTGCTGTGGGGAGTCACCGGGAGCGGGAAGACAGAAGTCTATCTTCGACTCATCGAGCACGCCCTCAAGACCGGAAGAGGAGCGATCCTGCTGGTACCCGAGATCGCCCTCACGCCACAGACGATCCAGCGGGTCAAGGCCCGCTTTGGAGGCAGGGTCGGCGTGTTCCACAGCGGACTTCCCCGGGCGGAACGGGCACGGGAGTATGGACGGGTCGCCTCGGGGGAGGCCCCCATCGTCGTCGGCGCGCGGTCGGCGGTGTTCGCGCCGGTCAAGGATCTGGGGCTGATCATTGTCGACGAAGCCCACGACAACTCGTACAAACAGGAGGAGGAGCCCAGGTACCGAGTCAGGACGGTAGCAGAGCTTCGGCTGGCCAAGCGGGGGGGACTGCTGCTGGAGGGGACCGCGACGCCGGCCGTTGAGAGCATGCTGAACCCAGAAGAGCGCGTGCGGCTGGGCAGCCGCGCCTCGGGGACGCCGCCGCAGATAGAGGTGGTCGACATGAGGCGCCAGGGTACGGGCCTCCTGCTGGCCCCCCGTTCGCGGGAGGCGCTCGCCCAGGTACTCCGCCGGGGTGAACAGTCGATCATCCTTCTCAACCGTCGCGGCTACGCAGGGTATGTCTACTGCGACGCCTGTGGCCACGTGCTCATGTGTGCCGACTGCGAGCTGTCGCTCACCTATCATCATCGGTCCCAGCGGCTGCTCTGTCATCACTGTGGCCGGGCCTATCCCCAGCCTGCAGCATGTGCCAAGTGCGGCGAAGCCCCCCTCACGCGGGCTTCTCCCGGCACAGAGCGCCTCGACCGCGAACTGCGCACCCTGGTGCCCGGAGAGCAGGTGTTCCGCATGGACTCCGACGTCACGGGCACCGGTGCGCGGGTGCAGACCGCATTGGAGAGCTTCGCAAACGCCCGGCCGGGAGTGCTGGTGGGCACGCAGATGGTGGCGAAAGGCCATGACTTTCCCGACGTCACGCTGGTGATCGTGGCCGACGCCGATGTGGGGCTCTACGTGCCGGACTTCCGCGCATCCGAAAGGACCTTCCAACTGCTGACCCAGGTGGCCGGTCGTGCCGGGCGCGCGGAGCGCCCCGGCCGCGTGCTGGTGCAGACCTCGAATCCGGACGTGCCGTGCATCCGTCTGGCGCTGGCGGCGGACGAGGAGACCTTCTACCGGGAGGAGCTACTCATCAGGGAGCGCCTGGGCTACCCGCCACACGCGGAATTGGTTCGGCTGGTGACTTCGTCCGCACATGCCGAGAGAGCACAGGCTGCCGGGCGGCACCTGGTGGAACGTCTGGAGCCGTATTTTCCTGCTCAAGAGTTGCACGGGCCGGCGCCGCTACCCCGCTTGCGGGGCCGGCACCGGTGGCAGGTGATGGTGGCGGCCCGCCAGGGCGAGCGGGCGCGGACTATAATAGGACAGGCGCTCGCCCAACTGCAGGAGCCGTACCGGCGTCGCGGTGTACTCCTTCTGGTCGACGTCGACCCCCTGTCTTTTGGCTAGCTTGATCTGGACCGGTGAGGCGTGAATGGCACGTAAGAACGAGTCGAATCGACAACGGCGTGGGGAGGCCCCGCTCGAGCGTCTGCGCACGCTGGGCGATCCGGCTCTGCGGCAGCAGACCAATGTGGTCACGGTGTTCGATGCCCGGCTTGAGAAGCTTGCAGCGCTCATGCTCGATGTGATGCACCGGGAAGAGGGGGTGGGCTTGGCCGCTCCCCAGATAGGCGTGCTCAGCCGGGTCATGGTGTGGAGAGATCCGGAGAACGACGACGAGGAGTACGTCTTCGTGAACCCGCAGATCGTCTACCGTTCGGAGGAGTGCACCACGGCCTCCGAAGGTTGCCTGTCGGTGCCCGGGTGCATGGTCGAGGTATCGAGGTGCGACGAGGTGATGGTCGAGGCCCAAGACCTGCGCGGGGCTGCTATCGAGCTAGAGGCGGAGGGGATCGTGGCCCGCATCATGCAGCACGAGATCGATCACCTGGACGGCCGGCTCATACTTGACCGCGCCACTCCCGACGAGCGGCGTCGCGCCATGAAGGAGCTTCGCGAGCGTTCCCTGGCGTCAGACACGTGAACTTCGCCTTTGCAGGAACCCCGGACTTCGCGGCCTGGACGCTCGAGCACTTGGCCGCGCTCGATCGCCGTCCCTGTCTGGTCATCTCGCAACCCGACCGTCCTGTCGGCCGGGGACGGCGGGCCACCGCGCCACCGGCGGCCGCCGCCGCTCGGCGCCTGGGGATCGACATCCTCCAGCCAGACGATGTCAACAGCCCTGAGGTCCTCGAGGCCATCCAGACCGCCGGAGCCGGCGTCCTCTTGGTTTCCGCTTTCGGCCAGATTCTGCGGAGGCAGCTCCTCGACGCCTTGCTCTGCATGAACATCCACGCGTCGCTCCTCCCTGCCTACCGCGGGGCCGCGCCTGTCGAGCGGGCGCTGGCGGCCGGCGAGGCGCACATCGGTGTCACGGTCATGCGTGTGACGGAGGCGCTTGATTGTGGACCCTGGGCGTTGCGCACCGCACTCTCGGTCGGTCTGCGTGACGACGCCGGATCTATCGGGCGCGCCCTCGCTTTTCTGGGCGCTTCGGGTGTGGATCACGTGCTCACCGGGCTGGACGACGGAACGCTGGTATGGAACGAGCAGGAAGGGGACGCCTGCTACGCTGAGAAACTGAGCGCGACGGACTGCCGGCTCTTCTTTGATCGACCTGCCCGGGTCGTTCACGACCACGTCCGCTCTCTCAGCCCTCGCATAGGAGCGCGCGTCGAGAGCGGCGGCCTTCAGTTCAAAGTGTGGCGCACGTGGCCCTACGGGCAGCTTGGGCTGGATGTCGTGCCGGCCGAGGTGGCGCACGTCGCGGGCCGGCCCGGCGTGGTGGCCCTGGTCGGTGAGCGCCTCTTTGTGGGATGCGGTGAAGGGGTGGTGCAGTTGCTGAGCGTCCAGCCCGACGGAAAGAGCGCGATGGGCGCGGCAGCCTTTCTGAGAGGCTATAGGGCCCGCCTGGGTGGCCGGATCCAACCGGCGGCCGGCTGTGAGCCTCTTCCCGATGCCGATTAGCGGACAAAGGCCGGAATCCAGAGCGAGGTAGCGGTGCCTATACCGTCAGCCACATACCGTGAGCTGCATCTTCTGCCCTCCATCCTCTCGGCCGATTTCTCGCGCCTGGGGGAGGAACTCGCCCGGGTCATGGACGCGGGCGTACGGATCATCCACTGCGACGTCATGGACGGGCATTTCGTCCCGAACCTCACCATGGGACCGGCCGTCGTGGCCGCCGTCGCCTCCGAGGTCCACGCACGCGGAGGCCTGCTGTCCGTTCACCTGATGATCGAACGGCCCGAGGATTTCCTGGACGACTTCATGAAGGCGGGCGCGGATGCACTGACGTTGCACGCCGAGGCTTGTGCTCATCTCTACCACGCCATCGAAGCAATCAGGGCGCTGGGTGTAGGGGCTGGTGTGGCAATCAATCCGGGCACCGACGTCTCGCGCATTAGGGACGTCGCCGAGTTGGTCGATCTCGTGTTGGTCATGACCGTGAATCCCGGGTTCGGTGGCCAGAAGCTCATCCCCTCGGCTCTCAGGAAGGTGCCCGCGGTCAGGAATATGATCCGTCCGGACGCCGCTATCGAGCTCGACGGGGGGGTCCACCGGGACAACATCCGCCAGGTGGTGGAGGCAGGAGCCAACTGGATAGTCGCCGGCTCGGCGGTCTTCGGGGCTGCCGACCCGGGAGAGGAAGCCCGGGTGCTGCAGTCATTGATGGCCGGCGGGCCCGCGTTGTGGTAGATTCTCCTCCGCACTTTCTGGGTGCGAAAGAATAATCGGTCTTCGGGGTTGGGTGAGATTCCCTACCGGCGGTCATAGCCCGCGAGCCCTACGGGGCAGACCAGGTGCGATTCCTGGGCCGACAGTGAAAGTCTGGAAGAGAGAAGACCAGAGCGCGCCGTCGCTCTGTCGACCCCTGGACCATCAGGTTGAGGGGTTTTTTGTTGGCAGTGGAAGCGCACGACGTCCGGATGCTTGAGCGGGCCTTCTCCTTGGCAGAGAAGGGCCGGGGGCATACCAGCCCCAACCCGGTGGTGGGCGCAGTCATAGCGGCGGAAGGCAGGGTGCTTGGCGAGGGCTACCACGTCGGCGTCGGCTGCGATCACGCCGAGGTCGCGGCTATCCGAGACGCTGTTGGCCGAGCCGCGAATAGAGGTCGGGCGGCCGAGGAGGCCCCAGACTTTCAGGCCGCGGGTGCCGTGTGCGCCGGGACCACCATCTACGTGACCCTCGAGCCCTGTTGTACTCAGGGAAGGACTCCGCCCTGCACCTCGGCACTCATCGCCGCGGGCTTCTCCCGGGTGGTCGTGGGCGCGATCGATCCCACTCCGGCCGTCGATGGGCGCGGGGTCCAGATCCTGCGCGAGGCCGGTCTGGCGGTAGACGTCGCCGACGGGGAGTTGGGCAGGCGGATGAAGCGTCAGAACGACGGCCTGAGAAAGATCATGGCCACCGGGTTGCCGTTCGTCACCTACAAGTATGCGATGACCATCGACGGCCGTCTCGCCACCGATATCGGGGACTCTCGTTGGATCTCCAGTCCGCAGAGCCGCGCCCTTGTGCACCAGTGGCGGGCTTGGTCCGACGCGGTGGTCGTGGGGGCGGGCACCGTGCGCATGGACGATCCCCGATTGACTGCCAGAGAAGTCGAGTGCCGCGCGCAACCGCTCCGCGTGGTCGCCGGAGGCGCCGCAACCCTGACTCGGGACAGCGCGATCGTGCGGAGCGTGGCGGATGGACCGGTGCTCGTGGTCGCGGACCGTGAGCTGCCGGACGACCGCTCGGCCGAACTGCGCTCCTGGGGAGTGGAGGTAGTGACGGCGGAGCGGGGTCAGGATGGTCGTTTGAAACCGCGGAGCGTGGCGGTGCTTCTCGCCGAGCGCGGGGTGCAGACGGTGTTGCTGGAAGGGGGGAGGCATCTGGCCGGCTCCTGGTGGACTGCGGGCATGATCGACAAGGTCGCCGCGTTCATATGTCCCAGGGTAGCCCCGGGTAGCGAGCACCGCGGCGCTTTGTCGACGATCGGAGCGGCGGCGATGGCCGAAGCAACCCCGCTTCGAGAGGTAGAGGTGGTGCCAGTGGGTCCCGACGTACTCATGACCGGGTACACCGGAGACGTGTACTGATGTTCACAGGATTGATTGAAGAGGTGGGGATCGTCCGCCGTCTGGAGCGAGGGCAGGCCGGAGGCAGGCTGAGCGTGCGCGCGGGCACAGTGCTTCAGGGCACCAAGGTCGGCGACTCTATCGCGGTGAGCGGGGCATGCCTCACGGTGATCGCGCTCGACGGCCAGGGGTTCGTCGTCGAGTGCATGCCCGAGACTCTGACCCGCACGACTCTGGGTGAGCTGGGTCCCGGCTCTCCGGTCAATCTTGAGAGGTCGCTTCGGTGGGGCGACCGGCTGGGCGGTCATCTGGTGCTCGGTCATGTGGACGACGTGGGTGAGGTCCTCGGGGTACGCCGGGAAGGCATCGCTTGGGAGGTGCGGATCTCGTTGCCCGCGGCCCTCCGGGGGACCGTCGCGGCGAAGGGATCCATAGCTATCGACGGGATCTCGCTGACGGTGATGCGGGTGGATGCAGATGGCTTCGAAGTTGGAGTGATCCCTCACACCCTCAAGGAGACCACCTTACGGGCAGTCAAAGCGGGGATGCAGGTGAACTTGGAGGCGGACGTGCTGGCCCGGTACGTGGTGCAATCGTTGCAGGCGCTGACCGGTGCTGGCGGCGGCGGGGCGCTCGCCGCCACCGCGACAGGCGGCGAAAGCTCGGCCCGAGGCCTGACCGAGGAGTTTCTACGCGAACAAGGGTTCGCTTGAAAGGACGAGAGACGATGAGCGAGCAGCACGGATTCGCTTCGATCGAGGAAGCCCTCGATGATATGAAGAGCGGCAGGATGGTCGTCGTGGTTGACGACGAAGACCGCGAGAACGAAGGTGACCTCACCATGGCGGCCCAGTTCGTCACCGCCGAGGCCGTCAACTTCATGGCCGCGCACGGGCGGGGCCTCATCTGCCTGTCGATCACGGCGGAACGGGCCGAGGAGCTGCATCTGCACCCGATGGTACGCAGCAACACGTCGAGGTTCGGTACCGCATTCACCGTCTCCATCGAGGCACGCGAGGGAGTGACCACAGGCATCTCGGCTGCCGACCGGGCCCATACGATGCAGGTGGCCATCGACCCAAGGACGCGCGCGGACGATCTGGTGCAGCCCGGTCACGTGTTCCCTCTCATCGCGCGGACCGGCGGCGTGCTCGCGCGTGCCGGCCAGACCGAGGCGGCGGTGGATCTGGCGCGGCTGGCGGGATTGATACCCGCCGGGGTCATCTGCGAGGTCATGAACGACGACGGCACCATGGCCCGGGTGCCGGATCTGATCGACTACTGCCGCCGCCACGGGCTGAAGATGGTCACCGTCGCCGATCTCATCCGCTACCGCCGGCGCACGGAGAAGCTGGTGCGGCCCGTCGCCGTAGTGCAGATGCCCACACAGTTCGGGGATTTCGTCGCCCACGGCTATGAAAGCCTGCTCGACGGCGAACAACACCTGGCTCTGGTGAAGGGGGACGTCGTGGGCAAGCAGGACGTGCTCGTGCGCGTCCATTCCGAGTGTCTTACGGGGGATGTGTTCCACTCGATGCGCTGCGATTGCGGCGAGCAGCTCCAGGCGGCGCTCGAGCGCATCGACAAGGAGGGGCTCGGCGTGTTGCTCTACATGGCGCAAGAAGGCCGGGGGATAGGCCTTCTCAACAAGTTGCGCGCCTACGAGCTCCAGGAGCAGGGGCTCGACACGGTGGAAGCCAACGTGGAACTGGGCTTCGCTCCCGACCTGCGCGACTATGGGATCGGCGCTCAGATCCTCGTCGACCTGGGACTTACCTCCATCCGGATCATGACCAACAACCCGCGAAAGCTGGTGGGCCTCGAGGGCTACGGGCTCACTATCACCGAGAGGGTGCCGCTCGAGATCCGGCCCAGCAAGGCCAACCTCAACTACCTGCGGGTCAAGAAGGAGAAGATGGGCCACATACTGCACCATCAAGGACTGCAATACGCCGAAACCGAAGGAAAGGACGAGAGCCGTGGATAGCAAGGGACAGGTGTACGAAGGCGTCCTCGCAGGGGAGGGACTCCGCTTCGCGGTCGTCGTGAGCCGCTTCAACGAGTTCATCAGCAGCAAGCTGCTGGGCGGGGCCTGGGACTGCCTCACCAGGCATGGAGCCGGCGCGGCCGACATCGACGTCGCCTGGGTGCCGGGGGCCATGGAGATCCCGCTCATCGCCCAACGGCTTGCGAGCACTAAGCGATACGACGCCCTCATTTGTCTGGGTGCCGTGATCCGGGGCTCTACGCCTCATTTTGACTACGTCTCGGCCGAGGTGGCCAAGGGCGTGGCCAAAGTGCAGTTGGACGAGGGACTTCCTGTCATCTTCGGTGTGCTCACCACCGACAGTATCGAGCAGGCCGTGGAACGGGCGGGCACAAAAGCCGGAAACAAGGGCTGGGATGCGGCGGTATCCGCTCTGGAGATGGCCAACCTGATTCGAAGGCTGGAACAGGCCGGGTCCTGAACGGGACCGCGGCGATCAGCGAGTGATCAGGCGACCTTCTGTACTTTGTGCGCCTTGAGGCACTTAGTGCACACGTAAGCTTGGGTCGGCTTGCCGTCGAGCTGGATGCGGACCTTCTGCACGTTGGGGTCCCAGCGCCGCGGGGTCGCGCGCATGGAGTGGCTCCGGTTGTTGCCGAAGCTGGGCTTCTTGCCACATATGACGCACACTTTGGACATGTGGGACTCACTCTTGTTCTAGGGTTACCGGAACGGGGAATGGCATAGTATGCCGTACGGAGGTGGGGTCTGACAAGGTCGGGCCGCCGTCCCATGGCGACAAGGCCGTCCGTGCGGTAGGGTATAGTACCTGAACATGGTCAACGCGCGATTGGGGAGGAGACGGCCATCTTTACCAAGGACATGTCGATGCTGGAGGCCCTTCAGGCCGACCCTCGCGCCAAAGACGTCTTTGCGGCCTACGGCATGGGGTGTATCGGCTGCATGGGCGTGAGTATGGAATCCATCGAAGACGGCGCCAAGATGCACGGGATAGACCCCAACGCGGTGGTCGTGGAACTGAACAAGCTCATCCCCCTCGAGGAGCTTTCGGGGACATGAGCGAGTACGCGGGCGCACCCGGTGGAAGTGCTCCCGAGGCTCGCGGCGGAGCGGTCGGCGGCAACCTCAGCATCACCGACCGGGCCATCGCCGATATCGTCGGCTGGACCGTGCTGGAGTGCTACGGAGTCGTGGGAATGGCTTCGCCGAGCCTGCGTCAGGGCGTGGCCTCTCTGTTATCGCGCGACCGCCTGCACCAAGGCATCAAGGTGGAGCAGACGGCGGAGCACCTACGGATCAAGCTCTACATCATCGTCGAGTACGGTCTTAACGTTGCAGAGGTGGCGGGCAGCGCTCGTTCCCAGGTGGCCTACAACATCGAGAGGATGACGGGCAAGCCGGTCACCGGTCTGCATATCTACGTTCAAGGGGTCCGGCTTGGGGAGTAACGGGCACGGCTCGCTCACCGTGGCCCGAGCCCGGGAGTTGCTCTCAGGCGGTCTCGCGGCCCTGGAGCGGCGCAGGCAGGAGATCAACGATCTCAACGTCTACCCTGTGCCCGACGGCGACACGGGCACCAACCTCGCGCTGACCGTGAAGGGTATGGTCGACTCCGTTGTTCGTTTGCCGGAGGGGCTGCCCGAGCGGGAGATCTGCTCGGCCATCTCTCAGGCTGCACTCATGGGGGCGCGGGGCAACAGCGGCGTGATCCTCTCCCAGATCGTTCGTGGGGCGATGGAGGTTTTTGGCCAGGAAGGTCCCGTCACTCAGGATGTATTGGCACGAGCCCTCCGACACGCTACCGAGACGGCATATCGAGCCGTCCGCCGGCCCGTCGAAGGCACAATGCTGACCGTGTTGCGGGAGATGGCCGAGGCCGCCGCTCAGGCGGCGGATGCACCCAGAGTCGAGGTGTTCCTGGATGAGGTGATCACGGCAGGCTGGAAGAGCGTTGAACGGACCCCGTCACTGCTGCGCGTACTGGCCGACGCTGGGGTCGTCGACGCAGGGGGCTTCGGCTTAGTGGTACTGGTGGAAGGAGCGGCTAACGGCCGGGCCGGCACCAAGACCGAGATCACCGCGCGCTTCGCCGAACCCGTCACGGCGGTTGACGTTCGGGATCGGGCCCCTGAGGAGGAGAGCGACTTTACTTACTGCACCAGCTTCCTGCTGACCGGGAGTGGGCTCGACCAGGCATCGCTGGAAGAAGCATTGGGTCGGCTGGGGGACAGCCTGCTGGTCGTCGGCGACGAGTCCCAGTTGAAGGTGCATGTCCACACAGACGAGCCCGGTACGGCGCTAGGTATAGCGGGCGCCCTCGGAGCGCTTAGCGAGATCGAGATCGACAACATGCAAGAGCAGAAGGCCGCCCGCGATCGCCGCTTGGCAGGCTCGTCAGCCCGGCCGCCGATGGACGCCGGGCTGACGCAGGTGGTGGCGGTGGTCGCGGGGGAGGGCAACAAACTCCTGTTCCGCGATCTCGGAGTGGACCTCATTGTGGAGGGTGGACAGTCCATGAACCCCTCCACCGAGGACCTCGTACGCGCCATCGAGAATGCGACGGCCCCCTCTGTCGTGGTCTTGCCCAACAACAGCAATGTGATCATGACAGCCGAGCAAACGGCGGGCCTCACAGATAAGCAGGTCGTCGTCGTCCCCAGCCGGTCCATCCAGGCCGGCTTGAGCGCCGCGGTGGCATTCGACAAACGCAAGCCGGGTGCAGTGAACGCCAAGGACATGCGGGCTTCCATCGACGCCGTGGTCACCGCGGAGGTCACCCGAGCTGTGCGAGATTCGTCCATCGATGGAGTACAGGTCAGGCAGGGCGACTTCATCGGTCTGATCGACGACCGCGTGGTGGTGGCCGCCGGCGAAGTGGAGCCCGTGGTCGCCGACGTCGTCGCCCGCATTCTCGACGGGGGCCGGGGACTGCTTACGGCTCTCCTCGGCGAGGAGGATGACGCCGAGCGGGCGGCGGCCGCCCTGGAGAAGCTACGTGAGATCTATCCCTCAGTGGAGATGGACCTTCATCAGGGCGGGCAACCTTTCTATCCTGTTCTCTTGTCGGCCGAGTAGCAGCGGGATCCAGCCCCAACCGAGCACGAAAGGAGCGAGGAGGAGATGATCGTCGACCGGACGACCACCGCCATCGTTGTCGATTCCACGTCCGACCTGCCCGACTATCTCGCGAACGACCCCGCCATCAGTATGGTCCCTTTGACCGTCTACTTCGGCGAGACGGCCTATCTCGATTGGATAGAGCTTAAGCCCGCGGCATTCTACGAGATGCTCAAAACCAGCCCCGTGCTCCCTCGTACGTCACAGCCTTCCGCCGGTGCGTTCCTGGATTGCTACAAGGCCCTTCGGGAGCGGTACGAGCGTGTCTACTCGGTGCACCTCAGCCGACATTTCAGCGGCACCTGCGCCAGCGCCGAGGTGGCACAGAGCCAGATAGACGGCATCCGGGTGGTCGACTCGGGGCTCGCCACGGGGGGCATAGCACTGCTCGTCGACCGGCTCGTCGAGCGGCTCGACCGGGGCACGCCCGAGGAAGAGTTCGACGCGTACATCGCCAGGTTCCTGGCCGAAAAGACGTTCTATTTTCTGCCTACCACGCTCGAATATCTTTACAAGGGCGGACGCATCGGCAGGGCCTCGCATCTGATGGGCACCCTCCTCAACATCAAGCCCGTCCTCACCATCGACGAGGGAGTCGTCGACGTGTTCAAGAAGGTCCGCGGGGTGACGCAGGCACTGGAGGTCATGCGCGACGGGCTGCTCGAGCATACGCAGGCGGGCCGGTCGACCTACGTGAGTCTCGCACACGCTTACAATGAGCCTGTGCTCGCTCAATTGCGTGAGTTGATCGAGGCGGTGCCGGACCGGGACATACACATGATCCCCACCAGCATAGTCGGCCCCGTCATCGGCACCTACGTGGGCCCGGGTGCCGTGGCTCTCGGCTTCGTCCAGGAATGAGTGAGCTGACAAGCGGCGGCACTTACTACCCGTTTGGGTCGCATTCCCCGCTTGCCACCTCCGACCTCCATCTGAGCCCGTCCTCCAAGCGTAGGCTGGATCCCGCGGTCCTGGAAAGCCCCATCTCGACGCTGCGCGGGGTCGGCAAAGCTACCGAGCGCAGACTGCGGGGTCTCGGCATCATGACCGTCGGCGACCTGCTGCTCCACCTGCCTTTCCGCCACGAGCCGCCTTCGCGCTTGGTCCAGGTGGCGGGGCTTTGCGTGGGTTCCGAAATGACCTTGCGCGGCAGGGTTCTGTCGTGCGCGGCGCGGCAGACCGCCCGCCGGCGGGTGAGCGTGCTGGAAGCACTGGTGAGCGACGAGAGCGGCAGCGTAGTGGCGGTCTGGTACAACCAGCCGTACCTGGAGGCGCCATTCCGAGAGAGGCCGGAGGTCCTCCTGAAGGGCGTGCTCGTCCGCCAGCGCGGCGCCTCCGTCTTTCTCGTGAAGCGTCACGAGATCCTGGGAGATTCGGAAGATAGCCGGCATATCTTGGGCCTCGTGCCCGTCTACCCGAGCACGGCCGACCTGAGCGTGCGCACCATCCGCACGTTGTTGCACGAAGCAGCTCCGTTGGCGGTTAATCTGTCCGACCCCCTGCCTGCCGAGATGCTGGCCCGGCGGCGGTACGCCGGCCGGGCAGAGGCGGTGCTGGCGAGCCACTTCCCGGCAGATTTGGCCGAGGCGGGCAAAGCCCGGGAGCGACTTGCATTCGAGGAACTGCTCCTTCTCCAACTGGCCGTGCTGCGGCAACGTCGAGCGCAGGATACGCACGAGCGGGCTCGGGCGCTCAGCGCGCCCGGCCGGCTTTCTGCGGCGTTCCTCGGCGCTTTGCCCTACACACCGACGGACGCACAGCTCCGCGTCATGGCCGAGATCGAAAGGGACCTGTGCCGGAACGTGCCTATGCGCAGATTGCTCCACGGCGACGTGGGTTCGGGAAAGACCATGGTGGCCATCTACTCCCTGCTTCGTGCCGTCGAGCAGGGCTCTCAGGGGGCGCTCATGGCTCCCACGGAGGTGCTGGCCGAGCAGCACTATGTGGGGTTGTCGTCCCAGTTGGCTCCGCACGGCGTGCGGGTAGGCCTTCTCAAAGGCAGCCAGACCACGGCCGAGCGGCGCGCCGTCCGGAAGGGGCTCGAGGCGGGGGATATCGACGTCGTCGTGGGCACGCACGCTCTCATCCAGCAAGGGGTGCGGTTTGCCGATCTGCGTTTGGCGGTGGTCGACGAGCAGCATCGCTTCGGCGTCGGCCAACGGGATGCCATCGTGGCTGGGGAGGGGGAAGGCGGGTCATCGAAGAACCTGCGGCCCCATACCCTGCACATGTCGGCCACCCCAATCCCGCGCACCCTCAGCCTGACTCTTTACGGCGACCTCGACGTGAGTGTCCTCGATGAGATGCCACCCGGAAGGCGGCCTGTACAGACCAGGCTCGTGCCGCCCGAAGACGCGGAAGCGATGTGGGCATCGGTGCGAACGCAGCTACGCGCCGGCCGCCAGGCCTACGTGGTGTGCCCGCTGATAGAGGAGAGCGAGATGCTGGAGGCAGCTTCCGCCCGCCAGACGTTTGCCGAATTGAGCTCCGGCGAACTCTCCGGCTTCCGGCTGCGGCTTCTTCACGGCCAGTTGCCGGCGGCGGAGAAGGCGGCCGGGATGGCCGAGTTCTCCGCGGGAGAAGCCCAGGTCCTTGTGAGCACGTCGGTCATCGAGGTGGGAGTCGACGTGGTGAATGCGACGGTCATGGTGATCCTCGGCGCCCGGCGATTCGGCATCTCTCAATTACACCAGTTGCGGGGCAGGGTCGGTCGGGGAGCGGAAGAATCGTATTGCTTCATACCGATAGCCGACGAAGACGAGGGAGCGCTCGAACGGTTGCGCGTTTTCGCCGTGACCAGCGATGGTTTCGCCCTGGCTGAGGCCGACCTGGTCGCCAGGGGTACCGGCCAACTGTTCGGGGAGAGGCAGTCCGGGCTGAGCGATCTGCGCGTCGCCTCGCTGGTGCGCGACCGGGCGCTACTGGAGGAAGCGCGGGCTGAGGCGCAGCGAGTTCTTGAGACCTGCGACTCGGGCGCGGCACGGGGCGACATCGCGACGCTGCAGGAGGCATCCGAAGACCGCTTTGGGAAGAAGATCTCCTGGCTGGAACGGGTATGAACCGAGGGGCGTCGGGCGGCAGAAGGCCGCCGGGCTCGATCCGGATCGTCGCCGGGGCCAGGCGGAGCCGCAAGCTGCGTGTGCCCCCAGGCTCCGCCATCCGGCCCACCAGCGAGATGGTGCGCGGAGCCATCTTCGATTCCCTGGGACCCGTGGGCGGTCTGGCCGTTCTCGATCTATTCGCGGGAACGGGCGCGATGGGGCTCGAGGCGCTTTCGCGAGGAGCGGCCCGCTGCACGTTTGTGGAGCAGGATGCCAAGGTGGCCGCAGTGCTCCAAGCCAATGTCCGGGACCTGGACTATCTGGCCACGAGTCGGGTGATAGCGGCCAACTACCAGGCCGCTTTGCAGGACTTCGTGCGTGCGGGAGAGCGCTTCGATTTGCTCTTTGTCGACCCCCCCTATAGAATGCTAACCGAAGTGGAAGTAACGCTCGAACCCGTCGTCGCGTCGTTGCTGGACGATGGGGGCGTCGTGGTATTCGAGAGCGGCAAGGCCTCGCACCCTACGCTCGGGGCTGTTCCGGTGTTCGATCGGGTCTATGGCGACACCCGGGTCACCATGGTTACCGTAAGGAGGACTATCCGGTGAAAACGGTGCTCTGCCCCGGCACATACGACCCGGTCACAATTGGTCATCTCGATATCATCTCGCGCTGCTCTGCGATGTTCGATGAGGTCGTCGTGGCGGTAGTGGACGATTCCTACCGGAAGTCCGTGTTGTTCAGTGCGGGGGAACGCGCGCATTTTTTGCAGGAGTCGACCAAGCATCTGCCGAATGTGAAGGTCGCGATCATGCGCGGCTTGGTGGTCAACTTTGCGCGCCAAGTTGGAGCGGTGGTACTGGTCAAGGGACTGCGGGCTCTTACCGATTTCGAGTACGAGTTTCAGATGGCCCAGTTGAATCGAAAGTTGGACCCCGAACTGGAGACGATGTACCTTATGGCTTCACCTGAGTACTCCTTCCTCAGTTCGAGTGGAGTGAGAGAGATCGCCAAGTATGGCGGGTGTGTGGGCGACCTCGTGCCCGAAGTGGTCGAGCGTCGATTCGCCGAAATGTATGGACGCGTGGAGGACTAAAGCATGGATGTTCTCGTTCTGATCGACAAGCTGGACGACCTGGTGCACGGCGCTAGCACGTTCCCGATGACCGACAAGGTCATGATCGATCGGGACGAGATCTACGACCTGCTCGATCAAATGCGGGCCACCATCCCCGAAGAGATCAAGCAGGCGCGCTGGATCGTTAAGGAGCGCCAGGAGATGCTGCAAGAGGCCAAGGAGGAATCGGAGCGTATCCTCCGCGAAGCGCGCGAAGAGGCACAACGGCTCGCAAGCGAGCAAGAGGTCGTCAAGCGCGCGGAGCGTCAGTCCGAGGACATCATCCGCGACGCGGAAGCCCGAGAACGCGAGATCCGTCTGGGCGCGGAGGACTACGCCGACGAGATCCTCAAGACGCTCGAGACCAACCTGGACAAGTTCCTGGCTGCCGTCCAGAGGGGACGCGAGCGTCTGCAGACCGGCGGTCCGCGCGAAGGCTGAGTCCGAGCTCTCTAGCCTCTAGGTCCATAGGCAGATGTTAGTGAGCTTTGCCGATCTCGCCCTCCGGGGAGGAGAGCGGTACCAACGCACGTTTCCCTTGGAACTCGACCCCATTGTCCTGGGTGGCGTGGATTACCGTGCGCTGGTGCCCCGTGGGGTGACCATCACCGTCGATCGAGTCACGGGAGGGTATCTGGCCGGCGTCGCCCTGGACGCGAAGATGTACGGGCCCTGTGCCCGATGTCTGGCTGAGGCTGTTCTCCAGGTCCACGCCGAGCAGCAGGAGTTCGCGCCCACCGCCAAAGACGGCTGGCAGGAGACGGAAGCCAGCGAGTTCATCAGGGAACTGGTGCTCGACGTGGAAGGGCTCGCACGCGAGGCGCTCGTCTTGGCGCTCCCCACCCAAGTGGTGTGTTCGGAGACGTGCAGGGGACTGTGTTCCCACTGCGGCGCGGATCTCAACGGGGCGACGTGTGGCTGCAGCGATGAGGAGATCGACGAACGCTGGAGCCGGCTCAGGAGCCTTGATCTTGGTGAGAGCGCCACTTCCGCGGCCGCAAACGAGGGTCCGGAGAGCGACAAGGCTTGAAATATCGGGGCCGATGGGGTACAAACTCTCGGTTTCCCCATCGGTGAATAGTGAGGCGATTCAATGGCAGTCCCCAAGAGAAAGACTTCCCGGGCTCGCAGAGACGCGCGGCGGTCGAGCCATCCCGGTCCGGCATCGAGCGTCAGCGAATGCCCGCAATGCCACAGCCCCAAACTGTCCCATCGCGTGTGCCCCAATTGCGGCATGTACAATGGCCGGCAGGTAGTGAAGGTCGAGGAATAGGCTCCGCGGCCACATGCAGGTAGTAGTGCAAGAGGGCGAGGCGTCGGTGAGTCTGATCATAGCTATTCAGGCTCCGGACGATAGTCTGCGCACTAACTCGGTGACCCTCCTGACCGGACCGGTCAAGGTGTACTACCGCGACTTCGAGATGATCAGGTTGGAGGCTCGCGACGGCACCTTGGAGATCCTGCCGCCGGCCGTGGGCTCCATCACCTGGCTTCGAAAGGATCGCCGCTATCAGTTGAAACTCGGCGACTAGTGCCCTCTGTGGCCTGTCGTCAGATTCCCTTCGACCGAGAGATACGCGAGGAGGATCCATGACGCTCGTAGACCCTGCCAAGATCCGGAACGTGGCGGTGGTGGGCCACCGTGGCGCGGGTAAGACCTCGTTGGTAGAAGCTCTGCTGTTTACGACCGGTGCCAAGAACCGGCTGGGTGCGGTCATGGACGGGACCACGGCTCTGGACCACGACGAGGACGAGATCAAGCGGCAGATGACCATCTCAGCCGGGCTTGCCCACGTGGATTGGGAGGGTCACAGGGTCAACCTCATCGACACCCCCGGCGAAGCGTCGTTCATCAACGAGGCCATGGGCACATTGTCCGTCGTCGAGGGCGTCCTCATGCTTGTCAACGCTGTGACCAAGGTGGAGGTCCAGACCGAGCGCTTGTGGAAGCGGGCGCGAGACATGGGCGTGTCGCGCGTGGCCGCCATCAACATGATGGACCGGGAGCGGGCCGACTTCTCAGAGGCGGTGGCTGCGCTCAAGGCCCGCTTCGGCGACGAAGTGGTGGCCGTGGCTCTTCCAATCGGCAGCGAAGCCGGTTTCAAGGGCGTGGTGGACCTGATCACCATGAAGGCCTACACCTATTCCGGCACGGCTGGGAAGGGCTCCGAAGGGCCTATCCCCGACGACCTCGCCGATGTCGCTGCCGAGGCGCGCGAGATGCTCGTCGATCGCGTGGCTGAAGCGGATGATGCTTTGCTCGAGAAGTATCTGGAAGGCGGGGAACTCACCCAACATGAGGTGAGTGAGGCGCTCAGGGCAGCTGTCGCTGCAGGCTCCGTCTGTCCGGCGGTCCCGGTCGCGGCCACCAAGAACATCGGTTCCGACCGACTGCTCGAAGCGCTGCTGTCCATCCCGTCGCCGATCGCACGTGGGCCGCGCAAGGCGTTTCGGGTTCCGGGCGGCGAAGAGGTGGATCTTCCCGGCGACAATTCGGCTCCGACCGCTCTTTTCGTCTTCAAGACCATCTACGACCAGTTCTCCGGCCGCGTCAATCTCGTCCGGATCTTCTCGGGCAAGATCGCCACAGACACTCAGGTGTTGAACGAGCGTACCGGCGAGAAGGAGCGTACCGGCAACATCCTGCTTATGCAGGGCAAGGAAACGAAGTCCATAGACGAGGCCGGAGCAGGTGACATCGTCGCCCTGGCCAAGTTGAAGGAGACCGGCACGGGCGACACGCTCTCCGACCCAAGCCGGCCGGTCCGCTTCCCGCGGTACGAATTCCCTCCGGCCGCCATCTCGTTCGCCATTTCTCCCAAGACGCGGGGCGAGGATGAGAAGGTCTCCAACGGCCTGCGGCGCCTCGGCGAGGAAGACCCGGCCATGGAACTGCGTTTCGATCCCCAGACCAAGGAGATGCTCATCTCCGGCACCAGCCAGGTGCACGTGGAGGTGATCCTCGACAAGCTCAAGCGACGCTTCGGCGTCGAGGTGGAACTTCATCCCCCGCAGGTGCCGTACCGGGAGACCATCCGGAAGAAGGCGATCGCCCAAGGCCGGCACAAGAAGCAGACCGGGGGACGAGGTCAGTTCGGCGACTGTTGGATCGAGATCGAGCCGCAGCCCCGCGGCGCGGGCTACCATTTCGAGGATGCCATCTTCGGCGGCTCCATCCCGCGGAACTTCATCCCGGCGGTCGAAAAGGGTGTCGTGGAAGCTATGGAGCACGGCGTCATCGCGGGATACC
The DNA here is from genome assembly GCA_963843455.1 of uncultured Actinomycetota bacterium. Classification (GTDB taxonomy): domain Bacteria; phylum Actinomycetota; class Thermoleophilia; order RBG-16-64-13; family RBG-16-64-13; genus CAIQPS01. Next base: position 577,266 of record CAWJKE010000007.1, read on the forward strand.
CGGTGGTGGACGTGAAAGTGAAGCTCACCGACGGCTCCTACCACGCGGTGGACTCGTCGGAATTGGCCTTCAAACTGGCCGGCACTCTGGCCTGGAACAAGGCTATGACCGAGGCCTCTCCGGTACTGTTGGAGCCCGTGATGAACGTCGAGGTGATAGCGCCCGAGGAGAACATGGGCGACATCATGGGCGATCTCTCCAGCCGGCGCGGGCACCCCCAGGGCAGCGAGAACATGGGGGAGATGCACGCCATCAGGGCCAAGGTGCCACTGGCCGAGATGCTCACCTACGCTCCTCAGCTTCGCTCCATGACGGCAGGCCGCGGCTCGTTCACCATCGAGTTCGATCACTACGAAGAGGTGCCGTCGCACCTGGTGGACAAGATCGTTGCCGAGTTCAAGGCCCGTAAGGCGGCCGAGTCGTAGAACGCGCGCACAGCATCCGTTGACTTTGACGGCGGCCCTCCGGGGTCGCCGTTCTGTTCTCAGACTCGTGGTGTCGCTCTAAAGGAATCCTGCGCGCCGCCCGATGAGAGGGCAGGATGATTGCAATTTCTGTTGTACAATTTAGTAGATGCAACTCTTCGACGTTCTTGGAGTGGAGTTGGACGACGCCAAACCACGGCGAGTAAGCGATCTTCTGAGGGAAGGTTTTGAGGGTTTCTCACGCTCTCAGAAGGCAATCGCGCGCTACATCATCGACCATCTGGAAGAGGTGGGCTACCTGAGCGCCGAGGAGCTCGGTCGCAAGGGCTCCACATCGAGTTCGACGGTGGTGCGGTTCGCCCAATCCCTGGGATTCCCGGGATATCCTGAGCTACAGAGGGCCGCCCGGGACGAATACCGCCTCGGCGCCACGGCCCGACCGGTCATGCACGACGACCAGCTGGGTTTCTCAATCGAGGAAGATATCCTTACTCGCTCGCTCAAGACCGATGCACTCAGTCTGGAAGAGACCATCAGCAAGAACACCCTGGAGCGCTTCAACCGCGCCGCTCACCTTTTGGCGGAGGCCAGACAGGTGCTCGCCGTTGGTCTTCACGAGGCATCGGTCGTCGCCGAGCATGCCTCCTACGTGTTTGAATTGCTGGGGATTCCCTGCCTCGCGGTCACCGACAGCACCGAGTCGAACGTAGCCCGGCTCAGCAGGCTGGGCGCCGGAGACCTTCTCCTGGCTATCGGTTTTCGTAGAGCTCATTCGGTGACCATCTCTTTTGCCGACAAGGCCGCCGAGCAAGGAGCTACGGTCGTCGTCATCACCGATAACTCGTTGTCGGAGTTGGCCGGTAAGGGAGACCTGACTTTGTACGCCGACATCGACTCGACCTTCTTCGCCCACTCGCTCGTCGGGCCCATCAGTCTGGTCAGTGCGCTAGCGGCGGCCATCTACAGCCAGGATCGAGACCTGTACGACTCCCGGGTGAGGGCGGTGCGCGACCGGGCGGCCGAATCCGGCTGGCTGCGCTAGACTCGCGGCGCTCGTTGAAGGCATCCGGGGCCTCGGCTAAACTCATGAGCAGCGAAAGTAGCGATCACGAGCGCGGGCTCGAGCGGAGGTCCATAACATGTCGGGGCATTCCAAGTGGGCGGGTATCAAGCATAAGAAGGCGCTTGTCGACGCCAAGCGGGGCAATCTCTTCGGCAAGCTGGCACGGGCCATCACGGTCGCCGCTCGCGAAGGTGGGGGCGACCCCGATCACAATGCGGCGCTGGCCCAAGCCATCGTGAAGGCCAAAGACGCCAATATGCCTCACGACAACATCGACCGGGCCATCAAGAAGGGCAGCGGGGCCGGGGCCGACGCCGAGACCTACCAGCACCTCACCTACGAGGGCTACGGGCCCAACGGCGTGGCGGTCTACCTCACCGCCCTCACCGACAACAAGAATCGCACCGCGGCCGATATCCGCTACATCTTCGACCGCAGCGGGGGCAAGTTGGGCACCGACGGCTCGGTCAGCTGGATGTTCGAGCGCAAGGGCGTCATCTTCGTCGACGCCGCCGGCAGAGACGAGGACGAGTTGATGATGGCGGCCATCGAGGCAGGTGCGGAAGACGTCATCCCCGCGGGCGAAGTGTACGAGATCCGCTGCGAAGTGGCCGACTTCATGACCGTCCGCAAGGGTCTCGAGCAGGCCGGCATCAAGTACGCCTCGGCCGAGCTCACCATGATCCCCAAGAATACGGTGGCGCTCGAACGAGAGCGATGCCCGCAAGACGCTCCGGCTCCTCGACGCGTTCGAAGACAACGACGACGTCCAAGAGGTGTACGCCAACTTCGATGTGTCCGACGAAGTCATGGAAGCCCTGGCCGGGTGAGGGTGGCGCTGCCCACATGAGGGAGCCGCCTGGAGGGAGCCGGGCAGCCGGGTGATCCTTGGCCTCGACCCGGGCACAGCCTCCACGGGGTTCGGAGTCGTATCCCTTATCGGCAATCGCCTGCACGCCGCTCGACTTCGGGGTCATGGAGACGCCGGCGGGTATCCCTCTCGAGAGCCGTCTTGAGCAGATCTTCACCCAGACGGGCGCGTTGCTCGCAAAGTACGAGCCGTCGGCGACCGCCGTGGAGTCCCTGTTCTTCAACGCCAACGTGCGCACCGCACTCGCCGTGGGTCAGGCCCGCGGGGTGACGTTGCTGGCGTGTTCCCAGGCCGGGTGCGAGGTGTTCGAGTACACGCCGCAGCAGATCAAGCAGGCGGTGGTGGGCTACGGCAAGGCCGGCAAAGAGCAGGTCATGGAGATGGTCCGCGTGCTTCTCGCCCTGCCGGCCCCGCTGCGGTCGGACCATGCCGCCGACGCACTGGGGGTGGCCATCTGCCACGCCAACACCTGTGGCATCCGGGAGGGGATTCGCAAGAGCGCGCGACGCCGAGGCAGCGCGGCGGAGTCTCGCGGTGATCGAGCGGCTGACGGGAACGCTGGCCGCCGTCACCGGCGAAGCGGTGGTCGTGGACGTGGGTGGCGTGGGCTTCCTGGTGGAGGTCTCGGCGGTCACCTACCGGGACCTGCCGGCCGTCGGCGCGCCGGTCGTGCTGCTGACGCATCTCCAGGTTCGCGAGGACGCTCTGCAGCTCTACGGCTTCTCCACCGACGAGGAACGGGAGCTCTTCCGGCTGTTCATGGGAGTGAGCAAGATCGGGCCCAGACTGGCTCTGGCCGCGCTGTCGTCGCGCCGGCCGGTCGATCTCAAGCAGGCGCTCGTCGCCGGCGACGTGGCCGTCTTCTCGGCCGTGCCCGGCATCGGGCGAAAGACGGCCGAACGGCTCATCCTGGAGCTCAAGGACAAGGTGGGCGACCCGGGCCGCCTCCCGGGGTCCGGGGCCTCCGGAGCCGGCGCTCCCGACGACGGCCCGATGTCGTTGGCTCGAGCGGCGCTTGTCGAGTTGGGGTTCGCGGCCGCGGAGGCCGACAAGCTGCTGGCTCGGGTCGAGCCCGACCAGCCGGTGGAAGCGATCATCCGGCAGGCACTGGGAGGCAACGCGTGACGGCCGAGCACGAGAGACTGGCAGACCCCGAAGAGGCCCCGCTCGAACAGGAGCTGGAGCGCTCGCTGCGGCCCCGTTCGCTCGGCGCGTTCGTGGGACAGCCGATGCTCCGTGAGCAACTGGGCATCTTCATCGCCGCCGCGAAGTCGCGCGGGGAGCCGCTGGACCACGTCCTTCTGGCCGGTCCTCCGGGCCTGGGCAAGACCACCTTGGCCAACATCATCGCGCTGGAGATGGGGGTGAACATCTCTACCACCTCCGGCCCGGCGCTGGAGCGAAAGGCCGACATGGCGTCGATCCTCACGCAGCTGCAGGAAGGGCGACGTGCTGTTCATCGACGAGATACACCGGCTCAACCGCTCCATCGAGGAGATCCTCTACCCGGCCATGGAGGACTTCGAGATCGACATCGTCATCGGCCAGGGTCCGAGCGCGCGCACCATCCGGCTGCGAACTGCCGCACTTCACCCTTATCGGCGCCACCACCCGGTCGGGACTCATCACCACGCCTCTGCGCGATCGCTTTGGCTTCTCCCACCGGCTCGACTACTACTCGATGGATGATCTCCGTCTCATCGTCGAGCGCTCGGCCGACATCCTGGCGGTGGCGATCGACGACGGAGGGCGCGCGGGAACTGGCAATGCGTTCACGCGGCACACCGAGGATAGCCAACCGGCTGCTGCGGCGGGTGCGGGACTTCGCGCAGGTGCGGCACGAGGGGAGCATCACGGGTGATATCGCGCTGGCGGCCCTGCGCTTGTTCGAGGTGGACGACGAGGGTCTCGACCGCGTGGACCGGGAGATCCTCAACCTCATCCTCCACAAGTTCGACGGCGGGCCGGTGGGGCTGTCCACGCTTGCGGTCGCCATCGGCGAGGAGGCCGACACCATCGAGGACGTCTACGAGCCCTTCCTGCTCCAGCGAGGGTTCATGATGCGCACTCCCCGAGGGCGGGTGCTCACCCGGCTCGGGTACGAGCATTGTGGCGTCACCCCTCCCGCGGCCGTCCAGGAGCCGCGGCCCGGCACGCTTTTCGGCTGAGACCGCCGATCCCGCGGTTCATGAAGCTGCTGCTGCATACCTGCTGCGGTCCCTGTGCGAGTGCCACCATCCCGTTCTGGAAAGGTCGCGGGGTGGAGGTCACCGGCTTCTTCTTCAACCCCAACATCCACCCACTACTCGAGTGGCGGCGGCGGGCGACGGGGGCCCGCGATGTGGCCCAGGTGACCGGCGTGGAGATGCTGGTGGACCCGGAGTACGACCCGGCGCTATGGTTCGCCTCCGTGATCCCGGGCGAAGGGTCCCGGTGCCGGCGGTGTATCGGGCAGCGACTGATGCGGGCGGCCGAGGAGGCGGTCGCGCGGGACTGCTCGGCCTTCTCCACGACTCTCTCCATCAGTCCCTATCAGGACCATGAAGCCATCCAGGCCGCGGGAGAGGAAGCCTCGAGCCGCTACGATGTGGAGTTCCTCTACGAGGACCTGCAGACAACTGTACGGGGAGTCGCGCCGGCTTAGCCGGGACTGGGGGATATACAGGCAGAAGTACTGCGGCTGCCTCGTCTCGGAGTGGGAGCGGTTTCGTGGGTCTTGAGAGCCTCGGCAGGATCCTGCTGTGGGTGGGGCTTGGCGTCATCGTCCTCGGCGGATTACTCATCCTTCTGGGCAAGCTGGGATGGACGCAACTTCCCGGTACCTTCGTCCATCGCGGCAAGAACGTGACGGTGATCATCCCTGTGGGCCTGATGATCCTCGTAAGCGTTGTCGTCTCCCTCGTCCTCCACTTCTTGAACCGTCGATGAGCGACGCGTCGCGGCCCTGAAGCCGGTGATAGGCATGCGCCTGGAGGAACTCGACTTCGACATCCCCGAGGAGCTTATCGCTCAGGAGCCCGCGGTCCCGCGCGACTCCTGCCGACTAATGCATCTGACTGCGGGCGGTGAGCGTCACCACCAACTCTTCTCGTCGTTGCCGACGATACTTCGGCCCGGCGATACCCTGGTGTTCAACGACTCTCGAGTGCTGCCGGCCAGAATGGAGGCCTGGAGGGCGACGGGCGGCAAGGTCGAGTTGCTGTTCCTGCGGCCTACCGGCGATCACGCGGGCTCAGGCGAGCGCTGGGAGACCCTGGCCCGTCCGTCGCATCGTCTGCGGCCGGGGGAGGAGCTCGCGCTGCCCGATGGGCAGACCCTGCGCCTGCACAGGTTGGCCGGGGAGGGGCGGTGGATAGTGGAGGGGCAACCTTCGGGGTCTCTGGTGGCCCTCATGGAGGAGCACGGGCGCCTGCCGCTGCCGCCTTATATCAAGCGCTATCCCGCTGAGCCGGGAAGCTACCAGACCGTCTATGCGGCCGCGCCGGGCTCGGCGGCGGCCCCCACTGCCGGGCTGCACTTCACCCCGGAGTTGCTGACACGCCTGCATGAAGGAGGTGTGGGTTCGGCGTACGTCACCCTGCACGTAGGCCTGGACACCTTCCAACCCATCCGTGAGCCGGCCGTGGAGGACCACAAGATCCATCGAGAGGCGTTCTCGGTCTCCGCCGATGCTCTACATACCATCCGTACCGCTCATGCGTCCGGCCGGAGGCTCGTGGCCGTGGGGACGACCGCCACTCGGGTGCTCGAGACGCTGGCTGCGCTCGGCGTGCTCGACGACCCGTCGGCGGCGGAGCCGGTGAGTGGCTCCACCGAGATCTTCATCACGCCTGGATACCGCTTCCGGGCGGTGGATGTGCTCCTCACGAACTTCCACCTGCCGCGCAGCACCGTGCTCGCGCTCGCGATGGCCTTCGTCGGGGTCGAGCGGCTGCGGCTGGCCTACGCCGAGGCTATCGCGCTCGGCTACCGGTTCTTTAGCTTCGGCGACGCGATGCTGGCGGAGGTCCGCGATGCGGACGTTTGACGGTCTGCCGGATTTCCCGTTCTCGGTCGAGGCGTACGATGGAGAGGCCCGGGCGGGACTCGTGGAGACGCCCCGCGGAACGGTGCTCACTCCTTGTTTCATGCCGGTGGGGACCAAGGGCACCGTCAAGGCGATGACACCCGACCGGCTCAAGGCCTCGGGTGCTCAGATAGTGCTCGCAAACACCTATCACTTGGCGCTGCGGCCGGGCAGTGACACCGTCCGGCGTCTGGGAGGGCTCCACGCATTCATGGGCTGGGACGGCCCGTTGCTTACCGATAGCGGAGGCTACCAGGTGTTCAGCCTGCGCGATACGGCCAGAGTCGACGACGCCGGCGTGGCTTTCCGATCCATCTATGACGGCTCAAAGCACGTGTTCACCCCGGAACGGGCGATCGCGGAGCAGCAGGTCCTTGGTGCAGACTTCATCATGTGCTTCGACCACTGTCCTCCCGGCACGGCCACCGAGACCCAGGTGGCCGAAGCGGTAGAGCGCACCTCGGCGTGGGCCGGAAGATGCAAGAGAGCCCATCTGGAGCGCGGCGGATTGGGGACCGACGGCGCTCAGATGCTCCTGGGCATCATGCAAGGGGGCGTGATACCGCGGCTACGGAGACAGAGCGCCGAGCGGCTGCAGGAGATCGGCTTTCCCGGGTACGCCATCGGCGGGCTCACCGTGGGAGAAGACCGTGGCGCCATGCTCGAGACGACCTCACTCGCCGCCTCGCTTTTGCCCCCCGACCGGCTCCGCTACTTCATGGGTATCGGCGATCCCGAAGGGCTCGTGGAAGTGATCGGCCGCGGCGTGGATATCTTCGACTGTGTGCTTCCCACCCGCATCGCCCGGATGGGGACGGCGTTCACGCGTGCCGGGCGGATCAATCTGCGCAATGCCGAGCATACCCTCTCCACGGAGCCTCTCGATCCGGGGTGTCCTTGTCCCGCCTGTACCGGCTTCTCGCGCGGGGTGATCAGGCATCTCGTCATGCAGAAGGAGATCCTCGGCATAGTCCTGCTTACAGAGCATAATCTGACCTTCCTCACCCGTTTGGTGGAAGACGCCAGGGTGGCTATTCTGGAAGGCCGATTTGCCGCCTTCAAAAGCGTTTTCCACGAGGGGTTTCTGGTAAGATAGCGTCTCGCGTGTTGGGGTTGGTTCCCGTGCGCCGTCCGGCGGGCGGTCCAATAAGAAGGAGGACAATTGTCCAGTTCAGCAGGCATGTTGATTATCTACGTCGTGGCCTTCATCGCAATCTTCTACTTCATGGCGATCAGGCCGCAGCAGAGGCAACGCAAGACGCACCAGGCCCTGCTGTCGTCGCTCAAGAAGGGCGATCGCATCGTGACGGCGGCCGGCATCTACGGTACCGTCAAGCGGGTCGAGGAGAACATAGTGGTCGTCGAGATCGCCAAGGGCGTCACCGTGAAGATCGCCCGGCGCGCGGTCGCCGAGATCATCCGTGACCCGGCCGAGGCCCGGGCCGCCGCGCCCGAGGGTCCGACGCGCGGCAAGAACGCGCCCGCCGAGATCGAAGCGGCCGAAGACACCGCCGACGAGACGGCCGACAGCTCCGACGAAACCAGCGACGGCAGCGAGTCGTCGCAGAGCTGAAGGACTGTTCGGGCGGGGCCGCAAGGCCCATCCACGCGCATGACTGTGTAATCTAATCTTTCGCGGGAAGGTGCGCTGTTGTCTAGAGTAAAGCGTGACGCAGGGATATTGATACTGGTAGCGATACTGCTGGGTATCGCCGCTTGGCTTGCGTTCCCGATACAGAAGACGAATCTCGGCCTAGACCTGCAGGGCGGCCTATCGGTCATCCTCGAAGGCCAGAACACGGCCACCAACCCTGTCACCGACGAAAAGATGACCCAGGCGGTCAAGGTCATACAGGACCGGGTCAACCGTCTAGGGGTCGCCGAGCCCGAGATCCAACGCCAGGGCGCGGACAAGATCAGCGTGCAGCTTCCGGGCATAGCGAATCCTGAAGAAGCGCTCAAACTCATCGGCAAGACGGCGGTGCTCGAGTTCTTCGACGTCAACCAGTTCGGCACGCCCTACGCCACTCAGGAGGAGGCCCTCCAGGCGGCGGGCGTGACTTCCGCCGACCAGCTTCCTGCCGGCACCGAGATCATCCACTGGCCGGTCAAGGGCGACAACACTGCGGACCAGTGGTTCGTCGTCACTACGCCGCCGGTCGTCAACGGCGCCATGCTCAGCAAGGCGGGCGTGGGATACGACCAGAACAACCAGCCAAAGATCGACATGGAGTTCAACTCGGAAGGCGCCACGGCCTTCGACAACATCACCGGCAAGATGGCCGAGACCGCGCAGATCACCGGCGAGACTCAGCGTCTGGCCATCGTTCTCGACGGAGAGGTCGCGTCGGCACCTCGGGTGCTCGATCGCATCCCCGACGGCAACGCCGAGATCACCGGCAAGTTCACCCTCGACGAGGCGCGGAACTTGGCTCTGGTCCTTAACACGGGCCGCTTGCCGGTGCAACTTGTGCCGGTCAGCCAGAGCAGCATCGGAGCCATCCTGGGCCAAGCCGCGCTCAACCAAGCGCTCATAGCCGGCGCCGTCGGCCTCCTGCTCGTGATGATCTTCATGATCGCCTATTACCGTTTGCTGGGGGTTGTCGCGAGTATCGCGCTGATCATCTACGGGGTGCTCTTCATAGGCATCCTGAACGGCATAGGGGTGACGATGACCTTGCCTGGCATTGCCGGCATGATCCTCACCCTGGGGATGGCGGTCGACGCGAACGTTCTCATCTTCGCCCGCATGAGGGACGAGGTGGCGGCGGGCAAGACCATCCAGGCAGCTACCAGCGCAGGCTTCAAGAAGGCGTTCCGGGCGGTCTTCGACTGCAACATGACCACCATCATCACCGCTGTCATCCTTTTCTGGGCGGCATCGGGCAGCATCAAAGGCTTCGCGCTGACACTCGGCATAGGGGTCGCGCTATCGATGTTCACCGCTATCCTGGTGACGCGGTCCATGCTCAACTTGCTCATCGGGTGGAAGTGGTTCCGCAATCCGCGACTGCTCGGGCTTCACGTGCGGGCTGGAGGCGTCAGGGTCTTTCACATAATGCGCCACAAGTGGTGGTACCTTGTCACTCTCGGGGCGGTCACGGTGTTCGCGATCATCACGCTCTTCGCTGTAGGCCTGAATTTTGGCATCGACTTCAAGGGCGGCACCAGGATAGAAGTGGGGCTGCAACAGGCGGCCACCGTCGATGAGGTGCGCTCGATCGTGAGCGGGACGGGCATCCAGGACCCGGTCGTGCAGGAAGTCACCGGCGCCAGCGGCACCCACTCTTTCATGATCACCGCTCAAACCATGACCGACGAGCAGTCCAAGCAGGTGCTCGCTGCCCTCGATGGCAAGTTTGGGACCAAGGGAGAAGCGTCGGGGACGGAATCAGTGGGGGCGAGCTTTGGCAAGGAGACAACCAACCGAGCCTTCATCGCCTGCGCCATCGCCATAGTCGCGATCATCGGCTACCTCACGTTCCGCTTCGAGATCAAGTTCGCCATCCCGGCCATCATCGCTCTGCTCCACGATGTGGGTTTGACACTGGGCATCTACGCGGCCAGCAACCGGTTGGTGACCACGGCGACGGTCGCCGCCATATTGACCATCCTTGGGTACTCGGTCCATGACACCATCATCGTGTTCGACCGTATTCGGGAGAACACACCGCTCATGAAGAAAGAGACGTACGGCGACATGGTCGACCTCTCGATCTCGCAGACGTTGATCCGGTCGATCAACACGACCATCGCGCTTCTCTTGCCGCTTGTGGCAATTCTTGTGTTCGGCGGTCCCACCCTCAAGGACTTCGCCTTCGCTCTGACCATCGGAGTGCTCACCGGGACCTACTCATCCTTCTTTGTCGCCTCAACGCTTGTGGTGATATGGAAGGAGAGGGAGCCCCGCTATCGCAAGCGTCTCGCGGTCGCGGGTGCAGGTGCCGGCGTGGACCTGGAGGACGGTGTGACGCAGGCTGACCTCGACACGCCGCTCACGGCTACCGCGGCTGTGCCCGCCACCCCCGCCGGTGGTGGCGCGAAGCCCAAGCAGTCGGCGGTTTCGCAGAAGTCCAAAAAAGGGAAGACCTCCAAGCGGCCACCAGGAAAGTGATCTGCGCATACGTCTCGCCCAAAGGAGGATGCTGTGGTTGACAGCGGTCAGAGTATCCGGGACTTGATCGAACGGACTTTCTTGATCGGGGTAGGGGCAGCCGCCTTCACCAAAGATCGCGTCCAGGAGCTGGTTGGGGAATTCGTCAAGCGGGGCGAGTTGACAGGTGATGAGGGCCGAGAAATGGTCGACAGTCTCCTCGCCCGCAGCAGGGACGAGGCCAGGTCTGCCATGAAACGTGCCGACTCGTCTCTTCAAGGAGCGTTGCGCGACTTCGGCGTCACCACCAGGCGAGAGCTTGAGGAGCTGGAGATGCGGGTCCGCCAGATCGAGCACCGAGTCGCTCTGCTCGAAGCCGCTCCGGCCGGCGATGTGTCAAACGCGGCCGGCGAAGACGGCCAGAGTACCGGGTAACGCAGCGGCAAGGGCACGAGTCCGAGTCGCCGGCGCGGGCGCTTAGTGGGGATGGCTCCCTCTAGACATCCCGGCCTGCTCACTCGCATCCGCAGCCTGGAACGGATACGCGAGGTCTCTGAGGTCGCCTTCCGTCACGGCTTCGGCTATTTCTTCGAACGCCACCATCTCTTTCCGTCGATCCGGCACTGGCGCAGGCCAAGCCCGCCGCCGCCGGCCCAACGGGGCCGTCACATCCGGGAGATGCTCGACGAATTGGGGCCGACCTTCGTCAAGTTCGGCCAGTTGCTCAGTACGCGTCCCGATATCCTGCCCGCCGACATCGTCGAGGAACTGGTGAAACTGCAGGACCGGGTATCGCCGCTCGAGTTGAAGGTGGTCGCCGAGGTCATCCGGCATGAACTCGGGCTCACCATCGAGCAAGCCTTCGAAAGCTTCGACCCCGAGCCGATCGCGGCCGCCTCGATCGGCCAGGTGCACGGCGCTGTGCTGCCGGGCGGCGACCGAGTCGTTGTGAAGATACAGCGACCGGGTGCCCCGCGCCAGATCCGCAAAGACGTGGACGTCCTTCAGCAGTTCGCCGAGACATTCGAAGGACGCTTCGACGTGGGGTTTTCCCTCACGGCGGTGGTCAGCGAGTTTGCCCGCTCCATTGCCCGCGAGCTCGACTATGTGCTCGAGGCCCGAAATGCCGAGCGGTTCGCGAAGAACTTCCCCGCTGAAGGTCCCGTAGTCATCCCTCGTATTCACTGGAGTCACAGCACCAGCCGGGTGCTCACCATGGAGCGGATCGACGGGCCCACTCTCAACAGCGCGGTCATCGCCGAGTTGCCGGCCGAGGAGCGCCGGGCCGCCGCGGCGGCCGTCGCGGACTGCTGGTTCAAACAAATCCTTCACGATGGCTTCTTCCACGGGGACCCGCACCCGGCCAACATCGCATACCTCGGAGAGGGGCGCATCGCCCTCTTCGACTTCGGGACGGCGGGTTTCTTGCGGGGCCAGGATCTCGAGGAGGGCGTCCGCCTCTTTCTGCACGTCATGGACTCCGATATCCCGGGAATAAGACGTTCGCTGCGCAGATTGGGGGTGGAGTGGAGCCCATCTTCCGACGAAGCGGTCACGCAGGCCATAGAAGAGGGGTTCAGCCGCTACTTCGGCATGTCGCTGAAGAACGTGGACATGGCCTCACTGCTTCATCAGGTTTTCGACATCGTCTACTCGCTGCATCTGCGCCTTCCCAGCCGCTTCTTGTTGCTCGACAAGGCCCTGATAACCATGGAGGGAGTGGTCAAGCAGCTCTATCCCGATCTCGACATCTTCGAGATAGGCCGCCGGTACGCGGGCGAGCTCAAACGGCGTCGGGTGGACCCGCGGATGCTTGCTGGGCGGGCGCAACGCTACGCAGCAGAGTACGCCCAGGTCTTTCAGGACTACCCGCTCCAGGTCCACGACCTGCTCGACGAGATGCGGGCGGGAGAGTTCGAGATCAGGTTCCGCCACACCGGGTTGGAGAACGTGACCCACCGCCTCGACGTCATCACCAACCGGCTGGTGATGGCCTTACTGACGATAGCTATCGGTGTCACGAGCACGGTCATCGCGGTCTTTGTCTCGGGCGGGCCACACGTGGGCGGGCTCTCTGCGTGGGGCGTCCCTGGCTTTGCGCTCTCGCTCTTGTTCGGCGTGTGGTTGATCTACGCCATCATCCGCTCGGGCAGGCTGTGACCCCAGACGAGAGCTACTGGGATCCGGCGCGCCCGCCGATCCCACCGACGTGTCTTCCCGGCCCGCTATAGTGTCCTCGATATGAATCTGCCCGCGCTCTCGGAACATACCAGGTGGAAGGTCAACCCCTATCCTTGGGACGCCTCTAGGCGGCTCTCGGACGCGCTTGGCCTGCCGCTCGTCGCGGCCATGGTCTTGGCGGGACGTGGCCTCGTCGACCCAGCCGAGGTGCGAAGGTTCATCGATTGTGAGGCCGATATCCCCGATCCGTTCTTGTTCGCCCACATGGAGGGCGCCGTCGCGGCCATCTCTTCGGCTATCGACCGAGGCGACCGCGTGGTCATTCACGGCGACTACGACGCCGACGGGATCACAGCCACCGCTCTCATGCTCCTGGGACTTCGCGAGCTCGGGTCCGAGGCAGAGTGGTATCTGCCCAGCAGGTTCAAGGAAGGATATGGCCTCTCCCGAGTGGCGGTGGAAACCATCTCGTCACGCGGACCCGGTCTGCTCATCACGGTGGATTGTGGTGTCAACTACCCCGAGGAAGTTGCGTTCGCCAGGGAGCGTGGCCTGGAAGTCGTCGTCATAGACCACCACCAACCCGGCCCCGTCCTCCCCGATTGCCATCTCATCCACGAGGCGGTCGGCGACTACCCGCACGGGACGCTCTGCGGTGTCGGTCTCGCACTCAAGGTGCTGCATGCCGTTCACGTCGCACGGCGGGGGGCTGCACCCCACCGGCTGCCGAAAGAGCTCGAGAGCATGCTCGACCTGGTCGCGATCGGCACCATCGCCGACCTGGCCGCGTTGACGGGCGAGAATCGCCACTACGTCCGCGAAGGCCTCAAACTGGTCGCCATCGGCCAGCGCGTCGGCCTGCGCGCCCTCGCCGCGGTATCAGGCTGTACCGGCTCCACCGATTCTTCCACGGTCGCGTATCGGCTGGCTCCCCGTTTGAACGCTGCGGGACGGCTGGCCGACCCCTCGCCCCCCTTGCGCCTGTTGCTCACCGACGACGAGCAGGAAGCGGCCTCGTTGGCACAGGCGCTTCACGAGTTGAACGGGGCCCGCCAGGACGTGGAAAGGCATATCTTGGAGGAGGCGGTGGAGTGTGTGGAGAGCTCCGGCTCTCTACCGCCGGTGATAGTCCTGGCGGGCACGGACTGGCACGAAGGAGTGGTGGGGATCGTCGCTGCTCGGCTCGTGGAGCGCTACCACCGTCCTGCCATCCTGCTCGGGATGAGGGAGGGGGTGGCCAAAGGCTCGGGCCGCAGCATTGCCAAGTACGACATCATGCAAGGGCTCAACGCCTGCGCCGATCATCTCACCATCTACGGAGGCCATCCCCAGGCGGTCGGCTTGACCCTGGATGCGGGCCGAGTAGAGGAGTTCCGTTCGGCGATGGAGCGGCACGCGGGAACCATACTCGGTCCCGATGATCTCGTCCCTACCTTCAGAACTGACGCGGTGCTTCGGGGCGACGACCTCAATGCCGATACCGCTGTAGCCCTCGCTGCCCTGGGCCCGTTCGGCAGCGGTAATCCCCGGCCGCGCCTGCTCTTGGTGGGCGCCGAGTTGCAGCAGGCCGACACCACCCGCGACGGCTCCCACCTGCGCTGCATGGTGAAAGTGGATGGGGTCAAGGCGCGCGGCATCGGCTTCGGATTGGGCAAGAGCGCCGCCGAGTTGCGCGTCGACGGCGCTGGAAAGCTGGTGGGTGCGCAATTTCGCGTGGACTCTTGGCAGGGCGCGCTACGGCCGGAGTTCCTCATCGAACATCTCGGTTCGCCCCTTTCCGCCGCCGATGGCCTGCCCGAGTGCGGACCGTGCTGCCCGTCGTGGGTGGCGCACCGGCAGGATTACACGGAAACGCCTCTTGCGGGGTCGGGGTCGTCCGGGCCGGTGAGTCTGCGGTTGCCGGTCGCCCGCGACCTGCGGGGTAGGCCGGGCCGCACCAGCGCGCTGGCCCAAGTGCTCGCCACGGGCGAGCCCACCCTGCTCGTCGGTTGCTGTCTGCCGCAGATGCTCCCAGAGGCGCGAGCGCACATCCCGTTCGCGGACCTCTGCCCGCGTGGGCTGGCCTGCGTGGCGCGCGGCTGTATGGCAGGGGTGGGCGTCTCGACCAGCTCGGGTCTCGAGGCTTCGGCGGATCGGGCCGGCGTGGTGGTGACGGAGTGGGACGTACTGGTGCGCGTGCCGGCCATGACGGCCGGGCGCACCCATATTGTCGCCGTGGACCCTCCCTACCGAAGAGAGCATGCGGATCGGGTCAACGAGCTCGCGAGCGAAGGAGTGAGTCTCCATCTCTATTACGGGCATGAGGAACGGCAGACGACACTGCGGCTTCTCCGGTACCTGGTGCACCCACGCTTCGCGATGGTGTGCGCGTACCGTGCGTTGGAGGCGATCAAGGCCGAGGGAGGGGAGACCTGCGAGGCGGCGATCGTCGCTCGGGCGGCGGTGTTGGCCTGGGAGGAAGCTCGGGTCGTCTTGGAGCCCGTGCGGTTGGTCCGTGCCCTGGAGATCCTTCGCCAGCTGAGTTCCGACCAGCTTCCGGTGGGAGAGGCTAAACTAGAGGCACGCGACATCCCGGCCTACGCTGAAGCGGAGGCCGAATATGAGGAGTGCTCCAGACTGTGCCTGAGCCTGTAGAGACCAGCCGGACTTCATCACGGACCAGGAAAAGTCCCCCGGTCGCCCATCTGGCCGAGACTTCATCCACCGGGGAGCTGCTTGGGCGGCTTCTGGAGAAGGTCGAGAAATACAACCCCAGCTTCGACCGCGATTTGGTCGTCCGTGCGTTCGACGTCGCGGCCTCACAGCACCAGCACCAGCTCCGGGCGAGCGGGGAGCCCTACATCAATCATCCGGTCGGCACCGCCGACATCTGTGCCGATCTGCGCTTGGACAGCGCGACTCTGGCCGCCGCACTCCTGCATGACGTAGTAGAGGACACCGAACTGTCCATAGAGCAGGTTCGCGACCAGTTCGGCGACGAGGTGGCTCTCCTGGTCGATGGAGTGACCAAGCTTTCGCAGATCTCCTTCCGTACCGTCGAGGAGGAGCAGGCCGAGAACATCCGCAAGATGATCATCGCCATGGCCCGCGACGTGCGCGTCATCCTGATCAAGCTCGCCGATCGGTTGCATAACATGCGCACTCTCCGCTATTTGGGCAAGGAGAAGCAGCTCGAGAAGGCCAAGGAGACGCTGGAGGTCTATGCCCCTCTGGCACACCGGTTGGGGATCGAATCGGTGCGCTGGGAACTGGAGGACCTCGCCTTCGCCACCCTCCACCCCCGCAAGTACGCGGAGATCCAGCATATGGTGGCACAGCGGCGGGCCGACCGCGAACGGGACATGGAAGAGGCCCGCAGTATCCTCAAGCAGGAATTGGCCGCAGTCAACATCGAGGCTGAGATATCCGGCCGGGCCAAGCATTTCTACTCCATCTACGACAAGATGGTGCGCAAAGGCAAGGAGTTCAACGAGATCTTCGATCTCACGGCGCTCCGGGTGCTGGTCGATTCGGTCAAGGACTGCTATGCGGCGCTCGGGATCATCCACTCACTGTGGAAGCCCCTGCCTGGGCGGTTCAAGGACTATATCGCGATGCCCAAGTTCAACATGTACCAGTCGCTACACACGACGGTCATAGGGCCTCAGGGCAAGCCCCTGGAGATACAGATCCGCACGTCCGACATGCACGAGACCGCCCAGTTCGGTATTGCTGCGCACTGGATGTACAAGGACAAGGGCCGAGCCGCCCAGCGGGCCGACGCCCAGACGGAAAAGATGCAGTGGCTTCGTCAGATCATGGACTGGCAGTCGGAGACCAAAGACGCCGGCGAGTTCATGGAGTCGCTCCGCATCGACCTG
Organism: uncultured Actinomycetota bacterium; assembly: GCA_963843455.1. GTDB lineage: Bacteria > Actinomycetota > Thermoleophilia > RBG-16-64-13 > RBG-16-64-13 > CAIQPS01. Next base: position 593,825 of record CAWJKE010000007.1, read on the forward strand.
TTCCACGACGAGGTCTACGTCTTCACGCCGAAAGGCGAGGTCAAGAGCCTCCCGGCCGGCTCTACCCCTGTCGACTTCGCCTACGCCATCCACACCGATGTCGGCCATCGCTGCATCGGGGCCAAGGTGGACGGCCGGATCGTCCCGTTGACGTACCGCCTCCAATCGGGCGACATAGTCGAGATTCTCACTTCCAAGACTGCACAGGGCCCCTCTCGAGACTGGCTGCAGTTCGTCGCCAGCTCCGGAGCGCGCAACAAGATCCGCCAGTGGTTCAAGAAGGAGCGGCGAGAGGACACCGAGCATCTGGGCAGGGAGGCGCTGCTCGACGCGTTCCGCAAGCAAGGCCTTCCTGCGCAGCGTCTTATCGGCTCGGACATGCTGGCAGACGTGATGAAAGAGACGAATCATGCCAAGAAGGAGGATTTCTTCGCGGCGGTCGGCTCCGGCAAGATCAGTCCGCAGCACGTGGTGACCCGCGTAATCCAGATGCTGAATCGCGGGGGAGAGGGAGCCACGTCGCTTTCGGTGCCTGCCCCCATCCCCAAGGAGACTCGCGAGCCGCCCTCAGGAGAGCGGCTGGGCATCCACGTCGACGGCATCGACGATGTCGCCATACGTTTACCCCAGTGCTGCAGGCCGGTTCCGGGTGATGAGGTCGTCGGCTACATCTCTCTGGGCCGCGGGATCACCGTCCATCGCCGGGACTGCCCTAACGTCAGGGCCCTTGAGAAGAACCCGGAGCGGTTCGCCGCCGTTCACTGGGACTCTATAGGCAAGACGCCGCTTCGGGTCGAGATCCAGATAGAGGCCTACGATCGCAACCATCTGTTGGAGGACATCTCCCGGACCCTCAGCGAAAGTGGAGTGAACATCGTCGCGGCTGAGTGCCGGGTGGCCAAGAACAACATGGTCAAAGACAGGTTCGTCTTCGAAGTCCCGGAGATCGACTATCTGGAGACAGTGCTCCAGCGCATCCGGCGGATCGACACGGTCTACGACGCCTACCGAGTGACTCCCCACTGACAGGCGCGGGCCAGCACCTCTGGTAGAATTGCTGGCCGTGGGCTGGGAGTCGCCGGCCCGGTCCCGACACCACAGGAGAGGGTTCTGATCATGGAGGTACTCTGCGTCCCGGTCGGGCCTCTACAGGCCAACTGCTACCTCGTATGGGACGAGGCGAAAGCGGCCTGTGCCGTCGATCCAGGAGGGGAACCCGAGCGGCTCGCGCGTCTCGTGCAGGCGCGCGGGCTGCGACTCGAAGCGGTCCTCGTTACTCATGGCCACTTCGACCATGTGGAAGGCGTGAAGGGGCTGGCTGAGGCGACGGGAGCCCAGGTCTACTGCTCGGGCCAGGTGCGACCCGTCCTGTCCGGTAGTCAGGGTTGCTCAGCGACCGGGTATCCCGTGCCATCGGTGGGCGAGCCAGCGATCGAAACCGTCGAAGACGGGACCACGGTCGCGGTGGGCGGCATGACGGTGACGGTCATCGCCACTCCCGGGCATACACCCGGTGACGTCACCTACGAGATCGGAGGCGGCCTCTTCTGCGGCGACCTGCTGTTCCGGCGATCGGTTGGTAGGACCGATTTCTCGGGCGGAGACTTCGCTCAACTGCTCGAGTCCATAGCTCGCCTATTAAAGCTCTATCCCGGCGACACACCGGTGTACCCTGGCCATATGGACTCGACTACTCTGGGAGATGAGCTTGCCCACAATCCCTTCCTGGCAAGCCTGAGGGCCCATGGCTGAGCCGTTCACCGCACCGAAGGGGACGTACGACGTCCTTCCCGAGCAGCAGCCCGTCCGCCGATGGGTCATCAGGACGGCCGAGGCCGTTTTCCGCAGATACGGCTACCACCGGATCGATACCCCCGCTTTCGAAGATACTCGGCTCTTCACTCGCGGCGTCGGCGACTCGACGGATATCGTGCGTAAGGAGATGTACACATTCCAGGATCTGGGCGGCCGGAGCATGACACTTCGCCCCGAAGGCACCGCTCCTGTCGCGCGAGCGTACGTAGAGCACGGCATGCACACGTTGCCTCAGCCAGTGAAGCTGTACTACTACAGCCCGATGTTCAGGTACGAGAGCCCGCAGTCGGGGCGCTACCGGCAGCATCACCAGCTTGGTATCGAGGCTTTCGGGGCGCCGGCGCCTGAATTGGATGCCGAGGTCGTCGGCGTGCTCGCCGCACTCTATCGGGAGCTCGGACTGAGCGGCATCCAACTGCGCCTCAACTCCATGGGATGCAGGGAGTGCCGCCCCGGCTACTCGAGTGCCCTCCGGAAGTATCTGCAGGCAGGTTCGGGGTCGCTGTGCGGCGAATGCCTCGAGAGGACTCACCTCAACCCCCTACGCACGTTCGACTGCAAGGTACCCGCCTGCAGGCTCGCGCTTGAGGGTGCTCCCCGACTGCCGGACTATCTCTGCCCCGCGTGTGCCGAGCACCATGCGCGGGTGAAAGCCTGCCTGGCCGTGCAGGGCATCGCTTTCATCGAGGACCACACCCTGGTGCGAGGCATGGACTACTACACCCGCACCACGTTCGAGTTCCAGTCGTCTCTGCTCGGGGCCCAGTCGGGCATCGGCGGGGGTGGTCGTTATGACGACCTTGTCGCCGCTATCGGCGGGCCGGCGACACCCGGAGTGGGCTTTGGCACCGGGGTGGAGCGCATACTGCTGGCGATCTCCCGTTCCGACGCAGAAGGCGTCGCGGCCGACGCGCCTGTGGCATACCTGGTGAGCGTGGGAGAGGGTGCTCGGGACGAGGTGTTCGCCCTAGCCCACCAGATGCGGACCCGGGGCATAGCCGTCGACCTGGACTACGCGGGGCGGAGCGCAAAGGGGCAGATGAAGCAGGCGGGACGGACGGGAGCGCGGTATGCAGTTATCATCGGAGAAGCCGAGATGACCACCGGCCTGGTCACCCTGCGTGATCTGGCCACCGGGGAGGAACGGAAGGTGCCCCACAACGAAGCTGTTGCCCTCGTCGAGGCCGCTTCCGGCTGCCGCGGAGCACTCGGCGACTGAAACGCACTCAGGAAGAGGACTGGCCGTGGCATACAGGGACGAATGGTGTGGCGATGTCAACGAGGCCCTACATCGGCCGGCGGGTCAAGGTGGCCGGTTGGGTCCACCGGCGGCGGGACCACGGCGGACTGGTCTTCGTCGACCTACGCGACCGTACCGGGCTGCTGCAACTCGTGGTGGAGGCCGAAAGGGATCCGGCGCTGCACGCAAGGGCGCAGGAACTGCGCAGCGAGTTCGTGATGTGGGCGACGGGTATCGTCGTGGCCCGCGCTCCCGAGCGAGTCAATCCGAACCTCGCCACCGGTAGGGTGGAGATCGTCGTGGACGAACTGCAGATCCTGGCCGCCGCGCAGACGCCGCCGTTCTTCCCCGAGGACGATGTCGAGGTGGACGAGACGTTGCGGCTGCGGTACCGCTACATCGACCTGCGCCGGCCCCGGGTCTTCCAGAACCTGCTGCTGCGCCACCGGGTCGTCCAGGCCGTCAGACGCTACCTGGGAGATCGGGGGTTCATCGACGTCGAGACACCCATCCTGACGAAGAGCACACCCGAAGGCGCGCGCGATTTCTTGGTCCCCAGCCGGCTGCAGCCTGGTGAGTTCTACGCTCTCCCGCAGTCGCCACAATTGTTCAAGCAGCTCCTCATGATCGGCGGCTTCGAGCGCTACTACCAGATAGCCCGGGCGTTCCGGGATGAGGACCTTCGGGCGGATAGGCAGCCCGAGCATACCCAGATCGACATCGAGATGAGCTTCATCGAAGAAGGCGATATCCAGGATGTGGTGGAGGGCATGTTTGCCGCCGCTTTCAAGGAGACGCTTGACATCGAGCTGCCGACACCGTTCCCGCGGCTGAGCTACGCCGACGCGATGGCCCGCTATGGAAGCGACAAGCCCGACCTGCGGTTCGGTATGGAGATCGTGGATGTCAGCGACATCGCCGGAGCCACCGATTTCCGTGTATTCAGCGAGGCCGTGGCCAAGGGAGGTGTGGTCAGAGGCATCCGCGCGGAGGGCGCCGCCGCCCTCTCTCGCAAGGACGTGGACGACCTGGCTGCCGAGGCGGCCGTGTTTGGAGCGCAGGGCCTGTTGCCCATCTGGCTGGACAAGGACGGAGGTCTGCGCTCGCCCCTTCTCAAGTTCGTGGGCGACGAACAGACCAAGGCGTTAGCCGAGCGGCTGTCGGGCGAGCCCGGCGACCTACTCCTCTTCGTCGCCGACCGCAAGGAGGTGGCCGAGCCAAGCCTGGGCGCTCTGCGCCTCGCGCTGGCTACGCGGCTGGACGTCGAGCGCAGCGGCTGGGCGTTCTCCTGGGTGGTCGACTTTCCCATGTTCGAGTACGACCCAAAGGAAGATCGTCTCAAGGCGCAGCACCACCCGTTCACCAAGCCCCGTCTGGAACGCATCGAAGACCTGCTGGAGCGCCCGCTGGAGTTGGGTACCTTCGCCTATGACCTGGTGCTGAACGGTGTCGAACTGGGTAGCGGCTCGCTTCGGATCGCCGATCCGCAGATGCAAGAGGCGGTCTTCGAAGCTCTGGGGCTCGATGAGGAGCAGATCAAGGTCAAGTTCGGTTTCCTGGTGGAGGCCATGGACTACGGGATACCTCCGCACGGGGGCATCGGCCTGGGGCTCGATCGCACCGTCATGCTGATGGCGGGGGAGTCCTCCATCCGAGAAGTCATCGCCTTCCCCAAGACGCAAAGCGGGTCGTGCCCCCTCACCGATGCACCGTCGCGAGTCGCTGCCGAACAGCTGCGCGAACTGCGCATACGCACCGTCTAAGGCCGAGGTTTCCGCTCCTCCACGACGGCCACCGAACGCTCTCAAGTTCCACCCGCAAAACGCCGACTATCTGGTGTAGGAGCCGCGGTGTGCGGCCGGGGCGGGCGGAGAGGCGCGTTGCCTGCCACAGGGTCGTGTGGTACCCTCGGGGTGCTCGACCTTGTGCGTGATCTGGCCCAAACTTGAGCCAACACACTGTGCACGGGAGGCACGTTTTCCTGAACGGCGAGTCGCCAATCAGGGACTGTCACCCACCTGCTTCGGCAGGTTCAAGTGCATGTCAGACACGGCAAGGTGGAGCATTCTTTTTTGGGAAGGGTTGAAATGTCCGGACGAAGCAGACAGTGGGCGGTTCTACTTCTAGTCGCGATCGGTCTGGGTGTCTTCCTGGTTGGTTGCGGAGGCGGCGGCGATACGACGACCCCCTCGAGTGTCTTGGAGACCACCCGCACCACCGCGGCTCGCTCGGTGGGTAGCGTCATTGAAGATCTCCTCCTGACGAAGATTGCCGTGACCGAGGAGACGCCCGAAGAGTATGTGGCGGCGATCGGCCAGGCTCGTCCGGTGGTCCTGTTCTTCTATGTGCCAGGCAACGTGGACGACCAGAAGGTGAAGGAAGCCTTCGACGCGGTCCAGCCGGACTTCCCTGAGTACACATTTCTCAGGTACGACTACAAGACCCCCAGCGCTTACGGCGACCTTTCCACGCTCCTGAAGGTAAACTACCCGCCTGAGATCGTTCTCGTCGACCGAGGCGGCGCCGTTCGCAATATCTGGAACGGCTACATCGACGAGGGCACGTTGAAGCAGTATCTGATCAACCTTGGCCAAGGATGAAGCGACCCTGACCTAGTCATGTAGGCGAGGGCCGGGTCATCCCGGCCCTTGTGCTATGGAGAGGCTTTGTGGGGTCAAGCGCTGACGACAGTCTGGGCAGGACGGCGGGTCTGGCCTACGGGGCCAGGGTGGCCGAGCGCCTTCTTTCGTGCACCCTGGCCGGGCCTGTCGCGGGGGCGGATGCTGTCGGAGAGGCTGGAAGCAAGGAGTGCGGGAGCCTGGTGCGGATCGAACTGCGCATCCGCGCCGGTCGTATCGAGGAGGCCCGCTACCAGGCCCACGGATGCCCGGCCACGCTGGCGAGCGCGAGCCAGGTGTGCGGGTGTGTGACCGGCCGGTCCTTTCTGGAAGCGGCCTCTGTGACTCATGCCGGGATATGCCACGATCTGGGTCTTGTCTCGTCGAAGGAGTACACGGCGACTGTGGCTCTCGACGCGCTTCACGAAGCGCTGACCGCGTCGCTGGGCTCGCCCGGGTGCGAGATCGGCGCCCAAGGACGCGGGGGAGTCCTCGTCGGGATGAGCGGCGGAGTGGACAGCGCGGTCGCCGCGCTTCTACTACAGGAGCAAGGCTTCCACGTGGTCGGTATCACTCTTACCCTATGGAACGATCCCGGGGTCGTCGGCGAGCGGAGTTGCTGTTCCCCCGAGAACGTGCGCCGGGCGCGAAGAGTTGCCCACAGCCTTGGCATCCCGCACCTTGCCCTCGACGCCGCTGAGCCCTTCTACCGGGACGTGGTGGAGTACTTCGTTTCGGAATACGCAGCCGGCCGAACGCCCAATCCCTGTTCAAAGTGCAACTCCAGGGTGCGCCTAGGAGTATTGCTGGCGACGGCCCGCCAGCTGGGGCTCGAGCGCGTGGCGACAGGACACTATGCCCGTCTTACCGATTCGCCGCCGCGGCTTGCCCGAGGTCTGGACCCCCTGAAGGATCAGTCCTACGTTCTTGCCGAGGTGTCGCACGACATCCTCGAGCACGTCATGTTTCCTCTGGGCGGAATGCGCAAGCCAGACGTTCGAGAGACGGCGGCGCGGGCCGGTCTGGAGGGTCATTCGGCCCCCGAGAGCCAGGAGATCTGCTTCGTGCCCGACGACGATCATCGCCGCTTCTTGCGGGAGCGCCTTGGGGTTCTCCCCGGGGAGATCGTAGACCTCGAAGGCAAAGTGCTGGGGCATCACGAGGGGACCTACAACTTTACGATAGGACAGCGCAAAGGAATGCGAGTGGCGGCCGGGGAACCGCGGTACGTCGTGGGGATAGAGGCTTCCCAGCGACGCGTCATCGCAGGCGGCGCCCGAGACGCACACGTGGGCATCGTGCGCGCCGAGGGACTAGTATGGCACCGCACAGTGGGCGAAGAGCCGCTTGAGGTCCAGGTCCGCTCCGCGGCGGCGCCTTTGCGCGCGTCGGGGATCACGGTCGCCGGTGGTTGCCTGACCGTCCTTCTGGGAATGCCCGCGGCGGGGGTGGCAACCGGCCAGACCGTGGTGGTGTACGAGGGCGACAGAGTGGTCGTCGCGGGCACTATCACCTCCACCGAGCCGTGGGCCGGCGCGGACCGATGACCGCGCTGGAAAAGCGGCAATTTGCCTGTGGTATAGTCGGAGTCGCTTTCTACCGAAGAGCTAAAGGGGGCTAGATATGCAGTGGGACGCTAATGCCATCATGGACATCTGCATCGGTATCTTCTTCCTGCTCTTCGGGGCAGGGCTTCTGTATATGCTTCTTCGTCTAGCCGGAGTCTTCGGTCGCGCGACGAACATCCTTACTGACGTCAATACCGAAGTGATCCCGCTGCTGACGCGCGTCGAGACCACGCTCGATCGCGTGAATGCGGAACTCGACCAGGTCGAGGAGATAACCACCTCGATGGCCAAGATCATCAAGATAGCCGAGACCACACTCACGTCGGTTCATGGAGCGATAGCAGCTCCGATCAAGAAGGTCGCAGGCCTGTCCTCTGCGGTCACCGAAGGGATTTCCTCGTTTGTTTCGGGCAAAAGGAAGGAGACTTGATGGGCGGCATTCGTTCGTTTCTCGTTTTGGTCGCCGGGGTAGCGATAGGGGGGGCTCTCATCATCGCGCATCGGGTCTCTCAGGAGACGGGCAAGAGCATGGTCGAGTCCTTCGCCGAAGTCCCCGGCGAAGCCCAGCGTATATTTGAGGAACTGAGGGAACGGGCCGAGGAAGCGGCAGGACGGGCACGTCAGGCGTACGAGCAGAAGCAGGCCGAGATGGAGACCTACCTCGGCGGTGGCGGTCCGGTCGAATAGGGGTGGTGGCACTGGCTGAGCCGCGCGAGAGGTCCGATATCGTCATTCTTCGAGCTCCCCGCGGAAGAGGCAATCTGCCCATCATGCGGGTTGTCATAGGGGGAGTCGCGTCCCGGCACGCGTTGTCGGTCGACCGGTTGGATGATCTCGAATTGGCGGTCGAAACGCTGCTTCGCGAGGAGCCCGTCCAGGGGGCTGATCTGACCCTTACCGTCTCTGTCGTGTCCGGCACCTTCAAGGTTGCCCTCCAGGGGCTCAGCAGCCAACTGGTTCGGCGGACTTTGTCCGCCACCGAGTGTATCGAGTTGGGCAGCGATGGCCGGGCGGACGTTCTCCGGATGCTCATGGATTCGCTTGTCGATGGATACCGGACGGTGGACGGGATCAATGCCGATTCCTTCTCAGTCGAGATGGAGAAACGGATTCTGTAGGTGTCGCCTACCGACACCGCAACACGACGGCCGGGAGCATCGAGTGTGACTATGGCCTACGGCGACGGACCAAAGAGGATGTCTGAGCGGGACCTGCTGGTCTTGGTCCGCGACCATAAAGACGGGGCGGCCAGGGAAGAGCTGATCACTCGCTATCTGCCTCTGGTGAGAAGCCTTGCGCGCAGGTTCGCGTCACGCGGGCAGCCGGTCGAGGACCTGATCCAGGTGGGCAGCATCGGCCTCATCAAGGCCATCGATCGTTTTGACTTGGAACGAGGAGTCGAGCTGTCTACCTATGCGACTCCGACCATCTTAGGCGAGATCAAGCGCTACTTCCGGGATAAGGGCTGGGCCGTCAAAGTCCCCAGGGCCCTTCAGGACCTGAATGTGCGGCTCAACCGGGTCACGGAGTCGCTGACAGTCGAACTGCGCAGGTCTCCCACCATCGGAGAGCTGGCTGCGGCCACGGGTGCATCGGAAGAAGAGGTGGTCGAGGCTCTGGAGAGCGGCCGAGCCTACAGTTCGGTCTCCATCTTTTCTGGTGGGGGTCCGGACGAAGACGAATCGGTGGGACTGCTGGACTGCCTCGGTGTGGAAGAAGAGGCGTACGCGGTGTTCGAGCAACGGCGAGTGCTGGCTCCCGCTATGGAGCGGCTCGATCCTCGCGAGCGGTTGATTCTCCATCTGCGCTTCTTCGAAGGTATGACGCAGACGCAGGTGGCGGCGCGTATCGGCATTTCGCAGATGCATGTCTCGCGTCTCATACGAAGATCGATAGAGAATCTCCACGAGTATATGACGGAGAAAGAATCCCCGGCAGACGGCGCGGGGGAGAGAGGCAAGGTCTGCTAGGTGAAGACGGCCGAACTACGAAAGATGTACCTGGACTATTTCGTCGAGCGAAGTCATTTGCTCGTGCCCAGCTCCTCTCTCGTCCCATACAAAGACACCTCCGTGCTGCTCACCACTGCAGGGATGCAGCAGTTCAAGCCCTACTTCATGGGACTGGCCGAGCCCCCCAGTGGCAGGCTGACCAGCGTGCAGAAGTGCTTCCGCACGTCCGATATCGACAAGGTGGGGCTCACCGCGCGACATTGCACCTTCTTCGAGATGCTCGGCAACTTCTCGGTGGGCGACTACTTCAAGGAGGGGGCCGTCCGCTTCGCCTGGGAGTTTTCCCTTGACTATCTGAAGCTCGATCCCGCCCTCATCTGGATTTCGTACTTCGAAGGTGACGACCAGATCGGGGCAGACGAAGAGGCGGTGGCGCTCTGGGAGGCGTTGGGGGTGCCTCGGGCTCGCATGGTAGGCCTGCCTCGCAGCGCCAACTTCTGGGGCCCGGTGGGGCCCACGGGTCCCTGCGGTCCCTGCTCGGAACTGTATTTCGACAGGGGGGCTGAGCACGGTTGCTCCGACCCCGGTTGCCGTCCAGGATGCGACTGCGATCGGTTTGTCGAGTACTGGAACCTGGTCTTCACCGGCTACAACATGGGGGAGGACCAGCAGCTCACCAACCTGCCCAAGCAGAATATCGACACCGGCATGGGCCTGGAGCGGGTGGCGGCACTCAAGCAGGGGGTATCGGCGGTCTTTCTGACCGACTTGTTCAAGCCCCTGTTGGAACTGGGGGAAGAGATCGCGGGCAAGCGGTACGGAGACGACAGGCAGGTCGACGTCGCCCTTCGCGTGCTGGCCGACCATGCGCGGGCCATGTCGTTCCTCGTCGCCGACGGCGTCCTGCCCAGCAACGAGGGCCGGGGCTACGTACTTCGCCGCATCGTCCGCCGCGCGGCCCGTTTCAGCCGGTCGGCCGGCATGGAGCCACCCTTCCTGCAGCGCTTCGCCCAGAGGACCATCGACCTCATGGGGGGTACATACCCGGAACTGGTGGACCGGCGCGAGGCGATCCTGCGCACCATCGGGTCAGAAGAGGAGCGTTTCAACAGGACCTTGGACCAGGGATTGATTCTGGTGGAGGAAGCGATAGCTCGCGCCAGCGACGCCGGCAGCACGGTGTTCCCAGGAGAGGTCGCCTTTCAATTGCACGATACGTACGGCTTTCCCGTGGAAGTCACCCGCGAGATCGTCGAAGAACGGGGGCTGACGCTCGACTTGGCCGGATTCGACTCCTCGATGGACGGCCAGCGCAAGCGTGCCCGCGGCGCGCAAAGGGGCGGGGACGCCCTCCAGGAGGCCGTTGTCCGCTTCGCCCGCCAAACGGAGCACGCCACCGAGTTCAAGGGTCATGAGCGTGAAGACCTCTACACAGTGGTAGAGCACGTAGAGTCGCTCGAGGACGGACGGGTGCTGCTAGCACTGCGAGAGAGCCCCTTCTACGCCGAGATGGGAGGCCAGACGGCCGATACCGGTGTGGTGGAGTCCGAGGGTGGCAAGGTGCAGGTGGAGGACGTACAGCAACAGGGCGAAGTCCAAGTGCTCGTAGCCCGTCCGCTGGAGGGCGAAGTCGAGGCGGGAGTCCGGGTCAAGGCCAGCCTTTCGTCGAGTCATCGCCACGACGTGGCCGCCAATCACACCGCCACGCATCTGCTGCACTACGCGCTCCGCTCACGTCTAGGCAAGGATGTGACACAGGCGGGCTCTTCGGTACGCGCCGACAAGTTCCGCTTCGACTTCGCGTATCACGAGCCCATCGGGCGGGAACACCTCAAAGAGATAGAGGAGTTGGTCAACCGCCGCATCGTCGAGAACCACCCTGTGCGCACGTTCACCACCAGCCTCGAGTACGCCCGAGACCTGGGGGCGACCGCTCTGTTCGGGGAGAAGTACGGTGACTTCGTGCGGGTCGTTGAGATCGACGATTTCAGCCGGGAACTGTGCGGCGGTACTCACGTCGCTTGGACGAGCGAGGTCGGCGCCTTCAAGATCCTGTCCGAGGGCAGCGTCGGCGCCAATGCGCGCCGTATCGAGGCGGTTTCCGGAAGGGCGGCCGTCGCGTACTACAGGGACCGAGACCTCCTGGTGGGCGCCGCGGCCTCCGCTCTGGATGTGACCGACGACCAGGTGCTGCCCGCCCTCACCCGGTTGCAGAACCGCGTCAGCGCCCTTGAGAGCGAATTATCGGGCTTCGTATCGAGGGCCTCCAGGGACGTAGTCACAACGCTAGCCGCGCGGGCCGTGAGCCACGACGGGGTCGCCGTGGTGGCAGAGGTAGTGGAGGCCCGCGACGGTGACCACCTTCTCCTTCTGGTCGACCAGGTCCGCGAACGGGTCCAGCCGGGCGTCGTGGCCTTGGGAGCTGAACTGCAGGGCAAGGCCACGCTCGTAATCAGCGTCAGCCCTCAGGTTCCTCGGGTGGACGCTGGTCAGATCGTCAAGACTGCTTCACGGGCCTTCGGCGGTGGGGGAGGAGGTACTGCCCATCTCGGGAGGGGTGGCGGCGGCGACCCCCTCAGGCTGAGCGAAGCGATCGCGTGTGCGCGCGATACGGTCGTTGCGCGCCTGAGTGACTAGGTGCGAGTCTTGGGCATAGACGTGGGGTTGAGCCGGACGGGGGTAGCCATTTCTGACCCTTTGGGAGTCACGTGCACGCCGTTACCGGTCATCCGGGAACGGGAGCGGGAGAAGACGCTTCTAAAGGTGGTTGTCGTCGCCCAAGAATACGGCGCGGGTGAGATAGTAGTGGGACTACCACGCCCGCTGGGAGGGGGAACCAACGAGCAATTGGACTCGGTCGTGGCTTTTACGGAGCGGCTGGCGACGTTGACGGAGTTGCCCATCCTTACCTGGGACGAGAGGTTCACATCCAAATTGGCGGAGAGTGCCGCCAAGAGAAGCGGAGAGCAGGATTCGGTGGCTGCGTGCTATATGTTGCAGGACTATCTTGACTGGCGGTCCAGGAACCTAGCTGGAGATAGAGATGAGTGATTGGTATTCCGAACTGCCGCGGGCCGGGGAAAGTTACCCCGTCAAGAAGAAGAAGAAACGGCGGTCAGGGAGAGCCTGGATCACCCGAATAGTCGTGGTGGTTGGCTTCCTCGCCTTCATGTGGGGCGTGTATACCGTGGTCAACAGAGGGCAGGAATGGTTGCAGGCCAAGGCGGCGGAGACGACTTCGACGACCCTCGCGGCCAGCGTGAAGGTCACTATCAGCCCCGGAATGACGGCCACCCAGGTCGGCCTATTGCTGGAGGACAAGGGTGTCATCAGCTCGGCGACGGCCTTCGTTGACCTCGTCGATTCGCGCGGCAGCCAGGGGAAGCTGCAGCCGGGCACGTATCAGTTGCCGACCAGATCACAGCTCATCAACGTGGTCGATAGGCTCGAGAAAGGGCAGGGTTCCGATACCTTCACCGTGACCCTTCCGGAGGGTCTCGCCGCGAGCCAGATAGCCTCTCAGCTGGCGAAGGCGGGCAACGTCAAGAATGCGGCCACCTACGCAGATCTCAGCAAGCAACCCGATAAGTTCGTGGTGCCCAAGATCGGGGGCACACCGAGCGAGGTCACGACGCTTGAAGGATTGCTCTTTCCCGACACCTACAGTCTCATGGCAGGCGATGGCCCGACCGAGCTGATAGGCGCTCAACTCGCGGCGTTCAACAAGAAGACTGCGTCGTTACCTTGGACCGATGCCGAGGCACTGGGATTGTCCCCGTATCAGATCGTCGTCGTGGCGTCCATGCTCGAGAAGGAAGCGAATACTCCGGCAGATATGGCGAACGTAGCCGCCGTCATCTACAACCGCATCAAGAAGAAGATGCCCCTCCAGGTAGACGCGACGGTTCGCTACGCCCTTGACAAATGGACCGAACCGCTGACCGAAACGGATCTGAAGGTGAACTCGCCGTACAACACGCGAGTCGTGAAGGGCCTTCCCCCTGCGCCGATATCCAATCCGGGAGTAGCGGCGCTGACCGCGGCGCTCACGCCCGCCAAAGTTGATTACCTCTACTATCTCACCGGCAAGGACGGCAAGACCCACTTCACGGCCTCGTACGACGAGTTCGTCAAGCTGAAGAAGGATCTGGGCCTGTAGAACTGGGAGCCCGCCACCGCCAGGGTCTCACCTAGGTATGAGACGGAACCGTCCTCCGAGCGGTAGTCTGCACAGTAGCGACAGACAACCGTTGCGGAGGTGGTTCTATGGGGACGAGCGACAGCATCGGTAGCCGAACGGCCGTGGCCGGCATCCTTGGTCACCCTGTCGGACACTCACTTTCTCCGCGCATGCACAACGCCGCGCTGCGGGCCCAGGGCATCGACATGGTGTACCTCGCTTTCGATGTGCTGCCCGAGAGTCTCTCGAACGCGGTGGCGGGGCTGCGGGCCCTCGGTTTTCGGGGTGTCAACGTGACGATTCCCCACAAGGAAGCCATCGGGGTTCTTCTCGACGAGCTGGACAGCGTAGCCGCCCGAATTGGGTCGGTGAACACAGTCGTCAACGATGATGGCCGCCTCGTTGGCTACAACACCGACAAGTGGGGGTTTGCGGCAGCCCTGCGCGGCCTCCGGCCCGAGGGGGCTCAGGGGCTTACATGCTTCGTGGCCGGAGCGGGGGGTGCTGCCCGGGCGGTGGTAGCCGCGTTGATGGATGACGATGCACGAGAGATACGGGTCTACAACCGGACTCCCGAGCGCGCGGCCTTGCTGTGCTCAGAGGCCGCCTCGTGGGGCGCCGCCCACTGCTTCGCAGTGCCCGAACATGAAGTGTTCGGCGCCGCGAGCGAAGCGCGCCTGATCGTCAACGCCACTTCGCTTGGGCTGAGCCCATCGGTCAAGGAGTCGCCGGTTCCTGTCGATATTGTCAACAGTCGCCACATCGTGATGGACCTGGTGTACGGCTCGGGTCCCACAACGTTGGTGAGAGAGGCGAAAGCTCGAGGTGCCACCGCGATCGACGGCAAGGAGATGCTTGTGATGCAGGCTGCCGGCTCGTACGAGCTCTGGACTGGCCAGCAGGCACCTTTGGACGTCATGCGGAAAAGCATCGGCGGGGAGAGGTGAGATACCGTCCATGCAGATGATCAAAGAGGAGAATGCGCCGCGGAGGCTGGTGGGCCGGCCTACAGGTGAAGTGCTCGTCGACATGGGTCTTCTGACCCGTGAGCAGGTCGACGAGGCGGTGGCGGAACAGCAGGTCTCGCATCAGCGCATCGGGGAGATAGCCCTGTCGAAAGGCTGGGTAACCAAGGCCGATCTCAATCAGGCGCTTGCCCGCCGCCTCGGCTGCAAATTCCTGGACCTGGCCGTCACCCGCGTCGACCCCGTCGCCTTGGAACTCATCTCTGAACGCGACGCGCGCCGCTACTCGGCAATCCCTGTCGCCTTTGTTGACGAGCACACCGTGCTCGTGGCCATGGCCGACCCCTCCAATATCGTTGCCATCGACGACCTGCGCATCCTGACGGGCTTTGACATCGAGCCGGGACTGGCCAGCAGCGACGAGATCGTCGAGATGCTCAGCAAGCTGCGCTCCGTCGGGGGCCAACTCTCCGACGGGCTCGACACCAAGGTCGTGGCCGCCGAGGACGACGGCCCTATCGACGACATGCGCGACATCCGGGAGCAGGTCGAGGCGGCGCCCGTGGTCAAGCTGGTCAACGGCGTACTCGCCCGAGCGACGGATGAGGGAGCGTCGGACATCCATTTCGAGCCACAGGCCAGGGATCTGCTGATTCGATTCAGACACGACGGCGTGCTTCACGAGATCATGACGATCCCGAAGAGACTGCAGGCCGGCGTCATCTCCCGCCTGAAGATCATGGCGGACCTCGACATCGCGGAGCGGCGGATTCCCCAAGACGGGCGTATAGGTCTCACGGTGGGCGGGCGGCCTATTGACATGCGCGTTGCCTCACTCCCGACTGTCTACGGCGAGAAGGTGGTCATCCGCCTGCTGGACCGGTCTAACGTGATGTTGCGCCTCGAGGACTTGGGATTCTCCGAGCAGGCTTTGAACCGGTATCGCCGGTCCTTCCTCAAACCTTACGGGGCCATCCTGGTAACAGGTCCCACTGGATCAGGTAAGTCGACCACGCTCTACGCGACGCTCAACATCCTCAATACCAGCGACAAGAACATCATCACCGTAGAAGACCCGGTGGAATACCGGCTTGCCGGCATCAACCAGGTCCAGATCAACCCGAAGGCAGGGCTGACGTTCGCCTCAGGACTGAGGTCGATCCTGCGATGCGACCCCGACATTGTGATGGTCGGGGAGGTTCGCGATAAGGACACCGCCCAGATAGCTATCGAGTCGGCTCTTACCGGCCACCTGGTGCTGTCGACTCTGCACACCAATGATGCTCCGGGGGCGCTGACCCGGCTCACCGAAATGGGAGTCGAACCTTTCCTGACCGCCTCCGCGGTCGACTGCGTGATCGCCCAGAGGCTGGTGCGCAAGCTGTGCGAGCACTGTCGGGAACCGTTCGATCCAACGCCCGATATCCTGCGGCAGATGGGCTTCAGCAACCAGGCGATCGAGGGTGTCGAGGAGCTCCAGCTCTTCCGCGCCACCGGGTGCCCCCGCTGCAACACCACCGGTTACAAGGGACGGATGGCTATCTACGAGATCATGCTGGTCACCGAAGCCATCGAGAGACTCATCATCGAGCGGAAGAGTGCCGATGAGATAGGGCGAGTGGCACGAGCCGAGGGCATGATGGCGCTTCGCCAGGACGGGCTCGAGCGAGTGCTGCAGGGGCTGACCAGCATCGAGGAGATCTCCCGGGTCATCGTGTGACCCCGGGGAAGAGAAGAGTGGTGAGGAGAGCAGGCCGTGGATGCAGGCGAAATACTAGGACAAGTAGTCCAGACCCAGGCTTCGGACCTCCATCTGGCCGTGGGGCTGCCACCGGTAGTGCGGATCGACGGCCACCTCCGGCCGCTCGAAGGCTATCCAGAGTTGGCAGCCAACGAGGCTCGTGAGCTCATCTATAGCATCCTGAACCAGGATCAACGGCAGAAGCTCGAGACCGACTGGGAGGTCGACCTCTCGTACTCGTTGTACGGCCAAGCCCGCTTTAGGGTCAACGTGTTCTTCCACAAGGGGACGCTCGCCGCGGCTTTCCGGCTCATCCCAGTCGCCATCAAGAGCATCGATGAACTCCAACTCCCAAAGGTGTTGCACTCGTTTTGCCACAAGCCGCGGGGATTCGTGCTCGTCACCGGGCCGACCGGGTCGGGGAAGTCCACGACCCTCGCCGCGATCATCGACGAAATAAACGAGACCCGAGCGGACCATATCGTCACCATAGAGGACCCGATCGAGTTCCTGCACACGCACAAACGCTGTGTGGTGAACCAGCGGGAAGTGGGCAGCGACACTAAGGGATTCCCGGCCGCTCTGCGATCGGCCCTCCGCCAGGACCCTGACGTCATCCTTATCGGCGAGATGCGGGACCTGGAAACCATCCAAATCGCGCTAACCGCGGCGGAAACGGGCCACCTCGTCTTCGCGACCTTGCATACCCAGGACTGTCCGCAGACGATAGACCGGATCATCGACGTCTTTCCGCCGCACCAGCAGGAGCAGATCAGGGTGCAGATAGCGGCTACCTTGGAAGGAATCGTGACCCAACAGCTTCTGCCCAAAGCGTCAGGAACCGGACGGGTAGCAGTCTGCGAGGTGCTCGTATCCACGTCGGCCGCCAGAAACCTCATCCGCGAGGGCAAAACCCACCAGCTCTACACGGTGATGCAGACTGGCGGTCAGCACGGCATGCAGACGATGAACTCCTCACTGGCCGATCTGGTCAAGCGCAGCCATATCAGCCGCGAACTAGCGCTCAAACGGTCGTCGGTACCGGATGAGTTGGAGCGCCTGCTTCTGTCGGGTGCCGCCTGATACCGACCTTGCGGGCATGGGGGAGACGGCTGCGCTGAACCCGGCCGCCGGCTCGCTATAGCCGTAGCGCCGGGTGACCGATACATAATGAGGAGAAGTATCTCGGCTCACGAGTAAGCGAGGAGCAGGAGCAGAGTGGGGACTTTCAGCTATACGGCCAAGAAGGAGCGCGGCGCCCTCTTTTCGGGTGAAGCGATAGGCGACTCGAAAGCGACCGTCGTCGCCGAACTGCGCCGCAAAGGGCTCACCGTCGTCAGCCTTGAGGAGAAGCGGGGCATGCCCGACCTCAAGACCATGCTCGAGAACGGCAAACGCATCAGCGTGCGCGACAAGGCGGTCTTCGCCCGCCAATTCGCGACCATGATCAACTCAGGTCTCGCCGTACTCCGCGCTCTTTACGTTCTCGAAGAGCAGACCGAAAACACGCGCCTGAGGAAGATCATCAAAGCCGTGCGCGACGACGTAGAGGCCGGCAGCACGGTTTCGGACGCAATGGTCAAACATCCGGCCGCTTTCGACAGGCTGTATGTGGCCATGGTGAGGGCCGGCGAGGCGAGCGGCGCCCTCGATCAGACGCTCATCCGTCTAGCTGGGCAGCTCGAGAAGCAGGACAGTCTGCGCCGTTCCATAAAGTCGGCAATGACCTACCCGATCCTGATCGCCTGTTTCGCCATCATGGTGATGATCGGGATGCTGCTCTTCATCATCCCGATATTCGCCAACATGTACAACGACCTGGGCGGCCAACTGCCATCTTTGACTCGAATGATGATGGGGATAAGCAACATGCTCAAGGGCTACTGGTTCATCATCTTCCCGGTCATCTTCATTACGATCTGGGCCCTGGTGCGTCTCAAGAACACCGAGCAGGGCCGCAGAGCTTGGGATCGGTTCAAGCTACATCTGCCCATGAAGCTCGGTCCGATCATCCAGAAGATCGCGGTGGCTCGTTTCAGCCGCACCTTCGCCACGCTGGTCGGTTCCGGTGTGCCGATCCTGCACGCTATCGACATCACAGGCAAGACATCGGGCAACACCGTCATCGAGGAAGCCATGGTGGATGTCAAGGAGAGCGTCCGCTGCGGAGAGCCCATCGCGAAGCCCCTGATGCGCGTCGCGGTGTTTCCGCCCATGGTCACGCACATGATCTCCATCGGCGAGGAGACTGGGGCACTCGATTCGATGCTCAACAAGATTGCTGACTTCTACGAAGACGAAGTCGACGCCGCGGTCAAATCTCTCACGTCGATTATCGAGCCCATCATGATGATATTTGTCGGCGGGCTGGTGGGCCTCATCGTCATCTCCATGTACCTGCCGATGTTCAACATGATGAACCTGGTCAAGTAAGAGGCAGGTAGTCGTCAGGGCGACCCGTACGTGGGTCGGCCGTCCGCCGCCCTGGGATCTCTTTGATCTAGCCCCGTCTCCCTCGAGAAATCTGTAATGCACGATAATGTGCATTATGTAAACTAGCGTGGGATTGCCGCATCGGGTGAGCGGCTTGGTCCCCTCCCCGAGGTCGGCTGGAAGCTAGACGGGGTAGTTCAACAGGCTGAGGACGTCGTACCCCTGCAGGCGGTCGCGGCCGCGGAGTTCCGTGAGCTCAATGATGAATGCGAGTCCGGCGACGACGCCTCCAGCTTGCTCTACTAGCTGGACCTTCGCCTTTGCGGTCCCGCCGGTAGCGAGCAAGTCGTCGTGGATAAGCACTCTCTGTCCGGGCTTGATGGCGTCCGCATGCATCTCAAGCGCGTCGGTACCGTATTCCAGCTCATACTCGCAGCGGGCCACCGTCCGCGGCAGCTTGCCGGGCTTCCGGGCGGCGGCAAAGCCCACGCCGCTAGCGTACGCCAGGGCGGCGCCAAGTATGAAGCCTCTCGCCTCAGCCCCCAAGACGAGGTCGATCCGCCTGCTCTTCGCGTAGTCGGCGAACGAGTCAACGGCGTATCTGAGCGCCTGGGCGTCTTGCAGTAGCGGCGTGATGTCGTGGAAAAGGATCCCTTCCTTGGGAAAGCCTGGGATGTGGCGGATGAACTTGTCGAGGTCCATGGGGCTCCTTGAGACGGCAGACTGACGGATGGTCGGAAAGCTTCGGGTAGCGTCAGAGCAGCTTGCGCAGCTCCTTGTAGAGCAGAAGGTGCATCAACTGGGACAATAGGGATGCCAGATCTTCCACCATCTTCTCGCCGTATTCGCGCTTATCTGCGTGTGCGGATCGCAGCGAAGGTGTAGTGATCTGTTCCACCAGCGCCGCCTCCCGCTCGACTGAAGAGCCCAAAAGCCGCAGGTTGCGGGGCTCCACCCCGAAACGGACCAGCAATTGGCAAATGTGGGCAATCTCCAGGTCGCCCTCGGTGAAGCCCGCCCCCTGTTGCGAGTGGCGGTCGATGAGGCGATATTCCACGAGCAGACGCAGAAAAGCTGCGTCAATGCCGGCATTTTCGCAAAGCTCCTCCTGTGTATACACCGCGTCTTCACGTTTGAGCGTGGGCGTCCTCCCCAGCCGCGTCGATCCTGCAAGCGGCTGGCCCGGGAGCCCCGAAGTGGGCACCTCAACGCGATCACGTATTACCTCGAGGGGTAGATACTGATCCCGCTGAAGGGTGAGAATAGTGCGCAGACGCCTGATATCAGCCCCGCTGTACTTGCGATAGCGTCCAGGCGTTCTGCTCGGGGCGAGCAGACCCCTATCCTCGAGGTAGCGAACCTTGGTGATACTCAAGTCGGGAAAGTCCGACTTCAACTGATCGACCACCTGGCCGATCGTGAGCAGGGCAGCGTCTTCTTTCATGCGTCTGGGGACTCGCTGATCCGGTGGACGAACATGAGCTTGAACTTGCCTATCTGTAACTCGTCGTCATCAAAGAGCCTCTGCTGCTCGATCCGCTTGCGGTTCACATAGGTGCCGTTCAAGCTGTTGAGGTCCTCCACCCAGAAGCCGCCCTCGTCGCGGAGGACTCGGGCATGATGCCGAGAGACGGTGACGTCGTCGAGAAAGAGGTCGCTGTGGGGACTACGGCCGACTGTGAGCACGTCGGTGCCGAGGTCGATGATCTCCCCTTCGCGCCCACCCCCGGAGCGGATGAGCAGTACCGTGCCGGCACTCCTCCCGTGATCGACGCCGTCCAGACCATCGTCCTCCCGATCGGCCGGTGAGTACGTGATAGTGGTCTCATTCGGGTCGACCGCGATGAGCCGGCTGCCACAACGCCGGCAGTAGTTGGAGTCTTCGCTATTGTCGAGACTACAGGTTGGGCAGTTCGCCATCGCTGGTCCGCTCGGCCGAGTCCTCGTCTCCCCCAGTCGCTTCGGGGCTTGCGACCGAGTCGCCATACCCGGCGAATTGGCGGCGTATTTGCTCCTCGATACTCTTGATGACTTCGGGATGCTCGAGGAGGCGGTTCCGCGCCACGGGGTCGGAATGCTCAAGGACATAAGGATCATCAAGTATGTCGTTGACGTGCCGCCCGCTCTCAACCTGATGAATGATATAGCGAATCAGCCTCTCCTGGCGAACGTCCACCGAAAGGTCATGGAATCTGCTCTCGATGCCCTTGGCTGAGGGCTCGTTCTTAGCGCTCATGACCACCGCTCACTTATTGGGTTCTGCCTGCCCGCGATTGCGTCTTTCCGCTGAGGATGTCGGTGAGAGCCGAGACATCGCCGCCTTCCACCAGCCCGGCCCCTCCGCTGTGCTTCTCGCGCAGGCGCCTGACGATCTCGGCGCGTAGGATGTCGATCTCGCCGTGCAGGAGCCGCCTACGTTTGGATACCTCGCGCTCCTCGGCGGACAGGCGATCGGCCAGCTCCCGCAACTCCTCGTCGCTGTACGACTGGACGTTGATGAGTCGTTCGAAGGCAGTATCGTCCATGGTGCTCACACCCTTACTATAGAGGTTCCCTCCGGAACCTTCAACCTGAGGTGGAGATACGTTGCGCCGGAGGAAGTCCTCGGGCGCAGCCCGATCATTCTTCTTCGCTGATGAGTTCCTCGTACTCCTCGGCATTCATCAGATCGTCGATCTCGGAAGGATCCGCTACCCGGATCTTGATCAGCCAGCCGTCCTCGAAGGGGCTCTCGTTGATCAGCTCCGGAGCGTCGACCACTTCTTCGTTGACTTCGACGACCGAACCGGTCAAAGGTGCGTAGACGTCGGACACGGCTTTCACCGATTCGACCTCGGCGTAGGGCGTCCCAGCCGTGACGTCTGCGCCTACCTCGGGGAGCTCGATGTACACGATGTCACCGAGTGTTTCCTGGGCGTAGCTGGTGAGACCAAAGACTGCGGTATCTCCCTCTACCCGGGCCCAATCGTGCTCCCTGTGGTATTTGAGGTTCTTGGGGTTCACATGCGCTCCTTTCTCGCCACCATCGGCTGGCCGTCATGATAGCACAGCAGTTTTTTGTGTCTGCACGGGCGACCACGCAAGCGAGAGGGCCTTGTATACTCAACTGCGTGGCGCGCGCACAAGGAGGATGACGATGCCAAGCCGTAGAGGGCTGGTTATCAGCGACGAACATATGACGCTGATCGATGCAGTGCTGGAGAAGCTGCGAATGGTGTCCGGCTCGCAGTTCGCCGCTCTCGTCTCCACCAGCGGCCAACCCATCGCCATATCGCCGCAGGACGCACGCTCCGACACGCTGTCGCTGGCGGCTCTCGCAGCCAGTTCGTTTGCCGCTACCCGGCAGCTTGCCCAGATACTGAGCGAGCGCGAGTTCACCCTACTGTTCCACGAAGGCAAAGAGGCCAACCTCCACGTGACGCAGGTCACCGACCAGATACTGCTCCTTATCACCTTTGGGCGCGGCACCCAGGTGGGGCGCGTGCGACTCTATACCAGCCGGGCCCTCGAGGTCCTTAAGCCTGCTTTGGAGAGTGCCGAAACTACGAGTGGAGATGACAGAGCGGTCAATCGCGACTACTCACGCGAGGTAGGCGCCGCGATAGACGGTCTGTTCTCAGGACAGGATGACTCATAGCGCTGGAGAACGACCTGTGGCCTTGATCAACCTCGCCGCGCGCGAGATAAACTACAAGATCGTCTACTACGGATGCGGGCTGTGTGGGAAGACCACCAACATTCAGTACATACACCGCCGCATCAATCCCTCTGCTCGTGGACGTCTGGTAAGTCTCGCAACCGAAGAAGAGCGGACACTCTATTTTGACTTCCTGCCCCTGTCGGTCGGCACTGTCAAAGGTCTCCGCACTCGGTTCCATCTCTACACTGTTCCGGGCCAGTCCTTCTACAACGCCTCACGAAAGCTGGTGCTGCAGGGCACTGATGGGGTCGTCTTCGTGGCCGACAGCCAGATTTCGCGGCTGGACGAGAACGTGGACAGCTATCTCAACCTGTGGGACAACCTGCGCGAGCAGGGCGACGATCTGAGCAGACTCGGCATCGTGCTGCAGATGAATAAGCGGGACCTGGGTGAGGTGTTCTCGGTCTCCGACCTGACCGAGCTTCTCAACCACACCGATTCGCCGGTGGTCGAAGCGTGCGCCATTAGCGGCCAGGGTGTGTTCGAGACACTCAAGACAGTGTGCAAGCACGTGATCGCAAAAAGCACCGAGGCCTAAGCACGCGTCTTGGAGCCTCCCGGTCCGTTCTCGGCGGCCGGGGCTTCGTTCCTCGGCAGGCTCTTAGTCCCGGCCCTCGGCAACGACTTCCCGCAGTCTCTCCCCGTACTTGTCGGCCAAATCGACGGCCCGGGCGTCGTCGGCGGCCTCCGCGTACACGTGGAACAGCGGCTCCTCGGCATCCGGGAGCACCAGAGCCCACTCTCCGTGGTCAAGGAAGACCTTGATGCCGTCGACGAGTGACACCCGTCCCGTCGTGCAGCCTTTCGGTCGCGCGGCGCATCACGGTCCCCTTGAGTTCCCAGGGGCACTCGACCTGCAGATGGACCACGTGGGCCGCCGGCATTCGGGCGATGAGTTGCGACAGGGGTGCGTCCGACGTGGAGATGAGCTCCAGGACCTTTCCCAACGCGTAGAGCGCGTCCGGCGAGGGAAGGACGGCCGGGTATATGTAGCCTCCGTCCGTGGTGGCCGCGAAGATCGTGTTTGGACGCGTCGCCTCGGCCATCACTGCCGCCTTGGAATATCTTGTCCGACGGATGCTGACGCCCGTGGAGGCGACCATCTGCTCCCCGAGTCTGGTGGCATGGAGAGGCAAGGCCGCCACTCCGGCGGCCGCGTCACGGGCCGCGTGCTGCAGCAACAGGAGCATCAGGGCGGAATCGGGGATAAGCCGGCCTTTATCATCGACAACGTACAGGTATTCGGCACCCGGATCGAGGATCGCCCCCATATCGCCCTCCATGGCGCGTACCATCTCCCCCACTCGTGCGGCCGCTACCGGCAGACTCTCTTCGAGCGTGAATCGGGAGCGGCTGCGCGAGAAGGTGTTGAGAGCGATGGTCTCTACCCCAAGCTTGTCCAGAGTCGCCGGGAAGAAGAAGGCCGGCGCCGACAGCGAGTAGTCGAGCACCAGCCGTGGCTGCCTGCCCCGTATGGCCACCGTGTTCCAGTTGTCGAGCAGCGAGTTGGTGTACGTCTCGATCACCCGGGGCGGGTATACGACCTGCCCCATCTCCTCGAAGGCGGCGCGCCGGAAATCCTCGCGGAAATAGTGGTTCTCGATCGCCCGCTCGCGCTTGCCGTCCAGAGGCACGCCCGGTGCCTCGGAGAAGAGGATCTCGATGAGTTCGGGGTTGTCCAGGCTCATCTGCACGTGGATGCCGCCGATGGCGTTGGCGCTCTTGATGTCGAAGCGGTTCACGGCAAGCGGCGCGGTGGTGAGGTCGCGTACGTTGACGCCGGTTGAGTTCAGCCCGCTGATGATCGCCCGCTTGAAGACCCGGCAGGCATGATGGGTGTCGCGACTGGTCGTGATGTACGAACCCTTGGTGATGAGCGTCCCGTACGACATCGCGAGGCGCATGGCCATCTCCGGGGTGACGTCCACGTTGGCCAAACCCCGCACACCGTTACGCCCAAACAGGGTGCTCGAGCCGCGCGTCTCCCAGACTATGGAGGAACGGACCGCGGAGCCCGGCTCGATGTTCTTGAGCGGATAGATCTTCACGTTGTTGGCCACCACCGCGTTACGCCCGATGATCGAGCGGTCCCCGACCACCGCGCCTTCCGCAATGTGCGCGTTCTCGTGCACTTCCACACCGTCCATCAGCACCGCGCCGACCACGACTGCACCCGAGGCCACGTAGACGTTCTGTCCGAGGATGGATCCGCCGACCTGCGAGCCCGTCCGCACCACTGTGTTGTCGCCCAGAACTGTGTGCGACAGTATCCGAGCCCCCGGATCGAGCCGGACGTTCTCCCCGATGACAGCGGGGCCCTCCACGTCGTCAAGGCTCTCGACGACGGCCCCCTTGCCCACCCAGATGTTGCCGCGCAGACGGACGCCCGGCGGTGTGAGGCGGATCTTGCCGTCGAGCGCGTCGCGGTTTGCCTGCAGGTACTGCTCGAGGCTACCCACATCCTGCCAATAACCGTCGCAGACCGTGCCGTAGAGCGGCTTGCGCATGTCGAACAGCTTGGGGAACAGGTCGTGGCTAAAATCGTACGGCTGCCCCTCGGGAATGTGATCGAACACCTCGGGCTCGAGCACATAGATGCCGGTATTGACGGTATCGGAGAAGACCTGGCCCCATCCGGGTTTCTCCAGAAACCGCTGGATCCGCCCCTCCTCGTCCACGATCACCACGCCGAACTCGAGCGGGTTCTCCACGCTCGTTAGGGCTATGGTGACCATCGCTTCGCGCTCGCGGTGGAAATCGATCACCTTTGTCAGGTCGAAATCGGTGAGCGCGTCACCGCTGATGACCAGGAAGGTGTCGTCTAGCAGGTCTTTCGCAAGTCGGATGGAGCCGGCCGTGCCGGCCGGCGTCTCCTCCACGGTGTAGTCGATGTGCATCCCCAGAGTGCTACCGTCCCCGAAGTGGTTGCGGATGAGCCGGGGCAGAAAGGCCAGGGTCATGACCACTTCGTTGATGCCGTGACGCTGGACCAGCTCAAGGATGTGCTGGATGCAGGGCTTGTTGACGATGGGCACCATCGGCTTGGGCTGGTTGGAGGTCAGCGGCCGGAGTCTCGTGCCCTGACCGCCCGCCATGACGACTGCCTTCACGAGAGCCTCCTGATCGCGGGTGGGACGCCACACGGGATACTTACCCACAGAGTAACAGGGAACGCGAGAGGCAGGAACGGTGCGGACGAGGCTGAAAGAACCGGGAACGACACGGGGCCCATCGAGGGCCCCTTTAAGTCGGGACGGCGAGATTTGAACTCGCGACCTTCCGGCCCCCAGCCGGATGCGCTACCAAGCTACGCCACGTCCCGACGCGCGACCCAGTATAGCGCGCCCTCGCACTCCGGACTACCGACGGAGCGAGCGGCGTCCTGCGAAAGACCGGCCGCCGGCGCTACGCGACCGGCGTCTGCGGATCGGAACTGCCGGCCTCTCGAGGCGAGCCTGACTCGGGGTCCGGTGCATCACCCGCCCTCTTGTTCCAGGGGAAGCTGACGCGGGGCTCCTGACGCTTCCACAGTCGACGGAAGTTGCCCCTATGAGCCCACAGGACCACCACTGCCATGACGCACGCCCCCACGATGTAGGCAAGCGGCTGGTGGAACACCACCGCCATCACGGGAAACATGATGGTGCACACGATGGACGCGACCGACACTATCCGGGTGGTCACCAGCAGCAGCGTGAACAGGACCACCACGATGGCCATCGGGATAGGCATCATGGCGAGAGCGGCTCCCGCCCCAGTCGCCACCCCTTTGCCTCCCTTGCCCCGCAGAAAGAGCGAGTAGTTGTGGCCGGCCACGCAGGCGAAGGCGACGAGGACGGTCACCAGCGGGGTGCTCAGGTACTTCGCGAGGAGCACAGGCAGCACGCCTTTCAGCAGGTCCGCCACGAGGACGGCCACGCCAAGCTTCACCCCGAGCACGCGGAAGGCGTTCGTGGTGCCCGCGTTGCCGCTCCCGTGCTTCCGGACGTCGATGCCCTTGAAGAGCTTGCCCAGGAACACGCTGGGAGAAAGGGAACCCACCAGGTAGCCGAGCGCCACCAGTCCGATCGCCGTCAACCACGCGCCCGTGCTCACGAATACCTTTCCTCTTTGCCTTCGAAGTCGATGACGAGAGGGATGCCCCAGAGACCGTATTCTTCACGCAGTTGATTCTCGAGGTAGTATGCAAACGATCTCGTGACCAGGCTGCGCGCGTTCACCATGACCTTGAAGCGGGGCGGCGACGTCTCGTATTGAACGATGTAGAACGCCTTGAGAGTCTTCGTCCCTCTTCCGGCAGGCGGTCTCTTAGCGCGAAACGTCTCGAGCCAGCGGTTGAGGTCGGACGTCGGTATCCGCCCACTGTATTGCTGATACAGCTCGCGGGCCAGAGGCAGAATGAGGTTGATACCGCGGCCCGTGAGGGCCGAGACCGTCAGCCAGCGCGGCTTCATCTGGACCTTGGCCTTGAGACGCTCCACCGTCATGTCCAGGTCTACCTCGTTGATGTCCCACTTGTTGAACAGGACCGCAGTGGCACACTTGGCCCGCTGGGCCTCGTAGCCGATCTGAAGATCGAGATCGACGAGCCCCTCGTTCGCGTCGATGACGAGGAGGGCGACGTGGCTTCGCTCGAGGGCCTGCAGGGCGCGGAGAGAGCTGTAGTACTCCACGTCGGTCGTCGTCCGTTTTCCCGGGCGCCGTAGACCGGCGGTGTCGATGAGCGTCACCGGGGTCCCATCGAACAGCAGGTCGGTGTCGATGGCATCCCTGGTCGTTCCCGGACGCGGAGACACGATGGTTCGCTGATCCCCCAGGAGAGCGTTGAGGAGAGAGCTCTTGCCCACGTTCGGCCGGCCCACGATGGCGACCCGTATAGGCTCAGGCGCCTCGGGCGACCCCTCATCTTCCGGAAGGTTCTTCACCACCTCGTCCAGGAGATCCCCCACACCCAGACCGTGCTCCGCAGACACCCCAATGGGCTCACCGATCCCGAGTTGCCAGTACTCGTTCACGTTCTGCTGAGCCACCTTCGAGTCGTACTTGTTGACGGCCAGAAGTACCGGCACCGGGCTTCGCCGCAGGAGAGCCGCTATCTCGTAGTCCTGGGGCGCTAGGCCGCTCTTGCCGTCCACCAGGAAGATGGCCACGGCCGCCTCTTCCAGAGCCAACTGCGCTTGCCGGCGCACGTCCTCCCCGAGGGGTTCTTCGCTCTGCAGGTCGATGCCTCCCGTGTCGACCACGACGAATTCGTGGCCGGTCCACTCGGCCTCTCCCTCCTTGCGGTCCCGCGTCACCCCGGATTCCGGCGCGACCACCGCGTCCCTGCTGCCCGTGATGCGGTTGAAGAGGGTCGACTTGCCCACGTTGGGATAGCCGATGATCGCTACTCGGGGCTTCGGTCGGCTCATGATTCGAATCCTGCCAATCTGTCGGCGACAGCCATTATCTGCTCTGGGGGGGTCGACGCACCCGCCGTGACGCCCACCACGCTCAGTCCCCGGAACCAGGCAGGGTCGAGCTCGTCTGCCGACTCCACATGGAATGTCTTCGGCTGGCGCGCGGCGCACAGCTCTGCAAGCCGCCGGGTGTTCCCGGAGTTCCTCCCCCCCACCACCACCACCGCGTCCACCTGCTCGGCCATCGCCATAGCAGCGGTCTGCCGCTGCTCGGTCGCACTGCAGATCGTGTTGTGTACGAGGAGCTCGCGTGTGCGCGGAGCCAGATTCTCCACCAATTCCGCCAGGTGCTCCTGAGACTGGGTGGTCTGTACGACCACGCCCACGCGTGCGCTGGGAAGCTCCTCCGGCAGGTCGGCCGGCGACTCCACCACCAGCGACTCCTGGCCCGCGTAGGAGCGAAGCGCCAGCACTTCCGGGTGATCCCTCTCCCCCAGGATCACGACGAAGTAGCCCTGGCGCCGGAGCTTCGCTGCTTTCTCCTGAGCTGACTTCACAAAACGGCAGGTCGCGTCCACCACCACCGTCTGCGTGGCCACCAGCTGGTCCTTGACCTCTCGAGGCACCCCGTGAGACCGGAGGATGACGGTCCCCTTGCCGGCTTCTCCCGGGTCGACGACCACATGGACCCCACGTTTTTCAAGATCGGCGATGACCCCCGGGTTATGGATAAGAGGGCCAAGGGAGCGCACCGGCCCAGGGGCCTCCTCCGCGGCCTTGAGGGCGAGTTCGAGAGCGCGTTCCACCCCCCAACAGAAGCCGGCGCTCTCGGAGATCTTCACCTCCAGGGTGCTCACCGGTCCTCCGGCGACGAGTCGAGTAGATTCTGGAAGGCCTGTACCAGCCTTTCCGTCACGACCCGGGCTCGCTCCGAACGGGGAAGATCGACGGCCGGCAGTTCCAGTGGGGGCCCGAAGGCCACCGTGACCCGCGGAAAGCGAGGCAGGCCCTTCCGCACCACCCGTTCGGTACCGTCGAGCACCATCGGAACCGTCACCACCCCCTCCCGAAGCGAGAAGAGCGACACCCCCGGGTGTATTTCGCCGAGGGAGCCGCGGCGCTGGCGCCGACCTTCAGGGAACATGCCCACGACCGCCCCGGCTCCAAGGATCTCGAGAGCTTGCTTGACCGCGGTCCGGTCCGCCTCTCCCCGGTTTATGGGGAAGGAACCAGCCATATCGATCAGACGGCCAAGCACCTTGACCTTCCACAATTCCGCCTTGGCCATGAAATGCACTTGGCGCGGGAAGGAGACGCCCACGAAGAACGGGTCCAGGTTCGACCGATGATTCGATGCCAGGAGCACCGGCCCCGTGAGTGGGATGTTTTCCGAGCCACTGACCTTCATGCGAAAGATTAGGCGCCACAGGAGCGGAAGGAAAGAATAGGCGAAGCGGTAGAGTCTGGTGTCTAGAGGGCTGCGAACCAGGCGACTTACGGCCCATTTCTTCACGTCCGGCCGAGTGGTAACCGCGGCGCACGCTTCCTCGACGGATGAAGCCGCCGCTCCTGAACCCAACGAAGCGACCCCGGCAGCCGGTTGCCGTCCGGACGCAGACCCGGGAGGGCCTGTTGGCCCCCCTTTCGCGGCCACGAGCGCACACACGGTCTCGATGACCTCGGGGATGGTCATCCCCGTCGTGTCTATCTCCACGGCGTCGTCGGCCTTGCAGAGCGGCGCAAGCGCACGTCCCGAGTCGTAAGCATCGCGAGCCGCTATGTCCGCCACCAGATCCTCTAGCAGCTGGTCCGTTCCCTGTTCGAGGAGTTGCTCGCGCCGGCGGCGCGCCCGTTCCTCGATGGAGGCCACCAGGAACACCTTGACTTCGGCGCCGGGAAAGACGACCGTGCCCGTATCTCTGCCTTCCAGCACGACGTCGCCCCTCGCTGCCTCCTGCCGTTGCCTGGCCGTCAGCAGGGTCCGCACGGCGGCGTCGGCCGAGACGGCGGAGACATTCTGCGAGACCACGCGTCCGCGGATCTCATCGGTCACCTCTCGCTCGCCGATGAAGGCCCGAGTGAGATCGTCGAGCCTGTCGACAAAGCGCAGGTCCGCGCCCGCCGCAAGTCCGGCGGCTTCGGAGATGCGCTCGGGAACAAGGCCTGCTTCGAGCGCGAGCAGAGTGACGGTGCGATACATTGCGCCGGTGTCGAGATAGTGCATGCCGAGGCGCTTCGCCACTTCCCGGGCGATGGTGCTCTTGCCGGAGCCCGCGGGTCCGTCGATGGCAACGATCATCGTCCCTCCAATGCCCTGAGATCGCGAACGAACTCGGGGTAGGAGACGGCGATGCATTCGGAGTCGTCAATCGTGGTTCCGTCTCTCGAAGCCGCTCCCGCTATCGCTCCGGCCATTGCCACCCGGTGATCCCCCTCGGTCTCTATGCTTCCGCCCCCCCACCCGTCCGGGTCGCCGACGACGTCCATCCCGTCGGGGTGTTCCACCAACTCCACGCCCAGGGCCCGGAGCAGGTCAGCCATGGCCCGCAGCCGGTCGCTCTCCTTGGCGCGCAATTCGGCCGCTCCCCGTAGCCTCGAAACACCGGCGGCCTTTGCGGCCGCAAGCAGGAACAGCGGCAGCTCATCGATGACGTTCGCCACTTCCCCGGCCGTCACCTCGGTGGCAACGAGACCAGAGGACTGGGCGGTGATGTGACCCACCGGCTCGGGACCCAAGACGTCACCACTCTTGACCTCGATCTCAGCGCCCATCCGGCGCAGAACGTTCAGAGAGCCCTGTGCGCGTGGGGTTCAGACCCACGTTCTCGATCGTCACCGACGAGCCCTCGATCAGCAACGCGGCCACCACAAAGAAGGCCGCTGAGCTGAAGTCGCCCGGCACGGCGAGCGAGTCCATCTGGAGCCTCTCGACAGGCCAGAGGCGCACCATGCCCGGACCGTCGGACGGTCCCTCCCGCTCGACTCGGCCCCCCGCGTAGCGGATCATCCGTTCGGTGTGATCCCGCGAAGCCGCCGGCTCCATCACTCGCGTTTCTCCCTCGGCCCGCAACCCGGCCAGCAAGATGCACGACTTCACCTGGGCCGAAGCCACCTGCAGGTCATGCCGCATGCCTCGAAGACGGCCTCCGCGTATGGCCACCGGAGGAAGCGAATCGTCCGAGCGGCCGGCTACCGTGGCCCCCATGTCCCGCAAGGGGCCCAGCACCCGACCCATGGGCCGGCGTCGGATGCTGGCGTCGCCGGTGAGGACGGACAGGAAGGGGAGCGAAGCGACCAATCCGGGCAGCAGGCGCATCAGGGTCCCGGCGTTGCGCACATCGATGACATCCGGGGGCTCTCTCAGGCCCTCCCAGCCGGCCCCGTGGATGACCAGGTCGGAACCCGTCTCCTCGACCATCACCCCGAGTGCCCGCACCGCGGCGACGGTCGCCAGGGTATCCGCCGAGCGTAGGAAGCCCGCCACTCTCACCGGCCCGTCGTTTACCGCTCCAAGCAAGACTGCTCGATGCGACACCGACTTGTCGCCCGGCACGCGGACCGTCCCCCGCAGCCCCTCTGCAGCAGGCAGGAACCGCACATCAGGCGAACCGAGGCCGGTCCGCGCATCAGTCACCGGTGTCCCCCGTGAACGATACCGACACCGCATACCCAAGACTCTGGAGAAGCGTAGCCGCCGTCTCCGCGACATCCTCTCCCATGATGAACAACACCAGATCGCCGCCCACGCTGCGACTGAAGTGGTGAAGGGTGAGGTCCTCGATGTTGATCTCGGCCTGTCCAAGCGCCGTCATCACCTTCGACACCACCCCCGGCTGGTCGGGTACCCGCACCGTCACCTTGTAGAGGGTGGCAGGAGTGATGTCCTCGTACTCCAGGAGCTCCTCACGATACGCGGCCGCCGATCCGATGGAATCGAGGATCGCGCTCTCGTCGCCTTGCTCGAGCAGTGAGGAGAACTCCTGCAGCTCAGCCGAGATCGAGCGCAGCGTCTGAGCCAAGGCCGAACGGTTCTCCAGGAAGATATCGCCCCACATCACCGGGTTGGCGCCGGCCACCCGAGTGAGGTCCTTGAAGCTCGGGCCCACGCAGTGGAGGGCCCTCTTGCCGCGCACCTGGAAGGTACCGGTGTGGTCCATGAGCACATTGGCAAGAACGTGCGGAAGATGGCTGACGACAGCCATGATGCGGTCGTGAGCTACAGCGTCTATGTGAGTGGGGCGAGTCCCAAGTTCCACGATGAACTGCTGGAGCATCTCGTACAGTTTGGGGAACGCGGCACCTGTAGTGCAGAGGAAGTAGGTCGCATTCTCAAAGAGGTCCGCCCGGGCGTAGCGTACCCCCGTATCGGCGGAACCACACATGGGATGACCACCGATGAAGAGCGACCGGGCCAAGGGAGAAAGGCTGTTCATGATGGCCGATTTAGTGCTGCCCATGTCGGTGATCAAGCGGGGAGCCGGCTGCGCCATCGCACACTCTTCGACCAGGGCGGGAATGCTTCGGACGGGCGTAGACACCACCACCAGATCGGCGTACGCGGCGGCTTCGGCGGCGGAGGCGGCGGTCTCGGTGATGACCCCTTTGCGCCGGGCGAGATCGAGGGCCACAGGGTCGGCATCGTAGCCGACGACGGCGTCCACCTGGGCCC
Organism: uncultured Actinomycetota bacterium; assembly: GCA_963843455.1. Taxonomy (GTDB): domain Bacteria; phylum Actinomycetota; class Thermoleophilia; order RBG-16-64-13; family RBG-16-64-13; genus CAIQPS01. Next base: position 626,105 of record CAWJKE010000007.1, read on the forward strand.
GTTCCTGGGCGGCCAGAGCCAGACTTCCACCCATCATCCCCACGCCGACGACCGCCAAGCGATGGATGCCGCTATGCGGACGCGTATCGGGCATGGAACCTACCCCAGAGTCTTGCCGGCCCAGCCGACAATGTCTTTGATGCGCCTCGCGACCCGCTCGAACTGGGCCGGGTCGAGCGACTGCGCCCCATCGGAGAGAGCTGTCTCGGGAGTCGGGTGCATCTCGATCATTAGGCCGTCGGCACCCGCCGCGATTGCGGCGAGCGACAGCGGTTCGACCAGTTCGATCTTTCCGGCAGCATGGCTGGGATCGACCACGACGGGCAGATGGCTGCGCTGCTTCAGGATGGGAACGGCCGAGATGTCGAGCGTGTTCCGGGTCGCGGTCTCGAACGTTCGGATGCCGCGCTCGCAGAGGATCACGTTCTCGTTGCCTTCCTTGACTATGTATTCCGCGGCCATGAGCAGCTCGTCAAGGGTGGCCGCGAGCCCACGTTTGAGCAGCACCGGCCGGTCCACCTGGCCAACGGCCGAGAGCAACTGGAAATTCTGCATGTTACGGGCGCCTATCTGGATGATGTCCGAGTAGGCAGCCACGTCCTCAAGATGGCGCGGGTCCATGAGCTCCGTCACCACGGGCAGACCACTCGCCTCCCGAGCTTCGGCGAGGATCTCAAGGCCCTCGCGGCCCAGCCCTTGAAAGGCGTACGGTGATGTCCGCGGCTTGTAGGCGCCGCCCCTCAACATGGTAGCGCCCGCGGCCTTGGCGGCGCGGGCGGCGTCCAGAAGTTGTTCCCGCGTCTCCACCGAGCACGGACCGGCGATGAGAGCCACGTGCCCCCCGCCCAAGCTCGTCCCCCCTACCGTGATCACGGTGTCGGAGCGGCGGAACTCCCGGCTGACCAGCTTGTAGGGGCGAAGGATCGATACGACCTTGTCCACGCCGGGGTACGCCTCCAGGGGCAGGCCGGCGACGACCTCCCGTTCTCCCATGACCGCGATAACGGTGACCACGTCGCTGGTGGATACGTGCCCGCTCGCCCCCGCGCTCTCCAGGCGCTCCAGGATGCGCTCGACCTCCTCGGCTGTAGACCCCTCGTGCATCACTATCATCATCTCTGTGCTTACGCCATCCATCTCAACTCTCCGGGCTCAGCGCTTCAGCGCTCAAATCGTCCACAGTATGCGGGGGCGGCGCCGCCTGCGCGCCGCGCAATCTGGCCAGCGCTCGGAGGAACATCTCGTTCTCCCCGGCTTCACCTATGGTAACCCGAATCCAACCGGGGCATTCCATCGCGTAGCCCGAGCGGGTGAGCACCCCCGACTCCAAGAGCGCCTGCGCCACCTCCGGACCGGGGATACCCAAGGCGGTGACATCGACCAGGATGAAGTTCGCCTCGCTTGGATGGTGGGGCACCTCCAACTCCTCCAGTCGCTCCTCCATGCGGGATCGTTCGACGGCGACCATCTGTCTCCGCTCTGCCAGGCGACCCGGTAGACGCAGGGACGTGGCCGCAGCCAACTGCGCGAGGGAATCGACGTTGAACGGCTGTCGGACCTTGTCGAGCGCCTGCACCACCTGCGGATCGGCGATGCCGTATCCCACTCGGAGCCCGGCAAGACCGAAGATCTTCGAGAAGGTCCGCAGGATCACGAGGTTGGGGAACTCGTCGAGCCAGGCAACGGAGTGGACCTGCTTGGCCGGAGTGACGAACTCCCCGTACGCCTCGTCGAGGACCACGGCCACGTGGGACGGAACCCGGCGCAGAAAGTCGTGAAGCTCGAGCTCAGGCACGTGGCTACCGGTCGGGTTGTTGGGATTGCAGATGATAAGCAGAGTCGTGTCTTCTTGGATCGCCGCCAACATGGCGTCTAGATCGTAGTCCAGACGGGGAAGCTCCACCGCGGTGAGCGATGCTCCGCGCGCCAGAGCGATCGACCGGTACATCACGAATGAGGGATGCGGGAACACGACATGCCGGTCGGGTCCGAGAAAGGCCTCGCCCAACAGCATGAGCAACTCACAAGAACCGTTGCCGAAGGTCAGCCGGTCTTCGGGAACACCCACCCGCCCGGCCAAGAGACTGCGCAACTCGGTACATGCACCGTCGGGATAGCGGTTGAGCCCGTCGAGCGCTCCCTTCATGGCCTCAACGACTTCGGGGAACGGCCCCCAAGGGCTCTCGTTAGCCGAGAGCCGGGATACCTGGTCCAGGTGGTATCGCCTGCGGATGTCGTCCAGCGGAGGACCGGCGCGATAGGGCGTCAGCTTCTCGAGGACCGGGTTCAGTCTCATCAATGCTCCGTCACGAGGCGGTGTCGCTCACTGTGCTACGCCTCCCACCCGTCCGCCAGACAGGTGGGCGAAGCGAGAAGAGTCCAGTATAACCGCGGCAGAGGCTCGGCGGCGGGGAACCGGCGGCCTGCACCGCACCCCGGTCCGAGCCCATCCCCCCTAGCCGCCTGCGTGCTTGCGTAACTTCTGCAGTTCCCCGGCGGAGAGCCTGCGCGCCTGGCCGGCCAGAAGCCCCGCATCGGTGAGGCCGTCGAAGCGCGACCGGTGCAGAGACACCACCCGGTGTCCGACCGTCTCGAGCATACGGCGTATCTGGCGCTTGCGACCCTCGTGCAGGACGATGCTCAACGAAGTCTGGGGTCCGCTCCGCGGCGGGCGCACGATCTCCACGATCCGCACCACAGCCGGCGCCGTCAGCCCATCCTCCAGCGTCACCCCGCGGCGGAGAGCCTCAAGCGCTTCTTTGCCCACCACTCCCCGCACCCGTAACTGGTATTCCTTTTCAACATGGAAGCGCGGATGGAGGAGACGCCCGGCCAGGTCGCCGTCATTGGTTAGAAGCATTAGTCCCGTGCTCTGCAGGTCCAGTCTGCCCACTGGGAATATCCGTGCGCGACTGGGCACGCAGTCGACCACGGTCCGCCGGCCCCTGGCGTCCTTGGCGGCGCTGAGCACTCCGGCAGGCTTGTTGAGGAGCCAGTACTCTTTGACCTCGGCCGCGATGGGCCACCCGTCGACGGCGACCACCTGCGTCTCGGGGTCCACTGAAGCACCCAACTGCGCTGTCACCCCGTCGATAGTGACTCTGCCGGCCTTGATGAGTTCCTCGCTGGCCCGCCGGGAGGCAAAGCCCGCTTCCGCGAGCGCTTTTTGGAGCCGCATCTTCATCGAGCGCCCTTCTAGTCGGGGACGGTCAGCAGTCCCAGGCGGCGACGAAGCTCGTCCTTCTGGTCCTCGGTCAAGGCGAACCCCTCCAGGGGCGGCAAATCGTCTGGACCGGCCAGCCCGAACATAGCCTCGAAGCGGCGCGTGGTGCCATAGAGAAGAGCCCCTCCCGCCGCGGACGACCTCCCCACTTCCGTGACCAGTTCTCGCTCGAGCAAGGTGCGCACGGTCGAGTCGGAGTTCACTCCCCTTATCTCGGCGATCTGGGGACGGGAGACCGGCTGGAGGTACGCGACCACTGCGAGGCATTCCATGGCCGCGGGAGAGAGCCTGCCGGCATCCTCAGGCATCTCGAAAAGGCGGGACACGGCCGAGTGACAACGAGCGTCGGTGCGGAACGCCCACCCGCCGGCCAGCGCCACCAGCTCGAATCCGTGCCGCCCGCCGCCGCAATACTCTTCGCCGATCTCGGCCAAGGCTGCCTCGACCAGACCACGGCCCTCGTCGCCCGACAAAGCAAGCGCATTCACCATCGACTGCACCGAAAGCGGCCCACCGAAGGCGAAGAGGAGCGCTTCGACGTCCCGCTTGAACTCAGCCGGCTTGAACTCAGAGAAAACACCGTCGGTCACCGCGACTCCTCAGACCGCTTTCTGCATATCCCGAAGGCGGACCTTGATGTCGGCGAAGTTCTCGACCTGCGAGACCCGTATCTCGCCCCGGGCAAGTAGCTCGAGCAGGCCGAACAGCGAAAGCGCCTGCACCAGAGGTTGCTCCCCGCCGAAGACGCTGTTGAATGAGAACTTGCCCCGTCGGGCCAGGATCCCCCTGATGATCCGGATCTGACGCTGGAGCTCGACCTTTGTCTGGATGATATGAGAGGTGTCGGGCTCCCGCTGGCTCTCGATCACCCGCATCATCGCTTGGCGCAGCCGCATGGCATCCTCGCTCCCGGCGATAGCGTCGAGCGGGGCCAACCGGCGGCTCGGCTCACGCTCGGGTGCACGGAACAGACAGATCATGTTCTGCTCGCCGAGTTCACGCAGCCGGCCCGCGGCAGCTTTGAACTTGCTGTATTCGAACAACCGGGCCAGAAGCTGGTCGCGCGCCTGCTCGGGCGTCAGGTCGGCCTCCAGGCCCGGCTCGGTGCCGGGCAGGAGCAGGCGGGACTTGATCTCGACGAGGAGGCTCATGAGGAGCAGGAACTCGCTCATCTCGTCCCAATCGCCGGTCGCCCCTTTGGCCTCCAGCTCGTCCAAGTAGGCCGAGATGACTTCAAAGAGGGGCACCTCCAGAAGGTCTATCTCCTCCTTGAAGACGAGCGACAGCAGGAGGTCGAAAGGCCCCTGATACACGTCCAGGTCGAGTTCGACAGCTCTCATCGCCAATTCAGTATTGGGCGCCGCGTGGTTGCATCACTACTGGTACGCGGGCAGAAGCGCGCGGAAGAGGGCCATCTCGCCGCGGGCAAGCTGATCTCCGAAACTCGAGTAGCTGATCACGACGAGCAGCCCGATGATGATGAACATCCCGTAGCGATCGACCGCCACCCATTTCTCGTAGGCGCCCCGCGGAAGAAACCCGCCCACTATCCTAGAGCCGTCCAGCGGCGGGAGGGGGATGAGGTTGAACACCCCTAGCACCACGTTCACCTGCAATGCCAAGAAGAGCAGAGTGAAGAGCCACTCGCGAACCGGCCCAGGCTGATTGAGGGTGGGCTCGAGGAGATTCAGCACCACCGCGAACAGGATGGCGAGCACAAAGTTGGTGAGGGGCCCGGCCATGCCCACCCACATCATCCCCTTCTGCCGGCTCTTGAAGTAGTACGGAGAGACCGGGACCGGCTTGGCCCAGCCAAAGATGAACCCGTTCGGGATGATGGCGGTGATGAAGAACATAAGGGTACCGAAAGGATCCAAGTGTCTCATCGGGTTGAAACTCAGACGCCCGCTATTCTTGGCGGTGGGATCACCGAGTCGGTATGCAACAAACCCGTGCGCCAGCTCGTGGAGAGTCATGGAGAACACAAGCACCGGGATGAGTGTGAGTACGAGGAGCCAGTCTATGTTCATCCGGTCTTCTCCACCATGCGCCTGGCCGCCTCGAGTTCAGCGGTTCCGCCGTTGACAACGCCTTCCACCCGCAACTCCTTAAGCCGCTCGAGGAGCCGGCCCACGGCCGGTCCCTTTTTCATTCCCAGCGCCAGCAGGTCGTCGCCCTTGACGCTCAGTGTCCTGTGCCGGATGTCGGTCAGGTAACGCCTCAGCCGGTTCTCAACAACTCCCGGCTCGATGCCTGCGAGCGCAAAGACGACCGCTTCGAGCGGGATACTTCGCAACGCGCGATAGATGTCCCAATCCCGCATCACGGGCTTCGCCAGACGCGAAGCGAGCAACGGCCCCACCACCACCGCGGCTGTGACCGACTGGCCGTCAGCCCGCTTGAGCTTGAGCCTGTCCAACCATACGTAGAGCTCGTCGTGGGTCATATTGCGCGTGACCGCGGCAAGCCGTAGTCGCCAGGTTACCACTTCGTCCCCGAGTCCCAACTCGGCGACCAGCGAATCGAGCTTCTTGACCAGCGCCACGGTCTTGGTCCCGGTGGCCAGTTTCGGGTGCACCTCGCGCGCCACGCCCAGCTCGAAGAGCCGACCCAGCGTCCATTCAATATCTCCTTCGCCCAGGAGGGCGACGAGTTCGTCACGCAGACGCACACTCGACAGGTCGCCCACCAAGCGCATATCCACGCAGCTCTTGGCAAAGTTCTTCGTCTGCTCATCCATCCGGAACCCATAGCGGTTCTCATAGCGCACGGCGCGGAAGATCCGGGTGGGGTCCTCGATGAAGCTGAGATTGTGGAGCACTCGGATCACGCCACCGCGGAGGTCGCGAAAGCCGCCGAAAAAGTCGATCACTGTACCAAACCCTTCGCCGCTAAGGGAGATGGCCATGGCGTTGATGGTGAAATCTCGGCGGAACAGGTCCTGGCGGATGGAGGCGTGCTCCACCCGGGGAAGCGCGGCCGGATGTTCGTAGAACTCGGTGCGGGTAGTCGCGACATCTACGTGAAAAGGCTCGCCGCACGAGCGAGCCCAGGCGGGGACCTCTCCGAGCACCTCGGGCGGAAGTAGCACCACCGCTGTCTTGAACTTGCGATGGGCGCGCACCCTCCCCCCCAGTTCGGCCGCAAGACGGGTGGCAAACTGTATACCGTCGCCCTCGACCGCGATATCGACATCGGCATTCGGCTGGTCCAAGAGAAGGTCTCTGACAAACCCGCCCACGAGATAGACGCCGGAATAATCCTCCGACAGCGCCGAGCAAGCGGTAAACAACCTTCCGTAGAAGGGATGCTCGGCGAGAGCCTGCATGGTGTAGAGCTGCGGCACAGCTGCCTCGACCTGCTCCTGCTCCCAGCGGCCTTGATAGGCCGCCAGGACATCGGTGCGGGTGATGATGCCGAGCACGTCCGCCACCCTAGCGGAGCCTTCACGGACCGCCGTTTCGTATGCCTCGTCGCTGACAACCGGGACTCGCCCCGCGTTCCCCGCGACCATGATGCGCCGCAACTCGTCGACGGTGGCGGAGGCCTTGGCGAAGGTGATGCTTCGCGTCATCACGCCCTTCACGGGTGCATGTCCCAGTCCGTGGCGTAAAGCCTTGTCGAGATCCCGGCGAGAGACGATGCCCACCACGCGGCCCTCTTCCCGTACGCAGATGCCGGAATGCCCGTAGCGCTGGGCCGTTGCGAGCGCCTCGGTGACTGCAGTGTCGGCGTCGATCAAGCGGACAGGCCGGCTCATGATCTCTCCGGCCGTGGGGGTGCCGAGGTTGCTCTGGGAGAGTTGCGCGAGGAGCCCCTCGATCGTGGTCCGGGGGTCCCGCCCCCTGACGACGGCCGAGGCTGCCTGGGCGTGACCTCCCCCGCCGATGGAACGGAGCAGCACTCCGACGTCGACGGAGCCGGCGCGAGAGCGCGCGGTGACGAAGACCCGGTCTTCCATCCCGACCGCTTGAAGCAGTACCTCGGCGTTGATCAGTTCCATCAGCTTGTGGGCGATCACGCTGAGACCGTCAATATATCCAGGTACGTCGAGGGTGACGGTATGGACGTCGAGACCCCGAACTCTCTCCAGGCGAACCCGGTCGACCATCTCCATGAGCACGACACGCTGGTCGTCTGTCAGAGCGCTGTGGAGGTACCGTTCGATGAGAGGCTGCGACGCCCCCAGCCGCATGGAAGCGGCCAGCATCTCGGCATCGCGGATGGTGGTCCGCGGATAGGTGAGCGAGCCGGTATCCTCGTGGATGCCCAGAGCGAAGATCGTTGCCGCCAACCGGGGTACCTCCACACCTCGTTCCTGCAGAAGGTAGAGCATCGAGGTGGCCTGCGCCCCGTCACGCGAGAGCACCCAATCCTTCCCTTTGACGAACGCAGGCCGCTCGGGATTCTCGGACTCATGGTGGTCGAAGATGACGACCTCCACCCCGGGCTTACCGCACAAACGGCCAAGGTCCCCGATCCTATCCGCATCGGCGGTGTCGACGATGATGAGCTGTCGGATCCTGGTCTGGTCGAGCAACCGCAGATTGACGATGGGGAGGTTCTCGCCGTGCAAGGACACGAACTCCCGCACGTTGGGGTTGAGCGAGCCGGCAAAGACGATGCGGCCCTCGGGGTAGAGCAAGGATGCCGCCACCACGGCCGCCAGAGCGTCGAAATCGGCATTCTGGTGAGTCGTGATCACCGTCGGGGCTTCAAGTAGCGAGGGCGATGGTCTCATGCTCGCTAGTATATAGCGGCGCGGTGCTTCCGCCCGCTCAGTGCCCCCAGCAGCGGAGCACGGCGCCGACGGACTCGGCGAATGTCGACGCGGCGTCGCCTGCGCCGGCCAGCACGCCACCGTGGGTGGTATGCCCGGCGTTCACAACCACGCTGAGGAGCGCGGCCTCCATGGCCCTGCTGTGCAGTGCCCGCAACTCAGGGGCGATCGACATGCTGACCGTGGTCGCGCCCAGTTGGCGAAGCAGGTCCAGTTCTGAGTCGGTCTCATATTGCGGCCCCGGCAACGAGGCGTGGACCCCCGTGGACAACCAGGCAGGGGCTCCCGCCGCCGCGATCACCCGCTCTGCCAGCGCCTCTGAAGTCGCCAGGAGCCGCGCAGGCCTCGCACCGCAAGAGACCCCACAGAGGCCGCCGGTCTGGCAGTCGAGGACCTCCAAGCCGATCACCACATCTCCCGCCCGGCGTTCGGGTGCAACCGCTCCGCACGAAGTGGTGAGCAGGACTCTCTCCACTCCCCAGAACGCGAGTGTGGCTACCGTCAACTGCAACTCGCTCAGGTCGTATCCCTCGTACCCGTGGCTCCTGCCTTCAAGCAACGCCACCACGCCCCGACCCCAATCCGCGAGCCCCAGCCGGTAGGGATGCCCAGGCACTTCCCCCTCCGCCCAGAAGGGGATGTCTCGGTATCGCACCTCTGCCCGCCTCGCGACCTGCAGGGCGGCCGCCAGACCGGAGCCGAGCACGATGGCCGTCCCCGGAGGCGGCCCCAGCCGCGCCCGTAGGAACGAGGCGCCTTCCTCGGCCTCCGCCGGCCCCACACGGCCCGGGATCCATCCGGCCGGGCCGTCCGGACAGGGCTGAGCCCGCGTGTAGGCCCGCCAGCCTCTACTGGGCCGGCACGCCGTGAGGACGTCCCCCCCAAGAATGGGGGTCCGGCCGGTGAGCGCCGCGTAGACAGTCGCCCCGGTATCGGCCAGAGTGCCCTCGTACACAGCAGGCGGGCAGTGCGCCGGCCTCGGATAGAGCAGCAGAGGGACGTACTCGCGGCTGTGGTCGGTGCTGGGAGTGGTGGGATCGACCCCGTGATCGGCTGTGACGATGAGCGTGTCTTCCGGGTCCAGCGACGCGATGAGCCCCGGCAGGGCGGCATCCACTGCGGCCAGACCTCGTGCGAACCCGTCAACGTCGTTCCGATGTCCCCACACCATGTCAAAGTCCACCAGGTTGGTGAAGAGCAGTCCCTCCTCGAAGCGCCCGCGCTCGGAGCGGTGCTGCAGCAGATCTCTGGTGAGAGTCAGGTTCTCGTCATTGGATGCCACGGCGATCTTGGTGGTCACTCCTCGACCGACGAAAACCTCGCTGATCTTCCCCAACGCGAGCACCGGTACACCGGCGGTCCGCAGGAGATCCAGGTACGTGGTAGACGGAGGTGCCAAGGAGAAGTCGCGTCGGTCTTTTGTACGAACGAAGGCGCCCGGTGACCCGGTGAATGGGCGGGCGATGACCCGGGCCACGCCGTGCGGTCCTTGGAGGATGCCTCGCGCTATCTCGCACCATGAGTATAGTTGCTCCAGGGGGACCACCTCGATGTGGGCGGCTATCTGGAACACGCTGTCTGCCGACGTATAGACGATCGGCGCTCCGCTCGCGAGGTGCACCTGACCCAACTCCTCGATGATCACCGTCCCCGAAGCTGGCTTGTTACCCAGCACTTCCCGGCCGATCCGAGCGCTGAAGGGAGCCAAGACTTCCTCCGGGAAGCCGCCCGGGTATGTGGGAAAGGGGTCCGCCGTGACCAACCCCATGTGCTCCCAGTGACCGACGGTGGTGTCCTTGCCGACCGAAAGGGTCGCCAGCCGGCCGGTCAAGGCCACAGGCTCCGCGACGGGAGACACTCCCGGAATCGGGATGATGGTCCCAAGCCCGAGTTCCTGCAGGAACGGCAGCCGGAGGTCTAGCACGCGGCCGAGATTGCCCAACGTGTCCGACCCGGCGTCGCCGTACTCCGCCGCGTCCGGAAGAGCGCCGGCCCCCACGCCGTCGAGCACGATGAATACGACCCGGCTCATGCCTCACCCGACCGGGCCCGGGGATGGGCTTCGCGATAGACCTTCTGCAGGTGAGCGGCCGACACGTGGGTGTAGATCTGCGTGGTGGACAGATCGGCGTGTCCAAGCATCTCCTGAACGGCCCTCAGATCCGCGCCACCTTCGAGCAGGTGGGTGGCAAACGAGTGGCGTAAGGTGTGGGCCGAGACGTCGTCCGGCAGTCCCGCCTCCTGGGCGTAGCGCTTGATGATGGCGTGAAGCCCCTGCCGGGAGAGCCGCCGTCCGCGAGTGTTCAGGAACAGTTGCGGGGCCTTCAGAGTCCCCGCCCCCCCCAGGAAGGGCCGGCCCCGCTCGTTGTAGGCGCGGATGGCCTCCATGGCCATCCGCCCCAAGGGGACGATGCGCTCCTTGTCGCCCTTGCCGATGGTGCGCACGAACCCGACCTCGAGGTCGACGTCTTGAAGCCGAAGATCGAGGGCCTCCGAGGCCCGCAGGCCCGCGCCGTAGAGCGTCTCGAGCAACGCCCGGTCGCGCAGACCTCCTGGAGTCGCTTTCGGTTTGGCCAGAAGCCGCTCGACCTCCTCCACGCTGAGCGTGCGCGGCAGGGTCGACTCCAGGCGTGGACTCGCCAGTGCCCGCGTCGGATCGGACACGGCAAGTCCCGTCACCACTCTTCGCCGGTAGAACGACCGGATGGCCGCGGCCTTGCGGGCCCGGGTGGAGGGCCGCCACGTTCCGCCGGCCAGATAGGTCCTCACATCCTCGGCCGTTGCGTCCACCAGGCAGCGCCCGTGGTCGCTTAGAAAGGAGGCGAACTGGGCCAGGTCGCGGGAGTAGGACTCCACCGTGCGCTCGGCCAACCCGTCTTCGAGGCGAAGTGCGCGAAGGTGCGCGGAAAGGGCCGGATCCTGAACTGGCGGGCGGTTCACCGCGGGGGCCCTGCCTGGCTACATGTATTCGATGGGCAGGACGTACTCGAGCGGGAAATATGGGTTCCCGGTCGCCTCGGCGACCTCCTTGATGGTTACCTTACCCTCCATGACGTTCACCCCGCGCGCCAGGGCAGGGTCGGTCCGGGCCGCCACGACCACCCCAGAATCGGCCAACGCGATGATGTAGGGGAGCGTCGCGTTGGTCAGAGCCAGTGTGGAGGTGATCGGCACCACTCCCGCCATGTTGTCCACACAGTAGTGGATGACCCCGTATTGGACGAACGTAGGGGCTCGATGCGAGGTGGCACGAGAGGTGGCGACCGTTCCTCCCTGGTCGATGCTGAGGTCGACTATGACCGAGCCGGGCTGCATCGAGCGCACCGCGCTCTCCGACACGAGGACCGGCGTTCGCGCCCCCGACAGGAGGACCGCGCCGATGACCACGTCGGCAGCCGCTACCTCCGCCTCTATGGTCAATTGGTCGCTATGCAAGGTCTCCACCGCGGGTATCGCGCGCCGGACGCTGCCAAGCGTCGCCAAGTCGATGTCGAAGATCTTGGTCCGCGCTCCCATGCCGGCGGCGATCGTTGCCGCATTTGACCCTGCTATCCCCGCTCCCAGGATGACCACGTTCGCGGGCCTGACTCCCGTTGCCCCGCCCATCAACTTGCCCTTGCCTCCGCTCATGCGCTCCAGGAGGTAGGCGCCGATCTGCGGCGCCAACCGGCCCGCGATCTCACTCATGGGAGCGAGCAGCGGACGGCGGCCGTCCGCCGTCTCCACGGTCTCATAAGCAAGGCAGGTGGCGCCGCTCGCCACAAGCCCGGTCGTCAGCTCCCGATCCGGGGCTAGGTGGAGGTACGTGAAGAGGATGTGCCGCGATTCCAGGCGAGCTATCTCGTCCGGCAGCGGCTCCTTGACCTTGACTATCAGCTCGGCCTGGGCGAACATCGCTTCCGCGTCGGGGACGATGCGGGCTCCGGCGGCGACGTACGAATCATCGCCGATCTGGGATCCCTCTCCCGCCCCGCGCTGAACGAGGACCTCGTGCCCACGGGTTGTGAGCTCCTTCGTGCCGGCCGGAGTAAGGGCGACCCTGTACTCCTCTTCGCGGATCTCCGTTGGTACTCCGACACGCATCTTTCAACCTCGCTCGTGCGTCCGCTCAGTGCCCCGCCTTGGCGACCCTGCTCAGAAGGAGCAGCGCGGCCAGGCTCTTGGCGTCCTCGATACACTCCGGATGTTCGTATAACTCGGACAGACCGTACCGTACCACGGCGATGTCCTCGTCTTCATCCGGCTCAGCATAGGCCGGACGGAGCTCTTGAGCCAGGAACACGTGAAGCTTCTCATTGGCGAACCCCGGCGACGAGAAGAAGTAGCCCAGTGACGTCCAACAAGCCGCCTCAACCCCGACCTCCTCACGAAGCTCCCGCTGGGCCGTGGCGAGAGGCTCCTCACCGGGCTCCAGTCCTCCCGCCGGGAGTTCCAGCAGATACCGCTTGACCGCATGCCGGTACTGGCGGACGAGCGCCACCTCACCAGCTTCATCGAGGGCGATGATCACGACGGCTCCAGGGTGCTCCACCACTTCTCTGGTCGCCTTGCGGCTGCGGGAAAGAGCGATCTCATCCACGCGCAGGGTCACCACTTTCCCCTCGTACACCACGCGCGAGCCGAGCACCTCGGGGAGAGGCTCTGCAGAAGTGCCGGGCACAGGCGCCGGGGAGCCTGGCTGTGCAGGCCGCTCAGTCATCTGCGCCGGCGCTCATCCCGCGGGTTCGCGGAGCGTAGTCGGGAGCCATCAGGATCAACCTGAGCGCGAGCCCACATAGTCGCTCGAGGTCGTCGAGGGTCACGTGCTCGTCGGGGCCGTGCACGTGAGTCATGCCAGCGCTGAGGTTGACGGTGGGAAGCCCCCGCGCGTTGAGGATGTTGGCATCCGAGCCCCCGCCACTTGCATGCACGTGAGGCTCCAACTCCAAATCGACCAGCGCGGCCTTGCTCAGACGTACCACGGGAGAGCGACCGCTGAGCGAAAAGGCGCGGTATTCCTGCACAAGGGCGACGTCGACGTCGACACCGGCGTGAGCCGCCCCCGCCTGAATCGCGTCGATCATGGCCGCCGTCACCCGGGCCAGTTTGTCCTCGTCATGGCTACGGCACTCGCCCTCCATCTCGCACAGATCGGGCACCACGTTGGTCCCCACTCCCCCGTGGATCATCCCGATGTTCGCGCTGGTCTCCTCATCGAGCCGGCCGAGATCCATGGCCGCGATGGCCTTTGCCGCCGCCTGGATGGCACTGCGTCCCTTCTCGGGCTCAACGCCGGCGTGCGCGGCCTTCCCCCGGAAGGTCGCCTTGAACGTGTTGTGACTGGGGGCCTTCACGGTGATGCCCCCCACGGGCCCGGCCGAATCGAAGACGGCCGCGAACGGGCTGTCGAGCCCTTTGTGGTCAAAATGTTTGGAGCCCACCAGCCCTATCTCCTCGGACACGGTGAACAGAAGTTCATATGAGGGAAAGGACTGCTCTGACAGCTTGAGCAGCTCGGTGGCATGGACCAGCGCCGCCACCGCCGCCTTGTCGTCGGCGCCGAGGATCGTGGGTCGGCTGTTGCGAAAGACGCCATCCTCGCCGAGGAACGGTTCGATGCTATCGGTCGGGACCACAGTGTCGAGATGTGCGCCGAGGGCGATATGGGGCCCGCCCTCGCCCATGACTCTGCACGACAAGTTCCCCGTGTCGCCTCCGGTCCGCGCCCCCGTGTCGTCCTCCTGGACCTGCAGGCCCATCCCCTCTAAGACCTTGATGACCGCGTCTGCCATTTGACGCTCATGCTTGAATGGGCTCAGGATGCTCGTGAAGTCGAGGAACAGTTCCGTCAACCGGTCGCGAGACGGGAATGGCGCATCGGTCATCGACGTTGCGAGGCGATGGCCGCTCCTACGAAGTCACGGAACAGCGGATGCGGGTTCGTGGGGCGGCTCTTGAATTCAGGGTGGAACTGGCACGCCACGAACCAAGGGTGATCGGGTAGCTCGACGAGTTCCACCAGCCGCTCGTCGGGAGTCGTGCCGCTGATCACTAGCCCCGCGTCCAGCAGCTCGCTGCGAAACACGTTGTTGACTTCGTAGCGGTGGCGGTGTCGTTCGTAGATGATCTCCTGGCCGTAAGCCTCGAACGCTTTGGTACGGGGCACCACCTTGGTGGGCGAGGCCCCCAGGCGCATGGTCCCCCCCATGTCGGCCACGTCTTTTTGCTCGGGCAAGAGGTCGATGACCGGGTAGGCCGTCGTGGAATCGAACTCCGAGGAGTTCGCTCCGGGCATCCCTGCCGCATTCCGCGCGAACTCGGCGACGGCCACCTGCAGACCCAGGCACAAACCCAGATAGGGCACTTTGTTCTCGCGCGCATAGCAGGCCGCCATGATCTTGCCCTCGATACCGCGGATGCCGAAACCGCCGGGCACGAGCACGCCGTCCGCCGATTCCAGACGGGAGGTTATCTCCTCCTGCCTGAGGGTCTCCGCGTCGACCCAGATTATCTCCAGATTGCGGCCATGATGGATGGCCGCGTGCTTCAGTGCTTCGACGACGCTCAGGTAGGCATCTTGCAGCTTGACATACTTGCCCACCAGGGCGATGCGGACAGTGCCTGTAGCCGCCTTCACCTTCTCGACCACGGCTATCCACTCTCCGAGTTGGGCCCTTCCGGTCTCCAGCCCCAACTTGTCGACCACAAGGCCATCCAGCCCCTCGTCCCGCAGATTGAGCGGGACGAAGTAGATGTTGGAAGCATCCACGCAGCTGATCACTGCCCTGGCCTCGACGTCGGTGAAGAGCGCGATCTTCTCCTTGAGGTCCGGACTGATGGGCCGGTCGGAGCGGCACACGATAATGTCGGGCTGGATGCCGATGCTGCGCAGTTCGTTGACGCTGTGCTGGGTGGGTTTGGTCTTGAGCTCGCCGCTTGCCGTGATGAACGGGATAAGCGTGACGTGGATGTAGAGGACGTTGCGCCGGCCGACGTCGTTGCGGAACTGCCGGATGGCTTCCAGGAACGGAAGACTCTCGATATCGCCTACCGTGCCACCGATCTCGGTGATGACCACATCGATATCGGGATTGCGGGCCACGCGAGCGATCCGCTCCTTGATCTCATTGGTGACGTGGGGGATCACCTGTACGGTCCCGCCCAGATAGTCGCCCTTGCGCTCCTTGCGGATGACGTTGTAGTACACCGAGCCGGAGGTGACGTTGGAATCCCGGGTGAGACTCTCGTCGACGAACCGCTCGTAATGCCCCAGGTCGAGGTCGGTCTCGGCGCCATCGTCGGTGACGAAGACCTCTCCGTGTTGGAACGGGCTCATGGTGCCCGGGTCTACATTGAGATAGGGGTCGAACTTCTGGATGGTCACTTTGAGGCCCCGGCTCTTGAGGAGGCGACCGAGGGAAGCGGCGGTGATGCCCTTCCCGAGCGAGGACACAACTCCACCGGTGACGAAAATGTGTTTAGCCATGCCTACCCCTACCGCGCGATGGTGGAACCGGGCGGCGCATGACCTATCAGGCTTTGTTGTTCAGCAGCCTCTTAACAGCCCCGCGCCTTACCTAGTCTATCAGCCCCACGGGGCTGCTGAGAAACGGCATTTTGCCGCCGTGGTGTGGACGACGCATCGTGCCGCCCAGGGCGGCGGGGCCAAGCTTTCGTTTGTCAGCAGCCCTCCAAAGCCCTGTCTCGCAAGTCCCGCGCGTGGGCCATGGCTTCGGCATCGTCGGGCCGTCCGCCCATCATCCGGCACAACTCCTCCACCACCGCCGCGCCCTCCAGCCGAGCGAGGCGGGTGATCGCACCGGAGCTCTCGCTGGTCTTCTCGATAACGTAGTGGCGGGTGGCGAGAGCGGCCACATGAGCCAAATGAGTGACCACGATCACCTGCGACCGGGCGGAGAGCTCGCGAAGTTTCTGCGCGACGGCCACCGAGGTCCTGCCCCCGATGCCTGCATCTATCTCGTCAAAGACTAGGGTCTCGTCACCGCCCCCGCCTGCCAGCGCACACTTGAGACCCAGCAAGACCCGCGAAAGCTCGCCCCCTGAGGCCGTGCGGGCCAGGCTGCGGGGAGGCTGGCCGGGGTTGGCCGCCAGCAGGAACTCGACCGAGTCGGACCCGGTCTCGCGCAGACCTTCCCAACCTGGTCGCATATCCAGAGCCACCGTCATCACTGCCGACGTCATCCCCAGCCCGGAGAGTTGCGCCGCCACAGCCTCCTCCAGCGCCGGCGCGGCTTGGCGCCGGGCGGATGTGAGCGACGCCGCAAGTTCCAGCGACAGGGCTCGACTCGCGGCGGCTTCTTCCTCCAACCGGTTGAGGTCCACCTCGCCCTGATCGAGCAGCGCAAGACGGGCGATGGCAGCATGAAAGTACTCAAGGGCCGCTGCGGTAGATCCACCATATTTGCGGCCGAGGTCCGTATACAGGCGCAACCGTTCGTCGACGACCTGAAGGCGGCCAGGGTCCACGCTGACGCCGTCCACGTAATGGCGGAGCTCCCGGGAGAGTTCGGTCACCCCATAGTGAGCCTCTCGCAGCGTCGTCGCCAAGGCGTCCACCTCGGGACCTACGGCCGAAAGCCCGCCGACGAGCGCGGCCGCCTGCCCGACCAGTCCGGCCGCATCAGTGATCGAGCCGTCGCTCGTGAGCAGCTCCGCCGCCACACTCAGATTGCGCTGTATATCCTCGGCGTGAGAGAGGACCCGCTGCTCCGCCTGAAGCGCTGCTTCGTCCTCAAGCGACAACTGGGCGGCCGCCATCTCGGACGTCTGGAATCGTAGCAACTCGATGTCTCGAAGCCGCTCGCTTCGAGCTCGCAAGCTCTCCTCCAGCAGGCGCCGGCTTCCCTTGGCCCTCTCGAAGGCTTTCCCGTAGGCCGCCGCCAGCTCGACCGCCGCGGCCCCCGCCCACTGATCGAGGACGGCCAACTGATATCCCGGGTCGAGCAGCCTTCGGTACTCGTGCTGCCCGGCGAATGAGAGCAGGACGCCCGCGACCGTGGCCATGGCGGCGAGCGTCACCGAGTTGTCGTTGATGTAGCAGCGGTTCTTTCCCGCCTTGCCCAGACGGCGGCTGATGATGAGATCCCCGGGTTCGTCGATGCCCGCCAGTTCGCGTAGGTCGAGAGGGAGCTGGGCGAATTGCCCCGGATCGAGGTCGAAGACGGCCTGGATGAGGGCCTCACCGCCGGCGGTCCCGACCAGCCCCTCCTCGGCCCGCTCCCCCATCAGCAGCCCCAAGGCTTTGGTGAGCAAGGTCTTGCCCGCCCCGGTCTCGCCGGTCAGGGCAGTCAGGCCGTCCTCGAACTCCAGGGTCGCGTCTTCGATGAGCACGAAGTTGCGTATGGAAAGCGAAGCGAGCACTGCTTCCTGCCTACAGCAGACGGTCTCGGAAGTGGTGGTAGAGACTGTCGCCCTCCAGAAGGGCGAGGCAGGCGACCCCGGGCTCCGTCCTGATCTCCATCACACCGCCGGGAGGAATGGCTCCCGAACGTTGACCGTCCACGTCCACTGAGCAGTCCTCATAGGAGGAAGTATTGGTGATCTCCAGCACATCGTGTGGGGCGGCGACCACTGGTCGAACTCCCACCGCGTGGGGGGCCACCAGACTGATGACATATGCGTCCACGGATATCCCCAGCAGCGGGCCCCCAGCCGCAAGGCTGTAGGCCGAGGAACCGGCCGGAGTCCCCACGACCACCCCGTCGCAAAGGACTTCAAATAGCGTCACACCGTTGATGCGCAAGGCCAGAGACGACGCGTCTGAGCGGTCCCCGCGGCCCACCACCACGTCGTTGGCCGCTCGGAAGGTCGAGGGTCCCAGCGTGGCCCGCAGCCCGAGAAGCACGTGTTCGGTGAACTCTCCCGCGAGAAGGGCCGCCAGGCCTTCCTCCAGCCGGTCGCTCAGCACGGTGGTCAGAAAGCCGACCCGTCCCAGGTTGACCCCGGCCACGGGAATCTCCAGGTCCCGGGTAAGGCGAAAGCCCCTGAGCATTGTCCCGTCACCGCCGAGAACCAGGCAGAGATCCACGTCGCGCAGATCGGTCTCTTCCAGAACCCGCGACACGGCGCCGGAGGCCGACAAGATCTCGGCGTGCTTGTCCCATTCAGCTGGAGGCGCCGCTACGTCCACGTCATGTGCCGTCAGGAACGATAGGGATTGCCGGAGCGCCCCCGCTGCCACCCCAGGATTGCCGTGCGTCAGAAGGACGACTCTCTGGATCTTACGCTTCACTCTGGCCCCCTCCGTGGATATTGCCCATCCCCCGCTACGGCCTCATCGACCGCCGCCTCAAGCGTATCAAGAGCCAGGACTTCTGCTCCACCAGACGCTAGATGGAAGAAGTACTCAATGTTCCCCCCCGTTCCGGGCACGGCAGACCGGCACAAGGCGACCAGTCGAGCGTCCAGACCCGCGATGACGAACCTTCCTGTCTCGAGCAATACGCGGCGGTGGACCTCGGCATTGCGCACGATACCCCCCTTGCCCACGTCTTTGGGACCCGCCTCAAACTGGGGCTTGATGAGTATGACTGCCGTATATGGCCGGGCCAAGCACGCGATGACGGCGGGCAGCACCTTCGTCACCGAGATAAAGGAGACGTCCATCGTGAGCAAGTCCGGCTGCCAGGGCAGCGACGCCAACGACAGGTATCTGGCATTCTCCCCCTCGATCACGATGACTCTGGGGTCGCGTCGCAAGCGCGCATCCAGTTGTCCCCGGCCGACGTCGAGGGCGATCACCCGTGTCGCGCCCCGCTGCAGAAGGCAATCGACGAAGCCTCCCGTTGAGGCCCCCACGTCAAGAGCCGACGAGCCGGCCACCTCCACGCCGAACGTCTCGAGGGCGGCGTCGAGCTTGTCGCCCCCCCGAGACACGAAGCGTGGCCTCTCTTTGATTGTGACCGACGCCTCGGTATCCACCAGAGTGCCCGCCTTGTCGCTCAGCTCCCCCCTCACCCGCACCAGGCCGGCCATGATCAGGGCACGTGCGGCAGTGCGGCTGGGCGCTAGCCCCCGAGACAAGACCAACTCGTCGAGACGGATACGAGCGCCTCGAGCCACGGTGGCGCCCTACGGGGTGAGAGAGTCAGAGGCGTCCGCGGACGGGCCACGGACGAGTCGTTCAGCCGTCTCAGCGATCGCATGCGCGGTCAGCCCCACATCGCGGCGCAACAGGTCGAGGGACCCCTGACACACGAAGGCATCGGGCAGGCCAAGACGAGCTATCGGACGGCATAGCCCCTCGGCAGCCATGAATTCGAGGATAGCCGAGCCGAACCCACCGGCAAGCGCGTTGTCCTCGACTGTCACGACCGCCGGATGATCGTTGACGAGTTCCAGTATGGCCTCCTCGTCCAAGGGATGCACCCTTCTCACCCCCGCCACCGTCGCCTCGATCCCTTTGGAGGAGAGCAATTCAGCGGCGGTCTCGGCCCACAAAGTGGCCGGTCCCACCGTCAAGACGAGGACGTCCGCACCCCGACGCACCACATCGACCCAGGGCCCCGTGAGCGGCCTTATGGGCCGTTCGAGCCGCGCGCCTATGCCGGCTGAGCGCGGATACCGGATGACGGACGGGCCATCCAGAGACAGCGCGGTGGCAAGCATGCGCTGAAGTTCAGCTTCGTGTTTGGGCACGAATACGGTGAGGCCGGGGACTATCCGCAAGAAGGAAAGGTCGAAGGCCCCGTGGTGGGTGGGCCCGTCTTCACCCACCAGGCCGGCCCGATCGACCGCGAACACGACCGGGAGCCGCTGCAGACACACGTCGGTTATGACTTGGTCGAAGGCGCGCTGTAAGAAAGTCGAGTAGATAGCCACGATCGGCCGCTTGCCCGTGACCGCGAGTCCCGCGGCGAACGCGACGGCGTGGGCCTCGGCTATGCCGACGTCAAAGAACCTATCGGGCAAGGCCTCGCGCAGTAGATCCAGACCCGTTCCTGTTGCCATGGCGGCAGTGATACCCACCACCCGATCGTCGGTGCGAGCCAACTCGACGACCGCCTCCCCGAATGCCCGGGTAAAAGTGGTGGGTCCCTCGGGGTCAAGGCTCTTGCCGGTCTCGACAGAGAACCTGGGCGTGCCGTGATAGCGCCCCGGTTGCTGCTCGGCGGGCGGATAGCCCTTGCCCTTGACCGTTCGGCAGTGGAGAAGTACCGGCCCTTCAACCGCCAGCGACCGCCTGATGCTGGCCCTGAGTTCCTCTATGTCGTGTCCATCGATCACGCCTACGTAGGTGAAGCCCAGGTCCTCGAACAACATGCCCGGCACGAGTGCCGCCTTGATGCTGTCTTTCAATTGCTCGCCCACGGCCGCGACCCGTTCTCCTACGCCCGGGAGTCTCTGCAACCGGCGCTCCATGTCCCGGCGGAGCCGGTAAAGCGTCGGCTCGGTGCGTAGACGCGATAGGTAGGCGCTCATGGCCCCGACGTTCTTTTCTATGGACATCGTGTTGTCATTCAGGATGACGAGGACGGGTATACCCAGATGCCCGGCGTGGTTGAGGGCCTCATAGGCGATACCCCCCGTGAGCGCGCCGTCTCCGATGACCGCCACCACTCTGCCCGGGTGCTTGCCGGCCACCATGCCGACGGCGGCGCTCACCGAACTGCTGCTGTGGCCGGTGCCGTAGACGTCATAGGGGCTTTCGCCCCGGCAGGGAAACCCAGATAGTCCACCATAGGTGCGGATCGAGCCGAACGAGTCGAGTCGTCCGGTGAGCAATTTGTGAGCGTAGGACTGGTGCCCCACATCCCAGACTATTGCATCCTGGGGGGTGTTCAGCTCAGCGTGGAGCGCTATGGTCAGTTCAACGACCCCCAAGCTTGCCCCTAGGTGCCCGCCGTTCTCCGAGATGGTCGTGATTATCTCTTCGCGGATCTCCGCGGCAAGCCGGCGGAGAGAGTCGGGGTCCAGCGTCCGCAGGTCGTCCGGCAAATGAAGCTGCTCGAGGAGTCGCGCTGGTGTGTCGGTCACGCTTCGGCCTCCTGCACGCGGACCGACCCGGCCACACTGCCCAGTACTCCGTTGACCAGGGATCCGGCTTCGTCGGAACAGAAGCGCTTCGCGGATCCGACCGCCTCGTCTATCACCACGGCAGGAGGAACTTCCGGTTCCCACCTGAGCTCAAAGACCGCCAGTCGTAGTATGGCCCTCTCGAGTACTCCCAGCCGCTGCAGGCTCCAGCCCTCGATATGCTTCTCGAGCACCGCATCGATCTCGCCGCGGTGCGCGCCCACACCGCCGACAAGCTCTGCCGTGTAGTCGTCGACGTCCGCCCCGCCGGCGCGCACAAGGGCCTCCTCAGGCGTCAACTGGAGCAGATCCTGCTGATAGAGGACAAAGACGGCCTGGCGCCGCGCGCTTCTGCGACCCGTGGGCATGCGACGCGGGTTAGACGCTGGAGGGGAATACGCCGCTAAAAGTAACGTCGACTGCCACCACCGTCAGTCCGGTCATGGCCCCGAGTGACCCGGCGATGGTCCGACGGACGCTGGAGGCCAGTGCGGGAAGAGGTTCGCCCATGCGGGTATCGAGTTGGACCGCTATACGGCACTGCTCCCCATCGACGGCGATCTCGACAGGACGGGCCCGCGTCAAGGGCGGCGGCGTGTGCATTCGCAGGCGCTCATCGTTCTCGAGGGAGCCGCGAACTATGGCCTCGAGGACACTCATGGCGATCAGATACTGAGTCACGATGCTGCCCCCTTACGCCCTCGTCGCGTACTCCCGAGTGCGAGTGTCCACCCGGATGACTTCCCCAGGCTCGATGAACAGAGGCACCTGAATGATCGCCCCGCTCTCGAGCGTGGCGGCCTTGGATCCACCCGACACCGTGTCACCTCGCACTCCTGCAGCGGTCTCGGTGATCTTGAGATCGACGAAAGTCGGAAGCTCCACGTCGAACGGCTCCTCGTCGATGTATACGACCTCCACCTGCATGTTCAGAGTCATCAGGTCGAGGCGGCCCTCCAGAATGCTCTTTGGAAGCGCCAGTTGCTCGTAGGACTCTGCGTCCATGAACACGACCTGATCGGGCTCCTCATACAGATAGGTCATCGGGCGGCTCTCGGTGCGCAGTTGCTCGAACTTTGTCTCGGGACGGAATGTCCGTTCCACAAGTGAGCCCGTAGACACGTTGCGCAGCTTGGTGCGAACGAACGCGCCGCCCTTGCCCGGCTTGACGTGCTGATACTCGGCGATGCGGTAGATATCTCCCTCGAACCTGATGGTCATACCTACCTTGAACTGGTTGGTCGAGATCACTCTACCGGCCTCCGACGATCTGTTGTGCAGTCAAGACGCGACCCTGAATTGTACACTACCCGCCGCTCATCTCCATCAGTCGGCGCACCGCTTCGATATACCCTTCGACGCCCTTTCCGGAGATGGTGAACGTCACTACCGGGGTAATGACGGAATGGCGGCGCCACTCTTCGCGCGCGGTGACGTCAGACAGGTGCACTTCGGCTATGGGGCAACTCACAAGCTCGAGGGCGTCGCGTATGGCATAGCTGTAGTGCGTCCAGGCCCCCGGATTCACGATCATAGCGTCGGCGCGCCTGTGCTCGTGCAGGTATTCCACAAAGTGGCCCTCATGGTTGGTTTGCAGGCACACGCACTCCCAGCCCAGTCGTCGCGCCTCGTCCACGACCGCTCGCTCAAGTTCTGTGAGTGTGATCGTGCCGTAATGCGCCACCGGGCGCTCGCCCAGAAGGTCGAGGTTCACCCCATGCAGTACCACCAAGCGGCTCATGCGCGTATCACCTCCAATGCTTCATGGAAGAGGTTACTGGGCAGGTCGAGACCCCACACCGGTTCCCCCAGCGCGCGCAGCCCCACAAAACCGCTGGAAGCGGCCGTCGCTTTCTTGTCCCGGGCCATCGCGGCCCAGATCGCGTCGGCCGGAGGCAGCGCCCAGGTCGTGGGAAGCCCGAGATCGGTGAGCAGTCTCACTATCCGCCGTCTTACCTCCCGGTCCAGTCCTAACAACTCCTCGCTGATGGCCAAGGCGACCACTAGACCCAGTCCAACCGCCTCGCCGTGCCTGAGGCTACCGTACCCGACGCTCACCTCCAGTGCGTGCCCGGTGGTGTGGCCCAGGTTGAGAACAGCACGCCGGCCGGTGTCGAGTTCGTCCTCATCGACGATCGCCGCCTTGTAGCGGACGCAGGTCTTTACCACCTCGCTCATGAAACCCGCATCCCGCTCGCGGACCAACCCGCTCCGCTCCTCCAGCGAACCAAGAAGCATCTGCCCAGACAGAAGCCCATATTTGACGACCTCGCCGAGACCGTTCGTAAACTCGACCTGCGGGAGTGTCGCCAGCGTATCCGCATCGATGACTACCACTCCGGGCTGATAGAAGGCCCCTACGAGATTCTTGCCCGCCTCCAGATTGACCGCGGTCTTTCCCCCCACACTCGAGTCGACCTGAGCAAGTAAGCTGGTAGGGATCTGCCATAGTTCCACGCCTCGTTGGTAGGTCGCCGCCGCAAGACCGGCCAGATCACCTACCACTCCGCCTCCAAGTGCCACGACGACATCGTCTCGCCGCGCACCCCGCGACGCCAGCCAGTCCCAGCAGCGCTCGAGCCCGTGCGCGGTCTTGCTTCGCTCCCCCGCTTCCAGCGCCAGCGTTCGCTGGTCCTCGATCTGCTGCTTCAGCAGGTCACGTATTGTTTGCCCCCAGACCCGCTCCACATTCTGGTCGGTTATGACGAACAGACGTACACCCTTTGCGGCCGCATCCGCAGCCAAGCCACGCAGTGACGCGAGACAGCCTTGCCCGCCCACGATGGACGAACGGCGCGTCGTCGAGACGATCTGGACACCCCAAGTTCTAGGCCACACCGGGCCCGTGGCCCGCACCATCAGCACGATCTCACGTGCTATCTCCTCGACGCTTCGATCGCCTACCGGCACTATCCAGTCTGCGGTGCTCTCATAGACCGGGCGCCGCGCTGCTAGAAGAGCAACAAAAGCATCACGGTCCTGCGCGAGCGGTCTGGCGCCTCCTCGCGCCCGCTCCCATGCACACTCCGCGTCGGTGTCGAGGAAAACCACCCCTCCCAGCCCCTTCAGTATCCCAGTCCCCTCAGCGCTTTGGAGGGTGCCGCCACCCAGCGCGAGCACGAGACCCTCTCCCTGCGCCTGTCGTTCGAGAATCTGCTTGAGAACTTCTACCTCCCGCCGGCGAAAGTCCGCCTCGCCGTGGTGCTCGAAGACCTCGGCTATCGTCATCCCCGCGTTCCTGACGATCTCATCGTCCAGATCGACGAAGCGCCAGCCGAGAAGCCGGGCACTCAGAGCGCCGACCGCGCTCTTGCCGCTGCCCATGAACCCGGCGAGAACTAGGAGCGGTGCCATAGCCCCCGCTCTTCAAGCCTTCGCTCGTAGGCGGCCACTGAATCCAGCAGATCGCGCATACTATCGCCGCCGAATTTATCCACGTACGCGCCGGCGACGATATAGGCCACCATGGCCTCCGCGACGACCCTGGCTGCAGGTACGGCGGTGACGTCGCTGCGCTCCACGTGCGCCGCTACGACCTCCATCGTCGCCGTGTCTACCGAGGGGAGCGGAGTGGTGAGCGTGGGGATCGGTTTCATGGCCGCGCGGACTACCAAGGGCATCCCGCTGCTCATGCCTCCCTCGAGCCCGCCGGCGTTGTTCCCAGAGCGGCCTATCCAGCGGGAAGTGTCATCGCTCATCATGACGAAGGGATCGTGCACCTTGGACCCTGGGCGGCTGGCGTCCGCGAACCCATGCCCGATCTCCACCCCCTTGATAGCGGGTATCGCTCCTATGGCGCCGAGGAGCATCCCGTCGAGCCTGTCCTCGAACCGAGCGTAACCTCCGAGCCCGGGACAGAGACCCCAGCACCATATCTCAAACACACCGCCCAGCGACTCCCCGGTACTCCGCGCCTGATCGATGGCCTCGCACATCCTCCGGGAGAGTCCTGCGTCCTCACAGCCGACGGCCGAGACCTCCACTGCCTCCCAATCGATGGACGCGGGGCGAGCCAAATCGGCTTGGGCCTCCATCTCCACAGGCCCTATGCTCATGACTCGTCCCCTGACCGTCACTCCCACTTCGGCCAGCAGTCTCTTGCACACCGCTCCCCCGGCTACCCTCGCTACTGTCTCGCGTGCGCTCGCCCGCTCGAGCACGTTGCGCACGTCGTCGTGGCCGTACTTGGCCAGTCCTGTAAGGTCGGCATGCCCGGGACGGGGTATGGTCAGCGCTGCGGCTTCCCCGCGCCCTTCGGGCAAAGGTTCGGGGGACATGGAATCAACCCAGTTGACGTGGTCACGATTCTCCACCAGGATCGCTATCGGGCTTCCGAGAGTAGCTCCGTATCGGACCCCGGCGAGGAAGCGGCAGTGGTCGGCCTCGATGGACATCCGTCCCCCGCGCCCGTAGCCAAGTTGCCGCCGGGCCAGCTCACGGTCGATGGCCTCCGTGGCGACCTCCAGCCCCGCCGGCACGCCGCTGAGCACGCAGACCTCAGCCGGACCGTGGGACTCGCCGGCGGTGGTCATGCGAAGCGTGCTCATATGTGGCTCCCTTGACCCCTGCGTCTGCGGGGACGTTGTCGCTCCCGGGCGGTAGGGACTCCGCGGAAGCCGCGGAAGCCCTACTCGAAGAGGATCTGGTGCTCCGCCAGGGTCAAGGTCTGTCCGTCGTGAAGGAGGGTCACTACCTTGGCATCGGTGTTGATGCCGACCACCTTCATGTCGCCCCAACTCGTGGAGACCGAATCCCCCTCCCTCTGATTCGGGTAGACGTTGTTGTCAACCTGGAAGGTTACCGCAGGAAGGTCGCCAACAACACCCACCGCGAGCACCTGGATCATATGGGTGAAGAACGAGGTGGTAGACGTGGTGGGACTGCTCGTGCTGGTGGTCGAGGTCGAGGTTGTAGTCGTGGCCCCTCCACCGGGCGCGGTGGTAGTCGTGGTAGATGCCGCAGGCGGCGCCACGTAGGTCGGGCTCGTTTGCAGGGTTGTCGCTGTCATGACCTGTTGCTGGATGAAGGGATCCTTGCTCTGAAAGCTGGAATAGAAATCGGCCGGAGCTACGATAACAGGCTGCTGGCCTGCGTCGGCGACAGACTGCGCCGTGGTGGACACCCGCGCCTGCCGCAGGCTGCTTGTGGTGGAGCCAGCGCTCCCCGTGCCCATGCAACCCGCAAGCAACGCGGCGAACCCGGCCACGACAAGCCCGGCGGCGAGAAGATGGCGATATCGCTGCAACTTCATCGTCTTTCTCCCCTACTTCGCGGTCGTGGTTGTGGTACCGGTAGCATCCGGGCCGGCAAGTTCGCCCGTGGAGGACTGTGCCACCGCCGGTTGGGCCGCAGCCACCTGGTCCATGCTGAAGGCGTAAAGGACCATGGAGACGCTCAGGTCCGGATTGTCCTTGACCGGCGTCCCACTGTCTTCAGCAGTCTGAGTGTCCAACTTGAGCTGGACGGACTTCACCGTGAGCAGTCTCCCAGGGCCGGCCACCAGCTGTTCGGTCCGGTAGGCGAAGTCGCTCAAGTCGAAGTAGCTGCCGCTGAACTCAAGAGTCAGCGGGATGATCTGGAAGCCCTCGGACTCCCTGGGTTCGCCCGGGCTCACCGAGATGAACTTTATCCCGGATTGATCTGCGAGGTCCTGGATCTGCACCAGCAGGCTCGGCACATGCCCGGAGTCGGGAACCATCTTCGCGAGCTCGAGAAGGCGTGCCTGGTTCTTCTTGCCCTCGGCGCGAGTGACCTCGGCCTGAGCCAGTTTGGCTTGCGCGGCTGAGAGTCTGGCCGACTCTGTGGCTATGGCGCGGTCGGCCTCCGCGATATCCGCCCGGAGCGGAGAGATCAGGAAGAACCACGCCACTGCCACGACAACAACGAGGGCCACGCCAGAAAGGGCCATACGGACCTTGCGACTCATTGGGCCTGCACCTCCACTTCGGTCAGCGGCAGCGCGCTGGCGGGCTGCTTGTTGAGTACGGAGGCGGCGACGGAGAACCCTTTGAGCTCGAGCTGGGATCCGCTCGCTTCCCGAGCCTGGCTTGCCGACGTCAACTCCACACCGGTGATTGACGGGATGAGCTGCAGCCGTACGATGAGCCGAGATACGTCTTCGAAGCTGTACGTCTGCCCTTCGATACTTATCTGGCCGTCGCCCGCTGCTTGCGCGTCCGCGCCGGTTGCCGCGGGCACCGGATCGGATGCCGAGACCTGTAGGCTGTTGAACCAGGCGTTCTCGGGAACAACGAGACTTACTGCATCCAACACGTCGGAGAGCAGCGTGCGGTTAGAGTAGATACTCTGGACCACCCCCTGAACGTCCTCTCTCTGGAGCGCCAACTGTTCGTACTGCTGCAGGGCTTGGACCTGCTGCTCGAGCGCGGCGGTCTGCATCTGAAGGTCGGCCAGTTCCTGCTTTCGTCCATCGAGCACGTTGCTGAAGACGTAGTAGCCGAACCCTAGAGCAAAGATCACCACGATGAACAATCCGACCATGGCCAGCAGACCCCAGTCGGTGCTGGTACGAGGCCGCTCAGAACGCGGTATGAGGTTTACACGACGAGCCATGTCAACGCTCCTCGGGCAGTGCCAGGCCGATGGCGACGGCAAGTGACGGGCCTATGAGGGCCAGGGTGTCGTCGGACAGGCTCGACGAGTTGTCCGAGACGCGGCTCAGTGGGTTTCCGATGACGACGGGAAGCTGCAGTGCTTCGGACAAGTGCGAGTCCAAATTGCGGATCAGCGTACCCCTGCCGCTGAGCACAAGCTCCTTCACCGGGTTGACACCATCCTGCCCCTGGTAGTAATCGAACGAACGCCGGATCTCGTCGACCAATTCGGCCGCGGCCTTGCCGGCCTGGAGCTGCGTATCGGCTATCACAGCGGGCGAGTAGACGTCTCCCTCTGGAGCGAGCGGACCCGGCAGCCCGACGGTCTGCACCAGACCCGAGGCGTCCTCGAACGGTATGCCCCGCTGCTCCGAGATCACTCTCGCGAAGCGATCACTCGAGAAGTTGATGACCCTGGTGAACTTGAGCGCGTCGTCGACTGCGACGACGAGCGTGGAGACGGACGACGAGATGTCTACCAGCCCTCGGCAGAGGCCGGCTCGCGAGGGATCAGCAAGGAAGGATGCGGCGGGAACGAGTGCCCGTATGAGGGCCAGACTTGACACGTCCACTCCCAATACCTTCAGACCAGCCTGTTTGAGCGAACTCAATAGTATGTCTATCATGGCCCTCTGAGCCGCCACCAAGAGCACTTCCTGCCGCGGTTGCCCTTCGGCATCGGTCTTGCGCCCGAGTATCTGGAAGTCGAGCACCGCTTCCTCGACGGGGATGGGTATGTAGTCCTGAGCTTGGAACTCGATGACGCCGACCAGTTCAGCCTCTGTCATGTCGGGCATATCGATGTTCCGCACTATGACTTTTTGGTTGCTCACGCCCACCTGTGTCGCGCGGCCCCGCAGGCCGTTGCGGTGCACAAAGCCCTTGAGCTCCCGACCGAAGAGGTCGGCGTCGACGATCTCACCGTCGACGACGAGACCATCCGGCAAAGGAGCCTCATAGAACCGGCGCAGCTTCAGCTTGCTCCCGCTTCCCGCCAACTCGATGGCGGTGACGGTGGACGAGCCGATATCGAGCGCTAGGGGTCCGCCCTGTAATAGTCCTAGAGCCACCTCATCACCTCGGCGTCGATGTTGCCATCAGTTTCATGATCGACTTTCACGTGTTCCTTCACATCCCTGTCTGTTCTACACGCCCGCATACAGATGAAACGCCAGTTGACCAAAGCACATGGCCGTCACTGCACCGGCTGCTAGGTACGGCACAAAGACCGTCCTTGCTCTTAATCGGTATTTCTCGCGAAAAAGTAGAGACATTCCTACAATCGTCCCCGCGAGCACTGCCGCGGGCACCGCCACGAGAACGTAGGGACCGAGTACTGCGCCCAGGAGAAGGGCCATCTTGAACTCGCCGAAGCGAGTGATGCCGGGCCTCACCAGCGACACCAACAGCGCCAGAAGCCCTGCACCCAGGCACGCGGCGACGTACTGCCACCAGTGATGGCTATCGAGAGCGATGGAGGCGGCAAGACCACAGCCCACGGCCGGAAAGACGATCCGATTGGGGATCACGGAGTGATCATGATTGATGAAGGCCAAGGTGACGACGACCGCGATGAACGCCCAAGCGAGCGGAAGCGTCGCCGAGGGGCCGAACCGCAAGAAAGCCGCCAGGAATGCGATTCCAGTGATCCCTTCGACAAGGGGGTAACGGATGGCTATGCGCGTGCGGCACGATCTGCACCGGCCGCGCAGCATCGCCCAACTCACCACGGGGATGTTGTCATACCAGCGGATGGCCGTTCCACAGCCTGGGCAGTGAGAACCCGGCCTCACCAGCGACTCACGGCGCGGCACTCGGTAGATGACGACGTTCAGGAAGCTGCCGATGACCAGCCCGACAAGTAGAGACCAGATGGCCAGGTAGTACTGCAAGTCGGCCCCTTCCCCGCTATTGCCCGCCATGTCGATATATCGGCCTGGTCCGCCCGACCTTGAATCCGTTCAGGCGGCACCGGCTATCGACGTCACGGTAGCCCTAGAAAACGCGGGAGGACCTACTACCTTGGACGGAACAAGGCGTTGTGGAAAGCGTGGACTGCAGGTCGCGGGCGGTCTTCTCTAGGTGAGCCACCCTCCGGCCACCAGAGCCGCCCGCAGGGTCTCCTGCCCGGCCGGCGTGAGACGCTCGAGAGGCGGGCGCAGCGGGCCGGCCGGCAGTCCGAGCCACTCGACAGCCTGTTTGACGGGCGTGGGGTTCGGCTCGACGAACAGTGCGTCCACCAAATCCATGATGCGGTAGTGGATATCCCTGGCATCCACGATACGCCCCGACCACACGGCCTTGCACATCTGCTTGACCTCGGGTCCGACCACGTGAGCAACCGCAGCGATCGCCCCCGCTGCGCCGTGCGCAAGCAGACTCAGGGTCATGATGTCCTCGCCCGAGTAGATCTTGAACGTCTCCGGATCAGTGCCTCGGTAGATGTCCATCGTCTGGTGGATGTCGCAAGAGCAGTCTTTCAAGCCCACGACGTTCGGTATCTTGTCCCACAACCGCACGATTGTCGTCGGCTCGATGTTGCGGCCGGTTCTGCCCGGGATGTTGTAGATGATCAGCGGCAACTCGGAGGCCTCGGCAATGGCGGCGAAATGGTTCAAGAGACCCGCCTGAGTAGGTTTGTTGTAGTAGGGACAGACCTGAAGAGTCGCGTCGGCACCAAGTTCCGCCGCTACCCGGGTGAGCTCCACCGCCTCTTTGGTGGAGTTCGATCCGGCGGAAGCGATGACCGGTACGCGGCCGCGCGCCTGCTTGACCACCGCCTCGATAACCTCAGCGTGCTCCTTGTGAGAGAGTGTGGCCGATTCCCCGGTGGTTCCGCACGGCACCAAGCCGTCGCACCCCACCTCCTCGATGTAGTAGTCCACCAGCTTGGAGACCCCGGGAAAGTCGACGCTGAGATCGTCCTTGAACGGTGTGATCAGCGGCACGATGACTCCTCGCAGACCCCACTCGACCTTCGCCGTCAAGACCGCCTCCCGTGGTTGCGCAGCTTACCTCAAGGCCCGGTCGGGCCTCACTGCATTATAGGCGGTGCCGCAGGAGACACAAGCGCCCCAAAAAGGTCGAGCCCGCCATCACTGGCGGGCTCTAGATTAATCCCGGCGACTTCCTACTCTCCCACAGGGTCGCCCCTGCAGTACCATCGGCGTTGAGAGGCTTAACTTCTCTGTTCGGAATGGGAAGAGGTGTGTCCCTCTCGCTATGGTCACCGGAAACTTTGAAGACTATTCCGGAGCGCGTCTCGCACGCACCCTCAAATCTGCATAGTGAAGAAAGCGTAAGTAATGTATTAAGTCAAGACCTCGACCGATTAGTACTGGTCTGCTGAAGACATTGCTGCCCTTACACATCCAGCCTATCAACCTGGTGGTCTACCAGGGGTCTTACCTAGTTACCTAGTGGGAGATCTCATCTTGGGGTCTGCTTCCTGCTTAGATGCTTTCAGCAGTTATCAGTTCCAGACGTAGCTATCCAGCGGTGCCGTTGGCACGACAACTGATACACCAGAGGTCTGTTCATCCCGGTCCTCTCGTACTAGGGACGAGTCCCCGCAAATCTCCTGCGCCCACGACAGATAGGGACCGAACTGTCTCACGACGTTCTGAACCCAGCTCGCGTACCGCTTTAATGGGCGAACAGCCCAACCCTTGGGACCTACTCCAGCCCCAGGATGCGATGAGCCGACATCGAGGTGCCAAACCCTCCCGTCGATGTGGACTCTTGGGGAGGATAAGCCTGTTATCCCCGGAGTACCTTTTATCCGTTGAGCGACGGCGCTTCCACTTGCTACCGCCGGATCACTAAGGCCTGCTTTCGCACCTGCTCGACTTGTTGGTCTCGCAGTCAAGCTCCCTTATGCCTTTACACTCTACGCACGATTGCCGACCGTGCTGAGGGAACCTTTGCGCGCCTCCGTTACATTTTAGGAGGCGACCGCCCCAGTCAAACTGCCTGCCAGACACTGTCCGGTAGCCGGATCACGGCCTACCGTTAGAAGCCCAATACACTAAGGGTGGTATCCCAAGGGTGACTCCACGAGGACTAGCGTCCACGCTTCAAAGTCTCCCACCTATCCTGGACAAAGTGCACCAAGCTCCAATATCAAGCTGCAGTAAAGGTTCACGGGGTCTTTCTGTCTTGTCGCGGGTAATCGGCATCTTCACCGATACTACAATTTCACCGAGTCTATGGCTGAGACAGTGCTCAAGTCGTTACGCCATTCGTGCAGGTCGGAACTTACCCGACAAGGAATTTCGCTACCTTAGGACCGTTATAGTTACGGCCGCCGTTTACCGGGGCTTAATTTCAGTGCTTCGCCTTGCGACTAACACCTCCACTTAACCTTCCGGCACCGGGCAGGCGTCAGCCCCTATACATCGTCTTTCGACTTAGCAGAGACCTGTGTTTTTGGTAAACAGTCGCTTGAGCCTAGACTCTGCGGCCCCCTCAGGCTCCAGAAGTAAATTCTTTCACCCTAATGGGGCGCCCCTTCTCCCGAAGTTACGGGGCTATTTTGCCGAGTTCCTTAGCCATAGTTCTCTCGATCGCCTTAGTATTCTCTACCTGCCCACCTGTGTCGGTTTTGGTACGGGCACACATCGAAACTCGCTAGAGGTTTTTCTTGGCGGCAGAGGATCGGCGGCTCGCCGGCATACGCCAGCTGACATCACGCCTCAGGCTTATGTGGCCTCCGGATTTTCCTAGAGACCGCCCTACACGCTTGTCCGTGGACAACCAACGCCACGGTCCGCTTACCTTTCCGCGTCACCCCATTGCTCAAACGCTTGATGGTGGCACTGAAATATTAATCAGTTATCCATCGCCTACGCCTGTCGGCCTCGGCTTAGGACCCGGCTAACCCTGAGCTGATTAGCATTGCTCAGGAAACCTTGGGCATTCGGCGGGCGAGTTTCACACTCGCCTTTCGTTACTCATGCCAGCATTCTCACTTCCCATGCCTCCACGGCTGGCTTACGCCGCCGCTTCACCGGCATGGGAACGCTCGCCTACCGATCCGGCCACAAAGTGGCACGAATCCCATAGCTTCGGTACGTGACTTGAGCCCCGTTGGATTGTCGGCGCGTGAACACTTGACCAGTGAGCTATTACGCACTCTTTCAAGGAATGGCTGCTTCTAAGCCAACCTCCTGGTTGTCTGTGCACTCGCACATCCTTTCCCACTTAGCCACGATTTAGGGACCTTAGCTGATGGTCTGGGTTGTTTCCCTCTCGGCTACGGAGCTTAGCCCCCGCAGCCTGACTCCCGCGCTCTTGACTGACGGCCTTCGGAGTTTGTCTGAGGTCGGTAACCTTTAGGGGGCCCCTAGCCCAAACAGTGCTCTACAACCGCAAGTAAACACGCGAGGCTATACCTAAATATATTTCGGCGAGAACCAGATATCTCCGAGTTTGATTAGCCTTTCACTCCGATCCACAGGTCATCCCCGCCGTTTTCAACCGACGTGGGTTCGGGCCTTCACGAGGTCTTACCCTCGCTTCACCCTGCCCATGGATAGATCACTCGGCTTCGGGTCTACAGCATGCGACTAAAACGCCCTATTCAGACTCGCTTTCGCTACGGCTCCGCTCACGCTTAACCTTGCCGCATACCATAACTCGCTGGCTCGTTATGCAAAAAGCACGCCGTCACAGCCCGAAGGCTGCTCCGACCGCTTGTAAGCACACGGTTTCAGGTTCTATTTCACTCCCCTCCCGGGGTGCTTTTCACCTTTCCCTCACGGTACTAGTCCACTATCGGTCACCAGTTAGTACTTAGCCTTGCGGAGGTGGTCCCCGCAGATTCCTACCGGATTTCACGTGTCCGGCAGTACTCAGGTACTGGTTAAGGAAGAGACCGACATGTCGCCTACGGGGCTCTAACCCCCTGTGGCCCGGCGTCCCAGCCGGTTCGGCTATATCGGAATTTTGTAACTTCCCGGATCGGATGCAGCCGATCCAAAACCAGCCCTACAACCCCGTGCCTGAAACGCCTGCAAGCTATCGCGCAGGCACGGTTTGGGCTCATCCCGTTTCGCTCGCCGCTACTCAGGGAGTCGATGTTTCTTTCCTTTCCTCGGGCTACTTAGATGTATCAGTTCGCCCGCTTACCTTCAACCAGCCTATATATTCAGCTGGAGATGACCAGACATTACTCTGGCCGGGTTGCCCCATTCGGAGATCCGCGGGTCAAAGGCTGTTCAGCGCCTCACCGCGGCTTATCGCAGCCGTCCACGTCCTTCATCGG